>NZ_JBIVPU010000004.1:0-741569 GCF_044754805.1 Kitasatospora sp. NPDC092948 | reverse complement strand
CCGGAGAAGCCGAGGCCTCGGCCGGAGCCGCCGGGGCCGCCGGGGCCGCCTTCAGCGACTTCGCACCCGCAGCCGGAGCCGCAGCAGCCGAAGCCTCAGCCGGGGCCGTGGCGGTGGAGGAGTCCCACATCACCGGCGTCGGCGCCTCGAACACCGTGCCGCCGCCCGACGGATCCACCGCCTTCAGTGAACCGTCCGCCTCCTGCCGCACCGTCAGACCACCGGTGTTCAACCCGAGCCGCAACGCGTCGAGCTCCGGGTTCTTCGCGGCCTCCGCCGTGTGCACCACGAACACCTGCGTGAAACCGGTCGCGGTGGCCGTCAACCGCAGGTCCACATCGGGAAGGACCGACCGGTACTCGGCGACCGACCCGTCGACCACCGGCTTCGGCAACGCCTTCGGCCACGACAGCTTCAGCTCCTTGCCGGCCTGCGTCATCCGCACCAGCGGCTGATCACCGCCGCCCGAGAACTCCAGATCCGCCGTCGAACCCCTCGGCGCCAACGCACCGCTCTTCAACACCTGCAACGCCGGGTCGAGATCCACCCAACGACCCGCCTTGCGCGTCCGCTTCGGCTGCACATACGTCGTCGACAACAACCGACCGTCCGGCTGCGCCACCACATCGGAGCTCTCACCCCGCAGCGCCTCGACCTCCACCGGCTTCCCGGTCCGCCGCGCCTCCGCGACCGCCAGCGTCTCCGCCGTCTCGGCGGGCTCGGCCGACGCCGGATTCTGCGTCGGCGCACTCTCGGCGGCCACCGCCAGAGGCATGTCCGGTATCCCGAACGCCCCCACCGTGATTCCCAGAGCGAGAGCGGCTGCGGTCAACCCGCGCACTCGCCCTCTCTGCCCGGATCTTTCCTGCACGTCACATCCCACGAGTCAAAATGATCATCACACGTGATTCGTGATCATTAAGGAAATCCCAACACGTTGTCAACACCCGTTTCCGCCAACGGAAATGACAGGCAAAGACATAAGGGATCAATCGCGCCTTTCGGCAGGCAAAACGCCCCATAACGCCACATCAAGCAAGGTTCGACCGGCAGGAGATCGCTGACACCCCGCCCTGGATCCTTCTCTGACGAACCATCACGTCAGGCAAATTGAAATGGCCGATGAAGACAGCCATCCCCACCGCCGACACGAATATTTGACAGCGGCCACGACTTGCGCGAGCCCACCATTCCAAGCCAATGATCCATCTTCTTCCACGACTTGATGCCACGTCATGTTCACCAACCGAACACATGCCCACACCTGGGAGCACGGTAGGGATCTGAATCCATGTGTCCAGAATTGACCAACTCCGCACCAAGCAACCCGGTTTGCGAGAGTGTGAGCGCGCAACGCCCACTCCGAGCCACGAACTACCGGAACGCGAGGGCGAGTTCTCCCACCGTCGACGGCAGTGGAGTGGTGACACCGACCCACGGGCCGTCGCGGAAGTGCAGGCTGGGCCGGCCACGCTGCGTGACGTCTTCGCGTCGCGGTGGGCGGCGGTGATGTCGTTTGCGCGGGAGTTCGAACTGAAGGGCGCGCTGTTCGGTGAGCTGCCGGAGTCCGGCGCGACCGGCGGGCAGCAGGAGCCGGTGATCGCCGAGGGCGAGCAGAGCGCGGCGATTCGCACCATCCGCCTGAAGGCGGACGACGAGGCGGACGACGAGGCGGCCGGTGGTGGTGAGCCAGTCGCCAACCACGCCGCGCCGAACGGAATCCGGCACGGCGTCCATCATTCGGTCCTCGACGGCGCCGATCGCCGCCACCACCGGCTCGACCGCCTCGCACGCGCGCCGCAGCAGAGTGAACGACCTGACCGGCTCCTCTTCGAGCCCGCCGGACTGACGTGGCATCAGCATCGGATTCGGGCAGACGCGGGATGCCGAGTGCCGGGTGCCGAGCGCCGGATGCCGGGTCCCGCCAACACAGGGACAGCGGCCGCGCAGTTCCTCGCCGACGGCGAGGAACTGCGCGGCGAACCGGCGGTCCCGGTGGAGCACGGGCGCTCCACCTGAAGGTGACGGGCGGCCCGGCCGAAGGCCTCCTCGGGGCGGCGGCGGCGCTCCTCCGGGCCGAGCTCGGGCGGCCGGTCGGGCTGGGCGATACCGGCGCACTGTCGCAGACCGATGCTGAGGGCCGGGGTTTCCGCCGTCCCGGTGGTAAGCCTCGTCGGCGCGGATCGCTGCGCAGCCACTCGGCCCGTTCGGCACTGGCGTGGTCGAACCGGCGCGGCGCGTCCGGGTCGACCACGAACTCCCCCGCCGTGTCGGCGCACCTCTTCCCCGTTGCCAGGGCCCGCGCCACGGCACGAGGGCATGATCGACGCCATGAGTAGGCTATGACATGGCAAAGAGGCCAACACGGCGCGCCACTCTCAAGAGCTAATCCGCTGCGCGCTATTGACGCTCAGTCGGCCGCCAGCCGCCCCCGCGCCCACGGATCGACGCAGCGCGCCGCCGCCTCTCGACGGACCGTCAGGAATCGCTCCGCGAGCGGCCCGCCCATGGGGTCCGCCCACCGCCACGCGCCGACCGCGCAGGCCTGCCGCAGCGGGTCGCCGTGCTCGACCGCCGCCACCAGCTCCTCCTGGAGCCGCCGGCGGCCGCCCGCGGTCAGCAGCACCTGCGCCAGCCAGCGCGGCGAGGACGGGTCGTCGTCCGCGAGCAGCGCCGCGAGCACCTGCGGGTAGCAGCCGTGCGCGGCCGCGCGGTCCTCGGTCAGCCGCCGGTACGCGGCCTGCCGCTTGTGGCCGATCCGGTGGTACTGCGGGTAGTCCGGGAGGTGTTCGGCGAGGCGGTCCACCCGGTCGTCCTGCGGGATCTCGACCGTCTCGCCGAGGGTCTCAAGCAGGGCGTCCAGGGCCGCTTCCTGCGCGTCCAGCCGTGCGGGCTGTTCCATCGACCGTCTCCTCACCCCCCGGCCAATACTTGCAGGCGCGGGAATTTGCACATCTCGACTAGGCTTGTACGAAGTGAAACCATCCTGAAGGGAGTGCGGACGATGACCCGCTCGGACTCTGGCCTGGCGCCCGGCTGGTGCGCCCTGACCTCACTGCACGGCCGGATCGAGGCCCACATCGAACGCGCCCTGCAGGCCGAACACGAGCTCAGCGTCCGCGAGTTCTCCGTCCTGGACGTCCTGAGCGCACAGCACGACGGTGACGGCGGCCACTTCCGGATGAACCGGCTCGCCGACGCGGTCGTGCTCAGCCAGAGCGCCACCACCCGCCTGGTCACCCGGCTGGAGGACCGCGGTCTGCTCGCCCGGTACCTGTGCCCCACCGACCGGCGCGGCATCTACACCGACGTCACCCCGGCCGGTCTGGAACTGCTCGCCCGGGCCCGTCCCACCCATGACCGGGCCCTCGCCGAGGCCCTCGCCACCGCCGAACAGCGCCCGGAGCTGGCCCCGCTGGCCGCCGCGGTGCGCGCGATGGCGCAGGCGCCGGCAGCGGTGGGCTGACACCGGACCGCATGCGAACGGGGCCCGCAGGAGACGTCCTCCTGCGGGCCCCGTTCGCATGCTCAGTCGGCCTTGCGGCGCTGCCGCCCGGTGCCGTAGTTGGAGCCACTCTTCGTCCCGGAGCCGGGCTTCGCGCGGCCCGACGCCTTCCCGATGAACCCGGCCGCCATCTGCGAACTCCCGCCACCGGGGCGCTGCTTGGGGCGGGGGCGGCGCGGGTTGCCGCTCATGTCGACGTCCTTGGGCAGACCGCCGCCGGCCCGCTTCGCCGGGCGGCGGCGCGCCTCGCCCTCCGCCGCCGGCTTCGCGCCGCCGCGACCGCGACCGCCACGGCCCCCCGCAGCGGGCTCCGCGACGACCGCGGCCGCAGCCGCGACCGCCGCCGGAACCGGAAGCATGACGGCCACACCGGACGGCGTCCGCGCGCCGGTGATCCGCTTCAGTTCGCCGTCCTCGGGGCGGACCTTGGTGATGGTGGGCCGGATGCCGGCGATGCTCATCAGGCGGTTGACCTCGCGGCGCTGCTCGGGCAGCACCAGCGTGACCACGGTGCCGGACTCGCCGGCCCGGGCGGTGCGGCCGCCGCGGTGCAGGTAGTCCTTGTGGTCGATCGGCGGGTCGACGTTGACGACCAGGTCGAGGCCGTCGATGTGGATGCCGCGGGCGGCGACGTTGGTGGCGATCAGCGCGGTGACCTGGCCGTCGCGGAACTGGTCGAGGACCCGGTTGCGCTGCGGCTGCGACTTGCCGCCGTGCAGCGCGGCGGCGACCACGCCATGGGCGCGCAGCTGCTTGGCGAGCCGGTCCGCGCCGTGCTTGGTGTGCACGAACATGATCACGCGGCCCTCGCGGGCGGCGATCCGGGCGGTGGTCTCGGCCTTGTCGGCGGGGTCGAGCTGGAGCAGGTGGTGGTCCATGGTGGTGACCGCACCGGCCGACGGGTCCACCGAATGGGTGACCGGGTCGGTGAGGAAACGGTTGACCAGGCGGTCCACGTTGCGGTCCAGGGTGGCGGAGAACAGCATCCGCTGCCCGCCCTCGGCGACCTGCTCCAGCAGCTTGACGACCTGCGGCAGGAAGCCCATGTCGGCCATCTGGTCGGCCTCGTCGAGGACGGTGATCGCCACGTCGTCCAGGCGCACGTCGCCGCGCTGGATCAGGTCGTCGAGCCGACCGGGGGTGGCCACCAGCACCTCGGTGCCGCGGCGGACCTGGTTGGCCTGGCGGGTGATCGACATGCCGCCGACCACCGTGGTGATCCGCAGGCCGAGCACCCCGGCGTAGGGGGCGAGCGCCTCGGTGACCTGCTGGGCGAGTTCACGGGTGGGGACCAGCACCAGGGCCAGCGGGTGGCGGGCGGCGGCCCGCTTCCCGGCGGTGCGGACCAGCAGCGGCAGGCCGAACGCCAGGGTCTTGCCGGAGCCGGTGCGGCCGCGGCCGAGGACGTCGCGTCCGGCCAGCGCGTCCGGCAGGGTGGCGGCCTGGATCGGGAACGGCTCGGTCACGCCCTGCGCGGCCAGCTGCTTCAACAGCCCGGAGGGCAGCTCCAGCTCGGCGAAGCTCGCGGCCGGCGGACGGGACGGGGTGCCCTGCACGGGCGTGAAGTCTTCGGCGGGCGCGGCCGCCGGCGCGGTGCCGCGACGCGAACGGCCCGGACGGTCGGCACGGGTCTGCTCGCCACCGCGGGGCCCGCCGGTGCGGCCCTCACCGCGGGAGGCGCCGGTACGCGGCCTCCCACTGCGGGTGCGCGGCTTGTCCCCGCGCGGAGCGGACTGCGGGGCGGACTGCGGACGGGACTGCTCGGGCATGCGTGTTCCTCTTTCTGAGGCCGTCGGCCGGCGCGCGGGAGGCGCGGCGGCGGGATGGTCGGCCGTCAGGGAGGGAGGGGCCGCCCCGGCCGTCGGGCGGCATGACGAGGGCCCGTACCTGTGGAGGTACGGGCCCTCGCCTGCAACATATGAGTCGGCGCTAGGCCAGGACTCAGATGGCGCGGATGTTCTCCGCCTGCGGGCCCTTCTGGCCCTGGGTGACGTCGAACTCGACCTTCTGGCCCTCGAGGAGCTCACGGAAGCCCTGGGACTGGATGTTCGAGTAGTGAGCGAAGACGTCAGCGCCGCCGCCGTCCTGCTCGATGAAGCCGTAGCCCTTTTCGCTGTTGAACCACTTCACGGTGCCGGTAGCCATAACCGTCTCCACTTTCACTGGGGCATTGGGACACACACCTCGTGCGCCCCACGTAGCCGCGATCCCCATCCGGAGACTAAACACCGGACAAAACAAATGCGCCTGTGGTTGGAACCAGCAGGCGCACACACACGTTCATGGGAACCAATACTGCAACTGCTTCGACAATAGCACGGCCACCCCCGTCAACGGCGGCAAAAGTTCCGCTGGTCACACCGTGTTTCGCCGCGACGCCGGAGGGGCATGCGGTCCGGTTGGACCGCATGCCCCTTCACTCAGTGCTACCCGGCCCTACCCGTGCGTGGCTGCTCAGGCCATGCCGACGGGCTGCGGCTCGCGCTCGTCGACGGTGTCGGAGCCGTGGTCGGGCATCGCGCCGTGGCCGGGCCACCAGGCCTTCTTGCCGAGCAGCGCGGTGATCGCCGGGGTGAAGAACATCGCCATCACGAAGGCCGCCAGCACGATGCCGATGGCCAGCGCGAAGCCCAGCTCGGCGAAGAGCACGTTGCCCGCCAGCATGAAGGTCGCGAAGGACGCCGCCAGGATGAAGCCGGCCGCGGCGACGGTCGGACCGGCGTGCCGGATCGCCTCCTTGGCCGCCTCGCGGGGGTTGCGGCCCTCGCGGGCCTCCTCGCGGAGCCGGGCGATGATCAGGATGTTGTAGTCGGTGCCGATCGCCACCACGAACAGGTAGATGAAGATCGGCAGCATGAACATCAGACCGGGCTCGGTGCCGATCTTGAGGAAGGCCACCGTGGTGGCGCCCAGCGTCGCCGCGAAGCCGAGGCCGACCGAGGCCATCAGGTACCAGGGCGCGACCACGCTGCGCAGCTGGAGGCCCAGGATCAGCAGGATCAGCACGCCCGCCACCGGGAAAACCAGCTTGTAGTCGTGCGCCATCGCCAGCTTGATGTCCTTGTAGATCGACGAGGTTCCGCCGACCAGCGCCTCGCTGCCGGCCGGGGCGGCCGGGTGGGCGGTGGAGCGCAGCTTGGTGATGGTGTCGATCGCGGCATTGCTGGCCGCGGAGTCCTTGAGCACCACGACGAAGTCGGCGGTGGTGCCGTCCTCGCTGATCTTGTGCTCGGGCTGGACGGAGGCGACACCGGGGACCTGGCCGAGCTTGGCGCCGAAGCCGTCCAGGGTGGCCGGGTCGAGCTTGCCGCCGGCCTTGGTGGAGGTGGTCAGGAAGACGTGGGTGGGGTCGGCCGCACCTTCGCCGCCGTTCTTGCTGAGGGTGTCCAGGACGAGCATGGACTCCTTGTCCTTCGGCATCATGCTCTTCGCCATGTCGAAGGTGCCCGTGTAGCCGAGGCCGGCCAGCGAGAGGACCACCAGCAGGCCGCCGGAGACCAGCGCGATCAGGCCGGGGCGGTGGCCGACGACCTTGCCGAGCTTGTGGAAGCGGGCGCCCTGCGGCTCCTCCATCCACTTGCGGCCGGGCCAGAAGGTGGCCTTGGCCGGGATGACGGAGAGCAGCGCGGGGGTCAGGGTGAGCGAGGCCAGCGCGGTGACGATCACCGAGATCGCCAGCGCCGGGCCGAGCGAGGTGAACATGCCGAGCTCGGAGAGGAGCAGCACCGCGAAGGCGACGGTGACCGCGCCGGCCGCGGAGGCGATCGCCTCGCCGACCCGGCCGACGCCGTTGGCCACGGCGGCCTTGCGGTCGTCGCCGGCCCGCAGGCGCTCGCGGTAGCGGAACATCAGGAACAGGAAGTAGTCGGTGCCGACGCCGAGGATCACCACGATGTCGATGGCCGAGGCCATCTGCGAGGACTTCAGGTCGAACAGCTTGGTGACGAAGGCGATCAGACCGCTGGCCGCGACCATCGGGAACACCGACAGCAGCACCGGCAGCCAGCCGACCAGGATGCCGCGGAAGATGACGCCGACGATGACCACGATCAGCACGATGGTGGCGAGCATGGTGATCATGTCGGTGGCGCTGGAGGACTCCTTCTGGTCCTGCGCCATCGCGGCCTGGCCGCCGACCTGGAACTTCAGCGCGGTGCCCTTGGCGAGTTCCCTGCCCTCGTCCCGCAGGTCCTTGGCGGCCTTGGGGTAGTCGTCGGTCTGCATCTTGGTCTTGTCGATGGAGACCATGCCCATCGCGTAGTGACCGTCCTGCGAGATCGTCCGCCCCTCCGTCGGGGGGATGACCTGCTCGACCAGCGGGATGTGCTTGTCGGTCAGACCCTTGCTGATCTTGGCTATGTCGGCCTTGTCGGCGTCGGTCAGCGCACCGCCGTCCGTGCGCTCGAACATCAGGATCGCGCCGGGGGTGAACTCGGCCGGGAATTTGTCCTGCTGAACCACCGAAGCCCGGATGGACTCGTAGTGCTTCGGCAGGAAGTCCGCCTCGTTGGTCGAGGCGCTGATCTTCGGGGCGCCGGCGACCAGGGCGATGGAGCCGATCACCCAGGCGATGATCACCCACCACGCCCGCTTGACGACGAAGTGTCCAAGTCGGTGGAACATGCTCGAAATGCCTCCTGGGCACGGTTCGCCGCAGCCGGGAGATGGGACGCCGGGCAGCGGCTGGACCGGCGCGCGGAGCCCTCGTGCAGGCCCTAGCCGGTCGGCAGGTAAGTGATAGCGGGCATCCTACGGGACCTTGCTTGCCGCCCGGCAAGTGGGTTTCGTCTGTGCCCCCCAGGGGCGGCTGCGGAGCCTGCCCCTGACCTATCGTCACCCGGCGGGGGCCCTTCGCACCTCGTGCCCGGGGTGGAGATCGCTCCCCCTCAGGGTGGACGTCCGGCTGCCCTCCAGGAGGAGATCCCGACCCCGGGGGTGGGGATAACCCCCTAATACCCCCTGGGGGAAGACCCAGGAAAAAGTCGGTGACTAGCTGGATGGTTCGTCAGATCCCCAGCTCATAGCGTCTGTTGTGTCGCCGGAAGCAGCCCGGCGGCCCACCGACCGGGGCGGCCCGCACCCGCCCGACACCCCTGGGGGAACACCTACCGTGAAGCATGGACTCGCCGCCACGATGGGCGCCTGGAGCGCTCGCCACAGAAAGACCGCGGTCTTCGGGTGGCTGCTCTTCGTCGTGCTCGCCGCCTACCTCGGCGGCGCGCACGGCTCCACAAAGATCGTCAACTCCCAGCAGATGCCGGGCCAGGTCGCACAGGCCGCCAGGATTCTGGACGACGCGGGCATCAAGTCCCCGGCCGGCGAGACCGTCCTGGTGCAGAGCCGCACGCTGACGGCCGACGACCCCGCGTTCAAGGCCGTCGTCGACCAGGTCGCCACCGCCGTCCGGGCCACCGACAGGACCGACGAGCTGCACAGCCCGTACGAGACGGGCGCGGTCTCCACCGACAAGCACTCGGCGCTGATCCAGTTCACGGTGAAGGGCGAGGACAGCACGGAGGCCGTCACCAACGTGTCCCCGGTGCTGGACGCGGTGGCGGGCGTGCAGAAGCAGCACCCCGAGCTGATCGTCGAGGAGCTCGGCGACGCCAGCTCCAACAAGTGGTTCAACGAGCAGTTCTCCAACGACTTCGCCCGCGCCGAGTGGACGGCCGTGCCGCTCGCCCTCGGCATCCTGCTGATCGCCTTCGGCGCCGTGGTGGCCGCGGTCCTCCCGGTGGTGCTGGCGCTCACCGCGTTCGTCGCCGCCTCCGGCCTGGTCGCCCTCTCCTCGGGGATGCTGCACACCAGCAACGACGCCTCCTCGGTGATGCTGCTGGTCGGCCTCGCCGTCGGCGTCGACTACTGCCTGTTCTACCTGCGCCGCGAGCGCGAGGAGCGCGCCGCCGGGCACGACGCCGAGACCGCGCTGCGGATCGCCGCCGCCACCAGCGGCCGCGCCGTACTGGTCTCCGGCATCACCGTCGTGGTCGCCATGGCCGGCCTGTTCCTCACCGGCATCGCCACCTTCAAGGCGATGTCCTTCGCCACCATCCTGGTCGTGATCACCGCCGTGCTCGGTTCGCTGACGGTGCTCCCCGCCCTGCTCTCGATGCTCGGAGACCGGGTGGAGAAGGGCAGGGTCCCGTTCCTGCACCGCCTGCGCCGCGACGCCAACGAGGGCAGCCGGTTCTGGAACGCGGTGCTCACCCCGGTCCTGCGCCACCCGCTGGCCGCCGCCGGCCTGGCCACCGCCGCCCTGCTGGCGATCGCCGCGCCGATGCTCACCATGCACACCGCCAAGTTGACGTTCGATCAGCAGCTGCCCAAGGACAACTCCCTGGTCGCCGTCTCGCATCGGATCCAGGACGCCTTCCCCGGCAGCCCCTCCCCCGCCACCGTGGTGGTCAGGGCGAAGGACATCTCCTCCCCGGAGATGACGCAGGCCCTCGCCGACCTGCAGGCCAACGCCCTCGCCACCGGCAGGATGCACGGCCCCACCGCCCTCACGGTGCACGCCGCACAGAACGTCGCCACCGTCGACATCCCGCTCTACGGCAGCGGCAACGACTCCACCTCCGCCGAGGCGCTGAAGGTCCTGCGCGAGCAGGTCGTGCCCGCCACGGTCGGGAAGGTCGCCGGCGCCCAGGCCCCGGTCACGGGCGAAACCGCCGCCTCGGTCGACTTCAACAAGCAGATGTCGGGCTCGATGCTCCCGGTCTTCGGCTTCGTGGTCGCCTTCGCCTTCCTGCTGATGCTCTGCTCGTTCCGATCGCTGTCCATAGCCGTCACCGCCGTGGTGCTCAACCTGCTGTCGGTCGGCGCCGCCTACGGCGTGCTGACGGTGGTCTTCCAGCACGGCGTCGGCGCCTCGCTGGTCGGCACCGAGGGCGTCGGCGCGGTGGAGAGCTGGATCCCGCTGTTCCTGTTCGTGATCCTGTTCGGCCTGTCGATGGACTACCACGTCTTCGTGGTCTCCCGGATCAAGGAGGCGTACGACCGGGGCCTGCCCACCCGCGCGGCCGTCGCCCACGGCATCCGCACCACCGCCGGCGTGGTCACCAGCGCCGCCATCATCATGGTCGGGGTGTTCTCGGTCTTCGGGACGCTGTCCATGCAGGTGATGAAGCAGATGGGCATCGGCCTGGCGGTCGCCGTCCTGATCGACGCCACGGTGATCCGCGCCGTCCTGCTCCCCGCCCTCATGTCCCTGCTCGGCGACAAGAACTGGTACCTGCCGCGCTGGCTGCACTGGCTGCCCCGGATCGAGGGCGAGGCGCCCGCCCCCGCCCCGGCCGGCGCCGGCGCCCACCGCGGCCGCGACGAGCACGAGCTGACCAGCTGACGCCACCCCCTCCCTCCTGGGACGCCCCCGGTTCGCCGACAATGAGCAGGTGATCTTCGACGAATCGGGGGCCCAGGCCCTCCTGCAGCAGGCGTGCGCCCCGGCCGGCATCGACCCGGCCGGGGCCACGCTCATTTCGCTCGGCCAGAACGCCGTCTTCGACCTCCCGGAGCTCGGCCTGGTCGCCAAGGTCGGCCGCGCCCCCGGCTCGGCCGACCGCGCCGCCCGCGAACTCGCGCTGGCCGGCTGGCTGGACGGCGCGGGCGTGCCGGTGGTCCGCCCGGCCGACCCGGTCGTGCACCTGGCCCAGCAGCATCCCGTCACGCTGTGGCACCGGCTGGAGCCCGCCGTCCGCCCGGCCCGGCCCGCGGACCTCGCCCCGCTGCTGCGCGCCCTGCACGCCCTGCCCGCGGAGCCCGCCCCGCCGGTGCCGCTCGGCCGCCGCGACCTGCTGGCCCCGGTGGACAGCTGGCTGGCGACCGCGGAGGGTCACATCGACCCGGCGGACGCCGCCTTCCTCCGTGACCGGAAAGAGACCTTTGTCACCGCCATTTCCGAATTGACCCCTTACCTCCCGGCCGGCCCGATCCACGGCGACGCGCTGCCGCGCAACGTCCACATCACCCCCGCCGGCCCGGTGCTGCTCGACCTGGAGTACATGGCCTCCGACCTGCGCGAGCACGACCTTGTGGTGCTGGCGCTCAGTCAGGACCGGTACGGCGTACCGGCCGAGGAGGTCGCGGCGTTCAACGCGGCCTACGGCTGGGACGTCCGGGAGTGGCCGGGCTTCACGGTGCTGCGCGGCGCGCGGGAGACCGCGAGCGCCGCCTGGGTGGCGCAGCAGACGGCCGGAAACCCGTCCGCCCGGGCCGAGTTCCGTCGCCGTGTCGACTCGCTGCGTGACGGCGAGGCGGCAGTACGCTGGTTCGCGTTCTGACCGCTTCCGTTCGGTGCCCGCCCTGTGGCGCAGCGCACATCCGGACGGAACCACCTCGTTCGTGCCTGGCGTCGTATCCGACCAGACGCCCCGCCGCACAGGCGGCCGCGGTGCGACGTCAGGAGTCGTTCCATGGTGAAGTCCCGCATAACCGCCCGTCGTCGTCCTCTTCTTCTCGGTGTCTCCGCCGCGCTGCTCGCCCCGGCCGTGCTGGCGGCGTGCGGTGCGCACGGCACCCCGCTGGCGGCGGGGGGCGCCGCGCAGCACTCGGCGTCGCCGAGCGCGAGCACGAGCACGGCGCCGAGCGGGAGCGGGAGCTCCTCGGCGGCGGCCCGGCCGACCCCGGGCGGGGTCTCCCCGTCCCCGTTCGCCTCCCCGGACCGGACCGCCCCGGCCGCTGCCGGGTCGGCCGGCCCGACCGGCGCTGCCGCCACGACGCCGCCCGCCGCCCCGGCCACCACCCCGCCTGCGGGAGCCGGCGCCGCCCCGAAGCCGGCCGACGGGCACCAGACCCCCGCCCCGGCCACCCACGTGCTGGCGCACACCGCCTCGGGCGGCAGGACCGTGGCGCTGACCTTCGACGACGGCCCGGGCCCGGCCACCGGCCAGGTGCTGGACCTGCTGGCGCAGTACGACGCGAAGGCGACGTTCTGCGAGATCGGCAACAACGCGAAGGCCCACCCGGCGGCCGTCAAGCGGATCCTCGCCGAGGGCCACCGCCTGTGCGACCACACCGTCGACCACCCGCAGCCGATGCACACCCAGTCGCACGAGCGGCAGGTGGCGGAGATCGCCGACGCCAAGGCGCAGATCGTCGACGCCGCCGGAGGCGACGCGCAGATCACCTGGTGGCGCGCCCCGGGCGGCGACTTCACCGCCGAGAACGAGCAGATCGGCGCCGACCAGGGCATGAAGTCCCTGGGCTGGTCGGTCGACCCGCGCGACTGGTCCCGCCCGGGCGTGCAGTCGATCGTCCACACCGTGCAGCAGAACCTCCGCCCGGGCGGCGTGGTACTGATGCACGACGGCGGCGGCGACCGCACCCAGACCGTGGCGGCCCTCAAGCAGCTCCTGCCGTGGCTGGTGGCCCAGGGCTACACTTTCGACTTCCCGCAGTCCTGACCGGCCACCCTGCCGAGGCGTCCTGACGGCCCGTCGGGACGCCTCGTCGCGCTGCCGACCACGGTCGACGACCGCCGTCCGCTGCTCAACGGCGTGCTGCCGGACGCGGACGGCGTCCTGCGGGCCCGCTGGCGCACCGGCTGGTCGCCGTGCGACGAGAGCTGGATGTTCCTGAAGTCCCTGCGCCCCGGTCAGGCCGTCACCGGCACTGTCACCGGGATCGCCGACACCGTCGTGTTCGTGGACGTCGACGGCTTCACCGCGCGGGTCCGCCGACCCGAGCTGTCCTGGCGGTCGTTCGCCTCCGCGTCCGACCTGGCCCCGGTGGGTGGGCAGGTCACGGCCGCTGTGCTCGGCGTCAACCTGGTGCGCGAGGAACTGCAACTGTCGCTGCGGGCGCTGCGGGACAACCGCTGGAGGAACTGTCCACCCACGTCGGCGAGTCGGTCGGCGGCGTGGTGACGAGGGTGCTTCCGTTCGGCCTGCTCGTCCGGATCGAGGACCGGGCCGATGGCCTCCAGGGGCTGGTGCCCGCCGCCGAGTCGACCGGCGGGGCCGTTCGGGTCGGCGACGGCCTGACCGTGCGGATCCTCGAAGTCGACCTGGCCCGGCAGCGGTTCGTGCTCTCCTGCCGCTGATCGTCGGCCGCCGCCCTCAGGAGGCCGCCTTGAGCGGCCAGCGCGGGTCGACGGTGGCGGCCGGGTCCTTGCGGCGCAGCCAGGCCTGGAGGTCGGTGGCCCAGGTGCGGTACCAGTCGATCTGGCGGCGGTGGAGTTCGTCGAGCGGCAGGTCGCCGGCCTGGTCGGGGTAGCGGTGGCCGAGGGCGACGGCGACGCGGACGGCGGCGAGGGCGTCGCTGCCGGCTTCGTGGGCGTCGTGGAGTTCGACGCCGTAGACCTCGCAGACCCGCTGGAGGGTACGGGAGCCCTTGCGGTACTTGTCGAGGGCGCGGTCGACGACCATGGCGTCGACCACGGGGGTGACCGGCCCGCCGAGGCGGTCGGCGAGGGTGGGGCGGCCGTGGCGGCGCAGTTCGGCGTCGAGCAGCGACAGGTCGTAGGGGGCGTTGAAGGCGACCACGGGCCGGCCGGCGGCGAGCCGCTGGTGCAGGGCGTGGGCGATCTCCTCGACGGCTTCGGCGGCGGGCCGGCCGTGGGTGCGGGCCTCGGTGTCGGTGATGCCGTGGATGGCGGTGGCCTCGGCGGGTATCGGGACGCCGGGGTCGAGCAGCCAGTTGGTGACGCCTTCGACGCGGCCGCCGAGGGTGTCGACCACGGCGGCGGTGACGATCCGGGACTCCTCCGGGTCGGTGCCGGTGGTCTCCAGGTCGAAACCGGTGAGCGGCCCCTTCCACCAGGTCATGGGCTGTGTCCTTCCGTCAGCACTGCCAAGACGCGGACCATCATCGCCTGCCGCTGTGACAGCGCCGACGGCGCGTCCGCTCCGGCGGGGGCGATCCGGCCGGTCAGGAGACCGCGCGGGAGTCTCCCCAGAGGTCTTCGAACTCCTCCCGGTAGACCTCCAGCAGTCCGGGTTCGGTGCCGCCGGCCTCCTGGCCGGCGCCGCCGCGGAGGACCAGGGCGGGCGATTCGATACCGCGGGCCTTGCGCAGGTAGGGCTGGACGACGCCGATGTCGGTGGAGCGCCGGCGGCCGCCCGTGCCGGCGGTGCGCGGGCCCTCGACCAGGTAGGCGGTGAACCGGGGCAGTTCGTCGAACACCCGGATCTCGAACGAGCCGGGGTCGCGCAGCCGGGCCCGGACCCGGCGCACGTGCATGATGTTCATCTCCACCGTGCGGCCCAACTCGCCGCGCCCGATGCCGAGTTCACGTTCGCGGCGGCGGACGGCGCTGCTCGCCGGGTTGAGGAACAGCAGCCGGACCCGGCAGCCGTCGGTGGCCAGCCGCACCAGGCGCTTGCCGGTGTAGTTCTGGCAGAGCATGCCGAGGCCGATGCCGACCGCGTCGAGCCGCCGGGCGCCGTCGAGCAGGTCCTCGACCGGCAGGTCGCGCTGGAGCCGGACCCGGTCGGGGTGGACGGCAACCACGTCGGCGTAGCGGCCGGCGACGAGTTCCTCGACCACGTCGGCGGGCACGCCGCCGTGGGCGCCGTCGAGCAGGGCGAGCAGCCGGGCGGCGGCGCGTTCGGTCTGGTCGAGGACGGTCTGGGTGAGGGCCCGGTTGCGGGAGACGACGTGCCGGGCGACCTCGAGTTCGTCGAGGGCGAGTTCGATCTCGCGGCGGTCCACCAGGTGGGGTTCGAAGCACGGCCAGTGCTGCACCATGAGTTCGCGCAGCTGCGGCAGGGTGAGGAAGACCAGCGGGTCGTCGTCGACGGGGTCGAGCAGGTAGCCCTTGCGGCGGGAGACCTCGCGGACGGCGGCGGCCCGGTGCACCCACTCCTCGCCGACCGGCCCGGCGGCGGCGGTGACCCACTCCTCGCCGTGGGCGGGCGCGTAGACGGGGCGCAGCACCTCGTGGACCAGGGCGCGCATCCGCTGTTCGACCAGGTTGAGCCAGACGTAGGCGCGGCCGGCCAGCCGGACCCTGCGGTAGGCGTCGTCCCACTGCTCGGCGGCCCAGGCGGGCGGCATGCCCTCGACGGGGCCGCCCTGCGGGGGCAGCGGTCCGCGTCCGGCTCCGGTGCGGACGACCAGCGTCGGGGCCTCGCTGCCGCCGGCCCGCGGGTCGGGTCCGTCGCCGTCGGCGGGGAACGCCATCCGCCACCTCACCTCTCGCCCGCCGCCCACCGGCTGACGGCCTGTCCGCTGACTCGGTCCACCATGACGGCCTCTGGTCCTCGGCCGCACGGGCCCGGGGTTCTCGCGGTCCGGACGATCAAGGGTATCGCCCCCGGTGGCCGCGACACAGCCCTCTTGACAGCACGCGCCCCGGCAGCCGACGGACCGTCACGCCCCGGCCACGGCGGGCTGTCCGGCCCGGAAGCTGGGACACCCGTTCGGGCGAACAACGGGCGAATGGCCACGGATGGGCGCGGAGTCGGGGCGTCCGGCGAGGAGGATGCGAAGGTGCCGTGTGCCACTCCCGTGACGCACGCACCTGTTCGGGCGCTCCACCGGGTGACCACCCGCGGGGGCGCCGATTTGGCGTCTGGCACGGGGAAGTCGAGGACACATGCAGGTCTGGCCGGGGCAGCCCTACCCGCTCGGCGCCACCTATGACGGCGCGGGCACCAACTTCGCGGTGTTCTCCGAGAGCGCGGACCGGATCGAGCTCTGCCTGATCGCCGAGGACGGCTCGGAGACGGCGGTCGAACTGCGCGAGACCGACGCCTTCGTCCGGCACGCGTACCTGCCGGGCGTCCAGCCGGGCCAGCGCTACGGCTTCCGGGTGCACGGCCCGTTCCAGCCGGGGCTGGGCCTGCGGCACAACGGGTCGAAGCTGCTGCTGGACCCGTACGCGAAGGCGATGAGCGGCCACATCGACTGGGACGAGTCGGTGTACGGCTACCACTTCGGCGCGCCGGAGCGCCGCAACGACCTGGATTCGGGGCCGCACACCATGCACTCGGTGGTGATCAACCCGTACTTCGACTGGGGCACCGACCGGCCGCCGCGCACCGACTACCACCGCACGGTGGTGTACGAGGCGCACGTGAAGGGCCTGACCAGGCTGCACCCGGGCATCCCGGAGGAGATCCGCGGCACGTACGCGGGCCTGGCGCACCCGGCGGTGATCGAGCACCTGGCGAAGCTGGGCGTCACCGCGATCGAGCTGATGCCGGTGCACCAGTTCGTCCGCGACCACCGGCTGCGCGACCTGGGGCTGTCCAACTACTGGGGCTACAACACGATCGGCTTCTTCGCCCCGCACTCCTCGTACTCCTCGACGGGCGACCGCGGGCACCAGGTGCAGGAGTTCAAGTCGATGGTGAAGGCGCTGCACGCGGCCGGCATCGAGGTGATCCTCGACGTGGTCTACAACCACACCGCGGAGGGCAGCCACCTCGGGCCGACGCTGTCCTTCCGGGGCCTGGACAACGCCTCGTACTACCGGCTGGCGAAGGACCAGCGGTTCTACGAGGACACCACCGGCACCGGCAACTCGCTGCTGATGCGTTCGCCGCACGTGCTCCAGATGATCATGGATTCGCTGCGCTACTGGGTCACCGAGATGCACGTCGACGGGTTCCGCTTCGACCTGGCGGCGACGCTGGCCCGGCAGTTCCACGAGGTGGACCGGCTGTCCTCGTTCTTCGACCTGGTCCAGCAGGACCCGGTGGTCTCGCAGGCCAAGCTGATCGCCGAGCCGTGGGACCTCGGCGAGGGCGGCTACCAGGTCGGCAACTTCCCGCCGCTGTGGACGGAGTGGAACGGCAAGTACCGCGACACCGTCCGCGACTTCTGGCGCGGCGAGAGCGCCACCCTGGCCGAGTTCGGCTCCCGGCTGACCGGCTCCTCCGACCTGTACCAGGACGACGGCCGCCGCCCGATCGCCTCGATCAACTTCGTCACCTGCCACGACGGCTTCACGCTGCGCGACCTGGTGTCGTTCAACGACAAGCACAACGAGGCCAACCGGGAGGACAACCAGGACGGCGAGTCCTTCAACCGCTCGTGGAACTGCGGCGCCGAGGGCGACACCACCGACCCGGGCGTGCTGGAGCTGCGCACCCGGCAGCAGCGCAACTTCATCGCCACCCTGATGCTCTCCCAGGGCGTGCCGATGCTCTCGCACGGCGACGAGCTGGGCCGCACCCAGCACGGCAACAACAACGCCTACTGCCAGGACTCCGAGCTGACCTGGGTGGCCTGGCCCAGCCGCGACGGCGAGCGGGCGGACATCCGGCTGCTGGAGTTCACCCAGGGCATGATCTGGCTGCGCCGCGACCACCCGGTGTTCCGCCGCCGCCGGTTCTTCCACGGCCGCCCGGTCTCCGGCACCCACGACGCGCTGACCGACATCGCCTGGTTCACCCCGGGCGGCGAGGAGATGACCGGGCAGGACTGGTCGACCTCGTACGCCAAGTCGCTGACGGTCTTCCTGAACGGCAACGCCATCTCCGAGCCGGACCGGCGCGGCGGCAAGATCGTCGACG
Source organism: Kitasatospora sp. NPDC092948 (assembly GCF_044754805.1). Taxonomy (NCBI): domain Bacteria; kingdom Bacillati; phylum Actinomycetota; class Actinomycetes; order Kitasatosporales; family Streptomycetaceae; genus Kitasatospora; species Kitasatospora sp. NPDC092948. The sequence continues at coordinate 723,605 of NZ_JBIVPU010000004.1, read as the reverse complement.
ATTCGTTCCTGCTGATGTTCAACGCCCACTCGGAGCCGATCGCCTTCACCGTCCCGGCCGGTCACGGCGAGGTCTGGCAGGTCGTCGTCGACACCTCGCTGCCCGCGCTCCCCGCCCCCGGCACCGGCCCGCGCGCCAAGGCCGGCGACACCCTGCAGCTGCTGGACCGCTCCCTGATGGTCCTTCAGCGACCGGCCTGACGACGCCCGTTCGGCTGAGTGAGCGGTACTGGCCCGGCGACCCGGGTAGGGATGCCGGTATGACGTCAGCCGCTGCGCGCCCTTCCACGGCCCGCTTCCCGACGGCCACCTACCGGCTCCAGCTGCAACCGGGGTTCACCCTGCACGACGCCCGCCGGGCGGTGCCGTACCTGGCGGCGCTCGGCGTCTCGCACCTGCACCTGTCGCCGCTGCTGGAGGCCGTACCGGGCTCCACGCACGGCTACGACACGGTCGACCACGGCCGGGTCGCCGAGCAGCTGGGCGGCGAGCCGGCGCTGCGCGAGCTGGCCGAGGCCTGCCACCGGCACGGCCTCGGCCTGATCGCGGACGTGGTGCCCAACCACATGGCGCTGCCGGTGCCCGAACAGCTGAACCGGCCGCTGTGGCAGGTGCTGGCGAACGGCCCGGACGACCCGTTCGCCGCCTGGTTCGACATCGACTGGACGGCTCAGCCGGGCCCGGTCGACGCCCCCGGGCGCGGCCGGCTGCTGCTGCCGCTGCTCGGCGACCGCCTGGGCGCGGAACTCGGCGCGCTGACGGTCGACGGCGAGGTGCTGCGCTACCACGAGCACGAGTTCCCGCTGCGCCCCGGCACCGCGCGGCTGCCGCTGCCGGAGCTGCTGGACCACCAGTGGTACCGCCTCGCCTGGTGGAGACTGGCCGACGAGCAGATCAACTACCGGCGGTTCTTCACCGTCAACGAGCTGATCGCGGTGCGGATGGAAGTCCCCGAGGTGTTCGAGGCGACGCACGCGGTGCTGCTGCGGCTGCACCGCGAGGGCGTCCTGGACGGCTTCCGGATCGACCACCCGGACGGGCTGGCCGACCCGCGCGGCTACCTGCGGCGCCTGGCGGAGGCCACCGGCGGCGCGTACACGGTGGTGGAGAAGATCCTCACCGGCGACGAGCGGCTGCCCGCGGACTGGCCGTGCGCGGGCACCACCGGCTACGACGCGCTGCGCCGGATCGACGGCGTGCTGACCGACCACCTGGGCGCGGAACGGCTGGCGGTCGCCTACCGGCGCGACGTCGGGGACAGGGCGGACGCGGCGGCGTCGGCGCTGATCGGCCGGGCCGAGATGGTCGCGCCGGACGGTGCGCTGTCGGCGGAGACCGACCGGCTGGTGCGCCTGGTGGAGCGGATCTGCGCGGACGGCCCGGAGCTGGCCGACCACTCGCCGCTGGCGGTGCGCCGGGCCCTGGAGGGCCTGCTCACGCAGTACCCGGTGTACCGCCCGTACGTGGTGCCGGGCGAGCCGGCCCCGCCCGAGGCCGCCGAGGCGCTCGCCCCGCCCGAGGGCGCGTCGGACACCGAGCGGCTGGTGCGCCGCCTCGCCCTGGGCGAGCTGGGCCGCTCCCCCGCCAAGGACGAGTTCTGCCACCGGTTCGGGCAGACCGCCTCCGCGGTGGCGGCCAAGGGCGTGGAGGACACCGCGTTCTACCGGTTCAACGCGCTGCTGTCGCTGAACGAGGTCGGCGGCCTCCCCGAGCACCCGGGCGTGCCGCCGGCGGAGTTCCACCGCTGGTGCGAGCGGCAGGAGCGCGACTTCCCGCACGCGATGACGGCGCTGTCCACCCACGACACCAAGCGCAGCGCGGACGCCCGGGCCCGCCTCGCGGTGCTGGCGGAGCTGCCGGAGGCGTGGACGGCGGAGTGCGCGGCGTGGACGGTGGCGGCCGGGCCGTGCCCGGACCGGGCCTCGGCGTGGCTGCTGTGGCAGACCCTGCTGGCGGCCTGGCCGCTGTCCGAGGAGCGGCTGCTCGGCGTGGTGCTGAAGTCGGTGCGGGAGGCGAAGCGCCGCACCTCGTGGACGGCGCCGGACGAGGCGTTCGAGCAGCGGCTCGCCGGGTACGTCCGGGAGGCGCTGGCCAACCCCGGGCTGTGCCCGCGGATCGCCGGGTTCGTCGGCATGCTGGAGCCGTTCGCCCGGGTGAACTCGCTGTCGGCGGCGCTGCTGCACCTGCTGGCGCCGGGCGTGCCGGACGTCTTCCAGGGCGGCGAGGAGCCGCTGTACACGCTGGTCGACCCGGACAACCGGGCGCCGGTCGACCTGGACGCGCTGGCGGCGCGGCTGGCCGACGCGCCCACGCCGCGCCCGGGCGACCTGGCCCGGGAGAAGCTGCACCTGACCGCCGCCGCCCTGCACCTGCGCCGCGAGGGCCCGCTCGGCGCCTGGCACCCGCTGGCGGCGGCGGGCCCGGCGGCCGACCACCTGGTGGCGTTCGCCCGCGGCGGGCGGGTGCTGGGCGCGGCGACCCGGCTGCCGTACGGGCTGCACCGGGCGGGCGGCTGGGGCGGCACCCTGCTGGAGCTGCCGCCGGGCCGCTGGACGGACCGCCTGACGGGCCGGCACTTCACCGGCGGCCCGGTCGAACTGTCGTATCTGTTGCAGCAGTTGCCGGTGGCGCTGCTGGTGGAGGGGGCGTAGATGCGGTACCGGGTGTGGGCGCCGGCGGCGAAGGTCGTCGAGGTGGAGGTCGGGGCGATCCCGTACCTGCTGGAACGCGACCCGGCGCACCCGGGCTGGTGGCACGGGGACGGCCCGGACGGCGACTACGGCTTCCGGCTGAACGGCGGCCCCGCGCTGCCCGATCCGCGCTCGCCCCGCCAGCCGTTCGGCCCGGACGGGCTGAGCCGCCCCGTCGACCACACCGAATTCGCCTGGTCGGAGACCGCCTGGCGGGGCCGCCCGCTGCCGGGCGCGGTGGTGTACGAGCTGCACGTGGGCACCTTCACCGCCGACGGCACCTTCGACGCGGCCGCCGACCGGCTCGACCACCTGGTCGAACTCGGCGTGGACTTCGTCGAGTTGATGCCCGTCTGCCCGTTCCCGGGCCGCCACGGCTGGGGCTACGACGGGGTGTCGCCCTGGGCGGTGCACGAGCCGTACGGCGGCCCGGACGGGCTGAAGCGCTTCGTGGACGCGGCGCACCTGCGCGGCCTCGGCGTGATCCTCGACGTGGTGCACAACCACCTCGGCCCGTCCGGCAACCACCTGCCCCGGTTCGGCCCGTACTTCACCGACCGGCACCGCACCCCGTGGGGCTCGGCGGTCAACCTGGACGCGCCGGGCTCGGACGAGGTCCGGGCGTACCTGATCGGCAGCGCGCTGGCCTGGCTGCGCGACTACCGGATCGACGGGCTGCGGCTGGACGCGGTGCACGCCCTGGCGGACGGCCGGGCGCTGCCGTTCCTGGAGGAACTCTCCGCCGCCGTCGAGGAGTTGGCGGAGGCGACCGGCCGCCCGCTGTTCCTGGTCGCCGAGTCGGACCTGAACGATCCGCGCACCACCGCGCCCCGGCCGGCCGGCGGCCTCGGCCTGACCGCGCAGTGGAGCGACGACTTCCACCACTCCCTGCACGCGCTGCTGACCGGCGAGAGCCAGGGCTACTACGCGGACTTCGCGGCCGACCCGTGGGCGGCCCTCGCCAAGACCCTCACCGGCGGGTTCTTCCACGACGGCAGCCGGTCCTCGTTCCGGGGCCGCTCGCACGGCCGCCCCTTCCCGGCCGGCTACGGGCACCGGCTGCTGGGCTACGCGCAGACCCACGACCAGATCGGCAACCGGGCCACCGGCGACCGCCTGTCCGCGTCGCTGCCGCCCGGCCGGCTGGCCGCCGCGGCGGCCCTCGTCCTGACCTCCCCCTTCACGCCGATGCTGTTCATGGGCGAGGAGTGGGGGGCGTCCACGCCCTGGCAGTACTTCACCGACCACACCGACCCGCAGCTCGCCGAGGCCGTCCGGCAGGGCCGGCGCCGGGAGTTCGCCGAGCACGGGTGGCGCGCCGAGGACGTCCCCGACCCGCAGGACGCCGCCACGGTGCGCGCCTCCACCCTGGACTGGTCCGAGCCGGGCCGCGCCCCGCATGCCGAACTGCTCGCCTGGTACCGGGAGTTGATCAGGCTGCGGCGCGCCGTTCCCGAGCTGGCGGCCGGCGACCTGGCGGCGGTCCGGGTGCGGCACGACGCGGCGGCGGGCTGGCTGGCCGTGCACCGCGGCCATCACCGGGTGCTCGTCCGGCTCGGCGGCCTCGGCGGCGGCCGGCCCCTCGCCGTCCCGTTGGAGGGCGAACTCGCCGCCCTGGAGGCCTCGTTCGGCGAGGTCCGGGCCGGGGCGAACGGGGCGGTGCTGCTCGGGCCGGACGCGGTGGCGGTGGTGCGGACGGCCTGATTCACCACAGGAAGGAAGCGATCCGGGCGTTCAGGTGGGTCGCGTCCAGGCCGTACGCCGCCAGGTGCTCGGGCAGCGACCCGTAGTGCCGGTGCTCGGCCACCGGCACGCCCAACCCGAGGACGCGGTGCGGCAGTTGCTCCAGCGCCAGGTGAGCCTCGCGCTCCGAGGTGCCGGCCAGGTACGGCTCGACCAGCACCACGTCGGCCCGGCCGCCGATCGCCGCCCGCAGGCCCGCCGCGTCGAACGGCCGGACGGTGGCCGCGTACAGCACCGTCACGTCCAGCGTCTCGGTGGCCTCCAGCACCGCGTCCAGCATCGGGCCGACCGCCAGCACCACGCCGCGGGAGCCCTCACGGACCGTCAGGAACCGCCCGGGGACGATCGGCCGGGCCTCCCGGTTCTGCTGCACGGACAGCCGCACGTACTGCAGGCTGTCGCCGGCCGCGACGGCGTGGCGCAGCAGCAGGTCGGCCTCGGCGGGGTGGCCGGGGACGTGCACGCTCCAGTCCGGCAGGGTGTCCAGCAGGGCGACGTCGCCGGGCGCCATGTGGGTGCGCCCGCCGGCCGGCCAGTCGTAGGAGCCGGCCGCGCTCACCAGCACCGCGCCGACGCCCTGGTGGTTCAGGTCCAGCTTCACCTGCTCGAAGGGCCGCTCGATCAGGAAGCTGGCGAAGGTGTGCGCGATCGGCCGCATCCCGGTCAGCGCCAGGCCGCCGGCCACCCCGATCAGCAGCTGTTCGCGGATGCCGACGTTCACCACCCGGTCGGGGTGGGCGCGGGCCGCCTCGGGGAACTGGGCGGCGCCGATGTCGGCCAGCACCAGGGCGGTGCGCGGGTCCTGGTCGAGCAGTTCGGCGGTGGTCAGCGCGAACTGGTCGCGCATGGTGAACTCTTCGGTGGTCATGGCCTGCTGTCTCCGCTCTCGGCTGCTTCAGCTGTTCTTCGGCTCGGTACGGGCCACCACCACGTGCGGGCGGCCGGGGTGCGGGGCGGTGTACGCCCGGTACAGCTCCTCGTGGTCGCGGCCGTCCACGGTGGCCGTCGACCAGCCCTCGCCGGCGAACCGGGCCGCGATGCCGCCGCTCCAGCCGTGCGTGGCCGAGGAGTTGTCGATCACCACGACGTGCAGCCGCTCCAGGCCGTACGCCCCGGCGAACGCCACCGCCTCGTGGTTGCTGCCCTCGTCGAACTCGGCGTCCCCGACCAGCACCCACACCGCCGGCCCGTCCAGGCCCTGCGCCCGCAGGCCCAGCGCGGTGCCCACGGCCAGCGGCAGGCCGTGCCCCAGCGACCCGGAGCCGATCTCCGCGCCGGGCACCAGCAGCCGGTCCGGGTGGTGGCCGAGCGGCGAGTCGTACGACCCGAAGCTGGACAGCAGCTCCACCGGGAAGAAGCCCTTCGCGGCCAGCACCGCGTAGTACGCCATCGGGCCGTGGCCCTTGGACAGCAGGAACCGGTCCCGGTCGGCGGCGTCCACGGTGTCCGGGCCCACCTCGAGCACCCGGTCGTACAGCACCCACAGGGCGTCCAGGGTGGAGGTCGCGGCCGGCGAGTGCTTCTCGTCGCCGGTCATCAGGGAGATCAGGTGCGGCAGGTCGTCGAAACCGCCGGGAGTGCGCGTCGCTTCGCTCGTCATGCCTACGAGCATCCAACTTCAAGTCCGCTTCAGGTCAAGCCCCGCCCGCCGGTAGTCTTCCGGGCCATGACGCCCACCCGGCACGACCGCCTCACCATCGGCCAGCTCGCCGAACGCAGCGGCCTCGCCACCTCCGCGCTGCGCTACTACGAGAGCCTCGGCCTGATCCACGCCGAACGCACCAGCGGCAACCAGCGCCGCTACCCGCGCGCCGCGCTGCGCCGGATCGCCTTCGTCCGGGCCGCCCAGCAGGTCGGCCTCTCGCTGGAGGAGGTCCGCACCGCACTCGCCCGGCTGCCCGTGGACCGCGCGCCCACGCCCCGCGACTGGCACGCCGTGGCCAGCACCTGGCAGCACCGGATCGACCGGCAGATCGCCGAACTGCAACTGATGAAGGCCAAGTTGACGGGCTGCATCGGCTGCGGCTGCCTCTCCATGAGCCGCTGCCAGCTGTACAACGCCGACGACCGCGCCGCCGCCGCCGGACCGGGCGCCCGCTACCTGCTCACCCGCGACCCGGACGACGGGCCCGAACCCGAACCCGCTGTCGGACCGGACCGCTAGCCTGCCCGGAGGGACCGGATTCGGCCATCCGTCGTCGAACCGGTTTCCCCGCCGTCTATGCTGCCCCCGAAAGCGTGTTCCACCGACCCGGGGGCCGGATATGACCGATCATCAGGAGATTTCGCTCGACTGGATGTCCGGCGACCAGAGTCCGCCGCCGTCCTCCGAACTGCGCCCGGAGATCCCGCACCCGGCCCGGATGTACGACTACTACCTCGGCGGCAAGGACAACTTCCCCGCCGACCGGGCCGCCGCCGAGAAGGTGCTGGCGCTCAGCCCGCTGGTGCGGATCAGCGCGCTCGCCAACCGCGCCTTCCTCCAACGCGCGGTGCGCACCCTCGCCGCCGAGCACGGCATCCGCCAGTTCCTCGACATCGGCACCGGCATCCCCTCCGCCGGCAACACCCACGAGATCGCCCAGGCCGTCGACCCCGCCGCCAAGGTCGCCTACCTGGACAACGACCCGATCGTGCTGGTGCACGGCCGGGCCCTGCTGTCCGGCGCGCAGCAGGGCAGCGTCAGCGTCCTGCAGGCCGACCTGCGCGACCCCGGGGCGATCCTCGCCGACCCCGCCGTCCGCGAACTGCTCGACCTCGAACAGCCGGTCGCCGTCCTGCTGTTCGCGATCCTGCACTTCATCGACGACGCCGACGACCCGTTCGCCGTCGTCCGCACCCTGATCGACGCCCTGCCCTCCGGCAGCTTCCTGGCGCTCTCGCACGGCACCGCCGACTTCATCGACAACGCGGAGCACGCCGCGAAGGGCCCCGCCGTGTACCGCAGCGCGACGGCGCAGCTCACCATGCGCAGCCACGCGCAGGTGCTGCGCTTCTTCGACGGCCTGGAACTGCTCGAACCCGGCCTGGTCACCGCGCCCCGGTGGCGCCCCGACCAGGCGCCGCAGGACACCGACAGCCAGGTCGCCATCTGGTCCGGCGTCGCCCGCAAGCCCTGACACCGCCTCAACTGCCGGGCGGCGGCAGTGCGATCATTCTCGCCTCCCTCACCTCTGGAGCCTGCGCCATGACCGCACTGCCGCCGCCCCTGGTCGACCCCTCGTGGCTGGCCGACCGCCTCGCCGACCCGGACCTGGTCGTCCTCGACGCGAGCATCGGCGCCCACCGCCACGCCGCCCGCCGCATCCCCGGCGCCCGGCCGTTCGACCTCGACGGACCGCTCTCCGACCCCGCGTCCCCGCTCCCCCACACCATGCCGTCGGCCGCCGACTTCCAGCGCGAACTGCGCGCCCTCGGCGTCGACGACCGCTCCACCGTGGTGGTCTACGACGGCGCCGGGGTGTACTCCAGCCCCCGCGCCTGGTGGATGCTGCGCGCCATGGGCTTCGACCGCGCGGCCGTCCTGAACGGCGGACTGCCCGCCTGGCAGGCCGCCGGCCACCCCGTCACCGACCGGCAACTCCCCTGTGCCCCCGGCGACTTCACCGCCCGCCCGCGCCCCGGCCTGCTGGTCGACCGCCCCGCCGTGGCCGCCGCCCTGGCCGACCCCGACACCGCCGTCCTGGACGCCCGCTCCCACGACCGCTTCACCGGCGACGCCCCCGAACCCCGCCCCCAGCTGCGCCGCGGCCACCTCCCCGGCTCCACCAGCCTCCCCTTCACCGAACTCCTCACCCCCGACGGCCGCTACCTCCCCCTCCCCGACCTCCACGCCCGCCTCGCCGCCGCCACCGCCGGACGCCCCCACCTCCTCACCACCTGCGGCTCCGGCGTCACCGCCTGCATCCTCGCCTTCGCCGCCCACCTCACCACCCACCCCACCCCCACCGTCTACGACGGCTCCTGGTCCGACTGGGGCCGCCCGGAGACCGACCTGCCGGTGGCCACGGGAGACTGACCGCCCGACACCTCGCGCACACCTCGTCCACGTCGGACAGCCCGGGGACGAGGACGGCGAGCTCGTCCGCGATCCGGGTCAGGTCGAGGTGCGAGGTGCGCAGGTCCAGTCGCCGGTGCTGGCAGTGGGCGAGGGCGGCGAGCGGCTCGGGGAGGCGCTCGCGGCGCAGCCTCGGGGTGTCGCCGACCAGCACCGGAACGACCAGCGCGCCCGCCGCGAACGCCTCGGCGATCTCGCGGCGCGGCCAGTCCTCGGGGTCCTCCACCGCGGGGCGCCCGTCCTCGCCCGGGAGGTCGAGCCAGCGCGGGCCGATCACCGCGAGCAGCACCCGGCAGCCGCGGGCCGCCGCGATCAGCTCCTGCGGGTAGCAGCTGCCGGGCGCGATGGACCTGCCGGCCCGGAACACCCGTTCGCTGCCGAACCGGTAGGACAGCCCGTGGTCCAGCAGTGCCGCGACCGCTTCCTGGTCGCCCGTTCGGTAGTTCACGAAGATCTCGGGCATGGCACGTCGACCTCGTCTCTGCACGCCGGACCCGGGCCGTGCGGCTGCCGGGTCAGCCCCGGCGCTGTTCCAGGTGGTGCCAGAGTTCGTGGACGCGGGTGGTGAGGTGGTCGAGGTCGCCGCTGTTGTCGAGGATCAGGTCGGCGACGGCGAGGCGGTCCTCGCGGGTGGCCTGGGCGGCCATCCGGGCGAGGGCCTCGGATTCGGGCATGCCGCGGAGGGCGGTGAGGCGGCGGAGGCGTTCGGCGTCGGGGACGTCGATGACCACGACCAGGTCGTACAGCGGGGCGAGGCCGTTCTCGGCGAGCAGCGGGACGTCGTGGACGACGATCGCGTCCGGGCCGGCGGCGGCCTCCAGTTCGGCGGACCGGGCGCGCACCAGCGGGTGGACGACGGCGTTGAGCGCGGCGAGGCGGGCCGGGTCGGCGAAGACGATCCGGCCGAGCGCGGGGCGGTCGAGCGAGCCGTCGGGGAGCAGGACGTCGGGCCCGAACTCGGCGACCACCGCGGCCAGTCCGGGCGTCCCGGGGGCGACCACCTCGCGGGCGATCACGTCCGAGTCGACGATCACCGCGCCCAGCGCGGCCAGTTGGCGGGAGACCTCGCTCTTGCCCGCGCCGATGCCGCCCGTCAGTCCGATCCTCAGCATGCCGTCAGGCTACCGGCCCGTACCGGGAGGCCCGAAGGGGCCCGCCCCGGGACGAACGCGGGACGAACTTCACGGGAACTCTCCGACCCCTTCCCCATGGGGCGTCCGGAAAAAGTTGTCCGTACAGGTCTACGGGCCCGATCGGGCCGCTAGGGTGCCGAACACCCGCACTGCCATCGAACGCACCTGCGCCACCTCGAACGATCGGAGCACCACCCCGTGTCCAGCATCTGGCCCGCCGGCCCGCGCCGGGTCCTGGTCGTCGGCATCGACGGCGTCCGTCTCGACCTGCTGCCCGAGCTGCACACCCCGCACCTGGACGGGGTCGCCGCCGCCGGCTTCCTCGCCCCCGTCGAGGTGGACGACGCCACCCCGACCATGTCCGGCCCGTGCTGGGCGACCATCGCCACCGGCGTCGGCGTCGCCAAGCACGGCGTGCTCGGCAACCACTTCGGCGGCCACCGGCTCGACGTCTTCCCCGACTTCACCACCCGCCTGGCCAGGCAGCACCGCCGCCGCACCTTCGCCGTCGGCGGCTGGGAGCCGCTGTTCCTGGCCCGCGACGGCGGCCCGCTGTTCAACGCGCCCGGCCGCCTCTCGTACATCGCGCCGCTGGAGGACACCCCGGAGGCGTGGGAGGTCTGCGACGAGCGGGTCACCGCCGAGGCCGAGTACGTGCTGGCCCGCTCCGACGACGACCCGCAGGCGTCGTTCGTCTACCTCGGCGCGGTCGACGAGACGGCGCACTTCCGCGGCTGCGGCGAGGACTACCGCCGCTCGATCGAGGCCGCCGACGTCCGCCTCGGCCGCCTGCTGGCCGCGCTGCGCGAGCGCTCCACGTACGCCGCCGAGGAGTGGACGGTCGTCGTGGTCACCGACCACGGCCACGTCGACGCGGGCGGCCACGGCGGCCGCAGCGCGCTGGAGCGCACCGCGTGGATCGCCGCGTTCGGCCCCGGCATCACCCCGGGCGCACCCGTCGGCCCGCTGCACCACACCGACGTCGCGGCACACGTGTACGCGGCGCTGGAGATCGTCCCCGACCCGCACTGGACGCTCGACGGCCGCCCGTTCACCGCCGCCGCCCCTGCGCTCTGACCGTCCGTCAGGCCAGGTCGACCGATTCGCCGGCGGCGAGCATCCGGTACGCCACGCCGCCGGTGCCGGGCCCCTGCGGGCCGAGCAGCCGCCCGTGCACGGCCTGCCCGGCCTCGCTGAGCGTCGCCTCGTGGATCCCCACCGCCTGCCGGGGGCGGGCGTCGCGCAGGTAGTCCACCAGTTCGCCGACCTTCACCCAGGGCGCGCCGACCGGCAGCAGCAGCGTGTCGACGGTGTCCGGCGGGACGGTCAGCGCGTCGCCCGGGTGAAACACCCGGCCGCCGAGCAGGAACCCGATGTTGGGGATCCGCTCGATGTCCGGGTGGATCTCCGCGTGCCACTCGCCGTGCACCGTCACCGGCAGCCCGTCCAGTTCGAACGCGTCGCCCTCGCCGACCACCGTGACGCGCGCCCCGATGCCGTCCAGCTGCCGGGCCACCGAGCGGTTGGTGAACACCCGCAGGCCCGGGTTGGCCTCGACGGCGGCCCGCACCTGCGGCTCGGTGAAGTGGTCGGCGTGCTCGTGGGTGATCAGCAGGGCGCTCACGTCCCGCACCGCCTCGGGGCCGGTGAACATGCCGGGATCGATCAGCACCGCCCCTTCCGCGTGCTCGATCCGGACGCAGGCATGGCCGAACTTCGTCAGTCGCATACCGCCAGACTAAGGCGCACCCACCAGGCCCGGCCGCTTCGGAAGGCGCGGCGCGGGCACCGCCGGGGGCGGCAGCGGCGGCAGTTCGACGTGCTCGCTGAGGCCGATGATCCGGTGCAGGCGGCGCAGCGGGGCGGGCGCCCACCAGTTGAGCCGGCCGAACAGCGACATGGTGGCGGGCACCAGCAGGGTGCGCACCAGGGTGGCGTCCACCGCGACGGCGATGGCCAGTGCGATGCCCATCTGCTTGACCATGAGCATCTGCCCGGCGGCGAACCCGGCGAACACGATCACCATCAGCAGCCCGGCCGAGGTGATGATCCGACCGCTGCGCTGCAGTCCGAGCTCCACCGACCGCAGGCAGCCGTGGCCCTGGTCGTGCAGCTCCTTGATCCGGGACAGCAGGAACACCTCGTAGTCCATCGACAGCCCGAACGCGAACGCGAACACCAGCACCGGGATCATCGTCTCCAGGCCGCCGGTCGGGGTGAACCCGAGCAGTCCGCTGAAGTACCCGTGCTGGAACACCAGGGTGAGCGCCCCCAGCGACGCGCCCAGCGACAGCACGTTCATCAGCAGCGCCTTCACCGGCAGCACCACCGACCCGGTCATCATGAACAGCAGCAGCAGCGTCCCCGCCGCGACCAGCCCCACCGCCCACGGGCCGCGCGAGGCGATCTCGTGGTGGAAGTCCACCAGCGACGCCGCGTCCCCCGTCACGTACGTCTCCAGGCCGCCCCGGTGCTCGCGCAGCTCGGCGACCACCCGCTTGGCCTCCGCGCCCTGCGGGTCGCCCTTCACCAGGACGTCCACGGTCTGCACGCCGTCCGAGACGGGGGTGACGGCCCGCACTCCCGACACGCCCGGCAGCCCCGCCACCACGGTGTCCGCGTAGCTCTGCGCCTGCTGCGGCGTACCCTCGACGACCACCTGCACCGGGGCCGGGGCCTGCGCCGGGAAACGTTCCTGCACGGCCTCGGCGACCTGCCGGGACGCGAAACTCTTCGGCAGCACGTCGGCGCCCGAGTTGCGGAAGTGCGACCCCAGGAACGGCGCGCCCGCCGCGAGCAGCAGCGCCACGCACGCCAGCATCACCGGCACCGCCCGCCGCTGCACCCGGCGCACCGTCCGCGAGAAGAACCCCTCGTCCGGGACGGGCGTGCTCGGCGCCTTGATCCGCCGCCCCATGAAACCCAGCAGCGCCGGCACCAGCGTCAGCGCCGCCGCCACCGCGATCACCACCACGCTCACCCCGGCCGCCGCGACCGCCCGGAACACCGGGCTGGTGAAGACGAACAGGCCGCTCAGCGCGACCGCCACCGTCAACCCCGAGAACGTCACCGTCCGGCCGGCCGTCGCCGACGTCCGCTCCACCGCCTGCGCGATCGTCGCGCCCAGACCGCGCTCCTCACGGAACCGGTTCACCATCAGCAGCGCGTAGTCGATCGACAGACCCAGCCCCAGCACCGTCGCGATCGGCAGCACGCTGGTGTCGATGTCCATGATCCGGCTGAACCCGAACATCGCCAGCAGCGCCCCGCCCACCGACGCCACCGCCCCGATCCCCGGCAGCCCGGCCGCGGCCAGCCCGCCGAACACCAGCACCATCACGATCAGGGTGAGCGGCAGCGTCACGATCTCCCCGAACCGGGTGTCCCTCGCGGTCTGCTCCTTCACCTCCTGCTGCAGCACCAGGTCGCCGCCGACCACGGTGTGCGCCCCGTCCGCGGTGATCTGCTCCAGCCGGTCCGTCACCGCCGTCAGCTGCTTCGCCGACGCCCCGTCCGCCATCCGCACGTTCACCAGCGACGCCCGGCCGTCGCCCGCGCTCAGCTGTCCCCCGGTCGAGTACGTGTCCGCCACCGAGAGGACGCCCGGCAGCTTCGCCACCTCCGAACTCGCCTGCTGGACGGCCGCCTTCACCCCGTCGCTGCCCACCTGCGGCCCGTCCACCACCGCCGTCACGGTCCCCTGCGCCGGATCCGCGGCCTGCACGACCGCCGTCCCCCGAGCCGACTCCGACCCGCCGCCGCCCGTCCCCGCGACCGACCCCTCGAACACCCGCCCGCCGATCAGCACCCCCGCCGCGAGCACCAGCGCCCAGAACCCCAGCACCCAGCGCCGATGCCGAAAACACGCTCGCCCGAGCCCGGCCAACCGACCGGACACCTGGGGAACCTGGACCTCTGCTGCGGTGGAGCGGGAGCTGCGCATGCGGGGAGCCTTTCGGACAAACTCACCCCAAGGTATGCGTGCCACCCCGAACGTCCTATAGCCGGACGATGAGCCTCATCTCACAATTCCCTTCACATAAACGCCACTTAAGCTCCTCCACTCCCACCCAGCCGCAGCGCAGAGGGCGCGCTGCGCAGCGCAAGGCAAGCACGTGGCGTTCCGACCGCCCGGCGCACCATCTGCCGGTGGCTGGGCGCAAAAACAGGAACCCCCTGCCCAGGGAAAGCCTGGGCAGGGGGTTCCTGTTGAGTCAGCTACTCAGCGAGAGCGAGCTTTCAGCTCTGGCCGCCGGCCAGCTTCTCGCGCAGAGCGGCCAGGGCCTCGTCGGACGCCAGCGCGCCCGAGCCCTCGTCGCTGCTGGAGGAGTACGAGCCGCCACCGGACACCGGGGCCTCCTCGCCGGCCTCGGCGGCAGCAGCCGCGTCCGCCTCGCGGGACTTGATGACCTGGGCCTGGTGCTGCTCGAAGCGGGCCTGGGCCTCGGCGTACTGCCGCTCCCACTCCTCGCGCTGCTTCTCGAAGCCGGGCAGCCAGTCGTTCGCCTCGGGGTCGAAGCCCTCCGGGTAGATGTAGTTGCCCTGGTCGTCGTACGAGGCAGCCATGCCGTACAGGGTCGGGTCGAACTCGACCGACGCCGGGTCGGCACCGAGGGACTCGTTGGCCTGCTTCAGCGAGAGGCTGATGCGACGACGCTCGAGGTCGATGTCGATGACCTTGACGAAGATCTCGTCGCCGACCTGGACGACCTGCTCCGGGATCTCGACGTGGCGCTCGGCCAGCTCGGAGATGTGGACCAGGCCCTCGATGCCCTCGTCCACGCGGACGAACGCACCGAACGGAACCAGCTTGGTGACCTTACCCGGCACGACCTGGGAGATCTGGTGCGTGCGGGCGAACTGCTGCCACGGGTCCTCCTGGGTCGCCTTCAGCGACAGGGAGACACGCTCGCGGTCCATGTCGACGTCGAGAACCTCGACGGTGACCTCCTGGCCGACCTCGACAACCTCGTTCGGGTGGTCGATGTGCTTCCAGGACAGCTCGGAGACGTGAACCAGACCGTCGACGCCGCCGAGGTCCACGAACGCACCGAAGTTGACGATCGAGGAGACGACGCCGGAGCGGACCTGGCCCTTCTGCAGGGTGGTGAGGAAGGTCTGGCGGACCTCGCTCTGGGTCTGCTCGAGCCAGGCACGGCGGGACAGGACCACGTTGTTGCGGTTCTTGTCCAGCTCGATGATCTTCGCCTCGAGCTCCTTGCCCACGTAGGGCTGGAGGTCGCGGACGCGACGCATCTCGACCAGCGAGGCCGGGAGGAAGCCGCGGAGGCCGATGTCGAGGATGAGACCACCCTTGACGACCTCGATGACGGTACCGGTGACGATGCCGTCCTCTTCCTTGATCTTCTCGATCGTGCCCCAGGCACGCTCGTACTGAGCGCGCTTCTTGGACAGGATCAGGCGACCCTCCTTGTCCTCCTTCTGGAGAACCAGGGCCTCGATGTTGTCGCCAACAGCGACAACCTCGTGGGGGTCGACGTCGTGCTTGATCGAGAGCTCACGGGACGGGATGACACCCTCGGTCTTGTAACCGATGTCGAGGAGCACCTCGTCACGGTCGACCTTCACGATGACGCCCTCAACGATGTCGCCGTCGTTGAAGTACTTGATGGTCTCGTCGATGGCGGCGAGGAAGGCCTCGGCGTCGCCGATGTCGTTGACCGCAACCTGCGGGGTGGTGCTGACAGAGGTGTCGGTGGGGCTCGTCATTAGGAAAAGGGCTCCGGTACGGACATGAAGTCGTAGTAATGCCACGCGGAGGGCCCTGATCGCTCCCACCGAAAGCCGTACAGGCCAGAAAACGGCCACCGAATTGATTCCATCGACCGGAATCCCGATGCCCGTCTGACGACCGTGGGGTCTTCGACAGATGCGAGCGCGACCTGCTCCGTCCGAGGCGCGCAGGCCCGCAGCGCAACTTGTAGCATACGGGGACACCCGGACACGGTCAATGCCGAAGTCGGCGAGACCGGTAGAGGCCGGGACGGATCAGGCCATATTCTCCGAAGGCGCACCTCGCGGCGGCTCGAACACCGGCCCTACCCCGGATGCCACGGCCCGACCCGGTCCCGTCAAGGACCGACTCCGCGGCAGTGGCGCTTCCGCGTTCCATAGCCTACGTGACGGATTCCATGAACCACTCCACC
This sequence comes from Kitasatospora sp. NPDC092948, assembly GCF_044754805.1. NCBI lineage: Bacteria > Bacillati > Actinomycetota > Actinomycetes > Kitasatosporales > Streptomycetaceae > Kitasatospora > Kitasatospora sp. NPDC092948. The sequence goes on along the minus strand of NZ_JBIVPU010000004.1, from coordinate 707,816 downwards.
ACCCCCGGTCCCATCGAGCCCGGCGACTACGACCCTGCCGGGTACGACGTCCCGAGCACCTACCACGTCGAGTCCGAGCAGGACGACGACGGCGACGAGGCGCTCCGCCGGGAGGCCGGTGAGCAGGAGTCGAGCCGGGCGAGTCGGCACTGGTGGGACCGGAACGCGGACGAGTACCAGGACGAGCACGGCGAGTTCCTCGGGGACGACCGGTTCACCTGGTGCCCGGAGGGCGTGGACGAGGCCGAGGTGCGGCTGCTCGGCGAGCCGGCGGGCCTGAAGGGCGCGGACGTGCTGGAGATCGGCTCGGGCGCCGCCCAGTGCTCGCGCTGGCTGGCCGCGCAGGGCGCCCGGCCGGTGGCGCTGGACATCTCCTACCGGCAGTTGCAGCACTCGCGGCGGATCGACCTGGGCCGCGGCCTGGAGCCGGTCGCGGTGGTGCAGGCGGACGCCGCGACGCTGCCGTTCGCGGACGGCTCGTTCGACCACGCGTGCTCGGCGTACGGCGCGGTGCCGTTCAGCGCGGACACCTCGCGGCTGATGCGCGAGGTCCACCGGGTGCTGCGGCCGGGCGGGCGGTGGGTGTTCTCGGTGACCCACCCGATCCGCTGGGCGTTCCCGGACGAGCCGGGCGAGGAGGGCCTGACGGCGTCCTCCTCGTACTTCGACCGCACGCCGTACGTGGAGCAGGACGAGCAGGGCGTGGCGACGTACGTCGAGCACCACCGGACGGTGGGCGACCGGGTGCGGGAGCTGGTCGGGGCCGGGTTCGTGCTGCTGGACCTGATCGAGCCGGAGTGGCCGGAGGAGCTGGAGCAGGAGTGGGGCGGCTGGAGCCCGCTGCGCGGCGCGCACATCCCCGGGACGGCGATCTTCGTCGCCCGCCGGGACGGCTGACGGTGCGCACCGGGGGGCTCGAACTGCCGGTCCGCACCGCGCTGCCCGCCCTGGCCGGGGCGTTGGAGGAGCACGGCGCGGCGGTGCTGTCCGCGCCGCCGGGCACCGGCAAGACCACCCTGGTGCCGCTGGCGCTGGCGGGCCTCGTGGACGCTTTCCCGGGCCCGCCGCGCCGGGTGCTGGTCGCCGAGCCGCGCCGGCTGGCGGTGCGGGCGGCGGCCCGGCGGATGGCCTGGCTGCTGGGCGAGCCGCTGGGCGATGGGGGCACCTCCCAGCCCCCCCGGGGCTGGGGGAAGGTCGGCGGGCAGGTCGGGTTCACCGTGCGCGGCGAGCGCCGGGTCGGCCCGGACACCGTGGTCGAGGTGGTCACCACCGGCGTCCTGCTGCAACGCCTCCAGCGGGACCCCGAGCTGCCGGGCGTCGACACGGTGATCCTCGACGAGTGCCACGAGCGGCACCTGGACGCCGACACCGCGCTGGCGTTCCTGCTGGACGTCCGGGCGGCGCTCCGCCCGGAGCTGCGGCTGCTGCTGGCCTCGGCCACCGCCGACACCGACGCCTGGGCCGAACTGCTGGACGGCGCGCCGGTGGTGGCCGCCGAGGGCGTCTCGCACCCGGTCGAGACGGTGTGGGCGCCCCCGCCGTCCGCCGTCCGCCCGCCGCACGGGACGCGGGTCGACCCCGCGCTGCTGGAGCACGTCGCGGCGACGGTGCGCCGGGCGCTCGCCGAGAGGGACGGGGACGTGCTGTGCTTCCTGCCGGGCGTGGGCGAAATCGCCCGGGTGGCCGGGCAGTTGGGCGGCGTCGAGGTGCTTCAGCTGCACGGGCAGGCGCCGCAGGCGGTGCAGGACGCGGCGCTGAGCCCGGGCGAGCGGCGGCGGGTGGTGCTGGCCACCTCGGTCGCCGAGTCCTCGCTGACGGTGCCGGGCGTGCGGGTGGTGGTCGACTCCGGGCTGACCAGGGAGCCGCGCACCGACCACGCCCGCGGCCTGTCCGGGCTGGTCACCGTCCGCACCTCGCTGGCCGCCGCCCGGCAGCGGGCCGGCCGGGCCGGGCGCGAGGCCCCCGGCACGGTGTACCGGTGCTGGGCGGAGGTGGAGGACGCCCGCGCGGCCCGCTTCCCGACGCCCGAGATCGCGCTGGCCGACCTGACGTCGTTCGCCCTCCAGGCCGCCTGCTGGGGCGACCCGGACGCCGCCGGCCTCGCTCTCCCCGACCCGCCGCCGGCCGGGGCGATGGCCGCCGCCCGCGGCACGCTGCGCGCGCTGGACGCGGTGGACGCCGACGGCCGCCCCACCGACCGCGGCCGGGCGATCGCCCGCACCGGCCTGCACCCCCGGCTGGCCCGCGCCCTGCTGGACGGCGCCCCGGCCGTGGGCTCCCGGCGCGCCGCCGAGCTGGTCGCGCTGCTCTCCGAGGAGCCGCCGCGCGCCCTCGGCGACGACCTGGCCCACATCTGGCGCACCGTCAAGCAGGGCAACGACCCGTACGCGCGCCGCTGGAAGGAGGAGACCCGCCGGCTGGAACAGCAGGTCGACAGGTCGTCGGGCGGATTCTCGGACGCGGCCGCCGCCGGGCTGGTGGTCGGCCTGGCGTACCCGGAGCGGCTGGCCCGGGCCCGGGAGGGCGGCGAGGGCGCGTACCTGATGGCCTCCGGAACGGCGGCCCAGGTGCAGGGCGGCTCGCGGCTGCCGGCCGGCGGGTGGCTGGCGATCGCGGTGGCGGACCGGCCCGCCGGGTCGCCGTCGGCGCGGGTGTTGCGGGCGGTGGCGATCGACGAGGCGACGGCCCGCCGGGCGGGCGGGCCGCTGCTGGACGGGCGCGAGGAGGTCCACTGGTCGTCCCGGCAGCGGGAGGTGACGGCGCGTCGGGTGGAGACCCTCGGCGCGATCGAGCTCGCCGCGGCGCCGCTGACCTCGCCCGATCCGGCGCTGGTGCGCGAGGCGCTGCTGGAGGGGCTCGCCCGCGAGGGCGTCGGCGCGCTGCTGTCCTGGCCGCCGGCCGCGACAGGGCTGCGCGAGCGGCTGGCGTTCCTGCACCGCACCCTCGGCGGGGTGTGGCCGGACGTGTCCGACGCGGCGCTGCTGACGTCCGCCGAGGAGTGGCTGGAGCCGGAGCTGTCCCGGGCCCGCCGCCGCGCCGACCTGGAGCGGATCGACACCGCCGCCGCCCTGCAACGCCTGCTGCCGTGGGCGAGCGGACAGGCCGGCCGGCTGGACGAACTGGCCCCCGAGCGGATCACGGTGCCCACCGGCAGCCGGATCCGGGTCGACTACTCGGGCGACCGCCCGGTCCTCGCCGTCAAGCTCCAGGAGCTGTTCGGCTGGGACGCCGCCCCCGCCCTGGCCGACGGCCGCGCCCCGCTCACCGTCCACCTGCTCTCCCCCGCCGGCCGCCCGGCCGCCGTCACCGGCGACCTCGCCGCGTTCTGGCGCGAGGGCTACCGCGCCGTCCGCGCCGACCTGCGCGGCCGCTACCCCCGCCACCCCTGGCCGGAGGACCCGACCACGGCCGAGCCCACCCGCCGCGCCAATCCGCGCAAGTGACGCCGCGTCGGGTCAGCCGGCGCGGAGCGAGGACGGCGAGGCGCCCGGGTTCGGCGCGGCCGGGCTGAGGGACAGGATCGGCCCGCACGCCATCAGCCGGCCCGACTGGTTGTAGTGGCAGTCCGGGTTCCGCGTCGACCTGGTGTCGTCGCTGTTGGGGTGCGTCCCGGGCGTCGCCTCGGTGATCGGCTTCCACGTCGCCTTCGGCTTCGTCCCCGTCGCGGTCGACCGGGGCGTGGCGGCGGCCGTGGTCTCCGGTTCCCCGGTCGGGCTCGGGCTCCCGAGGGGTGACGGCGAGTCGGCGGGCGTGGGCGACGCGGTGGGCGTGGGCGGGGCGCTCCCGCTCGGCGTCCCGGCGACCACCGCAGCGGCCTGCGGCGGGGTGGCCGGCTGCGGGGCGGGCCCCGAGTGCGCCGCCCACAGCATCCCGCCGGCCACCACCGCGACCGCGGCCGACACGATCCCCGCCCGTGCTCTTCCGCCCTGCGGCGCCTTCATCCCGCCCCACCCCTCGCCCACCTGCCGAACGTGCGCGCGGAGCCTACCGGTCGGTGCGCACCCAGTCCTCGGCGAGGACCGCCATGTCGATGTCGTCGATCCACTCGTCGCCGTACCGCAGCACCTGCCGGCGGACGCCCTCGACCTTGAACCCGGCCTTCTCGTAGGCGCGTTGGCCGCGCCCGTTGAAGGCGTAGACGCCGAGCGAGACCCGGTTCAGGCCGAGCGCGCGGATGGCGTGGTCGGTGACGAGCCGGACGGCCTCGGTGCCGAAGCCGCGGTCGCGGCCGTCGGGGCCGATGCAGATGCGGAGGTTGCAGGAGCGGTTGGCCTCGTCCCACTCGTTGAGGACCACCTCGCCGACGCCGCGCCCGGTCGACCTGTCGACGATGATCAGGTCGAGCCGGTCGGTCTGCTCGTTGCGGGTGGAGTACCACTCGACGACGCGCTTCTCCATCGCCTCGTCCCACTCGGGCGCGACGGGCGTGTACACGGGGGAGGTGTACCGCAGCACGTCCGGGTCGTCGAGCATGACGCGCAGCCAGGGCAGGTCCTCCTCGGCGTCGACCGGCCGGAGGATGATCCGCTCCCCCTCCAGCGTCGGCTTGTCGGCGAACGTGGCGGTGGGCGCGTGGAGTTGATCAGTCATCCGGCCAGTCTCCGGGCCCCGGGCGGAGGCCTGCAAACGATTTGGCCGCCCGGGGCCCGGGGCCGGTGGAACTAGTGCGCGGCCGCCTCCCAGTCGGCGCCGATGCCGACCGAGACGTCGAGCGGGGCGCGCAGCGGGTAGGCGTCGGCCATCTGTTCGCGGACCAGGGCCTCGACCTGCTCGCGCTCGCCGGGGGCGAGTTCGAGGACGATTTCGTCGTGCACCTGGAGCAGCATCCGGGACGTCAGGCCGGCGGCGCGCAGGGCGTCGTCCACCCGGAGCATGGCGATCTTGACGATGTCGGCGGCGGAGCCCTGGATGGGGGCGTTGAGGGCCATCCGTTCGGCCATCTCGCGGCGCTGGCGGTTGTCGCTGGTGAGGTCCGGCAGGTAGCGGCGGCGGCCGAGCAGGGTCTCGGTGTAGCCGACGGCGCGGGCCTCCTCGACCACGTTGTGCAGGTAGTCGCGGACGCCGCCGAAGCGCTCGAAGTAGGTGTCCATCAGGCCCTGGGCCTCGCCGGGCTTGATGCCGAGCTGCTGGGACAGGCCGTACGCCGAGAGCCCGTAGGCGAGGCCGTAGGACATGGCCTTGATCTTGCGGCGCATCTCGGCGTCGACCTCGTCGCGGGCGACCGAGAAGACCTGGGAGGCGACGGTGGTGTGCAGGTCCTCGCCGGAGGCGAAGGCCTCGATCAGGGCCTCGTCCTCGGACAGGTGGGCCATGATGCGCAGTTCGATCTGCGAGTAGTCGGCGGTGAGCAGCGACTCGTAGCCCTCGCCGACCACGAAGGCGCGGCGGATGGCGCGGCCCTCCTCGGTGCGGACCGGGATGTTCTGCAGGTTCGGGTCCTGGGAGGAGAGCCGGCCGGTGGCGGCCACCATCTGGTTGAAGGTGGTGTGGATGCGGCCCTGCGGGGAGACCGTCTTGAGCAGGCCCTCGACGGTGGTGCGCAGCTTGGCCTGGTCGCGGTGGCGGAGCAGGATGACCGGCAGTTCGTTGTCGGTCTGGGTGGCGAGCCAGGTGAGGGCGTCGGCGTCGGTGGTGTAGCCGGTCTTGATCTTCTTGGTCTTGGGCAGGTTGAGGTCGCCGAAGAGGATCTCCTGGAGCTGCTTGGGCGAGCCGAGGTTGAACTCGCGGCCGGCGGCGGCGTGCGCCTCCTCGACGCAGCGCTGGATCTCGGCGGCGAACTGGGCCTCCAGGCCCTGGAGCCAGGCGCGGTCGGCGGCGATGCCGTAGCGCTCCATCCGGGCGAGCAGGGCGGCGATCGGCAGTTCCATGTCGTGGAACAGCTTGTCGGCGCCGACCTCGGCGAGGCGGGTGTCGAAGAGTTCGGCGAGGTCGTGGACGGCGCGGGCCTCGGTCATCAGGGTCTGGGCGCCGGCCGTCGGGTCGGGCTCGTCGGCGTCGAAGGTGAGCTGGCCGGTCTCGGCCTGGGCGGCGGCGGGGGCGAGCGAGCGGGCCAGGTACTCCTCGGCGAGGACGTCGAGGGTGAAGGTGCGGCGGCCGGGCTTCTCCAGGTAGGCGGCGAGCGCGGTGTCGGCGGTGACGCCGGCGAACTCCCAGCCCTGTTCGGCGAAGGCGCGCATGACCTGCTTGGCGATGTGCAGGGCCTTGGGGCGCGCGGGGTCGGCGAGCCAGGCGGTGAACGCCCGGTCGTCGGCCTCCTCCAGCGCGGCGGGGTCGAACCAGGCGGCGGCGCTGCCGGTGGCGAGGGCGACCTGCTCGACCTGGCCGGTGCCGAGGGCCCACTCGTAGTCGGCGGCGAGCGCGGTGCGTTCGCCGTTGCCGGTGTGCTCGTCCAGCCAGGCGGCGAGCGCGCCGGGGACGGTGAGCAGGTCGCCCTCGACGGCGGGGCCGGTGGGGAGGTCGGCGGCGGCGGTCTCGGCGCCGGCCGGGTCGATGCCGTGCACCCGGTCGCGGAAGTTGGGGTTGCGGAACTCCAACGCCTCCATCAGCCGGGCGATTTCCTCCCGGTCGAACGGCGTGCGCTCCAACTGGGTGACGCCGAGCGGGAGTTCGACGTCGCGGACGAGTTCGGTGAGGACCCGGTTGCGCTTGACGGAGTCGAGGTGCTCGCGCAGCTTCTCGCCGATCTTGCCCTTGACCTCGTCGGCCCGCTCGACCAGCGCGTCGAACGAGCCGAACTGGTTGACCCACTTGGCGGCGGTCTTCTCGCCGACGCCGGGGATGCCGGGCAGGTTGTCGGACGGGTCGCCGCGCAGCGCGGCGAGGTCGGGGTACTGGTCGGGGCGCACGCCGTACTTCTCGGCGACCGCCTCGGGCGTGTAGCGCTTCATCTCCGAGACGCCCTTGGTCGGGTAGAGCACGGTGACGTGCTCGTTGACCAGCTGGAGCGAGTCCCGGTCGCCGGTGACGATGAGCACCTCGAAGCCCTCGGCCGCGGCGGCGGTGGCGAGGGTGGCGATGATGTCGTCGGCCTCGAAGCCCTCGGCGGTGAGCCGGGGGATCTTCATGGCGTCGAGGAGTTCGCCGATCAGCGGGATCTGGCTGCGGAACTCGTCGGGGGTCTTGGCGCGGTTGGCCTTGTACTCGGGGAACTCGGCGGCGCGGAAGGTCTGCCGGGAGAGGTCGAAGGCGACCGCGAGGTGGGTGGGCGCCTCGTCGCGGACGGTGTTGACCAGCATCGAGGTGAAGCCGTACACCGCGTTGGTGTGCTGGCCGGTGGTGGTGGAGAAGTTCTCCACCGGCAGGGCGAAGAAGGCCCGGTAGGCCATCGAATGCCCGTCCAGCAGCATCAGCCGGGGCCGCCCGGCCGCACTCTTGCCTGCACCCTGTGTCGCCACGTCACGTCCTGTTCCTGCCGGATTGCACTGCCGTCCCCGATCCTATGGCCCGGGGCCGACATCTCCCGGCGCGGCGCGGAGCACCTCCCTACCGGCGGGTAGACAGTCGTACGATCGACGCGCACAACGAAGTGAACCCCCCGAACAGGAGCACCATGACCGACGCGGCGCCCGTACTGAAAGTGCCCCAGGACGTGCTGGACCACTTCGCGAAGCTGGGGGTGAGCCCGGAGACCTTCTCGGGCGGCCACCTGGGCGAGAAGCTGGGCATCACCATCGTCGAGGCCTCCCCGGACCGGGTGGTGGGCACCATGCCGGTGGAGGGCAACCAGCAGCCGTACGGGCTGCTGCACGGCGGGGCGTCGGCCGCGCTGGCGGAGACGCTCGGTTCGATCGGCGCGATGCTGCACGCCGGCCCGGGCCGCTACGCGGTGGGCGTGGACCTGAACGCCACCCACCACCGCTCGGCCACCTCCGGCCTGGTGACGGGCGTGGCGACGGCGGTGTTCAAGGGCCGCACGGCGGCGACCTACGAGATCGCGGTGACGGACGACACCGGCCGCCGGATCACCAGCTGCCGACTGACCTGCATGCTGCGCGACCTTTAGCCGAGAAATCCCCAACTCCCCACGCGCCCCCTGGGTTTGGCCGCTTCCCGGCACGGGAAATCTCGGCTGGACGAGGGGGCGCCGTCATGCCTGCAGACAGTGAGAGACCGGGCGAGCCGGGGGGCTTCCTCGGCCCGGTGGAGCCGGGCGAGGGGACGTGGACGCAGCTCCGGCTGTACACGGAGGTTCCGCCGCGGCTGCTGAGCAGACGCCTGAAGACGCTGCTGGTCGTACTGGCGCTGGCGCTCGCGCTCTTCCTGACGGCCCGTCACGCGATCGAGCGATCCGCGGCCGCCGCGCCGCCGTCACCGCTGCTGCCGTTCCCCTCGCAGTCCACCCGGTTCGGGTACGGCGGCCCGCTGCCGGCCGGGGAGGACTCGTTCGCGCTGTCGCTGACGGTGCACAACTCCGGCGCCGGCCAGGTCGAGGTGCTGGGGGTGAGCCAGGGGTACCGCGGGCTGTCGGTGCTGGTGGGCGGCTGGCTGCCGCAGGCGGTCCAGCCGGGGCAGACGGTGTCGCTGCGGATCGGCCTGAAAGTGACGGACTGTTCGGCGGCCCCGGCGGACGCCGGAATGCCCTTCCTCGATGTAACACTGCGTAACACGCGCGCCATGGAGACGACAAGTCAGATTCTGGGCGATTCCTACGCCCGCGACCTCTCCGCGGCACTGCACGCGACCTGCGACGCTCCCGATAATCGAACAGCGGCGACCAGCTCAGGCAGCCCGGACAAACCTGTCCGATAAGCGGATCTCCCCATGCTGACTTGGGAGTTGAGAAACCCAACCATTCGCACGGCGGCTCGAAGCCCGGCCTCGCGGGCCCCACCTGCGGCTTTGGCTCACACTCCGAGATCAACTTCCGGCGTGGTCATAACAAGAGAATCACAGCCTCAGTCGCCCCACTGCCCGAGCCGCCGCGCCCGGTCTAGAGTCACGCCCAGTCACCGGCCGTCCGATTTTCGGGCTCGGTCGACGCGTTCCGGCACCGCCAGCCCTGTGCGCGTGTCCAGTCCAGAAGGAGACCCACGTCGTGCGAAAGAGCTCACTTCTTGTCGTGACCATTGCAGTTACCGGAGCGCTCACCCTCTCGGCCTGTGGCTCGCGCGGCGCCAAGTCCGGCTCGGACAACGCGGGCGGCGGCACCACCAAGGTCGTCATCGGCGTGGACGCCCCGATCAGCGGCAAGCTGTCCGCGCTGGGCCTGGGCATCAAGAACTCCGCCGACCTGGCCGTCCGGAAGGCCAACAAGGACAACCTGGTCCCCGGCGTCACCTTCGCCCTGGAGGCCAAGGACGACCAGGCCAACCCGACCTCCGGCAAGCAGAACGCCGCCGCCCTGGTCGACATGAAGGACGTCGTCGGCGTGGTCGGCCCGCTGAACTCCAGCGTCTCGCAGACCATGCAGAAGGTCTTCAACGACGCCAAGCTGACCCAGGTCTCCCCGGCCAACACCAGCCCCGAGCTGTCGCTCGGCCCGGACTGGGGCAGCAGCAAGTTCACCCGCCCGTACGCCTCGTACTTCCGCACCGCCACCACCGACGTGGTGCAGGGCAAGTACGCCGCCCAGTACCTGTTCACCGAGGCGAAGAAGACCAAGGTCTACGTCATCGACGACAAGAAGACCTACGGCGCGGGCCTGGCGGCCATCTTCCAGGACGAGTTCAAGAAGCTCGGCGGCACCGTGGTCGGCACCGACCACATCAACCCGGACGACAAGGACTTCTCCGCGGTCGCCACCAAGGTCGCCTCCTCCGGCGCCGACTCGGTGTACTACGGCGGCGAGTACCCGGAGGCCGGCCCGCTCAGCGACCAGATCAAGAAGGCCGGCGCGAAGGTCCCGCTGATGGGCGGCGACGGCATCTACGACCCCGAGTTCATCAAGCTCTCCAACAACGACAGCGAGGGCGACCTGGCCACCTCGGTCGGCGCCCCGGTGGAGGAGCTGGACTCCGCCAAGACCTTCGTCGCCGACTACAACGCGGCCGGCTACAAGGACGCGTACTCCGCGTACGGCGGCTACTCGTACGACGCCGCCTGGTCGATCATCGAGGCCGTCAAGGCCGCGGTGGAGCACAACGGCGGCAAGGTGCCCGCCGACCTGCGCACCAAGGTGCTGGCCGAGATGGCCAAGGTGAACTTCGCCGGCGTCACCGGCCAGGTCTCCTTCGACCAGTACGGCGACACCACCAACAAGCAGCTCACCGTCTACAGCGTCAAGGGCGGCGAGTGGAAGGCGGTCAAGAGCGGTACCTACAACGGCTGACCCTGCCACCTGCACCAGCCGCTGTCCGGCGGGGGGCGCCACAAGTGCCCCCCGCTCTCTCATACCCCCTATCCACGGAGGCCCGCGGTGCACGAACTGCCGCAAAATCTGGCCAACGGACTGATGCTCGGCCTGATGTACGGCCTGATCGCCATCGGGTACACGATGGTCTACGGCATCGTCCAGCTCATCAACTTCGCCCACGGCGAGATCTTCATGATCGGCGGCTTCGGGGCACTGACCGCCTACGCGGCGCTGCCGCACGGCACTTCGCTCTGGCTGGCCCTGCCGGTCATGATCCTGGGCGGCGTGATCGCCTCCGTGCTCACCGCCACCGCGGCCGAGCGGTTCGCCTACCGGCCGCTGCGCACCGCGCCCAGGCTGGCGCCGCTGATCACCGCGATCGGCCTGTCCATCGCGCTCCAGCAGGTGGTCTGGGCGTTCTACCCGGGAGCCAAGAAGGCCATCTCCTTCCCGCAGTTCGAGGGCGGCAACGTCGGCTTCGGCCTGTTCCACCTCCAGCGCAACGACCTGTTCCTGCTGGTCGCCGCGCCGCTGTGCATGCTGATCCTGGCCTCGTTCGTCCGTTTCACCCGCACCGGCCGGGCCATGCAGGCCACCGCGCAGGACCCGGACACCGCGAAGCTGATGGGCATCAACACCGACCGGATCATCGTGATCGCCTTCGCGCTGGGCGCGGCCTTCGCCGCCGTCGCGGCCGTGGCGCACGGCCTGAGGTACGGTCAGGTCGACTTCATGATGGGCTTCCTGGCCGGTCTGAAGGCCTTCACCGCCGCCGTCCTGGGCGGCATCGGCAACATCTACGGCGCGATGCTCGGCGGGCTGGTCCTCGGCGTCGCCGAATCGCTGGCCACCGCGTACATCCAGAACGTCCCCGGCATGCACCAGCTCGGCGGCGGCGCCTGGGCCAACGTCTGGGCGTTCGTCCTGCTGATCGTCGTGCTGCTGGTCAGGCCACAGGGCCTGCTCGGCGAGCGCGTCGCGGATCGGGCGTGAACAGATGACCACAACCACCCACGAGACCAAGCCCGTTCTGCCGCTGCCCGGCGCCGCGGCGCTCGCCGCGACGGTGGCCGGCGGGGTGCTGGCCGCCGCGTCCGCGGCGATGTCCTGGACCTGGACCGACGCGTTCCCCGGCGACCTCACCTACTACGCCTCCCCGGCCGGCCTGCAGTGGCTGGCGCTGGTCGGCGGCGTGCTGACCGCGCTGCTGGCACTCGCCGCCCACGGGCTGAAGGGCCTGCGGTGGCTGAGCCCGTCCGGCAGCCACAACGGCGTGCTGTTCGCCGCCCTCGGCACCCTCGCGGTGTGCTGGTACTCGGTCGTCGCGATCACCGTCGAGCTCGACGGCCTGGTCAACCTCGACCCGGGCGGCTGGGTCGCCGCGGTCGGGTCGCTGATCGCCGTGCTCGGCGCGCTCGGCCTGCCGCTGGACCGCCGACGCACCGTCAAGCAGCCTGTCGTGGCCCGGTGGTGGTACCTGGTGGCGGCCGTCGCCGCGGTGCTGCGCCTCGGCTTCGGCCAGGGCTGGGCGCTGCACGCCGTCCCGCCCGGCATCCGGCCGGTCTTCACCGAGAACCTGTGGTTCTTCGTCGCGGTGCCGGTGGTGATCCTCGGCTTCCGGCTCTGGTTGCTGCTGGACGCCTGGCTGCGGATCGGCCGGATCGAGCGCCCGCTGCCCGCCGGCCGCCCGCTGCCGTCCTGGGCGGAGATCCTGGTGATCACCGCGGTGTTCGCGCTCGGCCTGGGAATGGTCGAGTTCGGCATCTCCACCGAGTACGGCGAGCTGTTCGTCGGCTTCCTGCTGCTGACGGTGTTCGCCACCGCCGCGCTGCTGTCCAGCGGCGCGGTCGGTCGGCTGCGCGAACTGACCGTCCGGCACCGTGCGGTGACCACCGGCGCGGCGTTCGCCGCCGCGGGCGCGTTCCCGTTCACCCAGAACAGCGACCAGTACGTGCTGATCGGGGCGAACATCCTGATCTTCGCCACGGTGGCGCTCGGCCTGAACGTGGTGGTCGGCCTGGCCGGTCTGCTGGACCTCGGCTACGTGGCCTTCCTCGGCGTCGGCGCGTACGCCGCCGCGCTGGTCTCCGGCTCGCCGTACTCGGTGTTCCGCGGCCTGCACCTGCCGTTCCCGCTCGCGGTGCTGATCGGCGCCGCCGCCGCGCTGGTGTTCGGCGTGGTGATCGGCGCCCCGACGCTGCGGCTGCGCGGCGACTACCTGGCGATCGTCACCCTCGGCTTCGGTGAGATCTTCCGGATCGCCATGAACAACCTGGACGGCCGCTCCGGCCCGTCCCTGACCAACGGCCCGAACGGCGTCGCGGCGATCCCGGACGTCAGCCTGTTCGGCTTCGACTTCGGGCAGCCGCACGACTTCGGCTTCGTGCACCTCGGCAAGTTCGGCAACTACCTGCTGCTGATGCTGGTGGTCACCGCGTTCGTCGTGGTGGTGTTCGGCCGGGTCGCCAACTCCCGGATCGGGCGCGCCTGGGTGGCGATCCGCGAGGACGAGACGGCGGCCGAGGCGATGGGCATCAACGGCTTCCGGGTGAAGCTGATCGCCTTCGCGCTGGGCGCCACGCTGGCCGGCATCGCCGGCGCGGTGCAGGCGCACGTGGCCGGCGCGGTCTCCCCCGACCAGTACCAGTTCGCCGGGCCGGTCCCGCCGAACTCGGCGTTCCTGCTGGCCGCGGTGATCCTCGGCGGCATGGGCACCATCAGCGGCCCGCTGGTCGGCGCGGCGCTGCTGTTCCTGATCCCGGCGAAGCTCCAGTTCCTGCAGTCCTACCAGCTGCTGGCGTTCGGCATCGCGCTGATCCTGCTGATGCGCTTCCGCCCGGAGGGGCTGATCGCGAACCGCCGGCAGCGGCTGGAGTTCCACGAGGCCGAGGTGCCCGCGCAGGGCGGCCCGGCCGACGACGCACTCTCGAAGGCAGGGGCGTGAGCACCATGACCACCGAAACCGCCCCCGCCCCGCTCGCCGAACCGGTGCTGGAAGCCTCCGGCGTGGTGATGCGCTTCGGCGGCCTGACCGCCGTCAACCAGGTGGACCTGACGGTCCGCCAGGGCGAGATCGTCGGTCTGATCGGCCCGAACGGCGCCGGCAAGACCACCTTCTTCAACTGCCTGACCGGGCTGTACGTCCCGACCGAGGGCACCGTCACGTACAAGGGGCGGGTGCTGCCGCCCAAGCCGCACCTGGTCACCCAGGCCGGCATCGCCCGGACCTTCCAGAACATCCGGCTGTTCTCCAACATGACGGTGCTGGAGAACGTCCTCGTCGGACGGCACACCCGCACCCGGGAGGGCCTGTTCTCGGCGATCCTGCGCGGGCCCGGCTACCGGCGGGCCGAACAGGAGAGCCGCGAGCGGGCGACGGAGCTGCTGGAGTTCTGCGGCCTGGCCGCGAAGGCCGACCACCTGGCCCGCAACCTGCCCTACGGCGAGCAGCGCAAGCTGGAGATCGCCCGGGCGCTGGCCTCCGACCCGGGCCTGCTGCTGCTGGACGAGCCCACCGCGGGCATGAACCCGCAGGAGACCCGGGCCGCCGAGGAGCTGGTGTTCGCCATCCGGGACCTCGGGATCGCGATCCTGGTGATCGAGCACGACATGAAGTTCATCTTCAACCTGTGCGACCGCACCGCGGTGCTGGTGCAGGGACAGAAGATCGTCGAGGGCGACCGGGAGACCGTCCAGAACGACGAGCGGGTGGTCACCGCCTACCTGGGCGCCCCGCTCGAAGACACCACCGCAACGGAGGCCGACCAGTGAGCGCTCTGCTGGAGGTCGAGGACCTTCGCGTCGCCTACGGCAAGATCGAGGCCGTCAAGGGCATCAGTTTCACCGTCGAACAGGGCCGGGTCACCACCCTGATCGGCACCAACGGCGCCGGCAAGACCACCACCCTGCGCACCCTGTCCGGTCTGCTCCGGCCGACCTCGGGCCGGATCCTGTTCCAGGGCGAGCCGATCGACACGGTGCCCGCGCACCGGATCGTCGCGCTGGGCCTGGCCCACTCCCCCGAGGGCCGGCACATCTTCCCGCGGATGACCATCGAGGAGAACCTGCTGCTGGGCGCGTTCCTGCGGCGGGACCAGGCGGGCATCGCGCAGGACATGGAGCGCGCCTGCACGCTGTTCCCGATCCTCGCCGAGCGCCGGAAGCAGGCCGCGGGCACGCTGTCCGGCGGCGAGCAGCAGATGCTGGCGATGGGGCGGGCGATGATGTCCAACCCGAAGCTGCTGATGCTGGACGAGCCGTCGATGGGCCTGTCGCCGCTGATGATGCAGAAGATCATGGCGACCGTGGTGGAGCTGCGCGCCTCGGGCACCACCATCCTGCTGGTGGAGCAGAACGCACAGGCCGCGCTCTCGCTCTCGGACCGCGCGTACGTGATGACCACCGGCGAGATCACCCTCTCCGGCACCGGCGCGGAGCTGCTGCGCGACGACACGGTGCGCCGCCAGTACCTGGGCGAGGACTGACGGCCGATCAGCACGGTGCCCGCCGTCGGACCTCCGACGGCGGGCACTCTCGCGTCGCGGGCCGGCTCAGCCCTCGGCGGCCTCGGCCTTCTTGCGGTCCTGGGCGGCGCCCTCCTCGATCACGGCCTCGGCGACGGCGGCCATGGTCATCCGGCGGTCCATCGAGGTCTTCTGGATCCAGCGGAACGCGGCGGGCTCGTTCAGCCCGAACTTGGTCTGCAGCACGCTCTTCGCCCGGTCGACCAGCTTGCGGGTCTCCAGGCGCTGCGCGAGGTCCGCGATCTCCTGCTCCAGGGTGCGCATCTCGGTGTAGCGGGAGACCGCCATCTCGATCGCCGGCACCAGGTCGCTCTTGCTGAACGGCTTGACGATGTACGCCATCGCGCCGGCGTCGCGGGCCCGGTCGACCAGTTCGCGCTGCGAGAAGGCGGTGAGCATCAGCACCGGGGCGAGGTGCTGCTCGTGGATCTGCTCGGCGGCGGACAGGCCGTCCAGGACCGGCATCTTGACGTCCAGGATGGCCAGGTCGGGCTTGAGCTCCTCGACCAGCCGCACCGCTGTCGCGCCGTCACCGGCCTCACCGACGACGGTGTAGCCCTCCTCCTCCAGCATCTCCTTGAGGTCGAGGCGGATCAGCGCCTCGTCCTCGGCGATGACGATTCGGGTGATCTGGGGCGAGTCGGTGTCAAGCGGCTGGGCCTGCTCGTCGGCGGTGCTCACGGGGCTCCTCGGTCCGGCGGGGTGCTGCATGCACGAGCCTACCCAGACACGGTATGTTTGGTTCACCACGGTGGGGGGTTTGACCTTCGAACCGCTGGGCCCCGATAGCCCAATCGGCAGAGGCAACGGTCTCAAACACCGTCCGGTGTGGGTTCGAATCCCACTCGGGGCACTTTCTCTTCAATTCCAAGGTCACCGACCTTGGCTTGCGCGCCGCCGCGGTGACCACCACCACGGCGGCGCGAATCATTTCCCCGGCCTGTCCCCCCGGCCTCCCCGGCCTCCCCGGCCGCTCAGGACGCCAGGTGCAGCCCGGCGGGCGGGCCGGCCCGGTGGACGAGCGCCGCGGCCTCGCCCCGGGAGGCGACGCCGAGCTTGGCCAGGATGTTGGCCACGTGGAACTTCACCGTGGACTCGCTGATGTGCAGCGCCGCGGCGATGTCCCGGTTGCGGCGGCCCCGGGCGAGCTGCTCCAGCACCTCCCGCTCGCGCGGCTGGAGGCCGTCCAGGGGGTCGGGGGCCTCGGCGGGCTCGGGCAGTGCGAGCGGCAGGTCCACGGTGACGGTGGCGCCCCAGCCGGGCACCGCCTCGACGGTGCTGCGCCCGCCCAGTGCGGCGATCCGCTCCGCGGTGCGGTGCACGCCCAGCGCGTCGGCCGCCAGTGCGCCGAGGCCGTCGCCGCGCACCACCGCGCGCAGCGCCGAGTCCGCGGTGAACGTCCAACTGACGTGCAGCCGGCCGGGCTTCTCCTGGTCGAGCATCACCAGCACGGCGGCCCGGACGGCGTCCCGGGCGGTGTGCGCCAGGTCGGCGGGGACGGAGCGGGCGGCGTCCGCCGGGGGCGCCACGTCGAGCCGGACCCGGGTGTGGCGCAGCAGCGGGCGCAGTTCGCGGGCGAGGCGGGCGAACGCGGCGTCGGCGGGCTCCTCGCTGAGGGTGCGGTCCAGGTCGGCGGAGCGGCGCAGGTCGAGCAGGGCGGTGACGGCGAGTTCGGTGGCGGCGCGGCGGGCGGCGGCGTCGTCCAGGTCGGCGGAGCGCAGCGGGGCGAGGATGGCGGTGAGGGCGGCGCTGTGGGTGCCGGTGGACTTGGCGATCGCCCAGGCGCGGGCGTTCGCGGAGACCCGGGAGACGGCGGCCTGGGCGGGGGCGGCGTCGGTGGCGCGGTGCTCGGAGTGGGTGACCACCAGGTCCCAGAACTGTTGCAGGATCTCCGGCACGTCCGGTGCGAGCGGCGCGCCGTCCGCCCGGACCAGCACCAGGACGGCGCCCCGGCCGGCCCCGGGCGTGGTGGCGACGACCACCAACGACCGTTCTGCTCCGGCGAGTTGTTCCGTCCCCTGCCAGGGCCTGCCGGGCCCGGCCTCGGCCAGAGCGCGTTCGCCGAGCCGGGACAGCAGCAGGCTGCCGAAGGCTTCGGCGAACTCGGGCGCCCCGACGGTGTTCGCCGGGGAGTAGGCGCAGACGCCGCTCAGTTGGGCCGCCGCCAGGTGCGGGACCAGCGGCCCGAGCACCTCGGAGACCTTCGGCAGCAGGCCGGGGCGGGGTTCGCGGAGCACCTCGACGGCGCGGGCCAGCGCGTCCTGCGGGCGGGCCCAGGGGGCAGTCTCGTCCATGTCCGTCAGCCTAGTTCGGGCCCGGCCCCGGGGCCCTGGCTTTTCGGCCAGGTCGAACTGTCCGAAAGGCGGGCCGGGCGGTGCCTGGCCGGAGCCCAGGATTGAGGTGTCGGAGCGACCGACTCCCCTGGACGACAAGGACATTGCCATGACCAAGGCCATTGCGTTCGCACAGTACGGCGACCCGGAGGTGCTGCACCCGATCGACGTCGAGGTCCCCGAGCCGGGGCCCGGCCAGGTCCGGATCGCGGTCCGCGCCGTGGGCGTCAACCCGCTGGACCGGCGGCTGCGCAGCGGCGAGCTGGCGGAGCGCTTCGCGGTCGACCTCCCGTTCGTGCCGGGCTGCGAGGTGGCGGGCACCGTGACGGCGGTCGGCGAGGGCGTGACGGGCTTCGCGCCCGGTGACGAGGTGTTCGGCGGGACGATGAGCGGCGGCTACGCCGAGCACGTCCTGCTGGCGGCCGACTCGGTGGGGCACAAGCCGGCCTCGCTGGGCTGGGAGGAGGCGGCGGCGCTCCCGACGGCGGCGGAGACCGCGGAGCGGGTGCTCACCGAGCTGGGGGTGCGGGCGGGCGAGACGCTGCTGGTGCACGGCGCGGCGGGCGGGGTCGGCACGCTGCTGCTCCAGTTCGCCCGGGCCCGCGGGATCACCGTGGTGGGCACCGCGAGCGAGGCCAACCACGACCACCTGCGGGAGCTGGGCGCGATTCCGGTGACGTACGGGGAGGGTCTGGCCGACCGGGTCCGGGCGGCCGCCCCCGGCGGCGCGGTGCACCGGGCGGTGGACGCCTCCGGGCGGGGCGACGAGATCCCGGTGTCGATCGAACTGACCGGCAGCGCCGACCGGGTGGTGACCATCGCCAACACCGCCGCCCACGAGCACGGCGTCCGCTTCAACGGCGGCAACGGCGAGCGGTACCACCGGCAGGCGTACGCGGCCGCGCTGGCGCTGCACGAGGCCGGCGCCCTGTCCCTGCCGCTGCACCGGGTGCTGCCGCTGGCCGAGGCCGCGCAGGCGCACCGGATCAGCGAGCAGGGCCACCTGCGCGGCAAGATCGTGCTGACGGTGTGACAGCTCGGGGCGGAAGGACCGCTCCCGGAACGGCGGTTTCCCGGGGCGACCCTTCGAGCCTCGACCGACGGTGCGACAGCTCGAAGCCGACGGCGTGACGGCTCGAAGCGGAAGGGCCGCTCCCGGAACGGCGGTTTCCAGGAGCGGCCCTTCGAGGCTCAGTTGTCCAGCTCGCCGACGTGGTGCACGCGCACCAGGTTGGTGGAGCCGGCCAGCCCGGGCGGGGAGCCGGCGGTGATCACCACGATGTCGCCGCGCTTGCAGCGGCCGAGGCTCAGCAGCTGGGCGTCGACCTGGGCGACCATCTCGTCGGTGGTGGTGACGAACGGGCCGAGGAAGGTCTCCACGCCCCAGGTGAGCGCCAACCGGCTGCGCACGGCGGGCTCGTAGGTGAACGCCAGCACCGGGATCGGCGAGCGGTAGCGGGTCAGCCGGCGGGCGGTGTCGCCGCTCTGGGTGAACGCGATCAGGTACTTGGCGTCCAGGAAGTCGCCGATCTCGGCGGCGGCCCGGGCCACCGCGCCGCCCTGGGTGCGGGGCTTGCTCTTCTCGGTGAGCGGCGGCAGTCCGCCGGCCAGGATGTCGGTCTCGGCGGCCTCGACGATCCGGGCCATCGTCCTGACCGTCTCCACCGGGTACTTGCCGACCGAGGTCTCGCCGGACAGCATCACCGCGTCGGTGCCGTCCAGCACCGCGTTGGCGACGTCGGACGCCTCGGCGCGGGTCGGCCGGGAGGCGTTGATCATCGAGTCCAGCATCTGGGTGGCGACGATCACCGGCTTGGCGTTGCGCCTGGCCAGCTTGATCGCCCGCTTCTGGACGATCGGCACCTGCTCCAGCGGGAGTTCGACGCCCAGGTCGCCGCGGGCGACCATCAGGCCGTCGAAGGCGTCCACGATGGAGTCCAGGTTCTCCACCGCCTGCGGCTTCTCGATCTTGGCGATGACCGGGATCCGGCGGCCCTCCTCCGCCATGATCCGGTGCACCTCCTCGACGTCCCTGGCGCTGCGCACGAACGACAGCGCGATCAGGTCGGCGCCGGTCCGCAGTGCCCAGCGCAGGTCTTCGACGTCCTTGTCGGAGAGCGCGGGCACGGAGACGGCGACCCCGGGCAGGTTGAGGCCCTTGTGGTCGGAGACCAGGCCCCCTTCGATGACGATGCAGTGCACCCGGGGGCCGTCGACGTGGGTGACCTCCAGGCAGACCCGGCCGTCGTCGATCAGGATCCGCTCGCCGCGCGACACGTCGGCGGCCAGGCCCTTGTAGGTGGTGCCGCAGATCTCCCGGTCGCCCGGGACGTCCTCGGTGGTGATGGTGAACTCGTCGCCCCGTTCCAGCAGGACGGGGCCTTCGGCGAAGGTGCTCAGCCGGATCTTCGGGCCCTGCAGGTCGGCGAGCACTCCGACGCTGCGGCCTGACTCGTCCGAGGCCTTGCGGACCCGGTGGTAACGCTCCTCGTGCTCCGGGTGGGAGCCGTGGCTGAGATTCAGTCGGGCAATGTCCATGCCGGCGTCGACCAGGGCCTTGATCTGGTCGTACGAGTCTGCGGCAGGCCCGAGGGTACAAACGATTTTTGCTCGGCGCATACCTCAGCAGCCTAGGTATTACCGGGCCGTAACAGCACGCTTCCGGCCAGTCGTCCCATGGCAGTTGGCAAAATATTTGATGAACGAACCTCCACAGTCGGGGCGGTGGGGTGCAGGGTGAGTGCGCGCCGCCCCGATTGACGCACGGGCGTGCGGCCTGCGGACCGGCGTCACGGGAGAGTTGCCCAGATCTCACCTGTTGGACAGCTCTCGGGGCTGGTACCCGGACCGAGAAGAGGGCAGACTGCCACACGCGTTTTTCTACGCGCGTCACGGCAGGTGGCGGAGTGTCAGCCGCCCTGTCGCCGACGCCTGCTGACGGCCCGTACCGCCCGACTTGGAGACCTCGATGGCCCTGAACCGCCGTGACTTCGTCACCCGCTCCGCCGCCACCGCGGCCGGGGCCGCCCTGGCCGGCGGCCTGACCGCCGCCACGGCCACCCCCGCCGCCGCGGACCAGGACAAGGACCAGGACCGCGGCCGGGGCCCCGTCCCGTTCAAGGCGAGCTTCACCGTGATGGGCACCACCGACCTGCACGGCCACGTCTTCAACTGGGAGTACTTCACCGACTCCGAGTACGACGACAAGGCCCACAACGACGTCGGCCTGGCCAAGATCTCCACCCTGGTCGAGCAGGTCCGCAAGGAGAAGGGCCGCGGCCACACCCTGCTGATCGACGCCGGCGACACCATCCAGGGCACCCAGCTGTCCTACTACTACGCCCGGGTCGAGCCGATCACCGGCAAGAAGGCCCCGCGCCACCCGATGGCCGTCGCGATGAACGCCATCGGCTACGACGCCGCCGCGCTCGGCAACCACGAGTTCAACTACGGCATCCCGCTGCTGCGCGCCTACCAGGAGCAGCTGGAGTTCCCGCTGCTCGGCGCCAACGCGCTGAACGCCAAGGACGAGAAGCCGGCGTTCCCGCCGTACGTGATCCGCGAGCTGCACCTCGGCCACGGCCGTCCGATCCGGGTCGGCATCCTCGGCCTGACCAACCCCGGCATCGCGATCTGGGACAAGGCCAACGTCCAGGGGCAGCTGACCTTCCCGGGCATCCCGGAGGTCGCCGCCAAGTGGGTGCCGAAGCTGCGCGCCGCCGGCGCCGACGTGGTGGTGGTCTCCGCGCACACCGGCGCCGACGACCCGTCCTCCTGGGGCGACCAGCTGCCGTACGCGGAGAACGCGGGCGTCACGATGGCCGCCACCGTGCCCGGCATCGACGCGGTGCTGATCGGCCACGCCCACAAGGAGGTCGTGCAGCGCGACGTCGTCAACACCAGGACCGGCAAGACCGTGGTGCTGTCCGAGCCGCTGTGCTGGGGCGAGCGCCTGACCTGCTTCGACTTCGAGGTCGAGTTCGCCCGCGGCGAGTGGACCGTCACCGGCGTCACCTCGCGGCTGCTGAACTCCAACACCGTCGCCGAGGACCCGAAGATCACCAAGCTGGTGGAAGCCCAGCACAAGAAGGTCGTCGCCTACGTCAACCAGGTCATCGGCACCTGCAAGGAGACCCTCTCCATCGCCGAGTCCCGGTTCAAGGACACCCCGATCATCGACCTGATCGGCCGCGTCCAAGCCGACGCGGTGCGCGACGCGCTGGTCGGCGGCCAGTACGCGGGCCTGCCGGTGCTGGCCCAGGCCGCGCCGTTCAACCGCACCGCGGTGATCCCGGCCGGCGAGGTCAAGCTGCGCGACGCGG
Source organism: Kitasatospora sp. NPDC092948 (assembly GCF_044754805.1). Taxonomy (NCBI): domain Bacteria; kingdom Bacillati; phylum Actinomycetota; class Actinomycetes; order Kitasatosporales; family Streptomycetaceae; genus Kitasatospora; species Kitasatospora sp. NPDC092948. Next base: position 686,347 of record NZ_JBIVPU010000004.1, on the reverse strand, counting down.
CCGGCCTGTACATCTACGAGAACACCCTGGAGGCCCGCCTGCTGACGGGCGCCCAGATCAAGGACTACCTGGAGTACTCCGCCAAGTACTACGCCCAGGTCGCCCCGGGCGCGTCGATCGACCTGGACACCCTCACCAACCAGGCCAACAACACGCCCGACTACAACTACGACTCGCTCTACGGCGTCAGCTACGACATCGACATCGCGCAGCCGGTCGGCAGCCGCATCGTCAACCTGTCGTACCAGGGCAAGCCGGTCGACCCGGCCGCGCAGTTCGTCCTGGCCGTCAACAACTACCGGGCCAACGGCGGCGGCAACTTCCCGCACGTCGCCCAGGCGCAGCAGGTGTGGGCGAACTCCGACGAGATCCGCAACACCATGATCGCCTGGGTGAAGGCCAAGGGCGTCATCGACCCGGCCGACTTCTACGGCCAGTCCGCCTGGCGCCTGGTCCGGGCCGGCGTGCCGGTCTTCTGACCCGCCGCCGCGTCGGGGCCGTTCGGACCTCGTCCGGACGGCCCCTTCCTGCTCGGAGCGGAACCCGATCGCCCGCCTCGCCGTCCAACTCCCGACCGGAGCACGGGCCTTGAGGAGGGCGACGGAGATGCGTGGACGGATCGCGGTGGCGGCGCTGGTGCTGCTGCTGAGCGGGTGCGCGAGCGCCCCGGCCCCGGACCCGAGCAGCTGGGCGGTCCGGCCCGCCCCGGTCACGGCCGGACCGGAGGTGCGCACCGCCACCGGCGACGCCGCCCGACGGGCCGCCGAGGTCGCTGCCGCCTGGCCCGGCTCGCCCGCCCAACAGGCCTGGGATCACGGCTACTTCCCCGTCGAGGACGCCACCGAATGGGCGCCCGAGGGGGCGTTCCGCAGCGGCGCGGACAAGGCCGCCTACCTCTCCGGCCACCTCGACCTCGCCACCGCACTGCCGGTGTCCGTCTCCGGCCTCGCCGAGGTGCGGTTCCCGGACGGCTCCCGGCTGACCCTGCCGCAGCGCTCCGCGCAGGACGTCCTCGGCCGGCTGACCCACCGCGGCGACCCCTGCGCCACCGACTGCGACACCCGGCTGACCATCACCGCCGTCCGCCCCGGCACCACCACGGTGGCCACCTCCCGCGGCCGAGCCACCATCCCCGTCTGGGAGTTCACCCTCTCGGGCTACGACGGGCCGTTCCGCTACCCCGCCGTCGCCTCCCAGGCCCCGGCCCCCGGCCCCACCGTCGACCTCGTCGACGGCGTCTCCACCGTGCTCGACTCCGTCTCCGCCGACGGCCTGGTCCTCACCGCCGGTGTCCCGCACGGCAGTTGCGACACCGTCCGGCCCGGCGAGGTCCACGAGACCGACCGGGCGGTGGTCCTGATCGGCCGGGTCGACCACGCCTCGTCCCGGCACTGCGACGCCGCCCTCCGCTTCACCCCGGTCGAGTTCCGCCTCTCCCGCCCGCTCGGCGCCCGCACCGTCCTCGGCCTCGCCGACGGCCGCCCGCAGGCGCAACCGAACCTGCGGGGTTGAGCGTCCGACCGCACAGGGGTCGGGGAATCGGGGGGACGGTCTCGTGTCCGGTTGGAGAAGCGCGGTGCGTTGCTGCACCGTGTTCGTGAGCGTGATCCTCGCCGGGGTCCTCGGGGTGGCACTCTGGATCGCGGTGGCGCTGCACGACGATCCCCGGCCCGACGTCGCGAAGGCCGCCCGGTCGGAGCCCGCCCGGACGGCGGACCGGGCGGCCGCCGCCCGAATGGACCGGCAACTCGACCAGCTGCGGGCCGCGTTGCCCTGGGCGACCCACCTGGGGACTGCCGTCGCGGACTCCTGCACCACCGACACCGTCCCCCACACGGGCTTCGCCCGCACCCGGTGGACCGCGGTGACCTGCACCCGGACCGCCACCGCCTACCTGGCCTTCGACGGCGACTTCCGCCGAGAGCTGGGGCAGCTCGACACCGTCCTCGCCGCCGCGGGCTGGAAGCCCGGCGACGAACCGGGGGATCAGCCCGGGCTGGTCGCCGCCTGCGACCACCTGCACCGGGCGGACGGCCGACCGGACGAGGCCACCGTCTGGTACACCCCGCCGATCCCCTCCGACTTCGTGCTCCCGTCCGGCGACGGCGCGTACCCGCGCGGGCCGAGCGCGACGGTCCGGGCGGTCCAGGCCCCCGGCCTGCCGAACGTCGACGACGGAACGGACGTGCACGACCGGGCCCTTGAAAACCCGTCGGGCGGCACGTACTTCGTGGACTGGCAGCCGTACAGCCGCACCCGGCTCTCCGCCGCGTACCCCGCGCACGGCGCGGTCCTCGCCGTCACCGTCCGGGTGCCGTACAACACGTAGCCGGCGGGCACGGGCGGGCACGGAACCGGGGGCGCGCGGGGGCGCCCCCCGGCCGCCCGGGCGGTTCGTCCGAACCCTGGGTCGAAACCGTCCGGATTCCCCCTCGGAAAGCCCCGGAGCGGATATGTCCGCCGCTTTTCCGGCGGCGCGTCGGCGAGGGGCGGAAATCACTCCGCGGCGATCGGGAAATGGCCGGTCGATTTCTCCTTCGACCCACCGTCGGTGATTCCTTCCGTTCCGCTCCGGGACCGCCCCGGCCCACCGGTCGGCGGCCCGCCCGACACCCGGGCCGCTCCGCGTACACGGGGGCTGTCAAGTCGCTCCCGACCGGGTGTCCCGGCCCGCGCGGGCCGGGCGGCTCCGGGGCGGGCCGGCTTGTGCCCGATGTCGGCAGAGCTCGCAAAATGTCCTGACAAACAGGCAAGTTGATGGTGCATCAGATGCACCAGGGGCCCCTTCCGGAAAGTCGCGACCACGTGCGCCGGAAGCCCCGTCCCACCGGAGACTGGTCTACTCCAATCCTTGACAACGCTCACGCGGGTGCCCCAGGATGATCGTCGGCCGCCGCTCGTCCAGGGCGCTGAACAGGTAATTCGTCCACTTCGTAGGCCGTTCACGGGGAACGGGCCGTCGGCGCGCGCAATGGCGCGGACGGCTCCGTCAGATCGAAGTCCGTACACATTTCCCCGTGGCCGCCGCATGCCATCCGCTGAACGGGCCGGGGGCTTTCGCATGCCCTCTCGCATGCCTGGTCGGCTGCGCCACCAGACGGAATGAGGTGTCGTCAGACATGCAAAGCAATGCAGAGACGAAAGTCGCACGAACAGTTCACGCCCGGCGGACCGCCCAGAGAGCCGGGCACGCCCCACCGGGCTTCGAGACCGACATGTGGGCCCGGATGGCCCTGCCCGCGGCGCCGTCCTTATCGCCCGCCGAACCGGCCTCGGCCGCGGGGCTGAAGCTCGCGCTGTCCCTCCTGGAGGAGGGCGTGCTGACCAGCCGGGGCGAGCGCTCCCGCAGCTCGCACGGGGCCCGGGCGGTACCGTCCGCGGGGGCCGTGTACCCGTACGAGTTCGCCGTCCTCACGATGGAGAACGGCCGTCCGACCGCTTTCCGGGTCGACTCCGACCGCCGCGCCTGCACCCGCCTGGCCACCGGGGACGTCGCCGAAGCGCTGCTCGCCTCGACGCTGGAGATCCCCGCGGACGGCGGCGCGGTGATCGTGACCCTCACCCGCCCCTGGCTGTCGATGCGCAAGTACGGCGACCGCGGCTACCTGTACACCCAGCTCGATGCCGGCCACGCCGCCGGGAACCTGCTGCTGGCCACCACCGGCCGGGGCGCGCCGGGCACGCTCCGGCTGCGCTTCCCCCGCTCGCCCCTGTCGGAACTGCTGGAGGCCGGCGAGAACTGCCGGGAGGTGCACTCCGCCCTCCTGGCGCCGGCGGCCGGGGCCGACGACGCCTGGGCCCGCTGGACCGTGCACGACGACGCCGACCGGGACCGGCGCACGCCGACCTGGCGGTCCTGGCTGGAGGAGACCTGCTGGGACTCCCTCTCCGCACGGGCGGAGCACCCCGGGAGCACCCGCGCGCCGGACGCCCCCGCACCCCTCGTGCAGCTGCCCGACCGCGGCCGGCCGGCCGGCGCGCGGGACGGCCTGGGCGATCCGTCCGACTGGCCGGAGCTGCTTGCCACCCGGGCCTCCAGCAAGGCGTTCGTTCCCGGCACCGTCCGCACGGCCGACCTCTGGCGGGCCGTCTCGGCCCTGTCCACGCCGGTGCGGACGGACCTGCCGGCCCACTCCCCGATGGGCGCCACGCTGGTCCTGCGGTCGGCGGAGGAACCCGAGAACAACGCCGTTCACCCGCTGACCGGCGAGGGCGCGCGGCGACCCGGCCGGCTGCCGTCCACCGACGAGGTGGTCCGCGCCTGCATGCAGCAGCGCAGCCTGGCCGACACCGCAGCCGTCGTCCTGCTGCACGCGCCGCGCACCGCGCTCACGGACACCGCCGCCGGGGCGGCCGCCGACAGCGAGGACCTGCGCGAACTCGCCTTCCGCTGCGGCGCCCTGGGGCAGCTGCTGTACCTGGGGGCGAATCGCGCCGGGATCGGGGTGACCGGCGTCGGCGGCTTCGACGCGGCGCTCTGGCACTCCCTGGCCGGGCTGCCGGACAGCGACGAGATCCTCTACGTCCTGCTGCTCGGGCGCCCGGACGAGTCCGGCGTCAAGCTCGACCGGCTCGCCACCGCGCACGCCCAGAACGAACGGTGAGGCCACGATGAACGCCGTCCTTCCCGGCGCCTTCACGGACGCCCTCGCCCGGCACGGCGACCGTGTCGCGGTCACCGACACCGACACCTCGCTCAGCTACGCCGAACTCGCCGACCGGGCCCGGGCCGCCGCCGCCCGGCTGGCCCCGCACGGCGCGGCCGGCGAGCGGCTGCGGATCGGCTTCTACGCCGCCAACTCCACCGACTACGTGGTGGGTTACCTCGCGGCCCTGTTCGCCGGCGCGGTCCCCTTCCTGGCCGACTCGGCCTTCGGGCCGTTCGAGCTGGCCCGGATCGCCGAGGACTGCGGCCTGGACCTGCTGGTCCACGCACCGGACGCCGACGTCGAGCAGGTCACCGAGCAGATCCTCGGCGCGGGGGGCGAGTTCGGCGGCCTCACGGTCAGCCGGGTGCGCCGCTTCGACACCGCCGTCCCGCCGCTGCTGCCCGACACCGAGGTCTGCCGCTTCACCTCCGGCTCCACCGGCCGGCCCAACTGCATCGAGTTCTCCGGCGCGGCCGTGCTGGCGGCGGCCCGCAACTGGGCCGACGGGACCGGGCTCTCGGCCCAGGACCGGATCGTCTGCCTGGCCGCGCTCTCCAACGGCCTGGCCTTCAACACCTCCCTGCTCGCCGCCTTCCTGCCCGGCGCCTCGCTGCACCTGTCGCGCGGCCTGCCGACCGCCTCCCGGATCGTGCGGCTGCTGGAGAGCACCGGCGCCACCCGGCTGGTGGCCTTCCCGGCGCTGTACGAGTCGATCGTGCGGCGCTCCTCGACCGGGGGCTTCGCCGGCGTCCGCGCCGCGATCTCCTCGGGAGCCCCGCTGCGCGACAGCGTCCGCGAGGAGTTCACCCGGCTCACCGGCGTGCCGATCCACAACTACTACGGCGTGGCCGAGGCGGGACCCCTGACGTACGCCGTCGACGGCGCCGGCGCCGGGCTCGGCGCCCCGCTGCCCGGTGTGGAGATGATCGCGGACGAGGAGGGGATCCGGGTCAGGAGCGAGTCGATGGGCTCCCGCTACCTCAACGCCCCCGGGGTCTTCGAAGCGCGGATCGACGACCGGGGCCACTACCGCACCGGCGACCAGGGCCACCTGCGCGACGGCGTGCTCCACCTCACCGGCCGCACCGGGCGGATGGTCAACGTGGGCGGACGCAAGATCGACCCGATCGAGATCGCCGAGGTGCTGCGGAAGGCCGCCGGCGTGCTCGACGTCGTCGCCTTCGAGGCCGAGGGCCGGCACGGCGACCCGGTCCTGGCCGCCGTCCTCGCCGTCGAGCCCGGTCCCACCGTGCAGTCCCTGCGCGCCCACTGCGCGGCGCTGCTGCCCTCCTTCAAGGTGCCCTCGGTCCTCCACCTGGTGGACCGGATCCCGGTGAACTCGATCGGCAAGCCGTCGGTCGAGCGCCTGCGGCGGCTGCTCGCCGAGGCCCGGAGCAACTGACCCCCTCCCCAGCCCAGGAGACCCCCATGGACCACAGCTCCCTCCACACCAAGATCCTCGACCTCGCGGTCGCGGCCGGCGACGGCAGCTTCACAGCCGGCGAACTCACCGAGGCCGGCTACTCGTTGCCCGCGGTCGGCTTCTCCTCGCTCTCCTACATGCGCCTGATCGACAGCATCGAGAACGAGCTCGGCGTCTACCTGGACCCGGAGGTCGGCGCCGAGCACTACGAGACCATCGACAGCGTCGCGGCCCTGGTGGTCGCCAGCGGTGTCGGCGCCGATGCCTGACGAGACGCCCGCGGCCGGCGGCCCCACCCTGGGCGTCGTCGGTCGCGGGCGGCTCGGCTCGGCCCTGCTGGCCGCCTGCCGGGCCGACGGCACGCAGGTGTCGCTGACCGCCTCCCGCCGCGACGGCTGGCAGGTCGACGCCGTGCCCGACGTCCTGGTCGACGCCAGCGCGCCCGAGGCGCTCGCGGACGTCCTCGACTACTGCACGGCGCACCGGGTACCGCTGGTCGCCTGCGTCTCCAACCTGACGGACGCCCAGTGGAAGTCCCTGGAGGAGCTGGCGACGGTGGTGCCGGTGGTACGCGCCACCAACCTGTCCTTCGCCCACTACGTCCAACTGCGCATCGCCGAGTTCACCGCCGCCCTCGCCCGGGGCCCGCTCGCCGCTGCCACCACCACCGTCCGGGAGCGGCACCCGGTCGGCAAGGCGCACCGACCGAGCGCCACCGCGCTGGCACTGGCGCAGACCTGGGCCGGGGCGAGCGGCCGGACGGTGGCCGACATCGCCGACGAACGCGCCGGACTTCCGGTCAGCGAACACGAGTTGACCCACACCTGGAACGGCGAGTCGCTGCACGTGCGCCACCACGTCGGCAGTTGGGCGGTACCGGCCGCGGGCGCGCTGACCGCCGCCGGCTGGGCCCGCACCGCCGCGCCCGGCCTGGTCACCATGCGGACCGTCTACGACGACCTGACAGCAAGGAGCACGCCATGACCACCGCAGAGGGGCGGCCGCTGAGCCCCGCCGAACGCCGGCTCGTCCTGCAGGTCGCGGTCGGTGCCCGGATGCTCTCCCTCGACGGGCACGACGACTTCAACCAGGGCCAGATCTCGGCCCGGATCCCCGGCCGCGACGAGTTCTTCATCAAGGGTGCCCTGGTCGGCTTCGACGAGGCCGCCCCCGCCGACGTGGTCCGCTGCTCGGTCGACCACACGCTGCCCGCCCCGCCGCTGGCGCCCCCGGAGCTGCCGCTGCACCAGGCGATCTACCGGGCGCGTCCGGACGTCAACGGCATCGTGCACAGCCACGCGCCGTACACCCTGCTGTTCGGGGCCACCGACCTGGCGATGCGCCCGATCTCCCACGACGGCGCGTACTTCCGGGACCGGCTCGGCCTGTTCACCGAGACCAGCAACACCGTCCTGGACATCGGGACCGGTGACCACATCGCCAAGGACCTCGGGGACCACCCGGCCGTCCTGCTGCGCAACCACGGCGGGGTGATCGTCGGCAAGAGCGTGCGGCACGCCGCCGTCTTCGCCCAGGTGCTGGAGCGCGCCTGCCGGCTCCAGCTGACCGCCGAGAGCACCGGGGTCCCGTACGTCTGGTCCACCGAGCAGGACGTGGCCGCCAAGCAGGACTTCATCTACGCCGACCTCTCCGTCCGCTCGTACTGGGACTACGCCGTCCGCCGGGTCGGCCGGCACTGGCCCGAGACCGTCGACTGGGCCCGCGGCTGACCGCCGTCCCGCCCGCCGCGGACGGCTCCCGGAGCGGTCCGGGGCCCGTCACTCCCCACCCACGCACCCACGCACCCACGCACAGAGCCGGAGCGCCATGCCGACCTTGACCACCGCCGACCCGCCACGCCACGACCGCGCCCGGGTGCAGCGCCGGACCGTCCGGACCCTCGTCGTCGCCGAGGTGATCAGCGGCAGCGGCATCGCCACGGGTTTCGCCGTCACCAGCCTGCTGGCCGAGCAGCTCGGCGGGAGCGCCGCCGTCGCCGGCCTGTCGCAGACCGCGGCCACGCTCGGCGGCGCGGCCGCGGTGGGGGCGATCGCGGCGATCACCCACGTCCGGGGGCGGCGCCCCGGGCTGGCCACCGGGTACCTGGCCGCCGCGGTGGGCGCGCTGGCCTGCGTGGTGGCCGCGGTGGTGCACAGCTTCCCGCTGTTCCTGGTCGGCATGGTGCTCTACGGGGCCGCCGGGGCGACCGGCCTCCAGGCCCGGTTCGCCGCCGCCGACCTGGCCGAGCCGCAGCGCCGGGGCCGGGCCATGTCCCTGGTGCTCACCACCACCGTGGTCGGCGCCGTGATCGGGCCCAATCTCACCGGGCCCGGCGCCGCGATCGCCGAACACCTGGGCCTGCCGCCGCTGTCCGGCACCTACCTGTTCGCGATCGTCGGCTTCGCCGTCGCGTTCACCGCGATCGCCGTCTTCCTGCGCCCCGACCCGCTGCTGCTCGCGCGCGGGCAGGACGAGGCCGGGGAGCGGGAGAAGCCGCCGCCGCTGCGCGCCATGCTGAAGGCGCTGCGCGGGAACCGCCCGGCCGTCCAGGCGATCCTCAGCATCGTCGCCGGGCACCTGGTGATGATCGCGGTGATGTCGATGACCGGCATCCACATGCACCACGCCGGCACCGGACTGGGCGTCATCGGCATGGTGCTCAGCGGCCACCTGGCGGGGATGTACGGGTTCTCCACCGTGTTCGGCTGGGCCGTGGACCGCTTCCGCAGCACCCCGGTGCTCTACGGCGGCACCGTCGTGATGCTGCTCTCGCTGTGGCTGTGCGGCACCGCCGACGGCGGCGACGTCGTCCGGCTCTCCGTCGCCCTGGCCCTGCTGGGACTCTCCTGGTCGGCGGTGCTGGTGGCGGCCTCGGTCCGGCTCTCCGAGAGCGTCCCGGTCGCCGAACTGCCGGCCGCCCAGGGGTTCTCCGACATGGCGATGAACCTGGCCGCGGCCGCGGGGGCCGCCCTGTCCGGCGTCGTCCTCGAACGGCTCGGCTTCGCCACCCTGAGCGCGCTGTCCGCGATCGTCCTGCTGCTGCCCCTTCTCGCCCACCCCGCGCTGCGCCCGCAGTCGAACCGATCCGCCTGAAGCCCGGACCGCCCCGGGCCCCTCCCTGCGAACGGACCGCCACACCATGACGATCCCCACCACCGTCCACGTCACCCGGCCGACGCCCAACACCTCCACGGAGGTCCGCCCCGCCGCCCGGGGCGCGGCCGTGCCGGCCACCCACACCCAGCAGGAGCGCCTGATCTGGGGCCGGCACGTGCACCAGGTGAACAACAACATCGCGCTCGGCCTGCGCCTGGAGGGCCGGCTCGACGTCGCCCTGCTGGAGCGCAGTCTCCACCTGCTGGCCGAACGCCACGAGACGCTGCGCACGGTCTTCCCCGAGGTGGACGAGGAGTCCTCCGAGGAGCACGTGATGCTGCTGCTCCCGCCGCAGCCGCGCGCCCTCCCCGTCCTGGAGGCGCCCGACGAGCCCGAGGAGACCCGCCTGCCGCGGGTGCTCGCGCTGCTCGCCGAGCACGCCAACCAGCCCTTCGACCTGGCCGCCGGGCCGCTGTTCCGCCCCGTGCTCGGCCGGGTGGGCGAGCACCTGCACGTGCTCTCGATGACCACCGACCACATCGTCTTCGACGCCTGGTCGGCCCGGATCATGATCAACGACCTGCTGACCATCTACGCCTCGGAGCAGGGCGACGACGTACCGGCGCTCGCCGCGCTCCCCGTCCAGTTCCCGGACTTCGCCCTGTGGCAGCACGGCCACCTGAACGGCGTGCAGCTGGAGCGCCAGCTCGGCTACTGGCGCAAGCAGCTCGACGGCATCACCCCGATCCCCGCCTCCGGCCTGGCCGACCCGGACGCGCCCACCGGCGCCGAGCCGGGCGTGACCAAGCTGCTCGAACCGATCGGAGCGGAACTGAGCACCGCCGTCGAGGAGTTCGCGGTGCGCGAGCGGGTGACCTCGGCCGTGGTGCTCGCCGCGGCGCTCAAGGCCGCCATGTGGCGCCTGCGGCTGGAGACCGTGGGCGAGGACGCCGCCGGCGACGTGGCGACCTTCGGTTCGCTCGCCAACCGGACCCGGCCGGAGACCGACGCGATGGTCGGCTACGTGGCCACCCCGGCCACCTTCCGCACCCGCTTCACCGGGGCGACCCCCTTCCGCGAGCTCGTCCGCCTGGAGGCGCAGACGCTGTTCAACGCGATGCGCCACCAGCGGATCCCGTTCTCGCTGATCAGCCGGGAACTCGCCCCCGAGCAGTACGGCGTCCGCTTCCGCGAACCCGGCAGCGTCCCGATCTACCTCAACTTCGACATGGACATGGTGGAGGACGAGCGCGAGCCGCTGCTCCAACCCACCGGCCTCGACGTGCAGCCGATCGGCATCCCGATGCCCGAGGTGCCGCGGGGCGGCCTGCGGGTCATCGGCTACCGGCGCAGGGACGGCATCGCCGTCGAACTCCGCTACCGCCACGACCTCTACGGCCACGACTGGTCCACCCGCTTCGTCCGCCTGATCCACGCGTTCCTGCAGCACGGCGTGGACGCGCCCGACACCCCGATCGAGGAGCTCCCCGCATGACCGCCGTCCCCGACCTGCCCCGCCTGATCGCCGTGGACCTGGACGGCACCCTGCTGCGCCCCGACCACTCGGTCTCGCCGCGGACCCGCCGGGCGGTCGCCCTGGCTCGCGAACAGGGCATCGAGACGGTCTTCGTGACCGTCCGTCACGCCGCCGCGATCGAGTACATCGTCGAGGCCCTGGACCTGACCGGGGAGGCGATCTGCTGCGGCGGCGCCGCGCTCTGGCAGGTGCCGTCGATGGAGCTGACCGAGGCCGGCACGATCGACGCCGCGACCGCGCGCGAGACGGCCGCCCGGCTGAAGCGGGCACTGCCGGACGCCGCGATCGGCTGGATGCTGGCGGACCGGCGCGTCGGCTACGCGCCCGACTACCCCGAGCCGCTGCTGATCGGCGAGTCCTACCGCGCCGACCCGGCGACCATCGACGTCCCGGTGCTCAAGCTCTTCGCCGTCACGCCCCGGCTGCGCGAGATCGACACCGCGGAGGTCGAGGAGATCCTCGGCGGGCTGGTCACCGTCTCCCACCACCACAGCGGCGTCGTCGACCTGGTGACCCACGGGGTGAGCAAGATCGCCTCGCTGGAGAAGCTCTGCGCCGCGCGCGGCATCGCCCCCGCCGAGGTGATCGCCTTCGGTGACGCCCGGACCGACCTCGACATGATCCGCTGGGCCGGCCGCGGAGTGTTCATGGCGAACGCCGATCCCGCCCTGCACCCCGAGGCCGACCTGATCGCGCCCTCCAACGCCGAGGACGGCGTCGCGGTCGTCCTGGAGAACCTGCTGCGGCCGCAGCACCCGACGCTCACCGAGGTGGCCCGATGAAGATCCAGCGCATCCTGCCCAGCGAGGAGGCCGCCGACCTGCTCGACCTGGTCCGGGACCTCGCCGCCAACGAACTCGCCCCGCGGGTGGCCGAGTTCGAGGCCAACCACGAGTTCCCCCGGGAGGTCGTGCGGACGCTCGGCAAAGCCGGGCTGCTGAGCCTGCCCTACCCCGAGGAGTACGGCGGCGGCGGGCAGCCGTACGAGGTCTACCTCCAGGCGCTGGAGGAGGTCGCCTACCACTGGCTGGCCGTGGCCGAGTCGGTCAACGTGCACAACCTCGCCTGCTTCGGCACCGCCGCGTACGGCACCCGGGCCCAGCGCGAGGAGCTGCTGCCCGGCATGCTCAGCGGCGAACTCCTCGGCGCGTACTGCCTGTCCGAGCCGGAGGCCGGTTCGGACGCGGCCTCGCTCTCGACCAGGGCGACCAAGGAGGACGGCGGCTACCGCATCTCGGGGACCAAGTCCTGGGTCACCCACGCCGGCCACGCGGACTTCTACAACGTGTTCAGCCGCACCGGCGGCCCGGGGGCCCGCGGCCTGTCCTGCCTGGTGGTGCCCGCGGGCACGCCCGGCATGGTGGTGCACGAACGCGAGCGGAAGCTCGGCGTCTGGTCCTCGCCCACCGCGCAGATCGGCTTCGACTCCGTGCAGGTCCCGGCCGACCGGCTGATCGGCCGCGAGGGCAAGGGCTTCCTGATCGCGATGGGCGCGCTGGACTGCGGCCGGCTGGGCATCGCCGCCTGCGCGGTCGGCCTCGCACAGGCCGCCGTCGACTACGCGGTGCGGTACGCCAAGGACCGCCGGCAGTTCGGCGAACGGATCATCTCGTTCCAGGGCGTCGGCTTCATGCTGGCGGACATGGCCACCCAGGTCGCCGCCGCGCGGGCGCTCACGCTGGCCGCCGCCCGGCTGAAGGACGCCGGCCTGCCCTACTCGCTGGAGGCGGCGAAGGCCAAGCTCTTCGCCACCGACATGGCGATGAAGGTGACCACCGACGCCGTCCAGGTGCTCGGCGGCGCCGGCTACGTCGCCGACCACCCGGTGGAGCGCTGGATGCGCGAGGCCAAGCTGCTGCAGATCGTCGAGGGGACCAACCAGATCCAGCGGCTGGTCATCGCGCAGGGCCTGGCCTGACCGGCGGGCTTCCCCGGCACGCGGTGCGCCCGACCGGTCCGGTCGGGCGCACCGCGGCGCCGAGCAGGGCGCCGGTCAGAACGGGAAGCGCGAGCGTCCGTGCTGGATCGAGATCCACTTGACGGTGGTGAAGGCGTCCACGCTGGTGTCGCCGTTGAGGCGGCCGAGGCCGGAGCTCTTCTGGCCGCCGAAGGGGACGATCGGCTCGTCCGCGATCGTGCCGTCGTTGACGTGGATCATGCCGGTGTCGATGCGCTGCGCGAACCGCACGCCGCGCTCGATGTTGCCGGTGTGAACGGCGCCGGAGAGGCCGAACGGCGTGTCGTTGGCGATCCGGACGGCCTCGTCCTCGCCGTCGAAGGGGATCAGCAGCGCGACCGGGCCGAAGATCTCGCGGTGCAGGATCGGGGCGTCCGCCGGAATGTCGGTGAGCACGGTCGGCTTCACCAGGGTGCCGACGGTCGTGCCGTGGAGCAGCGCGCGGGCCCCGCCCGCTATCGCGGCGTCGACCTCGGCGGTGACGGATTCGGCCTGCGCGGAGTTGATGAGCGGGCCGAGCTGGGTGGCGGGGTCGCTCGGGTCGCCGGCCCGCAGCGAGGCGACCTTCGCGGTGAACTTCTCGCTGAACTCGGCGAACAGGCCGCGGTCGACCAGGATGCGGTTGGCGGCCATGCAGATCTGGCCCTGGTGGACGAAGCGGCTGGCCACGGCGGCGTCCACGGCGTAGTCGACGTCGGCGTCGTCGAGCACCACCAGGGCGCTGTTGCCGCCGAGTTCGAGCACCGTGCGCTTCAGGTGCGCGGCGGCGACGGTGGCGACGTGCCGGCCGACGGTGTCGGAGCCGGTGAAGGCGATCACCTTGGGCACCGGGTGCTCGATGAACGCGTCGCCGATCTCGGCGATGTCGGTGAGCACCACGTTGAGCACGCCGGCGGGCAGCCCGGCCTCCTCGAAGATCTTCGCGATCAGGGTGCCGCCGGCCACCGGCGCGTCCTGGTGCGGCTTGAGGACGACCGCGTTGCCGAGTGCGAGCGCGGGCGCGACGGCCTTCAGCGACAGGAAGACCGGGGCGTTGAAGGGGCTGATCACGCCGACCACGCCGACCGGCAGCCGGTAGAGGCGGTTCTCCTTGCCGGGCACCGGCGAGGGCAGGATCTTGCCCTCGGCGCGCAGCGCCACCGACATGGCCTCCCGCAACATGTCCTTGACCAGCGAGAGTTCGAACGCGGACTTCATCAGGGTGCCGCCGAGTTCGACGGTCATCACGTCGAGGACCTCGGCCTCGCGGGCCTCCAGCACCTGAAGTGCCCGCTCGAAGACCAGCCGGCGCTCGTACGCGCTGGTGGCGGCCCAGGCGGGCTGCGCCCGCTCCGCGGCACGGTAGGCCTGGTCGATCTCCTCCGCGGTGGCCACCGTGAACGAGGCCAGCTTCTCCCCGCTGAAGGGATCGAGGTCCACGATGTCCCAGGAGCCGGATCCCGGCCGCCATTGGCCGTCGATGTACTGCTGGGCGAGTTCCGCGATCAAGGACATCGGATCCCTTTCGGCGTTAACGATCACCTACTGACGGATCATCATCCTAAGGGCGGGTCAGCTCTCTTGGAGGATCTCCGACAGAAGCGATCGGGTCTCGCCCTCGGACAGCGCCGCCGCCGACACCCGGTCCAGCGCGGCCGTGTACTCGGCGACCTCGCTCGGCTTGTCCAGGTACAGCGCGGTGGTGAACTGCTCGACGTACACCACGTCCACCAAGTCCGGCTCGGGGAAGCACAGCACGGTGAACGCCCCGCTGTCCGCCGCCAGCGCGCCCATGCCCAGCGGCAGCACCCGCAGGCTGATGGTCTCCCGCAGCGACAGCTCGGCCAGCCGCTCCAGCTGACCGCGCATCACCTCCGGCCCGCCGCACGGCCGGCGCAGCGCCGTCTCGTCGACGATCAGCTCCAGCCGGGCGGTGGTGTCCGCCGCGAGGTAGCGCTCCTGGCGGCGCAGCCGGACGGCCGCCCGCCGGGTGATCTCCTCGTCCGACACGCCGGGGCTGCCGGCCCGCATCACCGCGTGCACGTACTCGGGGGTCTGGAGCAGCCCGGGCACGAACTGCACCTCGTAGCTGCGCACCAGGTTCGCCGCGTCCTCCAGGTTGAGGTACGTCTGGAACCAGCCGGGGATGACGTCCCCGTAGCCGTGCCACCAGGCCGGGGCGTTGGTCTCGCCGACCAGGCCGAGCAGCGCCGCCCGGGACTGCTCGTCCTCGACGCCGTACAGCGTCAACAGGTCCGCCACGTCGCGCTGTTTGAAGCCGACCCGGCCGAGTTCCATCCGGCTGATCTTCGACTCGGAGGCGCGGATCGAGTACCCCGCGTCCTCCCTGGTCACACCTCGGGCCTCGCGCAGTCGCCGCAACTGGGCGCCCAACTGGATGCGACGCGCGGTTGCACCACTGCCCGTCTGCAGGCCCGTCATGCAAACCTCCGCCCCGAACCACCAGTTGGACCTCTGTGGGATGCAGTCTGCCACTGCCCGACGACACTCCGCGAGGGGCTTCCGGCATTTGGCCACGGCCGTTGCACAGTTGTGCTGCACCGCCCCTCAGGACAACACCGGCAACACGTCCGCGAGATCGGTGCGCGAACTCACCCCGAGCTTCGGGTACGCCTTGTACAGGTGGTGGCCGACCGTGCGGGCGCTCAGGAACAGCTGCGCGGCGATGTCCCGGTTGGACAGGCCCTGCGCGGCCAGCCGGACGATCTGCGACTCCTGCGGGGTCAGGCCCGCCACCGTCCCCACCGGGCCGCGCACCGTCGGCGCGCCGGCGGCGTCCAGCTCCAGCCGGGCCCGCTCCGCCCAGGGCAGCGCGCCCAGTTGACGCAGCGTCCGCTCGGCCGAGCGCAGCGGCACCCGGGCCTCCGCCTTGCGCCGGCCCCGGCGCAGCCACTCGCCGTACAGCAGCTCGGTCCGGGCCTGCTCCCACGGGCGCGGCTGCTCGGCGTGCCGGGCCAGCGCCGCCGCCCAGTACTCCTGCGCCAACTCCTCGGGGGCCAGCAGCGCATGGCAACGGTGCACCAGCGCCCGCGCCCACGGCAGTCCGCTGCGGTCCGCCCACCGCTCGAACCGGGCCAGCGGCTCGGCGACCTCCTCGAACCGGCGCAGCCGCACCGCCGCCTCCACCAGGTCGGGCACCGAACGGATCGCCGACACCTGGAAGTTCTGCCCGCCGCCGGCCAGCGCCGCCAGCTGCCCGAACGCGTCCTCGGCGCGGCCCGCGCCCAGCTCCAGCACGCCGAGCGCCCACTGCGTCCACGGCGCCCCGGAGCCGCCGCGGGCCCGGGCCAGTCCGGCGTGCTCCCGGCACCGGGCGTCCTCGCCGCGGGCCGCCGCCAGGTACGCCAGGAAGCCGTGCAACTGTCCGGTCCACTGCGGCTGTCCGCAGTCCTCGGCCAGCCGCAGCGCCTCCCCGGCGTGCTCGTCGGCGGCGCCCGGGCGGCCGGTGAACAGCTCCGCCTCGGCCAGGAAGAACAGCAGCGTCGGCAGCGTCCCGAACGCGCCGCCCTCCCGGGCCTCCCGGACCAGCCGGCCCGCCAGGTCCAGCACCTCCTCGTCCCGGCCCGGCAGCAGGCCGGCCCCGCACGCCAGGCTCAGGTCCACCGGCGCCACCGCGCCGGCGGCCCGCGCCGCCCGCTCGGCCTCCGCCAGCGCCGGCCCGTCCGGCGCGTCGCCCAGCGTGCCGGCCAGGTACGCCACCACCGGCACCAGCGGGTCGCCCGCGGGCAGGGCCAGTTCGCCCAGCGCCGTCAGCGTCCGGCGCACCGCGTCCGCGTCGAGGTACCAGGCCGCGTGCGCGGCCTGCACCAGCACCCGGGCCGCCGGGCCGGGCGCGAACTCCGCCGCCAGGCCCGCCGCCTCGGTCAGCCGCCGGTGCGCGGAGCGGTGCTCGCCCCGCCAGAACTCCGCCACCCCGCGGGCGAACAGCAGGTGCGCCCTGGTCACCGCGTCCAGGTCCGGGCCGTCCGCGGCGGCCGCCAGTGCCTCGGCCCGGCCGACCTCGCCCGCCTCCAGTGCCGCCTCGACCGCCTCCACCGTCAACTCCCGGGCCCGCGCCGGGTCCGGGCTCAGCCGCGCGGCCCGCTCGAACGCCGCCGACGCGCCCGTGTGCCCGCCGCGCGACGCCGCACCGGCCGCTGCCGACGCCAACTCCTCCGCCACCGCCGCGTCCCGGCCGGTCGCCGCCAGCGCCAGGTGCCAGGCCCGCCGCAGCGGCTCCCGCTCCCCGCACGCCCGGGCCAGCGCGGCGTGCGCGGCCAGCCGGTCCACCAGCGGCGCCCGGTCGACCAGCACCGACCGCAGCAGCGGATGCCGGAACGTCACCCGGTTCGTCGTCAACTCGACCCGCACCAGGCCCTGTTGCTCGGCCGGGGCGAGATCCGCCGCACTCAGCCCGGCCTCGGCCGCCGCCCGCAGCAGCACCTCCGCCGAACCGGACTCCTCCAGCGCCGCCAGCAGCAGCCACTGCTGCGCGCCGCCCGGCAGCCGGCTCACCTGCCCGTGGTACGTCAGCCGCAGCCGCCCCGCCGGGGGCAGCGCGCCCGCCGCGCCGCCCGCGGAGAGCTCCACCAGCGCCAGCGGGTTGCCCTGCGCCGCCGTCAACACCTGCTCGACGTCCCGGAGTTCGGGCGCGACGGCGGCCAGCAGCTCGGCGGCGGCGGCCCCGTCGAGCGGCTCCACCCGCAGCTCCGGCAGCCCGGGCAGCTCCGGCCCGTCCGTCCTGGTCGCCAGCAGCAGCACCACCGCCTCCGCGCCCAGCCGGCGGGCCGCCACCTGCAACGCCTCCGCGGACTCCCGGTCCGCCCACTGCACGTCGTCCACCAGGCACAGCAGCGGCCCCTGCTCGGCGAGGTCGCCCAGCAGCGTCAGCACCGCCAGCCCGACCAGCAGCCGATCCCCCGCCGGGCCGTCCGCCATCCCCAACACCCGTTCCAACGCCGCCCGTTGAGGCCCCGGCAGGGCAACCGTCCGGTCCAGCACCGGGGCCAGCAGCTGGCTGAGCGCCGCGTACGGCAGCCGCGCCTCCGACTCCACGCCCGTCGCCCGCAGCACCCGCCCCGGCGCGGCCTCCGCCGCCGCGGCCAGCAGCGCGCTCTTGCCGACCCCCGGCTCCCCGCGCAGCACCAGCACCCCGGCCCGGCCCTCAACCGCCGTCTCCAGCAGCCGACTTACCGCCGACTGCTCCGCCCCCCGTCCGTACAGCACCATGCCCAGCACCCTACCTACCCGGGCGAGTCGGCCTTACCTATGCGCGACCGATTCGGCCCCGCCGCGTTCTCCGTAACTTCTTGTCCCGCAAGGAAGACCGAACGAAAACGGAGCACACCATGGACCTGCAGAACCTCGCCGAGCGCTACCTCGCCGCCTGGAACGAGACCGACCCGGCCACCCGCCGCAAGCTCGTCGAGGACGCCTGGACCGCCGACGGCGCCTACACCGACCCGCTGGTCGCCGCCCGCGGCCACGACGAGTTCGACGCCACCCTCGCCGCCGTCCAGACCCAGTTCGCCGGCTTCACCTTCCGCCTCGCCGGCCCCGTCGACGCCCACCACAACGTCGCCCGCTTCACCTGGGAGCTCGGCCCCGAGGGCGCGGAGCCGATCGTCGTCGGCTTCGACGTCCTGACGGCCACGGAGGACGGCCGCATCGCGACGGTCGTCGGCTTCCTGGACAAGGTGCCGGCGGCCCAGTAGCCCGCACCCGAGGAGCCCGGCCGGCCCGTCAACAGGGTTCTCCGCCTTCAGGAAAATTGTGCCTGGCTTGGATGCACCTACTGAAGGCCGCTCGCCGATGGCAGGATCATCACGCCACGGGATCGCATACGGACATAGTGCGACGGAGATCCAGTGGGCAACCGTCAGAGCGGGTGCGGCGTCGGCGCGCCGCACCCGGGCGGAAGCGGGCAGCCGTCATGGCCGCCGTCGTGCTCGGCGGAACAGCACTGATCGGAGCGCCGAGCGCGTCCGCCAGGGTCTGCACGTACGCCAGTTGCTCGTCGGCGATCGACAACTGGAACGGCACCCGGATCCAGTGAACCTGCCAGGGGCGGCGCGCCGGTCGGCGCCGCCCCCGGCGTCATGTGCACGCGGCAATCAATGGGGAGCGGATATGAACCCGAGCGAATCCGCGCTCGGCGGGATCGAGACGAGCGACCTGCACTACGGGATCGCGAACAGAACGCTGCTGAGGGCGGTGAACCTGCGGGTCCGGGCCGGAGAGAGCGTCGCCGTCACCGGTCCGAGCGGGTGCGGCAAGAGCACGCTGCTGAGCCTCCTCGCCGGGCTGCTGGAGCCGAGCCGGGGAACGGTCCGGATTGCCGGGCGGGACCTCGCCGGGCTCAGCGCCGGCCGCCGCGCCGCGGTGCGCCTGCGCAGCGTCGGAATGATCTACCAGTTCGGCGAACTCCTCCCCGAGCTCAGCCCGTTGGAGAACACCGTGCTGCCGGCGCTGCTCGCCGGCGCGTCCAAGGAGGAAGCGTACGCCCGCGGGACGAGGCTGCTCGACGGTCTCGGAGTGCCGACCGCGCCCGGCGCCGAGACCGGATCGCTGTCCGGCGGCGAGCGTCAACGGGTCGCCGTGGCGCGAGCGTTGATAGGGCAGCCGCAGGTCGTGCTGGCCGACGAGCCGACCGGCGCGCTCGACGGGAAGGCCTCCGAGACCGTCGCGGACCTCCTGTTCTCCCTGCCGTCGAAGCACAGTTGCGCCCTCGTCGTGGTCACCCACAACCCGGAGGTGGCGGCCCGCGCCGACCGGGTGCTCACCATGTCCGACGGTCGCCTTGCGCCGGTCGACGACGCGGAGGTCCCCCGGTGAGCCGCACCGACCGGTCGGCAAAGGGGCGGTTCCGGCTCGTCCTGGCGATCGGACACCGGGCCGGCCGGGGACGGGCCGGCAGCGTGCACCGGGCCTCGCTGTTCTTCGCCGCTCTGCTCACCTTCCTCACCGCGTGGGCCGCGGTGTGCTCCGGGACCGTCCACGAGCAACGCGACCGGCGAATGACGGCCCGGAATCCCGTGCCGGTCGCCGAGTCCGAACACGCGTCCGCGGTGGCCCGCTGGTGGGAGCGACCGGACAACGTCGACCGCCGCAGCATCTCCGTGATCTTCGTCCGGCCGCTGCGTCCGGACACTCCGCCGCCGCCCGGACTGCCCCGCTGGCCGGCTCCCGGCGAGGCCTTCCTCTCCCCCGCGCTGCTCGCCGCGGACAGCACGACTGCGGACCGCTACGGGACACTCGCCGGCACGATCACGCACGAGGGCCTGGCCGACGGCGCCGAACTGGTCGTCTACACCAACCCGGTTCGGCCGGAGTTCTTCGCCGAGGTCGAGGAACGGACCTCCTACATCGGCGGGTTCGGCAACCCCGACCGGGTCTTCTTCTTCATCGGCAGTCACCAGTTCGACCGGAGCCTGGGCGACCTGCTGATCCTGCTGCTGCTGATGGCGGGGCTGCCGTGCGCGGCGCTGGTCCTGGTCGCGGTCCGCAGCCGGTCCGAGTCCCGCGACCGACGCCTGGCCGTGCTGGACGCGCTCGGCGCACCGACCGGGCGGCGCGCGCTGGTCCTCGCCGGTGAGGCCGCCCTCCCGCTCGCGGCCGGGGTCGGCACCGGGCTCGCGCTGGCAGCGGCCCTCTCTCCCACCTCGCCGACGCTGCCGTTCACCGGCTACGTGGCCTGGTCGGAGGATCTCCGCGCGGCCCTGCCACTGCTGCCGCCGACCGCGGCCGGGACACTGGCCGCCCTGCTGGCGATGGTCGTGGCCGCCGGCATCCGCCGTCCGGTGCGCACGGGCACCCGGCCGACCAGGGTGCCGGCCAGGCCCACCCGGTGGGCGCCTCCGGTGTTCGCCGTCGGGCTCGCGGCCGCCGCCTGGGGCTCGAACGCCCGTGGGGTGGAGGGGCGGGCCGGGTTCTTCCTCGGCGCGGCGGTCGCACTCGTCACCCTGCCGCACACGGCGTCCCAAGTGGCCCGCCGCTTGGGACGCGTGCTCGCCGAGCGCGGCGCCGCGCGGGGCGACGCAGGGCGGCTGATCGCGGGAAGGTGGCTGGCCGCTCGCCCCGCCACCCTGGCCCGGCTCAGCGCGGCCCTGCTGGTCGGGCTCGGCGTGGTGACCATCGGACAGGTCCTGACCACCCAGTTCACCGGCCCCGCGGAACAGGCCCGGCAACGATTCGAACAGTCCGGTGCCACCCTGATCCAGGTCCGCTCGCGCAACATCCCCGCCACGGCGGAGGGGTTCGTCGCGGCCGTCGGGCCGTCCCGTACCCTGCGCTACGCGCCGCTGCCGGACTCCACGAACAACTCTCCGCTGCTGTCCGTCACCGGTCGGTGCGAGGCGCTCGCCGAGCTCGGACGCCTCCGGGCCTGTCCCGCCGAACCCGTCGCCCCGAAGGAGGCCTTCGAGAGCCTGACCCCGCTCGGCCGCACCGTCCTGCTGAGCGACGAACTGGTCAGTGCCCCGGTGGAGACGGTCTGCGGTTGCGCGGACCCGGCGACCGGCGGCGATCTCGCGCTCTACGGGTTCCTCATCCTCAACCGCGACGGTGAGCCGGGCGTGTCCGCGATCGAACGGGCCGCGTACACCCATCTCATCGGTCCCATGACGAGTCGTCCGGGGCAGTCCTGGTTCCTCGGCACGGTCGCTCAGGCCGCGCAGATCCGCTGGCTTCCCGATGTCGCACTGCTCGGCCTGCTCTCGCTGGCCCTGGCCGGGTCGCTCGGCGCGGCCGGCATCTTCCTCGAACAGGCCGAGGCGCTCGGCCCGTTGGCTTCGTACCGCGCCGACGCGCGGTTCTACCGGGGCATCGCGTTCTGGAATCTCGCCCTTCCGCTGGGTTGCGTCGGTATCGCCGGGGCCGTGGTGGCCGCGCTCCTGGGCCGGCTGCTGATCAATCTCGGCAAGGGCGGCACGATGTCGCTGCCGGTCATCGTCGTGGGCCTGTCCGTCGTCGCCGTCTCCGGCGCGGCCGTCGCGCTGGTCTGCGGCCGGGTCGCAGCGGGACAGGCCGCGGCCTGGCGTCCGCGGGCGGACTGAATTGAACGGTCGGCGCGGCCGGGGGCGGACAGGGGTGTCCGTTGTCGGTCGTGCCGACCTGTAGGAACAAACAACGACGCCTGCCCTAGACCTGGTCGGGGAAAGGGGCAGGCGTCTACCGGATCCCGGCGGCTCTGGCGGGTCGGTATTTGTCGGCCGTGCCCCCCGGGAGGGGGGCTGGCGTTCTTGGGGCGGTGGGGGTCAGACCACCAGGGGACGGTCGGTCGGCCTGATCGGGGCGGGGAGCGGTGTCTTGCCACCCAGATACTTGTCGACCGCCGCGGCGGCCGAGCGGCCTTCCGCGATCGCCCAGACGATCAGCGACTGACCGCGACCGGCGTCACCGCAAACGTACACCCCGGAGACGTTGGTGCCGAACTTGCCGTCGCGGGCGATGTTTCCGCGGGCGTCGAGGTCGACGCCCAGCTGCTCGACCAGGCCGTTCTTGACGTCCGTGCCGGTGAATCCCATGGCGAGGGTGACCAGCTGCGCCGGGATCACCTTCTCGCTGCCGGGCACGGGCTCGAACTTGCCGTCCTTGAAGGCGACTTCGACCAGGTGCAGCTCCTGGACGCTGCCCTCCTCGTCGCCCGCGAAGTGCGTGGTGGAGACGGAGTAGATCCGCTCCCCGCCCTCCTCGTGCGCGGAGGTGACCTTGTACGTCATCGGCATGGTCGGCCACGGCTGACCGGCCGGACGCTCCTCCGAGGGCCGCGGCATGATCTCCAACTGGGTGACGGAGGCCGCGCCCTGACGGTGCGCGGTGCCGACGCAGTCGGCGCCGGTGTCGCCGCCGCCGATCACCACGACGTGCTTGCCCTTGGCCGAGATCGGGGAGTCGACGTAGTCGCCCTCCTGGACCTTGTTGGCCAGCGGCAGATACTCCATCGCCTGGTGGATGCCGTTCAACTCCCGCCCGGGGACGGGCAGATCACGGGCGGTGGTGGCGCCGGCGGCGATCACGACGGCGTCGAAGCGGGAGCGCAGGTCCTGGCCGGTGAGGTCGACGCCGACCTCGACGCCGGTGCGGAACCGGGTGCCCTCCGCTCGCATCTGCTCGATGCGGCGGTTGATGTGGCGCTTCTCCATCTTGAACTCGGGGATGCCGTAGCGCAGCAGCCCGCCGATCCGGTCGGCGCGCTCGTAGACGACCACGGTGTGCCCGGCCCGGGTGAGCTGCTGGGCGGCGGCCAGGCCGGACGGGCCGGAGCCCACCACGGCGACGGTCTTGCCGGACAGCCGCTCCGGGACCTGCGGGGTGACGCCGCCGCGGTCCCAGGCCTTGTCGATGATGGTGACCTCGACGTTCTTGATGGTCACCGCGTCCTGGTTGATGCCGAGCACGCACGCCGACTCGCACGGAGCCGGGCACAGGCGGCCGGTGAACTCCGGGAAGTTGTTGGTGGCGTGCAGCCGCTCGATGGCGCCGACGAAGTCGTCCCGGTACGCGAGGTCGTTCCACTCGGGGATCAGGTTCCCGAGCGGGCACCCGTTGTGGCAGAACGGAATGCCGCAGTCCATGCAGCGTCCGGCCTGCTCGGTGATGATCGGAAGGAGGCTGCGCTCGACGTAGACCTCGTTCCAGTCGCGCAGTCGCACGTCCACCGGACGGCGCTCCGCCAGCTGCTTGGGCGTGGTCAGGAAGCCCTTGGGGTCAGCCACGTGCCGCCTCCATCATCTTCGCGGTGGTGTCGGCCTCGGAGAGGCCGTCGCGCTCGGCGGCGTCCTTGGCGGCGAGCACTGCCTTGTAGTCGGTCGGCATGATCGTGGAGAAGCGGGAGACCCCGCTGCCCCAGTCGGCCAGGAGCTCGGCGGCGACGGTGGAGCCGGTCTCCTCGTAGTGCTGCTGCACGGTCTCGCGCAGCCATTCGCGGTCGGCGGCGCCCGGGGCCTCGATGCCCACCATGCCGCTGTTGACGTTGGCGGGGCGCAGGTCCAGCACGTAGGCGACGCCGCCGGACATGCCCGCCGCCAGGTTGCGGCCGGTCTCGCCGAGGACGACCACCCGGCCGCCGGTCATGTACTCCAGGCCGTGGTCGCCCACGCCCTCCACCACCAGGGTGGCGCCGGAGTTGCGGACCGCGAACCGCTCACCGGCCTTGCCGCGCAGGTGGATCCGGCCCGCGGTGGCGCCGTAGCCGATGGTGTTGCCGGCGATCACGTGGTGCTGCGCGTCGGCGCCGATCGCGGCAGCGTCCCGGGCCGGGCGGACCACGATCACGCCGCCGGACAGGCCCTTGCCGACGTAGTCGTTGGCGTCGCCCTCCAGGCGCAGCGTCACGCCCTTGGGGAGGAAGGCGCCGAACGACTGGCCGGCCGAGCCGGTGAAGGTGACGTCGATGGTGCCCTCGGGCAGGCCCTCGCCGCGGTACTTCTTGGTCACCCGGTGGCCGAGCATGGTGCCGACCGTGCGGTTGACGTTGCGGATCGGCAGCTGGATGCGGACGGCGTCGCCGCGCTCCAGGGCGTCCTCGGCGAGCTCGATCAGCTGGTTGTCGAGGGCCTTGTCGAGGGCGTGGTCCTGCTCGGTGGTGCGGTGCAGGGCCGCGCCCTCGGGCAGGTCGGGGACGTGGAACAGCGGGGCGAGGTCGAGCCCGGCGGCCTTCCAGTGGTCGATCGCGGCGCGCGCGTCGATGTGCTCGGCGTGGCCGACGGCCTCCTCCAGCGAGCGGAAGCCCAGCTCGGCGAGGATCTCGCGGACCTCCTCGGCGATGAACTCGAAGAAGTTGACCACGAATTCGGGCTTGCCGTTGAACCGCCGGCGCAGCACCGGGTTCTGGGTGGCGACGCCGACCGGGCAGGTGTCCAGGTGGCAGACCCGCATCATGATGCAGCCGGAGACCACCAGCGGGGCGGTCGCGAAGCCGAACTCCTCGGCGCCCAGCAGGGCGGCGATGACGACGTCGCGGCCGGTCTTCAGCTGGCCGTCGGTCTGCACCACGATGCGGTCGCGCAGGCCGTTGAGCAGCAGGGTCTGCTGGGTCTCGGCGAGGCCGAGCTCCCAGGGGCCGCCGGCGTGCTTGAGCGAGGTCAGCGGCGAGGCGCCGGTGCCGCCGTCGTGGCCGGAGACCAGCACCACGTCGGCGTGCGCCTTGGAGACGCCGGCCGCGACCGTGCCGACGCCGACCTCGGAGACCAGCTTCACGTGGATGCGGGCGTCCGGGTTGGCGTTCTTCAGGTCGTGGATCAGCTGCGCCAGATCCTCGATGGAGTAGATGTCGTGGTGCGGCGGCGGGGAGATCAGGCCGACGCCCGGGGTGGAGTGCCGGGTCTTCGCCACCCACGGGTAGACCTTGTGGCCGGGCAGCTGGCCGCCCTCGCCGGGCTTGGCGCCCTGGGCCATCTTGATCTGGATGTCGTCGGCGTTGACCAGGTACTCGGAGGTGACGCCGAACCGGCCGGAGGCGACCTGCTTGATCGCCGAGCGGCGCTCCGGGTCGTACAGGCGGTCCGGGTCCTCGCCGCCCTCGCCGGTGTTGGACTTGCCGCCGAGCCGGTTCATCGCGATGGCGAGGGTCTCGTGCGCCTCCATCGAGATGGAGCCGTAGGACATCGCGCCGGTGGAGAACCTCTTGACGATCTCGGAGACCGGCTCGACCTCGTCGACGGGGATCGGGGCCCGGCCGAGGCCGTCCAGCCGGAACAGGCCGCGCAGCGTCATCAGCCGCTCGGACTGGGCGTTCACCCGGTCCGTGTACTGCTTGAAGATGTCGTAGCGCCGGGTGCGGGTGGAGTGCTGGAGCCGGAACACCGTGTCCGGGTCGAACAGGTGCGGCTCGCCCTCCCGGCGCCACTGGTACTCGCCGCCGATCTCCAGCGCGCGGTGCGCGGCGGAGATGCCGGACGCCGGGTACGCCTTGGCGTGCCGGGCGGCGGTCTCCCTGGCGATCTCGTCCAGGCCGATGCCGCCGAGCTTGGTGGTGGTGCCGGCGAAGTAGGCGTCCACCAACTCCTGGGACAGGCCGATGGCTTCGAAGACCTGCGCGCCGCGGTAGGAGGCGACGGTGGAGATGCCCATCTTGGACATCACCTTCAGCACGCCCTTGCCGAGCGCCTTGATCAGGTTCTTGATCGCCTTCTCGGGCTCGGCGCCCTGGACGAAGACCCCCTGCTGGACGAGGTCCTCGACGGACTCCATCGCCAGGTACGGGTTGACCGCGCCGGCGCCGTAGCCGATCAGCAGCGCGACGTGGTGCACCTCGCGGACGTCGCCCGCCTCGACCAGCAGTGACACCTGGGTGCGCTGCTTGGTGCGGATCAGGTGGTGGTGGATCGCCGAGGTGAGCAGCAGCGACGGGATCGGCGCGTGCTCGGCGTCCGAGTGCCGGTCGGAGAGGACGACGATCCGGGCGCCGTCGGCGATCGCCGCGTCGGCCTCGGCGGCGATCTCGGCGAGCCGGGCGGCCAGGCCCTGGCCGCCGGTCGCGACCTTGTACAGGCCGGACAGCGTGACGGCCTTCAGGCCGGGCTGGTCGCCGTCCGCGTTGACGTGGACCAGCTTGGCCAGCTCGTCGTTGTCGATCACCGGGAAGGTGATGCCGACCGAGCGGCAGTGCGCCGGGGTGGCGTCCAGCAGGTTGCCCTCGGGGCCGAGGTTGCTGTGCAGCGAGGTGACCAGCTCTTCGCGGATGGCGTCCAGCGGCGGGTTGGTGACCTGGGCGAACAGCTGGGTGAAGTAGTCGAACAGCAGGCGCGGCTTCTCGCTGAGCGCGGCGATCGGCGAGTCGGTGCCCATCGAGCCGAGCGCCTCGGCGCCGGTCTTGGCCATCGGCGCGAGGATGACCCGCAGCTCCTCCTCGGTGTAGCCGAAGGTCTGCTGACGGCGCGTCACCGAGGCGTGGGTGTGGGCGATGTGCTCGCGCTCGGGGAGCTTGGCGAGCTGGATCTGTCCGCCGGCGACCCACTCCTCGTAGGGGTGCTCGGCGGCGAGCGCGGACTTGATCTCCTCGTCCGCGACGATCCGGTGCTCGGCGGTGTCGACCAGGAACATCCGGCCGGGCTGGAGGCGGCCCTTCCTGACCACCCGGTCCTGCTCGATGTCGAGCACGCCGACCTCGGAGGAGAGCACGACCAGGCCGTCCTCGGTGATCCAGTACCGGGCGGGGCGCAGGCCGTTGCGGTCCAGGACGGCGCCGATCCGGGTGCCGTCGGTGAAGGTGACGCAGGCCGGGCCGTCCCAGGGCTCCATCAGGTTGGAGTGGTACTGGTAGAACGCGCGGCGGGCCGGGTCCATGGTGGCGTGGTTCTCCCACGCCTCCGGGATCATCATCAGCACCGCGTGCGGCAGCGACCGGCCGCCGAGGTGGAGCAGCTCCAGCACCTCGTCGAAGGACGCCGAGTCGGAGTGGTCCGGGGTGCAGACCGGGAAGATCCGGCCCAGGTCGCCGGGGATCAGGTCGGTGGCGAGCTGGGACTCCCGGGCGGTCATCCAGTTGCGGTTGCCCTTGACCGTGTTGATCTCGCCGTTGTGCGCGACGAAACGGTACGGGTGGGCCAGCGGCCAGCTCGGGAAGGTGTTGGTGGAGAACCGCGAGTGCACCAGGCCGATCGCGGAGGCGTACAGCCGGTCCGACAGGTCGGGGAAGAACGGCTCCAGCTGACCGGTCGTCAGCATGCCCTTGTAGACCAGGGTCCGGGCGGACAGCGAGGGGAAGTACACCCCGGCCTCCCGCTCGGCGCGCTTGCGCACCACGAACGCGATCCGGTCCAGCTCGATGCCCGCGCGCTCGCCGTGGCCCAGCAGCAGCTGGCGGAAGCGCGGCATGACGGAGCGCGCGGTGGCGCCCAGCAGTTCGGGGGCGGTGGGGACGTCGCGCCAGCCGAGGACGGTCAGGTCCTCCTCGGCGGCGATCGCCTCGATCCGGGCGGCAGCGGCGGCCGCCGCGTCCTCGTCGACCGGCAGGAAGGCGATGCCGACCGCGTAGGAGCCGGCCGCGGGAAGCTCGAAGTCGACGTTGGCGCGCAGGAACGCGTCCGGGATCTGGGTCAGGATGCCCGCGCCGTCGCCGGAGTCGGGCTCGGCGCCGGTGGCGCCGCGGTGCTCCAGGTTGCGCAGTACGGTCAGGGCCTGCTCGACGATCCGGTGGTCGGCGACACCGGTCAGCGTGGCCACGAAGCCGACGCCGCAGGCGTCGTGCTCGTTGCGCGGGTCGTACAGACCCTGGGCCTGGGGACGCGCGTCCGGAACGAGGGCGTAGGGGCCGGCGGCCCGGGTGTCCTCGTGGCCGGAGTGCATGGATGCAGACAGCATCGGCTCTCCCGTCGTCGTGATCAGTTGCTTGATGCAAAGGGACGACGTTGGCCCTGATGCGAATTGGTCGGTGCAGGTTACATGATGCCGGGCGTCCCGGGAAGTGGGATTCTGCGTCCGCATCGCGGACGCAACCCCAGGTCACGGACCGGATGGAGGGTAGGCGCAGCGTCGCGCGTCGAGACCAGTGTGCCCGGGGTCGAGAGGGACGAAACAGGGGCGAAACGCCCATGGAACGATCTTTGCCAGGGGTTGACCTGGGATTCCCGGACCGGGACGCCGACCCCGCTTGGGATTGTGCGGGTCGGCGACCGGATGTTGAGACTAGGGCAAGGCGAGCACCCCTGCCCATGTGTGGAACATCACGCACCCGAATGCATAGTCATGCAGAGGTCTGGGTGTTCGTACAAGCCCGTCCGGGGCCCGGTCAGCCGATCGCCCCGCCGATCAGCCGGCCCAGCAGGAAGGTGACGGCCGCCGCCGCGCCGCCCAGCGCCAGCTGGCGCAGGCCGCTGAACCACCAGGTGCGGGCGGTCACCCGGGCCACCGCCGCGCCGCAGGCGAACAGGCCGAGCATCGCCAGCAGCGCGGCCGGCCACAGCGCCGTCGCGCCCAGCAGGTAGGGCAGCACCGGCAGCAGCGCGCCCAGCGCGAAGCAGCCGAACGAGGAGACGGCGGCGATCAGCGGCGAGGGCAGGTCCTCCGGGTCCACGCCGAGTTCCTCGCGGGCGTGCACGGCGAGCAGCGTGTCCGGGTCGGCGGACAGCTGGCGGGCGACCTCCATCGCCAGCTCCGGGTCCACGCCCTTGGCCACGTACAGCTGCGCCAGCTCGGCGAGCTCGCCGTGCGGGTTGCGCTTCAGCTCGATCCGCTCGGCCTCCAGCTCGGCCTCCACCAGCTCGCGCTGGGAGGCCACCGAGGTGTACTCCCCCACCGCCATGGAGAACGCGCCGGCCGCCAGGCCGGCCAGTCCGGTCAGCACCACGGTGCTCGGCTCGGCGGCGCCGCCGACCACGCCGGTCATCAGCGCGAAGTTGGACACCAGGCCGTCCACCGCGCCGAACACGGCCGGCCGCAGCCAGCCGCCGTTGACGTCCCGGTGGTGGCCGTCGGCGGGTATCCGGGGCTGCGGGCTGTCGGTGTGCTGGTCGGCGGTGATGGTGCTCATGCGGGCGGCTCCCCTTCCGGGCACGGCGAAGAACCCCCCTGCCGGGTTCCGAACAGGTTGCTCGTGCCCCTCGAAACTAGCCGTTTGACCTGCGAGTTTCCAGCAAAGTAAGCCTGACCAAAGGCAGTTGGGGCCGCCCCGCCGATGGTGGCGGAACGGCCCCGGGGAGGGTCAACTGGCGTGCTCAGGAGGACTTTTCGGAGCCCTCCGCGGCCTTCACGCCCTGGTCGTCCTGTGCGTCCTCGGACGTCCCGGCGTCCTTCGCGCCGCCGGACGTCCCGGTGTCCTTCGCGTCCTTCGGCGTGTCGCCGGCCGGGGCGTCCGCGGTGCCGGCCGCGGCCTCGGCGCGCTCCAGGGTGGCCTGCGGGTCGATCTCGTCCGGGTCCTCGCGGCCGGGGCGCAGCCTGCCGACGACCACGATGTAGGCCACCGCGCCGAGGAAGACCAGGATCGCCGTCCAGTCGTTGAGCCGCAGGCCGAAGAAGCGGTGCGCCTCGTCGATCCGCAGGTACTCGGTCCAGAACCGGCCCACCGTGTAGGCGGCGACGTACAGCGCGAAGGCCCGGCCGTGGCCGAGGGTGAAGCGCCGGTCGGCCCAGATCACCAGCACCGCGACCAGCACGCACCAGAGCGACTCGTACAGGAAGGTCGGGTGGTAGGTGCCGGTGACCACTTCGCCGTTCGGCAGGGTCTTGTCGATCTCCAGGCCCCAGGGCAGCGTGGTGGGCTTGCCGTACAGCTCCTGGTTGAACCAGTTGCCCCAGCGGCCGACGGCCTGGGCGAGCGCGATGCCGGGGGCGACCGCGTCGGCCCAGGCGGGCAGCGGGACGCCGCGGCGGCGGGCGCCGATCCAGGCGCCGACCGCACCGAGGGCGATGGCGCCCCAGATGCCGAGGCCGCCCTGCCAGATCTTCAGCGCGTCGAGCGGGTGCTTGCCCTCGCCGAAGTACAGCTGGTTGTCGGTGATGACGTGGTACAGCCGACCGCCGACCAGGCCGAACGGCACCGCCCAGACGGCGATGTCGCCGACCGTGTGCCGACCGCCGCCGCGAGCGACCCAGCGCCTGCTGCCGAGCCACACGGCCACGAGGACACCGACGATGATGCAGAAGGCGTAGGCGCGCAGCGGGATGGGTCCCAGGTACAGGACGCCCCGCGACGGGCTCGGAATGTATGCGAGATCCATGACATCCTCGACGCTACCGTGTCCCGCCCGTCATACCGGCACCGGTGCGGGTCACGGAAGCATCAAACCTCCCGGTCGGTCCTTCGGCGGTCAGGGCGACGGCGGGGTGTTGCTCTCGACGGCGGTCGAGGTGGGCGCCGGGCTCTGCCCGTGCGAGCCGGGGGTTCCCAGCGGCTTGCCCTGGTTGGCCTCGTCCACCCACTTCACCAGGTTCTCCTGGCTGATCTGCTCGTCGCCCTTCTTCGGGTAGATCGGCTGGCCGTTGAGCAGCACCGTCGGCGTGGACTTGAAGCTGGACTTGTCGAAGTCCTGCTGGACCGCGGACACCCAGCCGCTGAACCGGTTGGTGTCGACGCAGGACTGGAATTCGGGGTTGTCCAGGCCCGGCACCTGCTTGCCCAGGTCGACCAGGGTCTGCTTGCTGCCGAAGGTGTCCTCGGTCTCACCCGGCTGGTTGCGGTACAGCACGTCGTGGAAGTCCCGGAAGTGCCCGGCGTTCTGCGCGCAGCCCAGCGCGTTGGCGCCGTACTTGGAGCCGTTGCCGCCCAGCGAGCGGTCGATGAACGAGACGATGTGGTAGTTGACGAAGATCTTGCCGGCGTCCTCCAGCTGGTCGATGGTCGGCGAGAAGGCGCGCTCGAAGCTGCCGCAGGCCGGGCAGCGCGGGTCCTCGTACACGGTGAGGGTGGACGGGGCGTCGGCGGATCCGACCGGGATGATCAGGTTCTTGTCGCCGATGGTGCCCGCCGGGGCGGCGGTCGGGGTCTCCGGCTTGGAGCGCTGGTTCTGCACCACCACGCCGACCACCACGGCGGCGGCGATCACCGCGATCACCGCGCCGCCGACCACCAGCTTCTTGTTCCGCTTCGCCCGGGCCTCCTGACCCGCCCGTTCCTCCAGCATCCGCTCACGGGCGCTGCGCTTGCCTTCTTCGTTCTTCTCGCTCATGAGGTCTTCTGCCATGGTCCAGGGGGTCGGTTCTCTTCGATGGGTGGGCGGTGCGGCACCTCAGGCGGCCAGCCAGGCGTCCGCCGAGAGCTTGGTGCGGGGACGGAGGATCAGCCAGGCCGACAGCAGCAGGAAGCCGATGTCGCGGAGGATCTCCTGCAGGTACGTGGTCTTCGACTCGTCCACCGTGCCGCCGCCGCCGAAGCAGCCGCAGTCGATCGAGATGCCGCGCGCCCAGGCGGAGGAGATGCCGGCGATGAACACCAGCAGCAGCGTCGCGGAGATCACCGCGACCACCCGGGTCCCCAGGCCCAGCACCAGCAGCACCGCCAGGGCCAGCTCCAGGAACGGCAGCCCCCAGCCGACCGGCTTCACCAGCGCCTCGGGGAGGATCTCGTAGGCCCGTACGGCCTGCGCCGCCTCCGCCGGGTCGGCGACCTTCGCCAGCCCGGCCCAGCCCCACACCACGGCCAGGCCCAGCCGCACCGCCAGCCCGAACCACTCCGCCGCCGGGCCGTCCACCACCCGGCGAAACCCGCTCACCCGGTCGTGTTCGGCCTGCTGACTGGCCATCGGTTCCCCCTCGGGCGCGCTCCACGGATTCCTGCCTGATGAACCGTAGGGGATGGCGGGTGGTTCCTCCATATTCGCGAGTTACGCCGGACGAGTGAGGCTATGTGGACATATGTCCGATGATGCGCATCATCGTCCCGGCGGCCCGCACTCCGCCTCCGACTGCTGGCACACCACCGCCCGCTCCGCGCCCCGGCGGGCCAACTCCCGCTGCACGTCGCCGCTTCCGGCCAGCGCGGCGACCAGCGCCAGCCCGGCCAGCAGCGCCCGCAGCAGGACCGCCTTCTGCACCCGAGCCATCCGCCCGCCCTTTCACCGCCCGACCGTCAGCGGGTTCAACGGCCGGCCCGGGACAAGATCACCGAGCGGCCCGGACAGTTCACCCGATCAGGTGGCGGCCCGGAAACGGCGAAGAGCCGCCCGGGAGTTGATCCCGGACGGCTCTCGGCCCGACGCGCTACTTGCGGCGCACGCCCGACGCCAGGTCGGCGGCCAGCTCCCGGACGGCGGCCACGCCGGCCGCCGGCTCGGCGGCCTCCAGCAGGCGCTTGACGAACGCGGAGCCGACGATCACGCCGTCCGCGAAGGCGGCGACCTCGGCGGCCTGGTCGGCGTTGGAGACGCCCAGGCCGACGCAGACCGGCAGCGCCGTGGCGGCGCGGGTCCGGGCCACCAGGTCCTCGGCCAGGTTGCCGACCGCGGACCGGGTGCCGGTGACGCCCATCACCGCGGCGGCGTAGACGAAGCCGGAGCCGGCCGCGGTGACCTCGGCCAGGCGGGCGTCCTTGGAGGACGGGGCGACCACGAACACGGTGTCCAGGCCGTGCTCCCCGGCGGCCTTGCGCCACTCCGCGGACTCCTCGACCGGCAGGTCCGGCAGGATGCAGCCCGCTCCGCCGGCCGCGGCCAGGTCGGCGGCGAACCGGGCCACGCCGTAGCGGTCCACCGGGTTCCAGTACGTCATCACCAGCACCGGCACGGCCGGGTGCGCCGCGGCGACCTCGGCGACGGTGCGCAGCACGTCCTTGATCTTCACGCCGCCGCGCAGCGCGATGTCGTCGGCGGTCTGGATGACCGCGCCGTCCAGCACCGGGTCGGAGTGCGGCAGGCCGACCTCGACGACGTCGCAGCCGCCGTCGATCAGCGCGTTGATCGCGTCGATGCCGCCGTCGACGGTCGGGAAGCCGGCCGGCAGGTAGCCGATCAGCGCGGCCCGGCCCTCGGCCTTGGCGGCGGCGAGGGCGGTGGTGAGCTTGGTGTCGGCCATGGTCAGTTGGTCCCCTCGGCGTCGTCGTAGAGGCCGAAGTACTCGGCGGCGGTGTGCATGTCCTTGTCGCCGCGACCGGACAGCGACACCAGGATGGTCGCCTCCGGGCCCAGCTCGCGGCCGAGTTCGAGCGCGCCGGCCAGCGCGTGCGCGGACTCGATGGCCGGGATGATGCCCTCGGTGCGGGACAGCAGCCGCAGCGCCTCCATCGCGGCGCGGTCGGTGACCGGGCGGTACTCGGCCCGGCCGGTGTCCTTCAGCCAGGCGTGCTCGGGGCCGACGCCCGGGTAGTCCAGGCCGGCCGAGATCGAGTGCGACTCGATGGTCTGGCCGTCCTCGTCCTGCAGCACGTAGGTGCGCGAGCCGTGCAGCACGCCCGGGTCGCCCTTGGTGAGGGTGGCGGCGTGCTTCGGGGTGTCGGCGCCGTCGCCGGCCGCCTCGCAGCCGATCAGGCGCACGCCCGCGTCCGGGATGAACTCGTGGAAGATGCCCATCGCGTTGGAGCCGCCGCCGACGCAGGCGACCACCGCGTCGGGCAGCCGCCCGGTGCGGTCCAGCACCTGCTGCCGGGCCTCGATGCCGATGACCCGGTGGAAGTCGCGCACCATCATCGGGAACGGGTGCGGGCCGGCGACGGTGCCGAACAGGTAGTGGGTGGAGTCGACGTTGGCGACCCAGTCGCGGAACGCCTCGTTGATGGCGTCCTTCAGGGTGCGGCTGCCGGACTTGACCGGGATCACCTCGGCGCCCAGCATCCGCATCCGGGCCACGTTCAGGGCCTGGCGCTGGGTGTCGATCTCGCCCATGTAGATCGTGCAGTCGAAGCCGAACAGCGCGCAGGCGGTGGCGGTGGCCACGCCGTGCTGGCCGGCGCCGGTCTCGGCGATGATCCGGGTCTTGCCCATCCGGCGGGTCAGCAGCGCCTGGCCCAGCACGTTGTTGATCTTGTGCGAGCCGGTGTGGTTCAGGTCCTCGCGCTTGAGCAGCACCCGCGCCCCGCCGGCCTCGGCGGAGAACCGGTGGACGTCGGTCAGCGGGCTGGGCCGGCCGGTGTAGTCCTTCAGCAGGGCGTCGAGTTCGGCGGCGAACGCCGGGTCGGCCTTGGCCTTCTCGTACTCCTCGGCGACCTGCTCGACGGCGGCGACCAGCGCCTCCGGGATGAAGCGGCCCCCGTAGGCGCCGAAGTAGCCGCGGGCGTCCGGGACTTGGGTACCCGGAACGTTGAGCTCGGACATGAAGCGTCCTCTGTGTGGAAGTTGACGGCGTGAAGGTGGAACGGGCGGCGAGAGCTCAGCCGCGCGTTCCGCGCCATCGGCGTCCGGGGACCTGTCCGGGCTCGCAGCCGATCACGTAGCGCACCCGCCGCCCCAGCACCCGGCGTGCGGGCGCGCGGCAGCCGCGCGGGCGGCAGCCGGGGGCGAGACGGGTGGCGATCGACATGGCGGAGGGTCAGCCCCGCCCGTTGTTGCGCAGCGCCGGGTGGGCGCCGGCGGCGACCAGGTCGGCGACCGCGGTGCGCGGGTCGCGGCCGGTCACCAGGGACTCGCCGACCAGCACCGCGTCGGCGCCCTGGTTGGCGTAGGTGATCAGGTCGTGCGGGCCGCGGACCCCGGACTCGGCGACCTTGACGATGTGCGCCGGGATGGCGTCCACCACGTTGCCGAAGGTGTTCCGGTCGACCTGGAGGGTCTTCAGGTTGCGGGCGTTGACGCCGATGATCTTCGCGCCGGCGTCCACCGCGCGGGCGATCTCCTCCTCGTCGTGCACCTCGACCAGCGGGGTCAGCCCGATCGACTCGGCCCGCTCGATCAGCGAGACGAGAGCCGGCTGCTCCAGCGCGGCGACGATCAGCAGCGCCAGGTCCGCGCCGTGCGCGCGGGCCTCCCACAGCTGGTAGGCGGTGACGATGAAGTCCTTGCGCAGGATCGGGGTCTCGACCGCGGCGCGCACCGTGTCCAGGTCCGCCAGCGAACCGCCGAAGCGGCGCTGCTCGGTGAGCACGCTGATCGCGGCGGCCCCGCCGGCCGCGTAGTCGACCGCGAGTGCGGCCGGGTCGGCGATCGCCGCCAGCGCGCCCTTGGACGGGCTGGAGCGCTTGACCTCGCAGATCACCCGGACGCCGTCGCCACGCAGCGCGGCCACGCCGTCCTTCGCCTCGGGTGCCTTCGCGGCGAGCTCCTTGAGCTCGTCCAGGGAGGTCCGGGCCTGTCGCTCGGCGAGGTCCTGCCGGACCCCGTCGATGATCTCGTCGAGCACAGTCACGCGTGCGCCCCCATCGTGTATCGCTGGTGTGGCCGGGGACACAGGTGCACGTCCTCGGCCTTTCGATGGTATCGGGCCCGGGGGGCGCACTCCGCATCCGACCGGCGCGCGTCTCGATCGGCGGACCGCCGGGCGCGTGCCCAGGGCCTGTTCGGGCGCGGATTCCGGGCCGGCCCGGGCCCTCGGCCGGACCGCCGGGGCGCGTGTTTCAGACCACCGGGGGTGCGAGTCCGGCGCCGATCGGGAGGTTGCGGACCACCGTGAACAGGACCAGCGCCAGCATCAGCAGCACGGTCTGCCGGCCGGTCAGCCGGACGCCCGCGGGGCGGCCGCGCACCGCCCGCACCGTCCAGCGCGCCCACAGCACCAGCGCGGTCAGCGCCAGCAGCGTCACCAGCAGGTTGTCGTGGGCCGCGGTCAGCAGGTCGCCCCTGGTCAGCGCGTGCACGCAGCGCAGGCCGCCGCAGCCGGGGCACCACCAGCCGGTGGCCTGCAACACCGGGCAGACCGGGTAGTGGCCGGGCGTGTTCGGGTCGACCGCGGCGACGAACGCGGTGGGCATCGCCACCGCGGCCAGCGCCGCCAGCGGACGGACCAGCCGGCGCGGCACCGAGCCGGCGGCGGGAGCGGGAGGAGCGTTCACGGGCACGATTGTGCCCGGGCCGGTCGGGGAACCGCCCCGGAAAACGCCGAACGGCGGGCCCGCGGCCCGCCGTTCGTACCGTCCCCGAGGTCAGGCCGCGGTGACCGCGGCGCGCTCCTCGGTGGACGCGGGCGCGAAGTTCTTGCTGGGCTGCTTGCCCATG
Source organism: Kitasatospora sp. NPDC092948 (assembly GCF_044754805.1). Classification (NCBI taxonomy): domain Bacteria; kingdom Bacillati; phylum Actinomycetota; class Actinomycetes; order Kitasatosporales; family Streptomycetaceae; genus Kitasatospora; species Kitasatospora sp. NPDC092948. The sequence goes on along the minus strand of NZ_JBIVPU010000004.1, from coordinate 650,193 downwards.
CCCGCCATCGACATCGCCTTGCCGACCACGCCGCCGATCAGCACCACGGCGAGACCCGCGATGACCAGCACGACGTTCGGCATGATCATGGCCACACCGGACACACAGAAACCGACGAAGGAAATGACCACGCCCGTCCACGCGGCGGGGGTGTGGCCGTGCGCTGCTGCAGCCATCTGTTGGTGCTCCTTGAATCTCCGGGGCCCCGATCGGGCGGTCCTGGGCGGCGCTCGACGGGTTGACACCTCCATTGTGCCGGGCCCAACACGGCTCCCCCAAGCGGGGTCCACCGTGGTCCCGAGCACACTCAGCCGGTGGGGTCCTCGCCGCGGTCCAGGGCCTTCCACAGGTCAGCGGGACTGTTCCCGGCCGGGGCGGGCCTCCGACGGCCGGTCGGCGCCTCGTAACGGGATCCCATGGCGGGCCAGCTCCGGCCGAAACGGGCCGTCACCACGCCCGCCGCGACCAGCAGCAGACCGCCCGCCAGGGCCACCCACGGCCAGCCGGTGCGGGTGATCTCCTCGGCGTGCGCGCTGGTCAGTCCGAGCTGTCCGGCGGCCAGGGCGTGCAGGCCCGCGGTGTCGGTCCGGCCGATCAGCGCCCCGGCGACCGCGCCGACGCCCGCCAGCGCCGTCAGCAGGCCCACCAGCAGCCGGGCCCGGCCGCGCACCGCGAACACCACGACGGCGGCGGCCATCGCCACCAGCGCCATGCCGGTCGGCAGCCCGGTCAGCTTGCTGCCCGGGGCGGAGATCGCGATCCGGCCGCCGGCCGTGCCCGGCGCCACCCCCTCCGCCCAGGTACGGCCGACCGCGGTCAGCACCAGCGCGGCGCCGAGCGCGGTCAGCAGCAGCATCAGCGCGAGGGTGCCTCGGGACTTGGGGGCAGCGGGGGTCTCACTCACCCGACCAGTGTCCCCGACCGCACACCGCCACCCGCCACCGCCCCACACCCACCGCACGCCGCAGGCCCGACCGCACGCCATCGGCCCCGACCACCACAGCCCCGACCGCGCACCGCCACCCGCCACCGCCCGACACGCACCCCACGCCGCAGGCCATAGGCCACAGGCCATCGCCCGACGGCACGCCGACCCCCACGGCCCCCGGGCGCCCCGCCCCGCCGTTGGCGTGGCGTGGCTCAGCGCAGCGTGTTCGCGGCGGCGACCGCCCGCAGCACCGCGGTGGCCTTGTTGCGGCACTCGGTGTCCTCGGCGTGCGGGTCGGAGTCGGCGACCACGCCCGCCCCGGCCTGGACGTACGCGGTGCCGCCGCGGATCACCGCGGTGCGGATCGCGATCGCGGTGTCCGAGTCGCCGGCGAAGTCCAGGTAGCCGACGCAGCCGCCGTACAGGCCGCGGCGGGTCGGCTCCAGCTCCTCGATGATCTGCATGGCTCGCGGCTTGGGCGCGCCGGACAGCGTGCCGGCCGGGAAGCAGGCGGTGAGCACGTCGAACGCGCTGCGGCCCTCGGCGACCTTGCCGGTGACGGTGGAGACGATGTGCATGACGTGGCTGTAGCGCTCGACCGCCATGAACTCCACCACCTCGACCGAGCCCGGCGCGCAGACCCGGCCCAGGTCGTTGCGGCCCAGGTCGACCAGCATCAGGTGCTCGGCCCGCTCCTTCGGGTCGGCGAGCAGTTCCGCGGCCAGCTCGGCGTCCTCCAGCGCGGTGGCGCCGCGGTGCCGGGTGCCGGCGATCGGGTGCACCATCGCCTCGCCCTCGGCGACCTTCACCAGGGCCTCCGGGCTGGAGCCGACCACGTCGAAGCCGCCCTCCGCGCCGCCGTCCGGGCCGGGGAAGCGGAACAGGTACATGTACGGGCTGGGGTTGGTGGTGCGCAGCACGCGGTAGACGTCCAGCGCGGACGCCTCGCAGGGGGCCTCGAAGCGCTGCGAGGGCACCACCTGGAACGCCTCGCCGGCCCGGATCCGCTCCTTCACCACCTCCACCGCCTTGCGGTAGGGCTCGCCGCCGAACGGCGAGTGCGCGTCCACCTCGGTCGGCGTCCAGGTGGCCAGGCCCGGGTCGACGGGGCGACGCAGGTCGGCCTCCATCGCGTCCAGCCGGGCCACCGCGTCGGCGTACGCCTCGTCCACGCCGGTGGCCAGGTCGTTGTGGTTGACGGCGTTGGCGATCAGCAGCACGGTGCCGTCGGCGTGGTCGAGCACCGCCAGGTCGGTGGCCAACAGCATGGTCAGCTCGGGGAGTTGCAGGTCGTCCGGGGTGAGCTCGGGCAGCTTCTCCAGGCGTCGGACCACGTCGTAGCCGAGATAGCCGACCAGGCCGCCGGTGAGCGGCGGCAGGCCGTCGTCGGGGTGCCGCGGGGTGTGCAGGGCGGCCAGCGTGGCGCGCAGCACCTCCAGCGGGTCGCCGGAGGTCGGGATGCCGACCGGGGGCTCGCCCAGCCAGCGCGCGCCGCCGTCCCGACCGACCGTCAGGACCGCGCCGGAGCGCACCCCGACGAACGAGTACCGGGCCCAGCTGCCCTGTTCGGCGGACTCCAGCAGGAAGGTGCCGGGCCGCTCGGCGGCCAGGCTGCGGTACACGCCGATCGGAGTGAGGCCGTCCGCGAGGAGCCGGCGGGTGACGGGAATGACCCGGGTGTCTGCGGCGAGCGTGCGGAAAGCCTCAAGTTCCATGGGGCACCGATCGGATGAGAGAGCGGATGGTCGGGAACAGGCTAGCGGGACAGCGGCAGCACGTCGGCGTCGAAGCAGGTCCGGTCGCCGGTGTGGCAGGCCGCGCCGACCTGGTCGACCTTGACCAGCAGGGTGTCGCCGTCGCAGTCCAGCGCGACGTGCTTGACGTGCTGCACGTGGCCGGAGGTGTCGCCCTTCACCCAGTACTCGTTGCGACTGCGGCTCCAGTACGTGCAGCGGCCGGTGGTCAGGGTGCGGTGCAGCGCCTCGTCGTCCATCCAGCCGAGCATCAGCACCTCACCGGTGTCGTACTGCTGGGCGACGGCGGGCAGCAGGCCGTCCGCGGTGCGCTTGAGGCGGGCGGCGATCGCCGGGTCCAGGGCGGTGCTGCCGGGGGCGGCGGGGTTGGTCGACATGCCCCCATTCTCGCAGGGCGCGCCGGTCGGCCCGGGCGAGCGGCCCCGACCCGGTAGTTTGAGCCCCGACAAAAAAGCAGAACTGCTGTGCAAGTTGGGGGAATTCACGGGTGAGCCAGTACCAGTCGCAACCACTGCCCACCGCCGCGTTCGGCGACTACCGGCTCCAGCGGACGGCGGGCGAGCACCTCCACCCCGGCGAGCCGATGATCGGCGCCTGGGCGATGAAGCTGGACCGCCTGGCGCCGCTGTGGTGGGACCGGGACACCGTCCGGGCCGCGAGCTACGCCCCGCTGACCTGGATCCACAACTTCTTCGTCGCCCTGTGGCGCGGATTCTGGATGTACTTCCTGCCCCGCTGGCTGGTCATCCTGTTCGTCCCGGACCTGCACATGCGCCGCCCCTACGGCCTGTCGCTGACCCGGCGCGCCTACCGGGCGCTGCGCCGGCCGCTGCACGGCGGCTCGCTGAGCGGCGGCGAGGGCAGCACGGCGTGGCAGTTCTGGCGGGCGGTTCGGACCACGCCCGGCGAGAAGCTGCTCGCCGACCACGACTACTTCACGGTGCTGCTGACGGACCGTCGGCTGCTGGTCCTCAGCCGCTGGACGTACGGGCAGCACACCGAGCACTACCGGGCCGTCCCGCTGTACGAACTCCCGCTCGGCAGCTGGTGGCTGCGCCCCGACACCCCGAACGACGTCTGGGCCGCCCGCCAGGACCTGCTGTTCGCGGACGGCTCCTGGATCGCCCTGGACTTCGAGGACTCCGACGAGCGGCAGGCGTTCCGCGCGGTGACGGCGGGGCGCTGACGTCCCGGCCGGGCCCCGCCGCCGCTCCGGCGGCGGGGCCCGGTTCCGATCAGCCGAACGCGGTCGAGATCCGCGACTCGTCCACCCGGTACGGCGCCGGGTCGTGGGCCAGGCCCACGTCGTGCAGGAGTTCCTGCTTGATCGCTTCCTTGTTGGTGTCGCCGGTCAGGGCCTCCTTGGCGACCGCCCAGGAGGACTGCCCGGCCGCCTTGAGGCCGCCCTTCACGGTGCCGTCGCCGCGCTGCAGGTTGTCGTCGTCGCTGATGCCCATCACGTTGTCGAAGGTGTCCTTCACCTTCCCGGTGATCTGCTCGTCGAGCTGCTTGGCCGCCTTCGCCGCGAGGCCCTCGCCCTGCTCCAGCTCGCGGATGCCCTCGAACGCCTTCTTGACGTTCTTGACCTCCTTCAGCGCCTTGCTGATGCCCTCCATGTTGCGGACGGCCTTCACCGCGCTGCCCAGCTCCTTGAGCGCCTTCAGCAGCTCCTCCAGCTTCTGCGCCAGCTGGGTGGAGACCCGGGCCACCCGGGCCACGAAGGTGGCGATCTCCGCCTCGCTGATCAGCGCGTCCGCGATCAGGCCGATGCCCATGGTGAACACCGCGATCACCGCCTCGGCGGCCAGCGACACGATCAGCGCCTCGATCGCCTCGCTGATGATCTGGATCACCATGCCCTCGGCCATCGCGCACTCCTGCGCCGCCGAGTTGATGATCTGCGCGGTCTGCATCATGCCGTCCGCGGTCTGGTCGAGCGCGTCCGCGACATCGCCCATGTGCCCGCCGAAGGCGTCGCTGGCCCCGCCCGCCCACGCCTCGGAGAGCGGCACCGCGCCGCTGCGCAGCTCGCGCGCGACCGACTGCACGGCGTGCGCCTGCGCCTGCCACTCCTCGGCGGCGTTGTTCAGCTCGGCCAGGTCGCCGGTGACCTTCTCCAGCATGTCGATCAGGCCGGACTCCTTCAGCGCCCACTCGACCGCCTCGTCGAGCGCCCCGCCCAGGCCGCCCCGGCTGGGGTGCTGCGCCGGGTCGAGGTTCGCCATCGCCTGCTCGACCTGCGCGTGCGCCCAGGCGTAGGCGTTGCTCTGGCGCTCCATGATGCCGGGAGGCGCCTGGCCGTAGGCGATCATTTCGCGGCCGTTGCGGTTCTGCTCGGCCGCCGCCGCGGCGGCCTGCGCGGCGGCCGCGCCGATGACCGCACCGAGCCCGCCGCCGGCCTCGCCACCGCCGGCGGCGCCCTCACCGGCGCCACCGCCCGACTCGGGCGCCGGGTCCTTCGGGCCGAACAGCTGGTCGCCGGCCCAGTCGGCGGCGCGCTGGCTCAGGCCGTCGAGGACCGTCGAGGCCCCGTCCTTGAGCTTGCCCTTGAACCAGCCCTCCCGCGGGTCGATCGGCCCGACCCCGGGCGTGTCGTCGCCGCCCGCCGGCTGGTGCGACGGCGCCGGCTGGGGCTGCGTGGTGTGCGACGGCGAGGGCTGCTGCGGGAGGTGCGGCGGCGCCGGCATCTGCGGCGTCGTCGGGTGCCCCGAGCCGGCCGGCGGCTGGGTCGTGTGCGACGGCGAGGGCTGGGCGGTGTGCCCCGGGCCGGCCGGCGGCTGCGTGGTGTGCGACGGCGGCGTCTGCGTGGTGTGCGACGGCTGCGTCGTCGTCTGGTGCGAGGTGCTGTCGTGGCTGTGGCTGCCGCCGGAGCCGCCCGAGGACGACTTGCCCGATGTGGACGTCTTGGGGCTCGGCTTGTAGGTCATTACTGAGCACCGCCCATCACGCGCGCCACGTACTCCTCGTGGGCCACGTAGTTCTCCGAGACGCCGGCGAGCCCCTGCGAGGTGCCGTCGACGGCGCTTCCCAGCTTGTCGACGTTCTGCCGGCTGGCGTTGGCGTGCTCCTGGTACGCCGACGCCAGGTGCTGGGCGTTCGGCAGGTGTCCGAAAGCGTCGGACGCGATGGTGATCGAGGCGGTGACCGACGCGATCCTGCTCAGCTGTTCGGACTGCTCCGCGAGCAGTGACGCATATCGGTCAAGTGCGCCCGGTTCCACCCGAAACCCGCTGTCCCCCATGACAGTTGCCCTCCCTCGGCGACCTATACAACAGGCGGGTCATCCTACTGATCCGCATGCAAAGGCTTCGCAAACAGATGTCCGAAAAGGACTGACGCGGCAACCTGCAGGCCATCACAATGGCGTGGGAATCAGGGGGTTGGCATGAGTGGGCGACAGAAGACGGTCCTGGCTGCGGCGGTGGCGGCGATTATCGCGGTGGTGGCCGCCGTTCTGCTGTGGCCGGACCCGCACCGGCCGGTCGCCGCCCCACCGCCTCCCCCCAGTTCCTCCCCAGCGCCTTCACCGAGTCCGACCAAGGTGATTCCGTACCCGTACTTCACCCCGGGGACGTGCTTCCAGGTGCCGCGGCTCAGCAACGTGCAGCAGCCCACCGCCGTCCCCTGCGAGCAGCCGCACGACGCCGAGTCGATCGCCAACGCGGACCTGCCGGACGGGCTGGCCGACCTGCCGGCGATCTTCCGCACCATGACCGACCTGTGCAAGGAGCCGACCAAGCAGGCCCTGGCGCGCACCACCGGCGGCCCGCGGCACGGCACCTCGGTCGGCCTGCCGTTGGAGTTCTACCAGCAGGGCATGCGCGGCATCACCTGCGCGCTCACGTTCAAAGCCTGACCGCTGCGTAGGCTGGGCGGCATGTCGAGCCTTGCGCGGGCCGAGCGTGCCCGTCTTTCCGGATTGTTGTCGGCGGCCGGCCCCGACCGGCCGACCCTGTGTGCGGGGTGGCTGACCAGGGACCTGGTGGCGCACCTGGTGGTGCGGGAGGGGCGGCCGGACGCGGCGGCCGGGATCAGGGTGCGGGCGCTCGCCGGGTGGACGCACCGGGTGCAGGACCGGGTGGCGCAGCGCCCGTACGGGGCGCTGGTGAAGTCCTTCCGCTCGGGTCCGCCCGCGCTGTCGCCGTTCAACCTGCCGGGCGTGGACGAGGCGGCGAACCTGCTGGAGTACTTCGTGCACGCGGAGGACGTCCGCCGGGCGGTGCCGTTCGGGCCGGAGGAGCCGAAGGCCGAGTTGGTCGAGGCGCTGTGGCGGCGGGTGCCGGTGGCGGCCCGGCTGGGCGACAGCCGCCCGTCGGTGTCGTTGCGGCTGGTGCGCCCGGACGGCCGGGAGGTGACGGTCCGTCGGCACGACCGGCCGGTGGTGACGGTGACCGGGGAGCCCGGCGAGCTGGTGCTGTTCCTGTTCGGGCGCGGCGCGAAGGCCGCGGTGACGGTGACGGGCGAGCCGGCGGCGGTCGCCGAGCTGGCCGAGGCGCTGCCGCTGCCGGAGGACTGACGGCGCGTCACACCGCTCCACCCGGCCCGGAGGTGCCAGCCTGGCGGTGGCCCCGCCCACCCCGTCCCTCCCTGGAGCGCCCATGGTCAGCACCGATTTCCGGACCGGATCGCCGAACTGGATCGACCTCGGCAGCCCGGACCCGGCCGAGTCCGAGCTGTTCTACGGCGCGGTGTTCGGCTGGACCTTCGAGTCGGGCGGCCCGGACGCGGGCGGCTACGGCTTCTTCCGCAAGGAGGGCCGCACGGTCGCGGCGGCCGGCCCGCTGACCGAGGCGGAGGCGCTGCCCGCCTGGACGGTGTACTTCCGCACCGAGGACGCCGACCGCACCGCCGCGGCCGTCGCCGAGGCCGGCGGCACGGTGCGGGTGCCGCCGTCGGACGTCATGGCGGAGGGCCGGTTCGCGCAGTTCACCGACCCGACGGGCGGCGACTTCGCGGTCTGGCAGCCCGGCCGGACCCGCGGGCTGGAGGCGGTCCGGGAGACCGACGCGCTGTGCTGGGCGGAGCTGCACACCTCCGACGCCGCCAAGGCGCTGCGCTTCTACCGGGCCCTGTTCGGCTGGCGGGCGCGCGACAGCGGGGTGCCGGGCGTGGACTACACGGTGCTGTCCACCGCCGAGGGCGAGGACCCGCGCGAGGCGTCCTTCGGCGGCGCGGCGGGCGTGCACCCGCGGGTGAACGTCGGCTGGCTGGTCCACTTCGCGGTGGCGGACGCGCTGCTGGCGACCGATCAGGTCCGCAAGGCCGGCGGCAGCATCCTGGTGCCGCCGGAGCAGGTGCCGACGGTGGGGCGGATCGCGGTGCTCGCCGACCCGTTCGGCGCGCAGTTCGCGATCCTGGAGCCGGAGCCCCGCCGCGCCTGACCCGGCGGCGGCTCAGCGGACGGGGTGCCCGGTCGCGCGGAGCTCGTCCTTGACCTGGCCGATCGTCAGGTCGCCGAAGTGGAAGACGCTGGCGGCGAGCACCGCGTCGGCGCCGGCGTCGACGGCGGGCGCGAAGTCGGCGAGCTTGCCGGCCCCGCCGGAGGCGATGACGGGCAGCGAGACGAGCTTGCGGACGGCCCGGAGCATCTCCAGGTCGTAGCCGTCCTTGGTGCCGTCGGCGTCCATCGAGTTCAGCAGGATCTCGCCGGCGCCGAGTTCGGCGGCCCGCACCGCCCACTCGACGGCGTCCAGGCCGGTGCCCTGCCGCCCGCCGTGGGTGGTGACCTCGAAGCCGGAGGCGGTCTCGGTGCCCTCGGGGCAGCGCCGGGCGTCCACCGACAGGACCAGCACCTGGCGGCCGAAGCGCTGCGCGATCTCGCGGATCAGCTCGGGGCGGGCGATCGCCGCGGTGTTGACGCCGACCTTGTCCGCGCCGGCCCGCAGCAGCTTGTCGACGTCCTCGACGGCGCGCACGCCGCCGCCGACGGTCAGCGGGATGAACACCTGCTCGGCGGTGCGGCGGACCACGTCGTAGGTGGTCTCCCGGGAGCCGGACGAGGCGGTGATGTCGAGGAAGGTCAACTCGTCGGCGCCCTGGGTGTCGTACAGCTTGGCGAGTTCGACCGGGTCGCCGGCGTCGCGCAGGTTCTGGAAGTTGACGCCCTTCACGACGCGTCCGGCGTCCACGTCCAGACAGGGGATGACGCGTACTGCGAGTGTCACGGCTGCTTGCCTTCCAGAGTGCGGGCCAGGCCGGGCCGGTGGGCCTCCACCTCGACCTCGACCATCATGCGGGAGTCGGTCAGGCCCTCGACCACCACCATGGTGGTGACCGGCCGGACCGTGTCGAAGATTTCCTTGTGGGCGCGGCCGACCGCCTCGCAGTCCCGGACGTGGGTCAGGTACATCCGGGTGCGGACCACGTCGGCGACGGTGAGTCCGTAGGGGTCGAGCGCGTCCAGCGCCACCTTGAACGCGGCGATCGTCTGCTCGTACGGGTCGCCCTCGGACAGCACGGCCCCGTCCTCGAAGGCGGTGCAGCCCGCGACCAGGACGAAATCCCCGGCCGCCACCGCCCGAGAGCTTCCGTAGGCGTCCTCGAAGGGGGACTCAGCGGAACGGCGGGCGACGGCGGCCGGGGTTTCGTCGGTCATCGGGACACAGCCTCCAGGGCCTCTTCGAGGGTGAACTTCTGCTCGTAGAGGGCCTTGCCGACGATCGAGCCCTCGACGCCCTCCGGCACCAGGGTGGCGATCGCGCGCAGGTCGTCCAGCGACGACACGCCGCCGGAGGCGACCACGGGGCGGTCGGTGGCGGCGCAGACGTCGCGCAGCAGCTGCAGGTTGGGGCCGGTCAGGGTGCCGTCGCGGTTGACGTCGGTGACCACGTAGCGGGCGCAGCCCTCGGAGTCCAGGCGGGCCAGCACGTCGAACAGCTGGCCGCCGTCGCGGGTCCAGCCGCGGCCGCGCAGGGTGGTGCCGACCACGTCCAGGCCGACGGCGATCTTGTCACCGTGCTGGGCGATCACCTTGGCGACCCACTCGGGGCTCTCCAGCGCGGCGGTGCCGAGGTTGACCCGGGTGCAGCCGGTGGCGAGCGCGGCGGCCAGCGACTCGTCGTCGCGGATGCCGCCGGACAGCTCGACCTTGATGTCGAGTCGGCCGGTGACCTCGCGGAGCAGGTCGCGGTTGCTGCCGGTGCCGAACGCGGCGTCCAAGTCGACCAGGTGCAGCCACTCGGCGCCGGCGTTCTGCCAGGCCAGGGCGGCGGCCAGCGGCTCGCCGAAGGAGGTCTCGGTGCCGGAGGCGCCCTTGACCAGGCGAACGGCCTGGCCGTCCCGGACGTCGACGGCGGGCAGCAGTTCGAGGCGGTTGGTCATGGTCAGCGGTTCTCTCAAGTCCTCAGAGGGTGTCGACCCAGTTGGTCAGCAGGGCGGCGCCGGCATCGCCGGACTTCTCGGGGTGGAACTGGGTGGCCCACAGCGGGCCGTTCTCCACCGCGGCGACGAAGGGCTGCCCGTGGGTGGTCCAGGCCACCTTCGGGGCGCGGATCTTCTCGGAGTGGGTCTCCAGCGCCCAGTGCCGCACACCGTAGGAGTGCACGAAGTAGAACCGGGTGTCGGCGTCCATCCCGGCGAACATCCGGGTGTCCTCGGGGGCGTCCACGGTGTTCCAGCCCATGTGCGGGACGACCGGCGCGTCCAGCGGCTCGACCACGCCGGGCCACTCGTCGCAGCCCGCGGTCTCCACGCCGTGCTCGACGCCCTTCTCGAACAGGATCTGCATGCCGACGCAGATCCCCAGCACCGGGCGGCCGCCGGCCAGCCGGCGGCCGATGATCTGCTCGCCGCGCACCGCCTTCAGGCCGCGCATGCACGCCTCGAAGGCGCCGACGCCGGGCACCAGCAGCCCGTCCGCGTCCATCGCCTGCTGGAAGTTCGAGGTGACGGTGACGTCGGCGCCGGTCCGCTCGACGGCGCGCTGGGCGGAGCGCAGATTGCCGGAGCCGTAGTCCAGCACCACCACGTTCTTGCTCATGTCGCAAAGCTCCTAGTAGCGCAGGATGCCGGCGGCCAGGCACATGACCGAGGCGAAGCCGAGGACGAGGATCACGCTCTTCGGCTTCGCCTGCTTCCAGAACGAATAGACGCCGGCGGCGAAGAAGAGGCCGAGGAAGATCAGGACCGATGCCATCAGAGGGCGCCCTTCGTGGACGGGAGGATGCCTTCGGCCCGCGGGTCCCGCTCGGAGGCGTAGCGCAGCGCCCGGGCGAGCGCCTTGAACTGGCACTCGACGATGTGGTGCGCGTTGCGGCCGTACGGCACGTGGACGTGCAGGGCGATCTGCGCCTGCGCCACGAAGGACTCCAGGATGTGCCGGGTCATCGTGGTGTCGTACGAGCCGATCATCGGGGCGATGCCCTCGGGCTCGCTGTGCACCAGGTACGGGCGGCCCGACAGGTCGACCGTGACCTGCGCCAGCGACTCGTCCAGCGGGACGGTGCAGTTGCCGAACCGGTAGATGCCGACCTTGTCGCCGAGCGCCTGCTTGAAGGCGGCGCCGAGGGCGAGCGCGGTGTCCTCGATGGTGTGGTGGGTGTCGATGTGCAGGTCGCCGTCGGTCTTCACGGTGAGGTCGAAGAGACCGTGGCGGCCCAACTGGTCGAGCATGTGGTCGTAGAACCCGACGCCCGTGGAGACGTCCGTCCTGCCGGTTCCGTCGAGGTCGATCTCGACCAGGACGGAGGTCTCCTTGGTGGTGCGTTCGACGCGGCCGATACGGGACATTGCGGGTTTACAGCTCCTTGATTGCAGCGGAGACGGCGCTCAGGAAGGCGTCGTTCTCGGCGGGGGTACCGGCGGTGACGCGCAGTCGTCCGGGCACGCCGTTGTCGCGGATCAGCACGCCCCGGTCGAGGATCGCCTGCCACACCGCGCGGGTGTCGGCGAAGCGGCCGAACTGGATGAAGTTGGCGTCCGATTCGGTCACTTCGAGGCCCAGCTCGCGCAGCGCGACCACCAGCCGGTCGCGTTCGGACTTCAGCTGCGCGACGTAGCCGAGCAGCGTGTCGGTGTGCTCCAGGCAGGCCAGCGCCGTCGCCTGGGTGACCGCCGACAGGTGGTACGGCAGCCGGACCAGCTGCACCGCGTCGACCACGGCCGGGTCGGCCGCCAGGTAGCCGAGCCGCAGCCCGGCCGCACCGAACGCCTTCGACATGGTGCGCGAGACCACCAGGTTCGGGCGGCCGTCGAGCAGCGGGAGCAGCGAGGCGCGGTGCGAGAACTCGACGTACGCCTCGTCCACCACCACCATGCTGGGCTTCGCGGCCTGTGCGGCCTCGTACAGCGCGAGCACCGTGTCGGCCTCGACGGCGGTGCCGGTCGGGTTGTTCGGCGAGCAGATGAACACCACGTCCGGGCGCAGCTCGGCGATCGCCGCGCGGGCCGCGTCCACGTCGATGGTGAAGTCCTCGTTGCGCGGGCCGGACACCCAGGCGGTGCCGGTGCCGCGGGCGATCAGCGCGTGCATCGAGTACGAGGGCTCGAAGCCGATCGCGGTGCGGCCGGGCCCGCCGAAGGTCTGCAGCAGCTGCTGGAGCACCTCGTTGGAGCCGTTGGCGGCCCACACCTGGTCCTTCGTCACGGCGTGGCCGGTGGTGTCGGTCAGGTACGCCGCCAGGCCGGTGCGCAGCTCCACCGCGTCCCGGTCCGGGTAGCGGTTGAGCTGCCGGGCGGCGTCGGCGACCCGCTCGGCGATCCGGGCCACCAGGGGCTCGGGGAGCGGGTACGGGTTCTCGTTGGTGTTCAGCTGGACGGGCACGTCCAACTGCGGTGCGCCGTAAGGGGACTGGCCGCGCAGCTCGTCCCGGACGGGGAGGTCGTCGATCTTCGTCACGAGGCGGGAACCGTCCACTCGCTGTGCCAATTGAGTTCGTCTCCGACAAAACGTGCCTTCACAGCATCCCCGTGGCCGGGCAGGTCCTCGGCCTCGGACAGGTTGACCACGTGCGCGGCGATCCCGGCCAGCGCCTCGCGGTCGTACTCGACGACCTGGACGCCGCGCAGGAAGGTCTGCACGGACAGGCCCGAGGAGTGGCAGGCGCAGCCGCCGGTCGGCAGCACGTGGTTGGAGCCGGCCGCGTAGTCGCCCAGCGAGACCGGGGTGAAGCGGCCGAGGAAGATCGCGCCGGCGTTGCGCACCCGCTCGGAGACGGCGTGCGGGTCGGCGGTCTGGATCTCCAGGTGTTCGGCGGCGTACGCGTTGACCACGGCCAGGCCCTGGTCGAGGCCGTCGACCAGGATGATCCCGGACTGCGGGCCGCCCAGCGCCTCGGCCACCCGCTCGGAGTGCCGGGTGCGGGCGACCTGCGTCTTCAGCTCGGCCTCGACCGCGTCGGCCAGCTCCACCGAGGCGGTGACCAGCACCGAGCCGGAGGTCGGGCCGTGCTCGGCCTGGCTGATCAGGTCGGCGGCGACCTCGGCGGCGTCCGCGGTGTCGTCCGCGAGCACCATGATCTCGGTCGGGCCGGCCTCTGAGTCGATGCCGATCCGGCCGGCGAACAGCCGCTTGGCGGCGGCGACGTAGATGTTGCCCGGGCCGGTGACCAGGTTGACGGGCGCGCACTCCTCGGTGCCGAGCGCGAACATCGCCACCGCCTGGGCGCCGCCCACCGCGTACACCTCGTCCACGCCGAGCAGCGCGCACGCCGCCAGGATGGTCGGGTGCACCCGGCCGCCGAACGCCTTCTGCGGCGGCGAGGTGACGGCGATGCCGCGCACCCCGGCCTCCTGGGCGGGCACCACATTCATCACAACGGAGGACGGGTAGACCGCCAGACCGCCCGGCACGTACAGGCCGACCCGGTCCACCGGCACCCACCGCTGGGTGACGGTGCCGCCCGGCACCACCTGCGTGGTGTGGCCGGTGCGGCGCTGGTCGCCGTGGACGGCGCGGGCCCGGCGGATCGACTCCTCCAGCGCGGCGCGCACCTTCGGGTCGAGCTGCTCCAGGGCCTCGGCGATCTGCTCGGCCGGGACCCGGGTGGACGTCAGCCGCACGCCGTCGAAGCGTTCGGTGATCTCGATCAACGCCGCCACGCCACGATGGCGTACGTCCTCCGCGATCGGCCGCACCTTCTCAAGGGCGGCCTCCACGTCGAACTCGGCACGGGGCAGCACGTCGCGGGGGTCCTGGTCGGAGCCGCGGAGGTCGATTCGAGAGATCACAGGCCCAAGTGTAAGGAGTGGCGAAAACCGGCAGCCGGGCATTTCAGTCCGTGATACGAAGAGTGAGACACCACCAAGATCATCCATCGGGGGGACGGACGGATGGAACGGGCGCCGCGGGGCTGGACCGAGACCGAGCGCGGACTGTGGGCCGCCTTCCGCCGCGGCGAGGTGTACGACCTGCGCGCCGGGCGCGCCGCCGGCCCCGCCGACCTCGTCCTGCCCGCCCCCGCCGGCGAGGCCGTCCGCCCCGACGGCGAGAGCTCCGGACCGGACGACCCGTTCACCGCCGAGGAGTGGGGCCCGGAACGCACCGTCCGCGCCGAGGTGATCGCCCGGCTGCTGCTGCACGGACCCGAACCCGTCCCCGGCCGGGTCACCGCGCTCAAGCTCACCGGCGCCCGGATCACCGGCGACTTCACCCTGGCCGGCGGCGCCATCGGCGGCTACGTCGAGTTCCAGCTGTGCCGCTTCGACCGCAAGCTGCTGCTCTCCGAGGCCACCGCCGGCACCCTGCGGCTGGTCTCCTGCGCCCTCCCCCGGCTGGAGGCCTCCCGGCTCGCCACCGAGGGCGACGTGCACCTCGCCCGCTGCGGCATACCCGGCGGCATCCGGCTCACCGACGCCCGGATCGGCACCGACCTGCTGCTCAACCAGGCCGCCGTCGGCCCCGACGCGTACGGGCGGGCGATCTCCGCCGACGGCCTCACCATCAGCCAGGACTGCGAGGCCGAGCGCCTCGAACTGCACGGCGAGTTCAGCCTGCGCTCGGCCCGGATCGGCGGCCGGCTCTCGCTGCGCGGCGCCGCCCTGCGCTCCGCCCCCGCCAACCCGAACGCGCTCAACGCCCCGCGGATCACCATCGGCCACACCCTGTACCTGTCCGGCTCCGACGACACCACCTGGACCGGCTCGCGCACCGTCTACGGCTCCGGCTACGGCGAGTCCGGCGACCGCCTCGACCAGCGCGCCACCAGCCACACCCCGTTCCGCTCCTGGGGCCGGATCCGGCTCTCCGACGCCCGCTTCGACAACGCCTGCCTGATCACCTCCGCCGAGTTCCACCTCGGCCCGGGCCAGGAACTCTCCCTCAACCGGATCCAGACCCCGGAACTGCGCTTCACCTGCGCGACCCCGCCCACCGGCACCGTCAGCCTCAACCGCGCCCGGATCGGCAACCTGGTCGACTCCCCCGGTGCCTGGCCCACCGACCGCCACGTCTCGCTCACCGGCTTCAGCTACGAATCGCTCCGCCCGGTCGAACCGTTCCCGCTGGAGCGCCGCGTCGCCTGGATCGAGTCCGGCGCCGAATTCCGCCCCGAGGCGTACGAGCAGCTCGCGGCGGCCCTGCGCCGCGACGGCGCCGACGAGGACGCCCGCACCGTCCTGTTGGCCAAGCAGCGCCGCCGCCGGGCCACCCTGCCGCTGCCGGGCCGGCTCTGGGGCCACCTCCAGGACGCCGCGATCGGCTACGGCTACCGCCCCGGCCGGGCCGCCACCTGGCTGGTCCTCGCCTGGGCGCTCGGCACCCTGTACTTCCGGGAACACCCGCCGGCCCCGATCAAGCCCGACGAAACGGTGGTGTGGAACCCGGCCCTGTACGCGGCCGGCAAGGTCCTCCCGCTGATCGACCTCGGCCAGGCCGGCTGGAACCCCGACCACCCCGGCCAGTGGGTCGCCACCGCCCTGGTGCTGACCGGCTGGGTGCTCGCCACCACCGCCGTGGCCGGCGTCACCCGGCTCCTCCAGCGCGGCTGAGGCCCGTCCCGGCGGTAAGTCCGGAGCGGCGGCGGCCCGACGGGAACTACGCTGTCCGCCGTGACTGATCGGCTCCCGCTCTTCCCGCTCAACACGGTCCTCTATCCGGGCCTGGTACTGCCCCTGCACGTCTTCGAGGAGCGCTACCGCCGCCTGGTCGCCGACCTGCAGAAGCTGCCCGAGGACGAACCGCGCCGCTTCGGCGTGATCGCCATCAGGGACGGCCGGGAGACCGCACCGGTCCGCGAGTCCGACGACCCCGCAGGCCCGCTGGACGGCATCGGCGCCCCCGGCGACGACCCGCTGGACGCCCTCCACCCGGTCGGCTGCGTCGCCGACGTCGCCTCCGTCCGCGAGCAGCCCGAGGGCCGCTACGAACTCCTCGTCACCGGCACCACCCGGTTCCGGCTGCGCGCGATCGACGCCACCGGCCCCTACCTGGTCGGCGACGTCTCGGTGCTCCCCGAACAGCCCGGCGAGGGCTCCGGCGCACTCGCCGCCGGTGTCGAACGCGCCTTCCGCACCTACCAGAAGCGCCTGGCCGGCGCCCGCGAGGCCACCCTCAACGGCGAGCCCGAACTCCCCGACGACCCGCAGGTGCTCTCCTACCTGGTCGCCGCCGCGACCACCCTGCCGGTGGCCGTCAAGCAGGAGCTCCTCGCCTGCCCCGACACCGCGCAGCGCCTCACCCGCGAACTCGAACTGCTCCGCCAGGAGAGCGCGGTGATCGCCAAACTCCCGTCCCTGCCCGCCGCCGATCTCACCCGCCAGGCGTTCAGCCCGAACTGAGGACTCCCCGCCCCATGCCGAAGAAGAAAACCGCCGGCGGCACCCCCGCCACCGTCGCCCTCGACGCCGCCGACGTCCCGTTCACCGTCCACGAGTACACCCACGACCCCGCCGCGAGCTCCTACGGTGCCGAAGCCGCCGAAGTCCTCGGCGTCCCGGCGGCCCGCGTCTTCAAGACCCTCCTCGCCGAGACCGACGGCGCCCTCGCCGTCGCCGTCGTCCCCGTCTCCGGCCAACTCGACCTCAAGGCCCTCGCCACCGCGCTCGGCGCCAAACGCGCCACCATGGCCGACCCCGCCGCCGCCGAACGCTCCACCGGCTACGTCCTCGGCGGGATCTCCCCGCTCGGCCAACGCAAGAAGCTCCGCACCGTCATCGACACCTCGGCCCTCGACCACCTGACGGTCTACGTCTCCGCCGGCAAGCGCGGCATGGAGATCGAACTCGCCCCGGCGGACCTGGTGCGCCTGACGAACGCGGCCACTTGGGCAATCGGGAAAGCCTGAGAGGACGGGGAGGCTCGCACGAGGAAGGGGCTCAACCGCAAGATCGCGACGCGGGACGATGACCTGCACGTGATCGCGACCTTGCGGAGGTGACGTGCGCTTGTCGCGCGGTTCCCCTACTGCACCCAGTACGGCGGCCGGTCCGGCTCCCGCTTGCCGAACGTCGCCGACAGTGCGAGCAGCACAATCGTTGCCGTCATCGGCCACACCAGCAGCGCCCCGTGCGCGGTCAGCTCCAGCGGCCCGTCGAACGAGCCGCCGTTGCCGACCGACAGGGCGTGTGCGCGGAGGTCGGTGGTGGGGCCGAGGCGGGTGCCGAGCTGCCAGCCGATGATCGAGCCGAGCAGGCCGCCCGTGGTGAGGCCGACGGCGACGGCGATGCCGCCGCCGCGGGCGCGGGTCCACAGGAAGGCGCCGAGGGCGGTGAGCACGCCGAGGGCGAGGCCGAGGAGGGAGAAGACGCCGACGGCGGCGATCTGCTGTTCGCCTTCGGGGTCGCGGTAGAGGATCCGGTTGTCCTGGACCTCGAAGCCGATCCGGGGGGCGAGCCAGAGCCAGAGCAGGCCGAGGACGACGCCGAGGACCGCTCCGGCGACAGCGATGATCGCTCCGATCCGCAGTTCGGGGACGACCGGCGTCCGCTCGACGGGGGCGGGCGACTGCGGCAGGTGGGGCGGGGCGAACGGGTCCGCCCCGGGCGGCGTGTCACCCGCAGGTGTGTTCGGTACGGTCACGCCCCCATCGTTTCATGGCCGCCCCCGCAGCTGTCGATCTCCCGACGGTGCAAGGTCCGCGCGGAACCCGGCTCAGCGGGCGGCGCGCCGGTACGCCCAGGTGGCGAGCGTCAGCGAGGCGAGGCCGACGGCGGCGCAGACGCCGAGGTCGATCAGGACGCGGGCCCAGTCGGGCTGCGGGGCGAAGGTGAGGGCGAAGGCGTCGACGCCGTAGCTGGAGGGCAGCAGGTCGCGCAGCCACTGCACCGGGACGGGCAGCCGGGAGGCCGGCAGGACGCCCAGCAGCAGGGCCGCGGACATGCCCAACTGTCCGGCGAGGGTGGCGAGTTCCTGGCGCGGGGCGAGCAGCCCGAGCGCCGCGCCGAGCCCGGCGAGGGCGGCTCCGGCGAGCGGGATCACGGCGAGCAGGATCCACAGCCGGCCCATCGGCAGGTCGAACATCCAGCTGCCGGCGGCGGCGGTGAAGAAGACGCCGGGCACGGTGAAGGAGGCGTACGCGGCGGCGGTGCCGAGCACCACGGAGGCGGGCGGGACGGGCAGCGTCGCGTAGTGGTCGAGGCCGCCGGTGTGGCGGAGCCGGCCGAAGTACTGGGCGAGCAGGTTGAGCGCCACGAAGGCGACGACCAGGACGGCGGAGCCGGCCACCACGGCGTGCGCGGAGGGGTTGTCGCCGGGGTCGACGACGCCGCGCATCATCACCAGGATGCCGATGGACTGGAAGGTGGCGACGAACAGCAGCGGGATCCGGGAGACCTTGGCGCGGGCCAGCTGCGCGCGGTAGACGGCGGCCAGCGCGGGCAGCAGCCGGGCGGCGGGGGCCAGCGGCGCGGCCTGCGCGGTCTCGGTCGCGACGGGGGCGTCGAGCAGGGTCATCGGGCGAGTCCTCCGTGCCGGCCGCCGAGCCGGAGGTAGGCGTCCTCAAGGGTGGGGGTGGCGAGGGTGAAGTCGTCGAGGGCGGCGAAGGCGGGGCCGGTGGTGACGGCGGCGACCAGTTCGCGGGCCTCGTCGGGGGTGGTGCGGACGGTCCAGCGGCGGCCGGTGCGTTCGGCCCGTTCGGCGAGCGCGGCGACGGCGGGGACGCCGGTCGGGGCGTCGGTCCGCCACACCAGGTCGAGCCGGACGTGGCCGTCCACCAGGGCCTTCAGGCCGCCGGGGGTGTCGCAGGCGATGACCTTGCCGCCGTCGACGACGGCGACCCGGTCGAGCACGGTCTCGGCCTCGATGACGTTGTGGGTGACCAGCAGCACGGTGGTGCCGCGTTCGGCGCGGCGGCGGTCGACGGCGCTCCAGACGGCGCGGCGGGCGACCGGGTCCATGCCGGTGGTGGGCTCGTCCAGGACCAGCAGCGGGCGTTCGCCGACCAGGGTGGCGCCGAAGCAGGCGAGGCGGCGCTGGCCGCCGGAGAGTTTGGCGAGCGGGCGGTGGGCGAGCGGTTCGAGGCCGAGTTCGGTGATCACGTCGGCGGTCTCGGCGCGGGCGGCGGCCCGGGACAGGCCGCGCAGCCGGCCAGTGGTCTCGGCGGCGAGGGCGACGGTGAGCTCGTCGAGCGCGGTGGATTCCTGGCCGAGGTAGCCGAGCAGCCGGGCGGCCCGCTCGGGGTACCGGACGATGTCGTGGCCGAGCAGCTCGATGGTGCCGGCGTCGGGGCGGAGCAGGCCGGTGAGCTGGCGGACCAGGGTCGACTTGCCGGCGCCGTTGGGGCCGAGCAGCCCGAAGATCTCGCCGCGTCGGACGGCGAGATCGATGCCGTCGTTGGCCCGGACCTCGGTGCCGCCCGCCCGGTAGGTCTTGACCAGGCCGCTGACAGTGCAGCAGCCCTGAGGTGCCTTGCTCACGACGGAAGACTCTACGCGCCGCACCGGACCTTCCGGGCACGCGGGTCACGCCGTCAGCTGTCCTCCAGCGCCTCCGCCGGACGGCGGCGGTCGGGGACCCGGGCGGCCAGTTCCTTCCAGAAGCCCTCCCGGATGGCGTACCGGTCCTGCTCGTCGATCTGGTCCTCCTTGTGCGCGAGCAGGCCGAACCGGGCGGCGTAGCGCAGCAGTTCGCCGTCGAGACGGTGCGGGATGCGCGGGTGGTCGGTCCACAGCAGGGCGGGGCGGTCGGTGGGGGCGAGCCGGTCGAGCCAGCGGCGGGCGAACACCTGGCCGACCTCCTGCGGGTCGCCGCCGACGCTGGTGATGTCCTCCTCGCGGTCGGCCCAGCGCTGGGCGGCGGTGGTGAGCCGGTCCAGGGTGGGCAGCGCGTCGGCGGGGGCGTGGCTGTCGGCTCGCTCCAGCCAGCCGCGGTCGGAGGACCAGCGCAGCACCGGCCCGCCGAGCGTCGCAGCCGGCGTCGACACCGGAGCGGGGGCCCGGCCCGCCAGATCCTTGGGAGTCGGGATGACCCGTAACGGGGCGGGCGCGACGACGGCAGCAGGCGCGGCGGCGACCCGGGGCCGCGGCGGGGCGGGCAGCACCGCGACCGGCGCGACCGCGGTGACGGGTTCGGGTGCGGCCTCCCGGGAGCGGGCCCAGCGTTCGATCCAGGCACGGTCGAGGACCCGGCGCTCGTCCGCCTCGCCGACCAGTTCCTCGGACTGGTTGAAGTCGCCGTCGGCGGCCTCCAGCGCCCACAGGTGGACGGCCACCCCGTGCTCCTTGGCGGACGCCACACCCGGCAGCAGGTCCCCGTCGCCGGTGACCAGCACCACGTCGGCGCAGGCGTGGTTGCCGGCGAGTTCGCTGAGTTCCGCGTGCATCGCGGCGTCCACGCCCTTCTGCACCCAGCGGCCCTCGGCCCTGGTCAGCGCGCCGAGCCGGACCGTCACCCGGGGCAGGACCCGCAGTCGCCGGTGCTCGGGCGCCGGTCTGCGGTCGATGGCGGCGTCGAACCAGTAGATCCGCAGCAGCGGCAGCCCGGTCTCCTCCTCGGCGCGTTCCCGCAGCGCGCCGATCAGCACCGGGTGGTCGACGGCGATCCGTGACCGGCCGGGTTCTCCGGCGAGCAGGCTGGCGGCGGCGCCCAGCAGGTAGCCCGCGTCGACCAGGACGACGCAGCGATCCATCTCCGGCACCTCCTCCTCGGCCCGGCGCCGCGGCGGTGGGGACGCCGCCCGGCAGTCCGGCCACCGTTGCGCACACCTCTACCCCTCGTTCGCCCCGCGAACCGCGCGAAGGGTTTCCGTCGCAACCCTGGATACTGGGACACCGTGCGGAAAAGTGCGGTGGCATTGTGCGGAGTGGCGGCGGTCGGTGCGATCGCCCTCGTCCTGGTGCCCGCGACCGTCCCGGAGACCTCCAGCGGCGACACCGCACTGGTCTCCGTCGTCGTCAACGGCGGCCGCCCGCTCGAACTCGGCCCGACCGAGACCCGGACCTTCCCCATCGAGGTGACGGCCACCGACCGCTCCGGCATCCGCACCGTCGACCCGATCGGCCTGTGGGGCCCGAACTACTCGACCCTCAAGGTCGGCCCGATGACCTGCGCCCCCCTCGACGCCACCGGCACCGTCAGCCGCTGCACCGGCGAAGCCACCGCCTCCGCCACCTCCCGCATCCTCTTCGACGACCAGGCCGGCACCTGGTTCGTCGACCTCCGCATCCGCGCCAACGACGGCGACCGCTACGTCTCCAAGTCCGCCGGCGGCTTCTCCCTCAAACGCACCGCCCGCTTCGACCGGGCCACCGCCCCCGCAACGGCTCCCACCGACCGGCCGGTCCACCTCACCGCCCGTCTCCAACGCGCCATGTGGGACACGCACGACTACATCCCCCAGCAGTCCACCACCGTCTACCTCCAGTTCCGCCCCACCGGCTCCCACACCTGGACCACCATGGCGACCGTGGAGACGGACGGCGAGGGCCGGGTGGCCATCGACATGCCGGCCCACACGTCGGGGACGTACCAGTGGTACACGGCCGGCGACAAGTGGACGGGCGGGGCGGTGTCGGACGAGCTGCCGGTGACGGTGCAGCCCGGGCAGTAGCGGCTACCCGGTGTCCGCCCGCCTCACCGTGGCGAGCCGGTCGCGCACGGCCACGGTGTCGGGGTGCCGCTCGCCGAGCACCCGCGTGCGCTGGTCGAGCACCGTCGCGTACAGCCGGGCCGCGCGCGCCGTCTCGCCGATCCGTGCGCAGCCGAAGGCGAGGTTGCTGCGGCTCATCAGCGTGACGGGGTGCTCCTCGCCCAGCAGCTGTTCGCGCTGCGCCAGCACGAGTTCGAGGAGCGGCAGCGCCCGACGGCCGTCGCCGGACATGACGTACCCGCAGGCCAGGCGGCTGCGGCTCATCAACGTGTGGAGGTGCAGCTCGCCCAGCACCTGCTCGCGCTGCGCCAGCACGAGTTCGAGGAGCGGCAGCGCCCGACACAGGTCGCCGGCGGACAGGTGCGCGTCGGCCAGGCCGGCGCGGCTCGTCAGCGCGTGGGGATGCAGCTCGCCGAGCACCTGCTCGCGCTGCGCCAGGACCATTTCACCGAGCGTCACCGCCCGCGCCGTGTCGCCCAACCTCAGGTACGCGTCGACGAGATCGCTGCGGCTGTCCAGCGTCTCGGCGTGCGAGTCGCCGAGCAGCCGCGCGCGCTGCGCCACCACCGCCTCGAAGAGCAGCGCGGCCCGCTTCGCCTCACCCGCCGCCAGGTAGGCGCCGCCGAGGTTGTTGCGCGCCATCAGGGTGTCGGGATGCAACTCGCCGAGCACCTGCTCGTGTTCCGCCACCACCTGCTCGAAGAGCGGCACCGCACGCCGCGGATCACCGGACGTCAGATAGCCGAAGGCGAGGTTGTGACGGCTCCGCAGGGTCTCGGCGTGCAGCTCGCCGAACACCTGCTCGCGCTGCGCCAGCGCCTGTTCGTAGAGCGGCAGCGCCCGCCGCAGATCACCGGCGGACGTCCGGGCCCGGGCGAGGTTGCCGCGTGCGGCCAGCGTGTCGGGATGCAGGTCGCCCCGGCCCTGCTCGCACTGCGCGAGGACCGCCTCGTAGAGTGCGACGGTTCGGGCGGTGTGTCCCTGGATGTCGAGACGCCGTGCCGCGCGGTAGTAGACCTCGGTGACGGCCTCGTCGTGGTGTCCGGCCGGTCGGGTCTCGGCCAGCGCGATCAGGTGCGGGATCAGCGGGTCCC
This sequence comes from Kitasatospora sp. NPDC092948, assembly GCF_044754805.1. Lineage (NCBI taxonomy): Bacteria > Bacillati > Actinomycetota > Actinomycetes > Kitasatosporales > Streptomycetaceae > Kitasatospora > Kitasatospora sp. NPDC092948. The sequence goes on along the minus strand of NZ_JBIVPU010000004.1, from coordinate 627,458 downwards.
GGTCGTCCGCCTCCGGGTCGAGCCCGTCCAGCGCCCGGACCAGCGCCCGCTCCGCCACGAGCCGGCCGGCCGCCGCCCCGTCGGCTCCGGTGCGCAGCACCTGCTGGACCAGCCGGTGGACGCTGACGGCATGTCGGGTGACGGTCGCCATGCTGTAGGCGGCGAGGTCGCCCAGCGCCTCGTGCACCGCGTCCGGGTCCTCGCCGTCCGTCTCCAGCAGCCCGACCGGCGTCCCGTCCGGCGCGAGCCACGCCAGGGTGTGCAGCAGCTCCACCGCGCGCGGGTTGCGAGCGGTGAGCGCGTCGAGGGTCTGCGTCCAGATCCGGGCCATGGTGCGTTCGGCGTCCAGGCCGTCAGCGGCCTTGTCCAGCTTGGTCGGCAGCCGCCGGTGGTAGGCCGCGACCGTGACGGTGGGGTTCTGCCGCAGGTAGGCCCCGGCCTGTTCCAGGGCCAGCGGGAGGTACCCGAGTTCGGCGGCCAGGGCGCGCACGTCCTGGAGTTCACGGGCTGTCGGTTCGTCGTCGCCGTACGCGGCGGCGCGGATCAGCTCGGCAGCCCGGTCCGGGTCGAGCGTGCCGAGCGCCAGCGTCCGCACGGTCCGGGGCCAGCCCACCGCGCGCCGGCTGGTGATCAGGTGCCGCCCGCCGCCGAGCGCCCCCAGGTACGGCGAAAGGTCCGCCACCGCCTCGACGTTGTCGAACACCAGCAGCCAGCCCGGGTGCCACTGGAGCCACGCCATCGCCCATGCGACGGGATCGGCGGCCGGCCCCGGGAGCAGCCGCCGCGTCAGCTCGGCCAGCGACTGTTCGATCCGGGTCGGTGAGTCCGCGTTGATCCACCACACCGTGGAGTGCGCGTGCCGGTACCGATGCGCGTACGCGAGCGCCAGCGTGGTCTTTCCCACGCCCCCGAGCCCGTGCACGGTGGCCGCCCGGGTGATCGCGGTGTCGCCGCCCTCGGCAAGGGCCTCCCTCAGCCGGGCGAGTTCCTCGTCCCGGCCGAGGCACAGCGGCGCGGGCGGCAGGTTGGTCAGACCCGGTGGGGCCTGCACGTCACGAGCCGCGTTGAGGATCTCGCCGGGCAGGCCGATCACGTCGCCGGTGATGGCCGTGCCGATGTACTGACCGGCGATCGCCCGCTCGCCGGAGGCTTCCGGACTCACCACGCGCCGGAGCGTCCGCCGCCGATGTTGATCGTCCCGATGCTGTACGCCGCGATCGACCGCTCCCCGGACGCGGTGATGTTGATCGCCCCACTGGGCATCAACCCGGCCAGCTCCGCCCGCAGTTCGGCGTCATCGCGCAGCGCCCGCTTCAACTGCTGGCGCAGCGCCGCCGCCGCGTCCGCATCGTCCGGGTCGGCGGCCGCATCGCCCACCGCCCCCTCCAACTCGGCGGCCTGCCCGGGCCGACGCCGCAGCACGGCCTGGAGGATCCGCCGCCCGAGGTTCGCCGTGGCGTCCGCCGCCGCGTCCTCGGCGCGCGTCAGCACGGCCGTCCCGTACGCGCCCACCGCCGAGGCCAGGTACGGCCCCGCCTGCTCGACCAGCTGCACGATCTCCGCGCTCATCCGAAACGCCCCCAAGTCACTTGTCCGGCACTCCCCATGCCGAAGCGTAACGAAAGGGCGCGGGAGGCTGCTCGCCTCCCGCGCCCGAAGAACCGGACGAGCCGTCAGCCGCGCAGCTCCGCCGCGACCAGCTCCGCGATCTGCACCGTGTTGAGCGCGGCGCCCTTGCGCAGGTTGTCGTTGGAGAGGAACAGCGACAGGCCGTTGTCGACCGTCTCGTCCGCCCGGATCCGGCCCACGTAGCTCGGGTCCTGGCCGGCGGCCTGGAGCGGGGTGGGGATGTCGGTGAGGACGACGCCGGGGGCGGAGGCCAGCAGCTCGGTGGCGCGCGCAGCGGTGAGCGGGCGGGCGAAGCGGGCGTTGACCTGGAGGGAGTGGCCGGTGAAGACCGGGACTCGGACGCAGGTGCCGGAGACCTTCAGCTCGGGGATGCCGAGGATCTTGCGGCTCTCGTGGCGGAGCTTCTGCTCCTCGTCGGTCTCGTTGCTGCCGTCGTCGACCAGCGCGCCGGCGAACGGCAGCACGTTGAACGCGATCGGGCGCTTGTAGACGCCGGGCGCGGGGTACTCGACGGCCGCGCCGTCGTGGACCAGCGCGGTGGCGCCGTCGACGACCTTGCGGGCCTGCTCGTGCAGCTCGGAGACGCCGGCCAGGCCGGAGCCGGAGACCGCCTGGTAGGTGGAGACCACCAGCGCGACCAGCTCGGACTCGTCGTGCAGCGGGCGCAGGACGGGCATCGCGGCCATGGTGGTGCAGTTCGGGTTGGCGATGATGCCCTTGGGGCGCTCGGCGATCGCGTCGGGGTTGACCTCGGCGACGACCAGCGGGACCTCGGGGTCGCGGCGCCAGGCGGAGGAGTTGTCGATGACGACGGCTCCGGCCTCGGCGACCTTAGGGGCGAGGGCCTTGGAGGTGGCTCCGCCGGCGGAGAAGATCACGATGTCGAGGCCGCGGTAGTCGGCCGTGGCGGCGTCCTCGACGGTGACCTCGGTGTCCTTCCAGGGCAGGGTGCGCCCGGCCGAGCGGGCCGAGGCGAACAGCCGCAGCTGCTCGACCGGGAAGTTGCGCTCCGCCAGGATCTCGCGGACCACGCCGCCGACCTGACCGGTGGCTCCTACGATGCCGATCCTCATCCGTCTCCTCCTCCTACGGTGTGCAAAAGTCATCATGCCTTGTCAGAGGGGGTGCGCGCGGAGGCGTCCCAAGGCGTGAACGCCTGCCGTCCAGCTCGGCAATCCCTCCGGTCCGGCCCGCCGGGTACCGGAAATTCTCCCGGAAACCGTCAGCCGTGCGCGAGCAGCGGCAGCCGCACCGCGGGGCTGGGGATGCGTCCGGCGCGGTGCAGCAGCGCCTTCAGCGCGGTCGGGTTGGGTCCGGCGAACGCGGCCCGGGACACCTCGACCAGCTCCGCGCCGAGCTTGCGGGCCAGCGGCACGTCGCCGTCGGCCCAGGCCCGGTGCAGGGCGACGAAGCGGGCGGTCTCCAGGTGGGCGGAGGCCAGGATGCCGCCGTCGGCGCCGAGCGCGAGCAGCGGGGAGAGCAGCAGGTCGTCGCCGGCCAGCACGCCGCGCGGGCCGGCGGCCAGCAGGGCGACAGCCTGTTCGTCGACCGCGCCGGGGGCGTACTTGAGGCCCGCGACCTGCGGCAGCGCCAGCAGGTCCAGCAGGGTGGCGGCGCCCAGCGGCTGCCCGGTGCGGTACGGGATGTGGTAGATCACCAGCGGCAGGGGGCTGGTGGCGGCCAGGGCCCGGAAGTGGGCGAGCACCCCGGCCTCGCCGGGCCGGACGAACGCGGGGACGGCGACCAGCGCGGCGTCCGCCCGGCCGTCCAGCCGGCCGAGCGCCTCGGCGGTCCGCGCGGTGCCGCCGTGGCCGGCGCCGACGGTCAGGACGGCCCCGTACTCGCCGGTGACGCGGCGGCAGAGTTCGATCACCGCGTCCTGTTCGGCGTCGGTGAGGGAACCGGGTTCGCCGGTGGTGCCGAGCGCGACCAGTCCGGCGGCTCCGGCGTCCAGGCTGTCGCGGGCCAGCTGCTCCAGGGCGTCGAGGGCGAGGTCGCCGTCGGCGGTGAAGGGAGTGACCAGCGGGACGTGAATGCCGTGGAGTTCCATGGCAGAAGCCTGCCGGGGGCCGACCGTGCGGGTCCAGTTCACATTTCCGATGGCTCTCGTAAGCTGGGCCGATGCTCGATGTGCGACGACTGCGGCTGCTGCGCGAACTGGCCCACCTGGGGACGATCGCGGCGGTGGCGGACGCCCTGGCGTTCAGTCCTTCGGCGGTGTCCCAGCAACTGTCGGTGCTGGAGCGGGAGGCGGGGGTGCCGCTGCTGGAGCGGACCGGGCGGCGGGTGGCGCTGACCCCGGCCGGGCGGAACCTGGTACGGCACACCGAGGCGGTGCTGGAGCTGCTGGAGCGGGCGGACGCCGAGCTGGCGCACGCCCGCAGCGGCCTGGCCGGCCCGCTGCGGATCGGCGCCTACCCGTCGGCGGTGCGCGCCCTGGTCCCGGCGGCGCTGGCCGAGCTGGCGTCCCGGCACCCGGAACTGGAGGCCATGGTGAGCGAGGTGGACCCGGCGGCGGTGGCGGCGGCGCTGCGGGCGGGCGAGCTGGACCTGGCGCTGGTGCACGAGTACGACCTGGTGCCGGGCGAGCCGGAGGAGGGCATCGCGCTGACCGGCCCGGTGTTCGCCGAGCCGCTGTACCTGGCGGCCCGCACCGCCGGCGCCCTCGCCGACCACCGGACCGGTGCCTGGATCACCGCCCCGCCCGGCACGCTCTGCCACGAGCTCACCCAACGCGCCTGCCAGGCCGCCGGGTTCAGCCCGCGGATCCGGCACCGGGTGGACGACTTCGCGTCCCAGCTGGCCCTGGTGGCGGTCGGCCAGGGGGTGGCACTGGTACCGCACCTGGGCACCGGGAACTGCCCGCCCGGCGTGGTACTGACCCGCCTGCCGATCTACCGCCGCACCCGCACCGCATTCCGCGCCGGCGCAGCCGCCCACCCGGCGGTCGCGGCGTTCGCAGCAGCCCTGCACGCAGCAGTACCGGCCGAACTCCGCGCATCCTGACGACCCGCCGACCGAACCCGCCCCGGCCAGGAACCCGAAAACCGCCTGACGGCCCGCCGACCGGACCCACCCCGGCCGGAAACCCGAAAACCGCCTGACGGCCCACCGACCGGACCCACCCCGACCGGAAACCCGAAACCCGCCTGCTGCCCGAGTCAGCCGAAGGCCCGAAACGGCCGGAAGCCCGAAGCCGCCGGGAATCCGGTACGACCGGAGGCCCTGAACCGCCGGAAGCCCGGAACCGCCGGAGGCCCGACACCACCGAAAGCCCGAACCGGCCCGAAGCCCAAAACCGCCGGAGGCCCAAAACGGCCGGAAGCCTGAACCGACCCGAAGCCCAAGACGACCCGAAGCCCGAACCGACCCGAAGCCCGAACCGACCCGAGCCCGAACCCGAAACCGCCGGAGGCTGGAATCGGTCGATAGCCTTCCGCCATGCATGAGTTGAACGAGCAGACGGAGCAGCCCGGCCGGTTCGGCGCCCAGGCGACGGTGGAGGTCGTGGCGGAGCGGATCGGGTCGGTGCACACCGTGTACGCGCCGGACCACAACGGCGACCCGGACCCGGGTGAGGTCGTCTGGACGTGGGTGCCGTTCGAGGAGAACGACGGCCGTGGCAAGGACCGCCCGGTGCTGGTGGTGGCCCGGGAGCGGTCCGGCGCGTTGCTGACGGTGATGCTGTCCAGCAAGGGCCACGACCGGAACCCGGACTGGGTGCCGCTCGGCGCCGGCCCGTGGGACCGCAGCGGCCGGGACTCCTGGGTGGCGCTGGACCGGGTGTTCCGGGTGCACCACGGCGGGATGCGGCGCGAGGCGTGTGCCCTGGACCGGGTGCGGTTCCAGTTGGTGGTCGACTCGTTGAGGCATCGTTACGGCTGGCACTGAGTAACGATTGTCCGATCGTCGTACACAGGCTGGCCTCAACCGGGTACAACGGCTCCAGCAACTCCCAACAGTTGACCTGGAGTCGGACGCATGAGCAGCAACACTCCTCCTGGCTACGGGCCGCAGGACCCGTACGGCCAGAACCCGTACGGTCAGCAGCAGCCGCCGGCGGGCGGCGGCTACGGCGCCCCGCCCCCGCCGCCGCCCCCGCCGGGCTACGGCGAGCAGCAGCCCGGGTACGGCGGCCAGCCCGGCTACGGTCAGCAGCCGGGCTACGGCGCCCCGCAGGGCCAGTGGCCGGGCTGGCTCGCCCCGCCGCTGCCGCCCGGCGTCCCGCCGACCCCGGGGACCCGTGCCCTGGCGACACCGGTGGACCGGTTCGTGGCCCGCTTCATCGACGGCCTGATCGTCGGCGTCGTGATCGGGATCGTGTCCTCCGTGACCGTCGGCTTCCTCGGCTTCGGGTACTTCGTGCTGCTGGCCGTCGGGTACGTCGTCTACGACGGCGTCATGATGACCACTCAGCACTGCCAGACCGTCGGCAAGAAGGTCATGAAGCTCCGGGTGGTCGGCGTGGCCACCGGTGCGCGCCCGACCGACAACGAGCTGTGGACCCGGGCCGGCGTCCTGGGCGGCCCGCTCGTCCTCCCGTTCATCGGCAGCCTGCTGTTCCTGGTCAACGGCCTCTCGCAGCTGTGGGACAAGCCGCTCCAGCAGACCTTCCACGACAAGGCCGGCAAGACCGTGGTGGTCAAGGAGAACTGACCCGGCGTCACCGGCGAAGAGCCCCCGCGGAGCAGGAACTCCGCGGGGGCTCTTCGTTCGTTCGGGTCAGCTGGCCAGGCAGCTCGGCCCGAGCAGCTGCTTGAGGTCGCCGAACAGCGCGGGGTCGGACTTCACCCGGTGCCGGTCGAGGCGCAGCACCACGGTCCTGGTCCGCCCGCGCAGGTGGACGTGGACCTCGGTGGAGCCGCGGTGACTGCCCAGCACCTCGCCGAGCCGCTGCACGATCGGCGGGGTGAGCTTGTTCTCCGGCACGGTGATCACGATCGGCAGCTGCGCGCCGACGTTGGACAGGTCGGGCACCGAGAGTTCCATGCCCATCAGCCGCGGCACGTCCTCCCGCTTGTCGAGCTTGCCGCGGACGAACACCACGGCGTCCTCGACGAGTTGGGAGGAGACCAGCTGGTAGCTGGCGGGGAAGAACATGCAGTCGATGGAGCCGGCCAGGTCCTCGACGGTGGCGATCGCCCAGGCGTTGCCCTGCTTGGTCATCTTGCGCTGGAGGCCGGAGATGATGCCGCCGATGGTGACGATGGTGCCGTCGGGGCGTTCGGCGAGGTCGGCGACCGCGCAGTCGGCCTTGTCGGCGAGCACGTGCTCGATGCCGTGCAGCGGGTGCGAGGAGACGTACAGGCCGAGCATCTCGCGCTCCTGGGTGAGCAGGAAGGACTTGTCCCACTCCTCCTCGGAGAACACCACGTCCAGGCCGAAGCTCGGCTCGTCGGAGACGCTGTCGCCGCCGAACAGGTCGAACTGGCCCTCGGCCTCCTTGCGCTTGATCGAGACCACGTTGTCGATCATCGGCTCGAACTGGGCGGTCAGGCCCTTGCGGGTGTGCCCGAGCGAGTCGAAGGAGCCGGCCTTGATCAGCGATTCGACGGTCCGCTTGTTGCAGACCACGGCCTCGACCTTGTCCAGGAAGTCCGGGAAGGAGGTGTACTTCCCCTTGGCCTTCCGGGTGCGGATCATCGACTCCACCACCGGCCCGCCGACGTTGCGGATCGCGGTCAGGCCGAACCGGACGGTGTCGCTGCCGTGCGGGGTGAAGTCGGCGTCGGACTCGTTGACGTCCGGCGGGAGCACCTGGATGCCCATCTTGCGGCACTCGTTGAGGTAGACCGCGGACTTGTCCTTGTCGTCCTTGACCGAGGTGAGCAGGCCGGACATGTACTCGGCCGGGTAGTTGGCCTTGAGGTAGGCGGTCCAGTAGGAGACCAGTCCGTAGCCGGCGGTGTGGGCTTTGTTGAAGGCGTAGCCGGAGAACGGGACGAGGACGTCCCAGACGGCCTGGATCGCGGCGTCCGAGTAGCCGTGTTCGCGGCAGCCCCTCTGGAAGGGGACGAACTCGGCCTCCAGGATCTCCTTCTTCTTCTTGCCCATCGCGCGGCGCAGCAGGTCGGCCTGGCCGAGCGAGTAGCCGGCCAGGATCTGCGCGGCCTTCTGCACCTGCTCCTGGTAGACGATCAGGCCGTAGGTCGGCTTGAGGATCTCCTCCAGGGGCTTCTCCAGCTCCGGGTGGATCGGGGTGATGTCCTGCTGGCCGTTCTTGCGCAGCGCGTAGTTGGTGTGCGAGTTGACGCCCATCGGACCCGGGCGGTACAGCGCGAGGACGGCGGAGATGTCTTCGAAGTTGTCGGGCTTCATCAGGCGCAGCAGCGAGCGCATGGGGCCGCCGTCGAGCTGGAAGACGCCGAGCGTGTCGCCGCGGGCGAGCAGTTCGTAGGTGGGCTTGTCGTCGAGCGGCAGGTCGAGCAGCTCGATCTTGATGCCCTTGTTCTTCTCGATCGCCTTGACGGCGTCGTCCATGATCGTCAGGTTGCGCAGGCCGAGGAAGTCCATCTTGAGAAGGCCGAGGCCCTCGCAGGTGGGGTAGTCGAACTGCGTGATGGTGACGCCGTCGGTGTGCCGGGTCCAGACCGGGATGTGGTCGGTCAGCGGCTCGGCGGACATGATGACGCCGGCGGCGTGCACGCCGGGCTGGCGGATCAGGCCCTCGATGCCGCGCGCGGTGTCGATGACCTTCTTGACGTCCGGGTCGCTCTCGTACAGGCCGCGGATCTCGCCGGCCTCGCCGTAGCGGGGGTGCGAGTTGTCGGTGATGCCGGAGAGCGGGATGCCCTTGCCCATGACGTCCGGCGGCATCGCCTTGGTGATCCGGTCGCCCATCGCGTACGGGTAGCCGAGGACGCGCGAGGAGTCCTTGATGGCGGCCTTCGCCTTGATGGTGCCGTACGTGACGATCATGGCGACCTTGTCGGAGCCCCACTTCTCCGTCACGTAGCGGATCACGTCGCCGCGCCGGCGCTCGTCGAAGTCGATGTCGACGTCGGGCATGGAGATGCGCTCGGGGTTGAGGAAGCGCTCGAAGATCAGGCCGTGCGGGATCGGGTCGAGGTCGGTGATGCCCATCGCGTAGGCGACCAGCGAGCCGGCCGCGGAGCCACGGCCGGGGCCGACCGCGATGCCCTGGCTCTTGGCCCACATGATGAAGTCGGCGACCACGAGGAAGTACGCCGGGAACCCCATCTGGATGATGGTGTCCATCTCGTACTCGGCGAGCTTCTTGTGCTCGTCGTCGTAGCCGTTCGGGAAGCGCCAGTCCATGCCCTCCCAGACCTTGGACTTGAAGAAGTCCGCCTCGGACTCGAAGCCCTCCGGGATCGGGAACCGCGGCATCAGGTTCTTGAACTTGAACATGCCCTCGGTGTCGACCCGGGAGGCGACCAGCAGTTGGCTGTTGCGGCAGCCCTCCTGCCAGATGTCCGAGCTGTCCAGGCCGTACATCTCGGCGGCCGACTTGATGTAGTAGCCGGTGCCGTCGAACCGGAAGCGGTCCGGGTCGGAGAGGTTCTTGCCGGTCTGGACGCAGAGCAGCAGGTCGTGCGCGCCGGCGTCGGCCTCGGTGGTGTAGTGCGAGTCGTTGGTGACCACCGGCGGGATGTCCAGCTTCCGGGAGATCTCCAGGAGGCCGTCCCGGACCCGCTTCTCGATGTCGAGACCGTGGTCCATCAGCTCCAGGAAGTAGTTCTCCTTGCCGAAGATGTCCTGGTACTCGGCGGCCGACTTGAGCGCCTCGTCGAACTGGCCGAGCCGCAGCCGGGTCTGCACCACGCCGGACGGGCAGCCGGTGGTGGCCATCAGGCCGGCGGCGTGCTCGGCGATGATCTCCTTGTCCATCCGGGGCCACTTCACCAGCCAGCCCTCCGCGTACGAGCGGGAGGTCAGCTTGAAGAGGTTGTGCAGGCCCTCCTTGTTCCGGGCCCAGATGGTCTTGTGGGTGTAGGCGCCGGACGCCGAGACGTCGTCCTTCTTCTGGTGCGGCTGGCCCCACAGGATGCGCTTGGTGTTGGACCGCGACTCCGGCGCCACGTACGCCTCGATGCCGATCACCGGGGTGATGCCGGCGGCGGTGGCCTGCTTGTGGAACTCGGCCGCGCCGTACATGTTGCCGTGGTCGGTCATCGCGACGTGCGTCTGGCCCAGCCGCTCGACCTCCTTGAAGAGCTGCTTCAGCCGGGCGGCGCCGTCCAGCATCGAGTACTCGGTGTGGACGTGCAGGTGCGCGTACGGCTGGTCGCTCAAGGCGGGGCCTCCGGGGTCCTGAGGGGGGCTGAAACACGTAAGGCCCGAGCCACCACCAGGGCTCGGACCACGGCTTCCGGGTTCGCGGGTCCGAGTCTAGTCCCCCGCCGGACGTTGAAGCGCTAACCTCCGACCACCACACGGCACCGAGGGGGACTCGCCATGGCGTTCGCTCCACCTGTGCAGGATCCGCCGGGACCGGGCGGGGGCGGACTGCCCGCCATCGGCGTGTTGCTGCTGGTCCAGGCCGTTTCGATGATCGGCGTCCTGGTCTACGACCTGGTCCGGGTCGGCACGGCCTACCTGCCCACCGCGATCGGCATCTCCTACCAGCACATCCCGCCGGCGCCGGTGGCCTTCGGCGGCGCGGACATCGCCTTCCTGCTGGCCACCCTGGCGTTGGCGTTCGGCGCGTTCGCCGGCGGGCGCTGGACCCGCGGCGCGGCCGTGGTGCTCGGCGCGGTGCACGCGTTCGGCGCGTGGTCGCAGCTGGTGAACCTGTTCACCGCGCCCGGCAGCGACACCCGCTTCGTCTTCGAGCCGGTCGGGCACCTGCTGCTGGCCCTCACCCTGGTGCTGACCGTCGTGCTGGCGCTGATCACCACCATCGTGGTGACCGCCACCCGCACCCTGCCGGCCCGCGCCGAGCCCTTCGCCCCTGTGCCTTTCGACCCGGAGCCGGCCTTCCCCGGCCCGGCCGCCCCGGCACCGTACGGCCCGCCGCCGGGCGCCCCCGGCCCCGGCTCGCCGGCCCCGGGCGCCTGGGTCGCTCCTCCGCAGCCCGGGTACGGGCCGCCGAGCCGGCCGCCGCAGCCGCCGAACCCGTACCTGTCGCAGCCGCCCGCCGGCGGGCCGGGCGCCTCGTACGCCTACCCTCCGCAGCCGCCCGCTGCGCCGCCCGCGCCGCCCGCGCCGCCGAACCGGCCGCCCGACCCGTACCGGTAGCGGCGGCCCGCCCGCAGCGGCCTGCCGTTGTCCTGAGGGGTTGTTAGGGTGCTCGCCGTCGGCCCCCTCCGGGGTCGGCGGCGACGAGGGGAGATCCGGCGATGCCCGCCGTGCGCACGCTGTCCGACCGCGAGCTGACGGTCGGCTACTTCGAACGGCAACTGCTGGACCGCGCAACGCCGTTGACGGCCGCCGGGGCGGTGCGGCGGCTGGCCGCGCTGCAGGCGCAGTACTCGCCGTCGCCGCACATCGGCCTGTGGTCCCGGCTGCCGGGCTTCACGGCCGGGCAGTTGGACGCCGCCCTGCTGGACGGCAGTGTGGTGAAGTCGACGCTGATGCGCGGCACCCTGCACCTGGTGCCGGGCGAGGACTACGGCCACCTGGCCGCCGCCTGGCGCCGCCAGTGGCTGCCGTCGCTGCGCGGCCGGCACCGGGGCACCGGCCTGGACGAGGACCGGCTGGAGGCCCGGCTGCGGGAGTTCACCACCGTCCCGCGCAGCGCACAGGAGCTGCGCGAGCGGGTGGCGGAGATCTCCGACGACCGGGTGCACGCCGCGGACCGGCTGAACTACGCGCGGGCGCTGCTGCCGTTCGTGCACGTCGCCCCGTCCGGGCACTGGCGGGAGCACGGCAAGCCGCAACTGGTGCTGTGGCCGGGCGAGTTGCCGCCCGAGCCGGCCGCCACCGCCCGGCTGGTGCACCGCTACCTGCGCGCGTTCGGGCCCGCGTCGCGCGCCGACGTCGCCCACTTCGCCGGGCTGCCGCTGCGTCAGGTCGATCCGGCGCTGGCCGAGTTGGGCGAGCTGTCGCGGCTCCGGACCGAGGACGGCCGGGAGCTGCTCGACCTGCCCGACGCCCCGCCCGCCGCCGATCCCGACCGTGAACTGCCGGTGCGCTTCCTGCCCAAGTGGGACGCCGCGCTGCTGTCGCACGCCGACCGGACCCGGATGCTGCCCGCCGCGCTCCAGTCGCAGGTGTACCGGGCGGCGAACGGCACCCTGCTGGCCTCCTACCTGGTGGACGGCCTGGTCGCGGGGACGTGGACCACCACCCGCACCCGGGGTGAGGCGCGGCTCGCCCTGACCCCGCTGGTGGAGCACGGCCGCCGGCCCGAGCTGGTCGCGGAGGGCGAACGCCTGCTCGCCTTCCTGGAGCCGGACGCGAAGAGCCTCGACGTGGTCTTCGCGCCCTGACGCCCGGCCGGTCCGGCTACTCGTCCAGCTCCGCGAGGAACGCCAGCGCCGCCGCCCAGGTCCGCTCGTCCGCCTCGGCGTCGTAGTCCGGCAGGTCGGCGTCGGTGTACAGGTGTCCGGCGCCCCGGTAGCGGTGCACCTCGACGTCGGCGCCGGCCCGGGTCATCAGCAGGTACCAGGTGTTCAGCCAGTCCTCGGACTCGAACGCGTCCGGCTCGGCCACGTGCAGCTGCACCGCGATGCCGGTGGCGGCGTCCTCGCGCAGGTCGGAGGTGCCGTGCAGGAGCAGCAGCCCGCGGGCCTGCTCGTCGGCCAGCGCCAGGTTCTGCGCCAGCGACCCGCCGAGCGAGAACCCGGCGTACACCAGTCCGTTCTTGGCGGGCAGCAGCGGGGCGACGGCGGTGACGGCGCGGCGCAGCAGTTCGTCGTTGCCGACCTCGTCGCGGTACGCCATGCCCTCCTCCAGCTCGTCGAAGGTGCGGCCCTCGTACAGGTCGGGGGTGTGCACGGTGTGCCCGGCCTCGCGCAGCCGGTCGGCGGCCCGGTGCACGGCGGGACGCAGGCCGTACGCGGAGTGGAACAGGACGATCTCGGCCACGGGTGGCTCCTCGGTGCTCGGTGCTCGACCGTCCATGATCTCCCATGCGGGAACGCGCCGGGGCCCGGCCCACCGGTGGGTGGGCCGGGCCGTCGGGGTGCGGGGTCAGTACGAGGTGCTGACGGCCGCGCCGCTGAAGCCCTGCTGGGCGTACAGGCTGAGGTAGTTGTAGCCGGCGGGCGGGTTGGTGACGGTCAGCGTCTCGGTGTTGTCGGGTCCGGTGGACCTGGCGGTGTACGAGCCGGTGGTGGCCCAGTTGCTGCCGCTGTAGTACAGGTCCGCGTTTCCGGTGCCGCCGGAGACGGTGATGGTGAGGCTGGGGGTGCCGGCCGGCACCCAGAGGTAGAAGTAGGCGTAGTTGTTCACGGTGGCGGCGACGTTCGAGCGGCGGCAGTTCTGGTCGAGCTGCCGGGTGTCGCTGCCGGTGCACTCGGGCGTGGTCGGCACGGCGGAGCCGCAGTTGCCGGCGTTGCAGGCGGTCAGCCAGCTGTTGAAGTCGGCGTCGTAGCGGGTGCCGATGGTGGTCTTCAGGATGGTCCGGGCGCCGTTCCAGTCACCGGTGCGGTACTTGGCGAGCACCGCGTCCATGTCCGCGCGGTGCGACTGGAGCATGTAGCGGACCGCCAGGTAGCCCCAGTTGTAGATCCGGGTCTGGTCCGCGTTGTCGTAGGTGGTGTCGAACAGGGTGGACAGCGCGTAGGTGTGCTGCCCGGCCTGATTGATCGCGTCGGTGTACTCGACGCCCCGGTAGGAGTAGGAGATGTACTCGGCGAAGCCCTCGACCCACCAGACGGTCGGGGTGGTCATGCCGGCGTCGAAGTCGCCGTACATGTCGAACCGGCCGTCGAGGTAGTGGGTGTACTCGTGGTTGAGGTTCCAGATCTGGAAGGCCGGGCGGACCCACTCGGCCTCGTAGGCGACGAACCGCGGCTGGTTGCCGGCCGCGGCCGGGTCGCCCTCCAGGTACATGCCGCCGTTGTCGGTGGAGATCCCGTAGATGGTGCCGGCGTAGGTCTGGTAGTCGCTGCTGGAGTGGAAGACCACCACCTCGATGGTGGTGTTGTTGTCGCCTCCGACCGCGCCGCTGTCCCGGACCACGCCGTGGAAGTACGCGTCCTGGCCCTTCAGGCTGGTGCAGGCGGTGTTCAGCTGGTCGGCCGTCAGCGCCTGGGCGAGGATGCGGATGCTGGGGCTGCACGTGTAGTTGACGGTCAGTACGGCCGCCTTCAGCCGGTTCGCCAGGTCGCAGGTGCCGTAGTAGGCGCAGTTCGCCCGGTCGTAGCTGTCGGTCATCTCGGCCAGGCCGACCCAGAGCGAGGCGGTCCGGCCGGTGATCGAGCTCTGGTCCAGCAGGCTCTTGACCAGCGGCCGGACCTTGGCCTGGAGCGCCGGGTACTGGAGGAACCGGCCGAGTTCGCGGCCCGCGTTGGAGACCAGGAAGTCGTTGGTCCCGCCGAGCAGTCCGCCGTTGCGGGCGGCGAACGACTGGAGGGTGTCCAGCACGCTCGGGTCCGCCTGGACGGCGGGCAGGAAGTCGCTGTTCTGGTGGCCGCGCCAGAGCACCGTGTAGGTGTTGTTGACGGCGTTGACCATGTACCAGGACGCGTCGTAGCTGCTGTTGTAGCCGTTCAGCAGGCGCTTGACGACCGACAGGTAGCGGGCGTTCTCGGCCGCGCTGTCGATCAGGGTGACGGCCTCGCCCAGCGTGGCACCGTTGGCGTCGGTCACGTCCTGGGAGTGCGGGGCGGCGAAGAACGCGTCCAGGCCGCCCTCGATCGCGGACTTCAGGCTGCTGCCGTACGGGCCGACCACGTCCGCGTTGTACCACTGCACGTAGTACCCGGCGCGCAGGTACAGCACCAGCTGGGTGGCCGAAGTCGAGTCGTCGCCCGGGTAGTTGACGGAGACGTCGCGCAGCGCGTTCGCCACGCTCACCATCTGCGCCTCGTTGAACGCCAGCTTCGCGTCGTTGCCCTTCAGCAGGAACAGGCTGTTGACGCAGTCCACCGTGGCGGACTTGATCTGGGCGACCAGCGCGCCGCCGGTCTTCCCGGTGAAGTCGGCGACGTTGCAAGCGGCCGCTGCGGCAAGGGACTTGGCCGCGGCCGGCTCGCCCTTGCCGGTGACCGGCGGGCGCCTGCTGGCGTCCGACCGCAGGTCGCGGTCGGAGTCCTTGCGGCGCTCGGCCGCTTCGGTGCTGCGCGGCGCCGACTTGGACGCCTTCGCGGGCCGTTCGCCGGTGGGAGCGGCGGGGGCGGCCGCCCGGGCGCCCGGCACGAAGGCGGCCAGGAATCCGAGGGCGAGACAGAGGGAGAGCAACAGACTCCACGTTCGCGTGAGGGACGCGAACGGTATCCGGAAGGTTCGCACGTGGGGCCTCCGGGCCGATATGACGCCGCGCATGGGGGTGCACGGCGGAAGGTGGGGGATGGCCGGCGAGCCACCGCTCGACGGCCGGTGACATGTACAATTGCACATGTCACCTCACGCCGGAACCCCCTTCGGCCGGATCAACTGACCCGCATAACCCCGGAGTTCGCTGCGGCGACGACGCCCGGGCCGGCCCCTGCCGGATCGGCCCGCCGGTCCAGGGCCAGGCGCAGCACCACGACCGCCAGCGCGGCCAGCGCGAACCCGACGCCGACCCAGGGGAGCGACCGGCCGCCCAGCGCGGCGAGCACCCAACCCCCGACGGCCGTACCGGCGGTGATCCCCAGGTTCGAGAACGACACGAACAGGCTGTTGCCGAACTCCGGCGCGTCCTGCGTGTCGCGCCCCAGCCAGTGCTGGCAGACGATCAGCCCGCCGGAGTGCACGGCAGCCCAGAGCGGAACGAGAGCGATCATGGGCGCGACGCGCGCACCGAAGGCGTACACCAGGACGTAGACGGCGGCGCACAGCACCGGGAAGAGCAGCACGGTGCGGACGGCGCCGGCCCGCAACAGGGCGGCGAAGGCGAAGTTGCCGAAGATCATGACGACGCCGAACACCATCAGCAGCGCACTGATCCGGGAACCGCCCACCCCGGTGACGGCGCCGAGGTATTCGGCGAAGTAGCCGTACACCGAGAAGAGCGCCGCGAACACCAGGACCACCGAGGCGATGGACAGCCACGTCCGCCCCCGACGCAGCACCCCCAACTGGCGTCCGTAGGACAGCCGTTCACCGGGCGGCAGGGCGGGGAGGAAGCGCAGGACGCCGATCAGGCCGAGCAGGTTGACCGCCGCGCCGAACCAGAACGCCACCGACAGCGAGAAGTGGTCCGCCAGGTAGGACGTGAACGGCACCCCGAACGCGAAGCCCGCCGTGATCCCCGCGAACACCCGGGCGGTGGCTCGGGTCGCGTCCTCCGGCCGGCCGAGCCGCACCGCCGTCGCGAGCGCGACCGAGAAGAAGACCGGGTGCACCAGCGCGGGGACGACCCGGAAGGCGAGCATCACCGCGAAGTGCGTGCTGAGCGCGTAGACGGCGTTCGACACGGCGAAGACGCCCATGGCCGCCGCCAGCACGGCCCGCCGGTCGAGCCGGGACGCCCCGAGGGTCATGAACGGGCCGGACACCGCCACGACCAGGGCGAAGGACCCCACCAGCAGGCCGGCGGCGGCGGCGCTGACGTGCAGTCTGGAGGCGACCTGCGGAAGCACCCCGACGATGCCCATCTCGGTCGTGATGATGCCGAAGACACCTACGGCCAACGCCAGCACGGCCGGCGCGCTTCTTCTCATGATCGTCTTCCTGTGGGAGTGCGGGGCGGGCGTATATCGATGTATCGCGGTTTCTAGATATGAAAGCCCGCAGTGAAGACCCGGGGAGTGCGGGCCGGAGTCAGAGTTCGTTGCCGACGTGGGCCGCGAGCGCCCGGATCGTTCCTTCGTTGCGGCGGTAGTACGTCCACTTGCCGATCCGCTCGGACTCCAGCAGACCGGCGTCCTTCATCGACTGCAGGTAGCTGGACACCACGGACTGCGAGAGCCCCGACCGCGCCTGGATGTCGCCGACGCAGACCCCGATGTGGAACCCCAGGCCCTGCTCGCGGTAGGCGCTCTCGTCGAAGTGCTCGGCCGGGTTCTTCAGCCACTGCAAGAACTGCAGGCGCGCCGGGTTGGCCAGCGCCTTGAACACGGTCAGTGGGTCCACGATCAGCCTTCCGACTCGCTCCGCCGATGTCGCATCTACTTTTTGCGATTTTTGGGAGCGTGTCAACTGCGAGGGGCCCGGGCGCCCCACGCGCCCTACCCGGCGAGCCGGCCGGCCAGCTCCTCCAGGTCGCCGACGAACCACAGTTGCAGCCCGCGGTTGCTCTCCCGCACGAAGTCCCGCAGCGCGTCCGACCGCTCCACGTGCGGCGCGACGTCCCCCACCACCGCGAGACCCATCCGGTACTGGGCGAACTTCTGCACCACCCCGCCCGCGACCCCGCTGCGCAGCCGGAAGAACTCCTCCCCGAACCGCTGCACCGGCACCGCCACCCAGGACGCCCCCAGGTAGTACGCGTTGCCCAGCAGGTCCACCGCGTCCTGCTCCCCCGCGACCGGCTCCCCCTCCGGCGCGCACACCAACACCTGGACCCCGCCCAGCTCCTGAACCGCCGTCACCGCACTTCTCCCGTCATGTCTTCGATCAACCCGAGCACGTCCCCGACCCGCCGCGGCGGGCCCATCACCACGAACCGCAAGGCGCTGCGCGCCTCGTCCGGCACCGCCTGCACCCACAGCGGCCGCGACTCCCCCGACGACCAGGCCCCCGCCGCCGCGAGCACCGCCGTCACCAGCCGGTCCGCATCCGCCCGCCCCACCCCGTCGACCTGCACCACCGCGGAGACCTCCACCCGCGAAGGGCCCGCCGCCTCGACGGCCCCACCCCCGGTGAACGCCGCCACCTCCGCCCGTGCGATCCGGTACTGCTTGCCGATCCGCACGGCCTTCAGCCTTCCGTCGCGAACATAGCCCCGAACGGTCTTCACGTGCAGCCCCAGCAGCTCGGCCACGTCCTCGACGGAGTAGAACTCTTGCACTCCGCATCCTTCCTTATCGCGCCCCGTTGTTCAACCAATAGGGAATGATACGGCACCACTCATCCACTGGCCCGGCCTGACGCGAGCGACCAGGCGAGCGGGCGAGCGAGCAGGCGGGCAGGCGGGCAGGCGGGCGGGCAGGCGGGCGGGCGGGCGGGCGGGCAAGCAGGCGAGCAGGCAAGCGAGCAGGCAAGCGAGCAGGCAAGCAGGCAAGCGAGCGAGCAAGCAGGCAAGCAGGCTGGCGAGCAGGCAAGCGAGCGAGCAGGCGGGCGAGCAGGCTGGCGAGCAGGCGAGGCCCCGCCGCCCCGGTGTTCGGGGATCGACGGGGCCTCACGGCCGCGGCTCGGCGCGGCCGGGTACGCGGGTGCGGTCAGCGCAGCGGGTCGGGCGTCTCCGGCCCGGCCGGGCCGGCGAGGCGGTTGCGGCGCCGGAAGCCGACGGCCGTGGCTGCGACCAGGAGGACGAGTACCGCCATGGCGTCGAGGTTCAGGAAGAAGGCGGTGTCGTAGAGGGGCGGGACGACCGCCACGACCCAGGGCAGGACCGCCAGCGCGACGCCGCCGGCCCGCAGGCGGTCGGTGGCCGGGTCGGCGAGGTGCCGCAGATAGGCGAGGACCATGACGACCGCCGGCCAGGCGGTCGAGGCCAGGAGCAGGGACTCCTGGAGGGGCGTGAAGGCGATGCTGAGGTAGTCGTCGGGCCAGTTGACGATCCACAGGGCGGCGAGGCCTCCCATCGGCACGGCGACGGCTGCCGCGGCGACCGCGGCACGGACGCGGCCCCGCCGGGAGGGGTCGACCGCGTCGGGCGGCGCGAGGAGTACCAACACACCCATCAGCGCCCAGAGTTCGACCAGGTCCAGGTGCAGGCCGAACGACAGGCCCGAAAGGCACTGGGCCGCCACGACGGCGACCAGGACGAGGACCCGGGCCGCGGTCCACCGGCCGAGCGCGGCACACAGCAGGGCGAGGACCCAGGGCGCGGCCTGCGCGACGCCCACCCCCGCCGGAGCGTGGCCGGACCCGGTCGCGCGCAGAACCAGGGCGATCAGCAGGTGGACGACGCCGAGCGCGGCGCCGCCCGCCAGCAGGAACGGCGCGGCACCGGCGAGAACCTGGCCGGCGGGGTCGCGGGAGCTGAGCCGGGTGCGCAGCCGCAGGGCGTGCGCGGCGAGGACGGCCCACTCGTGGGCGGCGGCGCGACGGCCGGCGTGCCGGACCGACTCGGCGTGGACGGCGACGATCTCCTCGCCGTACGCCGCCCGGTACTCGGCGGGGTAGAGGCGGCGCAGCAGCGCGGCAGACCGGGTGAGCGGCCGGGTCATGCCGTCCCCCCACCCAGTCGGAGCGCCGGCCCCGGCGCGGGTCGCAGTGTCGGCCGCAGGCCCCCGAGGGTGAGTCGGCGCTCGGCCTCGTCGGCGCCGGCGCGCAGCCGCCGGGTCTCTTCGGCCAGGGTCCGGCGGCCTTGCTCGGTCAGGGTGAAGGTGCGGCGCAGCCGCCCGTTCACGACCTCCTCGCCCTCGACCTGGATCAGCCCTTGTTGGAGCAGGCGGTCCAGCGCCGTGTAGAGGGTGCCGGTGAGCATCCTGGTCCGGCCTTCGGTGATCGCCAGGACTTCCTGAAGGATCGCATATCCGTGCCGGGGCTCGTCGGCCAGCGCGGTGAGCACCAGCCGCGTCGGCTCGTGCAGTTGACGGTCTGTCATAGCGCAGACGATAGATCAATGGTTTAAATATGTCGATGGCTTAGCTATCGGCGACCCGCCGGCCCGCCGCTCGGCGACCCCCCGGCCAAGAGCCGACCCCGCCGCTCGGCGACTCCCCGGCGATCCACCGCCACCGCTCGGCGACCCCCAACCAAGACCCGACCCCGGCACTCGGCGACTCCCCGGCGATCCACCGGCCCACCGCTCGGCGGCCCCCGACCAAGAGCCGGCCCCGCCGCTCGGCGATTCCTCGGCGACCCCCCGCGAAAAACCGTTTGCATCCGCCGCCGGGCTGGCTAAGGTGGTCCACGTCCTTCCGCATGCGCCTGTGCTGTGGTCGGCCGAGACGAGTGAGGAGGTGTGGCCAGGATGGTTGCCGCCGTGATGCGGCGCGCCTTTGTCTGCGCGCCATACGCCTCCCCCCGTCTTCTTCCCACCGGCTGACAGCGCGCCATTCCGCGCCCCGGTGGGCCACTCCCCAGGAGCCACCGCAGTGCGCGAGCGCTTTGCCGACAGCGATTCCTTCTCCCGTATCCGCCCCAAGGGCGCTTCCCGTCGTGGCCGCAAGGCCGACCGCTTCGACGACGCCGAGCCCGAGTACCTGTACTTCCCCTCCGAGGAGTCCGACTTCGCGGACGAGGAGGAGGCCGAGGCGAACCCGCCCGTCGCCGACGGCCCCGCCGTGGGCGACCGCTGGTCCACCTGGGACCAGTCCACCCCGACCGAGAAGGGGCCCGAGCCGCGCCCCGACTGGGTCATCACCGAACTCGCCGCCGTGGACACCGAGTTCGGCATCGTGAAGACCGGCAAGGAGGCCGACGTCTTCCTGCTGGAGCGCGCCGTCCCGGGCACCGGGCGCCGCACCCTGATGGCGGCCAAGCGCTACCGGGACGCCCAGCACCGGATGTTCCACCGCGACTCCGGCTACCTGGAGGGCCGCCAGCACAAGGAGTCCCGGGTCAGCCGGGCGATGGCGAAGCGGACGGCGTTCGGCAAGGAGGCGATCGCCGGCCAGTGGGCGGCCGCCGAGTTCACGGCGCTGTGCCGCCTGTGGTCGGCGGGCGTCGCCGTGCCGTACCCGGTACAGATCACCGGCACCGAGATCCTGATGGAGTTCATCGGCGACGAGGCCGGCACGGCCGCCCCGCGGCTGGCCCAACTGCGCGCCGAGGAAGCCGACATCGACGACCTCTGGGAGCAGCTGGGCCGCAGCCTGTCCCTGCTGGCGTACGACGGCTACGCGCACGGAGACCTCTCCGCGTACAACATCCTGGTGCACCACGGCCGCCTGGTGATCATCGACGTCCCGCAGATCGTCGATGTGGTGGCCAACCCCCGGGGCCTGTCCTTCCTGGAGCGGGACGTGCGCAACGTCGGCGCCTGGTTCGTCTCCCGCGGCCTGCCGCCCGAGCGGGTGGAGGCCCTGGTGGAGTCGCTGGCGGAGGACGCCCGGCTGCAGCGCTGACGGCCCGTCGGCTCACTCGCTCGGCCAGAGGACGAACCGCGGCAGCACCACTCGCCGCGGTTCGCCGCCGCACGCCCCCAGCGCCCCGCGGATCTCGTACAGGTGCGCCACGGCGAGTTCCAGCGGGGCCTCGTCCGGCTGGTGGCTGTAGCGGATCGGGTAGTCGACGCCGGGCCGGGTCGACATCTCGATGTGGCAGCCCAGCACGTGGCTGACGGGCCGCCGTTCGGCCAGCTCGATCAGCCGGTCGATGCTGAGGGCGAACGCGGCCCAGTCGTCGATGTAGAGCCGGCCGGGGTAGACGGTGTCGCCGGTGAGCAGGAAGCCGCTCCACGGGTCGTAGTAGGTGACCGCGGCGGGGTGGTGCCCGGGGGTGGCCAGGCACTCCAGCACCCGCCCGCCGAGGTCGATCCGGGCGACGGCGTCCGGGTCGGCGTCGAAGCCGAACCACGGCCAGGCGTCGTCCTTCCCGGCCGGCACCAGCTCCGTCCCCGGCCGGTCGGCGAACTGCCCGTCCCCGGCGACGTGGTCGCCGTGCCCGTGGGTGTGCACCACCAGCAGCCGGTAGTCCTCCCGCGGGTTGTTCGCCAACCAGCCGTCGATCAGCTCGTCCACGGTCCGCCGCAACGGCAGGTACGCGGCCTCGGCGGTGGCGCCGGTGTCGATCAGCACCGCCCGCTCGTTGCCGAACAGCAGGTACAGGAACGGCGCTTCGTAGTGGACGGCCATGTTCTGCCGCAGGATCACCGTGTGCTCGTCGTACGCGTACACCTGCAGGTCGGGGTCGGTGTTGTGCTTGGCCGACGGCGAGCCGTGGTTCCAGCTGACGTCCAGCGGGCGCGCCCCGGGCCGGCCGGTGGTGAAGTCGATCGGGTTGCCGGTCACTGCGGGGTTCCTCCGGATCTTCGTGCCGAACATGCCGGTTGACCGTACGTCAGCCGCCCCGGCGACTCGAACGGGCGTGCCCCGGCGGCGTGTAGAGTCGCCGCGCGAAGAGGGGCCCGGCCGACTTCCCATCGGGTGGCCCGGCGGGCCAGACTCTTGCTGACAGGTCGTACACCATGCTCGGGGGACACGGGACATGTGGGGTCGGGGGACGGTGCTCGGGGGCCGGTATGCCCTCGCCGAGCGGCTCGGCAGCGGGGCCATGGGCGAGGTCTGGCGGACGGACGACCGGGTGCTCGGCCGCCAGGTCGCGGTGAAGATCGTGCTTCCGGCGCTGATGGAGGACGAGGTCTTCGCGGCCCGGTTCCGCCGCGAGGCGACCGTGCTCGCGGCGATGAACCACCGCGGCGTGGTGCACATCCACGACTACGGCGAGGACGCCTCCGACCCGTCCGCGAAGATCGCGTACATCGTGATGGAGCTGCTGTCCGGCCGCCCGCTGGACAAGGCCAAGGGCCGCGGCAGCTTCCCGCCGGACCGGGCGCTGGACGTCGCCGCGCAGGTGCTGGACGCCCTGCACGCCGCGCACCAGCAGGGCATCGTGCACCGCGACATCAAACCGTCCAACCTGATGATCGATCAGGACGGCCGGGTCACCGTCACCGACTTCGGCATCGCCCGCACGCTGGCCGACACCCGGATCACCACCGCGCACGCGGTGATCGGCACCGCCCTCTACATGGCCCCGGAACGCGCCGAGGGCAAGGACGCCTCGGCCGCCTCCGACCTGTACTCGGTCGGCGTGGTGCTGTACGAACTCCTCACCGGGAAGCCGCCGTTCACCGGCGAGACCCCGCTGGAGGTGGTCCTCAAGCACGTCCGCGAGCCGGTGCCGGACCTGCCGGACGCGGTGCCCGCGCCGGTGCGCGCGGTGGTCGTGAAGTCCCTCGCCAAGCAGCCCGGCGAACGCTACCCGGACGCGGCGGCGATGGCCGTCGCCGCCCGGCAGGCGATGTCCACCCCCGCCGGGCTGGGCGCCGTCCTGGCACTCGCCGGACCGGACGGAACCCCTCCCGCCGTCCCCGCCCCGGCCGCCGCCACCGCCGCCCCCGAGCGGACGAACCACGCCGGACGCCGACGGCTGGTCACGTTCGTGCTGCCGCTGGTGCTGGTCACCGGCGGCGGAGTGACGGCCCAGCAGCTCGAAATCCTGCCCTGGCAACACCGGCCCGACGCCGTCAACGCCGCCAAGTCCCCCGAAGCCCCGACCGGTTCCGCCTCCCCGACCGCCACCGCCTCCCAAGGCGGCCCGACTCAGCAGCAGTCCTCCGCCCCACCCGAGTCCGCCGGCCCGCCCACCACCGACCCGAACGGCAACCCGCTCCCGCCCGGCGGCACCACCGCCCAGGGCAACAGCAACCCCGGCACCGGCAACGGCGGTTCCGGCAACGGCGGTTCCGTGAACAACACCACCGGCGGCGGCACCTCGGGCGGCGGCTCCAACGGCGGCGGCTCGAACAGCGGCGGCGGCAGTGGCGGTGGCAGTGGCGGCGGCGGCACCCCGGCCCAGCCCGCCCCGACCACCCCCAAGCCCCCCTCGGCCACCGGCCCGGCAGCGGGCTGCGGCGGCAGCGGCTGGGGCCGGCTGGTCAACGTCGGCACCGGGCAGGCCGCCGGCCTCGGCTCGGACGCGCTGACGGGAGGCGTGCCCGTGGTGTCGGGCCGCAACACCTCCTACGGCTGGATCAAGACCACCGACGGCACCGGCCAAACCTTCTTCACCGCCTGCAACAGCAGCAGCGGCGTCAACCTCGGCGGGCGCTACGCGGGCAGCCCGAACATCGCCGAACTGGCCGGCTCCAGCTCCTACGGAGACATGACCAACTGGTTCCCGGCCGACGCCGGTTCCGGCATGTTCCAGCTCAAGTTCGGCTACGGCGTGCAGAGCTGCCTCACCGACAGCGGCGCCGGCACCACCCTGACCATCACCACCTGCTCCCCCGGCGACAAGTCCCAGCTCTTCCGCTTCTCCTGACCGCGACTCCCGCGCGTCGCACCGGAGTTGTCACACCCCTGGGGAAGAGTGCCGGACATGGCCGAACAGTACGTCGCCGCGTTCGCGGTGGACGCCGCGCTGCTGCTGCGCCTGCCCGGGTCGGGCGGCGCGGGGCTGCCCGGCATCCACCGGTCCGCCGCGCTCGCCGAGCTGCTCTCCGGCCGCCTGCGCGCCGACACGGACTCCCGCTACACCGCCCTGCTGCCCGCCCTGGCGGGCACCCTCGGGACCCCACTGGGCGAGGCCGTCCTCGCGGGCCGGCACTGGGACGAACTCACCGGCGTCTTCTGCACCTTGGGCCTGCCCGCGCTCGCCGCACTGTGGTCCCGCCGCTGGCCGTGGCCGGACGGCGCCACCGACGACCGGCCCTGGCCGTGCCCGACCCTCACCCCGTGCACCGCGCTCCCCGGCGTGCTGGCCGACCTCGCCGCCCTCGACCCCGGCGCGCTCCCCGGCCACCCCACGGCCAACCTGGAGGAGGACGACCTCGAAGAGGCCGCCTGGTTCCTCACCGAGCACCTCCCCACCTGGGCGTCGCACGCCCACGCGCACTCACTCGACCTGCTGCTGCTCCGGGACGGCGCCCGATGACCGCCGGCGCCCTGGTGGTGCGCACCGACTTCGCCGACCCGGCGGCCTGGCGACGCCTGTGCGACGTGCTGGCCACCCCGACCGAGGAGGGCTTCCGGCCCGTCGTCGCCCCGGTCGACGACCCCGCCAACAGCGGCCTGACCGTCGCCGACCTGGCGGCCCGCCTGCCACCCGACTACCGGCACCCGCTGCTCGTCGTCGCCGACCGCCGCACCCTCTCCGACCCCGAACTCCCGCTGCTGGCCGCCCACCTGCGCGACCCGGCGGCCCCGACCGTCCGGGTGGCCGCGGCCGCCCTGTGGGGCATCGAGAACAACCTGTCGATCTCCAACACGGACTTCTCGGACTACCCCCGCGCCGCCGGCCCCGACGGAGTCTTCCGCGGCTTCTGACCGTCCGTCACGTCGGCCGTCACGACACCACGTCCTTCGTCGCGAACCCGCGGAACGCCAGCGCCAGCAGAATCGCCGCGTACGACAGGGACAGCACCACGCCCTGCACCATCCCGCCCCACTCCAACTGCGGCTGGAGCGCGTCCGCCCAGGCGTACTGCCAGTGCGCGGGGAACCACTCGCGCAGCGAGCCGAGCGCGGTGACGGCGTCCAGCACACCCGTGATGATCGACGCGAAGACCGCGCCGCCGACCGCGCCCAGCGGGGCGTCCGTCGCGGTGGAGAGCCAGAACGCCAGTGCGCCGACCACGACTTCGGCGAGGAAGACGTACAGCACGGCGATCGCCAGCCGGGGCAGCGCCTCGGTCGCGGAGAGCGTCGCCCCGGTCGGGAGCTTCAGGTCGCCCCAGCCGTACGCGGCGGTGCCGACCACCAGGCCGACGGCGGGCAGCAGGACGACCGCCGCCGCCGAGAACGCCATCGCCACGGCGAACTTCCGCGCCAGCAGCCGGGCCCGCGGCACCGGCGCCGCCAGCAGGTAGCGCAGCGAGGACCAGCTCGCCTCGGAGGCCACGGTGTCGCCGCAGAACAGCGCCACCGGGATCACCAGCAGGAACCCGGTGCCCATGAACAGCAGCGTGGTGGCGAAGTTCGCGCCGGACGCGGTGGCCAGCTCGATGAACGTGGTGCGGTTCTCCCGCCCCGGCGTGCCACCGATCTGGAACGCCGCCAGCACGATGAACGGCAGCAGCGCCAGCACCCCGCCGATCACCAGCGTGCGCCGCCGCCGCAACTGCCGCATCGCCTCGACCCGCAGCGGCAGCGTCCGCCCGGGCCGGTACCCGGGGGCCGCCGTCTCCCTCACGGTCGTACTCATGCCGCTCCTCCGATCAGGGACAGGAAGGCGTCCTCCAGTCGTCGCTGCGGGCCGATGCCCGCCACCGGCACGCCCAGGCGCACCAGTTCGGACGTCAGCCGGCTCACCGGCAGTCCGTCCAGCCGGACCAGCAGCCCGCCGTCCACCGCCCGCACGGACTCGACGCCGTCCAGCGCGGACAGCTTCTCCGCGACCGCCTCGGCCTCCGCCCCGGCGAACCCGTCCTCGACGTTCACCAGCAACTGCTCGCCCGCGCCGGTGATGTCGGCGGTCGGCCCGGCCACCACCAGCCGGCCGCGCTCCATCACCACCAGGTGGGTGCAGGACTGCTCGACCTCCGCGAGCAGGTGGCTGGAGACGATGACGGTGCGCCCGGCGGCGGCGTAACGGACCATCACCTCCCGCATCTCGCGGATCTGCGGCGGGTCGAGGCCGTTGGTCGGTTCGTCCAGGATCAGCAGATCGGGCAGGCCCAGCATGGCCTGCGCGATCGCCAGGCGCTGCCGCATGCCCTGCGAGTAGGTGCGCACCGCGCGCTCCAGCGCCTCGCCGAGGCCGGCGATCTCCAACGCCTCCGCGAAGTGCGCGTCCTCCACCGGCCGCCCGGTGGCCGCCCAGTACGACTCCAGGTTGGCCCGCCCGGTCAGGTGCGGCAGGAAACCCGCGCCCTCGACGAACGCCCCGACCCGGGACAGCACCGGCGCGCCCGGCCGGATCGCCTGCCCGAACACCCGGATCTCGCCCTCGTCGGGACGGATCAGACCCATCAGCATCCGCAGCGTGGTGGTCTTGCCGGCGCCATTCGGACCGAGCAGGCCGAGCACCTGCCCGGCCTCCACCCGCAGCGACAACTCCCGTACCGCGTACCGGTCCGCCGAGCCCTTGTACTTCTTCGACAGGCCGGTGATCTGCAACGGCACCCCGGCCAGCTCCGGATCCGGCGCGGGCGTCGCCACCCGCCGGCGCCGCACGAACAGCAGCAGCGCGCCGATCACCAGCGCCACCAGCGGCAGGATCCACGTCCGGTTCGGCACCGGCGCGGCCTCGGTGCGCAGCTGATCCACCGTCGGCACGCTCAACGGCCCGGCCGCGGACAGCGTGTACGTGGCGGCCTGCACCGGCGAGGCGTACGCCAGGTCGGTGGACGCCACCACCAGCCGCAGCCGGTGCCCGGCCGGGAACTCGTGGTCCACGGCCGGCAGCGTCACCTGCACCGTCCGCCCGCCCGGCACGTCCGCGCCGGTCACCCGCAGCGGGGCGACCAGTTGCTGCGGCAACGCCTGCTTCCCGTCCGGCGCGACGTCGTACACCTTCGCGAACAGCACCGCCTCCGGGGCGTCCGCGGCCACGTGCACCGCCACCGTCGGCGCGCCCGTCAGGTGCAGCGCGCCGCCCAGCGGCGCGGAGTCGAACGCCGCGTACTGGCCGGGGAAGTCGATCGACAGGCCCGCGCCCACCGAGGACAGCTGGGACAGCGCCCCGATCCCCGGCAGCGTCGAAATGTTCGGCGGCGAGCCGCCCGGCGGGTTCGCCACCTTCTGCTCACGGCCCGTCAGCTCCACGGTGCGCTGCGCCGTCCCGCCCAGCCCGGGGTAGCGGTCGGCGTCCGCGCCGCGCAGCACCGCCTGGAAGCCCGTCGAGTCGACGCCGCCGGTGCGGGTCACCCGGAACGCCGGGCCGGTCGAGGTGCCCCTGCCCTTCAGATAGTGGTCGAACCAGGCCGTCACCCGGGCGTCCGAGCGGGTACTGCTCTCCTGCCCGCCGTCGTGGCCCGCGCCGAACCAGTCCACCGCGACCGGTGCGCCGTTCGCGGCCACCGCCTTCGCGATCCGGTCGCCCTGGTCGAGCGGGAACAGCGAATCCTGCTGACCCTGGATCACCAGCGTCGGGACCTTGATCCGGTCCGCCACCGAGGACGGGCTCGACCGCTCCAGCACCCGCACCGCATCCGCGTCCGGCCGCCCGGCCGCCGCCACCCGGTTGTACATCGCGCACAGCTCGTCCCGGAACCGGCCGCACCCCACCGGCCCCTCGGCCGCCGGCTGCTTCGGCCCGCCGTCACCGAGGCCGGACGCCGAACCGGTGGTGAAGAAGATCCCCGCCCACAGCTTCTTGAACACCCCGTCGGCGGCCGAACTCCCCTGCGCCGCCTGCGGAAACAGCGCATCCGCCAGGTTCCACCAGGTGATCTGCGGCGCGATCGCGTCGATCCGCCGGTCGTACGCGGCCGCCAGCAGCGACACCGCCCCGCCGTACGACGCGCCCGTCACCCCGACCCGCGGATCGCCCTCGCCGTCCAACTGCACCTCGGGGCGCTGCGCCAGCCAGTCCACCAGCCGCGACACGTCCGCGACCTCACGCTCCGGCTCGTTCAGCCCGATCTGCCCGGACGACTGCCCGAACCCGCGCGCCGACCACGTCAACACCGCGTACCCGTCCCGGGCCAGCTCCTCCGCCCGCGACCGCTCGCTCTCCTTCGACCCGCCGAAGCCGTGCGCCAGCAGAATCGCCGGACGCCGCCCCGACCCGCCCGCGGTGAAGAACGAGGTGTCGATCCGAACCCCCTCCGACACCTCCAGGAACCGGTCCTCCCGATGCACCGCCGCCGGCTCCCCCGCCGCCGCGACCACCGCCCCGCCACCGCCCAGCAGCGCCACCAGCGCGCCCCCGGCCACCACCACCCGCCGACGCATCACCCACCCGCGCCATGCCTCAGCGAACCCCATGCCCGCGATCCTAGCCGCGCGACAAGTAGGACTCCTGTTAGCGCGAGACCGCTCGCCCCTTCCCCGTTCGCGGGCGACCACCGGCGGACAGGTGGGCAGATCGGCACAGAAAGCCCAATCCCCACGCTATGGTGCAAATCCCCCACCCTCCCGAGGTGCCCCCGTGCTATGGCCTCTCGCCAGCCTCCTCACCGCGATCCTCGCCACCCTCTTCGCCGGCTGGCTGGTCGACCAGATCCTCCAGCGCCTCGCGGCCCGCCACCCCGACGCCCCGGTCTGGGAGGCCCTGCGCCGCTGCCGGATCCCCCTCCAGCTGGTCCTGCTGACGGCGATCCTGCTGTCCTCCCCGCCGCTTCGCCGGCTCTTCCCCAGCGAGGACAGCGCCGCCCGCCACACCGTGCTGCTCGCGCTGATCGCCTCTCTCGGCTGGCTCACCGTCCGCGTCCTCGCCGCCGTCCTGGAGGCGGTCTTCAGCCGCTACGAGACGATCACCGAGGACGCGTCCCGGGTCCGACGCGTGCGGACCCAGCTCGGTCTGGTCCGCCGCGTCGGCTCGGCCGTCGTCTGGGTGGTGACGGTCGGCGCGCTCCTGCTGACCTTCGACGCGATGCGCACGGTCGGCGCCAGCCTGCTCGCCTCCGCCGGCCTGATCGGCATCGTCGCGGGCATCGCCGCCCAGTCCACCCTCGGCAACTTCTTCGCCGGCCTGCAGATCGCGTTCAGCGACACCGTCCGGATCGGCGACACCGTCGTCCTGGAGGGCCAGCAGGGCACGGTCGAGGAGATCACGCTCTCCTACCTGGTGCTGCGCCTGTGGGACGACCGCCGACTGGTGGTCCCGGTGTCGTACTTCGTCTCCAAGCCGTTCGAGAACTGGACCCGCCGCGACCCGGGCCTGTACGCCTGGGTGCTGCTCCACCTCGACCACTGCACCCCGGTCGAGGACCTCCGCGCGGAGCTGGGGCGCTTCCTGACCGGCACCGAGTTGTGGGACGGCGGGGACTGGTCCCTCACCGTCACCGACACCACCCCGTCGACCATCGTGGTCCGCGCCATGATGACCGTCCGCGACCCGGACGCCGCCGGCGCCCTCAAGCTCGCCACCCGCGAACACCTGCTCGCCCACCTGAGGGACCACCACCCGGAGGCCCTCCCCCGCGTCCGCACCGCCTAGTCACGCCCCCGGCCGGACCTCGCTCTCGTAGGTGACCCAGGTCGTGCGCTCGGCGAGCGTGTCGTACAGCGCCTGGGCCTGCCGGTTGTCCTCCGCGGTGACCCACTGCACGAAGGATCGCCCCTCCGCGGCGGCGAGTTCCCGCAGCCGCTCGACGAGCGCCCGCCCGACACCGCGACCGCGGACCGCCGGGTCGGTGAACAGGTCGTCGAGGAAGATCCCCGTCGTGCCGGTGTACGAGGAGGGGACGGGGCGGTGGTGCGCGAAGCCGACGACGGCTCCGTCGGCCTCCGCGACGAAGGCGTCGCATTCGTGCCCGGGGTCCGTCAGCCAGGCCCAGACCCGGGAGACGACCTCCTCGGACTCCTCCAGCCGGTAGAACTCGCGGTACTGGCGGAACAGTTCACGCCAGCGGGCCTCGTCCGTCGCGGCGAGCGGACGGACGGTCGGGGTGGTCGATGTCATGCGGTGCTCTCTCCGTTCTCGTGCCGGCCGGGCACGTGGTGCGCGGGTGCCCCGAAGGTCCGCCCGTCGCCGGGTGGCGGTCGGCGCGTCGCCCGCCCCGTGCAGCATGGCAGTACGGCCGCGCCCCGGACACGGCACCCCGCACCCCGCACCCCGCACCCCGCACCCCGCAGGGCAACGCGCCGGCCGCCGGCCGAGACCCGGCCCGCACCCACGGTCACGGCGGCCCGACGAAGCGTCACCATGGGGGAATGACTTGGCAAGCCGATATCGCCATCGACCCGGACGGTGTCCGCCGCGCCGCCGTCCTGATGCGGGAGTCCGCCTCGGACAGCCGCCGCGGGTTCATGCTCGACGACGCCCAGAGCGCCGGCGGCGCCCATCGCGGCTGGCAGGCGGCCGACGCCAGCAGCCGGTGCGTCGCGGCCTGGCGGGACCGCCTGCACCGGGAGGCGGACGAGGTCGAGGCCGCGGCCGACGCCCTCCGGGCCTCGGCGAACGCCTACGTCAACACGGACGGCGCGACGGCCGTCGCCCTCTCGGATGACGCACAGTGGCTGCGGGGGGCCTGATGCTGACCCTCGACGACCTCGACCACGCGCAGCCCGGGATGTGGCAGCAGGCCTGCGACGACGCGCTCACCACGGCCAGGCACTGCGAGCACCTCGCCTCGGTCGCCCGCGACGAGGTGAACCGGACCCTGGCCGGCGCCTGGACCAGCCCGACCGGCGACTCGGCCCGCGCCCGGTTCGCCCGGCACGCGGAGGCCTACGACTGCGCCGCCCTGTCGATGCGCGACCTCGCCAAGGTGTACGACCGGCTCGCCACCTCCATGGCCGACGCCCAGCGCGCCCTGCACGACGCGCTCGACTTCGCCCGCGGCCACCGGCTGAACGTCAGTCAGGACGGCGGCGTCCACCGCGACCCGGGCCCCGTCGACCCGGCCGGGGCCGCCGCCCTCGACGACCGGATCCGCCAGGCCCGGGCCCTGATCGCGGCCGCCCTGCACGACGCCACCGCCGCCGACACCGCCGCGACCGACGAACTCCGCACCCTGGCCCGGCTGCCCGGCATCGACAGCGCCGCCACGGTCCGCGAGGCCCTCGACCACGACGGCAACAGCGCCCTCGCCGTCGCCCTGCGCCTCCAGGGCGCGCAGAACGGCCCGCACCGGATCAACGTCCCGCCGGAGCTGGTCGAGGCGGCCCGCCGGGCGTCCGCCGAAGCCGGCATCAGCACCGACCTGCTGCTCGCCGTCATGTGGCAGGAACAGCAGTGGTACCAGAATCAGGAACCGGGCCTGGACGGCCCGTTGACCGCCCTCGGGCGCAGGTCCGACCGGGCCGCCGAGGAGAGCCTCAAACCCGACAAGTCCCTCGGCATCACCCACCTCAAGCTCGCCACCGCCCGGAGCGTGATCGAGGCCGAGCCGTTCCGCTTCCCCGGCCTCGCCGAGCTCGGCGACGCCCAGTTGGCGAAGTACATCGAGGAACACCCCGCCGAGGACCTCCGCCTGAGCGCCTGTCACCTGCGGCGGCTCCGGCAGGACCCGGAGGGCTCCGTCACCGACAAGGAGCTCTTCGTGCTCTACGCCGCCGACACCGAGCAGGTCCGCCGCTCCAACGCCCAGTACGGCGACGACGGTTCGCACCGCGGCGCGGCCATCAAGGCCCGCTCCGACAACTGGGACGCCATTCAGCAGTCGATGCGCGACGCGGACGCCTGGAACAGCCTCCCGGAGGCGGAGCGCCGCCACGCCCTCGACGAACTCGCGGCCCGGACCCCGAGCGACACCGCCGTCGAACTGAACCCGCTGTACGCCGGCCCGGGCGTGAGCACCGGCGCGCGCGGCACCGCACCCGCCCCGCCCGGCCTGCTCCGCCCACCGCTCCCGCCGTTCACCGGCGCCCGGCCGACCCCGGCGCCGAGCCCCGGCCCCGCCCCCGTCCCTCCGGCGGGCTGAGCGACCGATGCGCAGCCCCCGCCCCGCCCGTCTCCTGCTCGCCGCCCTGGCCGCCGCCTGCCTGGTCTCCTGCACCGGCGGCGGACCGCCGCCCCGGGTGCCGATGCCCTCGAACGTGCCGGCCGCACCCGAGTTCCCGGACTCCGGCACGGTCGTCGAAGCCCTCGAAAAGGGCGGCATCCCCTGCCTGGTCACCCTGCACAGCACCCTCGACGGAGGATCGAGCACCACCTGCACGACGACCCTCGACGGCACCACCTTCCAGTACGAGGTCGACGTGTTCGACCCGAGGCAGTTCGGCCGGGACGACATCGGCAACGCGATCGCGGCCGGACGCACCGCCTACCACCAGACCTACGTCGCGGCCGGGAACTGGCGGATCAACGTCGTCCCGCCCGCCTACGCGCCGCGCATCGCCCAGGTCCTCGGCGGCGTGGTGCTCCCCGGCGGCGAGCCGAGCATCCCCGACTACCCGCTGCCCGGGTTCCCGTCGGCCCCCCGGTACGACAGCGTCGAGCAGCTCGCCGCGGCCCTCGACGCCTCGGTCGGCTGCGCCGACCGGAAGGCGGGGCCCGGTTCGCTGGCCTGCCGGACCGGGGACCGGGTCGGCCGCGGGCCGAACTGCGCGACCATGCGGCTCTACGGCGGCGACGCCGAACGCGACCACGCGCTGCGCTCGGCGATCTCCCACCCCGGCGTCCCCGCGTACCTCGCCGCGGGCGCGAACTGGTCGGTCAACCTGTGCGACTACGGGCTCGCCGACCGGGTCGCGCACGACCTCGGCGGTGTCGTCGTCTCCTACGACGGAGGCTGAGCGCACACGGCGAGGGGCCGCGGCCGGAATCCCGACCGCGGCCCCTCGACCGACCGTTACAGCGCGCGCGTCATCGTGCGGTGCGCGATCCCCGCGTCGTCGTACTCGGGTCCGTGCGCCGCGTAGCCGAGCCGCTCGTAGAAGCCCATCGCCCGTACCTGCGCGTGCAGCTCGAGCTCCTTCGCGCCGCGCTCGCGGCCCAGGTCCTCGACGGCCCGGACCAGTCGGACGCCCAGTCCGGTGCCGCGGGCGGCCGGGACCACGGCGAGCCGGCCGAGCAGCACCCGGTCCTGGATGCCGCCGGTGATCGCGAGCGCCTCGGGGCCGGAGATCAGCCGGGCGGTGCCGAGCGGGGCGCCGTCCTCGTCGACCGCCAGCAGGTGCAGCGAGGTGGCGTCGTACTCGTCGTACTCCAGCTCGGCGGGGATCTCCTGCTCCTCGACGAACACCGCGCGCCGCACCGCCCACACCGCGGCCAGGTCGTCCTCGTTCGCGGCGACCCGAATGGCGGCGGCCACCTCAGCTCTCCGCCGCGATGACGTCCAGCGCGTGCTGGAGGTCGTCGGGGTAGGCGGAGGTGAACTCCACCCAGCGCCCGTCCTCGGGGTGTTCGAAGCCGAGCGAGACGGCGTGCAGCCACTGCCGGGTCAGGCCGAGCCGCTTGGCGAGCGTCGGGTCCGCGCCGTAGGTGAGGTCGCCGACGCAGGGGTGACGCAGCGCGGACATGTGGACCCGGATCTGGTGGGTGCGGCCGGTCTCCAGCTTGATGTCCAGCAGGGAGGCGGCGCGGTAGGCCTCGATCAGGTCGTAGTGGGTGACGGACGGCTTGCCGTCCCGGGTCACCGCCCACTTCCAGTCGCTGCTGGGGTGGCGGCCGATCGGCGCGTCCACGGTGCCGGACAGCGGGTCGGGGTGGCCCTGGACCAGCGCGTTGTACTTCTTCTCGGTGACCCGGTCGTGGAACTGGCGCTTCAGGTCGGTGTAGGCGCGCTCGGACTTGGCGACCACCATGATCCCGGAGGTGCCGACATCCAGGCGGTGCACGACGCCCTGGCGCTCGGCGGCGCCGGAGGTGGAGATCCGGTAGCCGGCGGCGGCCAGGCCGCCGATGACGGTGGGGCCGGTCCAGCCGGGGCTGGGGTGCGCGGCCACGCCGACCGGCTTGTCGATGACGACCACGTGGTCGTCGTCGTGGATGATCCGCATGCCCTCGACGGCTTCGGCGACGATCTGCACCGGCGCCGCGGGGGCGGGGATCTCGACCTCCAGCCAGGATCCGGCGGTGACCCGGTCCGACTTCGCGGCGACCGCGCCGTCCAGGGTGACCTTGCCCTCGGCGGCGAGCTCGGCGGCCTTGGTGCGGGAGAACCCGAACATCCGGGCCAGGGCGGCGTCCAGCCGCTCGCCCTCCAGGCCGTCGGGTACGGGGAGGCTACGGGTCTGCGCTGCGATACTCACCCACCCGAGTATGCCCGACCCGGGGCCCGCCCCTTCCCGCCAGTGGGCCGGTCAGGCCTTGGGCTGCCCGTCCTCGCCGTCGGCCGCGGGCTGCTCCTCGGCCTTGGCGGTCGGGGCGCCGTGGATGGTGCCGTCCGGGTTGATGCCGCGGAAGGAGAGCAGGACGACCAGGATGCCGCCGCAGACGATCGCCGAGTCGGCGAGGTTGAAGACCGCGAAGTGCTGGACCGAGATGAAGTCGACCACGTGGCCGCGGAACGCGGACGGGGAGCGGAACAGCCGGTCGGTGAGGTTGCCGAACGCGCCGCCGAGCAGCAGGCCGAGCGCGATCGCCCAGGGCAGGCTGTACAGGCGGCGGGCGATCCGCCAGATCACCACGATGACGCCGGTGGCGATGCCGGTGAACAGCACCGTCAGCGCCTGGCCGATGCCGAACGCGGCGCCGCCGTTGCGGATCACCTGGAGGGTCATCCAGTCGCCGATCACCCGGATCGGCGCGGTGTGGTCCTCCAGCTTGGCGACCACCAGCAGCTTGGAGCCGAGGTCGGTCAGGTAGGCGAGCACCGCGATGATCAGCAGGACGCTGATCCGGCGGCGGACCACCGAGCGGCCGCCGGCGGCGGCGGTGGCGCCCTCGGCCCGGCGTTCCTCGGGCGCGTTCGGGCTCACCCGGTCACCCGCCCCGGTGGAGGTGGCGCTGGGGACGGCGTCGTCCTGGGTCTGGTGGGAACCTGGCGTGCTGATGATCCGCTCCGCTGCCGTGGGAAAAGCCGGTCGACGTTACGGGGACGAGAGTACGACACCCGTCGGCCCGTTGGCCGCCCTGTACGACAATGTGCACCGTGCGGGGCGGCCGGGCTGCGGACCGCGGTCAGCGGCGCTCCTGCTTCGCCTTGCAGCTGACGCAGAGCGTGGCCCGGGGGAAGGCCTGCAGGCGGGCCTTGCCGACCGGCTGGCCGCAGGACTCGCACAGGCCGAAGCCGGCGCCTTCGAGGCGGGCCAGCGCGCGTTCGGTCTGGGCGAGGGAGTCGCGCGCGTTGTTGGCCAGCGAGAGCTCGCTCTCCCGGTTGATGTTCTTGGTGCCGGCGTCGACCTGGTCGTCGCCCGCGCCGTCGTTGGAGTCCCGCATCAGGCCGGCGATGGCGGCCTCGGAAGCCTCGATCTCGGAGCGCAGCCGCAGCAGGTCGGACGCCAGTTCGTCGTGCAGCTCGGCGACCTCGGCGGCCGTCCACGGCTCTTCGCCGGGACGGACCGGCAGGTCCGCCGGATCGACCGATTCGGCGCCGCCACGCGCGCCGGAGCCGGCCGGCACCTGGGTGCGGCTGCTGGCCGCAGTGTGTCCGGTGGTGCCGGTCTTTCGCCGCGCAGTACTCACGGTCCCCTCCCCTGGGTCACTCGCCACGGCCTTGCGCGACCTCGCGGTCACGGTCCCTGTCGCCTTCTCAGCCATGGCTTTCGACCTCATTTACGAATGATCAGAAGCGTCGGTTCCCGACGATCTTGCCGGTCCCCGGAACGATAAACCTCATCGAATCGGCCCACAACGGGACATACCGAAGCTTTTCTCCGATCCCACCCGCGCAGCCTCCGCCGTCCCGACGCTGCAAAAGTTGTGCCCAGAACGCCTCCGGCTAACCGCGCGGGACCCGGCTCACGGGTGCGCGAAACGGCTTGCGGAGGCCGATACACTGGGCCGTGCAAGGCGCAGATGGGACGAGTACCGACGTACGCAGCCATGAGCGACCCGGGGACGGTGCGAGCCCGGGGGTGTGCACGGCGGGAAGATCACCCCGGAGCCGCCGGAAGAACGGCCCGGCCAGGGCCCACTAGACCCGGCAGCAAACCCAAAGAGAGGGCCGCAGCACGCGCGGTCAAGGAGGGTGGTACCGCGGGGCGGCTCGCCGTCTCGTCCCTCCGTCGGAGCCAGTCCACGCATCCGCCGGAGGTTGACGCACCCCATGTCGCCCACCTACAACGCCGTTCCCGCGCAGGTCGACCTGCCCGCGCTCGAACACCAGATCCTCTCCTTCTGGCAGGACCAGAAGGTCTTCCAGCGCACCCTGGAGCAGTCCGAGGGCCGCCCCGAATGGCTGTTCTACGAGGGCCCGCCCACCGCCAACGGCATGCCGGGTGCCCACCACATCGAGGCCCGCGTCTTCAAGGACGTCTTCCCGCGCTACCGCACCATGAAGGGCTACCACGTGGCCCGCAAGGCCGGCTGGGACTGCCACGGCCTGCCGGTGGAGCTCGCGGTGGAGAAGGAGCTGGGCTTCTCCGGCAAGCCCGACATCGAGAAGTACGGCATCGCCGAGTTCAACGCCAAGTGCCGCGAGTCGGTCACCCGGCACACCGACGCGTTCACCGAGCTCACCGAGCGGATGGGCTACTGGGTCGACCTCGACCAGGCCTACCGCACCATGGACCCGTCCTACATCGAGTCGGTCTGGTGGTCGCTCCAGCAGATCTTCGACAAGGGCCTGCTGGTCCAGGACCACCGGGTCGCCCCCTGGTGCCCGCGTTGCGGCACCGGCCTGTCCGACCACGAGCTGGCCCAGGGCTACGAGACCGTCGTCGACCCCTCGGTCTACGTGCGC
The DNA here is from genome assembly GCF_044754805.1 of Kitasatospora sp. NPDC092948. NCBI lineage: Bacteria > Bacillati > Actinomycetota > Actinomycetes > Kitasatosporales > Streptomycetaceae > Kitasatospora > Kitasatospora sp. NPDC092948. The sequence goes on along the minus strand of NZ_JBIVPU010000004.1, from coordinate 590,659 downwards.
TTCCCGCTCACCTCCGGCCCGCTGGCCGGCACCGCCGCCCTGCTGGTGTGGACCACCACCCCGTGGACCCTGGTCTCCAACACCGCCGCCGCCGTCCACCCCGAGGTGACGTACGTCGTCGCCACCGACGGCAACGAGCGCCTGGTGGTCGCCGAGCCGCTGGTCGGCAAAGCCCTCGGCGAGGGCTGGGAGACCACCGGCGAGTCCTTCACCGGCGCCGAGATGGAGCGCTGGGCCTACCGGCGCCCGTTCGACCTCGTCGAGATCCCGGACGCCCACTACGTGCTGACGGCCGAGTACGTCACCACCGAGGACGGCACCGGCATCGTCCACCAGTCGCCCGCCTTCGGCGCCGACGACCTCGCCACCTGCCGCCGCTACGGCCTCCCCGTGGTCAACCCGGTGGAGACCGACGGCACCTTCGCCCCCGACGTGCCGCTGGTCGGCGGGGTGTTCTTCAAAAAGGCCGACGAGACCCTGGTCGCCGACCTGAAGGACCGCGGCCTGCTGTTCCGTCACCTCCCGTACGAGCACAGCTACCCGCACTGCTGGCGCTGCCACACCGCGCTGCTGTACTACGCGCAGCCGTCCTGGTACATCCGGACCACCGCCGTCAAGGACGCGATGATCCGCGAGAACGAGGCCACCAACTGGTACCCGGAGACGGTCAAGCACGGCCGCTTCGGCGACTGGCTGAACAACAACATCGACTGGGCGCTGTCCCGCAACCGCTACTGGGGCACCCCGCTGCCGATCTGGCGCTGCGAGGACGACCACCTGACCTGCGTCGGCTCGCTCGCCCAGCTCTCCGAGCTGACCGGCACCGACCAGTCCGGGCTGGACCCGCACCGCCCGTTCATCGACGAGGTCACCTTCCCCTGCCCGCAGTGCTCCACCACCGCGGTCCGGGTGCCCGAGGTGATCGACGCCTGGTACGACTCGGGCTCCATGCCGTTCGCGCAGTACGGCTACCCGTACCGGAACAAGGAGCTGTTCGAACGGCGCTACCCGGCGCAGTTCATCTCCGAGGCGATCGACCAGACCCGCGGCTGGTTCTACACGCTGATGGCCGTCGGCACCCTGGTGTTCGACAAGAACGCGTACGAGAACGTCGTCTGCCTGGGCCACATCCTGGCCGAGGACGGCCGCAAGATGTCCAAGCACCTGGGCAACATCCTCCAGCCGATCCCGCTGATGGACCAGCACGGCGCCGACGCCGTCCGCTGGTTCATGGCCGCCGGCGGCTCCCCCTGGTCGGCCCGCCGGGTCGGCCACGGCACCATCCAGGAGGTGGTCCGCAAGACCCTCCTCACCTACTGGAACACCGTCGCCTTCCAGGCCCTGTACGCCCGCACCGCCGGCTGGTCCCCCTCGGAAGGCGACCCGGCCCCGGCCGACCGCCCGCAGCTGGACCGCTGGGTGCTGTCCGAACTGCACACCCTGGTGCGCGAGGTGGACGCCTCCTACGAGGCGTACGACACCCAGCGGGCCGGCAAGCTGCTGTCCGGCTTCGTCGACGACCTCTCCAACTGGTACGTCCGCCGCGGCCGCCGCCGCTTCTGGCAGGGCGACGCCGCCGCGCTCGCCACCCTGCACGAGGCGCTGGAGACCGTCACCCGCCTGATGGCCCCGCTCACCCCGTTCATCACCGAGCGGGTCTGGCAGGACCTGGTCGTCCCGGTCACCCCGGACGCCCCGCTCTCCGTCCACCTCTCCAGCTGGCCGGTCGCCGACGAGACGCTCATCGACACCGAGCTCTCCAAGCACATGGCGCTGGTCCGCCGCCTGGTCGAACTCGGCCGCGCCACCCGCGCCGAGAGCGGAGTGAAGACCCGTCAGCCGCTCTCCCGCGCGCTGATCGCCGCCCAGGGCTGGGAGGAACTCCCCGCCGACCTGCGCGCCCAGATCGCCGAAGAGCTCAACGTCTCCGTCCTGGAATCCCTCGCCGAGGTCGGCGGCTCCCTCGTCGACACCTCCGCGAAGGCCAACTTCCGCGCCCTCGGCAAGCGTTTCGGCAAGGGCGTCCAGGACGTCGCCAAGGCCGTCGCCGCCACCGACGCCGCCCGCCTCGCCGCGGAACTGCGCGCCACCGGCGAGACCTCGGTCGAACTGAACGGCGAGACCGTCGCCCTCTCCCCCGACGAGGTCATCATCACCGAGACCCCGCGCGAGGGTTGGGCCGTCGCCAACGAGTCCGGCGCGACCGTCGCCCTCGACCTGGCGATCACCCCCGAGCTCAAGCGGCTCGGCGTGGTTCGCGACGCGATCCGGCAGATCCAGGAGGCCCGCAAGAACTCCGGCCTCGACGTCGCCGACCGCATCCACCTCCAGCTCGCCACCACCGACGAGGACACCCTCGCCGCCCTGACCGAGCACCAGTCCCTGGTCGCCGCCGAGGTCCTGGCCGAATCCCTGGGCCTCACCATCACCGACCCGGACGCGCCCCGCTTCTCCGACGAGAACCTGTCGTTGGAGTTCACCCTGCGACGGGCGTAACCGCCGGCGCGCGAGCGGGCGGGCGCGAAACCAGGGGCGCGGGGAACTGCGCGAAGCGGAAGAGGCCCATCCGCAAGATCGCGACGCAGGACAATGACCTGCACTTGATCGCGACCTTGCGGACAGGGCCTCGCGCTCGTCGCGCAGTTCTCCCCCAGCCCTGGCGGGCCGGGAGGTGCCCCCCACACGCCCCTGTTTTCGCACCCACCTACCCCTCCCGAACGCGAAGGGCGCCCCCAGCCGTCATGGCCAAGGGCGCCCTTTCGGTGACGCGTTGCGGGACCGCTTAGTTGTCGCCGTCCTCGTCGATCAGGAAGCCTCGCATCGGAGCGGGGGCCTGCTGCATCGGCTGCGGGGGCTGCGGCCGCACGGCCGCCATCGGCTGGGTCATGCCCGCCGGCGCCATCGCCCCGTTGGAGCTCGCGGAGGCGCCGCCGAACGACGGGGTGCCGGCCGAGCTGCCGAAGGAGCTGCCACCGAAGGACTGGTTGCCGCCGAAGGACGGGGTGGAGCCGAACGACGGTGCCGAGGAGGACATCGCGCCGGCACCGGCGGGCGCCATCGACGACGCGGCCGGCGGCAGCGACGCGGTGGCGGGGATCCGCGGCGGGGCGAGCGAGTCGTCCGCCTGCGACTCCAGCTGACGCAGCTGGGTCTCCAGGTAGGACTTCAGGCGCGTGCGGTACTCGCGTTCGAAGGCGCGCAGGTCCTCGACCTTGCGCTCCAGCGTGGCGCGGGCGGACTCCAGGGAGCCCATCGCGACGCGGTGCTTCTCCTGCGCGTCCCGCTCCAGCGCGTCGGCCTTGGCGCGGGCGTCGCGCTCCAGGCCCTCGGCGCGGCTGCGGGCCTCGCCGACGATCTTGTTGGCCTCGGAACGGGCCTCGGAGATCGCCTGGTCGGCGGTCTGCTGGGCGAGCGCGAGCACCCGGGCGGCGCTGTCGCCACCGGGACCCTGCTGCTGCTGCATCGGGTTGCCCATCGGCTGACCCATCGGCTGCAGCTGCTGGCCGCCCATCGGCTGGAGCTGCTGCCCGCCCATCGGCTGGCCCATCTGCTGCTGCATCGGGTTGCCCATCGGCTGCAGCATCTGACCGCCCATCGGCTGGACCAGCTGCTGCTGGCCGCCCATGGTCTGGCCCATCTGCTGCTGCATCGGGTTGCCCATCGGACCGCCCATCGGGCCGCCCTGACCGGCGGGCAGCTGCGGCGCGCCGGACGGCAGGCCGAGCGGCTGGTTGCCCATCCCCTGCTGGGGACCGGCAAGCTGCTGCGGGCCACCGAGCTGCTGCGGGCCGCCGAGCTGCTGCGGACCGGGGCCCTGCTGCTGGCCGGGCACCGGCGGACCGGATATGGCGGCGGGCACCGGAGCGCCGGGCCGTCCGCCCTCCTGCGGAGCCTGCTGCTCCTTGCGCATGTTCGCCTGGTTCTGCGCGGCGGCACGCGTGGCGGCAGCCAGCTTGGCGCGCAGGTCCTCGTTCTCGCGCAGCAGGCGGGTCAGCTCGGCTTCGACCTCGTCGAGGAAGGCATCGACCTCGTCCTCGTCATAGCCTTCGCGCAGCCGGACGGTCGTGAACTGCTTGTTCCGAACGTCCTCGGGGGTCAATGGCATCTCTTCACCTCAACGTGATCGTCGGACCGGCATCCTGTCGCATCGTTCAGAACGACAGGCGCTGCACGAGCGAGATCAGGACATACACAATGATCATCAGTACGAAGAAGGACAGGTCGAGCGCCACGCCCCCGAGACGCAACGGCGGGATGAATCGCCGAAGAAGCTTGAGTGGTGGATCCGTGACAGTGTACGTGGCCTCCAACACGACGACCATGGCCTTCCCAGGACGCCACGATCGAGCGAACTGGAAGACCCAGTCCATCACCAGCCTGAAGAGCAGGATCAGCAGGAACACGGTCAGCACCCAATAGAGCACCGAACCGAAGATCCCCATCGCTTCTCCCTCTCCCTGACCGACAATCCGTCAGCGACGCACTGTCAAACTGATCCACACAGAAAGTCGTGGCCGGGTCAGCTCTGGTTGAAGAACCCACCCTCGGCGATCCGAGCCTTGTCCTCCGCCGTGACATCGACGTTAGCAGGCGACAGGAGGAACACCTTCTGTGTCACGCGCTCGATACTGCCGTGCAGACCGAAGACCAGTCCAGCCGCGAAGTCTACGAGTCGCTTGGCGTCCGTGTCGTCCATCTCGGTCAAATTCATGATCACGGGCGTGCCGCCACGGAACTGTTCGCCGATCGTACGGGCCTCGTTGTAGGTCCGGGGGTGCAGCGTGGTGATGCGGTAGGGCTCTCGTTCGTTGACGACCTTGGGCATGATCACCGGGGTGCTCTTCTCCAGATTGCGGTGGCGCTCGGATGTGATGGACGACACGGGAGCCATCCGCGGCTGCTCCTGACGGATCGGCACCGCGGCGGGCACCGGCTGGGGTGCGATCTGGGCGACGGGCGCCGGCTGCGCGGGGGCCGCGGCGGCGGAGTTCGCGGACCGCAGGTCCTCGGTGCGGCCGGTGCGGATCGGCTCCGGGTCCGTGTCGTAGTCGTCGTCGGGGTCGTACCCCTGGCTGTCATAGGTCTCGTCCTCGACCAGGCCGAGATAGACCGCCATTTTGCGCATCGCGCCGGCCATGCTGCTGTCTCCTCCGCTTCATGCGCCCACCGTTCACCTGCGGACGCCGTGATGGTCACGGCCTGTCAGGCCGACGGTCCGTCAGACCGCGGAGGTGTGCGCTCGGATGCGATCCACGGGTTTACCTGCAGACTGGTCATCTGCTAGGTTCTGTCCTATTTTGTCCTGCGCAGTCTGATCTACTTACTCGGTGACGTTACCCGAGCGGTGACCGCACTCCGAGTACCGCCGTACCGACGCGTACATGTGTCGCTCCGGCGGCGATCGCCTGCTCCAAATCTCCGCTCATCCCTGCCGAAACCATCGTGGCAGTCGGATGCTCCGCGCGTACGGCGCTTGCGATTTCCGCAAGGCGCGCGAAGGAGCGCGCGGGGTCGCCCGCCAGCGGACCCGCGAGCGGTGCGACCGTCATCACACCCTTCATGTGCAGCCCGGGCGTGTCGGCGATCTTCCCGGCCAGCGCGAGCACGTCGGCGGGCGCGACGCCGGCCCGGTGCTCGCCCTCCCCCGACTCCTTGTCGAGCGCGACCTGCACCAGGCAGCCCAGCGGCGGGCGTTCGGCGTTGCGGACGGCGGCGGCCAGCGAGTCGACCAGGCGGTCCCGGTCCACCGAATGCACCAGATCGGCGTAACGGACCACCGAGCGGGCCTTGTTGGTCTGGAGCTGGCCGACGAAGTGCCAGGTCAACGGCAGGTTGACGCAGCGCTCGGCCTTCGGGGCGGCGTCCTGGTCGCGGTTCTCCGCAACGTCGGTGACGCCCAGTCCGGCGAGGAGTGCGGTGTCCTCGGCGGGGTAGGTCTTGGTCACCACGATCAGGGTGACGTCCTCGCGCGGCCGGCCGGCGGCGGCGCAGGCGTCGGCGATCCGGCGCTCGACCACGTCCAGGTTGGCGCCGAGTTGGTCGAAGCGGGCGCGCTGAGCGCCCGTCAGGGCGGCGGCGAAGTCGGGGCCGCCGGGGAACGGGCCGAAGATGTCGTTCGTCATGAGAGTGGAGGTCCCAGCCAGACGTAGCTTGCGAGTCGGCCGGTCCGCTGCTCCCGACGGTAGGAGTAGTGGTCCGGAGATTCCAGGGTGCAGACAGATGATCGCACCACGCTGTGCACGCCCGCCTCGGCGAGTTGGGCGGCGACGCCGGCCGGCACGTCCAGGGCGGGAGTGCCCCAGGAGGTCTCCGACCGGGCGGCCGGCACGAGTGCGGCCACCTCGGCGCGCATCGCCTCCGGCACTTCGTAGCAACGGCCGCACACGGCAGGGCCGGTGGCGGCGAGGATCCGCTCGGGGCGGGCGCCCAGTTCGACCATCGCGGCGACCGCCGCGGGGACCACCCCGGCGGCCAGGCCCGGGCGTCCGGCGTGCGCCGCGCCGATCACGCCGGCCTCGGGGTCGGCCAGCAACACCGGGGTGCAGTCGGCGGTGAGCACCGCCAGGGCCAGCGGGCGGTCGGTGACCACCGCGTCCACCGTCGGTGCGTACCCGGCCGGTTGGCGGTCCGTCACCACCGCGACGTCCGCGCCGTGCACCTGGTTCATCCAGACCACATCGGCCGGATCCAGTCCCAGTTCGCGGGCCGCGAGGAAACGGTTCTGCTGTACGGATTCGGACGAATCACCCACCGCACCGCCGAGGTTGAGCTCCCCGTACGGCGCGGTGCTCACCCCGCCCCACCGGGTGGTGGAGGCGAAGTGAGCACCGTTGCGAAAGGCCGTACGAATCACTTCAGGAAGTCCGGCACGTCGAGCTCCTCCGCGGGGCTCTCGACGTACGGCTGCCGAACCGGCTGCACCTGCGGCGGCACCGGCGCGGCGGTGGCCACCGGGGCCGGGGCCTCGGACGGGCGGGCCGGCTCCTCGGAGCGGGTGACCGACCCGATCGAGCCGTAGGACGGACGGGTGGCCGGCCGCTCGGGGGCGGACGAACTGCTGCTGCTCGACGAGGAACTGGAGGCCGACTTCACCACCGGCTCGCGGACGATCGCCGGCGGCTGACCGCCGTCGAAGCCGGCCGCGATCACGGTGACCCGGACCTCGTCGCCGAGCGCGTCGTCGATGACCGCGCCGAAGATGATGTTCGCCTCGGGGTGCGCCGCCTCGCTGACCAGCTGGGCCGCCTCGTTGATCTCGAACAGGCCGAGGTCCGAGCCGCCCGAGATGGACAGCAGCACACCGCGGGCGCCGTCGATCGACGCCTCCAGCAGCGGCGAGGAGATCGCCATCACGGCCGCGGCCTTGGCACGGTCCTCGCCGCGCGCCGAGCCGATCCCCATCAGCGCCGAACCGGCGTCCGACATGACCGACTTGACGTCGGCGAAGTCCAGGTTGATCAGACCCGGGGTGGTGATCAGATCGGTGATGCCCTGGACACCGGAGAGCAGCACCTGGTCGGCGGAGCGGAACGCGTCCAGCACCGAGACCTGGCGGTCGGAGATCGACAGCAGTCGGTCGTTGGGGATGACGATCAGGGTGTCGACCTGCTCGCGCAGCGAGGCGATGCCGTCCTCGGCCTGGTTGGCGCGGCGACGGCCCTCGAAGGTGAACGGGCGGGTGACCACGCCGATCGTCAGGGCGCCCAGCGAGCGGGCGATGTTGGCCACCACGGGCGCGCCACCGGTACCGGTGCCGCCGCCCTCGCCGGCCGTCACGAAGACCATGTCGGCCCCCTTGAGGACCTCCTCGATCTCCTCGCGGTGGTCCTCCGCGGCCTTCCGGCCGACCTCCGGGTTCGCGCCTGCGCCGAGGCCGCGGGTGAGCTCCCGGCCGACGTCGAGCTTCACATCGGCGTCGCTCATCAGGAGCGCCTGCGCGTCGGTGTTGATCGCGATGAACTCGACGCCCTTGAGCCCGACCTCGATCATCCGGTTGATGGCGTTGACTCCGCCGCCACCGATGCCGACGACCTTGATGACCGCGAGGTAATTCTGGGGTGCTGCCACGTCGGGGCCTCTCGCCTCGAATTTCCGGGTCGGCTCCCCTGGATACGAAGGCCGACGGATGTCGATGGGTGGGAAGCGCGTGGTTCCAACCCGAACCCTAAACTTGAGGTTGAGGGTTACGGCTGTGCCGGTGTCAGTTCGTTGTCGAGCACAGCTCGTTGACACAGGACAGTAGGTCGCAACCAGCGCGTGTTTCAACGAACACGCCGAGCTTCCCTTTTTCTTTTGAGCCTATGTGATCATCGACCCCCCGGTGAAACCGGGGTGACCATCAAGGGTCGGACCGGAGCCGCAGCTCCGTCAATACCTCCCCCGGGCACAGAACTTACCGGATCAGCCGGACACCGCCGGGGCATCCGGCGCACTCACGTCGTAATTCGACGCCTTCCGGCCGAGCAGGGCCGTCAGGACGCGGGACTTGCGGGCGGTGTCGTCGGCGCTGCCCCAGCGGATCGTCGGGCCGGAGGGGAGTTGGAGCCGGATGTCGTCGTAGGAGTAGACCGTGAGCGAACCGCCCTGTTTGGCCACGTCCGGGGGCAGGCCGGCGGCGACCGTGATGGCCGAACGGACCAGGGTGGGACGGTCGATGACGGGGAGGGCGTCGGTCGCGGGCCCGCCGAGTTCGAGCGCCACCACGGGGACGCCGGACGGCGGCTGCGGTTCGGTGGCGAACTCCACACCCAGCGCGTCGACCTGGACGAACCGCCCGTCGTCGGCACGGATCGCGGCGACCGGTTGACGCTCCGTCACCTTCACCCGCAGGGTGTGCGGCCAGCCGCGCCAGATCTCCACATGGGCCACCCGCGGGACTCCGGCCACCAGCTGTTGGGCCCGCTCCAGGTCCACCCGGGCCAGCGGGCCGTGCGCGGTGGAGCCGAGCGCCCGCTCCACCTCGTCCTGGCTCAACTGCCCGGAGTCCAGGCCCTGGACGGCCACCCGGCGGACGTCCAGGGCGGCGGAGAAGAACACCGTCCAGCCGAGCGCGCCGAGCACCAGGGCGCCCAGCGCCACCAGTACCAGCACGCCCCGGCGGGACAGCCGGAGCCGGGGCGGGCGGGCCTCGTCGCCGTCCTCCCCGAACTCCTCCTCGTAGTCCTCGTCAGCCACGACGGCGGCCGCCGCGGGCAGCCTCGATCGCCTCGTACACCATCTGCACCAACAGGTCGTCCGCGTCCCGGCGGCCGAACTCGGCGGCGGAGCGCGACATCTCCCACAGCTTCGCCGGGTCGGTGAGCACCGGCAGCACGTTCTGCAGCACCCACTCCGCGGTGAGTTCGGCGTCGTCCACCAGCAGACCGCCGCCGGCCTTCACCATCGGCTGGGCGTTCAGCCGCTGCTCGCCGTTGCCGATCGGCAGCGGCACGAACGCGGCCGGCAGGCCCACCGCGGCCAGCTCGGCCACCGTCATCGCGCCGGCCCGGCAGAGCATCATGTCGGCCGCCGCGTACGCCAGATCCATCCGGTCCAGGTACGGCACCGCGCGGTACGGCGGCATGCCCGGGATGTCGTCGATGGTCGGCAGCTCGTTCTTCGGGCCGACCGCGTGCAGGATCTGCACGCCGTACTGCTGGAGCCGCGGCGCGATCGCCTGCACCGTCTCGTTCAGCCGGCGGGCGCCCTGCGAACCGCCGGACACCAGCAGGGTGGGCAGGCGCTGGTCCAGGCCGAAGTAGTGCCGGGCCTCGGGGCGCACCGTGCCGCGGTCCAGGGTGGCGATGGTGCGGCGCAGCGGGATGCCGATGTAGCGGGAGTCGCGCAGCTTGGAGTCCGGGGTGGAGACCGCCACGAAGTCGCTGTAGCGGGCGCCGATCTTGTTGGCCAGGCCGGGGCGGGCGTTGGCCTCGTGCACCACGATCGGCACGCCGGCCCGCTTGGCCGCCAGGTAGGCGGGCATCGCCACGTAGCCGCCGAAGCCGACCACCGCGTCGGCGTTGACCCGCTCGATGACCTCCTGGGCGGCCCGTACGGTGCCGCGCAGCCGGCCCGGGACGGTGATCAGCTCGGGGGTGGGCTTGCGGGGCAGCGGCACCGCCGGGATCAGCGCCAGCTCGTAGCCGCGCTCCGGGACCAGCCGGGTCTCCAGGCCGCGCTCGGTGCCGAGGGCGGTGATCCCGACGGACGGGTCGTGCCTGCGCAGCGCGTCCGCGAGCGCCATGGCCGGCTCGATGTGACCGGCGGTACCGCCGCCGGCGAGTACGACATGCACCGAAATTCACCGCTCCCTGCGCGTCGGCCCGGAGGCCTTCCGCGCTGTGGTTTTCCTACCTGGCACCACCCGGTCCAGGACGGACCCGAACCGGGAGTTGGCCCCTCTACGCCATCGGCGGGGCCGGGCAGCCAGCGCTGCCTTCGCCGCCGGGGTGCTGCGCGCGAAGCACAGCAGCAACCCGATGGCGCACATGGCCGACAGCATCGCGGAACCACCGTACGAGAACAGCGGCAGCGGGACGCCCGCGATGGGCAGGAGTCCCAGCGCCGACCCCAGGTTGACCACGGCCTGAGCCATGATCCACGTGGTGGCGGCGCCCGCCGCGTACCGGACGAACGGGTCCGTGGTGCCGAGAGCCACACGGATACCCGCGTAGCCTAGTGCCGCGAAGAGTGCGAGCACCGACAGCGTCCCCACCAGGCCGAGTTCCTCGCCGGTCGCGGCGAAGATGAAGTCGGTGTGCGCCTCCGGGAGTTGCCCCCATTTCTCGACGCCCGCACCCAGTCCGGATCCGAACGGTCCGCCCGCGGCCAGCGCGTACAGTCCGTGCAGGGCCTGGAAGCAGTCCAGGTTCGGGTCCGGCTTGGTCACGCCCACGCAGGCCAGCCGGCCCAGCCGGTGCGGCACCGTGATGATCAGCGCGGTGCACGCGACCACCGCGATGCCCAGGGTGGCGGCGAACAGCCGCAGCGGGGCGCCGACCATCCAGAGCAGCCCGAAGAGCATCGCGACCAGCACCATCGTGGTGCCCATGTCGCCGCCGAGCATGATCAGCATCATCAGGACGACGGTGCCGGGGACCAGCGGGACCAGCAGGTGCTTCCACTGGTTGAGCATGTGGGTGCGCTGCTTGCGGGCCAGCAGGTCGGCCGCCCACAGCAGCAGCGCGAGCTTGGCGAACTCGGACGGCTGGATCTGGAAGAAGCCCAGGTTGATCCAGTTCCGGTTGCCGTTGATCCGCACCCCGATGCCCGGGATCGCCACCAGCACCAGCGCCGCCACCACGCCGAACAGCAGCGGGTACACGGCGGCGCGCAGCATCTTGATCGGGGCCCTGGTCAGCACGACGGCGATCGCACCGCCCAGCAGCAGGGCGATCAGCTGCTTGCGGAAGAAGAACGTCATCGGCAGCCCGTAGTCCACCACGACGCTCTGCGACGCGGAGAACACCATCACCAGTCCGAGCACCACCAGCAGCAGCGCCGAACCGAGGATCAGGTAATAGGGCGTCAGCGGACGGGCCATCAAGTACCCGAACCGCTCACGCGCTGCGCGCACCCGGGCGACGGGGCCGGCGGACTTGAAGGTGGTCGTGGTCGCCGAGACCAGTCGCAGACGCGGCTTCTCGCTGGGCGGCACGTCCGTCTCCTCGTCGTCGGGGGCAGCTGGCAGGTGGGCGCGAAATCAGGGGCGCGGGGAACTGCGCGAAGCGGAAGGCACCACGTCCGCAAGATCGCGGTGCAGGACAATGAGCTGCACTTGATCGCGACCTTGCGGACGTGACTTGCGCTTGTCGCGCAGTTCCCCGCGCCCCTGGTTGCCCGTGGTTGCCCTAAAGCTCTCGCACTGCCGCCGCGAACAGGTCTCCCCGCTCACCGTAGTTGGTGAACATGTCCATCGACGCGCAGGCCGGGGCGAGGAGGACGGTGTCGCCCTTCTGCGCGGCGGCGGCCGCCACGCGGACGATCTCGGTCATCGCCTCCGCGCCAGTCTTCCCCGGCGCGGGTTCGAACACCGGGACTTCCGGGGCGTGTCGCGCCAGCGCCTCGCGGATCAGCTGCCGGTCCTGGCCGATCAGCACCGCGGCCCGCAGCCGGGGCGCGGCCGCGGCGACGAGTTCGTCGAAGGTCGCGCCCTTGGCGAGGCCGCCGGCGATCCACACCACGGGGCGGTACGCGGCCAGCGAGGCGGCCGTCGCGTGGGTGTTGGTGGCCTTGGAGTCGTCCACGTACGTCACGCCGTCGATCTCGGCGACGTGCGCGATCCGGTGGGCGTCGGGCGTGAAGGCGCGCAGTCCGTCGCGGACGGCCTTGGCGTCCACGCCGTAGGCCCGGGCGAGCGCCGCCGCGGCGAGCGCGTTGGCGATGTTGTGCGGGGCCGGGGAGGAGATGTCGGCGACGGCGCCGATCTCCGCGGCGGCCCGGTCCCGGTCGGGGACGAAGGCGCGGTCGACCAGCAGGCCGTCCACGACGCCGAGGTTGGAGACGGCGGGGGCGTCGAGGCCGAAGCCGATCGCCCGGCAGCCCTCCTCGACGTCGGCCTCGCGGACCAGCGCCTCGGTGGCCGGGTCGGCGAGGTTGTAGACGCAGGCGACCTGGTTGCCCTGGTAGATCCGGCCCTTGTCGGCGGCGTAGGCGTCCATCGAGCCGTGCCAGTCGAGGTGGTCGGGGGCCAGGTTGAGCACCGCGCCGGAGTGCACCCGCAGCGAGGGCGCCCAGTGCAGCTGGTAGCTGGAGAGTTCGACGGCGAGGACGTCGTAGGGCTCCTCGGCGAGGACCGCGTCCAGCACCGAGACGCCGACGTTGCCGACGGCTGCGGTGCGCTTGCCGGCGGCGGTGAGGATGGACGCCAGCATCTGGACGGTGGTGGTCTTGCCGTTGGTGCCGGTGACGGCCAGCCAGGGGGCGGGCTCGCCGGTGGCGGGGTGCGGGGTGCGCAGCCGCCAGGCGAGTTCGACGTCGCCCCAGACCGGGACGTCGGTCTGCTCGGCGGCGGCGAACAGCGGGCTGTCCGGGGCCCAGCCGGGCGAGGTGACGATCAGGCGGGTGCCCTCGGGCAGGGTGGCGCCGTCGCCGAGGCGGACGGCGATGCCCTGTTCGGTGAGGGCGGCGGCCTTGGCGTCCAGTGCGGGGCCGGTGCCGCCGTCCACGACGGTGACGTGCGCGCCGAGTCCGTGCAGGACCCGGGCGGCGCTGACCCCGGAGAGGCCGAGTCCGGCGACGACGACCGGCAGGCCGGCCCACTCCGGGTTGTTCATCCGGTCACCCATCCCGCGTAGAAGAGTCCGAGTCCGACGGCGACGCACAGGCCCTGGATGATCCAGAACCGGACCACGATCAGGACTTCGCTCCAGCCCTTGAGTTCGAAGTGGTGCTGGAGCGGCGCCATCTTGAAAACGCGCTTGCCGGTCATCCGGAACGAGCCGACCTGGATGATCACCGAAAGGGTGATGATCACGAACAGGCCGCCGAGGACGGCGAGCAGCAGCTCGGTGCGGGAGACGATGGCGAGGCCGGCCAGGGCGCCGCCGAGGGCGAGCGAGCCGGTGTCGCCCATGAAGATCTTGGCGGGCGAGGTGTTCCACCACAGGAAGCCGAAGCAGGAGCCCATCAGGGCGGCGGCGACCACGGCGAGGTCGAGCGGGTCGCGGACCTCGAAGCAGGACGCGGTGGCCTTGATCGCGTAGGCGCAGTTCTGGCCGTGCTCCCACAGACCGATGAAGGTGTAGGCGCCGAAGACCATCACCGAGGCACCGGTGGCGAGGCCGTCCAGACCGTCCGTCAGGTTCACGCCGTTCGACATCGCGGCGATCATGAAGTAGGCGAACAGGACGAACAGCACCGGGCCGATCGACCAGTTGAAGTCCTGCACGAAGGACAGCTTGGTGGACGCCGGGGTCTGGCCGCGGCTGTCGCTGAACTGGAGTGCCAGGATGGCGAAGGCGAGCGCGACGAGGGACTGGCCGAGCAGCTTCGCCTTGGCCCGCAGGCCCAGCGAGCGGCGCTTGACCACCTTGATGTAGTCGTCCAGGAAGCCGACCAGGCCCAGACCCGTGGTCAGGAACAGCACCAGCAGGCCGGAGGCAGTGGGCGACTCGCCCGTTATCGCCTTGGTGGCGAAGTAGGCGATCAGGGTGGCCACGATGAAGGCGATGCCGCCCATGGTGGGCGTGCCCTTCTTGCTGTGGTGCGCCTTGGGGCCGTCGTCACGGATGTACTGGCCGTAGCCGTGCCGGGCGAGCAGCTTGATCAGGGCGGGGGTGCCGAGCAGGGTCAGCACCAGGCCGATCAGGCCGGAGAAGAGGATCTGCTTCACTTCGCGGCACCGTCCGCGAGCAGTGCGTCGGCGACCTTCTCCAGGCCCACCGAACGGGATGCCTTCACCAGGACCACGTCCCCCGGCCGCACCTGACTGCGCAGCAGCTCGATCGCCGCGTCCGCGTCGGACACCAGCACCGACTCCTCACCCCACGAACCTTCGTTCCTCGCGCCCAGTTCCATCCGGGCCGCCTCGCGTCCGCCGACCGCCACCAGCTTGGTGATGTCGAGCCGGACGGCGAGCCGTCCGATGGCGTCGTGCTCGTCGAAGCTGTCCTCGCCGAGCTCCCGCATCTCACCGAGCACCGCCCAGGTGCGGCGGCGCTCCGGGCCCTTGCCCGCCATCGTCGCCAGTGCCCGCAGCGCGGCCCGCATGGACTCCGGGTTCGCGTTGTAGGCGTCGTTGACGACGGTCAGGCCATCGGCCCGGTCGACCACCTCCATGCGCCAACGGGACAGCGCACCGGCTTCGCCGAGTGCCTCGGCGACGCGGTCGACGGGCATCCCGAGCTCCACCGCCACCGCGGCGGCGGCGAGGGCGTTCGAGACGTGGTGCTCACCGTACAGGCGCAGCTGCACGGGTGCGGAACCGGCCGGGGTGCTGAGGGTGAACTGTGGCCGCCCGGTGGAGTCCAGGCGAACATCGGTGGCGCGGATGTGTGCGTCCGACGACTCGCCGAACAGCACCACGCGGGCCCTGGTGCGGCTGCTCATGGCACGCACCAGCGGGTCGTCGGCGTTCAGCACGGCGACGCCGTCGGCCGAAAGGGCCTCCACCATCTCGCCCTTGGCCTCGGCGATGCCCTCCTTGGAGCCGAACTCGCCGAGGTGCGCGGTGCCGATGTTCAGCACCAGGCCGACGGTGGGCGGGGTGATGCCGGTCAGGTACTCGATGTCGCCCTTGTGCCGGGCGCCCATCTCCATCACCAGGTACCGGGTGCCGGGGGCGACCTGAAGGGCCGTCAGCGGGTGGCCGATCTCGTTGTTGTGCGAGCCGGCCGGGAAGACCGTCTCGCCGTGCTTGGCCAGCAGCTGGCCGATCAGGTCCTTGGTGGAGGTCTTGCCGGCCGAGCCGGTGAGGCCGACGATCCGCACCTCGGTGGCGCGGGCGACCACGGCGCGGGCGAGCCGGCCGAGGGCCACCACGACGTCGTCGACCAGGATCGCGGGCACGCCGACCGGGCGGGTGGCGAGCACCGCGACCGCGCCGTCGGCGACCGCCTCGGCCGCGAAGTCGTGGCCGTCGACGCGCTCGCCGAGCACGCACACGAACAGGCCGCCGGGCTCGATCTGCCGGTTGTCGGTGACCACCGCGCCGGTGATCTGCGCGTCCGGGTCGGCCGCGTCCAGGGTGCCGTCGACCGCTTTCGCGGCCTCGGCCAGGGTCAGGCTGATCACCGGTCTGCCTCCATAAGCTGCTCCATGGCGACCCGCAGCACCTCGCGGTCGTCGAACGGGCGGACCTCGCCCTTCACGTACTGCCCGAGCTCGTGGCCCTTGCCGGCCACCAGCACGGTGTCCCCGGCGTGCGCCCGGGCGACCGCCAGGGCGATCGCCTCGGCCCGGTCGGGGACGGCGAGCACCTCGCCGCGCTCCTCCTCGGGCACCTCGGCGGCGCCGCCGAGCATGGTGGAGAGGATCGCCAGCGCGTCCTCGGAGCGCGGGTTGTCGCTGGTCAGGACGGCGGTGTCGGCGAGCCGGGCGGCGATCGCGCCCATCGGGCCGCGCTTGTACGGGTCGCGGTCGCCGCCGCAGCCGACGACGACGTGCAGCCGGCCCTTGGTGACCTCGCGCAGCGAGGCGAGCACGGCGCTCAGCGCGTCCGGCTTGTGCGCGTAGTCGACCACGGCGACGAACGCCTGACCGGCGTCGACCTTCTCCAGGCGGCCGGGCACGCCCGGGACCTGCGCCACCCCGGCGACCGCGGCGTCCAGCTCGATGCCGGCGGTGACCAGCGCGGTGATCGCGCCGAGCGCGTTGGCGACGTTGAACGGGCCGGGCAGCGGCACCGAGGCCTCGGCGCGGGCGCCGTCCGGGCCGAGCACGGTGAAGGTGGACCCGGCCGGGCCGAGGTGGACGTCGACGGCGCGCCAGTCGGCGGCCGGGTCGCCCTCGGCGGAGAACGTCACCATCGGGATCCGGGCCTCGCCGGCCAGTCGGCGGCCGTAGGAGTCGTCGCGGTTGGCGACGCCGAGCCGGGCCTTGCCGGGCTCGAACAGCCGGGCCTTGGCCCGGTAGTAG
The DNA here is from genome assembly GCF_044754805.1 of Kitasatospora sp. NPDC092948. Classification (NCBI taxonomy): domain Bacteria; kingdom Bacillati; phylum Actinomycetota; class Actinomycetes; order Kitasatosporales; family Streptomycetaceae; genus Kitasatospora; species Kitasatospora sp. NPDC092948. The sequence goes on along the minus strand of NZ_JBIVPU010000004.1, from coordinate 574,105 downwards.
TCCTCCATGTCGGGGTGGAAGTCGAGGTGTTCCGGCGTCAGGTTGTTGAACAGTGCGACGTCGTAGGCCACGCCGTCGGTGCGGCCGTACACCAGCGCGTGGCTGGAGACCTCCATGACCACCGCGTCGGCGCCGGCCTCGTGCATCACGGCCAGCACCGCGTGCAGGTCGGTGGCCTCGGGGGTGGTGCGCTCGGACTTGATCCGCTCCGCGCCGACCCGCATCTCGACGGTGCCGATCACCCCGGGCAGCCGGCCGGCCCCGCGCAGGCCGCCCTCGACCAGGTACGAGGTGGTGGTCTTGCCGTTGGTGCCGGTCAGGCCGATCATCAGCATCCGCTCGGCGGCGGCCCCGTAGACCGCCGCGGCGAGGTCGCCCATCACCGCGCGGGGGCTGTCCACCACCAGCAGCGGCACGCCCGCGTCCGCGGCCAGCTCCGCGCCGGCGGCGTCGGTGAGCACCGCGACCGCGCCGGAGGCCACCGCGCCGGCGGCGAACGCCGCACCGTGGTGGTTGGCGCCGGGGAAGGCCACGTACACGTCGCCGGGGCGCACCGCCCGGGAGTCGTGGGTGACGCCCGTGACGGCCGGTCCTTGGACGGGCTCCAGCCCGAGCAGCCGGGCCGCCTCGGCGAGGGGCAGCGCCGCGGTGCGGCTCGGTCGGGGGGGACTCGCGGAGATTTGATCGGATTTCGGCACGGCCGGAAGGCTATCGGCCCCATGCCCCCCGGGGCCAAACCGGGTCCCGTCGGCCGTGACGCGGCTCACATCGCGCCCGTGGGCCGCGGCGGGTCGCGAGGTGTCGGGGGTGTCGCTCATCTCAGGGCTTCCAGTCGACGGGCAGGTTCGGCGCCTCGCTGCCGCTCGGCGGGACCTGGAGGGTCTTCAGGGTGAACTCCATCACCTGCTTGAACACGGGCCCGCACAGCTGCCCGCCGAAGTGCCCGTTGACCGGGGCCTGGATGACGCAGGAGACCGTCACCCGGGGCTGGTCGGCGGGCGCGAAGCCGATGAAGGAGGCGGTGTACCCGGAGTACTTGCCGGTCTTCGGGTCCACCCGGTCGGCGGTGCCGGTCTTTCCGGCCACCCGGTAGCCCGGGATCTGCGCCTTGTTGCCGGTGCCCTGCTCGTCGGTGACGACGGACTCCAGCATCTCGGTCAGCGTCTTCGCGGTCGTTTCCGTCACCACCCGGCTCTGCTCCCCGGGCGGCGCGGGCGTGTACCGCCCGTCCGGCCCGGTGGTGCCGGCCACCAGGCCGGGGGCGACCCGCACGCCGCCGTTGGCGATGGTGGAGAACACCGAGGTGGCCTGCAGGGCGTTCACCGACAGGCCCTGGCCGAACGGGATGGTGTACTGCTGCGAGCCGTTCCAGTCCTCCGGCTTGGCCAGGATGCCGCGGGTCTCGCCGGGGAAGCCCAGTCCGGTGGGCCGGCCGATGCCGAACTTGTCGAGGTACCCGGCGAGCACCTTGTTGGCCTCGGCCTGGGTCGGGCCGAGGTGCTCGGCGGCCTCGATGGTGCCGATGTTGGACGACTTGGCGAGCACGCCCGCCAGCGTCAGGTACCAGGTCTCGTGGTCGACGTCGTCGTGGAAGACCCGGTCGGAGCGCTGGAGCGTGTTCGGCACCGTGACGTGGGTGTCCCAGTTCGCCGAGCCGGTGTCCAGCACCGCCGCCATGGTCATCAGCTTCGCCGTGGAGCCCGGCTCGTAGGCGTCCTGCAGGGCCGGGTTGCCGAGCTGGTCGGCGCGGGCCGAGGACAGGTCGTTCGGGTTGAAGCCCGGGGAGGTGGCCATCGCCAGCACCTGACCGGTCTTCACGTCCTGGACGACCACATAGCCCTTCTCCGCCCCGGCGTTGGAGACCTGGTCGGTGATGGCGCGCTGCGCCGCCCACTGGATGTCCGGGTCGATCGTCAGCCGCAGGTCGCTGCCGGGCACCGCGTCCTGCCGGTTGCCGGCGGCGGTGGCGACCCGGCGGCCGCCGGCCGAGGCGTAGGTGGAGTAGCCGTCCTGACCGGCCAACAGCTGCTGGTACTGGAGTTCCAGACCGCCGGTGCCGGTGCCCTCGGAGTTGACGAAGCCGACCAGGTTGGCGGCCAGCCCGTTCGCCGGGTAGCTGCGCCGGGTCGACTGCTCCCAGAACACCCCGGCCAACGGGTTCACGCAGGCGGTGTCGAGGAACTCCCGGCCGCCCTTCTCGGCGGGCTTGCCGAGCAGCTCGCGCTGGCCCGCGCAGACCTTGCTGCCGGTCTGCTTGGCCAGCGCGGACTTCAGGTCGGCGATCTGCGTCTTCGCCTGCGGGGACTGACGGGAGGTCAGCAGCGCGTACTGGCTCTTCGGGTTCTTCGCGTTCAGGTGCAGCGAGGCCGCCAGCTTCTCCTTCGGCTGGCCGAGGATCGGCGCGAGCAGCGCCGCGGCCTGCTCGGGGGCGTCCGGCAGGTGGGTCGCCTCGGGGGTGAACATGGTCGGGTCGGCGGTGATGTCGTACGCGTCGACGCTGGTGGCCAGCACGGTGCCGTCGGCGGCGGTGATCGAGCCGCGCTCGGCGGGCAGCGTCGCCCGCACGTACTTGTTGGCGCCCGCACCGGCCGCCAGCGCGTCGGAGTCCAGCAGTTGGAGCTGGACCAGCCGGCCCGCGAAGATCACGAACACCAGGCCCAGACAGGCCGTCACCAGCCGCAGCCGGCGCTTGGGGTCGGCCAGCTTGATGGTCCGGGCGCCCGCCGCCGGGCGGCGCGCGGGCGGCCGGCGGACGTCGGGGCGCGGCCGGGGCCGGACGGCGGGCCGGCGGTCCCCGGCGGGCGGCCGCGGGCGGGCCGGGCGCGGCGGGGCGCCCTCGCCGGAGCGGCGCGGCTCGCCGACCCGGCGGCGCGGGGCGGCGGGGCGGCCGCCGGACGGCGGGGTGCGGCGGGGGCGGTGGGGGTCGCCGGGGCCGGTCGGGCGGCTCACCGCTGGGCCCCGGGCGAGGCGGTGGCGGTGGCGGCGAGGGGCGGCGCGGGGGCCAGCTCGATGCCGGGGTCGCCGGGGCTCGGCGACGCGGCGGGCGACGGCGAGCCGGACGCGGCGGGGCGCTGCCAGGGGTCGGTGCTGCTGCGCGGCACCGGCGGGTTGTCCTCGGCGGCCTTGGCCTTGCCGGTGACGCTGCCGTCGGCGCCGAGGAAGACCGGGTCGCCGCCGGGGACCATGCCGAGTTCGCGGGCGCGCTGCTCCAGCGCGTCGGGCGCGGACTGGGCGGCGATCTCCTGCTGGAGGGACTGCTGCTGGTCGGTGGCCTCGGTGGTCTGCTTCTTCAGCCGGGACAGCGTGAACGAGCCTTCGTTGAGGGCGGTGTTGAGCATCAGCAGCCCGAGCAGCCCGGCCGACAGCAGGGCGACCACCAGCACCGCGAACGGGGTGCGTCCCCTCGTCGAGCGCGCTCCGGGCCGGACAGTGATCCGCGCCCTGCCCCCCTGCCCGGGGACGCGCCCCCGGGTCCGCTCGCCGGCCACCGGCACCGCTCCACTCCCCTTCGCTCCGCTGTTCCCGGGGGCTGGCTACCTCCGGGTCTCCCTGATCCTCTCCGCCACGCGCAGCCGTACGGGTGCGGCGCGCCGGTTCTCCTCGATCTCCTCCTCGGTCGCCAGTTCGGCTCCTCGGGTGAGCAGCTTCAGCCAGGGCTGGAGCTCCTCGGGGATCACCGGGAGGCCCGGCGGGGCGGTCGAGGTGGCGGCGGCCTGGAAGTACTGCTTGACCAGGCGGTCCTCCAACGACTGGTAGGACATCACGACGATCCGACCACCCACTGCGAGGGCGTCCAGCGCGCCGGGGATGGCCCGGTCCAGCACCTCCAGTTCGCCGTTGACCTCGATCCGCAGCGCCTGGAAGGTCCGCTTGGCCGGGTTGCCGCCGGTCCGCCGGGTGGCGGCCGGGATGGCGTTCCGCACCAACTCCACCAGACGAGCACTGGTGGTGAACGGTTCCTTCTCGCGTTCCCGCAGCACCGCGGAGGCGATCTTCCCGGCGAACCGCTCCTCGCCGTACACCTTGAGGATCCGGGCCAGGTCCCCGTGGCTGTAGGTGTTCAGGACCTCGGCGGCGGAGATGCCGCGGGTCTGGTCCATCCGCATGTCCAGCGGCGCGTCCTGGGCGTAGGCGAAGCCGCGGTCGGCCTCGTCCAGCTGCATCGAGGACACCCCGAGGTCGAACAGCACGCCCTGCATCGCGGGGATGCCCAGGTCGTCGAGGACCTGCGGGATCTCGTCGTACACCGCGTGCACCAGGGTCGCGCGGTCGCCGAACCGGGCCAGCCGTTCGCCGGAGAGCCGCAGCGCCTCCGTGTCGCGGTCCACGGCGACCAGCCGGACGTCGGGGAAGCGGGTCAGCAACGCCTCGCTGTGGCCGCCCAGGCCCAGGGTGGCGTCCACCACCACCGCGCCGGGCGCGGAGATCGCCGGAGCGAGGGCGTCCAGGCAGCGCTCCAGCATCACCGGGATGTGCCGGGGGGTCGGGCTGTCGGTACTCATACGGGGGCCGGGCCCTTCCTCAGGTGCAGGTGTGGCCCCGCCATTCTCGCTCACCGGCCCGCCGACTCCGCACGCCGCCCGTGGTCCCCGCCCGCTCGCTCGGGGGAAGGAGCGACCGCCCGGCACCGGGGAAGGTGCGCCAGGTGGGCACGGAGCGGGAGGAGGCCGCGGCCTGCGTGCGGGCCGACGGCCCGGCGCGGAGAGCGGCCGAGCGCCCGGTTGCCGGGTGCCGTCCGCCGTGCTCCACTGCGCCGCCAGACTATCGCTCACGCCTCGTCAGTCAACGCTCCACCACGGCGCACCACCCGCCCGGCGGTATCCGTTCCCGCAGGTCGGACCGGTAGTGCGGGCCCCGGCCGGACGGGGCGCGGAGCGCCGCGGGTGCGCCGGTCGAACCGGGTCGAAGCCGTCCGAACGGGGTGGCCCTCGCTTCCGCGCGCCCGGCAGGACCCGGAAGAGAGGCCCCCGCCGCCCGGCGGGTAAAGGCTTGCGCAGGTGTGCCCCGCCGCCGCCGCGACCCCACTACGGTCGTCGCATGGCACCTGCTCCCGGCTCCGACCGGCCGTCCGAGACCGACCGCTTCCTGGTGGCCAACCGCTCCTATGCCGAGACCTTCCGGGACGGCGGCATGGACGCCCGACCGGTGCGCAAGGTCGCCGTCGTGGCGTGCATGGACGCCCGGCTCGACCTGTTCGCCGCGCTCGGCCTGGAACTCGGCGACGCGCACATCGTCCGCAACGCGGGCGGCGTCGTCACCGACGACACCATCCGCTCCCTGACCATCAGTCAGCGCGCCCTGGGCACCCGCACCGTGGTGCTGATCCACCACACCGGCTGCGGACTGCTCGGCCTGACCGAGGACTTCCGCCACGAACTGGAACGCGAGGTCGGCCAGCGCCCGCAGTGGGCGGTGGAGGCCTTCACCGACCTGGACGGCGACGTCCGCCAGTCCATGCAGCGGGTGCGCACCTCGCCGTTCCTGCCGCACCGCGACGACGTCCGCGGATTCGTCTTCGACGTGCACACCGGCCTGCTCCGCGAAATCCGCTGAAACCACCCGGGCCCCGCCCTCGTCCCAAACCGGGACAAGCCTTCGCGTGTCGCCCGGCCGGGTGACTTCTGGCCGGGGGACAGGGAAGAATGCGCCAAGTATTCGGGGTGGGCCGGGCTCGAACCAGCCGCCCGGCGACTGTTGCACATTGGAGTGTACGGGTGACGACCATCAACGGGCAGGGCACGGGACAGCCTCAGGCGGACCGCCACGAGCGCCGGGAGGCGGCCGGGCCGGCCGAGTTGACGGCGGTCGCCGACCGGGTCCGGGCGTCCGTCGAGAGCGTGATCGAGGGCAAGCCGGAGGCCGTCCGGATCGCGCTGACGGTGCTGCTCGCCGAGGGCCACCTGCTGCTGGAGGACGTGCCCGGCGTCGGCAAGACCATGCTCGCCAAGGCGCTGGCCCGCTCGGTGGACTGCACGGTCCGCCGGATCCAGTTCACCCCCGACCTGCTGCCCTCCGACGTCACCGGCACCAACGTCTTCGACCAGCACCAGCGGGACTTCGAGTTCCGGCCCGGCGCGATCTTCGCGCAGATCGTGGTCGGCGACGAGATCAACCGGGCCTCGCCGAAGACCCAGTCGGCGCTGCTGGAGTCGATGGAGGAGCGCCAGGTCACCATCGACGGCACCACCCACGAACTGCCCTCGCCGTTCATGGTGATCGCCACCCAGAACCCGGTCGAGATGGAGGGCACCTACGCCCTGCCCGAGGCCCAGCGCGACCGCTTCATGGCCCGCATCTCGATCGGCTACCCGAGCGCCGAGGCCGAGTACGCGATGCTCGACCTGCACTCGGCGGCCAACCCGCTGGACGGCCTGCAGCCGGTCGCGCACGCCGCCGACCTGCTCAAGCTGATCGAGGTGGTCAAGAGCGTGTACGTCTCCGACCCGGTCCGCCGGTACGCCGTCGACCTGGTCGCCGCCACCCGCAACACCCCCGAGCTGCGGCTCGGCGCCTCCCCCCGGGCCACCCTGCACCTGGTCCGCGCCGCTCGCGCGCACGCCGCCCTGGACGGCCGCGACTACGTGCTGCCGGACGACATCCAGGCACTGGCCGTCCCGGTGCTGGCACACCGTCTGCTGCCCACCTCGGAGACCCAGTTGAGCCGCCGCACCGTGGAGAACGTGGTGCTCGACCTGGTCTCCCGACTGCCCGTCCCGCGCCCGCAGGGCCGCTGAGGTGGCGGGCCCCGCCCGGCCCTCCGGGCTGCGCGCCGCCCTGCAGGGGCTCACCACCCGGGGGCGCTCCTTCCTGGCCGCCGGCCTGACCGCCGCGCTCTGCGCCTACCTGTTCGGCCAGAGCGCGCTGTTCCAGGTCGGCGTGCTGCTGGCGGTACTGCCGCTGGCCTCCGCGCTGCTGCTGGTGCGCACCCGCTACCGGGTCGCCTCCGGCCGCCGGCTCAGCCCGCAGCGCGCCGCCGCCGGCCAGGAGGCCCGGGTGCACCTGCGGCTGGACAACGTCTCCCGGGTCCCCACCGGCCTGCTGCTGCTGGAGGACAAGGTCCCGTACGTGCTGGGCCCGCGCCCGCGCTTCGTGCTGGACCGGGTCGAGCCGCGCGGCTTCCGCGAGGTGTCCTACCGGGTCCGCTCCGACCTGCGCGGACGCTACCCGCTCGGCCCGCTGCAACTGCGGCTGTCCGACCCGTTCGGGATGTGCGAGCTGACCCGCTCGTTCAGCGCCGCCGACGTGCTCACCGTGGTCCCGCAGGTCCAGGACCTGCCGCCGGTGCGGCTGCCCGGCGAGTCCGCCGGACAGGGCGAGTCCAACGCGCACGCGCTGGCACTGGCCGGCGACGACGACGTGATCCCGCGCGAGTACCGGCACGGCGACGACCTGCGCCGGGTCCACTGGAAGTCCACCGCCCGCTACGGCGAGTTGATGGTCCGTCGGGAGGAGCAGCCGCTCCGGGCCCGCGCCACCGTGCTGCTGGACACCCGCGAGACCGCGCACCGCGGCTCCGGCCCGGCCTCCTCGTTCGAGTGGGCGGTGTCCGCCGCCGCCTCGGTCTCCGTCGACCTGGTGCAGCGCGGCTACCAGACCCGGCTGCTCACCGACACCGGCCGCGCCCACCCCCAGCACGGCAGCACGAACACCACCACCGCCGAGGCCGTCGGCGTGCTGCTGGACGCGCTCGCCGTGGTCGAGCACTCCGACGGCGGCGGCCTCGGCCGCGCCGAGGAGGTGCTGCGCCTGGGCGGCGAGGGCCTGCTGGTGGCGATCGTCGGCGACCTCGACGACGACCAGGCCGAACGCCTGTCCCGACTGCGCCGCCGGGCCGGCGGCGCGGTCGCCCTGGTGCTGGACACCGGCACCTGGGCGGGCCTGCGGCACCTCTTCCCGGACGCCGCCGACGAGCATGGCGACACCGTGGTCCACCGACTGCGCGAGGCCGGCTGGACCGTCCTCCCGGTGCGGGCCGGCGACTCGCTGCCCGCACTGTGGCGGGCCGCCGACCGCACCCAGAATTCCGTTCCCTACCGAGACGAGGTCGGCGCGTGACCACCCGGGCCAAGTTGACGCTCTGCGCGGCCCTGGCGACCGCCCTGGCGGCGCTGTCCCTGTCCCCGCTGTTCAAGGACTCCTTCGCGCTGGCCCCGCACGGCATGCTGATGATCGCCGTCGCGGCGGCCGCCGGCGCAGGCCTGCGCAGCCTGCCGCTGCCCCGCCCGCTGGTGCTGCCGCTGCAACTGCTCGCGGTGGTGTACGTGCTGATGCTGACCACCGTGCAGTCCGCGATGAGCATCGGCGTGCTGCCCGGGCCGGGCGCGCTCGACGCCCTCGCCACCCGGCTGGCCGGCGGCGGCAGCGACATCCAGGAGTACGCGATCCCGGCGCCCACCACCGACGGCCTGCGGCTGATCGTGGTCGGCTCGGTCGCCCTGGTCGCCGTCCTGGTCGACGCCCTGGCGGTCACCTACCGCCGGGCCGCCGCCGCAGGCCTGCCGCTGCTCGCCCTGTACTCGGTGGGCTGCGGCCTGGCCGGCTCGCCAGGCGGCATGTGGCTGTGGTTCCTGTTCGCCGCGGCCGGCTACCTGATCCTGCTGTACACCGAGGGCCAGGACCGGCTCACCCGCTGGGGCCGGGTCTTCCACGGCACCGGCCGCTCCGCCGTGGCGCTGTCCAACGGCGGCCGCCGGGTCGGCCTGATCGCCCTCGCCTCCGCCCTGGTGCTGCCCGCCGTGCTGCCCTCGGCCGGCGCCGGCCTGTTCGGCGGCTTCGGCAACAGCGGCAGCGGCACCGGGAAGGGCAGCGGCTCGGGCGACGAGCGCTCGCTCAACCTGGTGGTCGCGCTCACCGCCAACCTGCGCTCCAGCGACGACACCGAGCTGCTGCGCTTCTCCACCGACGCCCCCGACGCCGACCAGCTCTACCTGCGGGTCGCCGAGCTCAGCGAGTTCGACGGCGCGGAGTGGAAGGCCGGCACGCCGTCCGAGGAGGCGGTGCCCACCACGCTGCCCCGCCCCGAGGGCCTGGGCAACGGCGCGCCCATGACCACGGTCCGCACCAACGTCAAGATCTCCGACCGGCTCAGCACCGTCTGGCTGCCGATGCCGTACCCGGTGTCCTGGGTGGAGCTGCCGTCCACCAACAACTGGCGCTTCGACCGGACCGGCCGCACCATCAACGCCGTCAACGGCCAGAAGACCAACGGCCTGTCGTACACCGTCGGCTCGCTCACCATCAACGCCGAGCCCTCGCAGCTGCGCTCGGCCGCCGCGCCGCCCGAGGACATCACCCGGCGCTACCTGGAGCTGCCGGCCAACCTGCCCTCCGTGGTCGGCGAGACCGCCCGGAAGATCACCGAGAACGCCACCAACCCGTACGACATGGCCGTCGACCTCCAGCAGTACTTCACCAAGGGCGACTTCACCTACAACACCAAGATCGAGCCGCGTACCGGCGGGGACGCCATCGCCAAGTTCCTCCAGGACAAGGAGGGCTTCTGCGTGCACTTCGCCGCCACCATGGCCGCGATGTCCCGCTCGCTCGGCATCCCCGCCCGGGTCGCCATCGGCTTCACCCCCGGCACCGGCGACGGCACCAACCGGATCGTGCGCAGTTCCAACTACCACGCCTGGCCCGAGCTGTACTTCTCCGGCCTCGGCTGGATGCGCTTCGAGCCGACCCCCAACCGGGGCGCCGCCCCGCGGTACACCGTCCCGCAGGCCGCCGCCTCGGCGCAGCCCAGCGCGCAGCCCAGCGCCTCCGCGTCCGCCGACCAGCCGTCCGCCGGACCGTCCGCCTCCAGCACCTGCACCTCGCAGCAGCACCGGCTCGGCGACTGCGACGACCAGTCCCTGGCCGTCGAGCACCGCACCACCGCCACCCCGTGGTGGCAGAGCCCGCCCGCGCTGCTCGGCGCCGCCGGGCTGGTCCTGCTGCTCGCCCTGCTGGCCACCCCGATGCTGCTCCGCGGCCGCCTGCGCCGACGCCGCCTCGGCACCGGCCGGCACGCCCCCGGCGCGGACGGGCCCCGGCTCACCGACCAACAGGTGCTCGCCGCCTGGGCCGAACTGATCGACTCCGCCTGGGACCTGGGGCTGCCCCCGGACGAGGCCCGCACGCCCCGGAACGCCGCCCGCCGGCTCGCCGAGGACGCCCACCTCGCCCCCGCCGCGGCCGAGGCCGCCGGCCGGGTCGCCCTCGCCACCGAACGCGTCATGTACGCCCGCGAGTCCGACCCGTCCCCGCACCTCGGCACCGACGTCCGCACCGCCCGCGAGGGCCTGCTCCTCCAGGCCTCCCGCGGCCGCCGCCTGCGCGCCCTGCTCCTGCCCGCCTCCACCGTCCGCTTCTGGTGGCGCACCCAGGACCGCATGGCCGCCCTCCGGGAACGCACCGCCGCCCGCACGGAGGCCCTCCGCGCCGCCGTCGCCCGGCGCTTGCGCCGCGCCCCGAAGGAGTAGGGCCCCGCCGTCCCGGCGTTCTCTCCCCGGCCCGGCCGAGGGAGAACTCCGGGACGGCGCAAGGCGTCGAACGCAAAGATCCGCCCGACGAGGGAAGCTCCCTCCTCGGGCGGATCTCTCCGTAGTGAGTTCCGGTTGCGCTACAGCCCGCTCTGCTCGTCGCGGCGCCGCTGCCAGCGCTGTTCCATTCGGTCCACGACGCCGGTCTTCCGGCGTGGCGCTGCCGCCTGCCGTGGACCGTGTCCGGCCGGGCCTCGACGCCACGCGGTGACCGCGAGGACCGCACAGCCCAGCATTACCAGGAACCCGACCACGCTGACCCAGATGACCTGCGCGACCAGGCCGCCCATGAGCAGCGCGATGCCTGCCACGAACCCCGCCGCGGCCAGGTAGACCCGCCGACGGGTGTAGGTGCGCAGGCCGGTTCCCTCAAGCGCTGACGCGAACTTGGGATCTTCGGCGTACAGCGCTCGCTCCATCTGCTCGAGCAGTCGCTGCTCGTGCTCCGAGAGCGGCACGGAGTCCTCCTACTCGTCGGTCGCGGGGCGACCGGTCCGCCACCCCTGGCTCGGGCCTCGTGGTCCATATGCCCCACCGGTCTGGCCGTCATGCTTACCGGCTTTACCCAGATCATACGGTCCACGGGCCCGGTTCGGCGTGGTCAATCAGGCGTGGCACGGGCCACCGCGACGTGGGGCCCGCACCTCTGCAACGAGCGGGCCCCCCACTTGGTGCCCCTGGCGTGCCGGTGTGCGGTCAGACCGCTTCGGCGAGCAGGTGGAGCTGGGTGGCGACGGCGTGGAACGCGGGCTGCTCGGCGGCGGCCAGTTCCAGCTTCAGCAGGGCGTCGAGCGCGCCGGGCTCGGTGTCGACCAGGACGCCGGGGACCAGGTCGGCGAAGACCCGGATGCCGTGCACGGAGGTGACCCGCAGGCCGGCGTCGGAGGCGAGGGCGTCGAGCTGGTCGCCGGTGAAGCGGCGGGGCATCGGGTCGCCGGCGCCCCAGCGGCCGTCGGGGGCGTCCAGCGCGGTGCGGGCGTCGGTGAACTGGCCGGCCACCGCGCGGGCCAGGACGGCGCCGTTGCGGTTGGCGGCCAGCAGGCTGACCAGGCCGCCCTTGCCGAGCGTGCCGACCAGGTTGCCGAGCGCCTCGGCGGGGTCGTCGACGACCTCCAGCACGCCGTGGCAGAGCACCGCGTCGACCGAGCCGGCCGGGACCAGCTCGGGGAGCGTCTGGGTGTCGCCCTGGACGGCGCGGACCAGGTCGGTGACGCCGGCCTCGGCGGCCCGCCGCTCCAGCGCGAACAGCGCGTCGGGGCTGGGGTCGACCACGGTGACGCGGTGGCCCAGCCGGGCCACCGGCACGGCGAAGTTGCCGGTGCCGCCGCCGGTGTCGACGACCTCCAGGACCGGCCGTCCGAGCTCGGCGGAGCGCCGTTCCAGCGCCGAGCGCAGCACCTCCCACACCACAGCGGTACGCAGCGCACTGCGGGGACGAGTCGGATACAAGGCGGCACCCCTCTAGGCAGGACTTCCACGGCGGAAACGCCCTTACCCTATCCGCCCGAACAGGGCGGACAGGGTGCGGCGCAGTGCCGGGTTCAGGGATGCAGGGCCAGGATCCGCTCCACGATGCGCAGGTACAGAGCGGTGTTGCGGATCAGGTCGTCCGCGTCGCGCGGCCCGGCGGCGCCGACGATGCCGGCCTCGGCGGCGGCCCGGCGGCGGGCGCCTGCGGCGAAGTAGGCGGCCCACTCGGCGAGTTCGGGAGCGACCTCGGGCAGCAGCTCCCATGCGGGGCGGATGGCGTGGCGGCGGCGCGGACTGCGCTCGGGGCGGCCGCGGACCGCGAGCACGGCGGCGGTGGCGCGCAGCGCGGCGAGGTGGGCGGTGGCGTAGCGCTCCAGCGGATCCTGCCGACTGCGGGCGAACACCAGGGTGCGGTGGGCGTGCCGCAGCAGTTCGAGCGCGGCCGGCGAGGCGGGCACCCGGCGCAGCACCGGGTGGACGTCGGCGCCGCGCACGGCGGGCAGCGTGGGTTGATCGACGGCAGGGCGGGCGACAGGCTCAGGACGACTGATGGTCATGGGTCTCCCCCGTTCACTCCGGACCTTGCCCGGGCCGGTCGGCCCGGGCATGCATCCATCGTGAACGGGGGGTCTGACAACTCCGGGCCGTTCGTGGCCGGTCGGTCGTCCCCGACGGCCGCTCCCCCGGAAGGGAGTCGGGCTCCGCCGCCCCGTGTCGGCGGTGCCCGACCCTGCCGTGCGGCCGTTGGTCGCGCCCAGGGCCTGCGGTGCGGGCCAGCTGTCCCCCGTCGGCCGTGGCCTGCCCCGGGCGCTCCGGGCGGCTCCAACCTGCGGCCGTCCCGTTGCCCACTACTGTGCCGTCGCGCCGTCACAGCGGGAATCCGTGCGGGTACTCAACCGGCGATCTGAGTACGGATACTCAGACGCCCCCGACGGTCGGCGGGGCGGGTACGGTGGCCGGATCCCGTCCGAGGGCCGGGCGGGGGGCGTGCGAGGGGGGCTGCGGTGGAGGCCGTTCCGCTGATCTTCACCAGCGGCTGGGCGAGCGGGATCAACGCCTATGCCGTGGTGCTGCTGCTGGGCCTGTTCGGCCGGTTCGGCGGCGCCGAGTCGGTGCCGCCGGTGCTGGAGCGCACCGATGTGCTCCTCGCCGCGGCGGTGCTGTTCCTGTGCGAGGCGGTCCTGGACAAGATCCCGTACGTGGACACCGTCTGGGACGTGGTGCACACCTTCGTCCGCCCGATCGCCGGCGCCACCGTGGGCGCGCTCCTCGCGGCGCACGACCCGGGCTCCCTCGGCGAGGTCGCCGCCGGCGCGGTCGGCGGCACGACCGCGCTGCTCAGCCACGGCGTCAAGGCCGGCCTGCGGATGGCGGCCAACACCTCCCCCGAGCCCGCCTCCAACATCCTGCTCAGCCTCGGCGAGGACCTCTCCGTCGCCGGCCTGGTCACCCTGGCCGTCTTCCACCCGTGGCTGGCCGCCTCGGCCGCGGCCGTCCTGCTGCTGCTCGGCGCCCTGCTGGTCTGGTTCGCGGTGTCCCGCATCCGCCGCTTCTGGCTGCGCCGCAGGGACCGCGGACGGGCGCGAGCCCGGGCACGTGAGGGCGTGCGGGACGAGGGCGAGCCCGACCGGGGGCGCCGGGGGTCCCCCCGGCGGAGCGAGGGGGCGGAGCCTCGCGAAGCGGAAGACCTCCATCGGCAGGATCGCGATCTCACGCAATGACCTGCACGTGAACGCGCCCCGCGCAGGCAGCCGCCGCGTGAGGGCCGCATAGGATCTCCTGCCATGGCTCGCATCATCGTCATCGGCGCAGGTATGGGCGGTCTGGCCGCCGCGTCCAGGCTCGGCACCCTCGGGCACCGGGTGACGGTGCTGGAGGCCGCCGGGACGTACGGCGGTCAGGTGGGGGCGTACCGGCGGGAGGGGTTCGGGTTCGACACCGGGCCGGGGCTGCTCGCGCTGCCCGCGGTGTACCGCGACCTCGCGTTGAAGACCGGCCGGGAGCCGTTGGAGCAGCTGGTCGGGTTGCGGCCGGTGGACCCGGAGAGTCGGCACGTGTTCGCGGACGGCACCGAGCTGGTGCTGCCGAACGCGTCGCGCGGCGGGGTCGGTCAGGCGTTGGACGCGGCGTTCGGCGCGGGCGCCGGCTCGCGCTGGAACGACGTGGTCAACCGGGGCCGGACGGTGTGGGAGGCGACCCGTCGCCCGCTGCTGGAGGAGCCCCGTCCGGCCGTCGACCCGGTCGACCCGTACCCGGTGCCGCCGCGGCGGGGGCTGTCCCGGCTGCTGCCGCGCGGCCGTCACACGCTGGCCGAGGTCGCCGCGCGCGAGTTGGACGGCGCGTCCGGCCCGACCGCGCTGCTCGCCGAGTTCGCGCTGCGGTACGGCCTGAATCCGCTGACCGCGCCCGCCTCGGCGACCGTGCTGCCGTACATGGAGCAGTCGTTCGGCGTCTGGTACGTGGACGGCGGTCTGCGGGCGCTGGCCGACGCGGTGTTCGCGCGCTGCGAGGCCCGCGGCGTCGAGTTCCGGTTCGACACGCCGGTGCGGGCGTTGGAGCGTGCGGGCGGGCGGGTCACCGGTGTGCGCACCGACGAGGGGGTGCTGGCCGCCGACGCGGTGCTGTCGGCCGTTCCCGGGCTGGGTATGGTCGCGCCCGCCGAGCCCGCGCCCGGGCGGTTCACCGTGCTGCTCGCCCTGGACGGTGCCCGGCCCGCCGGTACCGCGCACCGCACCGTGCTGCACGGCGCGGACGTCGCCGCCGAGGCCCGCGCGGTCTTCGCCGACCGTGTCCTGCCCGAGCAGCCCACGATCCAACTGCTGCGCCCGGACGACCCGTTGCTGGTGCCCGGCGCGGACTTCGAGTCGGCCGTGCTGACCGTGACCGTCCCGGCCGGGCCGGAGCTGACGGAGGCCCGGCAGGACGCCTACGCCGAGCAGCTGCTGGCCCGGCTGGCCGCTGCGGGGATCGACCTGCGGGAGCGGCTGCGCTGGCGGGAGACCCGGGTGACGGCGTCCGTCCCGGTGCCCGCGCTGGCCGGCGGGCAGCTCGCCCGGGCCAACCGGGCGGGCGAGCCGGGGCTGTACCTGATCGGCGCGCACGCCCACCCCGGCGGCGGGCTGGCCCGGGTCGGGATGTCCGCGTCGATCACCGCGGGGCTGATCGGCCCGGCCTGACGTCGGCTCAGTACTGCTGCTGGTAGTACCAGTTGTGCTGCTGCTCGCCGGGCTGCTGCGGGATGTACGGCTGTTGCTGCTGTTGCTGCTGCTGGTACTGCTGCTGCTCCGGCTGGTACTGCTGCTGCGGGAACTGGTAGACCGGCTGGCCGTACTGGTCGTAGCCGATCAGCTGCGGCTGCTGCTGCTGGGCGTAAGGGTCCTGGTACGCCTCCTGGTACGGCTGCTGTTGCTGCTGGTAGCCGTAGTCGGGCTGCTGGTAGGCGTACTGCTGCTGCTCCGGCTGCTGGTGGACGACCGACTCGTCGATGTAGATGCCGGTCTCGATCTCCTGGAACTCCTCGTACGCGTACGGCTGTTCGGCCACCGGCTCGTCCTCGACCGGGCCGACCTCGCCGACCTTCGGGGCCGTCTCGGCGGCCACCGCCGCGACGGTCGCCCCGCCGGTGGCCGCGGCCAGCAGCGGGACCTTCGCCAGCGGGCCGGGGAGGCTGCCGTCCGCGCGGCGCAGCGACCAGCCGACCGGGCGGCCGCGCTTGACCGAGAGGGTGACCATCGCCTGGCCTGCCGCGAAGGCTCCGGCGCCCGCCACTATCACCGGCACCGAGGACCGGGTCATCCCCGCGACGACGCCGAGGAACCCTGCCAGGGCGAGTGCCCGCCAGTGCAGCGCGGCCCGGTTCTGCAGCAGCAGTTCGGCCGTCAGCCAGACTGCGACGAGCGCCAAAGCGCCATAGAGGAACAGGTGTCCGATGCCCATCCCCGCAACCTCCAGACGCCACCATCACCGCGCGATTGCGGGCGACTGTACCGCCTCCGGGCAAACAGCACCGCATCCCGCGCCACCCCGGCCGGGCACTGTTCCCGGCCAGCGCCCGTCCGCGCCTCCGCGCGCCCCTCCCGCCCGGCCCGGCGGACCGGGCCGACGGGGGCGTCAGTGCTTGTGGAGGCCGAGGTTCTGGTAGATCTCCAGCGTCGAGGTGCTGTGGTTGAGGGTGATGAAGTGCAGGCCGGGGGCGCCCTCCGCGAGGAGCCGCTCGGCCATGGCGGTGGCGTGCTCCAGGCCGACCGCGCGGACCTCGGCCGGGTTGTCCGCGGCGGCCTCCAGGCGGCGGCGGAAGTCCGGCGGGAAGTCCGAGCCGGACAGCTGGGGGAAGCGGACCAGCTGGCGGATGTTGGTGACCGGCATGATCTCCGGGATGATCGGCGTCTCGCAGCCGGCCGCCGCGACCCGGTCGCGCAGCCGCAGGTAGTCCTCGACCTCGAAGAACATCTGGGTGATCGCGTAGTCCGCGCCGGCCCGGCACTTGGCGACGAAGTGCTTGATGTCCTCGTCCCAGTCGGTGGAGCGCGGGTGCATCTGCGGGAACGCGGCCACGCCGACGCAGAAGTCGCCGATGCCCTTGATGAGTTCGACGAGTTCGTAGGCGTAGCTGACGCCCTCGGGGTGGCGCACCCACTCGCCCATCGGGTCGCCGGGCGGGTCGCCGCGGACGGCGAGCACGTTGCGGACGCCCTCGTCGGCGTACTGGCCGATGATGTTGCGCAGCTCGGCCACCGAGTGGTCGACGGCGGTGAGGTGCGCGACGGGGGTCAGGGTGGTCTCGGTGGCGATCCGGCCGACCAGGTTGACGGTACGGCCGCGGGACGAGCCGCCGGCGCCGTACGTCATGCAGACGAAGTTCGGGTCGAGCGCCTCGACCCGGCGGATCGCGTCCCAGAGCTTGCGCTCGCCGTCCTCGGTGCGGGGCGGCATGAACTCGAAGGAGAAGGAGCGGTCGCCTGCCGCCAGGAGGTCACGCACAGTCTGGGCGCGGTCGCTTCTGGTGGAGGGAATCCCGAGTGCCATGCACGAAGGGTAGCCGTCGGCGGCGCGGCCCGGACAAACCGAGTCCAGGGGCTGAGACGGTGGGTGAGCGATTTCCGGACACGCCCGCGAGGGGCCGCTCCGGGGCCTCGGCGAATGGGTGCACCCGCGCAGGGGCGTTAGTCTGACTGTCAGCCCAATCTATACCGGAGTTCCAGGTGCCCTCCTCCATCCGTCTTCCCCGCAATCCCGTCGATGCGGAGGACGTGCGCGACCGCGTCAACGCCGCGCTGAGCACGTTCATGGCCGAACGGACCGCCCTGCTCTCCGGCATCTCCGACCAGCTCGGCCCGGTCGCCGACGCGCTGCGCGAGTTCCTGCTCGACGGCGGCAAGCGGCTGCGCCCGGCGTTCTGCTACTGGGGCTGGCGCGCGGCCGGCGGCGACGCCGACGAGCCCGGCATCGAGCGGGCCGCGGCCGCCCTGGAGCTGCTCCAGGCCAGCGCCCTGGTGCACGACGACCTGATGGACCGCAGCGACACCCGGCGCGGCCTGCCGTCCGTGCACCGCCGCTTCGAGGGCCTGCACCGGGCCAGCGGCTGGTGCGGCGACCGCGAGCAGTACGGCGCGTCCGCGGCGGTGCTGCTCGGCGACCTGCTGCTGATCTGGTGCGACGAGCTGTTCCAGCGCTCCGGGCTGCCCCCCGCCGAGGTGTCCGCCGCCAAGCCGGCCTTCGACCTGATGCGCACCGAGGTCATGCTCGGCCAGTACCTGGACGTGCTGGAGCCGGTGGCGGGCGACTCCACCGACGCCGACGCGCTGGACCGCGCCCGGACGGTGCTGCACTACAAGTCCGCGAAGTACACCATCGAGCGCCCGCTTCAGGTCGGCGCGCTGCTGGCCGGTGCCGGCCCCGACCTGGTCGAGGCGCTCGGCAACTTCGGCCTCCCGCTGGGCGAGGCGTTCCAGCTCCGGGACGACCTGCTCGGCGTCTTCGGCGACCCGGCGGTCACCGGCAAGCCGGCCGGCGACGACCTGCGCGAGGGCAAGCGCACCCTGCTGGTGGCGCACGCGATGCGCGGCCTGTCGGACGTCGACGCCAAGCACCTGGACACCCGGCTCGGCGCGCCCGACCTCACCGCGGACGAGGTGGCCGAGCTGCGCGAGCTGATCTCCGCCAGCGGTGCCCCGGCGATCGTCGAGGCCCGCATCGACCAGCTGCTCACCGAGGCGCTGGCCGCCCTGGAGGCCGCCCCGATCGCCGGCGGACCGACCCGCGAGGTGCTCCGGGCGCTGGCCGACGCGGCGACGGTCCGCAAGTACTGACGGCCTGCCGGCGCGCCACGAACCGACGGCACCGACGGCCCGTCAGCGCGCCCACCACCGCCGGGAGGCGAGCGCGGCCAAGCCGGCGCCGACGGCGTTCACCAGGACGTCGTCCACCGAGGAGACCCGGTCCAGCCACAGCACGTACTGGGCGGTCTCCACCAGCACCGAGCAGGCCGCACCGAGCGCCAGCATCCGGGGGACGGACGCCAGGGCGCGAAAACGCATCGGCGCGAAGAAGCCGAGCGCCGCGAACACCAGCAGGTTGCCGACGACCTGCACCACCGCGACGGCCGGGGTGCTCAGCGTGAGGGTGTCGTACAGGTCGTGCAGCGGCACCAGGCTGACCCGCCGCGGTGCGACACCCGCCCCCGGGCCGGGCAGCATGGTCATCCAGACCCACGGCAGCGTCCCGTGCACCATGGCGACCTCGACGAACGCCCGCCGCCGCCCGCCCTCGGCGCGACGCCGGGCCAGCACCCGCACCAGCCCGGCGGACAGCGGCAACGCGACCAGCGACCAGAACACCGCCGCGTTGACCGTTCCGACCCAGGGCTGCCACCCGGCGCGGTGGTGCAGCGGCCGCTGCGCGACGAACGCGACAGCTGCGGCGAGAAGCACGGCCGGAACGAGCAGCGCCGTCCGGCGAACACGGGACATGGGATTCACGACTCCACTGAGACCACCGAGGCCCTCCGCGGTTCCCGGCCGAAACCCGCGGCAACGGCCCGCCCGGGCCAAGCCCGGGCGCACGGCCGACTGCCCGCGACCGCCCGAAGCCCGCCACAGGCGGCCCGTTCGGGCCTAGCGCAGGCGCGCGGCCAGCTGTGCCGCTGCTGCGCCCGGGTCCTCGGCGGCGGTGAGGGCGCGGACGACCACGACGCGGGTGGCGCCGGCGGACAGCACCTGGTCGAGGTTGTTCCGGTCGATGCCGCCGATCGCGAACCAGGGCCGGGTGGGGCCGGCGGCAGCCGCGTGGCGGACCAGGTCGAGGCCGGGGGCGGGCCGGCCGGGCTTGGTGGGGGTGGGCCAGACCGGGCCGGTGCAGAAGTAGTCCACGCCGGGTTCGGCGATCGCCGCGTCCACCTCGGCCCCGGTGTGGCAGGAGCGCCCGATCAGCACGTCCTCGCCGAGGATGGCCCGGGCCACCGCCACCGGCAGGTCGTCCTGCCCGAGGTGCAGCACGTCCGGGCGGGCGCCGTACGCGACGTCGGCGCGGTCGTTGACGGCCAGCAGCTTGCCGTGGCGCTTGGCCGCGTCCGCGAAGACCTCCAGGAACTCCAGTTCCTGGCGGGCCTCCAGGTTCTTGTCCCGGAGCTGGACGATGTCGACGCCGCCGGCCAGCACGGCGTCCAGGAAGTCCGCCAGGTCGCCCTGCTCGCGGCGGGCGTCGGTGCAGAGGTAGAGCTTCGCGTCGGCGAGCTGCCGACGGGCCGTCACCGGGTCCGTCACAGCGCCATGGCCTGGGCGCGACGCTTGACCTCGGTGCCACGGTTCTCGCGCAGGGCCTGGATCGGGCTGCCGGGCAGCGACGGGTCCTCGGTGAACATCCACTCCAGGATCTCCTGGTCGGAGAAGCCGCAGTCGCGGAGCACCGTGAGGGTGCCGACCAGGTGCTTGACCGGGCCGTCGTCCTCGATGAAGTCGGCGGGCACCTGGAGGGAGTTGTTCGCGCCGCGGCGGACGGCCAGCAGCTTGCGGCTGCGCACCATGTCGCGGACCTCGGTGATCACCACGCCCCACCGCTCGGAGATGTCGGGCAGGTACAGCCACGCGGGAACCAGGGCGTCAATCTTGGGATCAATAGTGCTCACGCCCCCAGCCTACCCACGCGCTACGCGGTCGCCGCCTTCAGCTGGACGGCCGGGTCGGCGGCGAGCTCCGGATCGAGCACCGTGCCGCGTTCGATCAGGCGGCGGCCCTGCGCCAGGTCGCGCGGCCGGTCCACGGCCAGCAGCGCCACCGGCGCGCCGTCGCGCAGCCACAGCACCGACCAGTCGCGCCCGGACGGGGAGCCGCGCCACAGCAGGTGGTCGGCCCCGGCGTGCCGGCCCGCGTACTGCACCATGCGGTCGAACTGCTCGGACCAGAAGTACGGGACGGGGTCGTAGGGCGCGTCCAGGGCGCCGAGCACGGAGGCGGCGACCGTGCCGCCGGAGTGCAGGGCGTGGTCCCAGTGCTGGACGGCCAGCCGGGCGCCGAACCGGGCGGACGGGTAGGAGACGCAGTCGCCGGCCGCCCAGACGCCGGGCAGCGCGGTGCGCAGCCGGTCGTCCACCGGGATCGTGCCGTCGGGTTCGAGGGCCAGCGGGCTGTCGGCGAGCCAGCCGGTGGCGGGGCGGGCACCGATGCCGACCACCACCTCGTCGGCGGGCAGGTGGGTGCCGTCGGCGAGCAGCACCCCGCCGTCGGCGGCCCCGGCGACGCCGACGCCGCAGTGCAGTTCGACGCCGGCGGCGGCGTACCACTGGGCCATCAGCGTGCCGAGTTCGGCGGGCAGCGCGCCGGCCAGCGGGGTGGCTGCGGCCTCGACGACGGTGACGTGGCAGCCGAGGGCGCGGGCGACGGTGGCGGTCTCGGCGCCGATCCAGCCGGCGCCGACCAGCACGACCCGCTTGCCGGGGGTGAGCGCGGCGCGCAGCGCGTGCGCGTCGTCGACGGTGCGCAGGGTGCGGGCGCCGGGCAGGCCGGGCAGCGTGCGGGGGTCGGCGCCGGTGGCGATCACCAGGGCGCTGTAGGGGAGTTCGCCGCGGTCGGTGTGCAGCACGCCGGCGTTCAGGCCGGTGGCGCGGCGGCCGGTGAGCAGTTCGACGCCGAGGTCGGTCCAGTCGATCTCGAAGGCGGTGGCGTCGGTCTTGCCGAGCAGCACGTCCTTGGAGAGCGGCGGCCGGTCGTACGGGAGGTGGAGTTCCTCGCCGACCAGGGTGATCGTGCCCTGCCAGCCGCCCTGCCGCAGGTTCAGCGCGGCCTGTGCGCCCGCCATGCCCGCCCCGACCACGACGACCCGGTCCGTTGCCCTCAGCTCAGCCACGGCGTCCACCCTAGCCGCCCGTACGCCCCTGTGGGAGCGGGTGGGCGCGGCGTTAAGGTGGGAGGGACGACCTTTCACGGGAGCCCGGCGCACCGGGCTGAGAGGCGGGCTGTGGCGGCCCGCGACCGTCCGAACCTGATCCGGGTCATTCCGGCGAAGGGAGAAGTAGCGCTGTGGCACATTCCGACGTGCTGGTGATCGGCGGAGGCATCATCGGCCTCGGCGTCGCCTGGCGTACCGCGCAGCGCGGGCTGAGCGTCGCGGTGGTGGACCCGTCGCCGGGCGGCGGCGCGGCGCAGGTCGCGGCGGGGATGCTCGCCCCGGTCACCGAACTCCAGTACGGCGAGGAGCCGTTGCTGCGCCTGGGGATGGCGTCGAACGACCGCTACGGCGCGTTCGCCGCCGAGCTGACCGAGCTGACGGGGCTGGACACCGGCTACCGCCGCACCGGCACCCTGGCCGTCGCGCTGGACTCCGACGACCGCGAGGAGCTGCGCGAACTGCACGCCTTCCACGGCCGGTTGGGCCTGGAGTCGCAGTGGCTGACCGGCCGGGAGTGCCGCCGGCTGGAGCCGATGCTCGCCCCCGGGGTGCGCGGCGGCCTGCACGTCGCCGAGGACCACCAGGTGGACGGCCGCCGACTGGCCGCGGCGCTGGTGGCGGCCTGCAAGCTGCTGGGCGTGGCCTTCCACCGCACCCAGGCCGCCGAGCTGCTCACCGACGGCGAACGGGCCGTCGGCGTGCGGCTGTTGACGGGCGAGCAGCTGACGGCCGGCCGGACGGTGCTGGCGGCCGGATCGCGCAGCCACCTGCTGCCGGGCCTGCCGGACGGGGTGCTGCCGGCGATCCGCCCGGTGAAGGGCCAGGTGCTGCGGCTGCGGATACCGCAGCTGTACGCGCCGTTCCTGTCCCGCAACGTGCGGGCCGTGGTGCGCGGGCAGCACCTGTACCTGGTGCCGCGCGCCGACGGCGAGCTGGTGGTCGGCGCGACCACCGAGGAGATGGGCCACGACACCACCGTCACCGCGGGCGGCGTGTACGAGCTGCTCCGGGACGCCCACGAACTCGTCCCCGGCATCACCGAGTTGCCGCTGGTGGAGACGGGCGCCGGGCTGCGGCCGGGCTCTCCCGACAATGCGCCGCTGCTCGGCCCGACCGCGCTGCCCGGCCTGGCCGCCGCCACCGGGCACCACCGCAACGGCGTGCTGCTCACCCCGGTCACCGCCGACCTGCTCGCCGACTACCTGGCCACCGGCGAACTCCCCCGGCTGGCCGCCGACTTCACCCCCGACCGCTTCCGCACCGAGGTGCCCGCATGAACACCGTCGCCCTGACCGTCAACGGCGAACCCCGCACGCTGCCCGAGGCCACCACCCTGGACGCGGTGGTCGCGGAGGTGTCCGCCGCCAACACCGGCGTCGCCGCCGCCGTCAACGAGGCCGTGGTGCCGCGCAGTTCGTGGCCGGCCACGGCGCTGCGGGCGGGCGACCGGGTGGAGATCCTCACCGCCGTGCAGGGAGGCTGACAGCCATGGCCGACGACCTGCTGACCATCGGCGACACCACCTTCGCCTCCCGCCTGATCATGGGCACCGGCGGCGCGCCCAGCCTGGACGTGCTGGAGCAGGCGCTGCGGGTCTCCGGCACCGAACTGACCACGGTGGCGATGCGCCGGGTCAACACCGCCACCCAGGGCTCGGTGCTGGAGGTGCTGGCCCGCAACGGCATCCGGATCCTGCCGAACACGGCCGGCTGCTACACCGCCGGCGAGGCCGTGCTGACCGCCCGGCTGGCCCGCGAGGCGCTCGGCACCGACTGGGTGAAGCTGGAGGTGATCGCCGACGAGCGCACCCTGCTGCCCGACCCGATCGAACTCCTGGACGCCGCCGAGACCTTGGTCGACGACGGCTTCACCGTGCTGCCGTACACGAACGACGACCCGGTGCTGGCCCGCAAGCTGGAGGACGTCGGCTGCGCGGCGATCATGCCGCTCGGCTCGCCGATCGGCTCCGGCCTGGGCATCCGCAACCCGCACAACTTCCAGCTGATCGTGGAGTCCGCGAACGTCCCGGTGGTGCTCGACGCGGGCGCCGGCACCGCCAGCGACGTCGCCCTCGCGATGGAACTCGGCTGCTCCGCCGTGATGCTGGCGTCCGCCGTCACCCGCGCCCAGGACCCGGTGCTGATGGCCGACGCGATGCGCCGCGCCGTCGAGGCCGGCCGCCTCGCCCACCGGGCCGGCCGCATCCCGCGCCGCTACTACGCCGAGGCGTCCTCCCCCACCGCGGGCCTCGCCGACACCCGGGAGCGCCCGGCGTTCTGACGGCGCGCCCGGCAGGTGTGCGACCGCTGCCGGGTGCCGACCGGTTCGGACCGGGCCCTCTAGACTCCTCGGGTGGACATGACCCTGAACGACCCCCTGCTCGGTGCGCTGCTCGACGGGCGCTACCGGGTCGAGCAGCGGATCGCCGTCGGCGGCATGTCGACCGTCTACCGCGGCACCGACACCCGGCTGGACCGCACCGTCGCACTGAAGGTGATGCACCCGACGCTTGCGGGCGACGCCGACTTCACCGCGCGGTTCATCCGCGAGGCGAAGGCGGTGGCCCGGCTGGCGCACCCCAATGTGGTCAACGTGCTGGACCAGGGCGCGGATCCGCGCGCGGTGTTCATGGCGATGGAGTACGTCCCCGGCCGCACCCTGCGCGACCTGCTGCGCGACCGCGGCGCGCTCTCGGTGCGGGCCGCGCTGGACGTGCTGGAGCCGGTGCTGGCGGCGCTCGGCGCGGCGCACCGGGCCGGGCTGGTGCACCGGGACGTGAAGCCGGAGAACGTGCTGATCACCGACAACGGCCTGGTGAAGGTCGCGGACTTCGGCCTGGTCCGGGTGATGGGCGCCGCCGACTCGAACGCCACCGCCACCACCGAGGCGGGCCAGCTGCTCGGCACCGTCTCGTACCTGGCGCCGGAGCAGATCAGCCAGGACGCGCCCACCGACCAGCGGGTGGACGTCTACGCGGCGGGCATCCTGCTGTACGAGATGCTGACCGGCGCCAAGCCGCACACCGGCGAGAACGCCGCCCAGGTGATGTACCGCCACCTGCACGAGGACGTCCCGGCGCCGTCCCGCACCGCCCCCGCGGTCGGCCGGGAGCTGGACGCCCTGGTCGCCGCCGCCACCGCCCGCGACCCGCAGGCCCGGCCGTGGGACGCGGTGGAGCTGCTGGCCGCGGTGCAGCGGGTGCGCCGCACGCTGCCGGCCGCGCAGTTGGACGCGGAGCCGCCGGCGTCCGGCCGGCCCACCCCGCAGTTCGGCCCGGGCGAGGCGACCGCGGTGATCAGCGCCCCGCCGGGCCTGGAGCGCACCAGCGTGCTGGACGTCCCGCCGGACCTGCTGCCGCCGGTCCGCCCGGTGAACGACGACGCCCCGCCGCGCCGCCTGCGCCGCACCTCGCGCCGCCGCAGCCGCAGCCGCGCCCCGCTGATCTGGTCGGCGGTGGCGCTGGTGGTGGTGCTGCTGGTCGGCGGCGTGACGTACACGCTGTCCAGCGCGGTGTACGCGACGGTGCCGAGCGTGCTCGGGCAGAGCCGGCAGCAGGCCGTCACGGTCCTGGACAAGCAGGGCCTGCACGGCGCGTTCAGCGAGCAGTTCAGCGAGTCGGTGCAGGCCGGGCAGGTGATCTCCACCGACCCCGGCGTGGGCGCCAAGGTCCGCAAGAGCGACGCGGTGAAGGTGGTGGTCTCCCGCGGCCCGGAGCGGGTGCCGGTGCCTGAGTTGACGAGCCGTCCGCTGGCGGAGGCGTCCAAGGCGCTGACCGACGCCCGGCTGACCCCGGGCACCACCGCCGAGCAGTTCAGCGACTCGGTGCCGAAGGGCGCGGTGATCTCCACCGACCCGGCGGCCGGGACGGCGCTGGCCCCGAACTCGCCGGTGGCGCTGACGGTCTCCAAGGGCATGCACCCGGTGCCGGACGTCTCCGGCATGTCCAAGGACGACGCGGTGAAGGCCCTCCAGGACGCCGGGTTCACCCCGCAGATCGCCGGCCTGCTGCCGTTCGGCAAGGCCACCGACCAGTCCCCGGCGGCGGGAACGCCCCGCCCGCAGGGGTCGACGGTGACCGTCACCATCAGCCTGTTCTAGCGCTTCAGCGCAGCGGCCCGTCGCCGTCCTGCTCCTGGTAGGAGTAGCGCTGCTCCTGCCAGGGGTCGGCCCGGTTGTGGTAGCCGCGTTCCTCCCAGAACCCGCGCCGGTCGGCCCGCATGTACTCGACGGCGCGCACCCACTTGGGGCCCTTCCAGGCGTACAGGCGCGGCACCACCAGGCGGACCGGGAAGCCGTGTTCGACGGTGAGCGGCTGCCCGTCGTGGTGGGTGGCGAAGACCGTCGACGGGTCGGCGAAGTCGACCAGGCTCAGGTTGGCGCTGTAGCCGTACTCGGCCCACACCATGACGTGGGTGACGGACGGGTCGGGCGGAGCCAGGTCGAGCACCGTCCGGGCGGCGACGCCGTGCCACTCGTTGTCGAGCATGGAGAACTTGGTGACGCAGTGGAAATCGCCGCGGACGGTCACCTTGGGCAGGGCGTGGAAGGCGGCGAAGTCCCACCTGGTCTTCTCCGCGTCGGCGGTCGCCCCGAACACCTGGAAGTCCCAGCTGTGCGGCTTGAACCGGGGCACCGGCCCGTAGTGCAGAACCGGCCAGCCGCGTTGTCGGCGCTGGCCCGGCGGGAGCCTCGGGTCAGCCGGCGGCGACGGTTCCGATTGGTTCTGACCCATGGCTCCATGGTGACAGACGGCCTTTGCCGTACCGCGCCCACCCCTTGGGGAACACTTTCCACCGGAGGGGGGCAACACGACGGAAATGCGCCCGGCCGTTCGGGCCAGATACCCGCGAACGGCCCAATCTGCGCAGCATCTTCGCAGGTCAACGAATTGTCCGGCGGGAAGGAGCGGCGATCTCCGACCGTTCGGTAAGCGTGAACTTACTGGAAGTGACCCGGACCGGCTGCCACGATGCGGGCATCCGGGCAGCGCCCGGAATGTCGAGTCAGGAAGGGCAGGCCATGCAGGGCGATCCCGAGGTCATCGAGTTCCTCAACGAGCAGTTGACCGCCGAGCTCACCGCGATCAACCAGTACTTCCTGCACGCGAAAATGCAGGAGAACAACGGCTGGACCAAGCTCGCCAAATACACCCGGCACGAGTCCTTCGACGAGATGAAGCACGCCGAGACGCTGACCGACCGGATCCTGTTCCTGGAGGGCCTGCCGAACTACCAGCGGCTGTTTCACGTCCGGATCGGGCAGACCGTCACGGAGATGTTCCAGGCCGACCGGCAGGTCGAGGTGGAGGCGATCGACCGCCTCAAGCGCGGGATCGTGGTGATGCGCGCCAAGAACGACGTCACCTCGGCGAACATCTTCGAGGACATCCTGGCCGACGAGGAACACCACATCGACTACCTGGACACCCAGTTGGAGCTGATCGACAAGCTCGGCGAGGCGCTCTACCTCGCGCAGGTGATCGAGCAGCCGGACACCTGAGCCGCCCCGGGGGCCGAGGGGCCGGGCGGCCCGGGAGCTAGGCGGCCTGCGGGGCGGCCGGCTCGGCCAGGCCGAGCCGCTGGGCCAGCCGGGCGGTGGGGCAGGGGCGGGCGCCGCTCTCGCCGAGCAGCGCCTGGATGCGCCGCACGCAGGAGCCGCAGTCCGTGCCGGCCTTGCAGCCGCGGGCTATCTGGCGCGGGGTGGTGGCGCCTTCGTCGATCTCCTGCTTGACCCGGGCCTCGGTGACCGCGTGGCACATGCACACGTACATGTGCGGCCCCTTCCAGCTCGGCTTCGTTTACTGAGCCTTACCTTACCTGGCGCTTCGGGTACGAAGAAGGCCCCTCCGCCTTCGGATCACCGAAAACGGAGGGGCCTTCGTCACACCGCCGGGCCGGGCCTACTGGCCGCGGTACATCTCGGCCACCAGGAACGCCAGGTCCAGCGACTGGCTGCGGTTGAGCCGCGGGTCGCAGGCGGTCTCGTAGCGCTGGTGCAGGTCGTCGACCAGCACCTCGTCGCCGCCGCCGACGCACTCGGTGACGTCGTCGCCGGTCAGCTCCACGTGGATGCCGCCCGGGTGGGTGCCCAGCGCGCGGTGGACCTCGAAGAAGCCCTTGACCTCGTCGAGCACGTCGTCGAACTTGCGGGTCTTGTGGCCGCTGGACGCCTCGTAGGTGTTGCCGTGCATCGGGTCGCTGATCCACACCACCTGGGCGCCGGACGCGGTGACCTTCTCCACCAGGGTGGGCAGGTGGTCGCGGATCTTGCCCGCGCCCATCCGGGTGATGAAGGTGAGCCGGCCGGGCTCGCGGTCCGGGTCCAGCCGGTCGATCAGGGTGAGCGCCTCGTCGACCGTGGTGGTCGGGCCGAGCTTCACGCCGATCGGGTTGCGGATCTTCGAGGCGAACTCGATGTGCGCGTGGTCGAGTTGGCGGGTGCGCTCGCCGATCCACACCATGTGGCCGGAGACGTCGTACAGCTCGCCGGTGCGCGAGTCGGTGCGGGTCAGCGCCGTCTCGTAGTCCAGGATCAGCGCCTCGTGCGAGGAGAAGAACTCGACCGTCTTGAACTCCTCCGGGGCCACCCCGCAGGCGTTCATGAAGGCCAGCGCCTGGTCGATCTCGCGGGCCAGCTGCTCGTAGCGCTGGCCGGCCGGGGAGTTGCGCACGAAGTCCTGGTTCCAGGCGTGCACCTGGCGCAGGTCGGCGTAACCGCCGGTGGTGAAGGCGCGCACCAGGTTGAGCGTCGACGCGGAGGCGTTGTACATCCGCTTCAGGCGCTCCGGGTCCGGGATCCGGGACTCGGGGGTGAACTCGAAGCCGTTCACCGAGTCGCCGCGGTACACCGGCAGCGTCACGCCGTCGCGGGTCTCGGTGTTCTTCGAGCGCGGCTTGGAGTACTGGCCGGCGATCCGGCCGACCTTCACCACCGGCACGGAGGCGGCGTAGGTGAGCACCGCCGCCATCTGGAGCAGGGTCTTCAGCTTGTTGCGGATGTGGTCGGCCGACACGCCGTCGAAGGCCTCGGCGCAGTCACCGCCCTGGAGCAGGAACGCCTCACCACGCGCGACGGCGCCGAGCCGGGCGCGCAGCTGGTCGCACTCGCCGGCGAAGACGAGCGGCGGATAGGAGGCGAGCTCCGCAAGGGTATTGCGCAGAGCCTCTTGGTCCGGCCATTCAGGCTGCTGCGCCGCGGGCAGGGACTGCCAGGAGTGGTTAGTCACGGTCACAACGCCAAGGCTACGGGGTCGTACAACCAGGTTGTGGACGCCGCCCGCCAAGTGAGACAGGTCGTGGACATCCCCCGGACAGGCCGGCGGTGGGCTATCGTCTGCTGCATGACCGCGACCTACACCTCCTCCTGGTGGTGGGCCAGCCCGTTGGGCGGCCCACGATTCGCGCGTCCCTAGAGACGAACGACGGCCGCCCTTCGGGGCGGCCGTCGACGTATGTGTCCAGCGTCACGACCGTTCCGGAGGGCGGCGGCAGAGCCCGCAGCCCACTCCCGGAAGGACCACCGCAGTCGTGACCACCACCACCGCCGACCTGATCGCCCGGCTCACCGCGCCCGGCGCCCCCGCCTTCGCCCTGCTGCACCGCCGCGCGCCGCGGCTCGCCCCCGACACCGTCGAGCTGCTGCTCGGCGCCGTCTCCGAGCACGACACGCTGGCCGAACTGCCGGTCCCCCACGGCGTGCCCGCCGACGGCCCCCGGCACGACCTGCTCGCCCTGGTCCCCTACGCCCAGCTGCGTGAACGCGGCTTCGCCGCCCGCCAGGACGGCACCCCGCTGCGCGCGCTGTCCGTCGAGGAGCAGCACGCGCTGCCGCTGGCCGAGGTGCTGGCCGCGCTGCCGGACGCGCCGGTCGAGCTGCGCGGCGGGGAGTTCGACCTCGACGACGCGGAGTACGCCGGGATCGTCCGGCGGGTGATCGAGGACGAGATCGGGCGCGGCGAGGGCGCCAACTTCGTGATCCGGCGCGACTTCCGGGCCGAGCTGGCGGGCTTCTCCACCGCCACCGCGCTGACCCTGTTCCGGCGACTGCTGGAGCACGAGCGCGGCGCGTACTGGACGTTCCTGGTGCACACCGGCGACCGGGTGCTGGTCGGCGCGTCCCCCGAGGTCCACGTCCGGCAGTCCGGCGGCACCGTGGTGATGAACCCGATCTCCGGCACCTACCGCTATCCGTCGACCGGGCCCACCGCCGAATCGCTCCTCGAATTCCTGCGCGACCCCAAGGAGTTGGAGGAGCTCACCATGGTGGTCGACGAGGAGCTGAAGATGATGTGCGCGGTCGGCGACCTCGGCGGGCAGGTGCTCGGGCCGCGGCTGAAGGAGATGTCGCACCTCGCGCACACCGAGTACGAGCTGCGCGGCCGCACCTCGCTGGACGTCCGCGAGGTGCTGCGGGAGACCATGTTCGCCGCCACCGTCACCGGCAGCCCCGTGCAGAACGCCACCCGGGTCATCGACCGGTACGAGCGCGGCGGGCGCGGCTACTACTCGGGCGCGCTGGCGCTGATCGGGCGCTCCGCCGGCGGCGGCCAGCAGTTGGACTCGCCGATCTGCATCCGGACCGCCGACATCGACCCCGCCGACGGCTCGCTCGTCGTCCGGGTCGGCGCCACCCTGGTCCGGCACTCCGACCCGGACTCGGAGGTCGCCGAGACGCACGCCAAGGCCGCCGGCGTGCTCGCCGCGATCGGGGCCCGCCCGGGCCGGCCCGCGAAGGCCGCCGCCGCCCGGCCGAGGCTCGCCGAGGACCACCGGGTGCAGGCCGCCCTGGGCTCCCGCCGGGCCGGGCTCGCCCCGTTCTGGCTGCGGATGCAGCAGCCCGCCGGGCCCAGCACGGGCGCGGACGCCCTGGTGGTGGACGCCGAGGACACCTTCACCGCGATGCTCGCCCACCTGCTGCGCTCGCTCGGACACCCCGTCACCGTGCTGCGCCACGACACCCCCGGGCTGCGCGAGCGGGTCGCCGCCCACCGGGGCCCGCTGGTGCTCGGCCCCGGCCCCGGCGACCCCGCCGACCCGGCGGACCCGAAGATGGCGCTGCTGCGCCCGGTCGTCGCCGACGCCCTGGCCGCGGCCCTGGACGGCTCCCGCACCGCGCCGCTGCTGGCGGTCTGCCTCAGTCACCAGCTGCTGTCCGCGCAGCTCGGCCTGCCGCTGGTCCGCAAGGCCGTGCCGTACCAGGGCGCGCAGGAGGCCGTCGACCTGTTCGGCGTCCGCCGCACCGTCGGCTTCTACAACACCTTCACCGCCCGCTGCGACGACGCCGCGGCGCAGCGGCTGGCCGTCGAC
Organism: Kitasatospora sp. NPDC092948; assembly: GCF_044754805.1. Taxonomy (NCBI): domain Bacteria; kingdom Bacillati; phylum Actinomycetota; class Actinomycetes; order Kitasatosporales; family Streptomycetaceae; genus Kitasatospora; species Kitasatospora sp. NPDC092948. The sequence goes on along the minus strand of NZ_JBIVPU010000004.1, from coordinate 543,426 downwards.
GGCGTCGAGGTGGCCCGCGACCCGCGCACCGGCGACGTGCACGCGCTGCGCGGGCCGGGCTTCGCGGGCCTCCAGTTCCACCCCGAGTCGGTGCTCACCAGGGACGGCGTGGAGATCGTCGCGGAGCTGCTGCGGCCGGTCCCGGCAGTGCGCCACCGAGCCGTCCGACACAGCCGCTAAAATCCCCGAAAACGCTTAACACCAAGCAGAGTTGACTGATATTCATATTCTGCTTCACCAGCGGTGTCGGAGGGGGACATGGCGCATTCGGCGGAACATGACACGGTGGAGATCGTCCTGGACGACGGCACCGTCCTGCACGCGGCCGTCCGGGCCGACTCGGAACGGGCGGCCGGCGACGCGGGGGCGGTGTCCCGGGCGGTCACGCACAGCCTGGGCGAGGTGCGGCGGACGGTCCGCGCGGTCGGCCGGTGGGCCCGGGACACCGCGCTGGAGGCCGGCGACCCGGAGTCCTTCGAGGTCGAGTTCGGGCTCAACCTGGGGGTGAAGTCCGGCCAGTTGATCAGCGTGCTGGCGGAGGCGTCCGGCGAGGCGAGCCTGGTGGTGCGGCTGACCTGGTCGCGGCCGGACGGCCGCCCCGCCGAGTGACCGCGCAGGGCGCGCCGGCCGCCGCCCTCTGGCTGGCCGGGCCGACCGGGGAGTTCCTCGGCAGCGGCTTCCACCTGGGCGCGGGCCGGGTGGTCAGCTGCGCCCACGTGGTCGCCGGGCAGCCGGCGGTGACGGCCCGGCACTCGGGCGCCGTCCACCCCGCCCGGGTGGTGCTGCTGGCCCCGCCCGAGCGCCCGCCCGGCGCGGCCGTCCACCCGCCGCCGGACCTGGCGGTGCTGGACGTCCCGGGCCTGGCCGGCGCACCGGCGGTGCCGCTCGCGAGCCGGGACGTCGCGAACGGCGCGGGCGTGCTGGTGCACGGCTTCGCGGTGAACGCGCTGACCGGCCAGGTCGGCCCGGAGTCCGCGCAGCTCACCGTGGCCGGCCCGTCCGGGCTCGGCCTGCGGGTGCAACTCGGCTGGGTGCAGCGCGGGTTGAGCGGCAGCATGGCGGTGGACGGCAACGGCCGGGCGGTCGGCGTGGTGAAGGCCACTGCGGACGACCGCGACCCGGTCGGCGGCTGGCTCACCCCGGTGTCCGAACTGCTGCCGCTCGTCGGCGAGGTCCGGCCCGCGCCGGTGCGGCCGGTCACGGCCATGGCCTGCACCCGGCTGCTGGTCCAGATCCCCCAGCTGGACGACCCGGCGGTGCGCCGGGGCGTGGTGCAGCTGATGAACAACCAGCTCGGCCCCGGAGCCGGGATCGTCGTGCCGCACCACGAGAATGCCTTCCTCCACCTGCAGGCCATCGCGTCCTCCGCCCTGAACCACAGCAGGCCGGAGGACGCACTGCCGGCCCTGCTGACCTCGGTACTGGCGTTGTGCGGCCCGAACCGGGCCCTGGACGAACTCGGCGCGCTGCTGCACCTCGACCTGGAGGAGTGAGGCATGGACCGCTGCACCGCGGAGACCCGCCGCCTGCTGAAGGAGATCCTGTCCAGCTGGTACGAACTGGCCGAGCTGCTGCCGAGGTTGGAGCAGCACCTGGCCGAGAACACCGGCTACGTCGTCCAGATCCACCCCACCACCTCCATCCTGTCGCTGTCGGCCGACCGGATCGCCAAGTACCTGGCCGAGGAGCACCCCCAGCCGGCCGCGGCGATCGGCCACCTGCACGACTGGCTGAAGAGCACGATGGGCTCCCAGCGACGCACCGACTGGGTCGGGTTCCTCGCCCGGGTCCAACGCCCCGGGCTGAAGACGGATCAGCGCGCCGACCTGGTGGCGGTCGCCGCGGTGCTCTGCTTCCCGCCCCAGCCCCTGGAACGCGCCACCAACCAACGGCTGGTCGCCCTCGCCGACTGGGCCCTGACCGCCACCAGCGTCACCGTGCTGCTGGACGAGATCGAGAAGGTCGAGCCGGAGCTGGCCCAGCAGGCCCGGGCCGCGGTGAAGCGCTCACGCGACCGTGTGATGCACATCCCGCCCCCGCCGCCCCGCCTCCGGAGACTGCTGGCGGTGGGCACCGTGCTGCTGGTCACGGCGGGCGTGGTGACGGCCGTGGCGCTGTCCGGCGGACTGCCCGACCGGACGGTGAGCTGGTCGCCGTCCACCGTGCCGGTGAAGGGCCAGACCGACGCGAAGGTGGACGTCCCGAAGGGGGCGCACCGCCTGGTGATGCACGTCCAGTTGGTGGATCCGCACCCGGAGCTCGGCAGTTGCCGCGGCCTGCAGGTCCTCCTCAGCACCGACCAGGGCCAGCAGACCGGTTGGCAGGCCCCGGACGCCACGCTGTCCGTTCCGGTGCCGTCCGACCATCCCGAACTGACCATCTCCCTGCACCTGGACGGCCCGGCCGACTGCGACCAGATCATCAAGACCCAGAGCGTCGGATTCGAACAATAGGAGGTTCCCGTGGCCAGATCGCGTTTCGCCCTGCTGTCCGTCGGTCTGCTTCTACTGGCCGGCACCGTGGCGGGCTGCGACACCACCGGAGGGACTTCGGCCGCCCCGTTCGACAGCATTCCGATCAGGGTCGGCTTCAAGGACGGCCGCCCCGGCATGTCCGCTCTGAACGACGGAAGCTGGTCCGGCTTCGAACCGCACCTGGCACAGAGAGTCCTCAAGGACGCACTGGGCCGCACCTACACCTCGGTGCCCCTGGGCGTCGGCACCTGGAAGGGCGCCCTCAGCAACGACAAGGCCAACAACAACACGGTGAATCTGGTGATCGCCGACATCTCCGAAGGGAAGGACTCGGAGGGCTACGACCTGGCCGGCCCCTACCTGCTGACCCCGCTCGGCGTCCTGCTGAAGGACAAGGACCAGACACCGGTCAAGGACATGAACGACCTCGCGCCGCTGACGGTCTGCGCGCAGAAGGACACCACTGCGGCCCACACCCTGGACGAGAGCCACCCGCAATATTCCAGGGCAACGAACCTCGACGAGTGCTTGAAGCAACTCGACCGCGGCACCGTCAGGGTGGTCGTCGCCGACTTCGTGGTGCTGCGGGGCATCGCCCACAACCTCCGCTACCCCACCGATCCGGCCGACCCCGCCGCCCCCGCCGACCCCCAGGACCTCGGCCGGCCCAAGTACCGGGCCCCCCGGGACGTCTACCTCGGCCGCCCGCAGCAGCTGATGGCGGTGCTGCCCCCTCTCCATCAGCAGGCCTGCAAGCTGCTCGGCAGAGCCATTGCCGACTACGTCCAGGACACCGACTGGTTGACCTCGGTACGCACGTACGCCGGGCTCGACGACTTCACCGACCAGGAGATCATCAACACCTTCCGGCCCCCCACCACCCAGGCCAAGGACACCTGCGCCGCCTGATCCCCGAGGCCTAGCCGAGCTCCTCGTCCAGCCCCTGCTCGATCGCGTAGCGGACCAGCTCGACCCGGTTGTGCAGCTGGAGCTTGCCGAGGGTGTTCTGCACGTGGTTCTGCACGGTGCGGTGCGAGAGCACCAGCCGGTCCGCGATCTGGCGGTACGACAGACCCTTGGCGACCAGCCGCAGCACCTCCGTCTCCCGCGGGGTCAGCTGCGGCGCGGCCGGCTGCGCGGGGGTGCCGGGCTCGGTGGCCAGGCGGCGGAACTCGCCCAGCACCAGCCCGGCCAGGCCGGGGGTGAAGACCGGGTCGCCGAGGGCGGTGCGGCGCACCGCGTCGATCAGCTCCTCACGGCCCGCGGACTTCACCAGGTAGCCGGTCGCCCCCGACTTCACCGCCTCCAGCACATCGGCGTGCTCGCCGCTCGCGGACAGCACCAGCACCCGCACCGCCGGGTCGGCGGCCACCACCTGGCGGCACACCTCGACGCCGGGCAGCGCGGGCAGGTTGAGGTCCAGCACCACCACCTGCGGGGCGCTGGCCCGGGCCCGGCGCACCGCCTCCTCGCCGTCGCCGGCGGTGGCGACCACCGCGAACCCGGCCTCCGCCAGGTCCCGGGCCACCCCGTCGCGCCACATCGGATGGTCGTCCACCACCATCACCCGCACCTGCTGATCAGTCATCAACGCCCCTCCGCGGCCATCGCAGTTCCACCTCGACGCCCTCTCCGGGCACCGAGTACAGCTCGGCGCTGCCGCCGAGGTCCACCATCCGGCCGCGGATCGACTGCGACACGCCCAGCCGCCCGTCGCGCTGCGCCTGCGCCAGCCGCCCGGCCGGGAAGCCCGGGCCGTCATCCCGGACCGAGACGGTGACGGCCTGCGGCTCGTCCTCCAGCAGGATCCAGGCCCGGGCGCCGTCGCCCGCGTGCACCCGCACGTTGTCCAGCGCCGCGGCGACCGCGGCGGCCAGCTCGGCGGCGACCGGCGCGGGCAGCAGCACCGGCGTGGCGGGCGCGGCGACGGTGATCCGCTCGTTCGCGTGCCCGGCGATCAGCGAACGCAGGTCCGCGTCACCGTCGACGACCGCCCCGGGCTGCTGCTGGCCCGCCATCAGGGCCCGCAGCGCCCGCTCCTGCTCCCCCGCCAGCCGGCCCAGCTCGGCGGCGTCCCCCTGCTGACGGTGCACCAGGGCGAGCACCTGCAGCACCCCGTCGTGGATGTCCCGGGACAGCCGTTCGCGCTCCCGGGTGGCGGCCTCCACCTGGAGCGCCCGGGTGAGCACCGCCTCGCTGGCCCGGGCCAGTTCGATGACGTAGCCGATCGCACAGCCCGCGACCAGCAGCAGCACGATGTTGTGCAGGTTGTCGGGGCTGATCCCGCCGTGGCCGAGGATGTTGGCCGCGCCGATCACCGCCCCGGCGAACGCGGCGGGCCGCCAGCCGCCCTTGCCGGCGAAGCCCAGCACGGTGCCGGCCGCCCAGATGGTGGGCAGCGTCGGCGCGCCGGCGTGGATCCGGGCAGGGGTGTCGATGAAGCCGCTCTGCACGATGCCGAACACCGCGAACAGCAGGTCGGTGCCGAGCACCGCCCAGGTGCACCGCTTCGGCCCGGCGAACGCCCGGGTGCTGGCCAGCGTCCACAGGGTCAGCGCGCCCAGGTAGATCCAGCCGGACACCGGGTGCAGGAACTGCCGGTACGCCGTGAGGAACCGCAGCACCGCGTAGCCGAGCGCCAGCACCCGGAAGTACCCCATGGCGCGCCACAGCGGCAGCTCCACCGACATCCCGCCGGCCACCACGGCCGCGGCCGGCCCGGTCCGGGCCGGCCGCACGACGGGTCTGTGCTCCTCCACCCCAAGCCCCCCTGACGGCCGGTCAGGCGCCGGCGTCCTTCTCCTGCTCCCCGGACTTCTCCTGCTCGGCAGCCTTCTCGGCGGCCTTCTCCGCTTCCTCGGCGGCCTTCTCGGCCTTCTGCTGCGCCTTGCGGTCCGCGTCCGCGGCCTTCTTCTCCTCCGCGAGCTGCCGCTTGGCGGCGGTCGCGTAGATGTCCACGTACTCCTGGCCGGACAGCCGCATGATCTCGTACATCACCTCGTCGGTGACCGAGCGCAGGATGAACCGGTCGTTCTCCATGCCCTGGTAGCGGGAGAAGTCCAGCGGGCGGCCGATCCGGATGCCGGGGCGGACGCCGAAGTTCGGGATCACCTGGCCGGGCGGCTGCACCTTCTCGGTGTCGATCATCGCGACCGGGATGACCGGCGCGCCGGTCGCCAGCGCGACCCGGGCCAGGCCGCCGACCTTGCCGCGGTACAGCTTGCCGTCGGGCGAACGGGTGCCCTCCGGGTACACGCCGAACACCTCGCCGCGCTCGATCACCGCGATGCCGCTGCGGATCGCCGCCTCACCGGCGCCGCGGGCGCCCGAACGGTCCACCGGCAGCTGGCCGACGCCCTTGAAGAACGCCGCGGTCAGCCGGCCCTTGATGCCGGGCGTGGTGAAGTACTCGGCCTTCGCGATGAACGTCACCCGCCGCTTCAGCAGCGCGGGTAGGAAGAACGAGTCCGAAAAAGACAGGTGGTTGCTGGCGAGGATGGCCGGGCCTTCGTCCGGAATGTTCTCCTCGCCCTCCATCCACGGCCGGAAGAAGATCCGCAGCAGCGGTGCGACGATCATCTTCATCAGTCGGTAGAACAACCGGGGCCTCCTGTTGTGCGGACCGGACGATCCTAATGCCCCGGCCCGCGCACCCGTGCACCGGCGGACCCGTCCGGTGCCTCCGCGGGCCTCTGTACGGGGCAACCCGCCCGTGGGACGATCGAGTTACCCTCACCAGCCCACACACCCCAGGAGTCCTGCCGATGCCGCTGCTGCCGGGAGCCGAGCCGTACCGCCACGACGGCGGTCCGGTCGGTGTGCTTCTCGTCCACGGTTTCACCGGTTCCCCGCAGTCCATGCGCCCGTGGGCCGAACACCTGGCCGACGCCGGGCTCACCGTCAGCGCCCCGCTGCTGCCCGGCCACGGCACCCGCTGGCAGGACCTCCAGCCGACCCGCTGGGAGGACTGGTACGCCACCGCGGAGGCCGCCTTCACCGAACTCGCCGACCGCTGCGAGCAGGTCTTCGTCTGCGCGCTGTCGATGGGCGGGTCGCTCGCCCTCAAGCTCGCCGAGAAGCACGGCGACCGGGTCTCCGGACTGGTGCTCGTCAACCCGTCGGTGCGCTCCGACAACCCCGCGACGGTACTTCTTCCGGTCCTGCGCCACCTGCTGCCGTCGCTGCCCGGCGTCGCCGGGGACATCGCCAAGCCCGACGCGACCGAGGTCGGCTACGACCGGCTGCCGCTGCACGCCGCCTGGTCGCTGTCCCGGCTGTGGAGGAGCGTCCAGGCGGGAATGCCCGCGGTGACCCAACCCGTTCTGCTGTTGCACAGTCCGCAGGACCACGTGGTCTCGCCGAGCAACTCGGCAATGGTGCTCGCCCGGATATCCTCGACCGATGTGACGGAGCTGCTGCTCGACCGCAGCTTCCACGTGGCCACGCTGGACCACGACGCCGGTCTGATCTTCGGGGCGAGCCTCGACTTCGTCCGGCGGCTGGCCCCGGCAGCGGCGGTCGATGCCGGGAACCACTCGGGCTGAAAGGCCGATAGTGAACGAGACCAGCAAAGCGAACGACGACGACCTGCCCCGCGACGAACCGAAGGCGGCCGAGCCCGCCGAAGAAGCCGCGCCCGAGCCCGCCCCGTGGCGTCCCGCCGCCGGAAGCCAGGCCGAACAGGACGCGATCTTCGCCGAGCTGGTCGGCCGGTTCGACGAACCGGTCGACGCCGCCGAGCACGACTGGCCCGAGGCGGAGAACGTCCGCGAGCGCCCCCGCCGGCCCGGCGCGCCCACCGGCCCCACCGGGCTCGGCGACTTCGCCCCCCGCCCGGTCCCCCGCCCCGTCGAGGGCCCGCGCGACTACACCGTCGCCGAGGACGAGGAAGAAGGCCACTTCGTCCCGCCCGAGCCCCCGCCGCTGCCCGCGGCCGACACCACCGCCAAGTTCGCCTGGCTCGCCGTCCTCGGCGGCCCGGCCCTGCTCCTGTTCGACGCCGTGGTCTGGCGCGAGGTCTCCGGCTGGCCCGCCTGGGTCGGCGTCATCGCCTTCCTCGGCGGCTTCGGCACCCTGGTCTCCCGGATGAAGGACCGCGACGACGACGAACCCGAGGACCCGAACGGCGGCGCCGTCGTCTGACCCCCACCACCGCACGCCGGAGCTGACGACCGCTCAGCTCCGGCGGCCGCGCCGCTACGGCCCGGGGATCCGCAACGCCGCCAGCACCGGCAGATGGTCCGTCGCCGCGTGCAGATCCGCCTCCGAGACACCCGGCAGCGGATACGGCACCCCGCAGCCCAGCACGTCGATGTCCGGCGTGGCGAACACCCCGTCGATGCGCTGGTACGGCTGCTTCGGCACCGACGTGAGCGTCCCGCCCCACGGCGCCTTCGCGTGCGCGTCCGTGAACTCCTCCGCGAACGCCCGCCAACCGGGCCCCTCCGGCGGCTCGTTGAAGTCCCCGGCGACCACGCCCGGCTCCCCCGGCCGCACCTGACGGCGCAACAGCTCGAACTGCCGCAGCCGCTCCTCCGGCTGAAGACTCAAGTGACAACTCGTCACCGAGAACGGACGCGACCCGCCGATCCGCAGCAGCGCACTCGCGAACCCGCGCGCGTGCAACCCCCGGGTCTTCGGCAGCAGCACGTCCCGCAGCTCCACCACGTCCACCCGCAACCTGCCCAGCAGCAACGGCCCCGCCGCCACTCGGCCGCCGCCGGCCAGAATCACCATCCCGGTCCGGTGCGCGAGCCACGCCGCGGCCTTCTCGCTCTTCCAGTACCGCGGCGACTCCTGCACACACACCACGTCCGGATCGCACGCCCGGATCACCCGAGCCACCGCCGCGCGGTCGTCGCGCAGCGACCGCACGTTGTAACTCATCACCCGCACCCGCCGCGCGCCGTCCGGCTCCACCCCGGAGGACGCCAACGCAACATCAGTGTCCGTCACCTGACCGACAGTAACAGGACGGAACGAGGGAAGGCAGGGGATGCGCCACCGGGGGCGCGTGGGGGCACCTCCCAGCCCGCCAGGGCTGGGGGAGAACTGCGCAAAGCGGAAGGCACCCGTCGGCAGGATCGCGGCACGGACAGAGACCTGCACGTGCGAGCGACCCCGCCGGCGGGTGCCCCAAAGGACCTACACGCGCGCCAGATCGGCCGCGCCGACGATTCCCGCCGCCGACCCCATCGACGCCAGGACGACGTTCGCGCGGGGCCGGGCCGGGCCGCCCGTCAGGTACTTCGCGAAGGCCTCGGCGACCGGGTCGAGGAGGAGGCGGCCGGAGTCGGAGACGCCGCCGCCGAGGACGAAGACGGCCGGGTCGAAGAGCGCGGCGAGGTCGGCCATGCCGCGGCCGAGCCAGTCGGCGACCTCCGCGTAGACGGAGAGCGCCAGCGGGTCGCCCTCCTCCGCCGCCTGGTTGACGTGGATGCCGCGGATGGTCTCGGCGACGCCCTCGTTGAGTTCGAGCATCCGCTTGCCGGCGATCGGGTCGGCCGCCGCCTTCTCCCGGCCGTAGCGTCGCAGGGCGCGCCCGGAGCCGTACTGCTCCCAGCAGCCGTGGCCGCCGCAGCCGCAGAGCAGGCCGTCGGGGACCATGTTGAGGTGGCCGATCTCGCCGGCCACGCCGAACCGTCCGCGGTGCAGGCGACCGTCGAGGACGATGCCGCCGCCGATGCCGGTGCCGACGGTGATCAGCACCATGTCCTCGTACTCGGCGGCGGCGCCGAACCGGAACTCGGCCCAGGCGGCGCAGTTCGCGTCGTTCTCGACCACGGTGGGCAGGCCGGTGAGTTCCTCGATGCGCTGCTTGAGGGGCTCGTTCTCCCAGGCGATGTTGGGCGCCATCAGGACGGTGGAGCGGTCCCGGCTGACGAAGCCGGGGGCGCCGACGCCGACGGCGGCGACATCGGGGTACTGCTCCTTCAACTCCCGCACGCCCTGGGCGATGGCGTCGACCGCCCACTGGGGGTCGGCCGGGGTGGGCACCCGGGTCTTGGCCAGAATCTCGCCGGACTCGTCGACGACGCCTGCTGCGATCTTGGTACCGCCGACGTCCACGCCGATGGTCAGAGCCATGTGTCCCTCAGCTATTCACTCGTTCCCGCTCAGGCCGAACGGTACCGGCTGAGGGGTGCCCACGTACACAGCTCGGCCTACATTTTCCGAAGGCATTCGACGAGCAATCTCGAAAACTGCCTTCAGAAGTCATACCGACTGTCCCGTTCGGTGATGGCTTGAAACCACAATGTGACGACGACGAACCGTCGGCTTCACTACTTGTCGGAGGCCTCTTCGGACCCGTCCAGGTCCACCCGCTCGGTCTCGGCGTGTTGGGGCGCCGACCAGCGCCGCTCGTGCCCGGCCACCGCGGCCCGGTACGCGGCCAGCAACTCGCCGCCGGCGGCGGCCAGGTGGCCGTACACCTCGGGGTTGGACTCGCGCAGCCGGCCGCCGATCTCCACGGCCTTGCCGCCGAGTGCGGTCGCGAACTTCCGCACCTCTTCCACCAGTGGCGCGAACTCGCCCGCTCCGCCCGGCTGTTCCGTACCCATCACACGCTCCCGTCCGTCAGGTCCCGCTACCCGCGCGGCCACAGCGCGGGGTCGGGGGTGAACCGCACCGACAGCGTTCCGTCGACCAGGCCGGCCCCACTGACCGTGCAACGGCGCAGCGCGGACGGGAGTGCCACGACCCGCCGGTAGCTTCCGGCGCCGAGCACCAGCTCGTCGCCGCGGCGCAGCAGTTCGAGGTCCGCGCGGTCGGCGCCGGGCAGCGGCAGGTGCCAGATCAGCTGGTTCTCGGCGGCCAGCCGGTCCTCGGTCCACGGCTCGGCGGGTGCGGGGACGCGGGGCGCGCCGGCCGGGTACAGCTCCTCGGCGAGCGCCTGAAGCGAGTCGGGCTGCCGCACGGTCAGCAGCGGGACGTTCAACTGCGCGGCGATCTCGGCGAGTTGCTCGCGCTGCCGGGTGGCGGTGCGGGCCAGCCAGGGGTCCGGGGAGTCGACCGCGCCGACCGGGTGCGCGCCGTGCGCGACCACCGCGTCCAGCGGCAGGCCGTGCAGCGCGAGGCCGGCCCGGATCCGGGCCAGGGCGCGCGGCGCGGGGCGGGCGGCGTCCAGCACCAGGCGGACGGTGGTGCCGGGCGCGGTGATCACCGCGGCGGCCTCGGCGAGCGCGGCGGACGCGGCGGCCCGGGCCTCGAACAGCTTGTCGGTCGGCATCGGGACGCCCGCCAGCCCGGCCAGCAGCGGGCGCAGCGCGCGGGCGGCCTGGCGCTGCTCGGGCAGCAGCCGGGACAGGTAGCGCTCCAGCTGGGCGGGCAGCGCCAGGGTGGCGATCAGTTCGGCGGGCGGCGGGGCGGCGACCACCAGCACCTCGGCCGCGACCCGGGGCAGCGCGCGCAGCAGGGCGAGGGCGCGGGTGCCGGGCAGCGGGGCGAGCTCCTCGGGGTCGAGCGGCTGGGCGCCGATCAGGTCGAGCGCGGGGGCGAGCCGCTCGCGGTAGCCGTCCAGGGCGGCGCGGAACGCGTCCTGTTCGTCTATCCGGGCGGCGCTCAGGAAGCGCTCCAGTTCGACGGCGTCGGGGCCGAGCCGGACGCCGAGCAGGTCGTCGACGGCCCGGTGCGGGTCGTCGGCGGCCAGCAGCAGGGTGGTGCTGCCCTGCCGGGCGTGGTGCAGGGCGGTGGCGGCGGCGATCCTGGCGGATTCCGGGCCGCTGATCAGTACGGTGCGGGTGGCCACGGGCCCGGTCAGCCCTCGACGCGCTTCTTCAGACCGGCCAGCGCCCGGTCGATGATGACCTTCTCCGCCTTGCGCTTGATCATGCCGAGCATCGGGATCTTGACGTCCACGGCCAGCTGGTAGGTGACCTCGGTGCGGCCCTGGCCCGCGGGGGCGAGCCGGTAGGAGCCGTCCAGGGCGCGCAGCATCTGGCTCTTGACCAGGGTCCAGCCGACCTCGCGGTCGCCGTCCCAGGTGTAGGCGAGCACGTGCTCGTCGCGGATCGCGCCGGCGTCCAGCAGCAGCCGCACCTCGGCGGCGCGGCCGTCCGGTCCGGTCTTCAGGACCTCGATCTCCTTCAGCTCGTCGGTCCACTCCGGGTAGGCGGCGAAATCGGCGATCACCGCCATGACCTCGGCCGGGGTGGCGTCGATGACAATGCTCGACCTGGTGTGCTCCGCCATTGCGGCCTCCGCGATCTCCCTGTGCTGCTGTGCGCCCAGCAGAGGCTATCGCGGGCGGGGCCGCCTCCTTTCCGCCCGGGCACCTTACCGGCGGGTCACCTACCGACTGTCGTAGGGTTCGCATCGGTCCATCCCACGTCCGACCTGCGATGTGACGATCGGAACACCGAGGCCGACCCCTCTGGTCGAACTCACCTACCCAGCAGTAACGTCCAGTCGTCCCGCAGCGTCGCAGACGAGGAGCAGTCTTGCTCGAGGAGTTCAGCCTTCCGGCCCGCTACCAGGTACCGAGCGACGGCAACCTCGCCGACCTGGTCCACCAGAACGCGGAGCGGCACCCGGGCGTCGCTGTGCTCAGCCGCAAGGCGGACGGGCAGTGGCAGGACCTCACGGCCGTCCAGTTCCTCGCCGAGGTGCACGCCGTCGCCAAGGGCCTGATCGCCGCCGGCGTCGGCCCCGGCGACCGGGTCGCCGTGATGTCCCGCACCCGCTACGAGTGGACGCTGCTCGACTTCGCGATCTGGACCGCCGGCGCGATCACCGTCCCCGTCTACGAGACCTCCTCCGCCGAGCAGGTGCAGTGGATCCTCGGCGACTCCGGCGCGCTCGTCGTGGTCACCGAGACCGACAAGCACGCCGCCGTGATCTCCGAGGTCCGCGAGGCGCTGCCGGAGCTCAAGCACACCTGGCAGATCGAGCGCGACGGCATCGCCGAGCTGGTCCGCGGCGGCCAGGACGTCGCCGACCGGGTGATCACCGAACGCCGGGTGCTCGCGAACGCCGACTCGATCGCCACCATCGTCTACACCTCCGGCACCACCGGCCGCCCGAAGGGCTGTCAGCTCACCCACGGCAACTTCCTCGCCGAACTGGGCAACGTCACCGCCCGGATGCCCGAGCTGTTCGTCACCGGCGAGTCCTCGGTCCTGCTGTTCCTGCCGCTCGCCCACGTACTCGGCCGGATCGCCGAGATCGCCGCCGCCATCGCCCCGGTCAAGCTCGGCCACGTCTCCGACATCCGCAACGTCACCGAGGAACTCGGCTCGTTCAAGCCGACGCTGATCCTCGGCGTCCCCCGGGTCTTCGAGAAGGTCTACAACACCGCCCGCGCCAAGGCCCAGGCCGACGGCAAGGGCAGGATCTTCGACCGCGCCGCCGACACCGCCGTCGCCTACAGCCGCGCGCTGGACGCCGGCGGCCCCTCGCTGCTGCTGCGGGTCAAGCACGCGATCTTCGACAAGCTGGTCTACGTCAAGCTCCGCAACGCGCTCGGCGGCCGCTGCAAGACCGCCATCTCCGGCGGCGCCCCGCTCGGCGAACGGCTCGGCCACTTCTACCGCGGCATCGGCTTCTCCGTCCTGGAGGGCTACGGCCTCACCGAGTCCTGCGCGGCCACCACCTTCAACCCCAACGACAAGGCCAAGATCGGCACCGTCGGCCAGCCGCTGCCCGGCTCCGCGATCCGGATCGCCGAGGACGGCGAAATCCTGCTCAAGGGCCCGAACATCTTCACCGGCTACTGGAACAACCCGGCCGCCACCGCCGACGCCCTCCAGGACGGCTGGTTCGCCACCGGCGACCTCGGCACCCTGGACGACGACGGCTACCTCGCCATCACCGGCCGCAAGAAGGAGATCATCGTCACCGCCGGCGGCAAGAACGTCGCCCCCGCCGTGATCGAGGACCGCATCCGCGCCCACGCGATCATCGGCGAGGTCATGGTGGTCGGCGACCGCAAGCCCTTCATCGCCTGCCTGGTCACCATCGACGACGAGTTCTTCCCCCGCTGGAAGGCCCTCAACAACAAACCCGCCGACGCCACCGTCTCCGACCTCCGCGAGGACCCCGACCTCCTCGCCGCCGTCCAGGCCGCCGTCGACGACGGCAACCAGGCCGTCTCCCACGCCGAGGCCGTCAAGAAGTTCCGCCTCCTCACCACAACCTTCACCGAGGACAGCGGCCACCTCACGCCGTCCCTCAAGCTCAAGCGCAACGTCGTCCTCAAGGACTTCGCCGCGGAGATCGAGGCGCTCTACACGCGGTAAGGGGCCCCGGAAACCAGGGAGAGCGCAACCGGGGGCGCGGGGAACTGCGCGAAGGGGAACGCGCCACGTCCGCAAGATCGCGACGCAGGACAATGACCTGCACGTGATCGCGACCTAACGGACGTGATCTGCGCTTGTCGCGCAGTTCCCAGCGCCCCCGATTTCGCACCCGCCTGCGTTCCCGCCCCTGCTCCTAGCGGACCTCCAGCAACCCCGTGAGCCGCTCCGCCAGCATGTCCCACCGCCACGCGTCGTGGACCCACTTGCGCCCCGCCTCGCCCATCTCCCGTCGCAGCTCCGGGTCCCCCAGCAGCCGCACGAGCCGCTCCGCGAGGACCGTCTCCCCGTTCTTGCCGGGGACCACGAACCCGGTCTCCCCCTCGCGGACGGCGTCCGGCGCCCCGCCGGAGTCCCCGGCGACGACGGGGAGTCCGGTCGCGGAGGCCTCCAGGTAGACGATGCCGAGGCCCTCGACGTCCAGCCCGCCCCGCCGGGTGCGGCACGGCATCGCGAAGACGTCCCCCGCGCCGTAGTGAGCCGGGAGCTCCTCCCACGGCACCGCACCGGTGAACACCACCGACTTCCGCACCCCGACCCGGTCCACGAGCTTCTCCAGGTCGGCCCGGTAGGGCCCGCCGCCGACGATCAGCAGCACCGCGTCGGGCTGCGCCGCCAGTACCCGGGGGAAGGCCCGGATCAGCGTGTCCTGGCCCTTTCGCGGCACCAGCCGCGAGACGCAGACCACGACCGGCCGCTCCGTCAGCCCCAGTCGTGCCCGGACGGCGTCCCCGCCGGAGTCCGGCCGGAAGGTGGACTCGTCGACGCCCGGAGGAAGTTGCTCCATCCGCGAGGCGACCCGGGGGCCGACGGCGCGGGCGATCCGGGAACGCGTGTACTCCCCCAGGTAGGTCAGCACGTCCGTATTGCCCCCGATCCGCCGCAACAGCTGGGCGGAGACGGGCAGTTGGGCCCACGCGGCCTCGTGTCCGTGGGTCATGCCGAGCAGCCGCCGGGCGCCGGCCCGGCGCAGGTGCGGGGCCATCAGGCCGAGCGGCGCGGCGGCCCCGAACCACACGGAGGTGCAGTTCTCGGCGCGCAGGATCTCCGCCGCCCGCCGGGTGACCCGGGTGGTGGGAACCATCATCCTGGTGCGGTCGCGGATCACCGGGAAGGGCTGTTCGGCGTCGAACCTGGCCACCTCCCGCCCGTCGCGCCAGGTGGAGGCGTACACCACGATCGATCCGGCCGGTTGACGGACGGCCATGTTGTGGACGAACGCCTGGATGCCGCCCGGCCTGGGCGGAAAGTCGTTGGTGACGATGAGGGTTCTGTTCATGTGCCGCGGCTCGCTCGGTCAGGGGGTGCTCGGAGTACCCGTGAGTGGTCCGTACGATAGGTCACCGTGCCGGTCCGCCGGGAACGCGGCCCGCACCGACCACGGCGGCGGGACCGTCGCGGCCCGGAAGGTTCGGACACGGTTCGGAGAAGTTGAAGGACACCGCCGCAACCATGCGGTGTGCTGGTAGGTCCTTACCGGTACCCCGGGCGCGCCCGGTGCCGGTGCGTACGCGACGACCCGAAGGAGCGTAGTGGAGTCAGCCCAGGCCGAACGGCCCGGCAGTTCGGAGGCCCCGACGCTGCCTGCCCCGTCCGGTTCCGCGCCGAGTCGCCGCCCGCTGTGGGCCCTGGCGGCCTCCTGGACGGTCTCCAGGACGCTGCTCGTCCTGGTCGTCACAGGGGCGTTGCGGCTCGCCAGCACGGACGTCACGGCGGACGTCTCGGTGATCTATCACAGCTGGTACGAGGTGCTCCGCACCGGCACGTTCCCGCTGGACGACGTGACCTGGCAGTACCCGCCGGGTGCGGCGCTGGTGATCCTGCTGCCGGGGCTGCTGCCCTGGTCGTACCTGGTGTCGTTCTTCGTGATCTGCGGCGTGGTGGACGCGGCGGCGATGGCCCTGCTGATGCGCGCGGGCGTGCGCAAGGGCCGCAGCTACCTGGGCGCCTGGTACTGGGTGGTGGGCGTGCCGCTGCTCGGGCCGACGGTCTACTGCCGGTACGACATCATCGTGACCGCGCTGACGGTGGCGGGTCTGCTGGTGGTGCTGCGCCGCCCCGCGGTGGGCGGCGTGCTGCTGGGCCTGGGCGGCCTGCTGAAGATCTGGCCGCTGCTGGCGCTGTTCGGCACGCCGCGCGGCCGCCGCACCCGGCGGGCGTGGACCTCGGCGGCGGCGTTCGCGGCGGCGCTGGGCTTCCTGCTGACGGCGGGCATGAACGGGGCCTTCGAGTTCCTGAAGTTCCAGTCGGAGCGGGGCATCGAGATCGAGTCGCTGGGCGCGCTGCCGCTGCACTTCGCGAGGCTCGCGGGCACCTGGAACGGCACCGTGACGATGAACTACGGCTCGGTGGAGTTCCTCGGCCCGTGGGTGCCGGTGATCTCAAAGGTGATGGTCGGCATGACGGTGGCGGGCTTCGGCTGGCTGCTGATCTGGCGGCTGCGGGCGGCCCGTTGGACGTCGGCGACCACCTTCGACGCGGCGCTGTGCGCGCTGCTGATCTTCACCACCACCAGCCGGGTGATCAGCCCGCAGTACATGATCTGGGTGGTCGGCCTGGCGGCGGTATGCCTGACGGTGCGGGGCAGCAGCCAGCGTCCGGTGGCGGTGCTGGTGCTGGTCGCCACGGCGCTGACCACGCTGGAGTTCCCGGTGATGTTCGGGGCGGTGAACCGCAGCGAGCTGACCGGCGTGCTGGTGCTGACGGCGCGCAACCTGGTGCTGCTGGTGACCACCGTGCTGTCGGCGTACCGGCTGTGGCGTTCCACCCGACGGCGCGAGGTGCTGACCACCGTGGTGCTGCCGGCCGGGCAGGTGGTGGCGCAGCCGCAGTACCCGGTGCGGCCGGGCATCGCCTACGAGCAGGACCTGCTGGACGACCTCACCCCGGCCGACCGCAACTGACCGACCGTCAAATGATCCTTCGCCACATCCCCCTGCAAGTTTCTGAAAGTGCTTGCAGGGGGCGGCTTTTCGCTGCCACCATCGCCGAATGATCGACTACGACATCCTGATCGTCGGCGGCGTCGGCGTGGACACCATCGTCCGGGTGGACCGCCTGGAGATCCCGCCCGGCCGCGACTCGGTGCACGTCCCCCCGGTGCGCGACTACCCGGCGCACACCGGCAACGGCGTCGCGCTGGCCTGCCACACGCTGGGCCTGCGCACCAAGCTCGCCGACTTCCTCGGCGAGGACCCGCAGGGCGCCCTGGTGCTGTCCGAGTACGCCCGCCGCGGCCTGGACTTCAGCCACCTGCCCGCCCCCGCCGGCACCCCGCGCAGCGTCAACCTGGTGGACGCCGACGGCCTGCGGTTCTCCTTCTACGACGGCCGCCACCCGGCGGACGCCCGGCTGCCACGGGAGTTCTGGCTGCCGCTGCTGGAGCGCTCGAAGCACGTCCACCTGTCGATCACCGGCGTCAACAGGGACATGTACCCGGACGTCGAGCGGCTGGGCCGGCCCAGCTCGACCGACCTGCACGCCTGGGACGGCGAGAACGAGCACCACCGGTTCTACGCGCTCCGCTCGGACCTGGTGTTCCTGTCCGCGGCCGGCCTGGACAACCGCCCGGAGGCGGCGATGCGGTCGATCCTCGCCCAGGGCCGGGCCGAGCTGGTGGTGGCCACCGCGGGCGCGCACGGCGCGTTCCTGCTCACCCGCGAGGACGACGCGCTCCGACACTTCCCGGCGGTGGACCCGGGCGCGCCGATCGTGGACAGCAACGGCGCGGGCGACGCGTTCGTCTCCGGCTTCCTGCACCACCGGCTGGCCGGCCGCCCGGTCGAGGAGTGCATGCGGGCGGGCGCGGTGGCCGGCGCGTTCGCCTGCACCACGGCGGGCACCCACACCGCGTTCCTGGACGCGGCGGGCCTGGAGCTGGCGCTCAGCTCCTGAGGGTGGCCACCTCGGCCGCCCAGTTCCGGGTGAACTCGGCGACGCCGAAGCCGAGTTCGGACCGGAAGGCGCGCTCCAGGCCGCCGGGTCCGTTCAGCCCGACGGCCCGGTAGAGCGCCACCAGCCGCTGCGGCCCGTACCGACGGGCGATCAGGTCGCAGGCCAGCCAGGACTGCTCGTAGGCCTGGGCGATGCCGGCCGAGCCGGCGGTGAAGGCGTCGTCGGTGGGCAGCCCGGCGGGCATCCGCCCGGCCCGGACGTCCTTGACCAGCTCGGGGGCGATCTGCCGGGTGCTCCGCCCGGTGCCCTGGTAGCCGGTGTAGTCGGCGACGCCCTCGGACAGCCACAGCGGGGTGCACGACCTGGTGTCGGCCCGGGTCGCGACGTGGGTGGCCTCGTGCGTCACCACCACCCGCCGGCCGAGCTCGCTGAGCTGCCGGTAGGCCTCGGGGTTGACCACGATCCGGTCGGCGGGGGTGTGCATCGGCGCGCCGCCGACCGCCAGGGTGACCGCCGCTATCCCCTGGTAGGCGTCCGCGGAGACATCCATCCGGCGGGCGAACTGCTGGACGGTGAGCGGCAGTTCGAGCAGCAGCCGGCCGGGCTTCCAGGCCCCCCAGACCGCTTCGACGGTGGGCATCGCACGGTCGGCCAGCGCGGCCAGTTCGGCCAGTTCGGCGCTCTCGCCGAGGCCCAGCACCAGGCTGTGCTGCCCGGTCGCGGCGCGGACGGCGCCCAGGTCCCAGAGCGCCACCGCACCGGTGGGCGTCTCCCTGAGCACCCGCCAGCCGGCCGGCTCCCGTTGGAGCTCGACCTGTCGTTCCAGCAGCGCCGGGTAGTCGTCCACGCCCGCGATCCGGTAGCCGAGTTCGGCGCCGACGGTCAACCGGTCGGCGCCGGGCGCGGGTTCGGCGAACGTGGTCAGCCGCAGCGTGTACTCGCTGAAGCGGATCGCGGCCGTCCGGGCCAGCAGGTCCCGGTCGGCCTCCTCGGCGCCCGCCGCCGTCGGCAGCCCGCCGGGGTCGCGCCGCAGGATCGCGCCCGCCCGTCGCGCCAGCACCTGGGTGACGGCCTCCCGGACGCCGGACGGCGTGCCCGGCCCGGGCGGGACGGCGCCCGGCGCGGCGGGCCCGGCCGGCAGCACCCGGGGCAGCGACAGCTGGGCGGCGCACCCGGCGGCGACCAGCAGGGCCGCCCGCCGGGACAGCGAAACCCCGGCCTGCGGCGGCGCCTCCTCCGGCGACAGGTCGGTGACCAGGGGCTCGTACTGGTTCAGACCCGCACCACCGAGTTGACCGGCATCGCGCCGACGCTCTCGTAGCGGACCCGGGCGCCCGGATGCGGGGCGTGCACGACGACACCGCCGCCGGCGTACATGCCGACGTGGTGCCTGTCCTTGAAGAAGATCACCAGGTCTCCGGGCCGGGCTTCGGCGAGGCTCACCCGCCGGCCGGCCGAGGCCTGCCCCTGCGAGGTCCGCGGCAGGGTCACTCCGGCCTGCCGCCACGCCCAGTACATCAGACCGGAGCAGTCGAACGAGGCCGGGCCGGTGGATCCGTATACGTACGGGGAGCCGATCCTCGAAACGGCGGCGTTCAGCGCGGCGGCGGCCCGCTCGGACGCGGGGGGCTGGTCGCCGAGGTCGAGCCGGTCGGTGCCGCGGGTGGCGCGCTGCTCGGCGTCCCGGGCGTCGTCGTCGGCCAGCCGGAGGCGCTCGGCGACGCCGAGGCCGGCCAGCAGCCGCTGGGCCCGGGTGAGCCGGCTGCGGACCTCGTCCTTGGCGGCGGCCAGGCGCTGCCGGGCCTGTTCCAGCTCGTCGAGCTTGGCGGTGGTCTCCTGCCGGCGCTGGTCCAGTCGGCGCTGCCGTTCGTGCAGGTCGTGCAGGATGTCGTTCTGGCGGGCGGTGGCCTGGCCGAGGGAGCGGGCGCCGGCCAGGTAGGACGCCGGGTCGTTGTCGAGCATCAGCCGCAGGGTGGGGTCCAGGCCCTGGGCGCGGTACTGGGCGGCGGCCACCGCCCCGAGGTCGGCGCGCAGTCGGTTCAGGTCGTCCTGTCCGGCGGCGACCTGACTCTGCAGGGCGGCGGCCTCGCGTTGCAGCTGCCGTTGGTGCTCCTGGGCGGCGTTGCACCTCTCGGAGGCCTGTTCGGCCTCCTCGTACAGCTGGTCGACCTGCGCCTTGACGTCGGCGCGGTCGGGCGGGTCGGTCGGCACGGCGCCGGCCGGGGCGACCCCGAGCTGGAGGACGCCGGTCGCGGCGGCGGTGAGGGCCAGGGCGCGGGCGAGGCGCTGGACACCGGGCAGTGGGGGGCGACGGTGCACGGGCACGTGCGACGACTCCGTTCCTGCGGCCGGCCTCCGCCGCCGCCCGCCGGTCGGGCGGCCGTCCGCACGGGGGGCCGGGGCAGAGGTTAGCGAGTCGGAAGGATCCAGTCCAAACCCTGACAACCTCGAATATTCGACCGTAAATCGGACACCGGAACGACTGCGGCCCGGCACCCCTGTCGCGGGGTGCCGGGCCGGAGGCGTCGAGAAGCCGTCAGATCCGGACGATCTTGGTGATCGGCATCACCGTGGCCGACTCGTAGCGGACCTGCGCGCCGGTGTGCGGGGCGTGCACGATCTGGCCGCCGCCGACGTACATGCCGACGTGGTGCGCGTCGTTGTAGTAGATGATCAGGTCACCCGGTCGGGCGTTGGCGATGTTGGTGCCGATGTTGGTGCCGGCGCCCGCCTGGGCCTGCGAGGTGCGCGGGATCGACACACCCGCCTGGGCGTACGCCCACTGCATCAGACCGGAGCAGTCGAAGGTGCTCGGGCCGGCCGCACCGTAGGAGTACCAGCTGCCCAGCTTGGACAGCGCGGCGCTCATCGCGACGCCCGCGTAGCCGGCCGGGGCCTGGACCTGCGTCGGCGCGCCGAGGTCGGTGCGGGAGGTGTCGCGGGAGGCCCGCTCGGCCTGGGTGCGGGAGTCGGCGGCGGCCTTGGCCTCGGCCGCGGCGAGCTCGTCGCGCTCCTTCTGGGTGAGCGAGTTGAGCAGGTCCTGCGCCTTGACGAGCTTGGCCTTGATGTCGTCCTTCTCGGCCTGCAGCGCCTTGGTGGTGGTGTCCAGCTCGGCGAGCTTCTGCTCGGCCTCCTTGCGCTGCCCGTCGAGCTTGGCCTGCTCCTCCTTGAAGCTCTTGAGCAGGTCCGACTGGGTGGCGCCGACCGTGTTGAGCGCGCCGGCCTGCCCGAGGAAGGTGTCCGGGCTGCTGGAGAGCATCAGCTGCATGGTCTGCGGGATGCCGCCGTTGCGGTACTGCTCGGCGGCGATGGTGGCCAGGCTCTCCTGAACGGTGGTCACCTGGTCCTGCTGGCGGGCCAGCTGGTCCTGCAGCTGGGAGACCTGCTTCTGCAGGCCCTGCTGCTTCTCCACGGAGGCGTTGTACGCCTCGGTCTTCACCTCGGCCTGCTCGTTGAGCTGGTCGACCTGCTGCTTGACCTGGTCCTTGGTGGGCGTCGGGTCGGCGTGCGCACCGGTCTGCGCGGAGAGCGCGACAGCGGTGGCGGCAGCGGCAGTGAGAATCGAGACCCGGGCACGGCCGACGGGCTTGGGACGGCGATGGGACGCCACGAAGGCGGACTCCTTCTTCCTCACACCGCCTACCGGGTGAGCTGACGGGTTCGGGCCGGAAGAGATGCCCTACGGCGCTTCACCGGCCGCTGTCGCGGCCGACCTGGCGCCGATTCACCCCGGGGGAACGTGGTTCCCCGGCTCCGTTCGACAGCACCCCCGCAGGGGTATCCCCGTCGACGGATCTCGTTCTGACGATCCGCCCGCTGCGTCACGGACTCGGCGGCGACCGCCACCGTCGCCCCCCTTGGGCGACCGACTCTGCGGCGGTCGAACCACGACCCTAGTAACCAATCCGTGATCGGTTCAAATCATTGTCCGAAAAAAATCTGATTCTGGGTCAATTTTGATTACGGAACTGACCGAACGTAAGTGATTCGTTGCACAGTGCGTAGCATTTCCCGCTGATCCCACAGAAAACACCACGCCCGGACGTGTGCGAGATCACAGCAGAATCTCGACCCGTCCGGGCGTGTCACGGCGCGTCAGTTGTGGCCCTCTGCGGGCATATGTCCGATTCGTCGGACCGTCAGACCCGGCGGATGGTCTGGATCGGCAGGGTGTCCGCGGCCATCACCTTGACCACGTCGCCGGTGCGCGGCGCGTGCACCACCATGCCGTTGCCGATGTACATGCCCACGTGGTGCGCGTCGTTGTAATAGATCACCAGGTCACCGGGCTGGGCGTTGTGCCAGTCCTTGCCCACGTTGGTGCCGACACCGGCCTGCGACTGCGAGGTGCGCGGCAGCGAGACGCCGGCCTGCGCGTACGCCCACACCATCAGGCCGGAGCAGTCGAAGGTGCTCGGGCCGGTCGCACCCCACACGTAGGCCGAACCGCGCTTGTCCATCGCCTTCTGCACCGCGACGCCGGCGTAGCCGGCGGCCTTCGGCAGGCTCGCCAGGTCGACCGTGCGGTCGGCGCCGCGCGAGGCGGTGCCGGTGCCGCGCAGGATCGCGGCCCGGTCGGCGGCCGAGAGCTGGCTGAGCAGCTTCTGCGCCTCCTGGAGCTTGGTCTGCACGTCGTTCTTGGCGTCGTTGAGCGCCTGGGTGGAGCTGTCCAGCTCGGCCAGGACGGTCGCGGCCTCCTGCTTCTGCTGGTTCAGCCGGCGCTGCTGGTCCTCCAGCGACTTCAGGGTCTCGGCCTGGGTGCTGGCGGCCTGGTCGAACGAGGACGCCTGGGCCAGGTACTTGTCCGGGTCCGAGGAGAGCATCAGCTGCATCGACGGGTCGACACCGGCGTGCCGGTACTGGTCGCCGGCCACCGCCGCCAGCCCGGAGGCCAGCTCGGTCAGCTGCTCCTGGCCGCGGGCGACCTGGTCCTGCAGCTGGTCGGCCTGCTTGCGCAGCTGGTCGGACTTCTCCTTGGCGCCGTTGTACTTCTCGGCGGCCTGCTCCTGCTCCTCGAGCAGCTTGTCGACCTGCGCCTTGACCTCGTCCTTGTTCGGCTGGGCCGGCGCGGCGTGCGCACTCACCTGGGCCGACAGGGCGACCGCAGTCGCGGCGGCAGCGGTGAGCACGGTCACCCGGGCGCGACTCGGCTGCTTGGGACGGCGGTGGGAGGCCAAGGCGGTGCTCCTTCTTCCTCTGGACTCACCCATTCGGGCGATAGTCCGGAATATAGGTTTGACGCCAGACCCTAGTGAAGCCCCGGCCCCCGCGTCCACTCCCGGGGGGCTTTCGGTTCCGCCTCTCCGCCCCTTTTCACCACACCGACACACTCCGGACGCTTCAACGCCGCTGAGCGCCCGTCAGTTCGATCAACTGCGCGACAGCCGGTTCAGCAGCAGCACCGAGGCCACCGGGCGGGCGCCCGCCTTGCGCACCCCGTCCGCGACCTCCTTGTCGGTGGAGACCACCACCACCGGCCGGCCCTGCGGTTCGGCCCGCACCATGCGGCGGATCAGCTCGTCCGCGGTCTCCCCGGTGCGGCTGAACCGGACCCGCACGCCGCGCGGCGGGGCCATGATCACCGGGACGTCCAGGTCCTGGCCGTCGAACACGCAGGTCACCTCGGCCTGGGTCCGCTGGGCCAGCATCGCCAGGCCGCCCAGCAGTCTCAGCCGCTGCTGCTCCAGCGGCAGCTGCGGATAGCCGGTCTTGGTCACGTTGTAGCCGTCCACCACCAGGTGGACCTGCGGGATCGCCAGCAGCTGGTCCAGCAGCGCCGGGTCGTCCTCGGCCAGGCCGCGCCGGGCCACGTCGTGCGGCGACGCCGAACCGGGCTCCACCGCCTCCACCAGGTCGGCCGGGCGCAGCGCCGTCACCGGGAGCGCCAACTCCCGCTGCAGGCCCTGCGCGGACTGCAGGACGGTGTCCAGCAGCAGCCGCAGCCGCATGTCCTCGACGCTCCGGCCCTCCCGGGCGGTGCGCCGGCCGGTCTCCACCGCGGCCTCCAGCTCGGCCACCCGGTGCCTCAGCCGGCGGGCCTCCACCTCGGCGGCGCCGCGCTCGGCCGCGGCGGCGGCCCGGGCGGCCTCCAGTTCGGCGGCCAGGCGGCGGCTCTCGGCCTGCGCCCGGCGGGTGTCGGCCTCCAGCGAGCGGACCTTCTTGCGCAGCGAGTCGGCCTCCCGGCGCACCCCCTCGGACTCGGCCCGGTGCCGGTCCAGTTCGGCGCGGGCGGCGGAGCGGGCCTCGGCCAGCTCCTCCTGGAGCTTCTCGGCCAGCCGGGCGGCCTCCGCGGCGGCGCCCTCGGCGTCCACCCGCTCGGCCTGCTCGCCGGCCTCCTCGACCAGCCGGGCCCAGCCGGTGGGCCGCACCAGGTAGGCGGCGGCGGCCACGTCCATCGGGTCGGCGGCGGCCGGCACGGTGCCCGCCTCCAGCGCGCGCACCAGGTCGGGCTGGCCGAGCCGCAGCCGCTCGGCTATCCGGACCCGGAACGCCGGGTCGGACTCCAGCGCGGCGGCCAGCGCGGTGGCCGCGTACTTGGCCCGCCGGGCGGCGGTGAACTTGGCGTACGGGCGCAGCGCGGCGGGCAGTTCGCCGGGGGCGATGCCGCCGAGCGCGTCGGAGGCGATGCCCACCACCCGGCGGCGCACGCCCTCGGGCAGCACTCGGCCGGCGGTCTCGCCGTTGCCGTCCTCGGCCGCCGGGGCGGCCTCGACGGGCCCGGCCTCCTGGGTCTGCCGGACCGGAGCGGGCGTGGTCCCGTCCGTGCCCGCGGGCGCGTTCGCTGCCTCCGCCACTGTCCTCGGCTCCGATCCTGGTCCGGGCGGGCCCCGGCGGGTGCCGGGGGCGTTGGTGTCCGCCGCTGCTTGCAATTGTCCCGTCTACCGTGCCGCACCGACAGCACCCCGCCGACGAGTCCGCCCCGCGCCCCGGTCCGGGGCGCGGACGGGAACACGGGGCGGTGGAGGTGCGTCAGCCCTGCGCGGGGCCGCCCTCGGTGGTCTCCTCGGCGCCCGGGCGGGCCACCAGCTCGACCTGGTCCACGGCGTTGCACCACCGGCAACGCACCGACTCGATGGTCTCGGCGAGCACCTGGGTCTCCTCGACCTTGGAGTCGCCGGACAGGTCGAAGTGCAGGAAGTCGATCACTCGGGAGGACCGGGTGACGTCGAAGCGGGTGAGGTTGCCGCACAGCGTGCAGCGCCAGCGGGTCTCGGCGGTCGGCGCGGCAATGGTCATCAGTGGTCCCTCTCGGCTGGTCCCGGTTCCGGGCCTCCAGCCTATTGCCTGCGGTCGGGGGCCCGGGCCACCGGTCCACTGCCCGGACGCTCACCCGCCCGGAGCAGCGCCCGGTGTCGCGGACGCGCCCCCGAGGAATGCTCACCGGCATGGTGCTCACCGCCCCCGCCCGGGCCGGTTCGCCGGCGGCCGAGCGGGCCGCCCGCACCCCGGTCGTCAGCTACCTGCTGATCGCACTGTCCGCGCTGGTCCTGCTGGTCGGCCCGGCCGGCGGCCTGAACCCGGCGTACGGCAGCGGCGCGGCCCGGGCCTGCGCCGAGCAGCGCTACGAGCACCGCTGGGGTGCGGTGCCCGCCGAGCTGCTGAGCGGCCGCCCGCTGACGGCCGCCCAGCTGTCCGCGCTCACCCCGGCCGCGCCGGGCTGCGCGCTCCCGCCGACACCCGGCAAGATCCCCGAACTCTCGGTCCTCACCTCGCTGTTCGTCCACGCGGGGTGGCTGCACCTGGTCGGCAACCTGCTGTTCCTGTTCGTCTTCGGCCCGGCCGTGGAGGCCCGGCTGGGCCGGATCCGCTTCCTGACCGGCTACCTGGCGATCGGCTACCTGGCCACCTACGGCTACGCGGTGGCCGAGGCGCACACCGCGGACGGGATGCGCGCCCTGGTCGGCGCGTCCGGCGCGATCGCCGGGGTGCTGGGCGGGTACCTGCGGCTGTGGCCGAAGGCCCGGGTGACGGTGCTGGTGCCGGTCCTGCTGTTCCTCCCGCTGCGGTTCCCGGCCTGGCTGGTGCTCGGCCTGTGGTTCGCGCTGCAGTGGTGGTCCGTCAGTTCCGGCGGCGGCGGGGTGGCCTATCTGGTGCACGTGATCGGCTTCGTGACGGGCTGGCTGTTCGCCTGGGCCGCCCGTCCGGCGGGCGATACCCTGGGCGCACCTTCTCGAACAGGAGTTGCTCAGTGATCACCGCGATCGTCCTCATCAACACCAGCGTCGACCGGATCCCCGAGATCGCCGAGGCGATCGCGGCCATCGAGGGCGTCAGCGAGGTCTACTCCGTCACCGGCACCTACGACCTGGTCGCCATGGTGCGGGTGCGCAACCACGAGGACCTGGCCGAGGTGATCCCCGGCCGCCTCAACAAGGTCCCGGGCGTCTCCAACACCGAGACCCACATCGCCTTCCGCACCTACTCGCAGCACGACCTGGAGGCCGCGTTCTCGCTCGGCCTGGACGAGTAGCCGCTCGGCTCAGCGCTGCCGGCCCCTGTCGATCTGCTCGGTGGCGACGCAGCGCCCGCCCTCGTTGCGGTAGCTCCACCGCGCGCCGTCGGTGACCAGGTCCCGAACGGCCGTCAGGAACCGGTCCAGGTGCTCGACGGGGGTGCCGGCGCCGAAGCTGACCCGGATCGCGTTCAGGCTGCGCTCCCCCGGCAGCGACGGCTCGGGCGCCCCGCACGCGCTGGGCGCCACGTCCTCGCCGCCCAGCAGGGTCCGCACCAGCGGGTGCGCGCAGAACAGCCCGTCCCGCACGCCGATGCCGTACTCGGCGGACAGCGCGGCCGAGAAGTGCGAGCTGTTCCAGCCGCGCACCACGAACGACACCACGCCGACCCGGTCGGAGTCCTCGCCGAACAGGCTGAGCACCCGCACCTCGGGGATCTCCGCCAGCCCCTCCGTCAACTTCGCGACCAGCGCCCGCTCCCGGGCCTCCAGCGCGTCGAAGCCCGCCTCGCCGAGGGCCCGGCAGGCCGAGGCGATCGCGTAGGCGCCGATCACGTTCGGGGAGCCGGCCTCGTGCCGCGCGGGGCCGGTGTGCCACTCCACCGCCACCGAGCCGTCCAGCTCCCGGGCCACCGTCCGGCTCGCCCCGCCGCCGGCCAGGTACGGCTCCGCCGCGTCCAGCCAGTCGGAGCGGCCGGCCAGCACGCCGGCCCCGAACGGCGCGTACAGCTTGTGGCCGGAGAACGCGATCCAGTCGACGTCCAACTCCCGCACCGACACCCGGTGGTGGGGCGCCAGCTGGGCCGCGTCCAGCACCACCCGGGCGCCGTACCGGTGCGCGACCTCGGTCAGCGCCTTGACCGGCCACAGCTCGCCGGTGACGTTCGACGCCCCGGTCACGCAGAACAGCTTCGGTCCGTCGGACGCCCCCAGCAGCGCTTCCTCCAGCGCGGCCACCGCCTCGCCGTGCGATCGCGGCGCCCGCAGGTAACGCACCGTCAGGCCTTCGCGCCGCCACGGCAGCAGCGACGCGTGGTGCTCGGTCTCGAACGCGAACACCTCGGTCCCGGCGGGCACCGCCCCGGCCAGCAGGTTCAGCGAGTCGGTGGTCGCCCGGGTGAACACCACCTGGTCGCCGTCGCGCAGCTCCAGGAACTCGGCGACGGTCCGCCGGCTCTGCTCGAACAGGTCGGTCGACAGCTGCGACAGGTACCCGGCACCCCGGTGCACCGACCCGTAGTACGGCGCGTACGCCGCCACGTCCTCCCACACCCGGGCCAGCGCCGGCGCACTCGCCGCGTAGTCCAGCGCCGCGTACCCGACCTTCTCTCCGGACGCCAACGGCACCTCGACGTCCTGGCCCAGCACGGCCAGCGGCTCACAGATCTCGGCGGTCACAGACATGGATGCACTCCTCCACAGGGTAAGGACCCCGGGGTGCATCGACCGGAAGTCCGCGCTTGCCGCGCGGACGGATCGCCACGCAGCCCGGTCCTCACCCAGGGCACCCCGCCACGGACGGAGGGTTGCCGGACAGCAAGCTGGGGCTTGTCGCTGCCACTCATGACCTGCGCAAGACCATACACGAGAGCCCCGCAGTCTCAACCCCTGTCCAGCACGTGGACCCCACCCCTGACGCCCCGCCAGACGTGCGGGCAGCCGCACGAGCGGCCGCCCGCAGACGGCTAGGCCCGCCCGGGAAGGAGCAATTCCCCTCCCCGGGCGGGCCGTTCGCACCGGGAGCCGCTACTGGGTGGCCTCCGCCCAGCGCTTCAGCAGCGACCCCGCCGCCCCCGAATCGATCGCCGCCGCCGTCCGCACCATCCCCGCCGCGAGCTGCTCGCTCAGCGGCGCGTCCGTCAGCTCCAGCGCCACCAGCGCCGCCGCGCTGTTGAGCAGCACCGCGTCCCGCACCGGCCCGCGCTCGCCGTTCAGCACCCGCCGCGCGACGTTCGCGTTGAACTCCGCGTCGGCGCCCCGCAGCGCCTCGATCCCGACCAGCTCGATGCCGACGTCCCGCGGGTCGAACCGGGTCTCCGTCACCTTGCCGTCCCGAATCACCCAGACGTGGGACGTGGTGGTGATCGTCAGCTCGTCGAGCCCGTCGTCACCCCGGAACACCAGTCCCTGCCCGCCGCGCCGGGCGAGCACGCCGGCGATCAGCCCGGCCAGCCGGGTGTCGAAACAGCCGACCGCGTGGGCGCCGACCTTGGCCGGGTTGGTGAGCGGGCCGAGGATGTTGAAGACCGTCGGGACGGCGAGTTCGGCGCGGGCCTGCGCGGTGTGCCGCATCGAGGGGTGGAACTTGGCGGCGAAGCAGAAGGTCAGTCCGACCTGCTCGGCGACCGCCGCGACCCGCGCGGCGGACAGGTCCAGGTTGATGCCGAGCCGCCCGAGCACGTCCGAGGAACCGGACGCCGAGGACGACGCCCGGTTGCCGTGCTTGACCACCTTCGCGCCGGCCGCCGCGGCGACCACCGCCGACATGGTGGAGATGTTCACGGTCTTTGCCCGGTCGCCGCCGGTGCCGACGATGTCGACGGCCGGCCCGGGGATGTCCAGCGGCACGGCGTGCGCGTACATCGACTCGACCAGGCCGGAGATCTCCTCGACCGTCTCGCCCTTGCCGCGCAGCGCGATCAGGAAACCGGCCACCTGCACGGGGCTGGCCTCGCCGCTCATGATCCGGTCCATCGCCCAGGCGGTGTCGGCCTGGGCGAGGTCCTCGCCGCGCATCAGGGCCATCAGGATGTCGGGCCAGGTGCGGACCACCTGCGCGGGGTCGCTACCGCCGTTCGCAGAGTGCACGTTCACCATGGCCGTCTCCAGCTCTCGTCTTGTCGCAGAGGAATGGAGTCAGCCTATCGAGCGAGCGGGGACGGCCGCCCTGCCTTGCCGTCCCCTTCTCTTCAGGTGAGACGGCCCGGTCCGCACACCGGGACCGGTCAGCGCGCGGCCGGCGCCCGGCGGGCCACCCGGGCCCGCAGCAGCGTCGTCGCGGCGTCGGCGAGCGAGACCGGGTCGACGGGGTGCGAGATCGCCGCGTCGGCCCGGCTCCAGGCGGCCAGCCAGGAGTCCTGCGGGCGGCCGATCAGGACCAGCACCGGCGGGCAGCCGTAGATCTCGTCCTTCAGCTGCCGGGTGAGGCCGAGTCCGCCGGCGGGCACCGCCTCGCCGTCCAGCACGCAGAGGTCGACGCCGCCCTTCTCCAGGGCGCGGAGCACCGCGGGGGCGGTGGCGCACTCCAGGTACTCCAGCGCGGGAACGTCCCCGGCGGGGCGGCGGCCCAGGGCGAGGGTCACCTGCTCACGGGTGTTGCGGTCGTCGCTGTAGACGAGAACGGTGAGCGTCTCGTCGGAGTGCTGCGCCATGTCCCCTGCTTCCTGGTGCTCGTCCTCTTATATGTGTCCACTGTGTTCGCGCGGGCCACGACCGCGCGCGGACCCCGACCGAACGGCCCAGTGTGACCCGGACCACGTCCTGGGACGGATGCTACTCCGGCGGACCCGTCCTGAAGAGACCCCGACGCGATCTCGCTCAAGCCGACGCGCCACAGGCTCACCCCCACGGCCCAGTTCCCTCACCCGCTCCGAACAACCGTCAGAAAACGGACGGCCCGCGAGGCGGGCATACCTCACGCACCGGACACTCCGAGGGAGACCCCCCGGCGTGAAGACGGAATAAGGGACCGACATAATGTCCGTCGTGGCGACAGCAACAGCAACAGAAACCGGACACGCGCACGGAGCGGTCAACAGGCCGAACCTGGTCAGCGTGGGAACCATTGTCTGGCTGAGCTCGGAGCTGATGTTCTTCGCGGCCCTGTTCGCGATGTACTTCACCCTCCGCTCGGTCAAGGGCGCCGAGTTCTGGCACGAGAAGGCAAGCGCCCTCAACGTGCCCTTCTCCTCGGTCAACACCACGATCCTGGTGCTCTCCTCGCTCACCTGCCAGCTCGGTGTGTTCGCCGCCGAGCGCGGTGATGTGAAGAAGCTCCGCTCGTGGTTCACGATCACCTTCGTGATGGGCGCCATCTTCATCGGCGGCCAGATCTTCGAGTACACCGACCTGGTCAAGAAGGACGGCCTCTCGCTGTCCTCCGACCCGTACGGCACGGTGTTCTACCTGACCACCGGCTTCCACGGACTCCACGTGACGGGTGGTCTGATCGCCTTCCTGCTGGTCCTCGGCCGGACCTACGCGGCGCGGCGCTTCACCCACGAGCAGGCCACCGCGGCGATCGTGGTGTCGTACTACTGGCACTTCGTCGACGTTGTGTGGATCGGCCTGTTCGCGACCATCTACCTGATCAAGTAACAGCCGCCCCGCCCCTGACCCGGCGTCACCGTGACGCATGGAAGTCGGGGGCAGGCTGCTGCCGACCAGATCCTGACACCGGGGTTATTCCGTGAAAAAGCTCTCCGCACGACGGCGCCACCCACTGGCGGCGGTCGTCGTTCTACTTCTCGCCCTGGCGGCCACCGGGGGGCTGTACGCCGCTTTCGCGCCCGCCGAGAAGGCGCAGGCCGACAGCTCCTCGCAGTCGCTCGCCATCGACGAGGGCAAGAAGCTCTTCGCCGTCGGCTGCTCCTCCTGCCACGGCCTGAACGGCCAGGGCACTTCTGACGGTCCGTCGCTGGTCGGCGTCGGCTCTGCTGCTGTCGACTTCCAGGTCGGCACCGGCCGCATGCCGGCCCAGCAGCCGGGCGCGCAGGTCCCGCGCAAGAAGACCGTCTACAACCAGTCCGAGATCGACCAGCTGGCCGCCTACGTGGCCTCGCTCGGCCCCGGCCCGGTCACTCCGACCACGGAGCAGTACTCGCCGTCCGAGGACAAGGTCACCAACGCCGAGCAGGTCGCCAAGGGTGGCGAGCTGTTCCGCACCAACTGCGCGCAGTGTCACAACTTCGCCGGCAAGGGTGGCGCGCTGACCAACGGCAAGTTCGCCCCGTCGCTGGAGGGCGTGGACTCCAAGCACATCTACGAGGCCATGCAGACCGGCCCGCAGAACATGCCGTCGTTCCCCGACACCACCATGCCGGAGGAGCAGAAGCGCGAGATCATCGCGTACGTCCAGAACACCAACAACGCGCCGAACCCCGGTGGTCTCGCCCTGGGCAGCCTCGGCCCCTTCACCGAGGGCCTGTTTGCCTGGATCTTCGGCATCGGCACGCTGATCGTGATCGCGATCTGGGTCGCCGCCCACACCACCAAGGCCAAGAAGTCATGAGCCACGACATGTCAGAGAACCTGCCGGAGGCTCACGACGCCTCCCACGGCGCTGAGGTCGTCACCCACGACGACCCGTTCGCCGACCCGGGCCTGCCGGCCCACGAACCGCGTCGGACCGACATCGACGAGCGGGCCGCCAAGCGGGCCGAGCGCCAGGTGTCGCTGATGTTCGTGGTGTCGATGCTGGCGACCGTCGGCTTCATCGCGTCCTACGCGTCGATCGACGCCGACAAGCTGGTCTACATCTTCCCGCTGGGCAAGGTCAGCGCCCTCAACTTCGCCCTGGGCATGACCCTCGGCGTGGCGCTGTTCTGCATCGGCGCGGGCGCGGTCCACTGGGCCCGCACCCTGATGTCGGACCACGAGCTGCCGGCCGAGCGTCACCCGATCGAGGCCTCGGACGAGGTCCGCAACGACGTCATCGAGCAGTTCAAGACCGGTGCCGCGGAGTCCGGCTTCGGCCGTCGCAAGATGATCCGCAACACCCTGATCGGCTCGATGGCCCTGGTGCCGCTGTCCGGTGTGGTGCTGCTGCGCGACCTCGGCCCGCTGCCGGAGAAGAAGCTCCTGCACACCGGCTGGGAAGAGGCCACCGCCGCGCAGCCGATCCAGCTGGTCAACATGAACACCGACCAGCCGATGAAGCCCGAGGACATCATCCAGGGCTCGCTGACCTTCGCCAAGCCGCACGGCCTGGAGGAGACGGACGAGGACTTCCAGCAGCGCATCGCCAAGGACGCCCTGATGCTGGTCCGGATCGCTCCGGAGAACATCAAGGACGCCAAGTCCCGCGACCTGGGCTTCGAGGGCATCCTCGCCTACTCGAAGATCTGCACCCACGTCGGTTGCCCGATCTCGCTGTACGAGCAGCAGACCCACCACGCGCTCTGCCCCTGCCACCAGTCGACCTTCGACCTGGCGGACGGCGCTCGCGTCATCTTCGGCCCGGCCGGCCACCCGCTGCCCCAGCTGAAGATCACCACCGATGAGCAGGGCTTCCTGGTCGCCACCGGCGACTTCGACGAGCCCGTCGGCCCGAGTTACTGGGAGCGCAAGCGATGAGCACCGCGAGCGGCACCAACAGCGGTGCCTCCAAGCCGGCCAGCACGCGCGCCAAGCCCGCCAACAAGGCCGAGGCGACTGCGGACTGGGTCGACGGCCGGCTGGGGATCTACTCCCTGGCCAAGGCCAACCTGCGGAAGATCTTCCCGGACCACTGGTCCTTCATGCTGGGCGAGATCTGCCTCTACAGCTTCATCATCATCATCCTCACGGGTGTCTACCTGACGATGTTCTTCAAGCCGAGCATGGCGGAGACCGTTTACCACGGTTCCTACCTGCCGCTGAACGGCATCCGGATGTCGGAGGCGTACGCCTCGACGGTGGACATCAGCTTCGAGATCCGCGGCGGTCTGCTGATCCGCCAGATCCACCACTGGGCCGCGCTGGTCTTCGTCGCCGCGATGTTCGTGCACATGATGCGCGTCTTCTTCACCGGCGCGTTCCGCAAGCCCCGTGAGATCAACTGGCTGTTCGGCTTCCTGCTGCTCTGCCTGGGCTTCTTCGACGGCTTCTTCGGCTACTCGCTGCCGGACGACCTGCTGTCGGGCACCGGTATCCGCTTCATGGAAGGCGCGATCCTGGCGGTGCCGATCGTCGGCACCTACATCCAGATGTTCCTGTTCGGCGGCGAGTTCCCGGGCACCGACATCATCCCGCGCTTCTTCACCATCCACGTGCTGCTCATCCCGGGCATCATGCTGGGCCTGCTGGTCGCGCACCTGATCCTGGTCTTCTACCACAAGCACACCCAGTGGGCGGGCCCGGGCAAGACCGAGAAGAACGTCGTCGGCATGCCGCTGATGCCGGTCTACATGGCCAAGGCCGGTGGCTTCTTCTTCCTGGTGTTCGGTCTCATCGCGGCGATCTCCGCGATCGCCACCATCAACCCGGTGTGGGCGTACGGCCCGTACCGTCCGGACCAGGTGTCGACCGACGCCCA
Organism: Kitasatospora sp. NPDC092948; assembly: GCF_044754805.1. NCBI lineage: Bacteria > Bacillati > Actinomycetota > Actinomycetes > Kitasatosporales > Streptomycetaceae > Kitasatospora > Kitasatospora sp. NPDC092948. The sequence continues at coordinate 510,078 of NZ_JBIVPU010000004.1, read as the reverse complement.
GCCCGACTGGTACATGGGCTTCGCCGAAGGCCTGATCCGCTTCATGCCGGGCTGGGAGATCTCCGTCTGGGGCGGCCACACCCTGAACCTGGGCGTGTTCATCCCGCTGATGCTCTTCCCGCTGGTCCTGGTCGCGATCGCGGTCTACCCGTTCATCGAGTCCTGGGTCACCGGCGACAAGCGCGAGCACCACATCCTGGACCGCCCGCGCAACGCCCCGGTCCGCACCGCGCTCGGCGCCGCCTGGATCTCGCTGTACGTGGTCCTGCTGGTCGGCGGTGGCAACGACCTGTTCGCCACTCACCTGCACATGTCGATCAACACGATCACCTACATGGTCCGGGTCGGCTTCTTCGTGGTGCCGGTCATCACCTTCTTCGTCGCCAAGCGCTGGTGCCTCGGCCTGCAGCGCCGCGACAAGGACAAGGTGCTGCACGGCCGCGAGTCGGGCATCATCAAGCGCCTGCCGCACGGTGAGTTCGTCGAGGTCCACACGCCGCTGTCGCAGAAGGACCTGCACACCCTCACCTCGCACGAGCAGCCCCAGCCGCTGGAGCTGCCCGCCGAGACCGACGAGAACGGCGTCGCCCGCAAGGCCGGCGTGGTCGCCAAGACCCGGACGAAGCTCTCCGAGGGCTTCTACGGCGAGGGCAACCAGATCGCCAAGCCCACCTCCGAGGAGTACCTGGAGATCACCAGCGGCCACGGCCACCACTGATCCCTAGCTGTCACGCCACGTCAGAACCCCCATCGGCCCCGGCCGGTGGGGGTTCTGGCATGTTTCCGGGTTCTGGCATATTTCTCCGGCACCGGCCCGGCGCCCTGTTATGTTGGCCGGGTGCACGTGGCGATCGACCCTCACTCCTCCACGCCGCCCTACGAGCAGGTGCGCTCGCAGATCGCGGCCCAGGCCCGCACGGGTGAACTCCCGATCGGGCTGAAGCTCCCCACCGTCCGCGCGCTGGCCGAGCAACTCGGCCTGGCCGCCAACACGGTGGCCCGCGCCTACCGGGAGCTGGAGGCGGACGGCGTGGTCGAGACCCGCGGCCGGGCCGGCACCACCATCGCCCCCACCGGCGACACCTCGCACCGCCTGGCGGCCGACGCCGCCACCGAGTACGCCGCCCGCACCACCCGCCTCGGCCTCACCCGCGACGAGGCGCTGGCCGCCGTCCTGGCCGCGCTGGACGCCGCACACCGCTGACGCCCGCACGGCGCCGCCCGGCACACCACCGGCCGCCGCACCGCCGACGCCCGCACAGCGAGGTCCGCCCGGCGGGAGCGCTGGGCTCCTGCCGGGCGGACCTCGTCGCCGGCGCCGCTACTGCTGCTCCTCGGCCTCCGGGCTCGGTGCCGGGTTCTTCACCTCGTCCGGCCCCGCCGTGCTCACCGGCTTGCCGAGCGCGCTGTGCTTCACGTAGTCGTCCCAGTCGATGTTCCAGTCGCCGAAGCCGTTGCCGAACGGCTCCATGTCGTGGCCGAGGCTGTTGACCACCTGCACGAGGTCGCCGACCCGGGTGTTCTCGAAGAACCACTTCGCGTCGTCGGTGCTCATGCCGGTGCAGCCGTGGCTGACGTTCTCCCGGCCCTGCGCCCAGGTCGACCAGGGCGCCGCATGGACGTACTCGCCGCTCCAGGTGACCCGGGTCGCCCACTTCACGTCCAGGTCGTAGGACTCGCTGCTGCCGTCGGGTATGCCGATCGTCTCGCCGCTCATCCGGACCGAGGCCTCCTGGCCGAGCACGACCTTGACGCCGTTGCGGGTGTCGAAGCCGGGCTTGCCGGTGGTGACCGGGATGGTGCGGACCACCTCGCCGTTGCGCTTGTACGTCAGCTCGTCGCTGCCGGCGTCGATCACCGCCTCGATCCGGTCGCCGGTCCGCAGCGCCAGGGTCTTCTCCTCGCCGCCGTAGATCCCGTCGGCGACCCGGATGCCGGGCAGGTCGTAGGCGAGCTTCACGGTGGCGTTGGCCGGCCAGTAGTCCTCCGGCCGGAAGTGCAGGTTCTGGTCGTCGACCCAGTACCAGGCGCCGGTCACGGCGGGCTGCGAGGTGACGGTCAGGCCGTTCTCTATCTGCTTCCGGGCCGCCGGGTCGGTGACCTTCTCGGAGAGCTTCACGGTGAGCGGCTGGCCGACGCCGTAGACGCCGCTGCCGGAGCTGTCCGGGCCGAGATCGGCGCCTATCACGTGCTGCGCGGGCGCGGTGGTGAAGCTGGAGTCGGCCTCGCCGTGGCCGCCCTTGCCGTCGTCGGCGGTGACCTTGACGGTGTATCCGGCGCCGGCCCGGAGCGGGTCGGTGGTCTGCCAGTGCTGCTGGTCGGCGGCGAGCTGTCCGGCGACGGGCTTTCCGTCGGGGCCGGTGACGGTGACCTCGCCGAGCTTGGCGGGGCCGTCCGTACTGATGCTGAACGCCTTGGTGGGATCGGCCTTCGCCCCCGTCGCCGACGTGTGGATCAGCTGTGCCACGTCGACCTGGTGGGGCGAGTCCTTGCCGGAGCCGCTGGTGGAACAGGCCGCTGCGGGTGTGATCACCAGCAGGGCGGCCAGCGTGGTCCGGGTACTGACTATCCGAGAGCCCTTCAACGGAACCTCCCAGGGGTTGGAACCTGCCTCGAAGCGTAGGAAGGCGTCACCCCGGAGGCACTCCGGGTAACCCGCGCGGGGGAAATTCGGAGCGCGGTCCCCAACGACAACGGGCCGGGCACTCCCCGAGGGGAGTACCCGGCCCGCCGTACGGCTTGCGCGATCCGGAACCCTTACTGGTTCTGGTTCTCGCCGCGGTAGAACTCGAAGACCCAGCCGAACAGACCGATCATCAGGATCGGCAGCGACCAGAACAGCAGCCACCAGCCGAAGATGACGCCCAGGAAGGCCAGCGCGCCACCGACCGCCAGGGAGAGCGGCTGCCAGCTGTGCGGGGCGAAGAAGCCCAGCTCGCCGGCGTCGTCCGAGACCTCGGCCTCGGGGTTGTCACCCGCACCGGTGTCCACCCGCTTGGCGGTGAACGCCAGGTAGAAGCCGATGAAGGCGCACAGGCCGAAGGCCAGGAACAGCGCGGTCGTGCCGGCGGCCTCCAGGCCGTGGTCCGACTTGGTGGTCCACACGAAGTACGTGATGGCGATGGCCAGCGTGAAGACGGCCAGACCCGCGAAGATCTTTCCCTGTTCCTTCATCGGGCGTCGCCCTCCTTGCCCTTGCCCAGGGACGGACGGTCGTACTGCGCGGGCGTGACACCCTCGAAGTGCTTCGCCGTCTCACCGTGGTTCTCGAGGTAGTCCAGCGCGGCGATCTCCGGGTGGTGCAGGTCGAACGCCGGGGACTCCGAGCGGACACGCGGCAGCGTGGTGAAGTTGTGCCGCGGCGGCGGGCAGGAGGTCGCCCACTCCAGCGAGCGGCCGTAGCCCCACGGGTCGTCGGTGTTGACCTTCTCGCCGTACTTGGCGGTCTTCCACACGTTGTAGAGGAACGGCAGCATCGACAGGCCCAGCAGGAACGAGCCGATGGTCGAGACCGTGTTCAGCGTGGTGAAGCCGTCCGAGGCCAGGTAGTCGGCGTAGCGGCGGGGCATGCCCTCCGCGCCGAGCCAGTGCTGGACCAGGAAGGTGGTGTGGAAGCCGAAGAACAGCGTCCAGAAGGTGATCTTGCCGAGGCGCTCGTCCAGCATCTTGCCGGTCATCTTCGGCCACCAGAAGTGGAAGCCGGCGAACATCGCGAAGACGACGGTGCCGAAGACCACGTAGTGGAAGTGCGCGACGACGAAGTACGAGTCCGAGACGTGGAAGTCGATCGGCGGGGAGGCGAGCAGCACGCCCGTCAGACCACCGAACAGGAAGGTGACCAGGAAGCCGATCGTCCAGAGCATCGGTGTCTCGAAGCTCAGCGAGCCCTTCCACATGGTGCCGACCCAGTTGAAGAACTTCACACCGGTCGGGACCGCGATCAGGAAGGTCATGAACGAGAAGAACGGCAGCAGGACCTGGCCGGTCACGTACATGTGGTGCGCCCACACCGTCACCGAGAGGCCGGCGATGGCGATGGTCGCGGCGATCAGGCCGGAGTAGCCGAACATCGGCTTGCGGCTGAACACCGGGATGATCTCGGAGACGATGCCGAAGAACGGCAGCGCGATGATGTAGACCTCGGGGTGACCGAAGAACCAGAACAGGTGTTGCCACAGCATGGCGCCACCGTTGGTCGGGTCGAAGACATGGGCCCCGAACTTGCGGTCCGCCTCCAGGGCGAACAGCGCGGCGGCCAGCACCGGGAAGGCCAGCAGGATCAGCACGGCGGTCAGCAGGACGTTCCAGACGAAGATCGACATCCGGAACATCGTCATGCCGGGGGCGCGCATGCAGATGATGGTGGTGATGAAGTTGACCGCACCGAGGATCGTGCCGAAGCCGGAGAAGGCCAGACCCATGATCCACATGTCGGCGCCGATGCCCGGCGAGCGGACCGCGTCCGACAGCGGCGAGTAGGCGAACCAACCGAAGTCGGCGGCGCCCTGCGGGGTGAGGAAGCCCGCCACCGCGATGATCGAGCCGAACAGGTACAGCCAGTAGGCGAACATGTTCAGACGCGGGAACGCGACGTCCGGGGCGCCGATCTGGAGCGGCATGATCCAGTTGGCGAAGCCCGCGAACAGCGGGGTGGCGAACATCAGCAGCATGATCGTGCCATGCATGGTGAACGCCTGGTTGAACTGCTCGTTCGACAGGATCTGCGTACCCGGCCGGGCGAGCTCGGCGCGCATGACCAGGGCGAGCACGCCACCGATCAGGAAGAAGGCGAACGAGGTCGCCAGGTACATCGTGCCGATCGTCTTGTGGTCAGTGGTGGTGAGCCACTTGATGATCGCGTTGCCCGGCTTGCGCACGCGCGGGGTCCCGGAGGTGACTGCCCCGGCTGCCCCACCGGCCGCGGCGGGCTCGTTGAGGATGGTCACTTCACTTCACTACTTCCCGTGGTGGGGAGGATGCCTGCGGGAACCGCGCCGGCCTGGCCCTTGTCGCGGAGTTCCTTCAGGTGCGCCTCGTACTCGTCGTGCGAGACGACCTTCACGTTGAAGAGCATCCGCGAGTGGTCGACGCCGCAGAGCTCGGCGCACTTGCCACGGAAAGTGCCGTACGCGGTCGGGGTCACCTCGAACTCGTTGACCACACCGGGCACGACGTCCATCTTCATCATGAAGTTGACGGGCCAGAAGTCGTGGATGACGTCGTTCGAGGTCAGCTTGAACTTCACCGACTCGTTGATCGGCAGGTAGAGGGTCGGAGCCTCCTTGGTGCTGCCGACCTCGTACGCCGCCGTGGTGCTCGACGGGTCGGGGATCTCGCTGTTCTCGTAGTTGAACGCCCAACTCCACTGGAAGCCCACCACGTTGATGGTGTGCTGGGGCTTCTCGGAGACCTTCGTCAGGGTGGCTTCGTCGCGCGCGACGAAGTAGAACAGCACCGAGACGATGACGAGGGGGACCGCGGTGTACAGCGCCTCGATGGGCACGTTGTACCGGGTCTGAGCAGGGATCTCCACCTTGGTGCGGCTGCGCCGGTGGAAAATCACGCTCCAGAGGATCAGACCCCACATCAATGCACCAACAACCAGAGCCGCGATCCACGAGCCCTGCCACATGTGAAGGACCAGCGGGCCTTCCTTGGTGACGGGACTGGGGAGGCCAAGCCTGGGCAGGTCGTTGGCCGAGCAGCCGGTGGCGGTCGCGATGACGAGGCCCAGTGCCAGCGCCTGAGGCAGCTTCCGCCGCATCGTGCGCCGCGGCGAGCGGTCGGAGCCGTTGGGACTCACGTAGCGCCTTCCCGAAGTCTCGCCCGCGAACGCACCACCATGGAGAGTCCGTTGTCTGGTCTCTCCTGCGGTCCGGCCACGGGCACGGTTTGAATGCTTATGCGGGCCAAACGCTACTCCATCCTTATGCGGCGCTCACGGGCAGCCCCCGCTAACGCGCCGCCCGGCTACCCGATCAGCCCCCGAGGAGTGAAGCACCTCGCCAGAACGGACGGAGTCGCAGGTCATGGCGGACTTCCGACCCTCTCACGACCGAACGGGCGACCGCACTGCGACACGCGGGTGACGGGCCGTCGGCTCCCCCGCAGGCCGGGAGGAATCCCCCCGTAAGGGGCGTCGTCTACGGTGGCCCCGTGCCCTACTTCGACGCCGCCTCCACCGCTCCGCCGCACCCCGTCGCCCGGCAGGCGCTGCTCGCCGCCCTCGACGAGGGCTGGGCCGACCCGGCCCGGCTGCACCGCTCCGGCCGACAGGCCCGGATGCTGCTCGACGCCGCCCGGGAGACCGTCGCCGAGGCCCTCGGAGCCCGGGCCGACGAGATCGTCTTCACCGCATCCGGCACCCAGGCCGTCCAGTTGGGCATCCTCGGCGCACTGCGCGGCAACCGCCGGCGCGGCGCCCACCTGGTGCACTCCGCGGTCGAGCACTCCGCCGTCCTGCACACCGCCGAACGCTGGGAGGCCGACGGCGGCAGCACCACCGCCGTCCCGGTCGACCGTCACGGCCGGGTGGACGCCGCCGAGTTCGCCGCCGCGCTGCGTCCCGACACCGCGCTCGCCGTCCTGCAGTCCGCCAACCACGAGGTCGGCACCCTGCAGCCGGTCGCCGAGACCGCCGCGCTCGGCGGCGACGTCCCGCTGCTGGTGGACGCCGCGCAGAGCGCCGGCCGGCTGCCGGCGCCCGACGGCTGGTCGGTGCTGACGGCCAGCGCCCACAAGTGGGGCGGCCCGGCCGGCGTCGGCGTGCTGGCGGTCCGCAAGGGTGTCCGGTACGTCTCGCCGCTGCCCGCCGACGACCGGGAGAACGGCCGGGTGCCCGGCTACGTCAACGTCCCCGCGATCGTGGCCGCCGCCGCCTCGCTGCGCGCCGTCCGGGCCGAGGCCGAGGCCGAGAACGCCCGGCTGCACGCCCTGGTCGAACGGATCCGGCATCGCGTCCCGCAGCTGATCCCGTCGGTGGAGGTGGTCGGCCACCCGGAGCTCCGGCTCCCCCACCTGGTCACCTTCTCCTGCCTGTACGTGGACGGCGAGGTGCTGCTCGGCGAACTCGACCGGGCCGGCTTCGCCGTCAACTCCGGCTCCTCCTGCACCTCCAGCACGCTGACGCCCAGCCACGTGCTGGCCGCGATGGGCGTCCTCACCGAAGGCAACGTCCGCGTCTCGCTCCCCCCGGGCACCGCCGCCGCGGACGTGGAACGCTTCCTCGACGTCCTCCCGGGCCTGGTCGCCGAGATCCGCGCCCCGCTCGGCCTCGACCTCCCCGCCCCCGCCGGCCCCACCACCGACGCCCTGGTCCTCGACACCCTCGGCAAGCGCTGCCCCCTGCCGATCATCGAACTCGCCAAGCGCATCCCCGAGATCGCCCCCGGCGGCCGCATCGCCGTCCTCTCCGACGACGAAGCGGCCCGCCACGACATCCCCGCCTGGTGCGAGATGTGCGGCCACACCTACGCGGGCGAGACCCCGGCCACGGAGTACGGCGCGGACTGCGGCACGGCGTATCTCGTTGTGAAGGGAGAGGCCTAACCGCGCCTCGGCGAACGACGGAAGCCCCGCCAGGTCCACGGCGAACGACGGAAGCCCAGCCAGCCAGGTCCTCCGCGAACCGCGGGAGCCCCGCCAGGGGCTCGGGGAACGGCGAGGCCATGTCTGCCGGCGGGCCACGGGGCGCAGAGCGTCAGGTCGTTTCGGGTACCCGTTCCGACCCAAGGCCCCGCGCCCCGGCAGGATTAAAGCTGCGCGCGGACCTCGGCTGCCGCGTCCGCCCCGTACGCCGCCTCGAAGCGCTCCAGGAAGTGCCCGTGGCGCAGCTCGTACTCCTGGGTGCCGACGGTCTCGATGACCAGGGTGGCGAGCATGCAGCCGACCTGGGCGGCGCGCTCCAGGCCGAGGCCCCAGGACAGGCCCGCCAGGAAGCCGGCCCGGAAGCCGTCGCCGACGCCGGTGGGGTCGGCCTTGCGCTCTTCGGCGGGGCAGCCGACCACGATGTCGGGCTCGCCGTCGCGCTGGATGCGCACGCCCTTCGGGCCGAGGGTGGTGACGCGGGTGCCGACGCGACGCAGGATCTCGTCCGAGGACCAGCCGGTCTTGGACTCGATCAGCGCGGCCTCGTACTCGTTGGTGAACAGGTAGGCCGCGCCGTCGACGATCTCCCGGATGTCCTCGCCCTCCAGGCGGGCGAGCTGCTGGGAGGGGTCGGCGGCGAACGCGTAGCCGCGGGTGCGGCACTCCTGGGTGTGCCGCACCATCGCGGCGGGGTCGTCCGCGCCGATCAGGACCAGGTCGAGGCCGCCGATCCGGTCGGCGATCGGCTTCAGCTCGATGTTGCGGGCCTCGGCCATCGCGCCGGTGTAGAAGGACGCGATCTGGTTGTGGTCGAGGTCGGTGGTGCACATGAACCGGGCGGTGTGCCGGGTCTCCGAGATGTGCACGGAGTCGGTGTCCACGCCGTGCCGGTCGAGCCAGCTGCGGTACTCGGTGAAGTCGGCGCCGGCCGCGCCGACCAGGATCGGACGCAGGCCGAGCACGCCCATGCCGAAGGCGATGTTCGGGCCGACGCCGCCGCGCCGGATGTCCAGGGTGTCGACCAGGAAGGACAGCGACACCGTGTGCAGCTGCTCGGCGACCAACTGGTCGGAGAAGCGTCCGGGGAAGGTCGTCAGGTGGTCGGTGGCGATCGAGCCGGCGACGGCGATGCGCACGGGGTTCTCCTCGGGCGGCCCGGCCGTGGCCGGAGCAGCGGACAACAACCCACCTAAGGTACCCGCCCGATCCGGTACTACCGATGGGTAGGCCTGTCCCCGGGGCTCCGGGCGTCCTAGGGTCGCGAGTACGGGGGCCGGACGCGGCCCCCGTCCAGTCCGCGGCAGCGTGGCCGCGGCGCGGCGATCGGAGCTGAGTACCGCATGGTGATTGATCACTCCCCCCGCCGGCTGCCGGTCGGCCCGGACGACGCCGATGCGGAGTCGCTGGCCGAGCTGTTGGACGATTCGCGCAGGCTGGGCCGGTTCTGGCCGGCCACCGGGCCGGGCCCGGTGCGGTCGGTGCCGAGGACGCTGGGCGTCCGGGTGCCGGTCGAGGCCCGTCGAGTGGTGGCGGGGATGGCCGAGTTCGGCGAGTAGCGGGAACCGGTTTCCTCCCGGGCACGTCAAATCCGCGCGGTGCCGCTCCCCGGCGGCACCGCCGGACCCTCGGGAGGAACGCAGATCATGGACGTCAGGACCGCAGCCGTCTCCGCCAAGCCCTCGCACCTGCGCCGGACCGCCCTGGCCCTGGCCGCCGCGTCCCTCGCCGCCGGGCTGCTGACCGCGTGCGGCAGTTCCGGTTCGACGAGCCCGGCCGCCCCGAGCCCGACCGTCGGCACCGACGCGCCCCCCGCCCCGGGCACCGCCGCGCCGGACTCCCCGTCCGCCACCCCGTCCCCGGCAGCCAGTACCGGAACCGGCGCCGGTGCCGGCCCGGGCGCGCAGCCCTCGCCGACCAGCCCGGGGATCGCCGTCGGCGAGCACCCGCCGACCGCGGTGAAGATCCCCGTGACGGGTTACCGGCAGGACAGCCCCACCCAGTTGACGGTGTTCTACCTCGCCGGGGTGTGCGACAAGTACGGCGTGCGGCTGGAGGAGGACACCCCGCCCACCGTGAAGCTGCGGATCGTGGTCACCAGGACCGCCGAGCCGGGCCAGGCCTGCCCGCAGGTGATCAAGGAGCAGCAGGCGACGGTCACCCTGACCCGCCCGATGAACAGTGGCGGCGTGGTGGACACCGCGACCGGCGACCAGGTGCCGCCGCAGAGCGCCGGGGCGGGTGTCGGCGGCCCGCGCTGATCCCGGAAAGCCCCGAGGGCGGCTCCCCTGCCGGGGAGCCGCCCTCTTCGTTCGCGCCGTCTGTGAGGCTCAGCTGAACGAGTCGCCGCAGGCGCAGGAGCCGGTGGCGTTCGGGTTGTCGATGGTGAAGCCCTGCTTCTCGATGGTGTCGACGAAGTCGACGGTGGCGCCGCCCAGGTACGGGGCGCTCATCCGGTCGGTGACGACCTTGACACCGTTGAAGTCCTTGACGACGTCGCCGTCCAGCGAACGCTCGTCGAAGAACAGCTGGTAGCGCAGGCCCGAGCAGCCGCCGGGCTGCACGGCGACGCGCAGCGACAGGTCCTCGCGGCCCTCCTGCTCCAGCAGGCCCTTGACCTTGGCCGCGGCGGCATCGGTGAGGAGGATGCCACTCTCGACGGTGGTCTCGTCCTGGACGGTCATGCTTACTCCCGGTCTGTGACGACTGTGATCCGCCAGTGCCAACCAGCGGCCTCCCGGATTCATTTCCGGAAGGTGGTGCGTTCGGGGGACATTTTCGTCGCCCACTCCCCCACGTACCCCATGCTCGCACAACCGCGCACGGCCGGGCACCGCCCGCTTGGGCAAACCGCTACCGCCCGCGGTCCGGGCCCAGCAGGATGTGACGGTGATCATTCGTCAGCTGAAGGACACCGCGGCGGACGCCGAAGCGGTGAACCGGGTCTCCCGGGCGGCGTTCCGCGAGTTGGACGGCCGTCCCCCGGGGGACGTGCCGGCGCCGGAGAACGAGCAGGCCCGGATCCGTCGACTCGCCCGCTCGCGGCACCTGGCCGTGACCGACCCGCAGGGGTGCTGGATCGCCGAGCGGGACGGCGAGCCGGTGGGGGCGGCGCTGTCGCTGCGCCGTGAGGGCGTGTGGGTGCTGGCGCTGTTCGTGGTGCTGCCCGAGGCGCAGGGCCAGGGGGTGGGCCGGCTGCTGCTGGAGCGGGCCGCCGCGTACGGGCGGGGCTGTCTGCGCGGGATGCTGTGCGCCTCGCCGTCGCCGGCGGCGGCCCGCCGCTACCGGGCGGCCGGGTTCACGCTGCACCCGACGATGCGGCTGAGCGGCCCGGTGGACCGGGAGCGGCTGCTGGACCCGGGGGACATTCCGGTGCACGCCGGGAACGCCTCGCACCTGCACCTGCTGGACTCGGTGGACCGGCGGCTGCGCGGTGCGGCGCACGGCCCGGACCACCGGTTCATGCTGGCGCACTTCGAGGAGCTGCTGATCGCGGACACCCTGGCCGGCACCGGCTACTGCTACCGGGACGGCGGCACCGTCCAGTTGGTGGCCGCGACCTCGAAGCGGATCGCCACCCGGCTGCTGCGGGAGGCGCTGGCCCGGGTGCCGGAGGGCGTCGACGCGGACGTGTCGTTCCTGACGGCGGAGCAGGAGTGGGCGGTGGACGTGGGCCTGGAGCTGGGCCTGTCGCTGACCACCCGCGGCTACCTGGCGGTCCGCGGAATGCGCCCGCCGGCCCCGTACGTGCCGAACGGCGGCTACCTGTAGCCGCCGTCCGTGCCGCGCGGGCGCGTCACCGCATGGTGTCGAGGATCTCCTGGACCATCTCCATGGTGGTGCCGGGGTGCAGGAAGGCGAACCGGGCGACGGTCTCGCCGTCCCAGCCGGTGGGGGTGACGAAGCCGACCTGGTCGGCGAGCAGCCGGCGGGACCAGCGGTAGTAGTCGTCGTGGGTCCAGCCGGTGCGGCGGAAGCAGACCGCGGACAGCTGCGGGTCGTGGAGCAGTTCGAGGTGCTCGGTGTCGCGGATCAGCTGCGCGGTGTCCCGGGCCAGCCGCAGGCCGGCCTCGATGGCGTCGGTGTAGGCCTGGACGCCGTGCACGGCGAGCGAGAACCAGAGCGGGAGGCCGCGGGCGCGCCGGGTGAGGTGGTAGGCGTAGTCGGTGGGGTTCCACTCGTCGCCCTCGGTGTGCAGGACGTCCAGGTAGCCGGCGTCCTGGGTGTGCACGGCGCGGGCCAGTCGCGGGTCGCGGTAGAGCAGCGCGGCGCAGTCGAACGGGGCGAACAGCCATTTGTGCGGGTCGACCACGAAGGAGTCGGCGTGCTCGATGCCGTTGTAGCGCTCGCGCACCGAGGGGGCGAACAGGCCGGCGCCGCCGTACGCGCCGTCGACGTGGAACCAGAGGCCGCGTTCGCGGGCGACCTCGGCGATGCCGGCGAGGTCGTCGATGATGCCTTCGTTGGTGGTGCCGGCGGTGCCGACCACGGCGATGACGGTCTCGGGGTGCGGGTCGGCGGCGAGGGCGGCGCGCAGGGCGGCGCCGGTGAGGCGGCGGTCGACGGCGGGGACGGGGAAGGCCTCGACGCCGATGATGTTGAAGGTGTTCTTGACCGAGGAGTGCACCTGGTCGGCGACGGCGATCCGCAGCCGGGCCTCGGGACCGACGCCGAGGCGGCGGCGGGCGGTGTCGCGGGCGACCACCAGGGCGGACAGGTTGCCGGCCGAGCCGCCGGAGACGAAGACGCCGCCGGCCGTGGCGGGCAGTCCGGCCCGGTCCGCTATCAGCCGCAGCACCTGGTTCTCGGCGGCGATCGCGCCGGCCGCCTCCAGCCAGGAGATGCCCTGCAGGGAGGCGCAGGAGACCACCATGTCGAACAGCAGCGCGGCCTTGGTGGGGGCGCACGGGATGAAGGACAGGTAGCGCGGGCTGTCGGCGGAGATGACGGCGCGGGACAGCTCGTGGTCGTACAGCTTGAGCACGTCGGCGGGGTTGTTGCCGTGGTCGTTCAGCAGCCCGGTGAGAGCCTCCCGCAGGTGGCCGCCGTCGCCGGGGTGGTCGAGCGGGACGGGGTCGTACTGCAGCCGTTCGCGCATGTAGTCGAAGACCAGGTCGACGAGCTCGCTGTCCGGCTTGTGCATGCGGTCGGGGGCTGCGTACACGGGTGTCCTCTTCGCTGCTGCGGTGCGTGGGGTCATGATCAGCGTAGGCAGCGGCGCGGTGCGGGCGCGCGTCGGAACGGGGCCGGTCAGGGCCGGTTTCGTGCGTGTTCCGGGGGTGTGACGCAGGATTCCTGCGTCAGATGAGTTGGGAGAGCACCACTGAGGATCGGCTGCGCTGGACGCCGGGTTCCTTGCGGATGCGTTCGATGACGGCTTCCAGGTGCCGGGTGTCGGCGGCCCGCAGGTGGACCAGCGCGTCGGGGTCGCCGGTGACCGTCCAGGCGGCGGCGACCTCGGGGAACTGCCGCAGCGAGGCGAGCAGTTCCTCGGGCGAGGTGCGGGGGCGGCAGTAGACCTCGACGAACGCCTCGGTGCCCCAGCCGAGCAGCGCGGGGTCGAGCACCACGGTGAAGCCGCGGACGACGCCGCGCGCCCGCAGCCGGTCGATCCGGCGGCGGACGGCGGTGGCGGACAGGTTGGTGAGCAGCCCGATCTCGGCGTAGGAGGCGCGGCCGTCGCGGCTGAGGTGCTCCAGCAGCAGGCGGTCGGTGTCGTCCAGGGCCTGTCCGGTCACCGCCTGGCCGAGGTCGGGCGGCCGGTGGGTGCTCATGGCGGGGCTCCACGGGTGGTGCGGGTGAGGGTGGGGCGAGCCGCGGCCCCCGCACAGGGGCGGACTCTGCGGGGCCCATTCTCGCCGACGCCGGGCGCCCGTTCAGTCCACCAGCAGGACGATCTTGCCGCGGGTGCGCCCTTCGGCGTTCAGGGCCTGGGCGGAGGCGGCCTGGCCGAGCGGGAAGGTGGAGGCGACCGGGACGGTGAGCAGCCCGTCGTCGGCGAGCCGGGCGACGGCGGCCAGGTCGTCGGGGTCGGGGCGGGTCCAGATGTAGTGGCCGCCGAGTCCGCTGACCCGGTAGTCGACGGCGGAGGCGATCCGGGCCGGGTCCTTGACCAGGTCGGTGGAGACGTCGAGGGCGTCGCCGCCGACCAGGTCGAGCACCGCGTCCACCCCGTCGGGGGCGAGTGCGCGGACGCGTTCGGCCAGGCCCTGGCCGTACTCGACGGGTTCGGCGCCGAGGCCGCGCAGGAAGGTGTGGTTGTGCGGCCCGGCGGTGCCGATCACCCGGGCGCCGAGCGCGGTAGCGACCTGCACGGCGAGCGAGCCGACGCCGCCGGCCGCGGCGTGGATCAGCACGGTCTCGCCGCGGCGCAGCCGGAGGGCGTTCACCAGCGCCTGCTGTGCGGTGAGCCCGGCGGTGGGCAGGCCGCCGGCCTGGGCCCAGTCGAGGGCCGCGGGTTTGCGGGCCAGGGTGCGGACGGGGGCGGCGACGAGTTCGGCGTAGGTGCCGTACCCGAGGACGTCCTTGCGGACGTAGCCGATCACCTCGTCGCCGGGCCCGAACTCGGTGACGCCGCCGCCGACGGCCTGGACCACGCCGGCCAGGTCGAAGCCCATGATCATCGGGAAGCACGCGTCGAGGATGCCGTCGAGGTGTCCTTCGCGGATCTTCCAGTCGACGGGGTTGACGCCGACCGCGCGGGTGCGGACGAGGACGGAGTCGGGGCCGACCTTGGGGTCCGGGAGTTCGGTGTACTCGACCGCTTCGGGGCCGCCGTAGTGGTTGATCGCGATTGCCTTCATGGGTCCAGCCAACCGGGGGTACGGCGGGTTCTCGCGCCGGAAGCATCCATCCCGGTGAGCGGTTCTCGTCACATCGACAGAATGGCCATCGTCAGGCTGACGACAACCGGTTATCATAGATAGCGTCAGATAGACGAGAAGGCTGTGTCGGGAACGATCCGGCCGCACCAGGAGGGCAGCCGCCCGTGACCACCACCACCGAGACGCACGGCGTCGACCCCACTCCCTCGCCGCTCGCCCTGCTGCTGCTCGGCCGCGAGGCCGACCCGAACAGCGAGCGCGGCGTGGAGTGCCCCGGCGACCTGCCCGCCGCCTCCGACCCGGACCTGGTGGCGCGCGCCCGCGCCGCCAAGGAGAAGCTCGGCGACCGGGTCTTCATCCTGGGCCACCACTACCAGCGCGACGAGGTCATCGAGTTCGCGGACGTCACCGGCGACTCCTTCAAGCTGGCCCGGGACGCCGCGGCCCGTCCGGAGGCCGAGTACATCGTCTTCTGCGGCGTGCACTTCATGGCCGAGTCCGCCGACATCCTCACCTCCGAGCGCCAGCAGGTCGTCCTGCCGGACCTCGCCGCGGGCTGCTCGATGGCCGACATGGCCACCGCCGAGCAGGTCGCCGAGTGCTGGGACGTGCTCACCGACGCGGGCGTCGCGGACGTCACCGTGCCGGTCTCGTACATGAACTCCTCCGCCGACATCAAGGCCTTCACCGGCAAGCACGGCGGCACCATCTGCACCTCCTCCAACGCCAAGCGCGCGCTGGAGTGGGCCTTCGAGCAGGGACAGAAGGTGCTGTTCCTGCCGGACCAGCACCTGGGCCGCAACACCGCGGTGCTGGAGATGGGCTTCTCGCTGGAGGACTGCGTCCTCTACAACCCGCACAAGCCGAACGGCGGCCTGACCGCCGAGCAGCTGCGGAACGCGAAGATGATCCTCTGGCGCGGCCACTGCTCGGTGCACGGCCGGTTCAGCCTGGACTCGGTCGACGAGGTGCGCGAGCGGATCCCCGGCGTCAACGTCCTGGTGCACCCCGAGTGCCGGCACGAGGTGGTCGTCGCCGCCGACCAGGTCGGCTCGACCGAGTACATCATCAAGGCGCTGGACGCCGCCGAGCCCGGCTCCAAGTGGGCCATCGGCACCGAGCTGAACCTGGTCCGCCGCCTGGCCAAGGCGCACCCGGACAAGGAGGTCGTCTTCCTCGACCGCACGGTGTGCTTCTGCTCCACCATGAACCGGATCGACCTGCCGCACCTGGTGTGGGCGCTGGAGTCGCTCGCCGAGGGCCGGGTCCCGAACGTGATCACGGTGGACGCGGAGACCGAGAAGTACGCCAAGGCCGCGCTGGACCGCATGCTCGCCCTGCCGTAACGATTCGCCGGCCAGGCACACGAGAGGGCGGGCACCCCACCGGGGGTGCCCGCCCTCTCGTCACGAACGGCGCCCGAACTACTCCGGGATGCCCGGGATCAGACCGTCACCCTCGGCGCGCAGCAGCTCGCGGACCTGCTCCAGGGACGCCTCGGCGTCCGGCAGGATCAGGTCCGACGGCTCCAACGACTCCGCCGGCACCGGAGTACCGACCTCCCGGACGGCCGCCAGCAGGTTGCCGAGCGCGGCCTTGAAGGCCTCCTCGTCGCCCGCCTCGACGGCCTGGAGCAGATCGTCGTCCAGCTGGTTCAGCCGGTTCAGGTCACCCTCGGCGACCTCGAACTGCCCCTCACCCAAGACCCGCATGATCATGCTGGTACGTCTCCCCTGCTCGCGGGCCTAGTTACTTCTGGTAGTTGATGGTGGGCGGCGGGGTGTCGTTCTTCCCCTGCTCGATCGCCTGTGGCTGGGACGCCGGAGTGCCACCGGTCAGCTCGGCCTTCATCCGGGCCAGCTCCAGCTCGACGTCGCTGCCGCCGGCCACCCGCTCCAGCTCGGCCTCGATGTCGTCCTTGCGACCCAGGCCGCTGGCGTCGTCGAGCGCGCCGGAAGCCAGCAGCTCGTCGATCGCGCCCGCCCGGGCCTGCATCTGCGCGGTCTTGTCCTCGGCCCGCTGGATCGCCAGGCCGACGTCGCCCATCTCCTCCGAGATGCCGGAGAAGGACTCCGCGATCCGGGTCTGCGCCTGGGCGGCGGTGTAGGTCGCCTTGATGGTCTCCTTCTTGGTGCGGAAGGCGTCCACCTTGGCCTGGAGACGCTGGGAGGCGAGCGTGAGCTTCTCCTCCTCGGCCTGCAGGGCCTGGTACTGCGTCTCCAGGTCGGTGATCTGGGACTGCAGGTTGGCCTTGCGGCTGAGCGCCTCGCGCGCCAGGTCCTCGCGGCCGAGCGACAGCGCCTTGCGGCCCTGGTCCTCGTACTTGGAGGACTGCTGCTGCAGCTGGGTCAGCTGGAGCTCCAGGCGCTTGCGGGAGGTGGCCACGTCGGCGACGCCCCTGCGCACCTTCTGCAGCAGTTCCAGCTGCTTCTGGTAGGAGTAGTCGAGCGTTTCGCGCGGGTCCTCCGCCCGGTCCAAGGCCTTGTTCGCCTTGGAGCGGAAGATCAGCCCCATACGCTTCATGATTCCGTCGCTCATGGGCCTCGATAGCCCCCTTCTTCGGGCCTGGGTTTGCGTCTCGTGACAGGTCGAGTGTATGCGCGACGGGCTCCCCGGCGCAGTCCACCAGCCAGCAACAATGCTGCTACAGCACACGGCCGTTCGGCATCGTCCTCACGATCGATATCGGTTCGCGTCCGGGGTCGGGCCGGAAAGCCGCCGGTCAACCCGTACGCTGGGAGTGTGTTTCGACGCCGCTCTGAAGACTCCGCCGCCTCCTCCGCCGTCACCATGACGAAGGAGGACGAGCGCGCGCCCCGCGACCCGCAGGCCCCGAAGGGCCGGCCCACGCCCAAGCGCAGTGAGGCCGAGGCCCACCGGAAGACCCGGGTCTCCGTTCCCAAGGACCGCAAGGAGGCCGCCCGCCAGGCCCGCGAGCGGATGCGCGCCGAGCGGGAGAAGCAGCGCACCGCGCTGCTGGAGGGCGACGAGCGCGCCCTGCCGCCGCGCGACAAGGGTCCGGTCAAGCGCTTCGTCCGCGACTTCATCGACTCCCGCTGGGCCGCGGCCGAGTTCTTCCTGCCGTACGCCGTCGTGGTGCTGGTGCTCAGCATCACCAAGATCGGCTACCTGCAGGTGCTCTCCACGCTGCTGTTCATGGTCTTCTTCGTGGTCGTCATCCTCGACTTCGTCCGGATCGGCTTCGCGCTGCGCAAGGCCCTCGCCGAGCGCTTCCCGAACGGGGACACCCGCGGCGCCGTGATGTACGGCATCATGCGCACCCTGCAGATGCGCCGGCTGCGCCTGCCCAAGCCGATGGTCAAGCGGGGCGAGCGGCCCTGACCGCGGAAGCCGTTCCGCCGTACTGGGCCCCGCCGGCGCAGCAGCCGGTCGGGGCCTTCGGCACACCGGGGATCCCCGCCCAGTACGGGGCGCCGCGCGGCCGGCACGGGCGGCTGCCGGCCCGCGGCGGCCCGTACCACAGCGGGGCCGGCGAATGGCTGGAGCGGCACGGCGGACTGCACAACCTGGTCCGCCAGGAACTCGTGACCCGGCAGCTCGCCGAACAGCTCACCGGCGGCACCGCGCTACGGGTGCTGGACGTCGGCTGCGCCGAGGGCACCCAGGCGCTGCGCCTGGCCCGCGCCGGGCACTACGTCACCGGCATCGACCCGGACCCGAGCACCCTCGCCGTCGCCCATCGGGCGCTGGCCGACGAACCGCCCGAGGTCCGCGAGCGGGTCCAGCTGCTCACCGGCGACGGCCACCAGGTCGGCCGCTGGTTCGGGCCGCGCAGCTTCGACCTGGTGCTCTGCCACGGCACCCTGATGTACCTGCCCGACCCGGACCCGATGCTGGCCTCGGTGGCCCGCATCCTGGCCTCCGGCGGGCTGCTCTCGCTGCTGGTCCGCAACGGCGACGCGCTGGCCATGCGGGCCGGGCTGACCGGCGACTGGCGGGCCTGCCAGGAAGCCTTCGACACCACCCGCTACACCAACCGCCTCGGCCTGCCCGCCCGCGCCGACCGGCTCGCCGAACTCTCCACCACCCTCGCCGGGTTCTCCGTCCCCGTGCGCCACTGGTACGGGGTGCGGGTGTTCACCGACACCATGCCGGACGAGGCCGCCCCGGTGGACGGCCGTCAGCTCGGCCAGCTGCTGGACTCCGAGGAACGGGCCGGCAAGCAGGACCCGTACCGGCACGTCGCCGCGCTGCTGCACGTGATCGCCGGGAAATGACGGGCCGGTGACGGGGCGTCAGCCCTCGTGCAGGCTCATCGGGTAGATGTCGCGGCCGTCCTCGACCAGCACCACCCGGTCGACGCCGTCGTCCAGCAGCGTCTTCCACTCCTCGCCGATCCAGGTCTCGGCGTCTCCCTGGCTGGAGAACTCCTCGGCGTCGCCGGCCGGGTTCACCACGGTGCCGTCGCTCTTCTCGTACCGCCAGGTCCACACCATGCCGGGCTCCTTCGGATCGAACGCTGCTGCTGAAGGGTTGCGACAGTAGCGTGCCCACCCGGCAGGCGGGCATGCGCCGTCCGGCAGGATGATCGCATGGCCCTTCCCCGCACCCTGCTGCTCGGCGGCGCCCGCTCCGGCAAGTCCACCCGCGCCGAGCAGCTGCTCGCCTCCTGTCCCGACGTCCTGTACGTCGCCACCTCCGGCGCCCGCGACGGCGACACCGACTGGGCGCACCGCGTCGAACTGCACCGGGCCCGCCGCCCGGCCCGCTGGCGCACCGCGGAGACCTGCGAACTGGAGGCCGTGCTGGCCGACGACAGCGACCCGGCGCCGGTGCTGATCGACTGCCTGGCGCTGTGGCTGACCGCCGTCATGGACGAACACCGGGCCTGGGACGACGACCGCTGGCTGGACGGCGGCCGGGAGGCCGTCGAGGCCCGCTGCGCGGCGCTGGCCGCGGCCTGGGCCGGCACCCGGCGGACCGTCGTCGCGGTCTCCAACGAGGTGGGCATGGGCGTGGTCCCCGCCACCGCCTCCGGGCGGCGGTTCCGGGACACCCTCGGGCGGCTCAACATGGCCGTCGCCGACGCCTCCGAGCAGGTGCTGCTGGTGGTCGCAGGACAGGTGCTGACCATCAAAGCGACAGCCGTGTAGATTGCCGAGCGATGGACACCACCGTGGATCTCGACACTTTCTCCTCGCTCGTCGAACGGCCTGACGAGAGTGCGCGGCGCGGCGCCGAGGAGCGCTGGCAGCAGTTGGCCATGCCGCGCGGCGGCCTGGGCCGGCTCCAGGAGCTGGCGGCCTGGCTGGCGTCCGCGCAGGGCGAGGCGCCGACCCGCCCGCTGCACACCAGCAAGGTCCTGCTGTTCGCGGCCGACCACGGCGTCGCCTCGCTCGGCATCTCCACCCTCGACGCCCGCGGCGGCACCGCCGACCGGGTCCGGGCCGTGCTCGACGGCACCGCTCCGGTCTCCGTGCTCGCCCGCCGCTACGGCGCGGACGTCCGGGTGGTCGACATCGCGGTGGACGCCGACCCCGCCGAGTTCCCCGACGAGGTCGTCCGCCACCGCGTCCGCCGCGGCTCCGGCCGGATCGACACCGAGAACGCGCTGACCCTCGACGAAGCCACCCGGGCCTTCCGGGCCGGCATGGACGTCGCCGACGAGGAGGCCGACGCCGGCACCGACCTGGTGCTGCTCGGCGACCTCGGCGTCGGCTCCACCACCGTCGCCGCCGTCCTGATCGGCGCCCTGTGCGGCACCGACGCCGCCGCCGTCACCGGCCGCGGCTCCGGCATCGACGACCGGGTGTGGATGGTCAAGTGCGCCACCATCCGCGACGCGCTGCGCCGGGCCCGCCCGGTGCTCGGCGACCAGCTCGCGCTGCTCGCCGCGACCGGCGGCGCGGACTTCGCGGCGATCACCGGCTTCCTGCTGCAGGCCGCCGTCCGCAAGCTCCCCGTCGTCCTCGACGGCGTGGTCTCCGCGGCCTGCGCGCTGGTCGCCCAGCGGATCGCCTTCCGCGCCCCCGAGTGGTGGCGCGCCGCCGCGCTCACCGGCGAACCCGCCCAGGCCAAGGCCTACGACCGCCTCACCCTGGCCCCGCTCCAGGAAGCCGGCGTCACCATGGGCGAGGGCATCTCCGCGGTCCTGGCCCTGCCCCTCCTCCAGGCCGCGACGGACACCCTCGCCGAGCCGGCCGCCGTCCCGTCGGCGAAGCCGCTGCCGCCGCGGGCGCCGGCCAAGCTGCCGACGGCGGCGGAGCTGCTCGGGCGGTACTGAGCGCTGATGAGAACCTGCACGTGAGAGGCCTTGGCTGGTGAGCAACGAGGACACCGGACAGCCGGGGGCCGAGCGCGCAGAGAGTCTCTCGACGGAGGGCTCTACATCGTCGTCTTCCGACTTCGCGCAGTTCCCCGCGCCCCTGGTTTCGCACGCTCTGCGCTTCGCCTTCGGGACGTTGACGGTGTTTCGGGTGCGCGTGCACCGGTGGGACCGGGCGGCCGGTGGGGCGGCGATGGTGGTGGCGCCGGTGGTGGGGCTGGTGGTGGGGGTACTGGCCGGTGCGGTGGGGGCGCTGGTGGCGTGGCGGGGCGGCGGGCTGTTGGGCGGCGTCGCGGTGGTGGGCGTCGGGGCGGCGGTGACGCGGGGGCTGCACCTGGACGGGATCGCGGACGTCGCGGACGGGCTGGGCAGCGGCAAGCCCGCCGAGGACGCGTTGCGGATCATGAAGCAGTCGGACATCGGCCCGTTCGGCGTGCTGACCCTCGTCATTCTGATGCTTGCTCAAGTCGGCGCACTGGCAGGCCAGTTCGAGACGTCACTCGGCCGGGGGGCGGGCGCGGCAGTGCTCGCCGCCGTCGCCGGCCGCACCGCGCTGCTGTGGGGCTGCCTGCGACAGGTGCCGGCCGCCCGGCCCGGGGGGCTGGGGGCGATGGTGGCGGGCACCGTGAGCCCGGTGGCGGCAACGGCGGTGACGCTGCTGGCGGCGGGCGCGGCAGCGGCGTGGCGGTGGCAGGGCGGGGTGGCCGTGCTGGTCGGGACGGCGGTCGCCGCAGGCCTGTTGCGGCGGTGCGTGCGGCGCTTCGGCGGGGTGACGGGCGATGTGCTGGGGGCGCTGGTGGAGACCTCGGCGACCGCGACCCTGGTGGCGCTCGCACTGATGTGACGCACCGTCACGGTCGACGGCGGTTCGTGCACGGCGGCAGGCGGGGCGGCGAGATCCCAATATGCGGACTACCATGCGGTGAGCACCCTGGCCCCATGCCCCGTTTTGCCGCGGAGTCTGCCCGGGTTTGCCGGTCGGCAACGGAGCCGTCACCGGCTGTGGACCGCGAAAGAACAGGACGCATTTGTCGTGACTGCACTGTCTGTGAGCACCTCCTCCGCCGCGAGCCTGCGCGCGGATGCCCTGGTGATCGGCGTGGCGAAGGGCCCCAAGGGCCTGGTCGTGGCGACCGGCGCCGAGGCGGTCGTCGAGGCGTTCGAGGGCAAGCTGGCCGAGGTTCTCACCACCCTGGGCGCCACCGGTGCCGAGGGTGAGGCGGTCAAGCTTCCCGCGCCGGCCGGCCTGAAGGCTCCGCTGGTGCTGGCCGTCGGCCTGGGCGAGGCCGTCGACGGCCCGTTCGGCGCCGAGGAGCTGCGCAAGGCCGCCGGTACGGCCGCCCGCACCCTGGCCGGTTCGAAGAAGGCCGCGCTGGCGCTGCCGGCCGCCTCCGCCGAGGACGTCGAGGCGGTCGCGCTGGGCGCCCTGCTCGGCTCGTACGCGTTCGGCGCCTACAAGGCCGAGTCCAAGGCCCCGGTCGCCGAGCTGGTCCTGCTGACCGACCGCAAGGGTTCGAAGGACGCCAAGGCGGCCGTCGAGCGCGCCACCGCGATCGGCGAGGAGATGAACCGGGCCCGCGACCTGGTCAACACCGCGCCGAACGACCTGAACCCGAAGTCCTTCGCCGCGATCGCGCAGGCGGCCGGCAAGGAGCACGGCCTGAAGGTCGAGGTGCTGGACGAGAAGGCGCTGACCAAGGGCGGCTTCGGCGGCATCCTCGGCGTCGGCACCGGCTCCACCAACCCGCCGCGGCTGGTGAAGGTGGCCTACACCCACCCGAAGGCGAAGGCCTCGCTGGCGTTCGTCGGCAAGGGCATCACCTACGACTCGGGCGGCATCTCGCTGAAGCCGGCCGGCCACAACGAGACCATGAAGTGCGACATGGCCGGCGCCGCCGCGGTGTTCGCCGCCGTGGTCGCCGCCAAGCGCCTGGGCCTGCAGGTCAACGTGACGGCGTGGCTGGCGCTGGCGGAGAACATGCCGTCCGGCACCGCGACCCGCCCCGGCGACGTGCTGCGGATGTACGGCGGCAAGACCGTCGAGGTGCTGAACACCGACGCCGAGGGCCGGCTGGTGCTGGCCGACGCGATCGTCCGGGCCGGCGAGGAGCAGCCCGACGTGATCGTCGACGTGGCGACCCTGACCGGCGCGATGATGATGGCGCTGGGCGCCCGCACCTTCGGCGTGATGGCCAACGACGACGCGCTGCGCACCAAGCTGCACGAGACCGCGGGCGCGGTCGGCGAGGCGTCCTGGCCGATGCCGCTGCTGCCCGACCTGCGCAAGGGCATGGTCGAGTCGACCGTCGCGGACCTGGCGAACATGGGCGAGCGGATGGGCGGCGGCCTGGTGGCCGGCCTGTTCCTGCAGGAGTTCGTCGCCGAGGGCATCGACTGGGCGCACCTCGACATCGCCGGCCCGGCGTTCAACGAGGGCGGCCCGACCGGCTACACCCCGAAGGGCGGCACCGCCAGCGCGGTGCGCACCCTGGTCCGCTTCGCGGAGGACACCGCCGCGGGCAAGTGACCCGTTGATCGAGTGATCGACCGTGTGGGGCCCGGCACCGATGGTGCCGGGCCCCACACGCATTACCAGCCGGTAGGCACCGGTGCCAATCCGGCCAGCTGTTCGCCTCCGGCGAAAATTGATTCCGCAGGACGGAACTGCTACGGCGAAGCCCCCCGGACGGAGTACCTCCGAATGCCGATTTCCCGGCCGTGAGCTGGGACGATACCTCCGGGACCAGGTCACCCCACCGCTTCGCGGGTCGCACCGGGGCCGGGCCGGGGCACCCTCCGACGCCACCCGCCGCCAACAAGTGCAAAGATGTATTTCCGGCACGACTGGGCGCCCTTACAAGGGCTCTCACCCACCGGACCGCGACCGGCCCGGCGATCCGCACCTTTTGCATGGAGGACGTGACGTGGCGAACGACGCCAGCACCGTTTTCGACGTAGTCATTCTCGGAGGCGGAAGCGGCGGCTACGCCGCGGCCCTCCGTGGCGCTCAGCTGGGGCTGAGCGTCGCGCTGATCGAGAAGGGTGAGCTGGGCGGCACCTGCCTGCACCGCGGCTGCATCCCGACCAAGGCGCTGCTGCACGCCGCCGAGGTCGCCGACGAGACCCGCGAAGCCGCCGACTTCGGCGTCCTGGCCACCTTCCAGGGCATCGACATCAAGGGCGTCCACAAGTACAAGGACGACGTCGTCGCCGGCCTGTACAAGGGCCTGCAGGGCCTGGTCGCCTCCCGCAAGGTCACCTTCATCCAGGGCGAGGGCCGACTGTCCTCGCAGACCTCGGTGGACGTCAACGGCCAGCGCATCGAGGGCCGCCACATCGTCCTCGCCACCGGCTCCGTGCCGCGCTCGATCCCGGGCCTGGACATCGACGGCGACCGGATCATCTCCTCCGACCACGCGCTGAAGCTGGACTACATCCCGAAGTCGGCGATCATCCTCGGCGGCGGCGTCATCGGCTGCGAGTTCGCCTCGGTCTGGAAGTCCTTCGGCGTCGACGTCACCATCGTCGAGGGCCTGCCCCACCTGGTGCCGCTGGAGGACGAGAACTCCTCCAAGCTGCTGGAGCGCGCGTTCCGCAAGCGCGGCATCAAGTTCGAGCTGAAGTCCCGCTTCTCCGGCGTGGAGTACACCGCCGACGGCGTCCGGGTCTCCACCGAGAACGGCAAGTCCATCGAGGCCGACGTGCTGCTCGTCGCCATCGGCCGCGGCCCGGTCTCCACCGGCCTGGGCTACGAGGAGCAGGGCGTCGCGATGGACCGCGGCTACGTCCTGGTCGACGAGTACCTGCGCACCAACGTGCCGACCATCTCCGCCGTCGGCGACCTGGTCCCGACCCTGCAGCTGGCCCACGTCGGCTTCGCCGAGGGCATCCTGGTGGCCGAGCGGATCGCCGGCCTGAAGGTCGTCCCGATCGACTACGACGGCATCCCGCGGGTGACGTACTCCAACCCGGAGGTCGCCTCCGTCGGCCTGACCGAGGCCAAGGCCGTCGAGCAGTACGGCAAGGAGAAGGTCGTCACCCTCAAGTACAACCTGGCGGGCAACGGCAAGAGCAAGATCCTCAAGACCGCCGGCGAGATCAAGCTGGTCCAGGTCAAGGACGGCGCCGTCGTGGGTGTCCACATGGTCGGCGCCCGCATGGGCGAGCAGGTCGGCGAAGCCCAGCTGATCTACAACTGGGAGGCCCTGCCCGCCGAGGTCGCGCAGCTGATCCACGCGCACCCGAGCCAGTCCGAGGCCCTCGGCGAGGCCCACCTCGCGCTGGCCGGCAAGCCGCTGCACGCGCACGACTGATCGCGCCCCCGTCCCCCTTCATTCCTGAACGCAAGACTTGATAGGAGTCGCTGGAACCATGGCGGTCTCAGTAACACTGCCCGCGCTGGGCGAGAGCGTGACCGAAGGCACCGTCACCCGCTGGCTGAAGGCCGAGGGTGAGCGCGTGGAGATGGACGAGCCCCTGCTCGAGGTCTCCACCGACAAGGTCGACACCGAGATCCCGGCGCCGGCCTCCGGCATCCTGGCCTCGATCAAGGTCGGCGAGGACGAGACCGTCGAGGTGGGCGCCGAGCTGGCGATCATCGACGACGGCTCGGGCGCCCCCGCCGCCGCCCCGGCGCCCGTCGCCGAGGCCGCTCCGGCCCCGGTCGCCGAGGCCCCGGCTGCCCCGGTCGCCGCGCCGGTCGCCCCGGCCGCTCCGGCTGCCCCGGTCGCGGAGGCCCCTGCGGCTGCCGCGCCGGCCGCCGACGCCACCCCGGTGGTGCTGCCCGCGCTGGGCGAGTCGGTCACCGAGGGCACCGTCACCCGCTGGCTGAAGGCCGAGGGTGACACCGTCGAGGTCGACGAGCCGCTGCTCGAGGTCTCCACCGACAAGGTCGACACCGAGATCCCCTCCCCCGTGGCGGGCACCCTGGTGAAGATCCTGGTCGGCGAGGACGAGACCGCCGAGGTCGGCGCCCAGCTGGCGCTGATCGGCGCCGCGGGCGCGGTCGCCGCCGCCCCGGCCCCGGTCGCCGCTCCGGCCGCCCCCGCTGCCCCGGCCGCGCCGGCCCCGGTCGCCGCCGCTCCGGCTCCGGTCGCTGCCCCGGCCCCCGCGCCGGTCGCGCCCGCCGCCCCGGTCGCCGCTCCGGCTCCGGCCGCCCCGGTGGCTCCGGCCGCCCCGGCCCCGGTCGCCGCCGCTCCGGCCGCTGCCGCGCCGGTCGCGGACGCCGGTGACGCCTACGTCACCCCGCTGGTGCGCAAGCTCGCCGCCGAGCACGGCGTCGCGCTGTCCTCCGTCGCCGGTACCGGTGTCGGTGGCCGCATCCGCAAGCAGGACGTGATCGCCGCCGCCGAGGCCGCGAAGGCCGCGCCGGCTCCGGTCGCCGCCGCCCCCGCTGCCGCCGCCCCGGCGAAGGCCGCCGCCGCGCCGTCGGCGCTGCGTGGCCAGACCGTCAAGATGACCCGCATGCGCAAGGTCATCGGCGACAACATGATGAAGGCCCTGCACGAGCAGGCGCAGCTGACCAGCGTGGTCGAGGTGGACGTCACCCGGATCATGTCGCTGCGCGCGAAGGCGAAGGACTCCTTCCTGGCCCGCGAGGGCGTGAAGCTGTCCCCGATGCCGTTCTTCGTGAAGGCTGCCGCCCAGGCGCTGAAGGCCCACGCGGTCGTCAACGCCCGGATCAACGACGCCGAGGGCACCATCACCTACTTCGACACCGAGAACATCGGTATCGCGGTGGACTCCGAGAAGGGTCTGATGACCCCGGTCATCAAGGGTGCGGGCGACCTGAACATCGCCGGCATCTCGAAGAAGACCGCGGAGCTGGCGTCGAAGGTCCGCGACAGCAAGATCACCCCGGACGAGCTGTCCGGTGCGACCTTCACCATCTCCAACACCGGTTCGCGCGGTGCGCTGTTCGACACCGTCATCGTTCCGCCGAACCAGGCCGCCATCCTGGGCATCGGCGCGACCGTGAAGCGCCCCGTGGTGATCGAGGCCGACGGCGGCACCGCGATCGGCATCCGCGACATGACCTACCTGTCGCTCTCCTACGACCACCGCCTGGTGGACGGCGCGGACGCCGCCCGCTACCTGGTCGCGGTCAAGGAGATCCTGGAGGCCGGCGAGTTCGAGGTCGAGCTCGGCCTGTAAGGCATCCCGGTTTCGCCCGGAAGCCCCGCACCGTCCCCGGACGGTGCGGGGCTTCCGCATGTCCGGGCACTTGTCGGGCTGTGCCGTCAGCGGTGCGATCGGGTGCGGGCGCGGTGCGGATTGTGGATGCTGGAGCGGTGATGGACGAGACGGCATTCTGGCAGCTGATCGACGACTCCCGGGACGCGGCCGGGGGTGATCCGGACGAGCAGGCGCAGGCCCTGGTGGAGCGGCTGATGGGGCTGGCCCCGGACGATGTGCTGGACTTCGCCCGGCAGTTCGAGGCGCGGTTCCAGCGGGCGTACACGGTGGACCTGTGGGGCGCCGCGTACCTGCTGCTCGGCGGGGCCTCCGAGGACAGCTTCGACTACTTCCGCTGCTGGCTGATCGCCCAGGGCCGGGAGGTGTTCGAGGGCGGGGTGCACGACCCGGACGAACTCGCCGAGCTGCTGCCCGACTTCGACGACGAGGAGGACGGCGACGCGGAGGAGCTCGGGTACGCCGCAGACGAGGCGTACGAGCGGCTGACCGGGCTGCCGCTGCCGGACCTGGGGGTGCGTCAGCCGCGCGCGCCGCAGGGCACCTCGTTCGACTTCGCGGACCGGGCGGCGATGACCGCCCGCTACCCGCGGCTGTCGGAGCTGTACGGGGACTGACGGCCCGTCGGCCGCCGGCGGGTGCCGTCCGGGTGGCGGCCGTCCGGACGGCACCCGGCTCCGGGCATCAGTCCAGGGCGCGGCCCATCCAGACGTCGTCCACGTAGGCGCCCTCCAGCAGGAAGTGCTCGGGCAGCACGCCGAGCACCGCGAAGCCGTTGCGCTCGTACAGTCGGCGGGCGGGCGCGTTGTGGCCGAGGACGCGCAGGGTCATCCGGCGGGCGCCGATGGCGCGGGCGGCGTCGCAGGCAGCGGCGATCAGGGCGTCGCCGACGCCCCGGCCGCGGGCCTGCGGGAGCACCGCCAGGCCCTGGATCTGCCGGACGTGGGCGCTGGACTCCAGCGGGATCTCCTGCACCTGGCGGATGTAGCCGACCAGCTCGCCGTCGAGTTCGGCCAGCAGGTACTGCGCGGGCCGGTGCTGCCGGTCGAAGACCGGTGCGTCGTCCGGGCCCTTCGGGGTGACCTCGCTGAGCGGGGACCAGACGGTGTTGTCGAGGGTGCGGATCGCCTGTTCGTCCTGCTCCACGGCAGGTCGGATGATCAGATCGGTCGATGGCATGGCGATCATGCTAGGCGCTCCCCCGCAGGTCCCGCCCGGAATTGTCGTACCGCCGGTGCCGGACCGGCCCGGCTGCCCGGTCGGGCCGGTAAGGGCTGCGAGGATGGCCGGTATGCGTATCGCGGTGACAGGTTCCACGGGGTTGATCGGGTCCGCGCTGGTGGACTCCTTGGTCGGGGACGGGCACGAGGTGCTGCGGCTGGTGCGGCGGCGCTCGCGCACCGGTCCGCAGCCGGACGGGACGGTCGGGGTCGGCTGGAACCCGCTGCTGATGCAGATCGACGGCGCCGCGCTCGAAGGCGTGGACGCGGTGGTGCACCTGGCGGGCGCGGGCGTCGGGGACCGACGCTGGTCGGACGCCTACCGGCGGGAGATCCGGGACAGCCGGGTGCTCGGCACCGAGACGCTGGCCGCCGCGCTGACCCGGCTGAAGGCCCCGCCGAAGGTGCTGGTCAGCGCGTCCGCGGTCGGCTGGTACGGGCAGACCGGGGACCAGCTGATCGACGAACAGGCGCCCAGCGGCAGCGACTTCCTGTCCGAGGTGTGCCAGGCGTGGGAGCAGGCCGCGCAGCCCGCCGCGGCGGCCGGGATCCGGGTGGTGCACCCGCGCACCGGCCTGGTGCTCGACCCGAGGGGCGGCGCGGGGGCCCGGCTGCTGCCGCTGTTCAAGCTCGGGCTGGGCGGCCGGCTCGGCAGCGGCAAGCAGTACTGGAGCGTGATCTCGCTGGCCGACGAGGTGGCCGCGCTGCGCTTCCTGATCGACTGCCAGGACCTCGGCGGCCCCGTCAACGTGGCCGGCCCGACCGCCGTCACCAACGCCGAGCTGACCGCCGAGCTGGCCCGGCAGTTGGGCCGGCCCGCGGTGTTCGCGGTGCCGGAGTGGGCGCTGCGCGCCGTGCTCGGGGAGATGGCCGTCGAGGTGGTCGGCAGTCACCGGGTGGTACCGAAAGCCCTGGTGGAGGCGGGGTTCGAGTTTCTCCACCCGGATCCGGAATCGATCGTCGCAGCTGCGCTCGGGCGGTCCCGGAGCTGACGGAACGTCGGGGGGCGCACGGGTGCATGGGGACGGCGCGTGGGGCGTGGGCGGTGACGGTGTGCGCCCGTCCCTGCCCCGCGCGCCCTGTTTGACGCACGGTGGGTGACGGAGCCGCCCCACCGTGTCGCCCCGCCAGTGGTATGAACCGATTGGGTGGCGGCCGTCGGTCTGGGCAGCCGAATGACGGGGCATCACAACGACGGACCACGTTGTCCTCGCTCCCCGCTGCCCGCCCCGGCACCCCCGCTCACTCGCGGGCACTGCTGTGCGCGGCGGCAGCGGAGGGCTCCGCCAGGGAGGGAGCACCCACTCGTGCCCGCACATGACTTCATCAGCCGTGTCCACGCCACCGACCCCGACGCGATCGTGGTCGGCGCCGGCGTCGCCGGGCTGACCGCCGCTGCCGCGCTCACCGCCCAGGGCCTGCACGTCCAGGTCCTGGAAGCCACCGAACGCGTCGGCGGCCGCATGGCCACCCGGGAACTCGACGGCTTCCGCCTCGACCTCGGCGGCCACCTGCTGAACACCGCCTACCCCGAGCTCGCCCGCCACCTCGACCTGGACCGGCTGGACCTGCGTCCGCTCGCCCCCGGCGTCCTGGTGCACAGCAGCGGCCGCACCTACCGGGTCGGCGACCCGCAGCTCACCCCCGCCCGGCAGGCCGCCACCCGCAGCCCGCTCGGCACACCACTGGACCGGGCCCGGCTCGCGAGTGCACTGACCCGGCTGGCCGCCACCCCCGCCCCGCGGCTGCTCTCCCGTCAGGAGACCACCGCCGCCCGGGCCCTGGTCGACCGCGGCCTGCCCGGCCGCACCGTCGACGGCTTCCTGCGCCCCCTGCTCGCCGCACTGCTCTCCGACCCGACCCTCGGCACCTCCAGCCGGGTCGCCGACCTGGTGCTGCGCGCCTACGCCCTCGGCCGGCTGTGCATCCCCGCCGCCGGGATCGGCGCCGTCCCCGCCCAGCTCGCCGCGAGGCTCCCGGAGGGCACGGTGCGCTTCGGCGTGCACGTCACCTCGGTCGGCACCGACGGCGTGGAGACCGCCGCGCACGGCCGGATCCGCGCCCGCGCGGTCGTCGTCGCCACCGACGCGGCCACCGCCACCACCCTGCTCCCGGGCCTGCGGCAGCCCGGCTTCCACCCCGTCACCACCTACTACCACGCCGCCAACCGCTCGCCGCTGGGCGAACCCGTGCTGCTGCTCGACGCCGAACGCACCGGCATCTCCCACTCACTGGTGCTCAGCGACGCCGACCCCTCCTACGCCCCCGACGGCCGCGCCCTGATCGCCACCACCGTGCTCGGCCGCCGCGCCTTCGACTCCGGCGGCCCGGCCGGCGACGAACCCGTGGTCCGCCGCCGCCTGTCCGAGCTCTACGGCACCTCCACCACCGCCTGGGAGTTCCTGACCGTCCGCCACGCCCCCGACGCCGTCGTCTCGATGCCCCCGCCGCACCACTTCCGCCGCTCCGTCCGCCTCCTGGCCGGCCTCTACGCCTGCGGCGACCACC
Organism: Kitasatospora sp. NPDC092948; assembly: GCF_044754805.1. Classification (NCBI taxonomy): domain Bacteria; kingdom Bacillati; phylum Actinomycetota; class Actinomycetes; order Kitasatosporales; family Streptomycetaceae; genus Kitasatospora; species Kitasatospora sp. NPDC092948. The sequence goes on along the minus strand of NZ_JBIVPU010000004.1, from coordinate 479,464 downwards.
GCGACACCGGCACCCTCCAAGGCGCCATCGCCTCGGGCCGGCGGGCCGCGAGCGCCGTCCTGCGCGACCTGGGCGTCCGGACGGAACCGGAGGTCGTGGAGGCGGCAGCGTAGCAATCAGGGGCCCGGGGAACGGCGGGCCGAGTTCGCTGGGGAACAACGGGGCGTTGGGCGTTCCACCGTTTCTGGTCCCGTCCTTGGGAACCAGAAACTTCGGAACCTTTCTCGCCCCGTTGCTCACCAGCAGCTCGGCCCCGCCGTTCCCCGGGCCCCTGCGGGGCCGTCAGGTCACTCAGATCACCCCCGCCTGCCGGGTGGCCTCCTCGAACGCGCGCGCCGCAGGCGTCGTGCGGTAGGGCGCCAGGCGCCGGTGGAAGTCGCGCAGGTACTCGACCGTCCGCGCGGAGCGCATCTCGCCGGCGGCCCGCAGGCTGTCGGTGGCCATCGAGCAGGACTCGTCGACGTCGCCCATGCCGAGCCGGGCGGAGGCGAGGACGAGGCGGCAGAGGATGCGGCTGCGCGCGTACGCGGGGGCGCGCAGCCGCAGCGACTTCTCGGCGTGCTGGGCGGCGGGCCGCCACTGCTGGAGGTCCCGGTAGCAGTGGGCGAACTCGTCGGCGAGCTGGGCGTCGTCGAAGTAGCGGGCCCAGGACGGGACGTCGTCGCCGCTGCGGGCGGTGGCCAGGGCCCGTTCGCAGCGGACCAGGGCGGTGGTGCAGGCCCGGACGTCGCCGGCCAGCGCGTGGCCGCGGGCCTCGGCGGCGTGCATCAGGGCCTGGACGACGGGCGCGGCGGTGGTGCCGACGCCCTGCTGGGCGACCCGGGCGAGCTGGATGGCCTCGCGGGCGTGCCCGAGGTGGACGGCCTGCTGGCTCATGGTGGTCAGCACGAAGCCGCCGAGGATCCGGTCGCCGGCCGCCTGGGAGAGCCGCAGCGACTGCACGAAGTAGCGCTGGGCGAGGCCGTGCGCGGCGATGTCGAAGGACGTCCAGCCGGCCAGCCTGGTGAGGTCGGCGACGGCGCCGAACAGGGCGCGGCCGATCTGTTCGCCGTAGCGGCCGCGGAGCATCGGTTCGGCCTCGCTCTCCAGGTAGCGGACCAGCGCCTGCCGGGCGTGGCCGCCGCCGTACGCGTGGTCGAGGGCCCGGAACAGGTCTCCGACGGCGCGGATCGCGGCGATGTCGCCGCGGCCGACCCGGACCGGGGGCCTGGTCTCCCGGGGGTCCGCGGCGGCGGGTTCGAGGGCGCTGCCGCCGGGCCGGCGCGAGCCCTGCTGGGGGACCCGGGCGGAGGCTCCTGGCGGGGGTGTGCGGAGCTCCTCGGGGGTGAGGGTGGTGCCGTCCCGGGCGACGCGTTCGTCGGTGCGGCCGATCAGCCAGTCGCGGCTGGGGACGACCAGTCCGGCCGGGGTGAAGGCGATCTTGCGGAGTTCCGCGTAGGGGCCGTTGTCCTTGCGCCACATGGAGGCGACGATGTCGACGGCCTCCTGCGGGGTCTCGGCGAACTCCAGCCCGGCGTAGACCGGGGCGCAGGCGTCCAGGCCGACGTCCTGGGCGGTGAGGCGGCGGCCGAGGCGGCGGGTGAAGACCTCGGCGATCAGCGCCGGGGTGGCGCCGCGCGGCTGTTGGCCGCGCAGCCAGCGGGTGACGGAGGTCTTGTCGTACCGCAGGTCGAGGCCGTGTTCCAGGCCGAGCTGGTCGACCCGGCGGGCGAGGCCGGCGTGCGAGAAGCCGGACTCCTCGATGAGTGCCGCGAGTTGGGGGTTCTGGGCGCGTCCGCCGGACGGTGGGTCGGCGGGCTCGGCGGCGCGCGGAGGGGTCTCGACCGCTCCGGTTTGGCGTGGGTCGAGCGGGTCGAGCGATCGGTACGCCGGGCTGTCGATTACGGGCCGTTGGGGCATAGCAGTCCACACCTCTCAGGCGCCGTTCCGGCCCCTCCTGCCCGGGACAGCGCCCCCTGATCGGGAATCGGCGCGAATGTAGCGAGCATTGGGACGCTATGGGTGGATTCGGCCCACCGGTCCTCCGAACGGGTGAACCAGGCCCGCCCGTTCTGAGGAAGCCCGGGCGCCGCGTGTTTGAGTTCGAGGGCCGTTGCCCGCCCTCGGGCAGCATGGCGGACGGCACCATGCAGGGCCGGGATGCTGTGGTGTCCGCCCACATCGTTGCGGGGGCCGCGGATTCCTACCGTTCTCGGCCATGGACACCACTTCTGACCCGCTCCCCCAGCCCTCGCTGCACGGCCGCACCGCGCTGGTCACCGGCGCCGCCTCCGGTATCGGCAGGGCCTGCGCGGAGGCGTTCGCCGCGGCCGGCGCGCGCGTGTACGTCGTCGACCTGGCCGCCGCCCCCGCCGAGGAGCTGGCGGAGCGGATCGGCGGGGTCGCACACGTGGCCGACCTGTCCGACCCGGACGCGGTGGAGGCCCTGCCCGCCGACGCGGACATCGTGGTCAACAACGCCGGCCTGCAGCACGTCGCGCCGGTGCACGAGTTCCCGATGGAGCGGTTCACGCTGATCCAGCGGGTCATGGTGGAGGCCCCGTTCCGCATCCTGCGCCGCACCCTGCCGCACATGTACGAGCGCGGGTGGGGCCGGGTGGTCAACATCTCCTCGGTGCACGGCCTGCGGGCCAGCGCGTTCAAGTCGGCGTACGTGACGGCCAAGCACGCCCTGGAGGGCCTGAGCAAGACCGTCGCGCTGGAGGGCGCCCCGTACGGGGTGACCAGCAACTGCATCAACCCGGCGTACGTGCGCACCGCGCTGGTGGAGAAGCAGATCGCCGCCCAGGCGCTGGCGCACGGCATCCACGAGGACGAGGTGGTGGAGCAGATCATGCTCGACCGCACCGCCGTGAAGCGGCTGATCGAACCGGAGGAGGTGGCACAGCTCGCGGTCTGGCTGTGCTCCCCGAGCGCCTCCTACATCACCGGCGCGAGCCTGCCGGTGGACGGCGGCTGGACCGCGCACTGAGTCCGGCCGCGGCGGGCCGATAAGGTCCCGACACTCCCTCACCCCCCACCACAGCAAGGGGAATTCCGATGGCTTCCTCTCCCGACGTCGCAAGACCCGCCTCCCTGCCCCGGGTGGTCGCCGCCTCCCTGATCGGCACCACGATCGAGTGGTACGACTACTTCTTGTACGGATCGGCTGCGGCGCTGGTCTTCGGGCACGTGTTCTTCCCGAAGTCGGATCCGCTGACGGGCACTCTGCTGTCCTTCCTCACCTACGCGATCGGGTTCGCCGCCCGGCCGCTGGGCGCGCTGGTGTTCGGGCACTTCGGCGATCGGATCGGCCGCAAGAAGCTGCTGGTGCTGTCCCTGCTGCTGATGGGCGGGGCGACCACCCTGATCGGCTGCCTGCCGACGTACGACCAGGTCGGCGTGGCGGCGCCGGTGATGCTGACGGTGCTTCGGCTGGTGCAGGGCTTCGCGCTGGGCGGCGAGTGGGGCGGGGCGGTGCTGCTGGTCTCCGAGCACGGCGACCGGCGGCGGCGCGGCTTCTGGGCGTCCTGGCCGCAGGGCGGCGCCCCGGCGGGCAACCTGCTGGCGGCCGGCGTGCTGTCGCTGATGACGGCCGTCCAGTCGGACGCGGCGTTCCTGGACTGGGGCTGGCGGGTGCCGTTCCTGCTGTCCGCGGTGCTGGTGATGGTGGGTCTGTGGATCCGGCTGGCGGTCGACGAGTCGCCGCTGTTCAAGGCGGCGCTGGCGGCCGCCGAGCAGCGCGCCGGGAAGCAGCAGCCGCCGCTGGTGGCGGTGCTGCGCGACCACTGGCGGGACGTGCTGGTGGCGATGGGCGCCCGGATGGCGGAGAACATCTCGTACTACGTGATGACCACCTTCGTCCTGGCGTACGCCGTCGGCCACGCCCACCTGCCCAAGCAGACCGCGCTGAACGCCGTCCTGATCGGCTCGGCGATCCAGTTCGCGCTGATACCGGTGTTCGGGGCGCTCTCCGACCGGGTCGGCCGCAAACCGGTCTACCTGGTCGGCGCGGTCGGGGTCGGTGTCTGGGCCTTCGTGTTCTTCGGCATGGTCGACACGGAGAACTTCACCGCGCTGGTCACCGCCGTCACCGTCGGCCTGTTCTTCCACAGCATGATGTACGCCCCGCAGGCCGCGTTCTTCTCCGAACTGTTCGCCACCCGCACCCGCTACTCCGGCGCGTCCATCGGCGCCCAGTTCTCCTCCGTCGCGGCCGGCGCCCCCGCCCCGCTGATCGCCACCGCCCTGCTCAAGGACTACGGCAGCGCCACGCCGATCGCCGTGTACGTGGCGATCGCCGCCGCGATCACCGTCCTCGCCGTCCTGTGCGGCCGGGAGACCCGCGGCGCCGACCTCACCGGGACGGACGACGCTCGGGGGGACTCCGTGAAGGCCGCTACTGCGGTCTGACCACTTCCGACAAAATCAGGGCCGCGTCACCGGGCACCCGCCCGGCGGCGCGGCCCCGGCCCGTTCTGCGAAGCGGGCCGCGGGCAACGGGGCCACGGGGGGCACGAGTGACAGGGAAGACCGAATGGACCGCCACACCACCGCCGCACCGGCGCTGCGCCGACTCCTCGACCTGCTGGCGACCGGCGCCGCCACCGAGGACTTCGGCGAAGTCCTCGCCGACGCCCGCCGGCAGGGCGCACCCGCCCAGGTCCTGACCGAGATCGACGACGCCACCTGGCAGGCCCTGCGGGTGCACCGGACGATGCGTCAGCACCGCCGCCGCGAAGCCGAACTGACCGCCCTGTTCGACACCGCCGGCGACCTCGCCGCCTCCCGCGACCTCGACGCCGTCCTCCAGGCCATCGTCCGCCGCGCCCGGATGCTGCTCGGCACCGACACCGCGTACCTCACGCTCCCCGACGAGCAGGCCGGCGACACCTACATGCGGGTCACCGACGGCTCGGTCTCGCCGATCTTCCAGACCCTGCGGCTCAGCCTCGGCGACGGCCTCGGCGGCCTGGTCGCCCAGACCGCCCGGCCCTACGCCACCCACGACTACCGGGTCGACGAGCGCTTCCGGCACACCGGCCAGATCGACGCCGGCGTGCTCGACGAGGGCCTGGTCGCCATCATCGGCGTGCCGCTGCTGCTCGGCGGCACCGTGATCGGCGTCCTGTTCGCCGCCGACCGCGTCCCGCGCGCCTTCTCCCCCGACGAGGTGGCCCTGCTGTGCACCCTCGCCGCACACGCCGCGATCGCCCTGGACACCGCCAAGTCGCTCGCCGACACCCGCGCCGCGCTCGCCGAACTCGCCACCGCCAACGCCGTCATCCGCGCCCATGCGGGCTCCGTGCAGCGCGCCGAACAGGCCCACGACCGGCTCACCGACCTCGTGCTGCGCGGCGCGGAGGTCGCCGACGTGGCCGCGGAGGTCGCCGCGCTGCTCGACGGCGAAGCCTCCGTCCACGACGCCGAGGGCGCCCCGCTCACCGGCCCCGGCGGCACCCCCGACGGCCTCTCCGACGCCGTCGCCTCCTCCCGCACCGGGGGCCACGCGGTGCGGCACGGCGCGGAGTGGGTCTGCGCCGTGCTGGCCGGCCAGGAACTGCTGGGCTCCCTGGTGCTGCACGGCAGACCCGAACTGGACGACGCCGACCGGCGGGTGTTCGAACGGGCCGGCGTGGTCACCGCCCTGCTGCTCCTGCTGCGGCGCTCGGTCGCCGAGACCGAGAACCGCGTCCGCGGCGAACTGCTCGCCGACCTGCTCACCGCCCCCGACCGCGACCCGGCCGGCCTCACCGCCCGCGGCCGCCGCCTCGGCGTCGACCTGGGCCGCCCGCACCTGGTCCTGGTCGCCGTCGCCGCCGACGTCAACGCCCGGGAACGGCTGGCGGGCGCGGCCGCCCGCTACCTGTTCGGCTCGCGCGGCATCAGCGCCGAGTTCGGCGACGGCGTGGTGCTGCTCGTCCCGCACGACAGCACCGGCGACGGCGCGGTCGCCGCGCTCGCCGCGGAACGCCTGGCCCGACTCGTCGGCACACCCGTCACCGTCGGCACCGGACGCGCCGCGAGCGGGCCCGTCCCGCTGGCCGCGGCCTACGCCGAGGGCGTGCGCTGCGTCCGCGCCCTCCACGTGCTCGGCCGCGAGGGCGACGGCGCGTGCGCGGCCGACCTCGGCTTCCTCGGCGTCCTGCTCGGCGACGGCCACGACGTCGAGGGCTTCGTCCGCGCGACGCTCGGCCCGCTGCTCGACTACGACGCCAAGCGCGGCACCGAACTGGTCCGCACCCTCCGTGCCTACTTCGACTGCGGCGGCAGCCTCACCCGCGCCAAGGACCTGCTGCACGTCCATGTGAACACCGTGGTGCAACGCCTGGACCGGGTCGAGGTCCTGCTCGGCCGCGACTGGAACCAGCCGGAGCGGGCGCTGGAGCTCCAGCTGGCCCTCCGGCTGTTGCTCCTGGCAGCGGGGTGAGGAGAACAGGCGTCCGCGCGCCGGTGCCCCCGCGCGCCCCCGGTTTCGCGCCCGCCGGCGGTCCGAATCCACGGCGTACAGTGGCGAGGTTGGGCTGAGCCGGCCGGCAGGCAGGGAGTGTTGTGGTGAGCGAGAACGTGCGGTTCGTGCGGATGGGGATAGGCGAGCGGACCGTCCCCTACCAGGAGGCGTGGGCGGAGCAGCAGCGGCTGCACGCGTTGCGCGTCGCGGACGAGATTCCGGACACGGTGCTGCTGCTGGAGCACGACCCGGTGTACACGATGGGCAAGCGCACCAACCCGGCGGACCTGCCGCTGGACGGGACGCCGGTCGTGGAGGTGAACCGCGGCGGCGAGATCACCTGGCACGGCCCGGGCCAGCTGGTGGGGTACCCGATCGTGAAGCTGCCGGACCCGATCGACGTGGTGGCGTACGTGCGCCGGCTGGAGGAGGCACTGATCCGGGCGTGCACCGCGTTCGGGGTGGAGACCACCCGGGTGGAGGGCCGCAGCGGGGTGTGGAAGCTGGGCGCGGAGATCCCCGGTGCGGTGGCGGACCCGTCGAAGGTGGTGGAGATCGGCAAGCTGACGCTGCGGATGGGCCTGCCGCTGGGCATCGACCCGCGCCTCGCCGGCCCGGAGTACGCGCCGTCCAACGCGGGCCAGCGCGGCGACGACCGCAAGCTCGCGGCGATCGGCGTGCGGGTGGCCCGCGGGGTGACGATGCACGGTTTCGCGCTGAACTGCGACCCGGAGATGACGTACTTCGACAAGATCGTCCCGTGCGGCATCCGGGACGCCGGGGTGGCGTCGCTGAGCGGCGAGCTGGCCCGTCCGTTCCCGGTCTCGGACGCGGTGGGGACGGTGGAGCGCACGCTCGCCGAGGTGTTCGCCGAACTCCCCGAGCCGGCCCTCAAGGTCTGATCCCCGCCGGGGCCCGGAATCGGTTCGCCGCAGCCGGTGTTGCCTTCCGAATGAAGGCCCGGGGCCCGGAGCGGGCCATCGAAGCAACGGCGTACTCTTTGGGGTACCCCGTCTAGTTCTAGGAGTCGCACGTGTCCGCTGTCGCACCCGACGGCAGGAAGCTTCTCCGCCTGGAGGTCCGCAACAGCGAGACCCCCATCGAGCGGAAGCCCGAGTGGATCAAGACCAGGGCGAAGATGGGGCCGGAGTACAACGCCCTGCACTCCCTGGTGAAGAAGGAGGGGCTGCACACGGTCTGCCAGGAGGCGGGCTGCCCCAACATCTTCGAGTGCTGGGAAGACCGCGAGGCGACCTTCCTGATCGGCGGCGACCAGTGCACCCGCCGCTGCGACTTCTGCCAGATCGACACCGGCAAGCCCGCCGAGTTCGACCGGGACGAGCCGCGCCGGGTCGCCGAGTCCATCGTCACGATGGACCTGAACTACGCCACCATCACCGGCGTCGCCCGCGACGACCTGGAGGACGGCGGCGCGTGGCTGTACGCCGAGACGGTCCGCCAGGTGCACGCGATGACCGCGGCCCGCGAGGCCGGCCGGACGGGCGTCGAGCTGCTGATCCCGGACTTCAACGCCGTCCCGGAGCAGCTCGCCGAGGTGTTCTCGTCCCGTCCCGAGGTGCTCGCGCACAACGTCGAGACGGTGCCGCGGATCTTCAAGCGGATCCGTCCGGCGTTCCGCTACGAGCGTTCGCTGGACGTCATCACCCAGGCCCGGGCGGCCGGGCTGGTCACCAAGTCGAACCTGATCCTGGGCATGGGCGAGACCCGCGAGGAGGTCAGCGAGGCGCTGTCCGACCTGGTCGACGCCGGCTGCGAGCTGATCACCATCACCCAGTACCTGCGGCCCTCGCTGCGCCACCACCCGGTCGAGCGCTGGGTGAAGCCGCAGGAGTTCGTCGAGCTCCAGGAGGAGGCCGAGGAGCTGGGCTTCGCCGGTGTGATGTCCGGCCCGCTGGTGCGTTCCTCGTACCGGGCCGGCCGGCTGTACCGGCAGGCGCTGGAGCGCCGCGAGCAGGCGACGGTCTGAGCGGCCTGTGACGCTGCGCGGGAGGGCGGGTCCGGTCGGGCCCGCCCTCCCGCGCGTCCGGGGAGCTGTCCGGGCTAACCGCCGACGTTTCACATGGCATTGAGGAACGGGTCACCGTACGGTAACGGGCGTCCGGGACGCTCGAGCGGTACCCGGGTCGAGGAGTTGGTGTCGTGATGCGTACCGGACTCAGGACCGCCCTGCGGCGGGCCGAACAGCTGTTGCTGATCCGCGGGGCGCGCCGCAACGCGTGGGCGGCGGTGTGCGAGAACCGCCGGCTGGCGGGCGAACGGGAACAGCCCGTACGGGCGCCGGGGCGCAGCGCCTGAACTCCCGGTGGCGTCCGGGACGGGATCGGGGAAAGTCCAGGGTCACGGAACCGGCACCGCCTTGGATGATCGCCACCCCCGCCCCGTACCATGAGCAGTATGGCGAGGCAAAAATCCGATACTCCTGGGCGGCTCGCACAGATCCGCCAGGCATATGTCATGACCAAGCAGGTCGACTCCAAGATCGGCCTGATCATCGCCGGCGTCGGCCTGCTGACCTTCGGCGTGTTCCTCGCCATCGGCTTCGCCCTGGACCACCCGGTCTACCTGGGCATTCTCGGTTTCGTGGTGGCAGTGCTGGCGGTCGCGATCGTGTTCGGCCGCCGGGCCGAGCGGGCCGCGTTCGGGCAGATGGAGGGCCAGCCGGGCGCGGTCGCCGCGGTGCTGGGCAACATCCGTCGTGGTTGGAGCGCCAACCAGACCCCGGTGGCGGTCACCCGTAACCAGGACGCGGTCTACCGTGCGGTCGGCCGGGCCGGCATCGCGCTGATCGGCGAGGGCAACCCGAACCGGGTGCGTCCGCTGCTGGCGTCCGAGAAGAAGAAGATGTCCCGGGTCGTCGGCGACATCCCGGTGCACGACATCATGGTCGGCAACGGCGAGGGCGAGATTCCGCTCAAGAAGCTGCAGATCCACCTGATGCGGCTGCCGCGGGCGATCTCCGCCGCCCAGGTCACCGAGACCAACGATCGGCTGCGGGCGCTCGGCGACCTGCTGTCCAAGGCGCCGATCCCCAAGGGCCCGATGCCGAAGGGCGCCCGGATGCCCAAGGGCGGCGCGCGCTAGACGCCCACTCCCCCGTAGGACACCACGGCCCCGCTCGCGAGATTCCTCTCCGCGAGCGGGGCCGTTCGACGTTCTTCTGCGCCTTCGACGTTCTTCTGTGCCTTCGACGTTCTTCTGTGCCGCGGCGGGTCACCGCTCCGGTCAGATCCGGACCTCGACGGTGCCGACGGCCTTGTCGTGCAGGCCCCGGGTGTCGCGGTCCCAGACGGCGGCCGGGATGACCAGGCAGAGCAGGAAGGTCCGCAGCAGCACCTGCGGGATGGTGGCGCGGCGGCCGTCCATCCGGACCACCCGCAGGCCGAACAGGCGCTTGCCGACGGTGGTTCCGGTGGTGGCCAGGAGCAGCACGCTGACGGCGTAGAACAGCGGGGTGGTCCACAGGTTGGCCGCGCTCCGGTCGCCCTGGGCCAGCAGGCCGTAGGCGACCAGGCTGACCAGCCAGCCGTCGACGAACAGGGCGCCGATCCGACGGCCGGGGCCGGCGATCGAGCCGGGGCCGGAGCGCGGCAGGCCGAGGCGCTCGCCGCGGTAGCCGAAGTCGGCGCCCATCTTCTCGGCGGCCGCCTTCGGGCCGTCTATCCACGATCCGAGTGCTTCTCTGGTGTCCACGGACCCACCCTAACCGGGCTTACCCGCGGATCCGGTGGCGGGCCCGCGGGCGGGGCGCGCCGGAGCGGAATCCCGTCGAGGGTGAACCGGGTTCCCCCGACTGCCGCGAATGGTCTGAACCACGCGGGGTACACGGCCACTGGAGCGCCGTCGATTTGCCCGACACTGCACCGCTTTGCCACCCGCCGGAATGGCCTGGTTAACATGTGGGTAACAGCCGAGTCACGACCAGGAAACGGCCGATTCCTATCGTGAGCCCCCTGCACGGGGCTCCCGTCACGCCTGACGGAGGCTCAGAGCGCACGCCGAGGAGGAGTACGGATGTTCACCAACGCCGACGAGGTGAAGCGGTACATCGCGGACAACGACATCAAGTTCGTCGACGTCCGGTTCTGCGACCTGCCGGGCGTGTTGCAGCACCTCGCGGTTCCGGCCGACACCTTCGACCCGACCGAGACGCTGATGTTCGACGGCTCCTCGATCCGCGGTTTCCAGGCCATCCACGAGTCCGACATGGCCCTCGTCCCCGACCTCGCCACCGCCCGGCTGGACCCGTTCCGCACCGAGAAGCACCTCAACATCAACTTCTTCATCCAGGACCCGATCACCGGCGAGGCCTACAGCCGCGACCCGCGCAACGTGGCCCGCAAGGCCGAGGCCTACCTGGCCTCCTCCGGCATCGCCGACACCGCGTACTTCGGGCCCGAGGCCGAGTTCTACGTCTTCGACTCGGTCCGCTTCGAGACCAGCGCCAACGCGTCCTACTACCACATCGACTCGGTGGCCGGCGCCTGGAACACCGGCTCCGCCGAGGGCGACGTGCGCGGCTACAAGGTCAAGTACAAGGGCGGGTACTTCCCCGTCCCGCCGGTCGACCACTTCGCCGACCTGCGCGCCGAGATGTCCCTCGAACTCGGCCGCGCCGGACTGATCGTGGAACGCCAGCACCACGAGGTCGGCACCGCCGGGCAGGCCGAGATCAACTACCGGTTCAACACCCTGCTGCACGCCGCGGACGACCTGATGCTGTTCAAATACATCATCAAGAACGTCGCCTGGCGGGCCGGCAAGACCGCCACCTTCATGCCCAAGCCGATCTTCGGCGACAACGGCTCCGGCATGCACGTCCACCAGTCCCTGTGGACGGGCGGCAACCCGCTCTTCTACGACGAGCAGGGCTACGCGGGCCTCTCCGACACCGCCCGCTACTACATCGGCGGCATCCTCAGGCACGCCCCGTCCCTGCTCGCCTTCACCAACCCGTCGGTGAACTCCTACCACCGCCTGGTCCCCGGCTTCGAGGCCCCGGTCAACCTGGTCTACTCCCAGCGCAACCGCTCCGCGGCGATCCGGATCCCGATCACCGGCTCGAACGCCAAGGCCAAGCGCATCGAGTTCCGCGCCCCCGACCCGGCGTCCAACCCCTACCTGGCCTTCTCCGCCATGCTGATGGCCGGCCTCGACGGCATCAAGAACAAGATCGAACCCGCCGAGCCCGTCGACAAGGACCTCTACGAACTCGCCCCCGACGAGCACGCCGCCGTCCCCCAGGTCCCCGCCTCCCTCCCCGCCGTCCTCGACGCCCTGGAAGCCGACCACGAATACCTGCTGGCCGGCGGAGTCTTCACCACCGACCTGATCGACACCTGGATCGACTACAAGCGCACCCAGGAAATCGCCCCGATCGCCCTCCGCCCGCACCCGCACGAGTTCGAGCTCTACTACGACCTGTAGGACCCCCTCCGACCTGCGGGAACGCAGGTTGATCTCTCATTGTTTCCGCAGGTCAGGCAAGGCTCTGACCTGCGGAAACGTCCGGATAGGGGTCGACTGCAATACCCCTGAGACTCGCGATGTGAAATGAGTGTGAAATGGGCGGGCGTAGATCGAACTCGCGATGATCACCCCGTTGCCCTTGCCGGCACTGGGCAGTACGCCATCTCGCTACTTTCAGCGGTCATCGCTCATGGGCTACCGACTCAACAGGTTCGATCTCTTGCCGGCACTGCCACTCCCGCGGGCAAAGCGTCACCCGTGCTCGCCAAGAGCGGAGCCGACCGTCATAACCGCCCTCGGGCCGCGCCGGTCCAGCAGGTGGCCGATCATGGGGAACGGCTGATGCGCGCGCTGGGCATCACCGGCGCGGTGCGGGCAGGAAGGTCACCATCACGACGCCGGTTCCAGCCGCCGCGCGGGCGTCCAACCTGGTCGAGCACGACTTCGTGGCCCCGGCGCCGAACCGGGCCCGGGTCGCAGACTCCGCCCACGTCCCGGCCTGGGTCGGCACCGTCTACGTCACGTTCGTCGTGGACGCCTTCTCCCGCCGCATCGTCGGATGGTCTGCGGCCACCACAGAGCGCGCCGAGCTCGTGCTGGCCGTACTGGAAATGGCACCGTGGCAGCGCGACCGCGTCGGAACCCGGCCCCGACCGGGCGAGTTGACGCACCGCACAATTCGAACGCCGGGTCGCCATACACGTCCTTCGCGCTCGCCAAGCACCTGGACCGGGCTGGCATCGCCTCATCCATCGGATCGGTCGGCGACGTGCTGGACAACGCGCCCAGAAGCCCCGGCGAACGCTCGCCGAAGTCGAACTCGCCACCACCGAGTGGGTGGACTGGGTACAACCACCGCCGACTCCGCAGTGAGAAGTGCCTCCAAGTCCCGCCGCAATCAGGTCGGCCAGCGACCAAAACCCTTCAGTTCACCACGTCCAGCGTTCGAAAGGGCTGCACCCACGAAAGTGGTGACGTGAGCACGGCCCGGCAACTACCGTCTGCTCCCGTCGTCGAGATCGTGATCAGAGGGGGAGGAAGTCGCGTGCGCAGCGGGATCGATGGGGACCGGCGGCTGTTGGTCAGTGTGTTCGGGCCGCAGGAGGCCCGTGAGGCGGTGCTCGGCGGGGCGCGGATCGTCGACAGTGAGGACCCGCGCAGTGCGCTGGGCACGATCAAGCCGCGGCGCATCATGGACATCGCCGATGCCGTGCTCGCCACCCGCCGGGACCTTCCCGTGCAGTTGAGCACCAACATCGGCGAGGGCCAGTTGCTGTACCGGCGCGCCGCGAACGGACTGGCGATCGGCAAGTCCCCGTACGAGATGGTCGGCAAGGCCGCCCAGGCGGCGCTCGGCGTCGCGGTGTCGATGGGCACCGCCGTCCACCCGTGCCCGATCGTGAAGGTCGGCCTCGACGGTATGGGCGTCGGCCAACTCGCCGACGTCCTGGGGGAGATCACCGCGACGCTGCGGCGCGCCGACGGGCTCGGGCGGATCCGCGTCATGTCCGTGCTGTTCGCCCAGGACCTGGACCTGTGGGATGCCCGTAAGACCCTGCCCCAGGTGCGGCGTGCCCTGGTGGGCCTGCGCGAGTACGACCCGTCCGCGCCCGACGCACCGGGTGCCTTCGACCTGGCGGAGCAGGCGGATGCCCTGCTCGGCGACGACGGACGCCCGCTCTTCTCCGACCACCGCCCCGACGAGGCCGAGCTGAAGGCCTGCGGCGCCCTGCCGGCCGCAGCGCGCGGCACCCACATCACCGTCAACGAGCCGTTTCCGCACGCCGATTACGGCCTGACTGGTCGCCGCCGCACCGATACCGAGGCGATCCGCGCCATGGTCGAGGCCAGCGCCGCCGCCGGGGCGGACGCCATCATGATCGACACCAGCATCCTGCTGAAGGTCGCCCGCATCGGCCTGATCTCCACCGCGGGCAGCGACGAACTGGTCGACCTGGACGCCCACGACACCGACGCCCACGGCCTGCCCCGCACCGGCATCCTGTCCCTGGAGGAGATCCGTTTCTTCGTCGACCTGTGTCACGCCCGAGGTCTGGAGGCCAACCTCGCCGGCTCCGTCCAGAGTCACCAGGCCCAGCAGATATGGCGCTTGGTCCCCGACCTCGATCAGCTCTCCGCCCGTGGCGGCGTCGTCGCCCTCGCCCACGACCCCCTCCACGGCACCGGGGCCGCCACCCGCCACGACCGCGTCGTCCGCCGCGCCCTGGTCGCCGGGATCATCCCGCCCGAACAGGGCGGATACCTCGTCGTGCCCAAGCACATGACCCGCTCACCGAAGTTCCGCACCGACCTGGACGAACTGCTCACCCGCCACCGGGACCTCCGCGTCCACGTCGCGGACCGCCACGGAACCCTGTCCGCCCTGGACCGGCCGGCCCCGGGCACGAGCTGACACCGGCCCTCACTCAGGCTCCCCGAACGGTCCGGGCGAGCCGGGGCTCGTCCAGGCCCCGCAGCCCGGTTGCTTCTCTGAATCCGCTCTCCGCCTGGCCGCTGAACCGCAGCGGCGGTGGAGGACCGGACACGCGGCGTCAGCCGGCGGGCCGCACCCGGGGACAGGCTCAGGCCGTAACCCAGGGCAGGCACTTGCGTGCCATCACGTGGCGCCAAGTGATCGATCGTCAGAAGCGCTGACCACCGGCAGGATGCGTACCGCACAGAGCCGGGCAGCGCGCCGAGGGGAGGGACCACCGGGACACCCAGGTCGATCTGCCTGTCTCCGAGGTGATCAGCGCAGCGCCTTCCGGCGTCCCTGCACCGTGGCCGGGGGCGGTGCGGGGGCACGCGCGCGGGTCCTGTCCCTCCCCTGTGCGGGAAGTGGACAGGACCCGCGGACGGGGTGTCAGGGGATGGTGAGGCCGAACCAGTACTCGAAGGTGTCGAGGAGGGCGTTGAACGTGTTGATCGGGTCGATGGTGCCGCTGGTGACAGTGAGGGAGCCGTCGGCGAGGAGCTGGTCGGGGGTGGCGTCGGCGATGGCGAGCCGGTTGAGGCCGTCACGGGTGATGCCGTAGACGGCGTCGGTGGTGGCGGGTTCGAGGGTGCCCGGGTACTGGACGAGGACGCCCTTGCGCACGCACAGGGTATAGGTGGTGGGGTCGTCCGGGATGCCTCCGGTGATGGTGAGGCCGATGGTCAGGGGCTGTTCGGCGGCGTTCGGCCCGTTGAGACGGATGCCGAGGTAGTCGAAGAGCATCTCCAGCGGCATCGCGGCGAGCACCGGCGAGGTGATGATCTTCGGTGAGGGCAGGGGGACGGGGCTGTCCACCGGGCGGACCCGCAGTTCCTGGGCGGCGGCGAGGTAGAAGTTGCGCCAGGGGCCGCTCTCGGCCTGGTAGCCGAGCTGTTCGAGGACGTCGGCCTGGAGGCCGCGTGAGTCGGCGTTCGTCGGGTCGGCGAAGACCACGTGGGTGAGGAGCTCGACGGCGAACCGGTAGTCCTGCGCGGTCTTGGCGTTCTCGAAGGTCGTCCGGGCGATGTCCACGACCTTGTCCGCACCGCCGAAGGCCTCGACGTACCGGGCACCGACCTCCTCCGGGGGCAGGGTGTGCAGGTGCGCGGCGTTGCCGTCCTACCAGCCGAGGTAGCGCTGGTAGACGGCCTTGGAGGCGTCAGGGCATGACGGACGAACCGGTTCCACCGCAGCACCGGCGAACACGGTCCGTAACGATCCGGATGTACACGGTACGGCCTGGGTACGCGCACCTGAAGATCCATTCCGGACAATCCGTGATCCCGCTGCTCAAGCGAGTTGATGGCTGGTCGTCGTGATGCCCCTGGTGCCGGGCTTGCCGATGCGGCCGGTCGTCCTCCGCCCCTCGCGCGGGGTGCGAGTGGCCGTATCGAGGGAGCCGCAGTCGTGGCCGGATTTCGGCGCCTGGAGGCGCGCGGGCGGTACGGGCGAAGAGCTACGGCCGGAAAGTCCCGTTGCCGGTGGCAGTGCGCGACCGGCTGGGACGCTCAGGCCGAGGAGTACGCCAGGGTGTCCGGGAAGACGGGGCCGACGGGCCGGTCGCCGGGCAGGCGCGCGCTGGTGACGGTGTTCCAGCTGGCCAAGGGCCTGACGGACCGCCGGGCCGCGAATGCCGCGCGGGACCGGTTGTCGTGGATGCACGCGCTGGGCCAGGACCTTGGCGACACCGGCTTCGGCGCAAGCACCGCCTCTGACGGGTCCACGACCTGAGCCACCCACCCGGCGAAGCGGCACGGGAGCCGTGACACCGGCCCCCGTGGGCCGAACACAGGCCTCGTCGCCCAGGGCTGCTCTACGATCCGCGTGAGTAGATCTCGACAGGTCGATGCGCGTAAGTGCCGGACAGGGGTGGGGCATTGTCATCGGTGGACGTGGTGCGGGAGTCGGCCGGAGCAGGCCGGGTCGTGCTGTTCGAGGAGTCCGCGAGGGACGGTGCGCAGGCCAAGACCTTGATGAGTGCCGGCTTCCGGGTCCGGCTGGCCCGCGAACAGGGGGCGGTGTTCGGTGCGGACGGGCCCCGGCACGTGGTGTTCGCAGCCGGCTTCCCCTCCGTGTGCGGGCAGGAGTTCGCGGCGACGCGGCAGGTTGCGCTGGAGGCGCAGGGCTCGGTGAGCCCGTCCGCTATCTGCCGGGGCACGGTGGCGGACGTGCGGCTGGCGCTGAGCGCGGTGCGGGGTGCGGCGCACGCGCGGGTCATGGTGATCGTGGCCGCCTCCGAGGCGACTGCCCGCGCCCTGGCGCACAGCAGCGCCCGAGAGGCCCTGCGCCAGGGTCTGGACGTGGTGAAGGAAGCGGTGGGTCTGGCGGACGGGATCGCGGTGGACGTGTGCCTGGCCGACGTGCCCCGCGCGGACCACGGCCTGGTCGCCGAGTACGCCGGGGCGATGACGGCCCAGGGGGCGGGGACGATCGTGCTGGCCGACACGGTCGGCGACCTGCTGCCCGGCCAGACCCGGACCCTGTTCCAGCGGGTCGCGGCCGGCGCGGGGCCCGAGGCGGTCCTGGTCTCGCACCTGCACAACGACCTCGGCCTGGGCCTGGCCAACACCCTGGCCGCCCTGGAGAGCGGAGTACGGGTGACGGCGTGCTCGTGGCTGGGCATGGCCGAACGCAGCGGCATGGCCGCCACCGAGCAGCTGCTCTTCCTGCTCGCCCACGACCGCGCCAAGGCCGAACAGGTCCTCGGCGCCGACTGCGAACCGTGGTGGACGCAACCGGACCTGACCCGCCTTCCGACGATCGCACGGATGGTGTCCGCCGAGACCGGGGTGCCGCTCACCGTCACCACCCCCATCGTGGGCACCGGCGTCGCCACCATCTCCACCGGAACCCCCTTCACCCACCCGCAGACCTTCCAGCCCTACGACCCCCAACAGCACCTCGGGCTGGCACCGACCGTGGTCCTCACCCACCTCGCCAGCCGGCGCGTGCTGAA
Organism: Kitasatospora sp. NPDC092948; assembly: GCF_044754805.1. Lineage (NCBI taxonomy): Bacteria > Bacillati > Actinomycetota > Actinomycetes > Kitasatosporales > Streptomycetaceae > Kitasatospora > Kitasatospora sp. NPDC092948. The sequence goes on along the minus strand of NZ_JBIVPU010000004.1, from coordinate 462,118 downwards.
CGCGGTCGCCGAGCGACTCGGCCACCGACTCGACGCGGCCCAGACCAGCACCGCCCTGGCCTGGGTCAAGGAACGCGCATACCGCCTGAACCAAGCCGTCATCGCCGACGCCGACTTCGCCGCCTACCTCGACGGCCTGACCGCCACCGCACCCGGATCATGAACGGACCCGCCCCCATGCCGGCCACCGCCCCGCTCGACACCACCGCCGCCGCACACGCCCTGACCGCCGGACGGGCCGCCGTCCTGCCCAACCCCAGCCCCCTCACCTACGTCGTCACCGCCACCACCCCCCATGCCGTCAACAACGCCAAAGGCCGCCCCGCCGGCCAGGAAGTCGCCCTGTGGGTCCACGACGACACCACCTGGACCGACCTCACCACCCACCTGGACCTGGCACCGACCGCCCGGCGCACCGCAACCACCCTGCTGCGCGACCACCTGGTCACCCTCCTCGTCCCCGTACGCACCCACACACCGCCACCGGCCTGGACCACCCCCGCCCTGCGCGACGGACACCTCCTCCTCTACGGCGCCCGCTGGCAACCCCTCACCCCGCTGCTCGACCGCTTCCCACGCCTGTACGTCAGCAGCGCCAACCGCACCGGACACCCCCCGGCCGCCACCGCCCCCCAGGCAACCGCCATGTTCGGACTCGACACCCCCGTCACCGACGCCGACACCCTGCGCCACACCGACGCCCCCCACGCCGCCACCACCATGCTGCGCATCACCCCCGACGGAGACCTGGCCCACATCCGCCACGGAGCCCAGGACCAGGCCCACGGCAGCGACCCGAACCGCTACCTGAACCACCTCCGTGAGGCGACAACGCAAGCTGCTCCTCGACCCAGGGATCAATCAACCCGCCCAAGTCCTCTCCAGCTGCACCCATAGCGACTGCATTGCACCTGCCGACCTTCCTTGCCGCAGTAACCAGCGCGAGGCCTCCTCCCACACGGCGAGGCAGCAAGACTGGCTGACCCCCATCCGAGGCCATGCCTCCAATCGTCTCCGCGGACGTTCACGTCCAGTAGCACCGCACAGCCCAGGCGGTGGGGCAGCCGACTTGATCCCGTGGTCTCCGCTCGACACTTCTCGCCGCATCTCATCGTCAGGGCCACCGGGTGTGCACCGGTTGTGAAATGATCTTCCCTGGGGGTCGCGTTTCCGCAGGTCAGAGGCATGTTTGAGCTGTACTACGACCTGCAGGAGCCCCTCCGGCCTGCGGGAACGCAGGTTGATCTCTTACTGTTTCCGCAGGTCAGACTCCTCTCTGGCCTGCGGAAACGCGGTCTGCGAATCCGGCATCGGCCGTCCGGCGGCTCGTGATGCGACGCGGGAGTGAGACGGAGAACGGGCTCGCAGACCGTTAACCCAGCGGAGCATGACGACGCGCGCGAACGTCCCGTCCCGCCTCCGCCAAGTGGCTCAGGCGTGTCGTGTTCGGTCGGCCCACCGCTCCGGCTCCTGACCGTTCTCGCGGGGCCCTCTGGTGCGGGGACGGTGGCGGCGGCGTCTTCGGGCTCGTGAGCGGCCAACAGCGGTTCCGATGCCGCGAGTTGGCGGCTCGGGGCATCGGTGCGGTTCGGGTTGTTACGGATCGGCCCGGGGGCCGGCGCCGTGGTCAGGACCCGGCAGGGGTCCAGTCGGCGGGCAGGCCGGACTGGGCGAAGACCGCGTTCAGGCTGTAGAAGTCCTGGTCGGAGGTGATCTGTCGGCCGTCGGTGTCGAGAAGGGTCACCACCGGCACCGCGAAGGGCTTGGGTGCGCCCTTGATGTGGCCGGCGTAGACGCCCTCGATGGTGAGGTGGTCGCCGCTGCGCCAGGCGTGGTTCACGGTGATCCGCACGTCCGCGATCCCGGCGTCCGTGCGGGCCTTCCAGCCGGAGATCTGCTCGCGGCCGGCCACGGTGACGCCGATCCCCTGGTCGGTGTAGGTGGCGTTCGGGGTGAACAGGGCACCCAGAGCGGCCGGGTCGGTGCCGCTCCACGCGGCAGCCCAGGCGGCGACGATCTGGTCGGGGTTCATGGCAGCGCCTTTCAGCAGGTGTTCCGGTGACAGGGATTCAGGGTTCAGGGTTCAGAGGGTTGGGACGGCATTGCCGGTGTCGGTTCCGGGTTCCAGGTATCCGGCGCCTGTGCGGCCTGGGCACGTGGAAACTCGGGGACGTGCCTCAGCGATGTCGGAGCCTTGGGCATCGGGAGGCCACGCGAACCGTCACAGGGGGCGGGTAGCCGGGACGATCGCGCGCATGCGTGGCTGCCTCGTGCCTCGTGGAGTGATCGAGGGTGCGCGTCAGGCGTCAGGGCTGGACGTGGTGAGAGGGCACATGATCCGGGCCGGGCTCGGCGGTCACCGGTTCGGGTCGGAGACGATGACGACCTTGCCGGCAACCGTGCGGGATTCGGCGAGCGCCAGCGCCGCGCCGGCCTCGGACAGCGGGAACCGGGCGGCGATCTGCGGGGTGAGCGCCCCGGCGGCCAGCAGCCCCAGTACCTGGGTGAGGTCCTCGCGCAGCCGACCTCGGAAGGCTTCGAGGTGTCGCTTGCCGGCCCAGAAGTTGTAGAAGTACGCGTTCTTTCCGTTGGGCAGGTAGTTCCACAAGGCCAGCTGGGCGATCGACTGCAACACGGGCAGTCGGGAGTTGCCCTCCTCGTTCTTCGTGGCCGCCGTGCCGTAGGACACCAAGGTCCCGCCCCGGCGCACCAGCCCCCACGACTCTTTCAGGCCGGGCCCGCCGACGTGGTCGAACACCGCGTCGACGCCGTCGGGCGCGATGTCTCGGATGCGCTGGTACATGCCCGGGTCGCGGTAGTCGACCGGGACGGCACCCAGGTCGCGCACGTGCTGGTGGTGACGGGGCGACGCCGTCCCGATCACTGTGATGCCCGCGTGGCGGGCGAGTTGGACGAGGGTGGAACCGACGCCGCCGTTGGCGCCCAGGACCACGATCGTCGCCCCGCCGCGCACCTTGGCGGTCCGGTGCAGCATCTGCCAGGCAGTGATCCCGTTGACCAGCACGGTCTCGGCGGAGGCGGCGTCCACCCCGTCCGGCACGGGAACGAGGTCCGCGGCGTCGACCAGCAGATGGCTGGCCCAGCCTCCGAGCTTGGTGACCGCGGCGAAACGCCGTCCGACAAGGGCGGCGTCGGCCTGCGGGCCGACGGCGGTCACCGTGCCGACCACGTCGTATCCAGGGACGAACGGGAAGGGCGGCTGGTCGTAGTACTTGCCGCGGCGCATCTGCTGCTCGGCGAAGGACACGCCCGTCGCGTCCATCCGCAGGACAACCTCTCCCCCGGCCGGGGCGGGAAGTTCCCGAACCCGGACTTCGAGGCCGCTCGGCTCGACCTTCCCCGGCAGGGCGATCTCGGTGGCAGTGGTGGTGAAGGGGCTGACAAGCACGATCGACTCCCGGTCCGGAGCTTCCCTGACATACGTAAACTTACGTGCGTAACCTTTGGGCGCGCAAGGTGAACGGCTGTAAGTTTTTGGACGTAGGACGACAACCAGGGAGCAGACATGCCCGCACCCGCCTCACCGAGGCCCGCCCGCACCCGTAACCCCCGCGGGGAGGGCGGCCGTCTGCGCGACGACATCATGGCCGCGGCAGCCGAACTGCTCGACGAGAGCGGCGACGAAAGCAGCGTCACCCTGCGAGCCATCGCCCGCCGGGCAGGAGTGGCCGCTCCCTCGATCTACCGCCACTTTCCCGACCAGCCGAGCATCATGCTGGCCGTGGTGCAACAGGCTTTCGCCATGTTCGAGGCCGAGTTGCGCAGTGCCCAGGAGGCCGCAGGCAGTGACGCCGGAGAACGGTTGTTCGCCTTCTGCCACGCCTACCTGGACTTCGCGGACCAGCACCCCGGCCGTTACCGCACGATGTTCGGCGGGGCATGGATGCCCAACCTGGGCAGCAGCTCGGTGACCGAAGGCGATGTTTCAGCGCTGGGCAGGGAGAGCCTGACACTGCTCGCCGACACGCTCGGCGACTGCGTCCGCGCGGGCTGCGCAACCAGCAGCGACCCGGTCGCCGACGCCGTGGCCCTGTGGCTCGGCCTGCACGGGCTCGCCCACCAGCGGCTGGTGACCGTCGCCTTCCCGTGGCCGACGGACATCGCCGAACGCCTCATCACCACGCTCGCCCACCTGAACGGCGCGTAGCCGCAGGGCAGTCAGGCCGCAGCGGGCACCATCCCGGCGCCCGGCCCGGCATGCGGACGGAGACCGTCCGCCCTACTGCTCGGGCCGCTGCCCGCCCGGCCGGCGAGCGGACAGCCGTACTCGCCCGGCGCCCGTCCTGACCGGCCGCACCCGCCGGGCGGCGTCCCGGCCCACCGCCACACGGTGGGCAGCGGCGGCGGCCGCACCGACGCCGACCCTCCGCATGGCGGCCGCACCGACGCCGACCCTCCGCATGGCGGGTGCGGCGACGGGGTGTCAGCCCATCACGTTGAAGCCCTCTTTCCGGAGCTCGGCGACGGAGAACTGCTCAGCGGCCTCCAACGCCGACTCGATCGAGGCGTTGCCGGGCCGGATCGACGCGAAGGACGACTTCAGCGAGGCGTGGGTGCGCATGGTGGCCGGGCCCCACTGCCAACCCGGCTGGACCGCCTCGGCCGCCTTCGCGGACAGCGCGTACAGATCCTGGCCTTGGAAGAAGGGGGACTTGAAGGCCTGCTTGGCGACCGAGACCAGGTTCGGGGCGGCCGGGAGCATCGAGGACGTGCCGGCGTCGATCCGGGCCTGGATGCCCTCGGCGGTCGTGGTGGCCCACAGTGCGAACCGCACCGCGGCGGCGGTTTTGCGGCTGTTCTTGGCCACCGCGAAGGTCGAGCCGCCGAGCATTCCGCTGGTGGGCTGGTCCCCCCAGGTCGGCATCGGCGCGGCGGCCCACTTGCCGGCGCCGTCCGGAACGCTCGAACCCAGCACGCCACCGCCCCAGGACGCACCGAGATAGCCCAGCGTCTCGCCCTTCTGCAAGGAGGCCGTCCACTCGGGACTGAACGAGGGCATGACCCGTACCAGGTCGTCGCGGATCAACCGCTCCCAGAAGGCGGCCACCAGGCGGCTCGGCGGATCGGCCACATTGATGCTCCAGGTGTCGCCGAAGCCGGTGAACCAGTGCGCTCCGCCCTGCCAGGCGAACGCCGCGAACGTGGCCGGATCGTCCGGGAAGAAGGTGGCGATCCTGGCGTTCGGCTCCACCTGGCGGATCCGCTGCGCCGCGGTGCGGAACTCGTCCCAGGTCTTCGGCACGCTCACGCCCGCGCGGGCGAACACGTCCTTGCGGTAGAAGAAGAGCTGGGGCGCAACGTCCAGCGGGAGCGCCCACACAGCACGGCGGTAGGTGGTCAGCTCCATCGCCTGCGGCAGGTAGCGGTCCTGGGCGCCGGCAGGCAGTGCCTTGGTGATCTCCTTGACCTGACCGCGAGTCACGTAGTCGAGCAGTTGCAGGTACTCGACGTTGAACAGGTCCGGGCCGGTGCCCGCCTTCAGCGCCTCGGAGATCTTGGCGTAGCCGCCCGCGACGCCGGACGGGATCTCCTGGAACTCGACCCGCAGGTCGGAGTTCGCGGCATTGAACGCGTCGACCGCTTCCCGGGTGCCTTTTGCCCAGCCCCAGAAGGTGATGGTGCCGGTGGGCGAGCCGTCCCGGTCCGAGGCCGAGTCGGTCAGTGAGCATGCGGAGGCGGAGGCGGAGGCCGCAAGGGCCCCAGCGAGGGCCAGGACACGGCGGCGCGTCGGGCCGGAGGGCCGTGGTGAGCTGAGCATGCCGGACATGGTCATCGCAGAGATGATCAGAGTCAAGGACTTCGTATCAAATGATCAAATGATCAGGTGAAATGGGAGATTTAGCGGTAGAAAATTCGACTTTGGGGTGAGCCAATTGATCAACTTTACCTTAAGTAATCAATTAACACGGTGAGTTGGCGCGGTATCGGGCGACACCACCGCGGCGGCCCTCTCCTACAGCCCCCTGCCCGACACCGCCGCGTCCCTGACTGTCAGTTACCAGGAGAAGGTGGACTCCGGGGACGACGCCCCGGGCGTTGGGGCGTCAAGGCGATGCACACGTAGCGCGGCGCTCAGTGGTGGAGCCGGGCGACGAGTTGCAGTTCGTCGGCCAGTAGGCGCGGGTCGCGCGGGCCGACGTGCGGGGCGGTCAACGAGCGGATGCGGAAGGGGTTGTGGGGGGTGGCGGCGTCGGCCTCGCGGATCATCAGGTCCTGGAGCGGCAGCGGGATGGTGCGGTCCTGGGTGTAGCGGACGAAGGTGCGCGGTACCCGGCCCCACGTCGCGGGCAGGCCGCGGGCGCCTTCGTCGGCGCCGACGGCCGCGGACTCGTCCGGCTCCAGGATGTTCAGCAGGGCCCGTACCTCGACGTCCGGGCGGTCGGCGGCGAGCGATTCCTTGGCGGCGGCGAAGAACGCGGGGTCGCCGGAGCGCCAGTTGATCCGGCTGACGCCCAGCTCCGGCGGCGTCGGGACCGGGAGGATCCGGGACACGGCGCTGTCGGCCGCCTCGGGGGTCATCATCAGGCGCAGCACCGAGGGGTGCGCGGTCGGGCAGAACGCGGAGGCGTAGACCAGGTGCGCGATCGACTCGGGCACCTGGTTGGCGACCGCGTTGAGGGTCGCCCCGCCGAGGCTGCTGCCGACCAGCACCACCGGGCCGTTGCGGCGCGCCTGCCGCACCACGCCGATGACGTGCGCGGCGAAATCGCCCAGCGTCACCCGGGCCAGCGGGGACGGCTCGGTGCGCAGCCGGTCGAGGTCCTGCGGGGACTGGTAGGACTCGGGGAAGTACGCGCCGGGCCCGTGCCCGGGCAGGTCGACCGCGATCGCCCGGTGCCCGCGCAGGCCCAACTCGCGCAGCACGGGCTGCCAGTAGTAGGAGTTGATGCTCGAGCCGTGGACGAGGACGAAGGTCGGCGCACCGTGCTCCTGCGCGTGCGCGGCGGGGGCGGTCGCGCCCATCGCAGCGATCGCGCCCGCCCCGGCCACGGCCGCCTTCAGTGCGCCGCGCCTCCCGACGGCCTTGGTGCCGCTGTTCCCGGTTTCGTGCTGATCCTTGGTCATCATTGCTCTCCCCCTTGGGAGTTGAAGGTTCCACGGGTAGCAACAACGGAGTGTTCCAGCCTTCACGGCGGGCGGCCGCCGCAGGGTGACCCGGAGTCAGTTCGCGTGCAGGGCCGCCACCACGGTCATCCGGCCGACCCGGCGGGCGGGGAGGACGGAGGCCGTCAGGCCGATCAGGACGGTCAGCGCGAGGGACGCGAGGACGAGGAGGGCCGGGGGGCCGCCGACGGTTCCGACGGTGGAGGTGACGGAGCGGGCGGCGGCCCAGCCGTAGGTCAGGCCGAGGGCGGTGCCGGCCAGGGCTGCGGCGAGGGAGAGGAGCAGGGCCTCCAGCGTGAGCATGCGGCGCAGTTGGCGGCGGGACATGCCGATGGCGCGGAGCATGCCGATCTCGCGGGCACGTTCGCTGACGCTGAGCATCAGGGTGGCGGCGACGCCGAGCCCGGCGATGGCGACGGAGAACGACAGCAGGGCCATGCTGACCTTGGTCATCCGGTCGAGGAGGGAGCGGATGGTCTGGGCCTGGGCGGCGGTGTCGGTGACCTGGATCCGCGGGTCGCCGGCCAGTGCGCGGTCCGTGGCGCGGCGGGCGGCGAGGTGGTCGGCGCCTTCGGCGGGGCTGATCCAGACGGTGGTGGCCGGCGCGCCGGGGGCGATGCGGTCCAGGGTCGCGGGTGTGACCAGCAGGAACGCGCCGTCCTGGAGGGTGAAGGGCAGGTTGCTGCGTCCGGGGACGACGCGAAGGCCGGTGCCGGGCTGCCCGGGGACGGTGACGTGAAGGCTCTCCGGTCCGCCGCCGAGGCCGGTGAGCGCCGTCCCGTCGGGCAGGGTTCGGGCCCGGTCGACGTCGTCGGCACGGGGGTTGAGGCGGGTCGGGTCGACGGCGGCCAGCAGCGTCGGGTGTCCGTCGACGTCCACGGTGGCGGAGCGGACCTGGGCGACGGCGAGTTCGGGCTGCCGGTCGAGGGCGGCGAGCGCGTCGGCGGGCAGTGCGCCGCCGCCGGCGACAGTGGCCGCGAAGACGCCGGGCTGGCGGGCGGAGACCACCGGGACCAGCGAGTTGGAGGTGACGTCGAGGGCGGTGACGGCCCCGACCATCACGGTGACGCCGAGCAGCAGGGCGGATCCGGTGGTGCCGGTCCGGGCCGGGTTGAGGCGCAGCTGCTGGGTGGCGAGCCGTCCGGCCGGGCCGGCGAGGCGGCGGGCGGGGACGCCGAGGGCGGCGACCACGGCGGGCAGCAGCCGGTGGGCGAGTCGCAGCACCCCGAAGAAGCTGCTGATCGCACCGAGGGTGACGGCGAGCAGCGACAGCGGCGGCGGTGTCAGCACGCCCAGCACGAGCAGGGCGGCGCCGGCCAGCAGCAGCACCACGGACCAGACGGTGGCGCGCAGCCGGGCCGCGGCGCCGACGGTGCCGCGGGCGCCGCCGAGCGCGGCCACGGGCGGCACCGCGGAGGCCTGCTTCGCCGGTCCGCGGACGGCCAGCAGGGTGAGCAGCACGCCGAACAGGCCGGCGAGCACGCAGGTGGGCGGGGAGGGCAGCAGGTCCAGGTGCACCGGCCCGAGGTCGGCGTACCCGGCCAGGCCGGTCGCGGCGGCGCAGAGTCCGAAGCCGAGGAGCACGCCGGCGGTCGAGGCGCCGATGCCGAGCAGCAGTCCCTGACGGCGGATCAGTCGGCGGACCTGGGCGCGGTCGGCTCCCACGCAGCGCAGCAGGGCGAGTTGGCGGGTGCGCTGCGCCAGCATGACGGAGAAGGTGTTGCTGACCACCATCCGGGCGACCGCGAGCGCGATCAGGACGAAGGACAGCGCGGCGATCAGGACCACGCCGTAGAGGGTCCTGCTCTGCCGGGTCGCCTCGGTCACGGACGCCGCCCGGGTGTGGACCTCGGGTCCGTCGCCGAGGGCGGCGCGCAGGGCCTCGGCGGTGTGGGCGCGGGAGGCTCCGGGTTGGAGGCGGACGTCCAGGCGGGTGGCGGTGACCGGGGCGGCGTACTGTTCCACGGCCCCGGCCGGGACGGCGACGATCGGGTGTCCGGCGAGGCTGGGCGCGCCGCGGCCGTCGAGGGTGCCGACCAGGCGGGCGGTGGTGGTGGCGCCGTCGGGGCGGGCGAATCGGATGTCCGTGCCGGGCGCGGCGTCTATGCGGTGCGCGGTGTCGGTGTCGAGCAGCGCCTCGCCGGGGGCGTCCGGCCAGCGGCCGTCCTTGAGCAGTTGCCAGCGCAGGGCCGGGTCGGCGGCGACGGCCGTCACGGTCGCGGCGGCGTCGAGGGGCCGTCCGTCGGCGCCCTGCAAGGCGCCCTGGCCGGTCAGTCGGAGCGCCACGGCGGCGACGCCGGCGACCTGCTGGACGTGGGCGGCCGCGGCGGCGTCCAGGCCGCCGTTCGCGGCGGGCCTGGTCACCTGGATGTCTCCGGGGCCGACCTCGGCGGCGGCGGTCTGGCTGAAGGAGTCCACCAGGGCCCCGCTTCCGGCGACGGAGGCGATCAGGAAGGCCACGCCCAGGGCGATCGCGGCCCCGCTCAGCACCAGCTGCCGCAGTTGCCCGCGCAGCTCGGCCACGGTGTATCGGTAGGTCGTCATCGTTCCTCGGTTCGCACGCCCCTGACCAGTGGTGATGTGGCGTCAGGCAGCTGCGGACGAGCCTATGGCGGGCAGCTGCGGGGGCCGTCGGCGCGAGGTAGTGATCTTGGTCGACCCGCAGGGCGAGGCCGCCGCCGCCCCTCTCCTCCTGTGGAGGTACGCCGCCCCCGATCCGGCTTGTTGCAAACTGTATGCAACTGCAATTCTGATGCGAGAGTGGTGCGGGCCGATGCCGGAGTCGCCGGTGGTGCTGGGAATCGAGTCGTCGTGCGACGAGACCGGGGCGGGGCTGGTCCGGGACGGGGTGCTGCTGGGGCAGGCCGTGGCGTCGAGCATGGACGAGCACGCGCGGTACGGCGGGGTGGTGCCGGAGATCGCGGCCCGGGCCCATGTGCACGCGATGGCGCCGGTGGTGCGCGAGGCCCTGGGGCGGGCCGGGCTGACGATGGCGGACGTGGGGGCGGTGGCGGTCACCACCGGGCCGGGACTGTCGGGGGCGTTGCAGGTGGGGGTGGCGGCGGCGAAGAGTTACGCGTTCTCGCTCGGGGTGCCGCTGTACGGCGTGCACCACCTGGCCGGGCACGTGGCCGCCGCCGGGCTGGCTGGCGGGCCGCTGCCGAATCCGTGCGTGGTGCTGATCGTCTCCGGCGGCCACACCTCGCTGCTGCTGGTCCGCGACCTCGCCCGGGACCCGATCGTGCACCTCGGCGACACCCTGGACGACGCGGCCGGCGAGTGCTTCGACAAGACCGCCCGCATTCTCGGCCTGCCCTACCCCGGCGGCCCCGCGATCGACCGGGCCGCCCGCGACGGCGATCCGGCCGCCGTCCGACTGCCGCGCCCGCTCACCGGCCCCGGCGACGACCCGTACGCCTTCTCGTTCTCCGGCCTGAAGACCGCCGCCGCCCGCTGGGTGGAGGGCCACCGCGCACGCGGCGTCGAGCCGCGGGTGCCGGACGCGGCGGCCTCGCTCCAGGAGGCGATCGCCGACACCCTGACCCGCAAGGCCGTCCGCGCCTGCACCGACCACGGCATCAACACCCTGGTGGTGGTCGGCGGCGTCGCCGCCAACTCCCGGATCCGGGCCCTGACCGAACAGCGCTGCGCCGCCGCCGGCATCGCCCTGCGGGTGCCCCCGCTCCCCCTGTGCACGGACAACGGCGCGATGGTCGCCGCGATCGGCGACCTCCTCGCCCGTGCCGGCGCCGAGCCCGCCCCGCTGGACGTGTCGATCGACCCGTCCGCGCCACTGGAGTACGCCGCACTGACGCCGCGCCCGCGAGCCCGGCCCGCCGCCTGACGACCGATCAGGCCTGGCTGGTGGGCCTGTCGGTGCATGCCGTGCTCATCACTGGTCGGTCGGCTCCGGGATGCGCCAGACGATCGGGAAGCGTGCGACGTCGGGCAGTCCGATCGGGCCCGGTGGGCCGATCTGCTTGATCAGGTAGCCGAAGACCATGTGGTGGGCCTCCTCGGAGACCTCGTCCCAGGTGTCCGGGGTGACGATCATGACCTCGCGCATCAGACCCGCGTCCGACTCGTTCTCCAGCATCTCCGCCCGGTCCTCGCGATCCATCGTGTCGTCGGCGCGCATCTCCCGGATCGACTCCGCCAGCAGGTTCGGCTCGTGCGCCAGGCGGCGGCGGATCTCCCGGCAGCCGTAGTCGAAGGCCGTCCGGGCGTCCATCATCTCTCGGCCCGGCTGTTCGTAACCGTACGGCGAGCCTTCCGCCGCTCCCACGTAGTCGCCCTTCAGCGCGTGCAGCAGGATCCGCAGCGTGTCTTCGGCCCCGTGGTCCTCGATCTGCCTCACCATGACACGGATCCAGTCGTCCTCCGACACGATCGGATCGTGCGGGACGGCAAGCGAGGGGTGGATCTCGATGGCGGCGAACGGGTTGACCATAATGCCCATGACCAGCTCCGGCGTCCACCTGCCGTCCTCGCCTCCCCAGCCGCTGGCAGCCAGCTCCCGGAACGATTTCATCCCGCCGTCATCGCCCTCCTGAGTCCGGCGCCAGAGCAGCAGGAACCTGCCCCGCTCGGCTTCCACGTCCCTCGGGATGCTGCAGAGCCGCGTCAGCACCAGCACGATGTCGTGAACGGTCTCCCAACGGGGCACCCGGATTCCCTTGATGGCGGTCCGCACGGTCTCGTAGCTGGCCCCCGACAGCGCGTCCTCGTGCGTGGGGATCAGCTCACTCACCTTGCGGAAGCTCAGCTCGCCGGCGGCGCGGTGCAGTTCCTGCAGGGCATCCACCAACTCTCGGTGCGGGCCGTCAAGTTCATTCGGGGAGTCGGTCACAGGACTTCCTTCGCGCAGAGGTCGGGGATAGCAGCGGCACCGTCATGCTCTCCTGTCAAACTGACAAGTTTCGGAACTCGGGCAGCAGGTCGATCTGTCAAACCGTGACCGGTCGCCAAATGCGCCGGTCAGCATGGTGGGAGCGCCAATGGAGCGCACTGTTCGAGGAGTCCGACCGCCATGCACATTCCTGCCTACGCGCATGCCACCGTCCGTGCCGCCCTGCCGGCCCTCCCCACGTCCCGTCAGATGGACGGTCGGGACTGCTGTGCGTGCGGCAGCCCGTTCGGCGAGGAACTCGGTGCGATTCCACTCGGGCCCACCCCGACGACCGGGCTGTTCGCCTGCCGTCCCTGTCTGGAGCGCCTGGTCACCCGGGCCAGGCAGACTCGCGACACCGCGCTGACCGAGGGCGCCGAGCAGGCGCGGGCGGATCTCGCGGCCTGGGAGCCCATCCGCGAGCACTACCTGGCCCGCCTCGACGGAGTCCAGGAGGCGGCGGACGCGGTGGCCGGACTGGCGCAGGACGAGGGCACCCGGCCGCACCAGGTCGCCTGGCTGCTGGTCTCGCTGGAATCGGCCTGGAACTGGCTACCCGACGCGCCGCAGCCGCCCGCCTCCATCGATCCCGAGGACCCCGAACTCAAGGCCTCGGAAGTCCGGTTGAACCTCTCCATGATCGCGGCAAGGGAGGCTGTGGCCGAGCGGCTCGCCTATCACGTGATCAATCAGGCGCAGCCCGCAGAACCGGAGATGTGCGAGGAGCTCGAGTGCCCGGAAGGCTGCTCGGGACGGCACGACTGGTCGGATGTCGACTGCGGGCCGGACGCGATCTTCGAGAATCTGGCGGACCACGGAATCGCCATCGAGGAGCCGCCACCCGCTCCGCCGTCGCCCCGGCTTGCGGCACTCTTCACTCCGCCGAGCCCCGAGCCACCGTCACGGCTCCCCGACATCGAGGAACAGGCCTCGGCCGTGCTGACACACCTGGGCATCGACCTGGACGACACGGAGGTGCTGCTGAGTGCGGCAGCCGTCGGTCTGGTCCATGAGGCCTGGCGGGCGGGGCCGCTCGACGCGATCCATGCCGCGCCTGGTGGACCGAACGACGGGGAGGTCTTCGCGCAGAGCGTCGACCTGTACCGCCGGGCCCGCAAGGCACTGCTGGCCGCCCGGGACGGCGGGCCCGAAAAGCTGGCCGCGTTCACCGCGGTCGCCGTCGATCTGAGCCTGCCGTGGGCCGGCGGTTCCACGTTCACGCTGCGGGCCGTACCGGAACCGGAGGCCGACCCGAACTCCGAGGAATCCGTGACGGAGTTCGTCCAGTACCTCGACAACCGGGTCTGGTTCACGGCGGAGCTGATGCGCGAACGGGGCTGGCGGGCCGCCCTCCTGCACCGGGCGATCTCCGGCGCTTTCATGGCCTCCCGCCACTTCGGCATGCCCGACTGGCCGAAGGTGGTCGCCACCGCGATGCAGCGCCTGGCCGCGCTGGATCGGTCCGATGCGCCGGCGGCGCTCGCCGATCTCGACAAGGTGGAGTCCGCCATGCTCCAGGCACCGGACCGGCTCGGAGTGGAAGCTCTTGAGTGGATCTCCCGTCGCGGCCTGCTCGCCTGACTGAGGGGCGGCAATGGACTGGGACAAGGTAAGTCTGATCATTCTGGCGTCGTTCGGTTGTCTAACACTGCTCTTGACGCAGATCGGCGAAGTGCTGTCGAAGCTGCCGCCGATCATCCGGGCCTGGCGGCGGGTGCGGAGCGAACTGGACGGCGACGGTGACTCCGCCACCCCGGGGCCGGACGCGGACTGAGACGCCGGACGTCGGTGGGCGGGCACGGCAAAGCGCCGGCCGAGGTCGGCCGGCGCTGAGGTGGTGCGGGGAGGAGGGCTGGGACGGCCCTCCTCCCGTTCAAGGGTCAAGCGTCAAGCGTCGGGCTTACCAGTGCGCGCCCGCGTCGGTGGCCGAACCGGAGATGCCGGAGTCGTCCGCGACGGCGAAGCCGCTGAAGTGCTCCACGCTGTTCGGGGAGACGAACGAGCCGGAGCCGGCGATGCCGGCGGTGGTGGCGTTGGCGATGAAGTCGACAGTGGCGAAGTGCGCCTCGGGGCTGCTGCCGCCCATCCCGGCGTTGTCGTCCACGTCGTGGGCGGACGCCAGGCCCGCGCAACCGAGCAGGACGGGGGCGGCGAGGCTGAGGGCGGCGACAGTACGAGTGAGAGCACGCATGAGAGAACAATCCTTCCGAAAACGGAATCCGATTCGGGAAGCAGTGGGCTTCCCTGCACTCCAAGACACACGACGGCCGCTGGGGCGGCCACTCGGCAACGGACCGATTGCTCCCCATGGCCGAGCGACGGCCGAGCGACCCGATCGGCGGGCGGGACGGCGCGTCGGCCCCCACCGCGCCCCTTCGAACGGCCTATCGACCCGCCAGTCGACCGATCGTCAAGGATGAAGCGAAAAAGGGCAGTTGAGGACGAGGTCCGGAACGAAATCGGTTGGCGGGAGCGCGTGCCTAGGATAACTTGGCTCAAAACTAGGAGCCCTAGGGAGGGCGAGAGCGTCATGCGCGCACTGACCGAGCCGGAGATCCGGGCGTCGTTCGTCAACTGCACCAAGGGAGAGGCGAGTCGGGCCCGGTTGCCGCGCGGGCTGGCGGAGCTGGACTGGGCCGGGCTGGACTTTTTCGGCTGGCGGGAGGAAGGGGCACCCGAGCGGGGGTACTTGGTGGCCGAGTTCGAGGGGCGGACGGTCGGGGTGGCCCTGCGGACGGCACAGCGGCCGGGCGCCGGGCGCGGTGGGGCGATGTGTTCGATCTGTCTGACGGCCCATCCGGCGTCGGGGGTCGCGCTGATGACGGCCCGCCGGGCGGGTCGGGGCGCGGCGGAGGAGTACGCCTCGGCGGGCGAGTACTTCTGCAGCGACCTGGCGTGCCCGCTGTACGTGCGGGGCCGCCGGCGGGTGGCCGCGGGCGGTGGGCGGATGACGGAGAGTCTGGGCGAGGAGGCGCGGGTGGCCCGGCTGCGGGCGAACCTGGCCGGATTCCTCGGGCGGGTCGTCCGATGACGGGGCGGGCGGTCGGCGCGCGGGAGCCGCTCGGCGGGCCGGTGGCGCGGGCGGCGGCGGTGCTGGCGGCGGGGGCGTTCGTCGCGTTGCTGGACACCACGGTGGTGGGGGTGGCGCTGGAGTCGTTGGCCCGGCGGTTCGACGCGGGTCCGGCGCAGGTGCAGTGGGTGGCGACGGCGTACCTGCTGGCGATGTCGGCGGTGATTCCGGCGACGGGGTGGGCGGCGCGGCGGTTCGGGGCGGTGGCGTGCTGGACGGGTTCGCTGGGGGTGTTCCTGCTGGGGTCGGTGCTGTGCGGGGCGGCCTGGTCGCTGGGGTCGCTGGTGGCGTTCCGGGTGGTGCAGGGGCTGGGCGCGGGGATGCTGTTCCCGCTGATGCGGATCCTGGTGGTGCAGGTGGCCGGGCCGGCGCGGATGGGCCGGACGATGGCGCTGATCGCGGTGCCGGTGCTGGTCGCGCCGGTGGCGGGGCCGGTGGTGGGCGGGGCGCTGGTCGAGGGCCACGCATGGCGGTGGGTGTTCCTGCTGAACGTGCCGGTGTGCCTGGCGGTGGTGGTGCTGTCGCCGCTGCTGATGCGCAATCAGCGGGACGACGCACCCGGCCGGTTGGATCTGGCGGGCCTGGTGACGGTGAGCGGCGGGCTGACGGCGGCCGTCCTCGGGTGCGTGCGCCTGGGCGGGGGCCGGCCGGTGGGCGACCTGCGGGTGCTGGTGCCGCTGCTGGCGGCGGCGGTGCTGCTGACGGCGCACGGGCTGCTGACGCGCCGTCGTCGGGAGGACCGGGGGCGGGCGCTGCTGGACTTCGGGCTGTTCCGGGACCGCGCGTTCGCCGCGTCGGCCGCCGTCTCGCTGCTGAACAGCTTCGGCCTGTACGGCGCGGTGGTGCTGGTGCCGCTGTTCTTCCAGCAGGCGGGCGGGCGGGGCCCGTTGGCGGCCGGGCTGGTGATGGTCGCGCAGGGGGCGGGCGCGGGCGTGGCGGTGCTGCTGGTCGGGCGGGTGATCGACGCCCGGAGCAATCCGCGGGCGCTGGTGCTGGCCGGGCTGGGCCTGGTGGCCGCGGGTCTGGCGGTGTTCGTCCGGACCGGTGACGCGGAGCCCGGCGGGCTGCTGCTGGTCGCGCTGTTCGTCCAGGGCGTGGGCCTGGCGCTGGCGGCCTCGCCGGTGATGGTGACGCTCTACCACTCGCTGCCGCCGGCCTCGGTGCCCGCCGCGACCACCGTGAACGCGGTCGCGCAGCAGCTCGGCGCGGCGGTCGGTACGGCGGTGGTGGCGCTGGTGCTGGCGCATGCCTCGCACGGGGGTGCGGGGACGGTCGGGGCGTTCCGGACGGTGTTCGCGGTGGCGCTGGGGTTCGTGCTGCTGACGGCGGTGCCGGCCGCGTTCCTGCCGGCGGGGCGGAGGGCTTAGGCCCAGTTCTCCAGCAGTTGGTGCAGGCCGGAGACGATGCGCCGCCAGGAGTCGTCCGCGCTGCGCGGGTGGTGGAAGCCGCCGTTGGCCTCGATGGCGATGAAGCCGTGGAAGGTGGAGCGCAGCAGGCGGACGGCGTCGGTCAGGTGGGGTTCGTCGAGTCGGTAGTGGCGCATCATCGCGCCGGTGAGTTCGACGGTTCGCGCGAGGGCGTCGGTGTCGGTGAAGTCGGCCGGGTCCAGGCGCAGTTGGGTGGCGGCGTAGCGGCCGGGGTGCTGCTGGGCGTAGCCGCGGTAGGCGTCGGCGAAGGCGGTGAGGGCGTCGGCGCCGGAGCGGCCGGCGACGGCGCCCGCGATGCGGTCGTTGACCTCTTCGGTGGCGAGCAGGGCGACCCGGGTCCGGATCTCCCGGAGGCTCTTGACGTGCGAGTAGAGGCTGGCGTCCTTGACCCCGAAGCCGCGGGCGAGGGCGGAGGCGGTGACCTTGTCGATGCCGACCTGGTCGGCGAGTTCGGCGGCGGCGCGGGTGATCCGGTCGACCGTCAGTCCAGCGTGCGCGCCCATGTCTCCCGTCCCGGACGTCGGCCTGTCGAAGCCCGCGTCAGTGTATCCGGGACGGTCGCGGCGGTTCGGGGTGCGACCTTTCGGGGCGACGGGGCGTAGGGAAGGAGGGGGCCCTAGGGGGTCGCCGGATCTCCCCAGGACGTCCACGGGAAAGATCATCTGATTCACCATCAGATGGTAATGTCCCGGACAAAACGGGGGGCGTGGGTGACGCGCGCACCCCGGCCGATCCGCACCCTGGAGCCACCGTGCCCGCACGCCCGTACCGCCGCAGCCTGCCGCTCGCGGCCGCGGTCCTCGCCGCCTCCCTGCTCGCCGTCTCGGCGCAGGCCGACGACCCGAAGCCGGCCGACGCCACGCTGACCGCCGACCTGAACACCCTGCTCGCCGACCCCCGGCTGGCGAGCGCGCAGGCCGGCGTCGAGGTGCTGGACGCGACCACCGGCGAGGTGCTGTTCGCCAAGCAGCCGCAGGCGCTGTTCACCCCGGCGTCCACCCTGAAGACCGTGACCTCGACCGCGGCGCTCGACCTGCTGGGCGCGGACTACCGGTTCACCACCGAGGTCCGCGCCACCGGCACCACCTACGGCGACACCCTGGTCGGCGACCTGGTGCTGAAGGGCGGCGGCGACCCCAGCCTGCTGGTGCAGGACCTCGACGACCTGGCCGCCAAGGTCGCGGCGAGCGGCGTCACCACCGTCACCGGCCGGCTGCTGGCCGACGGCACCCGGTACGACTCGACGCCGCTCGGCCCGGGCTGGGCCTGGGACGACGAGCCGTACTCGTACAGCCCGCAGATCGCCGGGCTGACCGTCGCCAATGACGCCGAGTACATGATGGACACCGTCCAGGTGACGGTCACCCCGGGTGCGGCCGGCGAGGCCGCCCAGGTGACGCTGAACCCGGCCGAGGCGCCGATGAAGTTCACCGGCGCCGTCACCACCGGCGCGGCCGGCAGCGGATCGAGCGTCGGCGTGGACCGGCGCCGGGGCAGCAACGACGTCGCGCTGTCCGGCAGCATCGCGGCCGGCGCCGCGCCGGTCACCTCCTGGCTGACGGTCGAGGACCCGAGCACGTACGCCGGGAAGGTGTTCGCGGGCGCGCTGGCCAGGCACGGCGTGCGGGTGGTGCGCGGGGTGCAGTCGGCCTCCGGCTCGGAGACCTCGCAGCCGCTGGCCTCGCACCAGTCGAAGACCCTCGCCGAGCTGATCGTCCCGATGCTGAAGATCAGCAACAACGGCATCGCCGAGCACCTGACCAAGGAGATCGGCAAGGTCAAGGGCGGTCGCGGCGACTGGGCGACCGGCATCAACCAGGTCAACGCCTTCCTGACGGCGAACGGCATAACCGGCCCGACCACCCGTCAGGTGGACGGCTCCGGCCTGTCCCGCTACGACCTGACCACCCCCGCCCGGATGGCGGGCCTGCTGAAGCTCGCGCAGGACAAGCCGTGGTTCGACGCCTGGTACAACGCGCTGCCGGTGGCGGGCAACCCGGAGCGGATGGTCGGCGGCACGCTGGCCGCCCGGATGCGCGGCACCAAGGCCGAGAACAACGTGCACGCCAAGAGCGGTTCGATGGGCGGCGTCGACAACCTGCTCGGCTACGCGACCGCGCCCGACGGCCGCAAGCTGGCGTTCGTCGTGATGGTCAACAACTACGCCGGCACCAGCCCGCGCCCGGTGGTCGACGCGATCGCCGTCCGGCTGGCCGCCGGCCCGGCCGCCACTGCCCGGCTGAAGTCCAACTCGCTGGTCGCGCCCGCCGGTTCGGGTGACAACGCCACCGGCACCCGGTGGGAGGACTGCGAGACCCTCGCGCACTGCTGACGCCTGCCGACGCTTCGTCACCACGGGCCCTGCCGCACTGCGGTGGGGCCCGCGGCCGTTCGCGGGCGCTCGAAAACTCCCTCCATCAAACGCTTGATCGACGCCGACGGGCGCGCGTACGCTCCCCCACCATGAGCCAGCACCGGACGGCCGCCGAGGCGAGCCGGGAACGGATCCTCACGGCCGCCACCGACCTGTTCGCGCAACACGGTTACGACGGCACCACCACCCGGACGATCGCCGGCGCGGCCGGACTGAACGTCGCCACCGTCGCCTACCACGTCGGCACCAAGGCCGACCTGTACCGCGAGGTGATGCGACGCGCCCACGAGGCCGAACGCGCCGCCGTCGACGCCGCGTTGGCCGAGTTCGCCCGGACCGCCCCGGCCGAGCCGGCCCGGGCGGCCGCCCGATTCGCCGACCGCTACCTGGACTTCTGCCTGGAACAGCCGCACGTCCCCGCGCTGTGGATGCACCGCTGGATGGCCGACGCCGCCGAGTTCGCCGACCTGGAGGACCGCTGGGCCCGGCCGCTACTGGAGGCGGTCCGCGACCAACTCCTCTCCGCACTGCCGCAGTTGACGCCCGACCGGGCCGAGTTCGCGGTGTGGACGGTGCTGTGGACCACGCACGGCTTCTGCCGCTCGACGATCCGCGCCCAGGCACCGCGCTTCCGCACCCACCTGCGGGCCCTGGTGCAGCGCGAACTCGGCCTGGACGGAGGCGCGTTGTGACCGAACGCGCACTGTCGCGACGGGAGCTCGCCGGGTACGCGGTGGGCTCGATCGGCACCGGCATCCACTCCACCGTCCCCGGCCTGCTGCTGCTCTACTTCATGACCGACGCGCTCGGCGTCCCGGCCGGCGTCGCCGGCCTGGTGGTCGCCCTGCCCAAGGCCTGGGACGCCCTGTTCAACCCGATGGTCGGCGCGGCCAGCGACCGCGAGGCGCTGCGCACCGGGCGCCGCACCCGGATCCTGCTGGCCGGCACGCTCGCCCTGCCGGTCGCGTTCGCCGCGATGTTCCTCTCCCCGCTCACCGGCGCCGGCGCCGCCGCCTGGGTCACCGTCGCCTTTGTGCTCGCCTCCAGTGCGTTCGCGCTGTTCCAGGTGCCGTACGTGGCGCTGCCCGCCGAGATGTCGGAGCAGCCGCGGGTCCGCACCCGGATCATGGTGTGGCGGATCGTCTGCCTGACCATCGGCATCCTGGTCGCGGGCGGCCTCGCCCCGGCGCTGGTGTCACTGGCCGGCGGCGGGCGCGGCGGCTACGCCGTGATGGCGGTGGCCGTCGCCGCGCTGCTGCTGGTGACGCTGCTGATTCCGACGCTCGGCGCCCGCCGGGTGCCCGCCCGGCCGGGCGCGGAGCCGCTCGGGCTGCGGGCGGCGCTGCGCACCGCGCGCGGCAACCGGGCGTTCTTCGCCCTGCTCGGCGCGTTCGTCACGCAGGCCGCCGCGGTGGCGATCATGCTGGCGGCGGCGCCGTACGTCGCCACCTACTGGCTGGGCGGGTACGGCCTGACCTCGGTGCTGTTCGTCTGCCTGGTCGCGCCGAGCGCCGTCGCCGTCCCGCTGTGGGGCCGGGCCGCCGCCCGCTGGGGACGGCTGCGCTGCCTGACCGCCGCGACCGGCCTGTTCGTCGTCGCCTCGGCGGCGCTCTGGCCGGCGGCGCGCGGCGACGTCGGGGTCGGGCCGGTGCTGGTGCTGTGCGCGCTGCTGGGCGTGGCGTACGCGGCGCTCCAGGTGCTGCCGCTGTCGCTGCTGCCGGACACCGTGCACGCGGACGCGGCGCGCACCGGCCGGCTCCAGTCCGGGGCGTTCACCGGGCTGTGGACCGCCGGGGAGACCGCAGGACTGGCCGCCGGGCCCGGGCTGTTCTCGCTGGCGCTGGCCGCCGCCGGGTTCGTCTCCTCCACCACCGACCACCCCGTGGCGCAGACCGGCGCCGCCCGGGCCGGCGTGCTGCTCGGCTTCAGCCTGGTACCGGCCGCCCTGATGCTGCTCTCGCTGCCCGCCCTGCGCGCCTACGGCCGCCGCCGCGCCGCGCCCACCGCCGTCGACTCACCCCTTGGAGCCGAGACATGACCACCGCTCACCCCGGTCTGCCGCAATTCGGCCGCCCCGCCGAGGAGTTGCCGGCCGAGCTGCGGGCGATGACCGCCCGCGACCTGCCCACCCGGGGCGGGCGCACCACCGCGTACACCTACGACGCGGGACGGCCCGACGTCCGGGAGGCCGCGGAGCGCGCGTACCTGGCCATGCTGGACGTCAACGGCCTGGACCCGACGGCGTTCCCCAGCATCGTCGCGCTGGAGCGCCAGGTGGTCGGCGCGGTCGCCGGCCGGCTCGGCGGGGACGACAGCACGCCGGGGATCTTCACCAGCGGCGGCACCGAATCGATCCTGCTGGCCGTGAAGGCCGCGCGGGACAGCCGTCCCGGGATCGCCGAACCGGAGATCGTCGTCCCGTCCACCGCGCACGCCGCCTTCTTCAAGGCCGGCCGCTACCTGAAGGTCAAGGTGGTGGCGGTGCCGGTGGACCCCGGAACGTTCCGGGCGGTGCCGGCGGCGATGGCGGCCGCGTGCACCCCGAACACCGTGCTGGTGGTGGCCTCCGCGCCCTCGTACGCGCACGGGGTGGTCGACCCGGTCTCCGAGATCGCCGCCGACGCGGCCGGACGCGGACTGCCCTGCCACGTGGACGCCTGCGTGGGCGGCTGGCTGCTGCCGTGGCTCGCCGAAGCGGGCGCGAGCGTCCCCGCGTTCGACCTGTCGGTGCCCGGGGTGACCTCGCTCTCCTGCGACCTGCACAAGTTCGGGTACGCGCCGAAGGGCGCCTCCGTCCTGCTGTTCCGGGACCGGCCGATGCGGCTCGCCGCGTACTTCGCCTGCGCGCAGTGGCCCGGCTACCCGGTGGTCAACTCGACGGTCCAGAGCAGCAAGGGCGCGGGGCCGCTGGCCGCGGCCTGGGCCACCCTGCAAGTCCTCGGGGCGGACGGCTACCGGGAGTTGGGGCGCGCCGCGCTCGGCGCTGCGCGCCGGCTGATCGCGGGTGTCGAGGGGATCGACGGGCTGCGGGTGCTCGGCTCGCCGGACGCGACGCTGGTCGCCCTCGGCGCGACGGACGCTTCGCTGGACCTGTGGGAACTGGCGGACGAGGCGCGCGCCCACGGGTGGTTCCTCCAGCCCCAGTTGAGCGTCGACGGGCTGCCCGCGAGCCTGCACGTGACCCTCACCGGCGTCAGCGAGCACGGCGTCGACGACCTGCTCAGTGCCCTGCGGGCCGCGGTGGCCGCCGTCCGGGCCCGTGGGCCGGTCGCTCCGCCGAGTGAACTGCTGGCGATGCTCGGGCAGTTCGACCTGGGCGAGCTCGATGATGCGACGTTCGCCACGCTACTGCCTGCGGCGGGCTTCGGGCCGTCGCGCATGGCGGGCGTCAACCGGCTGCTCGACGCGCTGCCGCCGGCGCTGCGCGACCAGCTGGCGACACGGTTCCTGTCGGTGCTGTACAGCCCTTACCTGGACGGGAACTGACGGGGGCTGCGCAAGCAGGAGCGTGGGGGAACTGCGCGACAGGCGCACACCACGTCCGTCAGGTCGCGATCACGCGCAGGTCACTGTCCTGGGTCGCGATCTTGCGGTGGGGTGCGTTCCCCTTCGCGCAGTTCCCCGCGCCCCTGGTTGTGCTCTCACTGGTTTCGCACCCCTATCCGGGAAGCAGCGCGGCCAGGCCGTCCGCGAGGCGTTGGAGGCCGAATTCGAAGCGGGTGTCCATGTCCGGGTCGGTGAGGTCGTCGGCGAGGGCCACCAGGTTGGGGTAGGTGGCGGGCGGGAGGGCGCGGAAGGAGTCGCCTGCGGCGCGGGCGACTTCGCCTCGGCTCGCGCCGGCGGCCTCCGCGGCGGAGAGGGGGGACTGCTCCTGGAGGACGAAGCCCTGGACGTAGGCGGAGAGCAGGTAGGAGGCCATCGCGGCGTCGGCGTCGGCGAAGCCGGCTTCGCGGAGGCGGTCGAGCTGGTCCTCCAGGACGGCGAGGATGTGCGGGCCGGGGGTGAGGCGGCCGGCGACGACCTTCGCGGCGTCGCGCTTGGCGAGCAGTAGGGCGCGGTAGGCGCGGCCGTATTCGAGGAACTGGTCGCGCCAGGTGCCTTCGCGGGGCGGGAGTTCCGCGTCGGCGAGCAGGGCGTCGGTGAGCAGGTCGAGGAGTTCTTCCTTGTTGCGCACGTGCCAGTAGAGCGAGGCGGCTTTGACGCCGACCTCGGCGGCGACCTTGCGCATGGACAGGCCGGCCAGGCCGTCGCGTTCGAGGACGTGCAGCGCGGCGGCGGCCAGGGACTGCCGGGTGAGGGTGGGCTCGGCCATGCGGGGTTCCTCGGGATGGGTGGTGCGGGGCGCTGATCGCGCTTGCAATCTAACACTGTTAGGGCCATTCTTGGGGCTCCAGCAGCCCCTAACACCGTTAGGGGCGACTTCGGCGCACCCTGGAGGGGACGGTTTCGGTGGAGGGTTCGGTCAGTCCGCGCCACAAGTGGCAGGCGCTCGGCACGCTCTGCGTCACGATGTTCATGGCGATGCTGGACAACGTCATCGTCAACATCGCCCTGCCCCGGATCGGCCGGGACCTGGACGCGGGCATCAGCGGCCTGCAGTGGGTCGCCGAGGGGTACAGCCTGGTCTACGCGGCGCTGCTGCTCACCGGCGGCACGCTCGGCGACCGGTACGGCCGGACCAGGGTGTTCCGGTTCGGCCTGGCGCTGTTCACGGTCGGGTCCGCGGCGGCCGCGCTGGCCGGCGACATCGGGGTGCTGGTCGCGGCGCGGATGCTGCAGGGCGTCGGTGCGGCGCTGCTGACCCCGGGCAGCCTGGCGATCCTGCGGCAGGTGTTCACGGACGAGAAGGAGCGGGCCCGGGCGATCGGCCTGTGGTCGGGGGTCTCGGCGCTCGGCCTGTCGATCGGCCCGGTGATCGGCGGCCCGATGGTGGACGCGTTCGGCTGGGCCAGCGTGTTCTGGATCAACGTCCCGGTCGGCGTGCTCGCCCTGGTGCTCGCGTACCGGGTGCTGCCGGCGATCGCGCCGCGCGAGCGCCGGATCGACGTCGCCGGGCTGGTGCTGTCCGCCGCCGGTCTGGGCGCGCTGGTCTACGGCCTGATCGAGGGCCCGGGCCGGGGCTGGACCGACCCGGTGGTGCTGGCCTGCGGGGCCGCGGCGGTCGTCCTGCTCGCCGCCTTCGTGCTGGTCGAACTGCGGGTCGCGGAGCCGATGTTGGAGCTGCGACTGTT
Source organism: Kitasatospora sp. NPDC092948 (assembly GCF_044754805.1). NCBI lineage: Bacteria > Bacillati > Actinomycetota > Actinomycetes > Kitasatosporales > Streptomycetaceae > Kitasatospora > Kitasatospora sp. NPDC092948. Next base: position 438,003 of record NZ_JBIVPU010000004.1, on the reverse strand, counting down.
CAGCGACCGGGTGCTCGCCGGGGCGCAGCTGAGCGGGCTGATGGTCAGTTTCGGGATGTTCGGCGCGCTGTTCTTCCTGCCGTTGATGCTCCAGGGCGTGATGCGCTGGTCCCCCACCGACGCCGGGTACGCCGGCCTGCCGATGACGGCCGTGATCATGCTGGCCGCGCCGCTGTCCGGCGGGCTGACCTCCCGTCACGGGCCGCGCCTGCCGCTGGTGCTGGGCATCGCGCTGTGTGCGGTCGGCCTCGGCGGGCTGTCGCTGTACGGCGGGCACGCGCACTACTGGTCGTACGTGTGGACGCTGGTGGTGCTGGGCTTCGGCATGGGGCTGACGTTCTCGCCGGTGTCGATCGCGGTGCTCCAGCGGGTCTCCCCGGCGCAGACCGGCATGGCCTCGGCCACCATCAACACGCTGCGCGAACTCGGCGGCGTGCTCGGCATCGCCGTCCTCGGCGCCGTCCTCACCAACCGTCTGACCGACTCGCTCAGCACCGATCTGCCGAGGCTCGGCGTGCCCGTCGGCCAGGTCTCGCACGCGGTGTCCGCGCTCACCGGCCACGGCGCCGACTCCGCTGCGGCGCCCACTCCGGCGCCCGTGCAGGCCGCCGTCGACACCGCGTTCGTCGACGCGCTCCACCTGGCGCTGCGCTGCGGCTCGGCCGCGCTCGCCGTCACCGCGGTGCTGGTCGCCGTCCTGCTGCACCGCGCGGCCGTCCGGCAGCCCGCGCCGGGCCCCGAGCCGGTGCCGGTGGCCTGACGGCCCGTCGGCCCGGTCAGTCCTGGTCGAGGCCGAACAGGCGGATGTTGCGGAAGGCCCCGCCGTACGCCTCCGCGGTGCCCTCGTGCAGCAGGACCGCGACGGGGCCGGAGCGGTGCGGCGGGCTCTCCATGGAACCGTTCGTGAGGCCCGCCGCGGCGGTGTGCAGGCCCGGCCAGGTGTCGTGCACCCAGCGTGCGGTGGCCGCGGGCGTGCTGTCCGGGTAGTCGAGCCGGGCGCAGTCGGCGAGGAAGTCGTCGGCCCGGGGTTCGGCGGTGGCGGCCGTGCAGGTGACCGTCAGGAGGGAGCCGCTCGGCGCCCACGTGGCCGCGATCCAGAACACGGCCGTGCCCGCGTTGTGGCCACTCCGGAGCAGGCCCGGTCGGGGGAAGTCGTACGTGGTGGGGGCCTCCAGCGTGACGTGCCAGGTGGCGGCCAGGCGGTTCAGGTAGGCCTCGCCGGTGTACTCGGCGCGGATCACCGCCGCGTCCGGGTAGCGCACCGTCTCCGTCCGGGAGAATCCGGTCGGCCAGTGCGCGGGATCGACCGGAGGCGGGTCCGACCGCGAGGGCTGCGGCACGACCGTCCCGGCCGGGGACTCGCCCGGCGACAGCCCGACAACCCTGTCGCCCGTCTCGTGGTGCGCCGAACCGGAGCACCCCGCAAGGAAGGTGAGCAGCACAGCAGCGAAGGCGGTGCGCCGGGCGGCGCGGATGGGACTCACATCGCTCCCTCGGGGGCCTGCGGGCAGCGGCGGGCGCCGCACCCGGCCCCGACCGTACCGGGTCGCTCCCGGCCGGCGCGAGGGATCGGTGACGGGTCATCAGTTCGCCCGATGCGGTAAAGCATGGTCAAAGTACGCACCGAACCGCGTACCGGGCGGTATGCGGCGATGTGGTGAACTTCGCTGGGCCCGGCGGCCGGGTTTCGCTAGCATGACCCGCTCAAGTGGTCGAACCGACACCGGTGTTGGGGGATGGCGTGCGCGACGTGGGCCCAGGCGGCAGTGGTGGCGGGTTCCAGGTGAATCCGGACGAGCTGGACGGGGCGGGGCAGACCGCGCAGGTGGTCGCCGAGCGACTGCCGAGCGCCACCACCCGGGTGCTCGGTCCGTCCGACAGTGCGGAGGGCGGGCTGCGCGGCTGGCTGACCGGCAGTGAGCTGGAGGCCTGCACCGGCGCGTGGAAGTCGACGCTCGACCGGCTGTCCGCGGAGATGGACCAGCAGGGCGGCAACCTCCACCGGACCGCCGCCAACTACCGCAGCGCCGAGCAGGTCGCGGGCAGCACCGTCACCGCGGCCGGCGGGCGGTGAGCATGGACGTCCCCACGCTCCGCGACGCGGACCCGCAGCGGCTGTTCGGCGCCGCCGACGCGTACCGGGCGCTCGCCGACGCCGTCGCCGACGACGCCCAGCAGTGGCAGGCCGGGGTGGACAACCGGGTGCGGGACTCCGGGTGGACCGGCGCCGCGGCCGACAGCGCCCGGCAGTCGCTGTCCCGGACCACCGGCAGGCTGTTCGCCGCCCACCTGGAGCTGACCCGGATCGCGCCCGTCCTGCGGGAGGGCGCGGAGGCCTTCGTGCTGGCCCAGGCCGACCTGCGCCGGGCGCTCCAGGAGGCGCAGGCCGGCGGGTTCGAGGTCTCCGACGACGGCGGGATCTCCTGGCCGCCGCCGACCGCCGCCGAGCGGCACGACCCGGACGCGCCGGACCGCGCCCGGCAGGGCGCCGACCTGCGCGACCGGATCGGCGAGGCGCTGTCGAAGGCCGCGCACGCCGACCAGGTGACGGCCCAGCGGCTGCGCCAGTACACCACCGACGCCCGCACCGGCGCCGGCCTCGACCCGGGCACGGCCGCGATGCGGCTGAACAGCACGCTGATGAGCGCGTTCACCGGCAGCGAGGACCTGGTGCTGGCGGGCATGCCGGACCAGAACGCCTCGCCGACCGAGGTGAACTCCTGGTGGAAGTCGCTGCCGGCGGACGAGCAGCAGCGGATGATCGCCCAGCACCCGGACGAGATCGGCAACCGCAACGGCATCCCCACCCCGGCCCGCGACCAGGCCAACCGGATCAACCTCGACCGGATGGTGAACGACCTGTCGTCCCGGCAGAACCTGTCGGACTGGGACAGGAAGAAGCTGGACGGCTTCCGCGCGATCCAGGGCCGCCTGAAGGACGACCAGGGCAAGCAGCCGCCCGCCTACCTGATGGTGATCGGCGACCAGGGCCAGGGCCGGGCGGCGATCGCGTACGGCAACCCGGACACCGCGGACGACGTGGTGGCGTACGTGCCCGGCCTGAACACCGAGGTCAAGAACATGGGCGCGGGCGACGCCAACCGGGCCCGCGACCTGTGGCAGTCCGCGCACGACATCGACCCGACCCGCAAGACCGCCTCGATCGCCTGGCTGGGCTACGACGCCCCGCAGGCCAAGGGGATCAGCCCCGACGCGCTGGCGGTGGCCGGCGACGCCCGGGCCAAGCAGGGCGGCGAGGCCTACCAGGGCTTCCTGCAGGGCCTGCGCGCCTCGCACGAGGGCCAGCCGGCGCACCTGACCGCGCTCGGCCACAGCTACGGCTCGTTCACCGTCGGGCAGGCGGCGCAGCGGCCGGGCGGCATACCCGCGGACGACATCATCCTGGTGGGCTCGCCCGGCACCGGCGCGCAGCAGGCCTCCCAGCTGGGCGTGGACGGCTCGCACGTGTGGGTGGGCGCGGCCGAGCACGACCCGGTCTCGCACCTGCCGAGCCACGCCGAGGCGAAGGGCATCGGCATCGGCGCGGGCATCGGCGGCCTGCTCGGCGGCCCGCCGGGCGCCGTGCTCGGCGGCTTCATCGGTGACAAGATCGCCGGGCACGGTGATCCGCACGAGCTCTGGTTCGGGCAGGACCCGGCGAGTTCCGAGTTCGGCGCGCACCGTTTCGACGTGGCGGACGGCCCGCTGGGCTTCCAGTCGCACTCGGACTACTGGAATCAGGGCGACGGCCGGGACGGCCACTCGCTGCGCAACATGGGCATGATCGTCTCCGGTCACGGTGACCGGGTGATCGGACAGGACCGGCGATGAACGACTTCGCGGCACCCCACCCGTCGGCCGCGCTGCTGGCCGCGAAGGCGGCGGTGGACGAGCTGCTGGACTCCGCCCCGACGGCGCTGAACCCGCCCGCGGACTGGTCGGACGGCCCGTACGTGGCGGTGGAGCACGAGCACCCGTACACCCGGGAGCCGGACGGCACCGCGCACCTGGAGAAGCGCCGCTACCTGATGACCCGGCTCTCCGCGGACCGCTACCCGGAGCTGCTCGCCCAGCTGACCCGGGCCTGGCGGGCCCGGGGCTGGCGGGTGGCCGGCGAGGACGACCCGGTGCTGCCGCTGCTGCGGGCCGAGTCGCCGCTCGGGACGGTCGAGTTGCGGATCGGCATCCCGGGCAACGCGACCCTGCTGGCGCGGGTCCAGGACGTGCCGCCGAGCGGCACCTCGTACCCGTTCGGCGGCGACTCGACCGTTCCGATGGGCCCGGACGGCGTGATGGACACCATGCCGCGCCGGCACGACCCGTTCTGGTCGGTGTGACGCCGGTGGGCGGCCGGACGAGGCTGGCGGCGGCGGGCGCCGTCGCGGCGCTGCTGCTGGGACCGGTGCTGGCGGGCTGCGGCTCCGCCGGGGCGACGGGCGGGGCTTCGGCGCCGGCCGCGGACCTGGCCCGGGGCCGGCTCCAGGAGCTGGTGGACGGCACCACCTCGGCGCTGACGCCCGCGGTGCGGTTCGCCGACGACGCGTTCCGCTCGGTGCCGCACGAGAACGCCCGCCGGGACAACGACGGCAGCGCGCAGTTGACGCTCCGCCGGTACGTGCTGACGAAGGTCTCCGAGGCCAACCGGCCCCGGCTGCTGGAGCAGGTCCGGGCGTACTGGACCGGCCGCGGCTACACGCTGACCGAGAACTCGGCGTACGAGGCGGGCGCGCGGACCTCGGACGGGACGGGCGTGACCGTCAGCATCGGCGTGCCCGGCAATGTGACGGTCGCGGCCACCGCGAAGGTCAGGGACCCGGGCGCCACCGAGCCGTTCGGCCCCGCCCCGAGCCCGCTGCCGACCGGCGCCGACGGGAGCCCCGACACCGTGCCGCGGTTCACCGACCCGGGCTGGTCATAGGCTCCGTCCGGCGTTCGACGTGGACGAACCGTGCCGGACCGGGTCTGATCGGACGTCAGCGCAGGTGACGTGGGCGGCATTTGGTGGACCGCCCTAGGGGTGGCGTGGCCATGCTGGCTATAGTCGCCCATGATCTAGCCGGAACGGCGGCCGGCCGAGGGATGTCCCTCGGTATTGCCATTGCCGCCTTCGGCCATGCCGCCATGCCGTCCGGAGCCCCGGGCCGTCGTCAGTTCCGCCGTTGACCACGGGGAGAGACGACGACCATGGCACACACGACCGGGCGGGGGCGCACCGCGCTCGTCGCCGTCATCGGCGGGGCGCTGCTGCTGGGCGGCTGCGGCAGCACCGGTGCCTCCCAGGAGAGCAAGGTGGACCTGCACGCGCTGCTGCCGGAGTCGGTCCGCAAGGCCGGCGTGCTGAAGGTGGGCACCTCGTTCACCGCCGCGCCGGTGGTGTACCGCAACGACCGCAACGAGGCGGACGGTCTGGACCCGCACCTGGCGGAGAAGCTGGGCGCGGCCCTCGGCGTCCGGCTGGAGCTCCAGGACGCCGGGCCGTTCGCGAACGTGCTGCCCGGCCTGATGAGCCACCAGTTCGACATCGCGATGTCCGGCATCACCGACACCCGCGAACGCGAGGAGGGCCTGGACAAGGACGGCAACCAGACCGGCCCCGGCGTGGACTTCGTCGACTACTTCATGGCGGGCATCGGCCTCGCCGTCAAGAAGGGCAACCCGCAGAACATCACCGACATCGACCACCTGTGCGGGCACACCGTGGTGGTCAAGAAGGGCACCACCCACGACGACCTGGTGCAGCGCCAGGCGAAGGTCTGCGGGCACGACTCGAAGCCGCTGAAGATGGTGGAGACCGACGACGACACCTCGGCGCTGGAGAAGCTGAAGGGCTCGGCGGACGCGTTCATCACCGACTACCCGAAGGCCCAGTACGCGACCCGGACCGTGGACAACGGCAACGCCTTCCAGATCGGCGGCGCGCAGATCCAGCCCCGGCCGTTCGGCATCGCGGTGCGCAAGGAGGACGCGGCGCTGCGCGACGTGCTGATGCGGGCGATGAACCGGCTGATCACCGACGGCACCTACGACCAGGTGCTGGCCGACCACGACCTGGCGGTCGGGGCGATCCAGAACTCGGTGATCAACGGCTCGACCTGAGCGTCCTTACGGGGCCGATCTGCCGGGCCGATCTGAGGGGCCGAACGCTCAGTGCGCGCGCAGCGCCAGCACCGCGACGTCGTCGGTGAGGGCGCCGGCGTGCCGGCGGACGTCCTGGGCGAGGAAGTCGACCAGGGTGTCCGGATCGGTGATCGGCAGCGTGCCGAGCCGGGCGGCCAGCGGGTAGAACTCGCCGTCGCGGTCCCGGGCCTCGGTGACGCCGTCGGTGTGCAGCAGCAGGCTGTGCCCGGGCGGCAGCGCCACGCCGGTGGGCGCCGGGGCCGGGCCGGGGGCGAGGTGGCCGAGGCCGAGCGGGAGGTCCTCGGCGCAGCGGACGGCGGCGACCGTGCCGGGGGCGACCATCAGCGGGGCCAGGTGGCCGCGGTTGACCAGCTCGAACCGGCCGGTGAACGGGTCGTGCTGGAGCAGCACGGCGGTGACGAACAGCTCGCCGTCGCCGCGCTGCTCGGCCGACCGCCGCACCTGGCGGTCGAGTTGGGCGGCGAGGTCGCCGAGGTCGGCGGTCTCGTGGGCGGCGATCCGGAACGCGCCGATCACGTCGGCGACGGTGCGCACCGCCTCCAGGCCCTTGCCGCGCACGTCCCCCAACAGGATCCGGGTGCCGTGCCGGGTCTCGCACACGTCGTAAAGGTCGCCGCCGATGCCGACGTCGGCCTCCGCGGCCCGGTACAGCCCGGCGGCCCGCAGTTCCCCGACCCGGGCGGGGACGGGGTGCAGCACGGTGTGCTGGAGGGTTTCGGCGACGGTCCGCATCCGGACCAGGTCGCGGGCCTGGCGGCGACGCTGGATCGACAGCCCGGCGCCCATCACCCCGGCCAGCACGGTCGCCAGGTACGTCCACAGGTGGTGCTGCTCCTGGAAGTGCCCGGCCCGCAGCGCGAGCAGCGCCTGGAGCCCGACGGTCACGGCGGTGGCGCCCGCCACCACGGCGGGACCGGCGCTGAACGCGACGACCACCGGCAGCACCGTCAGCACGAAGCCTGCGGCGACGACCCGGGGCACCGACTCCTCCAGCGCCAGATCCGCGACCAGCAGCAGCACCGGCAGGACACGCACCCACAGCGGGGTGCGCAGCGCCTCGGCCATGGCGGCTTCCCAGCGGGCGGCGGCCCGGCGGTCAGGAGCCTGGGCCGGCTGGACCCGCACAGGGTCGACGGTGGGCGCGGGCATGCTGACCTCCTTCGGCGGGTGCCCTGGTACGGGTGCGATTCACTTCCATCGTCCCGTGCCGTCGGCCGGGGCCACCCCTTACCAAAGTCCCGACGAATTGGGCCTTTGGGCCCGATTGGAGCATATTTCACCTGCTTCGGTGGCCTGCGTCACCCCCTTGGAGCCGCTGCTGCGGCAGGCCACCGGCGCCGAAGCGCGGACAGCACGACGGCGGCCTCCGGCCCGGCCGGCCGGGCGCCGGGAGAGTAGTGCGGGCCCGCGGCCACCGCCGGGCGGCAGGTGAGCGGGCCGGCCGGTCGGCGGCAGGCGGGACGGTCGAGGCCGAACGGCAGCCCGCCGGCGGGCGGCGATCACCGCGCCGAGGCCACGCAGCGCCAACCACTCGCGACGGGCCGCTCGGTCGCGGCCTCCGGCCCGGCCGCCCGGGTGCCGAGAGAGCAGTGCAGGCCCGCGGCGGCGGCCGGGCGGCAGCCCGTCAGCGGTCGGTGAGCGTCACGGGCAGGGTGCCGAAGCCGCGCAGCACCAACCGCTCACGGCGGACGGCCGGACCGGCCGCCGTCAGGGCGGGGAAGCGGCGCAGCAGGGCGGGCAGGGCGACGGTGGCCTCCAGGCGGGCGAGTTGGGCGCCCAGGCAGTAGTGCGGGCCGGCACCGAAGCTGAGGGGTCGGCCCTCGGTGCGGGTCGGGTCGAAGCGGCCGGGCTCGGTGTAGCGGCGCGGGTCGCGGTTGGCGGCGCCGAGGAGCAGCAGGACGCCGGTGTCCCGGGGGACGGGCAGGTCGCCGACCGTGAGGCCGTCGGTGAGCGCGATCCGGGAGGTGACCTGGACCGGCGAGTCGAACCGCAGCACCTCGTCGACCAGGGCGGCCGGGTCGAGCGTGCCGTCGCGCAGTGCGGCGGCGGTGTCGGGGTGTTCGAGGAGCAGGGCGAGGGCGTTGCCGAGCAGGTTGCCGGTGGTCTCGAAGCCGGCGACCAGCAGCAGCGCCAGGTTGGCCAGCAGTTCGGTGTCGGACAGCCGCTGCGGGTCGGCGTCGGCGGTCGCGACCAGGGCGCTGACCAGGTCGTCCTTCGGGTCGGCGCGTCGGCGGGCGGCCAGTTCGGCGAAGTAGCGGGAGAGTTCGACGGCGGCGTGGTCGGCGGCGGCCGTCTCCTCGTCGCCGGCCAGGAACTCCAGGGTGACGGTGAGGTCGGCGGCCAGCGGGCGGAACAGGTGCCGGTCCTCGTCGGGGACGCCGAGCAGTTCGCAGATCACGCCGATCGGCAGCCGGAACGCGAAGGCGTCCAGGAAGTCCACCGGGCCGTCGTCGCCGTCGGCGTGTTCGGCGAGTTCGTCGAGCAGGTCCTCGACGGCGGCGGTGACGGCGGGTGTCAGGGCGGCGACCCGGCGCGGGGTGAACACCGAGGAGATCAGCGAGCGCATCCGGCCGTGGTCGGGCGCGTTGCGTTCCAGGATCGAGTCGCCCAGCAGGGTCTTGCCCGGGTGGTCGAGGAAGTCGGGTTCGAACTGGGCGCGCAGGTCCGGCTCGATGACGCCGAAGGCGGGGTTGCGCAGGATCTCGTCGGCCTCTTCGTGGCCGGTGACCATCACCAGGTACTCGTCGGTCCGCACGGTCGTCCCGAACGCGCGCAGCCGCTCGTACAGCGGGTGCGGGTCGCGGTGTCCCTCGGGGCCCATCAGCTCGGTGACGATCTCGGCGATGTCCATGCAACTCCCCCAGCGGCAGTCATATTTATCTGTCCGGAGCGAGAACGGCCGGGTGACGCACCCGGGTTCCCGCCGGGCCGCCGACGAGCCGCGGCCGACCGGCCGGGGCCGGTGGGTAGGCTGGCCGGTCATGGAGATCTGGATCAACCCGCGGTGCGGCAAGTGCCGCACCGCCCTCGGCGAGCTCAACGCGGCGGGCGCCGAGTACACCGTGCGCCGCTACCTGGAGCAGCCGCCGACGGTCGCCGAGCTGACCGAGGTGCTGGGCCGTCTCGGCCTGGAGCCGTGGGACGTCGCCCGCCTCGACGAGCCGGTCGGCAAGGAGCTGGGCCTGCGGTCCTGGGGCCGCGAGGACGCCGACCGGGCCCGCTGGGTCGAGGCGATGGCTGCGAACCCGGCGCTGATCCAGCGCCCGATCATCACCGCCGACGACGGCTACACGGTGATCGGCCGCACCGAGGAGGCCCTGCGGGACGTGCTCTCGCACTGACCGCGCGGCGGTGACAGCCGGCTGACAGCAGGCTGTGAGCGGGTCGCGGCAGGCTGCCCGGGACATCACCGATCCGACGGGAGCCCGCCGTGCCCGACCTGCCGATCCGTCAGCTGACCGTCACCGCCGCCCACCGTCCCACCCCGCGCACCGCCCGGGTGAGCTTCGCGCTGCCGCCCGGCGAGTTCGCCCTGGCCGGGCCCGACCAGCAGGTCAAGCTGTACTTCCCGCGCCCGGGACAGGACCGGCCCGAGCTGCCCGCGGCGGCCCCCGGCCAGGACCTGATGGACTGGTACCGGGCCTGCCACGCCGTCCCCGAGCACCGCCGCCCGTGGATGCGGTCCTTCACGATCCGCGCCCACGACGCCGAACTGCACGCCGTGGACGTCGACTTCGTGCTGCACGGCGACGGCCCGGCGGCGAACTGGGCGGCCCGCGCCCGGCCCGGGCAGCTGCTGGCGATGTTCGGCCCCTCCCCCGAGTTCGCCCGCCCGTTCCCGCTGGACGGCGGCCGGCCGCTGCTGTTCGCCTGCGACGAGTCGGCGTTGCCCGCGCTCGCCACCCTGGTGGAGGCCCTCCCGGCCGGTGCCCGGGCGCACGCCTGGATCGAGACCGCCGGACCGCAGGAGCGGCAACCCCTGCTCGGCTTCGGCGAGTTGACCGCCCACTGGATCCACCGCGAGGACGCCGCCCCGGGCGACCGACTCCTCACCGCCGTCCGCGCCGCCGAGCTGCCCGCCGACCTCGACCGCGCCTGGCTGGCCGGCGAGGCCGGCACCGTCCGCGCCCTGCGCCGCCACCTCCTGACGGACCGCCGGCTCCCCCGCACCCACGTCCACTTCACCGGCTACTGGCGCCACCGCCTCACCCAGGACGACGCCCCCACCCCCGAAGACCTCGCCGACGCCCGGGAACTGCTCGCCCAGCACGAGAGCTGACCCGGGCCGCCTGCTACCGTCCGCCCGGTGACCACCAGCCTGTTCCAGCCGCCGCTGCTCACCCGCCTGCTCGCCGCCGACCGCATCCTGATCGCCGGCGCGGGCGGCGGCTTCGACGTCTACGCGGGCCTGCCGCTGGCGCTCGCGCTGCGTGCCGCCGGGCGGGAGGTGCACCTGGCGAACTTCTCCTTCAGCGACCTGTACGGCCTCGGCCTGGACGTCTGGCAGGCCCCCGACCTGGCCCGGATCACCCCCGACACCCGCTCCGCCGGCACCTACTTCCCGGAGCGCTCGCTGGCCCGCTGGCTGCGCGAGCACCAACAGCCGGACACCGTCTGGGCGTTCCCGTCCACCGGCGTCCAGCCGCTGCGCGCCGCCTACCGGGCCCTGGTCGAACACCTCGGCATCGACGCGATCCTGCTGGTCGACGGCGGCACCGACATCCTGCTGCGCGGCGACGAGGCCGGACTCGGCACCCCCGAGGAGGACATGGCCTCGCTCGCCGCCGTCGCCGGCCTCACCGAGGTCCCGACCCGCCTGGTCGCCTGTCTGGGCTTCGGCATCGACGCCTATCACGGCGTCAGCCACAGCCTGGTGCTGGAGAACCTGGCCGCGTTGCAGCGCGACGGCGGCTACCTCGGCGCGTTCTCGCTCCCCGCTGACGCGCCCGAATCCGCGCTCTACCTGGACGCGGTGGCACACGCCCGCCAGGAGTGCCCCGAACACCCGAGCATCGTCCACGGCTCGATCGCCGCCGCCCTGCGCGGCGAGTTCGGCGACGTCCGGTTCACCGAACGCACCGGCAACAGCGCGCTGTTCATCAACCCGCTGATGACGCTGTACTTCGGCGTGACGGTGGAGGCGCTGGCCGCCCGCCACCTCTACCTCGACCGGCTGGAGAACACCGTGCTGATGCGCCAGGTCGCCACCGCCGTCGCCGCCTTCCAGGACGGCCTCCCCCGCCGGCGCCCGCCCCGCGCCTACCCGCACTGACCGGCCGTCAGCCCTTGCGGGCCGCCGCGGCGATCTTCGCGGTGGTGTGGAAGAACCGCGAAGTCGCCGTCCCCCGGTACGACGGGGGGAACGCGGTGGCCGGGTTGCCGTTCAGCCGGCCGCCCCGGACGTGCATCACCACGAACGCCGCGTCACCGCTCGCGCCGATCATCTCCCAGTCGCCCTTCGGCGACGCCGCCGGCAGCTCCAGCTCGGGCGGCAGCGGCTCGGACAGGAACAGCACGCACAGCCGGACCTCGTCGGTGACCTCCACGCCCGCGAACGGGTCGAGCGCGACCAGCGCCTCCACCTCCTCGACCGTGCGCAGCATCACCGGCACCGGATAGCCCAGGCCCTCCGCGAGACCGGCCTCGATCCGGGCCGTCAGCGCCGCCCGGTCGGTCTCCGCGGTACGGAAGAACACGTTCCCGCTCTGGATGTACGTCCGCACGCCGTCCAGCCCGAGGCCGGTGAACAGCTCGCGCAGCCGCTCCATCTTCACGGTGCGGCCGCCGACGTTGATCGCCCGCAGGAAGGCGATGTAGGTCTCCATGCGCGCGAGTGTAGGCCGGGCCGCCGACAGATCCACGGTTCCGACGGTGCGTCGGCCTACACTCGCGCGCATGACGACCTGGCAGGACTTCGAGCAGCAGGCTCCTGATCTCGCCCCGCGCATCCGCGCCCGCTTCGAGGCGCACCGGCACCACGTCCTCGCCACGCTGGACAGCGACGGCGCGCCCCGGGTGAGCGGCATCGAGGTGGACTTCATCGGCGCCGACCTGTTCCTCGGTTCGATGGCGGGCGCGGTCAAGGCGCTCGACCTGCGCCGCGACCCGCGCTGCGCGCTGCACTCGAACCCGGGGCCGGACACCAGCATGACCGGTGGGGATGCGAAACTCGCCCTGTCCGCGGTCGAGTTGACCGATCCGACCGACATCGCCGGCTACCTGGCCGGCCTGCCCGACCCGCCGCCCGGCCCGTTCCACGCGTTCCGGCTGGAGCTCCGGCGGGCCACCCTGACCGAGGTGGCGGACGACCGGCTGGTGATCAGCACCTGGCAGCCGGGCGAGGACGTCAGGGTGATCGAACGCCGATGACGGCGGCAGCGGGTGAAGATCGGCGGCGGCCTCCCCCGGCAGGTCCCGGGGAAGGCCGCCGCCGACCGGGCGTCAGCGGGCGGAGTAGCCGCCGTCGACCAGGTGGTAGCTGCCGGTGACGAAGGACGCCCGGTCGGAGAGCAGGAACGCGGTGAGCTCGGCGACCTCCTCGGCGCGGCCGAGACGTCCGGCGGGGTGCAGTGAGATCAGCAGCTCGCGCCCCGCCGGGTCGGTGTCCTTGAGCAGCGGGGTGTCGATGAAGCCGGGGCCGACCGCGTTGACCCGGATGCCCTGCGGGGCGTACTCGATCGCGGCGGTCTTGGTCAGGCCGACCACGCCGTGCTTGGCGGCGACGTACGCGGGCGAGCCGGCGAAGCCGTTGGTGCCGAGGATGGACGCCATGTTGACGATCGCGCCGCCGCCCGCGGCGAGGATCTCCGGCAGTTCGTAGCGCATCGAGTAGAAGACGCCGTCCAGGTTGGTGGCGAGCACCCGCCGCCAGGCCTCCGGCTCGTACTCGCCGGTGGGGGCGATCGCGCCGCCGATGCCGGCGTTGTTGACGGCCAGCGAGAGCGGGCCGAGGCCCTGCACGGTGGCGCGGACGGCGGCCTCGACGGAGGCCGGGTCGGTGACGTCGACCTGCACGGCGAGGGCCTTCGCGCCGGTCGCCTCGAGGGCGGCGGCGGCCTCCCGGGCGCCGTCCAGGTTGTAGTCGGCGACGGCGACGCTCGCGCCGCGCTCGGCGAGCAGGGTGGCGACGGCCAGGCCGATGCCGGAGGCGGCGCCGGTGACGAGAGCGGTGCGGCCGGTGAACTCCTGGGTGGTCATGGGTGGTCGGTCCTTTCGTGCGCCGCGCCCGGGGCGGGCGCGGGTGGTGCGGAGGGTTCCTGACGGCCGGTCGGCGCGGCGGTCCGGCCGCGCCGACGGCCGGTCAGTTCGGGGGTTCGGCCGCGACCAGGTCGAAGGCGCGGTCGATCAGGGCGGGCAGGTCGCCCGCCGGGTCGCGCACCCAGGTGCGGGTGGCGGCGTGCAGGGCGGCGACGCCGAGGCCGACGGCGACGGCGGGCCGCAGGTCGGTCTCCGGGTGCAGGCCGAGCCGGGCGGCGACCAGCCGGATCGACCGTTCCTCCTCGGCGACGGCGATCCGCCGGTAGGCGGCGGTCAGCGCGGGCTCCTCGTCGATCAGCGCGAACAGCGCGCGCATGCCGGGGCGGCGGTGCCAGGCCGGGTGGTCGCCGTCGTGCAGCCAGGCGGTGACGGCGGCCCGGTAGGCGGCGACCGGGGCCTCGGCGGCGGGCCGGGCGGCGAGGTGCTCGTTGATCCGGGCGAAGTCGGTGCGCAGCGGGTCGAGGACGGCGTCCTCGCGGGACGGGAAGTAGCGGCTGAAGGTGCGCCGGGAGACGTCGGCGGCGTCGGTGACGTGCTCGACGGCGAGGGCGGCCAGGCCGTGTTCCAGGGTGAGGCGCAGCGCGGCGTCGGCCATCGCCTCGCGGGTGCGGCGGGCCTTGCGGTCGCGCCGCCCGGGCGGGACCGACACCTGCTGCTGGTCGGTGCTCATACGAACACCGTACTACCGGAAATGTCCCGGCGGGACATCAGTCCCGCCGGGACATCCGGCCCCGGGTCGTGCCGCTGACGTCCCGGGCGGCCCCGGGACGTCACTGCCGGGCCGCCGGGCTACTGGGCCGCCGGCCCCCAGAGGCGGTCGGTGCAGCGGGCGTAGGTGTCGCGCCAGTGCGGCCAGTGGCGGACGGTCTCGTCGTCGCAGTCCGCCAGCAGGCGGTCGATCTGCACCGGGTCGACGCCCTCCAGCAGCCAGACCAGGGCGTCGGACGCGGACGGGCCGTCGGCGAGGCGGAGCAGGTCGAGCAGTTCGGGCAGGGTGCCGATCCGGGAGCCGGGCTGGAAGACGCCGGCCATCCGGGGCAGCAGCTGGCGCTCCTCGATCCGCAGGTGGGTCTCCACCCGGGCGGCGAGCTCCTCCACCGCGTAGGAGACCGGCCAGGAGCTGGCGGGGTCGCGGGTGGCGATGCCGACCAGGGTGGTGGTGCGGGTGAAGCACTGGTCGAGGTTGTGGTGGTCGGACTCCAGCCAGTTGAGCAGCAGCCGCAGTTCGGGCGCGAAGCGGCGCAGCAGCGGCCACAGCCGGGTGTCCTGCTGCTCGTGGTGGCAGGTGACCATGGCGGTCACGAAGTCCCAGTGCCGCTTGAGCGCGAGCGCGCTCTCGTGGTCGTCGGGCTGGAGCAGTCGCAGGGCCTGCGGGATCCGGGCGAGGTCGCGCCGGACGGCGGCGTGCACCAGGCTCAGCCCGGCGAACGGGAGGAGGTCGACCACCGGCGCGGCAGGAATCTCCTCGCGCGGGGCGGGAACGGTCGTCGGGCCGACGGGCAGCAGGTGGCGGGACATGGCGCTCTCTTCACGACTGGCTGGGCTGGCCGGAGCGGGGGCCGCGGTTGCGGCGCCCCGGTCCAGTTCTCCGGTCCACGGGTTCCAGGGTGGGAGCAGTGCATCAGGGTCGAATGAACGACCGATTGATGTGCAGGTCAGCACGGTTTCGGGGCCGTTCCGGGCGGTTTCCGGCCCGTTTCCGGCGGGCGGTCGCCCGCCCGTTCGACCGCCCGGTCAGTCGGACTCGGGTCCGGCGGTGTTGGCGGTCAGCCACTCCAGGGTGTGCGGGATCATCTTCTTGAAGTCGGAGGTGAGGTGCTTGCCGCCGGGCTGCTCGTAGTACTCGATGGTGGTGGGGGCCTTGACCTTCCCGACCCAGGCCTTCACCAGCTTGGTCTCGTACGGGTTGGCGCCGCCCGCGGTGACCAGCATCCGCACGTCGGCGGCGCCCTGGCCGATCAGCTGGTCGGGGCTGTTGGCCTGGCGCTCCTGCTCGTGGCCCTTCCACAGCGGCGAGTCCGGGTTCCAGTAGCCGTCGATCGGCACCGCGGCCTTGAACACGTCGGGGTGCTGGAGGGCGAGCTTGGCGCTGCAGAACGCGCCGGTGGAGGCGCCCATCACGGACCAGCCGTCGCGGCCCTTGACGGTGCGGAAGTTGGCCCGGACGAAGTCGGGGATGTCCTCGGCCATCCAGGTGCCGATCTTCGGCTGGCCGGGGATGTCGGCGCACTCCAGGGCCTTGGACTCGCTGGAGTCCAGGTTCTGCACCGGCATGATCATGATGAACGGGTGGGCCTTGCCCTCGGCGACCATCTGCTGGTCGATCTCCTGGATCGGCAGCTGGTTGTCGGTCCAGGTGTTGTAGCCGGCGCTCTGCCCGCCCGCGTACAGGGTGAGCACCGGGAAGCCGGTCTTGGCGTACTTCGGGTCGTTGTACTGCGGCGGCAGCCAGACCCACACCTTGCCGCTGACACCGGACTTGGCGCCGGTCAGGGTGGTCACCATGATCGGTCCGGCGGCGGTGTCGCGGGCCTTGGACAGCTGCGCGGCCGGGCCGGTCGGCATCAGCACCTTGGTCGGCTTGGGCGGTGCGCTGCTGCTCTGTGCGCCGGACGGCGACGGGTGGTCGCCGGCGGTCGCGGCCTTGGCGTCGCCGGGGTTCCCGGTGTTGCTGCCGCAGGCGGCCACCGGGGCGGCGAGGGCGAGCAGGGCGGCGGCGGTCAGCAGACGGCGGGCGGCGGAACGGGGTTGCGGCAGCACGGGTCGGTTTCTCTCCGGGCGGGGGCCGGCCCGGCAGCCGGGAGGGGCCCTGGTCATTGGGCTTCGCCGGGGCCGCCGCACGCCTGACGGCCGGCGCTTCCCCGGGAACGGCCGCGGCCGCACGAGCGTGCGGTGGTGGGGCCGTTCGAGATCCTATGACGTACCGCCCGGGGCACCGGTTGCGGCGGGGTGAACAACCCGCCGCTCGGCGGGGGCGGCCCCCGCCGAGCGGCGGGGGCCGCTCCTGGCGTCAGGGGCGCCAGGTGTCGTTCAGGGTGATCCTCCCGCTCGCCGGGACGGTGGCGGTGCGGTTGGCGCCGCTCTCCCAGGTGACGTTGCCCGCGGCGTCCTTGCGGAGGTACTTGTACTGCACCGCGGTGCCGGCCGGCAGCGCCACGTCGAGCTTCCACACCGGGTAGGCGGCGGAGCCCAGCAGCAGCGCCTTGGAGGTGTCCCAGCCGCCGAGCGCGGCCGCGTCGCCCGCCAGGTAGATGTTCTGGCCGAGCGAGGTGGTGGCGTTGACCGCGAACGACGCGCCGGGCGCGGTGCTCGCGGCGGTGGCGCCGACGTACAACGCGACGGCGTCGCCCGCGCCGACCGAGGCGGTGAACTTCCCGTCCGCGCCGACGGTGTAGGTCGGACCGGAGCAGCCGCCGCCCACCGGGTCGCCGTGCTGGACGTCGCAGTAGACGCCGGCCGGCAGCGAGGTCTGGAAGGTCTGGGTGATCGCCGAGGTCTCCCGGTTGATCGCCACGTAGCCCTTGCTGCCGCGGCCGAAGCCGATGGCGTTGCTGCCGTTGGACCACCAGTTGGTCAGCGCGGTGCCGGCGACGGCGTTGCGGAAGCCGACCATGTTGGCGACCTGCCGCCAGGCGTGGACGCAGTTCCAGCCGTTCTGGTAGCAGGCGGTTACGGAGCCGCCGTTCGGCGGACCGTCGTCGTTGCCGCTGAACGCGTAGCCGGAGTACACGTTCGGCGAGCCGTACGGGTACGCCAGCATGAAGACGTTGGCCAGCGTGTAGGTGGAGCCGTCCTTGTAGGTGAGGGTGGAGCCGTTGCGCTCGGTGTCCCAGTTGTCGACGAAGGTGCGGGCCTGCGAGGAGGCGAGCAGGCCGCTGCCCCAGCTCTGCAGGTCGGATATCTTCCCGCCCTTGAAGGCGCTCTTCAGCCACGTCCCGGAGCGGAACTCGTCCACGTCGCCGTTGCCGGTGTACTCGGAGGGCTGGATCGCCTCGCCCGCGCCGTAGATGACCTCCTGCACCCAGTACGCGTTCGGGTTGCTCATCTTCGCCTTGATGGCGGCCAGGTCACTGGCGGCGATGTGCTTGGCGGCGTCGATCCGGAAGCCGTCCACGCCGAGCGAGGCCAGGTCGCTCAGGTAGTTGGCGATGGTCTGCTGGACGTACGCGGAGCCGGTGTTGAGGTCGGCCAGGCCGGACAGTTCGCAGTTCTGGACGTTGGAGCGGTCGCCGTAGTTGGTGATGTCCGTGCGGCAGGTGTGGAAGTCCTGGTCCTGGTAGTAGCCCGGGTAGTTGTACTTCGTGTAGACGGTGCCGCCGGTGCCGGTGCCGCTGCCGGCCGTCATGTGGTTGATCACCGAATCGGCGACCACCTTGACGCCCGCCGCGTGGCAGGTGGTGACCATGTTCTTGAACGAGGTGCGGTCGCCGAGCCGACCGGCGATCTTGTAGCTGACGGGCTGGTAGGAGGTCCACCACTGGGCGCCCTGGATGTGCTCCTGGGGCGGGGAGACCTCGACGTAGCCGTAGCCCTTGGGGCCGAGGGTGTCGGTGCAGGCCTTGGCCACCGAGTCGAACTTCCACTCGAACAGGGTGGCGGTGACGTCCTTGCTGCCGGGCGGGGTGGCCGCGGCGGTGGGCGCCAGTGAGAGCCCGGCGCCGGCCGAGAGGCCGAGCGCCGCGAGGGCGGTGCAGGCGGCGAGGGCACGCTTCCTGCGGGTGGGGGCGGGGGTGGGCAAGGGAGCACTCCTGGGGGGTGGCCCGGGTCCGCGGACGCAGGCCGCGGCCGGGAGGCGGCAGGGTGGGGGGCCGCGACGGCCGGGGGTGTTGGGGCCCCCGGCCGTCCGCGCGAAGGGGGCCAGTCGCTACTGCAAGGTTCCTGCAAGCCTGTTGAAACTTGCTGGAAATTTGCAGTGGCATGACCATATGGTCGGTCCGGACGGCCGTCAAGGGAGCCTTCGACCCGGCTCCGGGCCCCGAAAACGGCAGCGCCGGCCCGCCGCTGACAGTTCGTCAACGGCGGACCGGCGCGGGCCGGGCAGGATCAGGAAGCGGGGCCCCGGCCCAGCTGCTGCTCGATCAGGTCACAGGCCCGGGCGGTGCCGCCCTCGCCCTTCGCGCGGGCGCTCAACTCCCGCAGCCGGGCCGCCACTTCGCCGTCCCCGACCAGGGCGGTGAGGGCCGACCACAGCGCCTCGGGCGTGGCGTCGGCGGTGTCCAGCCGGCGGGCCACGCCGAGCTCGACCAGGCGGTCGGCGTTCATGAACTGCTCGGCGGCCTGCGGCACCGCGATCATCGGCACGCCCGCCAGCAGCCCTTCGCCGCAGCCGCCCATCCCGGCGTGGGTGACGAAGGCGTCGGCCTGCTCCAGCACCGCCCGCTGGGGCACCCACCGGTGCACCTCGACGTTGGCCGGGATCTCCCCCAGAGCGGCCGTGTCGACGTGTTTGCCGATCTGCAGCACCACATGCCAGCCGGGGCGGTCGCCGAAGGCCGCCAGGCAGTTCCGGTAGAACCCGGGCTGCCGGGTGAACGCCGAGCCGAGCGACACCAGCAGCACCTTCCCGGCCCCGGCCGGCCGCCGCCAACTGCCCTGCTCCGCCCGCAGGTCGAAGCACGGCCCGACGAACTCCACCGCCTCGCGGTCCACCCGGTCGGCGTGCGGCTGCATCGCCTCGGTGATCATCGCGACGGCGCGGACCGGCTTCCCGGCGAACGCGTCCACGTCGACCGTGGTGGCGCCGCTGCCGGCCAGCCACTCGGCGAACCGCCCGAAGTAGGCGTCCGCACCGGGCAGTTGCCGCATCGGACCGCCGATCTCGTCCTGGTAGCCGTCCCAGCCGACCAGGGTCGGCGAGAGCTGCACGATCGGCCGCCGCTGCGCCTCGGCCAGCGCCCGGGCGGCGTACGCGCCGATGTCGTACAGATAGACGTCGGCCGGGTCGGCGTCGTAGTGCGCGTGCAGCCGGGGCAGCATCGCGATCGCGTCCTCCAGGAAGATCCGCATGGCGCCGATCGGGTCGTCCGGCCAGTCGTGGTCGGCGGCCGGCAGGAGGGACGGACACGGCACCTGCTCGGCCCCGGTGGGCGCGATCAGCTCGGCCGCCAGCGGGTCGTTTGCGTACGTCACCCGGTGGCCGCGGGCGACGAGTTCGCGGATCACTTCGAGGCTCGGGCGGATGTGGCTGACGAGCGGGACGCCGATCATGGCGATGTGGGCGCGACGGGTCATGGCGAAAGCACCTGCTTCCGGTCTACGGGGCTGGGATGGGAACACCGCACCGCCGACGGGCCGTCAGAGGGCGTCGGGGCGGGCGGGACGCGGGGCTCGGGGCGCTGCCCCGGCCGCGTCAGCCGTAGATCTGGTGGAAGAAGGACATGTCGGGACAGTAACCCGCCCGGCCCGCCGCGCGCATCCGAATTGATTCCGGTGCCAGGCGGTCGAATTGACCGATCGTCAGTTCATGGGCGTGCCGGTGCCCGGCAGCCGCCGGAGCGACTGCCGGGCACCGGTCCCTGAGGGTGGGTCAGCTGGTCTGGATCGCGGTGTCGTCGACCACGAAGGACGTCTGCAGCGAGACGTCCTCGACGGCGTTGAACTTCACCGTGACGGACTGGCCGGCGTAGGCGGAGAGGTCGATGGTCTTCTGCGCGTAGCCGGTGTTCTTGTCGAGGTTGGAGTACGTGGCGACCGTGGTGCCGTTCACGGTGACGGTCATCTTGTCGTACGCCGTGGTGGTGGTGGTCTCAGCGGTGTCGATGTGCAGCCAGAAGCTCAGCGACGCCGTGCAGCCGGCCGGGATGGTGACGGTCTGCGAGATCGAGTCGGTGTGGCTGGAGCCGTAGCCGTCCATCCACGCCTTCCAGGTGCCGCTGTGCGCGGGCTGCGAGGTGGAGCTGTCGACCACGCCGCTGGTGGTGGTCCAGGGCGCGGCGGAGCCGGTCTCGAAGCCGGGGTTGCCGAGCAGCTGGGCCGGGGTGCAGCTGCCGCCGCCGCCACCGCTGACGGTCCAGGTGAAGGAGACGGAGCCGGTCTTGGCGGCGGCGTCCTTCGCGGTGACGGTGACGTTGTAGGTGCCGGCCGCGGTGGCGGTGCCGGTGATCTTGCCGGTGGAGGCGTCGATCGACAGGCCGGTGGGCAGGCCGGTGGCCGAGTAGCTCAGCGGCGCGGTGCCGCCGGTGGCGTTGATCTGCAGGCTGACCGAGGCGTTCAGCGCCGTCGACTGGTTGCCGGGGCTGGTCACGGTCGGGCCGCCGGTGCTGGGCAGCGAGCCGACGTTGACGGCCGCCCAGGCGGTCGCGGTGGCGTTGTACTCGGCCGAGTTGGCGCCGTACAGGTCCGTCGCGGCGGAGAGCATGCCGGTCCGCGCGGCCGCGTAGTTGGTGGTGGAGGTCCAGTACGTGGTCAGCGCCCGGTACCAGATGGCGGCGGCCTTGTCCCGGCCGATGCCGGTGACCGGGATGCTGTTGTAGGTCGGCGAGTTGTAGCTGACGCCGTTGATCACCTTGGCGCCGCTGCCCTCGGACAGCAGGTAGAAGAGGTGGTTGCCGACGCCGGACGAGTAGTGGACGTCCTTGTTGCCGACCGTGGAGGACCAGTAGTCGGCCGAGGACCCGTCCTTGGAGGGCTGGTCCATGTACCGCAGCGGCGTGCCGTTGCCGTTGATGTTGATCAGCTCGCCGATCAGGTAGTCCGGCACGTCGGTGGGCAGGTTCGCGTAGAACTCCACCATGGTGCCGAACACGTCCGAGGTGGACTCGTTCAGGCCGCCGGACTCGCCGGAGTAGTTCAGGCCGGCCGTGTTGGAGGTGACGCCGTGCGTCATCTCGTGGCCCGCGACGTCGAGTTCGGTCAGCGGGTGGGTGTTGGAGGCGCCGTCGCCGTAGGTCATGCAGAAGCAGCTGTCGTCCCAGAACGCGTTGACGTAGTTGCTGCCGTAGTGGACCCGGCTGTACGCGCCGACCCCGTCGTTGCGGATGCCGTTGCGGCCGTAGGTGTTCTTGTAGAAGTCCCAGGTCATCGCGACGCCGTAGTGGGCGTCGACGGCCGCCGACTCCTTGTTGGCGACGGTGCCGTCGCCCCAGGTGTCGGTGGACTTGCTGTACAGCGTGCCGGTGCCGCTGGTCCCGTTGTTCAGGTTGGTGGTGTACATGTTGCCGCGGGTCGGGTCCTTCAGCTGGTACGACGACCCGGACAGCGAGGTGCCGAGGTTGACGCTGCCGACGAAGACGCCGGTGCCGGTGCCGGTCTCCACGCCCTCGGTCTTCTGGATCACGTCGCCGGTGGTGGCGTCGGTGATCACGTGCAGCTTGCTCGGGGTGCCGTCCGCCTGGACGCCGGAGACCACGGTCTCCCAGGCCAGGCGCGGGCTGTTGTCGGCGGCCCAGACCACCAGGCGGGGCGCGGTGTCCAGGGCGGCGCCCTGCTCGGCGGCCAGCGCGGTGGCCTGGCCCTTGGCGGCGGCCAGCTTCGGGGTGGTGGACAGGCCGTTCAGCGAGGCGGAGGAGGCCCGGTCCACGCCCTTGGTGGAGCCGTTCGCGGCCTGGTGGACGACCATGTCGCCACCGAGGACGGGGAGTCCGTTGTAGGTGCGCTCGTAGCGGAAGTGCTGGGTGCCGTCCGCGTCCTTGAACGCGTCCTTGACCACCAGCTTCTCGGCGGAGCCCAGGCCCAGGGTCTGCGCGACCTGGGCGGAGCGGGCGCCGGCGTCCGAGATCAGCTGGGCGTGCCCGGCGGCCGCCTGCTGGTCGGCGACCTGGGCCGTGGAGGTACCGGCGGGCGCGGCCTGGGCGATCACCGACGGGATCGCGGTCACCAGCAGAGCGGTGGTGGCCGCGAGGGCGGCCATGCTCACGCGGGCATGCGTGTAGCGAGACATGCAGACTCCTTTACCGACCGTCGCGGGGTCACGAGCGGTGGAGAGAATCTGGCCGCGGTTGCGGCGCAGCGGGGGCCCCCGCCGCCGGTAGCGGCGTGGGGTGCGGTGCACGTACGCGGTGCAGGGCTGCGGGCTGCCGGCGCCCTGGGGAGGGCTTCACCGGCGGGGAGTGAGTGGGGCTACCTGTCTTCGCAGCGAGGGGAATCGTGGCAGCAAACACCCACCGAATGACAGATGCATGCCACGGATTGACTCATTTATGACCGCCCTACAGGTTCCCCAAGGGCCGTCCATGGTCCGGCATTTGGGATGCCGTCAGGTAAACCTGACCGTCCACCGGACCTGGTCGATGCTTTTCGGCCAACCCGACAAGGGGCCCCACCCGGAGGTGGGACCCCTGTTACCGCCGGGGAACCATTACTTCTGGACGAACACCGCGACCGTCCGGCCCGGCACCGTGAAGGTCCCCGAGGCCGCGTCGAAGGCTGCCCCCCGGACCACCGGGTCGGTGCCCGCGGCCTGCACCTGGTGCAGTGCCTGCGCGGTGCCGCGCAGGCCCGCGACGGTCTGGGTCTGCGCGGTCGGGGTGGCGTTGAAGACCACCGTCAGGCCCTTCTCGGCGCCCTTCAGCCCGGTGCCGTCCAGGTGCATGGTGATCACGCCCGGGTTCTCCCCGGCGGTGCCGGACAGCGGGAAGGACAGTCGGCGCTGCACCTCGGCCGCGCTCGACAGGGAGAACAGCGGCGAGGACCGGCGGATCCGCAGGAACTGCTGGTAGAGCGCGGTGCTGGCGCCCGTCTCGTTGCAGCCCATCCGCAGCTTCGGGTCGGCCAGCAGCTGCTTGTCGCGGGCCCACATCTCCTGGTTGTCGGCCGCCATCGGCAGGCCGCGGCCCCAGCCGTTG
The DNA here is from genome assembly GCF_044754805.1 of Kitasatospora sp. NPDC092948. Lineage (NCBI taxonomy): Bacteria > Bacillati > Actinomycetota > Actinomycetes > Kitasatosporales > Streptomycetaceae > Kitasatospora > Kitasatospora sp. NPDC092948. The sequence goes on along the minus strand of NZ_JBIVPU010000004.1, from coordinate 414,826 downwards.
CCGAGCGAGCAGTCCCAGTTGATGGCGTTGAACCAGTCCCCGGAGTCGAAGGAGTTGGCGTCCAGCGACTTGGAGCGCAGCAGGTCGCTGCCGGCCTGGGCGAAGCCCGGGCCCTGGCTCAGCGCGGTCAGCGACAGGCCGAGCGCCTGCATCCGGGCCCGGTCGGCGGGCGAGGTGCCCTGCGGCAGCTTGAACGCCAGCGCGTCGTACAGGTCGGCGTTGTCGTGCGCGTCCAGGTACTCCACCGCCTCGCCGGGGTTCGCCGCGTAGCCGGTCGGGGCGCCGTTGTAGTCGACTCCCTTGCCGGTGACGGGCTTTCCGGCCGAGTCGGTGAACGCGTAGCCGGCCAGGTTGCCGGTCAGGCCGACCTTGATCTGGTCCATCTGGTGCAGCAGCCGGGCCTTCTGCTCCTCCGGACTCCCGTTGTCGGCCGAGCCGTTGGGGTCGGTGTACAGGCCGGAGGCGAAGCCCTGCTGCGGGGCCGAGGACAGCATGAAGTTGCCGCCGCGCCCGGCGTCCCGGATCCGGTCGTTGAAGGTGGCGATGCCGGTGCCCGCCATGTTGACCTGGGTGGCCTGGACGAACCGGGCGTCGTCGGCGACGGTGCCGAAGTTCCAGCCCTCGCCGTAGAGGAAGATGCTCTTCCCGTCCACGCCGTCCTTCTGCGGGGTCAGCGCGCCGAGCGCCGACTGCACGTCCAGCATGGTCGACTTCGGGTCCAGGCCCATCAGGTCGAACCGGAAGCCGTCCACCCGGTACTGCCTGGCCCAGGTGACCACCGAGTCGACCACCAGCTTGTTCATCATGGCGTGCTCGGGCGCGGTGTCGGCGCAGCACGAGTCGGTGGTGACCTTGCCGCTGTCGCTGAGGCGCTGGTAGTAGCCGGGGACGACCTTGTCCAGCACCGAGTGCTCGTCCTGCCCGGCCGCCGCGGTGTGGTTGTACACCACGTCCAGCACCACCCGCAGGCCCGCGTCGTGCATCGCCTGCACCATCTCCCGGAACTGCACGGTCCGCGCGGTGCCGTTCGGATCCGTCGCGTACGAGCCCTCGGGGACGGTGTAGTGCAGCGGGTCGTAGCCCCAGTTGTAGGCGTCGTCGGCCTGCACCGCGGCGACGCACTCCTGCTGCTTCGGCGAGTCCGGGGGCAGCGCGGCCAGGTCGCAGGCGGGCAGCTTCTGGTCGGCGCGGTTCTCGTGGATGGTGGCGATGTCGAAGGTCGGCAGCAGGTGAATGGTCGTCACCCCGGCCGCGGCGAGTTCCTTCAGGTGCTGCATGCCCGCGGACTTCGACCGGGTGAACGCCAGGTAGGTGCCGCGCTCGTCGGCCGGGACGGTGGCGTCGGCGACCGAGAAGTCCCGTACGTGCAGTTCCTGGATCTGCTGGTCGACGGCCGGGATCGCCGCCGGGCTGCGGTGCTGGTCCCAGCCCTTGGGCTTGGTCGCGGCGGCCGACAGGTCGGCGACCAGGCTCCGCCTGGAGTCGGTGGCAAGCGCCGTCGAGTACGGGTCGGTGACCAGGTTGGTGACCATCTGCTGGACGCTCGGCGCCCACACCTTGACCTGGTACAGGTAGTACTTGCCGTCCAGTTCCTTGGCGTCCTTGGCCAGCGACCACACGCCCGACGCCTCGTCACGCTTCAGCGGGACGGTCTTCGGGGTGCCGCCGGTCGCCTTGTCGAACAGCTGGACCGCCACCTCGGTCGCGGTCGGCGCCCACAGCGACAGCGTCACCGTGCGGCCGTCGCCCTGGCTGTTCCCGTCCTCGTTCTTCTTCCCGTACACCGGGCCGAGCTGGGCCTTGGCGGCCCTGGCCGCGTACAGGTCGTCCAGCACGCCGGGGAGCTGCACGCCGGTGGCGGCCAGCGCCGCGCCGTTCGGCAGGTGCTCGGCGAAGACCAGCTGGCTGCGCAGCGCGGCGGTGATCCGGCCGGCGTCGCGCGCGTCGACGGTGAACGCCCGGTAGCCCGCCAGGTGCGGGAACTTCGCCTTCTGGGCGTCCGTCAGGCCGGCGGCCGGGTTGAGCCGGATCCAGTGGCCGGGCTTGGACAGCACGCCCTGCTCGACGCTCAGCCCGCCGGCCGGGTCGTAGATCAGCTGGGCGCTGGCGCCGCCCTTCAACTGGGCGTCCGCCGCACCGTAGTTGGCGGGCACCACGACGGTCTTCGCGTCGATCCACTGGGCCTTCGCGGAGCCCAGGTCGAGCTGCGAGGAGGTGCCGGCGGTCTGCGGCAGCAGGTAGCCCTCCTGGCCGCCGACGATCCACACCTCCCGGCCGGAGGCGGCGAAGTCCAGCGACTGGTCCTGCGGCAGGTCCTTGTCGTTGCCGTTGTGGATGATGTAGCTGAGGCTGGTCGCGCCCGCCGCCAGCGGCACCTCGAAGACCGCGCCGAACGCGTCCTTGCGGGCCGGCATCAGCGGGTTGCCCCAGTCGGTCGGGGTGGCCGCGCCCGTCCAGTCGTGCAGGCCCCAGCCGTCGTAGTTGCCGTCCGCCCGCCGGTAGTGGATGACCGCCCGGCCCTCCGGCACCGGCTGCGCCCCGTCCGGGTTCGCCGTGCGGACGGTCGGGTCGCCCTCCTTGATCCACACCTCGCCGGTGGCGGAGATGTCGATGTGCCGGTCCTGCTCGACGTCCTTCGTGCCGTTCTTCTCCACCACGAACCCGACGTCGGACGCCCCGCCCTTCAGCTTCACGTACGCGAACGCGCCGTACGCGTCGCGCCCGACGAAGCCGTGCCCGTCCGGCCAGGTGGTGCCCTCGCCGTCGGCGATGTCGCCCCAGGTGTACAGGTTCCAGCCGTCGTAGTTGCCGTCCTGCCGCTGGTAGTGCACCACCGCGTACGGGCGCGACACCGCGCTCGGCGGGGGCGTCGGCGTCTGCTGCCCAGTGGTGAACTGCCCGCTCGCGGAGGCCAGTCGGCCCGCCGAGTCCTGCACCACGGCCTTGAACCGCACCACCGTGCCCGGCGCGACGCCGTCCAGGTTCTGCGTGACCCGGTACACCCCGTTGTCGGCCGTGCCCAGCGTCTGCCACGGCCCGTTGCCGACCTGCGCCGCGAACGTCACCCGGTCGAACCCGCCGCCGGGCACCGCCGCCCCGAGCGTCACCGTCCCGTACGAACCGTCGGCGGGCGCGCTCACCGTGATCGACGGGCCCGCGGCCGGCTTCGCGAGCTTGTGCTTCGCCTTCAGCGCCAGCGAGGACATCGCCGGGACGGTCACCGTCACCTTGCGGTCCGCGCCGCTGGTCGCCTTCCCCCGGAACCCGTACAGGCCGTCGAAGTCCATGCCCGCCGAGAAGGTGTCCAGCGTGACGGTCTTCGGCTCGGCCGCGTTGTTCACCGCCACCAGGTACTCCACCTGGTCCTTGGCGTCGATCCGGGAGAACGCGTACACGCCCGGCCCGTCCGCCGCGTACCGCTCCACCTGCGCGCCGTCCGCCAGCGCCGGGTTGTCCTTGCGCAGCTTCGCCAGCCCGGCGATCCCCCGGTACAGGGCGCCGTCCTCGCCGTACCGGTCCATCGAACCGGACGTCCCGCCGATCACCGGGTCGCTGTTGTACGACGGCGTCCTCGAGGCGAACATGTCCTGCCGGGCGTCCTTGTCGCCGCCCGCGCCGGTGAAGCCCTGCTCGTCGCCGTAGTACACCACCGGCTGACCGCGCGTCAGGAACTGCAGCTCGTTCGCCAGCCGGTCCTTGGCCAGCAGCGCCTGGTCCGACGCCCCCGGGTTGTCGCTCCGCAGGAACGACCCGAACCGGCCCATGTCGTGGTTGCCCAGGAAGGTCGGCAGCTCGTACGCGTCGGTGTCGGCCGTGGTGTACCGGTAGTCCTGCGCGTACAGCTCGCTCAGCGCCTTCGCGGAACCGTTCTGCGACACGTACCGCCGGGCCGCGTCCTGGAACGCGAAGTCCAGCGTCGCCTGAAGCTTGCCCTTGGTGACGTACGGGGACGTCACCGCCGGGTCGCCCGAGTACACCTCGCCGAACATGAAGAACTTCTTGTTGCCCTGCTGCGCCGCGAACTGCTTCAGCGCCGGCGCCCACTGCTCCCAGAACGCCATGTTGACGTGCTTGACGGTGTCGATCCGGAAGCCGTCCACCCCGGTGTCGGCCACCCACTTCTGGTAGATCTTCTCGAACCCGGCGACCACCTTCGGGTTCTGGGTGTCCAGGTCGTCCAGCCCGGAGAAGTCGCCCTCGGTCGCGGACTCGCCGACGAAGGTCGAGTTGCCCCGGTTGTGGTACAGCGCCGGGTCGTTCAGCCAGGACGGGGTCTTCGCGGTGGCGTCCGCCGGGGTCCGGAACACCGGGGTATAGGGGAACGAGTCCTTGGTGATGTTCGGCCACTGCGCCCGGACGTCGGCGATCGCCGTCTCGTCCACCGGGTTGCCGTCCGCGTCCAGCGTCGGGTACGCGCCGGTGGAGCGGTAGTCGTACGTGCCCTCCGCGTAGTCGATGACGTCCGCGGTGTGGTTGGTGATGACGTCGAAGAAGACCTTGATGCCCCGCTTGTGCGCCTTGTCGATCAGCTCCTTGAGCTGCGCGTTGGTGCCGAAGTGCGGGTCGACCTGGGTGAAGTCGGTGATCCAGTAGCCGTGGTAGCCGGCCGAGGCGTCCGCCCCGGCGCCCTGCACCGGCTTGTTCTTGAAGATCGGGGCCATCCAGATCGCGGTGGTGCCGAGGTCCTGGATGTAGTCCAGCCTGTCGATCAGGCCCTTGAGGTCGCCGCCGTGGTAGAAGCCCTTGTCGGCCGGGTCGAACCCGTTGTCCATCCGGCCCCCGGTGATCCCCCCGGTGTCGTTGGCGGTGCTGCCGTTGGCAAAACGGTCCGGCAGCACGAAGTAGAACTGCTCCCGGGTCAGGTCGTGCCGGGCCGCGGTCGCCGCCAGCGCCGCGTCCGAGGGCGCGGCCGGCGGGGCGGCCGGCGCGGCCGACGCGAGCGGCACGGCGCCCAGCGTGGCGGCGATCAGCGAGGCCGCCACCAGGACGGCGGCCCGCCCTGGGCGGCGGTACGGGGTGGTGCGGCGCGCGGAACGGGCTTGGGCATCGGCCACGGCAGGGCTCTCCCTTGGGGCGCTGGGCAGGGTGGGTGGCGTGGAACCTAGCGCCCTGCAAGATGTTTCAGCAAGATGCGAAAGCCGTTCCGGACGCGAGTCATACCGAGTCGTGACCTGAGCCCCCACGGCCCCCTCCGCACGTACCGGGCACGAACGAGACCCCGGTTCGACCCCCGGTAACCCGCGCGCCACAATGGACCGCATGCGCCTCGAAGACCGACCGACCCCTACCCCCGTAGGGGGACAGTCGGTGAAGAATCCCCGACCACAGGATGAGCAAGCGGCCACACCTCGTCTGGCAGACTTCTCGTCCATGGGGGAACCGACCGAGATCCACGCAGCCGGCGCCGACCGCGCCGAGAGCACGCGCGGCGGTTCCGACCCGGGCACGGACCACACCGCCCGCAAGCCCGGCGGAGCCACCCGCATCGCCCAGCCGCCCGCCACCGGCCTCCGCGGCCGCCTGCGCGAACAGCGACGCACCCCGCGCCGCCCGCACCTGCTCTTCGAACTGGCCCTGATCGGCATCAGCTACTGGCTGTACTCGCTGGTCCGCAACGCCGTTCCCGAACAGGCCGCGATAGCGCACAAGCACGCCAACTGGGTCTGGCACTTCGAGCAGACCATCGGCATCGCCGTCGAGCGCTCGATCAACCACGGCGTGAACTCGGTCACCTGGCTGATCGTCGGGATGAACTACTACTACGCCACCCTGCACTTCATCGTCACCATCGGCGTACTGGTCTGGCTCTACCGCTCCCACCCCGGCCGCTACGCCGCCGCCCGCACGGTGCTCTTCATCACCACCGGCATCGCGCTCGTCGGCTTCTACTTCTTCCCCCTCGCCCCGCCCCGCCTGATGGACGCCGGTTTCATCGACACCGTCACACTCCACAAGACCTGGGGCTCCATGGCCTCCGGCGCGGGCGCACACGTCTCCAACCAGTTCGCGGCCATGCCCTCCATGCACATCGGCTGGTCCATGTGGTGCGGCCTGACCATCTTCTTCCTGGCCCGCCGCACCTGGGTCCGCGTCCTCGGCCTCGCCTACCCCCTGGTCACCCTCACCGTGATCATCTCCACCGCGAACCACTTCTGGCTGGACGCGGTCGGCGGCGAGATCTGCCTGATCGTCGGCTTCGCCGCGGCCCGGCTGATCTACCACAACTGGGTCTACCGCCTCCCCCGCAACCCGGACGACGCCCCGGCGCAGGCCCTGACTGTTCCGGTCTCCTGGGACACGAAAGTCTCCGCGTAAAGGGCACGACCGGGGAGCGCACAACCAGGGGCGCGGGGAACTGCGCGAAGGGGAACGCACCACGTCCGCAAGATCGCGACGCAGGACAATGACCTGCACTTGCTCGCGACCTTGCGGACGTGACTTGCGCTTGTCGCGCAGTTCCCCGCGCCCCTGATTTCGCGCCCGTCTACTCCGCCCCGTAGAACAGTCGCTCCACCGCGTGCCGTGCCCGTCGCGTCACGCGACGGTAGTCGTCGAGCAGCTCCCCCGAGTGCCCGACCCCGTACCCCAGGTACCGCGCCACCCCCGCCAGTTCCCTCGCGTCGCCCGGGAAACTGTCCCCAGCCCGCCCCCGCACCAGCATCACCGCGGCCCGCACCCGCGAGGCGAGCACCCACGCGGCGTCCAGCACCTCCGCGTCCTCCCGTTCCACCAGCCCGGCCTCCGTCGCGGCGGCCAGCGCCGCCCGGGTCCGGGTGGTGCGCAGCCCCGGGATCTCGTGGCCGTGCTGGAGCTGGAGCAGCTGCACCGTCCACTCGACGTCCGCCAGCCCGCCGCGGCCGATCTTCGTGTGGGTGGTGGGGTCGGCGCCGCGGGGCAGCCGTTCCGCCTCGATGCGGGCCTTGATGCGGCGGATCTCGGTCAGGTCGCGTTCGGGCACGCCCGTGCCGGGGTAGCGGAGGGGGTCGATCAGGTCCCGGAAGCGTGCCCCGAGTTCGAGGTCGCCGGCCATCGGTTCGGCCCGCAGCAGCGCCTGGCTCTCCCAGGCGTGCGACCAGCGCGCGTAGTACCCGGCGTACGAGGCGAGGGTGCGCACCAGCGGCCCGTTGCGGCCCTCCGGGCGCAGGTCCGCGTCGACCTCCAGCGGCGGTTCGACGGAGGGCGCGGCCAGTAGCGTCCGCAGCTCGCCGATCACGGCCTTGGCCGCTTCCGCCGCGGCCTCGTCCAGGACGCCGAGTCGCGGCTCGTGGACGAAGAGCACGTCCGCGTCGGAGCCGTAGCCGAGTTCGTGGCCGCCGAACCGTCCCATGCCGATGACCGCGATCCGGGTGGGCAGTTCGCCGTTGCGCTGCTCCCAGCCGGCCGTCGCGGCGCGCAGCGCGCCCTGGAGGGTGGCGGCGGTGATCGAGGTGAGCGCCTCGCCGGTGGCGTCCAGCGCGCGTGCGGGGTCGTCGTCGAGCCGTCCGAGCAGGTCGGCGGCGGCGGTGCGGAACAGTTCGCGGCGGCGCACCGACCGGGCCGCCGCCACCCCGGCCGAGGGGCCCTCGGCGCGTCCGACTGCGGCGAGGATCTCGGCCTCCAGCGCGGCCCGGCCGCGCGGCGCCAGTCCGGTGGAGTCGCCGAGCATGGCGACCGCCTCGGGGGCGCGCAGCAGCAGGTCGGGGGCGAGCCGGCCGGCGGACAGCACCCGGGCCAGCTGTTCGGCGGCGGCGCCCTCGTCGCGCAGCAGCCGCAGGTACCAGGGGGTGGCGCCGAGCGCGTCGGAGACCTGGCGGAAGTTGAGCAGGCCGGCGTCCGGGTCCGCGGAGTCGGCGAACCAGCCGAGCAGCACCGGCAGCAGGGTGCGCTGGATGGCGGCCTTGCGGCTGACGCCGGAGGCGAGCGCGGAGATGTGCCGCAGCGCGGCGGCCGGGTCGGCGTAGCCGAGCGCGGCGAGGCGCTGGCGGGCGGCCTCGGCGGTGAGTCCGGCCGCGCCTTCGCGGGTGACCCGGAGTTCGGCGACCGGCAGTTCGGCGACGGCGTCCAGCAGCGGCCGGTAGAACAGCCGCTCGTGCAGCCGCCGCACCTCCACGGAGTGCCGCTTCCACTCGCGTTGCAGCGCGGTCACCGGGTCGTCCCTGGTGTCCCCCTTGATCAGCGGGGCCATGCTGCGGGCGAGTCGGCGCAGGTCGGCCGGGTCGGTGGGCATCAGGTGGGTGCGGCGCAGCCGGTGCAGCTGGATGCGGTGTTCGAGGGTGCGCAGGAAGCGGTACGCCCCGTCCAGCGAGGCGGCGTCGGCGCGGCCCACGTACCCGCCGGCGGAGAGGGCGGAAAGCGCTTCCAGGGTGTTGCCGCTGCGCAGGCCCTCGTCGGTCCGGCCGTGCACGAGTTGCAGCAGCTGGACGGCGAACTCGACGTCCCGCAGGCCGCCCGGGCCGAGTTTCAGCTGCCGTTCCAGCTCTCCCGCCGGGATCGCGTCGACCACCCGGCGGCGCATCTGCTGGACGTCGGCGACGAAGTGCTCGCGGGCGGCGGCCTCCCACACCAGCGGGGCCACGGCTTCGCCGTAGGCGCGGCCGAGGTCGGCGTCCCCGGCGACCGAGCGGGCCTTCAGCAGGGCCTGGAACTCCCAGGTCTTGGCCCACCGCCGGTAGTAGGCGAGGTGGCTGGCCAGGGTGCGCACCAGCGGCCCGTTGCGGCCCTCGGGGCGCAGGTTGGCGTCCACCGGCCAGATCGCGCCCTCGCCGGTGGTGTCCGAGCAGAGCCGCATCAGGTGCGCGGCGAGCCGGGTCGCGGCCTGCATCGCCCGCTGCTCGTCCACGCCGTCGCGCGGCTCGGCGACGAAGATCACGTCCACGTCGGAGACGTAGTTGAGCTCCCGGCCGCCGCACTTGCCCATGCCGATCACCGCCAGCCGGCAGGCCGCGGCGGCCTCCGGGTCCGCGGCGGCGGCGAGGTCCAGCGCGGTCTGCAGGGTGGCGCCCGCCAGGTCGGCCAGTTCGGCGGCGGTCTGCGGCAGGTCGGTGGTGCCGGACAGGTCGCGGGCGGCGATCGTCAGCAGGCAGCGCCGGTAGGCGGCGCGCAGCGCGTCGGCCTCGTTCCCGCCGGGCTCGACCCGACGCGCGAGCTCGCCGAGGAAGTCACCGGGCCCGGGGTGGATGTCGCGCAGTTCGAAGGTGACCAGGGCGTGCCAGTCCCGGGGGTGCCGGGCCAGGTGGTCGCCGAGCGCGGCCGAGGCCCCCAGCACCCCGAGCAGCCGGTCGCGCAGCGGCTTGGACGTGGTGAGGGTGTCGCGCAGGGTGTGCCGCTCGTGCGGGTCGAGCGCCTCCAGCAGCCGGGCCAGGCCGAACAGCGCCTGGTCGGGATCGGCGGCGGCACCCAGCGCGTCCAGCAGCACCGGGTCGGCGGCGAGCCCGTGCAGCGCCGGTTCGTCGAGCAGTCGCACCGCCTGGTCGGGGTCGGAGAATCCGCGCCGCACCAGTCGGGTCTCCAGCCGGCTGACCCGGCTCCCGGCCCGTTCCTCCACCGTTCCGCCTCCCGTTCGTCGCCCGTTCGTCGCCCGTGCCCGAAGCGTACGTTCCTGTTGCCCCCGTACCCCGCCCGTGACGCACCGTCCGCCGCTCTCGTTGGCCCGGGGGTGACGCCACTCCCCTCCCGGCTCCCCTCCCTCACCGGGCTGCGCTTCCTGGCCGCCCTGCTGGTGGTCGGCTACCACCTGTCCCGCCAGGTCGGCACGCTGCCACTGCTCAGCCCCCTTGCCTGGTACGGGCGTTCGGGCGTGACGTTCTTCTTCGTGCTGTCCGGCTTCGTGCTCGCCTGGACGTACGCCGACTCCCCCGTCCCCGCCCGGCGCTTCTACCGCCGCCGCCTCGCCCGGATCTGGCCCCTGCACGCCCTCACCACCGGCGCCTCGCTCGCCGTGTACGCGGCCGTCGGCGCGGCGGTCCCCGTCACCGCCGCCCTGTGGTCGCTCCCCCTCCTCCACCCCTGGAACCACGCCACCGTCATGGGCGGCAACCCGGCCGGCTGGTCACTCGGCGACGAAGCCTGGTTCTACCTGCTCTTCCCCCTCCTCGTGCGCCTCCGCCCCGGCCCGCGCACCGCCCTGCTCTGCTACCTCGCGGGCCCACTCCTGTGGCTTGCCGGCGCCTGGATCGCCGACCCCTCACTGCGCAGTTGGCTGCTCGACTACCTCCCCCTCACCCGCACCCCGCAGTTCCTGCTCGGCGTGGCCCTCGGCCTCGCACTGCGCCGCGGCCGCCTCCCCACCGTCCCGCTACTGCCGACCTGGCTTGCGGTAAGCGCTTTCCATCTGCTCCTGATCCCCTGGCACCACGCCGTCCCCGACCACCTCTGGTACAGCCCCTACAGCGCCTCCCACCTACTCTCCGCCCCGCTCTTCGCCGCCCTCGTCACCGCCACCGCCCAGGCCGACCTCCGCGGCCGCGGCCCCCTCACCCACCCCGCCTTCACCCGCCTCGGCGACTGGTCCTTCGCCTGGTACCTCGTCCACGAGATCACCTTCCGCCCCTGGCTCCACCACTACGGCCACCCCGCCCCCGGCCTCCCCACCGCCACCACCTGGCTCCTCCTCACCACCGCCTCCCTCACCCTCGCCGCCACCCTCCACCACTGCGCGGAACGCCCCCTCGAACGCCTCCTCCGCGACCACCCCGTCCGCATTTCCCTTCTCGCCCCCCGCCGCCCGGAGCCGGGCCCGTCCCCTTCCCTGCCCGCGCGCCACAGGTGATCACCCGTCAGGGAGTGCGACCGGCACGTCCTCCGCGCCCACACGCTCACCGGGCGCCGTACATGCGCCGGGCACCTCGGCGGGTCCGGCGGCATCACCGAAGCCGTCCCCCATCAGCCCGCCATGGACGGCCTCGCAGAAATCGTCGCCCCGCACGAGGCCCACCACGGCGCGCTGACGGAACAAGAGGTCGAAGGAGCCCACCGCGAGCTGTTCGGCGAGGGCAACTCCCCGGACGCCGGGCTGGACGCCGCATGAAGGACCAGCCCGCCAGGTCCCCGGTGCTCGGCCCCCACACGCTCTCCCTGCTTCTCCGCCACGACCGCAAGACGGCCGCCCGCCTCGAAGCCTCCCGCCAGGCCGGAGCTCCCGTCCTCGTTCCGCCCGAACCGTCGTCGAAGCAGCTCAGGGGAGAACGGATCTCGCCCGACTGCACTGGGTCCTGTCCCGACTTCGAGTGGAGCCGGTCACCCCGCCGCAGTCGCGCCGCTTCGGGACGCAGCGGACTGCACGGGCACAAGTACGCCCCCGCCACCGCCCGCGCTCCAGTAGCTCCCGACCAGCTGCGCGCGCCTGACCCTGCGTCAGTTCAGCATCGCTCGGGTTTCCGGCGGAAGGGCGTCCGACAGTCGCTGTTGCAGGTCCGCCACCTGCGCGGCGACCGACGGGACGACCTGAACCAACGTGCCGAGCTCAACGTGCAGTTCGACAATCCGCCCGACAGCCGGGCCGATCCGCAGGAACACCTCCAGCGCACCGGCAGCCGCATCCGGATGTGCCGCTGCGGCATGGACGAGCACCCTGCTGCCCAGGTCATCGACGCCGTTGCCCGGTTCGAGAAGCTCAAGAGCCCGGGCCAGAAAGGAGTCACGCTCCGACCGGCCGAGGGCGTGAAGGGTCACTGCCATCTCGTAGTGGTACCAGGCCTCGCCGGGCTCAGCCTCGATCGCCCGACCGAGATCGGCCAACGCTTCGGGATAGCGTCCCAGCAGGCGGTACGCCAATCCACGCCGCGCGATCCCCCGGGTCGAATCATCGGAGTCGAGCTCCACCGCCCGGCTATAGCCGGCCAATGCCTCCTGGTAATACCCCATCAGCCGTTGCACGTCGGCCCGAGAGCTGTGGACCCACGCAAGGTCGGGCGAAAGCTGAACAGCGCGATCGTAATCGGCAAGTGCCTCTCGAAAGCGCCCCAGAGACCGGTAGATATCAGCCCGCGAGCTATAGGCAAAATCGGATTCCGGCACGAGCTGAAAAGCGCGATCACAATCGGCGAGCGCCTCCTGGGAACGCCCCAGCGCCTGGTAGACATGCGCGCGCTGCATCACCACCCAGGGGGAAATCGGATCGAGCTCCATGGCCCGACCGTACTCGGCCAGCGCGTCCTCGAACCGACCCAGCACCTGGTAAATCCTGCCCCGGAAGCGGAACGCCCACGCATACTCCGGGTCCAGCTCCATGGCCCGACCGTACTCGGCCAGCGCGTCCTCGAACCGACCCAACGCCTGGTAAATCCTGCCCCGAAAGGTGAGGAGCCAGACGTTCTCGGCGTTGAATTCGGAAACCCGCACAAGATCCCCCAACGCCTCCTCAAGCCGGCCTGACATCCGGTGGATTTGGGCGCGGGTCACGAAGGCCCAGATGTTGTGGGGGTCCAACTCAATGGCCCGGTCGAGGTCAGTCATCGCCTCCTCGTACCGTCTCAGCTCCCGATACGTGTCACCGCGACGCGCAAAGGCCCAGCTGTGGCTCGAGTCCAGCTCGACGGCCCGGTCAAGGTCGGCCAGCGCCTCTTGATGACGCCCCATCAGTCGGAATGCGTTGCCCCGGGTGGCGAAGGCCACGGCATAGTCGGGGTCCAGCTCGACGGCCCGGCCGAGGTCGGCCAACGCCTCCTCGTACCGTTCCTCGCCGATCAGCGCGCGTCCGCGGCTGTGCAGCGCCTCCGGCCGATCCGGGTCCAGGGTGACCGACCTGTCGAAGTCCGCGAGTGCCAGGTCATGTTGCTGCTCCCTGTGGTGTCCGATGCCGCGCAGGCGGTGCGCCACGGCCCGGCTCGGACGATCGAGGACCGTACCGGACAGCAGCAGCGTCATCACGGCGATCCCGGCCTGCGGCTCGGCCGCTGCGGCGGCCAACCCGTCACCCCACTTCCGGAGTTCCCTCGCGTCCGTGTCGTTCCCCGCCCGGACGAGCATCCGGACCCAGCGCTGGAGCGTCGCGGTGCTGTGGCTCCAGGCGTCGAGCAACTCGCGCAGCGCGAGGGGCAGCTCCCGCTCCGGATCCGCGCACAGCCGGTGGTACGTCTCCTGGAGGCGACACCCGGACCACCGCTCGTCCCGCCAACGCTCGTTCAACCCCGCTGCATCACAGGCCAACTGCGAACGCCACTCGGCGAACGTCTCCGCCAACCGCCCGTGCTGCTGCTGCCACCGCACCGGCGACTGCTGCCGCTGCAACCTCAGCATCGCCGTCCGCACCACCTCGTGGTAGTGGCACCGCCCCGACCGATCAATCACGAACGGCATCGACCGCAGCCACCCGAACAACTCCCGCGCTTCTTCGTCCTCGACGGCCGCCCGGTACACGTCCTCGTCCAGCTCCTGCGGCAGCGCGCACGCCAGCGCCGCCGCCCGCCGCTCCGGCCGGGTCTCCCACTTCAGGAAGCGTTCGACAGCGGTGCCGCTCGGGTCGCCGACTTCGACCGCCTCGGCGGGCTGCGATTCCGCGAGGGTGGAGACCAGCAGCGGCAGCCGCCCTGACAGCCGGAGAATCACCTCGATCACGTGCTCGTCGGAGACCCCCTTGGCTGCCAGCAGCTGTCGCGCCTCCGCCTCGGTGAAGACGTCCAGCGGCAGGTCCGCGACGAAGTCCAGCCAGTCGCCCCAGCACTGCGCGTCCAGCCGCCCCTGCCCGGCCAGCACCACCAGGACGTTCGCGGGCAGTTCGCCGTACCGGTCGCTGACCAGGATGTCCCGCAGCCAGGTGTCGAGCAGCGGCCCGGTGCGCTCGTAGGTGTCGAAGAACAGCACCACCCAGCTGCGCCGCTGCGCGATCTCCGCCAGCTCCTGCAAGAACACCGGCGCCAGCGCCCGGACGGGCGAGAGCACCAGCTGCACGTCCTCATGGCTGCGGAACCGCGCGCTGAGCACGCCCTTCAACTGCTCGGCCCCGGCAGCGACTTGACCGGCGTCCAGCGCACCCGTGAACGCCCCCACCCCGGGGATCATCCCCAGCCCGACCAGACCGACCCGCGACGCGATCACGCTGCCGGGCGACGGCGACGGGGACGGGCCCTCCGCCACCACGCCGGCGTCCGCCTCGTGCCGCCGCTGCTGATACGTGTTCAGCAGCCGCTCCAGCGCCTTCATCGGCGTGCCCTGCTGCGCGAACTGCCCGGCGAGAGACTTCATCGCCTCGACCGGATCGGTCACCGACTCGTCGACGTAACCGGTGGCGGCCTGCACGTCCCGCGCAGCCGTCTCCATCTGCCGCACCAGCGTGGACTTCCCGACCCCGCCGGGCCCGTGCACATGGAACAGGAACTGCGCCGCGTCCTCCGGCGCACCCCTCAACGCCTCGGTGAAAGCCGCCAGTTCACTGCGCCGCCCGACGAAGCCACTCCGCCGCCGGCGCCGGATCAGCTCCTGCCGCGAAGGCTGCGGAACACCTCGTCCGCCGCTCACCGCGCCGCCGTCCCACCGGCTCGCTGCCGGACGTTCATGCTCCGCTCACGCAACCGGACGAACAGTCCGATCATGGCCACCCCCAAGGCCAAAGAGCCTAGCAACCAAGCGCTTCGAGGAGATCCGGCGGACAGACCTCCAGCGGTTCGCCCGGGCGGTCCAGCCACCGCCACCAACCGTGGCCCCGCTCGCACTTCATGACGCTCCGGCAGGCCCGTGTCCCGTCGTCCACCCGCTTGAACAGCGCCGTACCGCACGGCCGGACCGCCGGACCCCAGGGCGAACGGAAGACCCCGGGGCAGGCGGACGAAAAGAAGGCCTACAGCACCTGGAGAATCTTCCGCAGCTCGAACGGCGTGACCTCCGAGCGGTACTCCTCCCACTCCTGCCGCTTGTTCCGCAAAAAGAAGTCGAAGACGTGCTCGCCCAGCGTCTCGGCGACGAGTTCGCTGCGCTGCATGAGGTCGATCGCCTCGCCGAGGTTCTGCGGCATGGGCTGGATGCCGAGGGCGCGGCGTTCGGCGTCGGTCAGGGCCCAGACGTCGTCGTCGGCGCCGGGCGGGAGTTCGAGGTTGTCCTCGATGCCCTTGAGACCGGCGGCGAGGGTGACGGCGTAGGCGAGGTAGGGGTTGCAGCCGGTGTCGAGGGAGCGGACCTCGATGCGGGTGGAGCCCTGCTTGCCGGGCTTGTACATGGGGACGCGGATCAGGGCGGAGCGGTTGTTGTGGCCCCAGCAGATGTAGGAGGGGGCTTCGCCGCCGGCGCCGGCGGTGCGCTGGGAGCCGCCCCAGATGCGCTTGTAGGAGTTGACCCACTGGTTGGTGACGGCGGCGGTCTCGGCGGCGTACTTGAGCAGGCCGGCGATGAAGGAGCGGCCGACCTTGGAGAGCTGGTACTCGGCGCCGGACTCGTGGAACGCGTTGCGGTCGCCCTCGAAGAGGGAGACGTGGGTGTGCATGCCGGAGCCGGGGAAGTTGGAGAACGGCTTGGGCATGAAGCTGGCGTGGGCGCCCTGTTCGAGGGCGACCTCCTTCATGACCAGGCGGAAGGTCATGATGTTGTCGGCGGTGGAGAGCGCGTCGGCGTAGCGCAGGTCGATCTCCTGCTGGCCGGGCGCGCCCTCGTGGTGGCTGAACTCGACCGAGATGCCCATGTTTTCGAGCATGGTGATGGCCTGGCGGCGGAAGTCGTGGCCGATGCCGCGCGGGGTGTGGTCGAAGTAGCCGGAGTGGTCGGCGGGGGTGGGCGGGGTGCCGTCGCCGGGGAGGTCCTTGAGCAGGAAGAACTCGATCTCGGGGTGGGTGTAGAAGGTGAACCCCTGCTCGGAGGCCTTCTCCAGGGTGCGCTTGAGGACGTAGCGCGGATCGGCGTAGGACGGCGAGCCGTCGGGCATCAGGATGTCGCAGAACATCCGGGCGGTACCGGGGTTCTCGGAGCGCCACGGCAGTATCTGGAAGGTGGTCGGGTCCGGCTTGGCGATCATGTCGGACTCGTACACCCGGGCGAAGCCCTCGATCGCGGAGCCGTCGAAGCCGATGCCCTCCTCGAAGGCCTGCTCCAGTTCCGCCGGGGCGACCGCCACCGACTTGAGGAAGCCGAGGACGTCGGTGAACCACAGCCGGACGAACCGGATGTCACGCTCTTCGAGTGTGCGAAGCACGAAATCCTGCTGCTTGCCCATGGGGACAGTCTCACCTCTGCTCTTTACGCCCGTGTTACGCCCTGCGCGTCCCACGCGTCGTACGCGCCGTGTCGGACCGACTGCGCGCCGGATCCGCACCGCGCCGAACGCGCCGTCCCCATCATGGCGGATCCCCGCCCGCTTGCCGACCGCGGCGGCCACCGGGGCAAGCAGCTCGCAAGGCCACCCCGAGCGACATAACGTCAGTTAGACGATTACACTCGGGGTCATGCCGAATCTGCGTCTCGCCCTGTGCCAGATCGACCCCTGGGTCGGTGACCTCGCCCGCAACAGCGAGGAGGTGCTGCGCTGGTCGAAGCGGGCCGCCGAGTCCGGCGCCGACCTGATCGCGTTCCCGGAGATGGTGCTCACCGGCTACCCGGTCGAGGACCTGGCGTTCCGCGACTCGTTCGTGGAGGGCTCGCGCGCCGCCCTGGTGGACCTGGCGACCGAGCTGCAGGCCGAGGGCCTGGGCGGGATCCCGGTGGTGGTCGGCTACCTGGGCCGCGGCGAGCCGGGCAGCCGGTTCGCGGGGAAGCCGCAGAACTGTGCGGCGGTGCTGCGCGGCGGCGAGGTCGTCACCCGGTTCGCCAAGCACTTCCTGCCGAACTACGGCGTGTTCGACGAGTACCGCTACTTCGTGCCGGGCGATCAGCTGACGGTCCTTCGACTGCACGGCGTGGACATCGCGCTGGCGATCTGCGAGGACATCTGGCAGGAGGGCGGCCGGGTCGCCGCCACCGGCCAGGCCGGCGCGGGGCTGCTGCTGTCGATCAACGGCTCCCCGTACGAGCGGGACAAGGACGACGTCCGGCTGGAGCTGGTCCGCCGCCGCGCCGCCGAGGCCGGCTGCCCGCTGGTGTACCTGAACATGGTCGGCGCGCAGGACGAGCTGGTCTTCGACGGCGAGTCGCTGGTGGTCGACGAGGGCGGCGAACTGCTCGCCCGCGGACCGCAGTTCGAGGAGGCGCTGCTGGTCATGGACCTCGACCTGCCGGCCGCGACCGAGCCCGGCCTGCCGGACGGCACCGTCCTCGCCGACGGCCTCAGGCTCACCCGGGTCGACCTCGGCGGCGAGCCGAAGCCCGCCCCGGCCGAGCCCGTGCTGCCGCGGATCGGCGAGCGGCTGGGCGACGAGGCCGAGGTGTACGCGGCGCTGGTCGAAGGCACCCGGGCGTACGTCCGCAAGAACGGCATGCGCTCGGTGCTGATCGGCCTGTCCGGCGGCATCGACTCGGCGCTGGTCGCGGCGATCGCGGTGGACGCGATCGGCGCGGAGCACGTGTACGGCGTCTCGATGCCCTCGCGCTACTCCTCGCAGCACTCCCGCGACGACGCCGCCGAGCTGGCCCGCCGCACCGGCCTGCACTTCCGCACCGTCCCGATCGCCCCGATGTTCGACGCGTACATGGGCGCCACCGAACTGACCGGCCTGGCGGAGGAGAACCTGCAGTCCCGGCTGCGCGGCACCCTGCTGATGGCGATCTCCAACCAGGAGGGGCAGATCGTCCTCGCCCCGGGCAACAAGAGCGAACTCGCGGTCGGCTACTCGACGCTGTACGGCGACTCGGTCGGCGCGTACGGCCCGATCAAGGACGTCTACAAGTCGCTGATCTTCCGGCTGGCCCGCTGGCGCAACGCCCGGGCCGAGGCGCGCGGCGAGGTGCCGCCGATCCCGGAGAACACCATCAGCAAGCCGCCGTCCGCAGAGCTGCGGCCCGACCAGGTCGACACCGACTCGCTGCCGGACTACGACCTGCTGGACGCCGTCCTGGACCGGTACGTCGAGGGCGACCGGGGCCGGGACGCGATCGTCGCCGAGGGCTTCCCGGCCGAGGTGGTGGACCGGGTGGTGCGCCTGGTCGACACCGCCGAGTACAAGCGCCGGCAGTACCCGCCGGGCCCGAAGGTCTCGCCGAAGAACTTCGGCCGCGACCGCCGGCTGCCGATCACCAACCGCTGGCGACAGGGCTGACAAGGCCCACGGCAGGGGTTAGGGTGAGCGCCGCGAGACGCGCCCGATCATGGACGGCGCACCGGCCGAAGGAGGTGGGAGAGATCACCGTGCAGGTTGTCGAGGTGCTCCCCCGCCGTCGGGCCGCGGTCTGACCGGACGGGAGCCCGCAAGGCTCTTCGAAGAGGTCTTCGTGTCGCTCCCCCTTTCCCCCGCCCGCGTCGTCGACCGGCTGCGGGCGGCCGGCTGCGTCTTCGCCGAGGACGAGGCCCGGCTGCTGCGGTCCGCCGCCGACAGCCCCGACCGGCTCGCCGAGATGCTCGAACTGCGGTGCGCCGGGCACCCGTTGGAGCAGGTGGTGGGCTTCGCCGAGTTCGCCGGACTGCGCATCGCGCTCGCCCCGGACGTGTTCGTGCCGCGCCGGCGCAGCGAGTTCCTGGTCGAGCGGGCCGCCACACTGGGCGGGCCCGGCACAGTGGTGCTGGACCTGTGCTGCGGCTCCGGCGCGATCGGCGCGGCGCTGGCCGCCCGGCTCGGTGACGTCGAACTGCACGCCGCCGACGTCGACCCGACCGCCGCCGCCTGCGCCCGCCGCAACCTGGCCCCGTACGGCGGCGCGGTGCACCTGGGCGACCTGGACGCCCCCCTCCCGCGGACGCTGCGCGGCCGGGTCTGGCTGCTGGTGGCCAACGCCCCGTACGTGCCGACCGACGAGATCCCGCTGCTGCCGCCGGAGGCCCGCGACCACGAACCCCCGGTCGCCCTGGACGGCGGCGCCGACGGCCTGTCGGTACAGCGCCGGGTGGCGGCCGTCGCCCCGCGCTGGCTCGCCCCCGGCGGGCACCTGCTGATCGAGACCAGTCGGCGGCAGGCCCCGGCGACGGCCGCGCTGATGGCCGATCAGGGCCTGACCGCCCGGGTCGAACAGGACGAGGACCGGGACGCGACCGTGGTGATCGGCACGAGAGCGGGTGGGTGCGAAACCGGGGGCGCGGGGAACTGCACGAAGGGGAACGCACCACGTCCGCAAGATCGCGAGGCAGGACAGTGACCTGCACGTGATCGCGACCTTGCGGACATGACGTGCGCTTGTCGCGCAGTTCCCCCGCCCCTGGTTGTGCGCTCCGTCAGTAGCGGTAGCTCGCGGCCACCGCGAGGTGGTCGCTGGCGTCCGCCGGCAGGGTGCGGGAGTCGGTGGGGACGAGGCCGCCCTTGCTGAGGATCTGGTCGATCCGGGCCATCGGGAAGGACGCCGGCCAGGAGAAGCCGAAGCCGTCGCCGGCCGCGCCCTGGGCGGAGCGCAGCTGCGAGGTGACGGGGGCCAGGCTGCGGTCGTTGACGGTGCCGTTGAGGTCGCCGAGCAGCAGCACCTTGCTCAGCGGCTCGTGCGCGACGGCGTCGCCGAGGGCCTGCACGCTGACGTCCCGGCGGCCGGCGGTGAAGCCGGTGTCGAACGTGACCCGCACCGAGGGCAGGTGGGCGACGTACACCGCGAGCGGGCCCTTGGAGGTGGTGACCTCGGCGCGGAAGGCGCGGGTCCAGCCCATCTTGATGTCGACCACGGTGACGCCGTCGATCGGGTAGCTGGACCACAGGCCGACGGTGCCCTCGACCGCGTGGTAGGGGTACGCCTGCGCCAGCCCGGCGGTGTACACGGGGACGGCGGAGGCGGAGAGTTCCTGCAGGGCGACGATCTGCGCGCCGGAGCCGGTGAGCATCCGGATGGTGCCCTGCGGGTCGTCGTTGGCGGCGGCCACGTTGTGGCTGAGCACGGTGAAGTCGCCGGGGCCGCTGCTCTTGTCGACCAGCAGCGCGCCGAACAGGTTCAGCCACACCGCGGCGGGCAGCAGCGCGGCCAGGACGGCGACGCCGGCCCGCCGCCACAGGGCGAGCGCCAGCAGCACCGGCACGGTCACGCCCAGCCAGGGCAGGAAGGTCTCCAGCAGGCTGCCCAGGTTGCCGACCGTGTTGGGCACCCGGGCGTGCGCCACCAGCAGCACCGTGACCAGTACGGCGAGCAGGGTGAGCGGCAGGCCGCGCCGCCAGTCGAGCCAGCGGCGCAGCCGGCCCTGCCGGGTCTGCGTCTGCTCGTCCGCCGTTACCGCCGGGCCTTCCGCCCGTACCATGCCCGCTCCTCGCCGCCGTGCCTGTCGGCTTCCTCCGCCGACCCGTCCGACCTGCCCCGATTCGATTCCCGGTTCAGCCTATGACGGGAGTGACGCGGCACAGTGCGCGAAGAGTTCCCGCCGGGACGGCGGGCGGGGCTCGGAACCGGACCGGCGTCAGCGGACGGCGACGCCGTCGAGTACGGCGTCGATCATCTGGCGGGGCAGGTCGGGGTCCTCCAGCGGCGCGTCGTCCCACAGGACGGTGCGCAGCAGGATCGGGCCGATCAGCAGTTCGCAGAGCAGTTCGACGTCCAGGTCGGAGCGGAGTTCGCCCGCCTCGACACCGCGGCGGACGATCTGCCGGATCAGCTCGCGGCGCGGGTGGACCACCCGTTCGTGGTACGTCTGCTTGAGCTCCGGCCAGCTGTTCATCTGTCCGAGCGCGGACTTGACGATCCACCGGGAGCGCTTGATCAGGCCGCGCCGGCGCATGTAGTCGACGGCGCCGATCAGGTCGTCCCGGTAGGTCGGGCCGGCCAGTGGCGGCATCGGCTCCTCCAGCCGGTCCACCACGTCCACCAGCAGGGCCTCCTTGTTGGGCCAGCGCCGGTAGATGGTGGCCTTGCCGACGCCCGCCTCGGCGGCGATCCGTTCGATGGACAGCTCGGCCAGGCCGACGCCGTCCTCCATCAGCTTCTCGACGGCGCCGTAGATCGCCTGCTCGGCGGCCTCGCTGCGCGGACGGCCCCGCCGCGGAGCGTCCTGCTCCGCGGCGGGGCCGTGGCACGGCTGGAGCGGAGATTCGGCGCTTGTCATGGCCTTATTCTCCACCCTGACGATCAAACCTTGGCAGGATTGGCGCCGGAGTCCGCCCGCTCCTGCGCGCCGGTGCGTGCGCCGGGTCCGCCGGGAGCGGCGGCGAGCTTGCCGGGCAGCAGCAGCATCGCGAGTGCCGCGCCGACCAGGGTGACACCGCCCGAGACGCCGGCCACCACGTGCATGGCGTGGATGAACGCGTCCTTGGCGGGGTCGACCAGGTCCGGCAGGTGCAGCTTCTCGGCCGCTCCGAGGGTGGACTCGATCGACTCGCCGGCCCGGCTGCGGAACTGCTCCGGCACCGGGGCGAGGTGGTCGTCCATGCCGTTGCGGTACACGGTGGACAGCAGCGCGCCCAGCACCGCGATGCCCAGCGAACCGCCGACCTGGCGGAAGGTGTTGTTCAGCGCGGAGCCCGCGCCGGCCTTCTCGCGCGGCAGCGCGCTCATGATGGCGACCGTCACCGGCGGCATCACGTGCGCCATGCCGGCGCCCATCACGAAGCCGATCACGATCAGCAGCCAGATCGGGCTGCTCGCGGTCAGGAACGCGTAGCCGAGGAAGCCGACCGTGACCAGCACCATGCCGCCGGCGCAGGTCAGCCGGACGCCGATCCGGTCCACCACCAGGCGGGCCCGGGGCGCGAAGACCAGCTGCGCGACGGCCAGCGGCAGCATCAGCTCACCGGCCTGCAGGGCGCTGTAGCCGCGCACGCTCTGGGTGTAGAACACGCCGAAGAACGAGACGCCCATCAGCGCGAAGAACACGATGCCGACCACGCCGATCGACGCGGAGAACACCTTGTTGCGGAACCAGGTGACGTCCAGCGCGGGGTGGCTGGTGCGCTTCTCGTACAGCACGAATCCGGCCAGGGCGAGCAGGCCGACCAGGGTCGGGATCCACGCCTCGGCGGCGGTGAAGTCGGCGAGTTCGCCGCCCTTGATGATGCCGTAGATCAGCGCGACCAGGCCGACCACGGACAGCAGCACGCCGACCGGGTCGAGCTTGCCCGGGTTGGGGTCCTTGGAGTTCGGGACCAGCCAGCCCATCAGGCCGAGCGCGACGATCACGATGGGGACGTTCACCAGGAACACCGAGCCCCACCAGAAGTGCTCGATCAGCAGGCCGCCGGTGATCGGGCCGATGGCGATCGCCAGGCCCACCGCGCCGGCCCAGATGCCGATCGCCTTGGGCTGCTCGTGCCGCTCGAAGACGTTCATGATGATGGCCAGCGTCGCCGGCATCACGAAGGCGCCGCCGATGCCCATCACCGCGCGGTAGCCGATGAGTTCGCCCGGGCTGGCGGCGAGCGAGGACAGCAGCGAGCCGAGGCCGAAGACCACCATGCCGGACAGCAGCGTCCACTTGCGGCCGAACCGGTCGCCCAGCAGGCCCGCGGTGAACAGCAGGCCGGCGAAGACCAGGGTGTAGGAGTTGATCGCCCATTCCAGGTCGCTCTGGCTCGCGCCGAGGCCGACCGGGGCGGGGGTGGCGATGGTCTTCATCGCCACGTTGAGGATCGAGTTGTCGAGTACGACGACGAGCAGGGCGAGCACCAGTGTGCCCAGGATCCACCAGCGTCGGCGGTGTACGGCTTCCGGCACCCGATGGGCCTGGAGCGGCGCGGTCGGCGAGGTCATACGAACACACTAGCCGCCGTTTCGATACGAGACGGTGTCGTATCGCAACGGTCCGGACACCGAACGGCAAAGAACTCCCCAAGGACTCCCGCGACCGCGCGCCCCCGACCGGCTTCCGCCTCTTTGCTGACGGGCCGTGGCGTGCAAGCATGGAGCCAGATCCGGGGACGCCGTACGGCGCCACGAGACGACACACACCAGGAGTCTGTTCGATGAACGCCTCTCCGCTTCAGCCTGCCCAGACGCAGGACGCGCCCGCCAACACCCTCTACGGCGGCGTGACCAACCGCCGGGTGACCGTGCGGGACCTCGCCAAGGCCAAGCGCAACGGCGAACGCTGGGCGATGCTCACCGCCTACGACGCCCTCACCGCCGGAGTCTTCGACGAAGCCGGCATCCCCGTCCTGCTGGTCGGCGACTCCGCCGGCAACTGCCACCTCGGCTACGAGACCACCGTGCCGGTGACCATGGACCAGATGGTGATGCTCTCCGCAGCCGTCGTCCGCGGCACCCAGCGCTCCCTGATCGTCGCCGACCTGCCGTTCGGCTCCTACCAGGAGTCCCCCGCCCAGGCCATGCACAACGCCGCCCGCCTGATGAAGGAGGCCGGCGTCCACGCCGTCAAGCTCGAAGGCGGCGAACGCAGCGCCCGCACCATCGAACTCCTCGTCGAGGCCGGCATCCCGGTGATGGCCCACATCGGCCTCACCCCCCAGTCCGTGCACGCCTACGGCGGCTACCCCGTCCAGGGCCGCGGCGACGAGGCCGCCCACCAGCTGCTGCGCGACGCGAAGGCCGTCCAGCAGGCCGGCGCGTTCTCCGTCGTCCTGGAAGCCGTCCCCGCCGAACTCGCCGCCGACGTCACCGCCCACTCCGCCATCCCCACCGTCGGCATCGGCGGCGGCCCCGGCACCGACGCCCAGGTCCTGGTCTGGACCGACTTCGCCGGCATGACGGCCGGCCGCGTCCCCAAGTTCGTCAAGCAGTACGCCGACCTGCGCGCGACACTGGCCCAGGCCGCGAGCGAGTTCGCCTCGGACGTCCGCGAAGGCACCTTCCCGGGCCCGGAGCACTCCTTCCAGTAGGCAGGCGGGCGCGAAGACGGGGGCGGGCCGGGAAGTACCTCCGCCCGCCCCTGTTCTCGCACCCGCCTGCTGTCATCGCCCCCTCTCCCCCTGACAGTCGGCTGACAGCGCCGTGACAGCCGCCCCCGGCACGGTGTTCCCATGACACGAATCGCGGGGAACGCCGTGGAGGTCCACGGCATTGTGAAGCACTACGGGGAGACGAAGGCCCTGGACGGGGTCGATCTGACGGTGCGTGAGGGGACGGTGCTCGGGCTGCTCGGGCCGAACGGGGCCGGGAAGACCACGCTGGTGCGGGTGCTGTCGACGCTGATCAGGCCGGACGCGGGCACGGCGTTCGTCGGCGGGTACGACGTGCTGCGCCAGCCCAAGCAGTTGCGCCGGACGATCGGCCTGACCGGCCAGTACGCGTCGGTGGACGAGCTGCTGTCCGGCTACGAGAACCTGTACCTGATCGGGCGCCTGCTGGACCTGTCCGCCAAGGACGCCAAGGCCCGCGCCGCCGAACTGCTGGAGCGGTTCTCGCTGACCGAGGCCGCCAAGCGCCCGGCCAAGGGCTATTCGGGCGGCATGCGGCGGCGCCTGGACCTCGCGGCGTCGATGATCGGCCGCCCGAAGGTGCTGTACCTGGACGAGCCCACCACCGGACTGGACCCGCGGACCCGCAACGAGGTGTGGGACGAGGTGCAGCGGATGGTCGGCGAGGGGGCGACGGTGCTGCTGACCACCCAGTACATGGAGGAGGCGGAGCAGCTCGCCGACGCGCTGACCGTGATCGACAAGGGCCGGGTGATCGCCAACGGCGGCATCAACGAGCTGAAGACCCAGGTCGGCGGGCAGAGCCTGCAGGTGCGTCCGCTGCGCCCGGCGGAGCTGCCGGAGATGGCCCGCTGCCTGCAGGAGGCGGGCATACCGGCGACCTTCTCCGAGGAGTCCGGCCTGCTCTCGGTGCACCTCGCCGACGAGGAGCGACTGACCACCGTGATCGGCGTGCTGGGCACCCGCGGGTTCGGGATCGCCGGCATCGACACCAAGCTGCCCAGCCTGGACGAGGTCTTCCTGTCCATCACCGGCAAGCCGTCCGTCCCCGCCCCGGCCCGTGACAAGGAGCCCGTCGCATGAGCACCGCCACCCTGACCCCGACCTCCGCGCCCGCGCGGCCCGCCGACGACACCCGGATCGGCCTGCGCGCGGGCCTGCGCCACCTGGGCGCGTTGACCCGCCGCAACCTGATGCGGATCAAGGCCGACCCGGAGTCCATGCTGGACGCGCTGCTGGTGCCGATCATCATGATCCTGCTGTTCGTCTACGTGTTCGGCGGCGCGATGGCCTCCAACCAGCACGAATACATGCAGTACATGGTGCCCGGCCTGCTCGGCACCACCGGCCTGAACCTGGCGATGGCGCTGGGCACCGGCCTGAACACCGACTTCCAGACCGGTGTGATGGACCGCTTCCGCACCCTGCCGATCGCCCGCTCGGCGGTGCTGCTGTCGAAGATGATCGCGGAGACGCTGCGGGCGATGGTCGCCTTCGCGGTGCTGATCGGCTTCTCGATGATCCTCGGCATGGACATCAAGGGCGGCCCACTGAACCTGCTGGCCGCGGTCGGCCTGTCGCTGGTGTTCGGCGCCTCGCTGATGTGGGTGTCGATGCTGCTGGGCATGTCGCTGCGCAGCGCCCAGGCGGTACAGGGCATGTCGATGCTGGTCATGATGCCGCTGCAGTTCGGCAGTTCGATCTTCGCCAACCCCAGCACCATGCCGGGCTGGTTGCAGGCGTTCACCAAGCACAACCCGCTGTCGGCGCTGGCCGACGCCTGCCGCGCCCTGATCAACGACCAGCCGGTGGGCAACTCGGTGGTGACGGTGCTGATCTGGGCGGCGGCGATCACCGCGGTGACGGCGCCGCTGGCGGTGGCCCGCTTCCGCAAGCGCACCTGAACGGCCGGCGGACGGGGGACTCAGTACGCCCCGAGCTCGTTCAGCAGGGCGGACGCCTCACGCAGCGTGAGACGCTCGCCCTGCCGGTGCGCCGTCAGGTAGTCGGATTCGCCGAGCAGTTCACGCAGGACGGCCTCGCAGCGGGCGCGCTCGGCGCGCTCCATGAAGGAGCCGGAGACCCCGCTGAGTCCGTCGTGTGCGCCGAGCAGTTCGGCGCCGCGCCGGGCGGCCGCCAACTCGCCTTCGTGCCGGGAGAGTTCGGAAAGCACGGAGGCGATCGGAATCATCAACATCATCGCCATGTGCTCGACGAAGACGGTCGCCCGGCCCTCCACCTCGGCCATCGAACGGCGGCCGCCGCGGACCAGCGCGAGCCCGGCGCGCGGGTCGCCGGAGCGGGCCACCACCCAGCCCCGGATGCAGGCGACGATGCCGGCGAACACCCAGGGCAGCGCGCCGCGGGGCGGCGCCTCGACGGGCAGCTCGTCGAGCACGGCGAGCGCCTCGGCGTACTCACCGCGCCGGACGCACAGGTTGCACAGCACCAGCCGGCCGTACATCCGGGCGGCCTCGGCGTCGCGGACGTCCACGGCGGCCTCGGCGACGGCCTCGCGGACCATCCGCTCGCCGGCCTCCGGGTCGTACTCGGCGATCACCTCGCCGAGCCGGGCCCGCAGCAGCGGCAGCTCCTGGCGGGCGCCGAGCCGGGTGGACAGTTCGATGGCCTGCCGGAAGGCCCGTTCGGCCTGGTCGGCATCGCCGGACTTGGTGGCGTTCTCGGCCTTCGCGGACAGCGCGTCGGAGCTGCCCCACAGGTCGCCCTGCGCGGTGAACAGGGCGAGCGCCTCCTCGCTGTCGGCGATCGCCTGGCTCAGGCCCCCGGCCAGGTCGTTGAGCAGCCGGGCGCGCAGTTGCAGGGCGAAGGCCAGGTCGCCGGGGGCGCCGTGGCGGCGGGCGCCGGCCACCGCGTCGTCCAGCACCTCGCGGGTGCGGTCCATCTCGCCGGTGAGGAAGACGGCGAACACCCGGCTGAGCACCGGAACCCGGTAGGCCTGCGGCAGGTCGGGGGTGTAGGTGTCCAGGATCCGGCGGGCGGTGTGGAGCGCGGCGGTGTCGTCGAGCATCCCCAGGTCGCCGGTGAATCCGCTGATCAGCCGGTGCAGCCCCAGGTGGCGGCGGCCTTCCTGGAGCAGGTCGGGCGGCAGCGGCGGCGGCTGGTCGAGCGGGCCGGCGGTGAGCGGGACCGGCGGCACGGCGTCGTCGGCGAACGGGTCGGGGCCGAGCGCGCAGACCGCCCGGAACCAGCCGCGGGCCTCCTCCCGGTAGTCGCGCAGCGCCCAGTAGCCGGCCATCGACAGCGCCAGCACCAGGGCCTCCTGCTCGTCGGCGGCGTCGACGGCGCGGCGCAGCGCGAGCCGGACGTTCTCCTGTTCGCGGTCCAGCCGGGCGAGTTCGTCGAGCTGGCCGTGGCCGCGCAGCCGGAGCGCGGCGGCCCGGGCGAGTTCCCGGTAGTGCCGGATGTGGCGGTCGGCGACCTCGGGTTCGGCGGCCTCGGCGAGCCGCTCGACGGCGTACTCGTGGATGGTCTCCAGCATCCAGTAGCGGGGCTGTTCGCCGAGCCCGGCCACCAGCAGGGACTTGTCGACCAGCGACAGCAGCAGGTCGGCGACCTCCGCCCGGGGCACCTCGGCGTCCGCGACCACGGCCTCGGCGGACTCCAGGGTGCAGCCGCCGGCGAACACCGACAGCCGCCGCAGCACGGCGCGTTCGCGCGGGCCGAGCAGGTCCCAGGACCAGTCGACGACGGCGCGCAGCGTCTGCTGGCGGGGCAGCAGGGTGCGGGAGCCGGCGGTGAGCAGCGCGAACCGGGAGTCCAGGCGGTCGGCGAGTTGACGCGGGGTCAGTCCGCGCAGCCGGGCGGCGGCCAGTTCGATGGCCAGCGGCAGGCCGTCCAGGCGGCGGCAGAGCTCGGCGCAGGCCTCCGGGTCCTCGTCGGTGCTGAAGCCCGGGCGGGCGGCGGCGCCGCGTTCGGCGAGCAGGCGCAGCGCGGACGGGGCGGGCAGCGGTTCGACCGGCAGCACGGTCTCGCCGGGGACGCCGAGCGGTTCGCGGCTGGTGGCGAGGACGGTGACGCCGGGGCAGTCGGCGAGCAGCCGGTCGGCGAGGTCGGCGGCGGCCTGGACGACGTGCTCGCAGTTGTCGAGCAGCAGCAGGGCGCGGCGGCGGCCGAGGTGGTCGACCAGCCGGGAGACCGGGTCCTTGCGGCCGCCCTCGATGGCCTCGGCGACGGCGCCGCCGGTGTGCAGCACGGTCTCCCGCAGGCCGAGCGCGGAGGCGACGGCGTCGGGGACGGCCGCCGGGTCCTCCAGCGGGGCGAGTTCGACCTGCCAGATGCCGCCGGGCCAGCGGGCGGCGTCCCGTTCGCGGTGGCCGGCCTCGACGGAGAGCCTGGTCTTGCCGGAGCCGCCGGGGCCGGTCAGGGTGGTCAGCCGACCGGCCGTCAACGCGTGGGCCACGGTGGAGAGTTCGCCCTCGCGGCCGACGAAGCTGGTACGGCCGGGGCGCAGGTTCCCGGCCGCGGGGGCGGCGGGGGCGGCCACCGGAGCGGGCGGCGCGGCAGGCGCCGCGGTGAGCAACTCGTGGTGCAGGGCGCGCAGTTCGGGGCCCGGGTCGGTGCCGAGTCGGTCCGCGAGGGTCCGGCGGATCTCCTCGAAGCGGGCGAGCGCCTCGGCGGTGCGGCCGGCTGCGCGCAGGGCGCGCAGTTGCAGGGCCTGGAGCTGTTCGTCGAGCGGGTGGTCGCGGCAGAGCTCGGCGAGTTCCGCGGTGACCTCGGCGGCCCGGCCCAGGGCGAGCTGCGCGGTCAGCCGGTGCCGGCGGACCTCCGCGCGCTGCGCCTCCAGCCGGGCGGCGGGCGCGGTGCGGTCGGGCAGGTCGGCGAGGGCGGGGCCGCGCCACAGCGCGAGGGCGGCGGTGAGCCGGTCGGCGGCGGCGGCCGGGTCGCCGTCGGCGAGGGCGCGGGCGCCGTCGGAGGCCAGCCGCCGGAACTCGGCGACGTCGGTGTGCGGGCCGGTCAGCCAGTAGCCGGCCGGTCCGGAGCCGACCTCGGCCCGGCCGACGGTGCGGCGCAGCCGGCCGACCAGGGTCTGCAGCGCGGCGGCGCTGTCCTGCGGCGGCTCGTCCGCCCACACCTCGTCGGCGAGCAGTTCGGCCGGGACCGGCCGGCCCTGCCGCAGCGCCAGCGCGGCCAGCAGGGCACGCAGCCGGGCGCCGCCGAGGGCGATCGGGGTGCCGTCGTCGTGATGGGCGGTGGTGGTGCCGAGGATGCCGTACTGCACCCGCCCATTCTGCGCGACGCGGCGGACGCCGGGTGCACGCATGCGCGGAACGCCCGGCTGCCGCCGTCCGTTCACCCTGGGCCGCTTGTCCGGCGCGCCCGTCTCCATGCATCATCGGACGTCCCGCCCACACCTCCGGAGCCTTCTCACCATGACCTACGCCAGCACCGGCCAGCGCAGCGCGGAGAGCCGGGTCAGCCCGATCTTCCTGGCGCTGGCCGGCACCTTCCTCGCCGCCGGCGTCGCGCTGGCCACCGGCTGGGGCAACGACCGGTTCGGGATCTTCCTGTTCGTGGTGGCGGGCTGGATGGTGTCGCTCTGTCTGCACGAGTACGCGCACGCGCGCACCGCGCTGGCGGGCGGCGACATCACGGTCGGCACCAAGGGCTACCTGACGCTGAACCCGCTGAAGTACGGGCACGTGCTGCTGAGCTTCGTGCTGCCGGTGGTGTTCGTGCTGATGGGCGGCATCGGCCTGCCCGGCGGCGCGGTGTACATCGAGCGGGACCGGATCGCCGGCCGGCTCAAGCACAGCCTGATCTCGGCGGCCGGCCCGCTGGTGAACGTGGCGTTCGGCATCGTGCTGCTGCTGGCGGTCGGCCAGGGCTGGTTCGACGACCCGAACGTGCCGACCCACTACGACGGCCAGGAACTGCCGATCTCCCCGCTGCCGTTCGCCCTCGGCTTCCTCGCCTACCTGCAGGTCACCGCCGCGATCCTGAACCTGCTGCCGATCCCCGGCCTGGACGGCTACGGCATCGTCGAACCCTGGCTGTCGCTCAAGACCCGGCGGGCGATCGCCCCGTACGCGCCGTACGGCATGCTGCTGCTGTTCGCGCTGGTGTGGCAGAGCCAGGTCGGCCAGTGGCTGTACGACCTGGTGATGAGGATCTTCGACCTGTTCGGCGTGGAGTCGTACTACGCGTCGGTCGGCCGCATCCTGTTCAGCTTCTGGAAGACCTACTGAGCCGACCGGGCCACCGCCGCGGCGCCTACCGGGCCTGCGGCTGCTCGGCCCCGGCGCGCGCGGCGCGGTCCTTGCGCAGGTAGTACCAGGCGATGTTGCTGGCCACGCCGGCCATCAGCACCCACACCACGCCGAGCCAGTTGCCCTCGACGAACGAGACCACTGCGGCGGTCACCGCCAGGACCAGGACGATCGTGGCGTACAGGGCGTTGCGGGGCATGGCGGGACTCCTCGGGCGGACGCGGTGTGGCTCCGCCATTCTCGCCGACCGAACAGCCCGCACCGGCCGGGGGTGGCGGGTGCGCGCCGCGGCGTCGGTCACACCGCGGCGCGCCCGGCTCACACGTCGGTGATCCGCAGGCCCGCGTGCGCCTTGTAGCGCCGGTTGACCGAGATCAGGTTCGCCACCAGCGCCTCCACCTGGTGGGCGTTGCGCAGCCGCCCGGCGAAGACGCCGCGCATGCCGGGGATCCGGCCGGCCAGCGCCTGCACGGTGTCGGTGGCGGCGCGGTCCTCGCCGAGCACCATCACGTCGGTGTCGATCGACTCGACCGCCTCGTCCTGCAGCAGCACCGCCGACAGGTGGTGGAAGGCCGCGGTGACGGTGGACTCCGGCAGCAGCGCGGCGGCCTGCTGGGCGGCCGAGCCCTCCGGGACCTGGAGCGCGTAGGCGCCCTGCTTGTCGAAGCCCAGCGGGTTGACGCAGTCCACCACGATCTTCCCGGCGAGTTCGGCGCGCAGCGAGGTCAGCGTCTCGGCGTGGCCGTCCCACGGCACCGCGACGATCACCACGTCGCTCTCCCGGGCGCACCGCGCGTTGTCGGCGCCGCGGATGCCGAGGCCCAGCTGCTCGGCGCAGTCCTCGGCGCGCTCGGCGCTGCGGGAGCCGACGATCACCTGCTGGCCGGCCTTGGCGAGCCGGTAGGCGAGGCCGCGGCCCTGGTCGCCGGTGCCGCCGAGGACTCCCACCACGAGGTCGGAAACGTCCGGCAGCTGACGGCCGGGTCCGGCCGTCGCGTTCACTGAATCGGGTTGCGTCATACGGAAGATCCTGCCAAACGGCCCGCCCGGGCATCATGCTGTCGCGCATGGACGCGGTGAGAGTTTCCGCACTCCGGCAGGCACTGGCCGGCACCGGTTGGCCCGAACGGGCGGGCGCCTTCGCCTCCGCGCTGCGCGGCTCGGTCACCCGGCGCAGTGCCACCGGCCTGCTGCTGGTCGGCACCCCCGACTACGAGCCGTGGCACCTGGCCGCGCACCTCGGCGACGAGGCCGCGTACAGCGGGGTGCCGGAGCTCGTCCCGACCCTGCTGCGGCACACCGTCCCGGCGGGCGCGCCGAGCCACCTCGCGGTCGGGCTGCCCCGGCTCGAAGAGGCGCGAAACGGCGCGACGGTGCTGCTGGTCGCCCCCGCGCCCGCCGACGCGCCGCTGCTGGAGCGGCTGGACGGCGCCCGCCGGGCCGGCGCGGTGCTGCTCACCCTGGACGACGGCGACCCCGAACTGACGGCGCTGGCGCACGAGCGGCTGATCGTCCCGGACGTCGAACCCGAGCCGTTCGAACTGGTGCAGCACCTGGTCAGCTCGGCCACCTCGACGGTGCCGCCGCGCTCCCGCCTGGCCCGGCTCGCGGAGCGGCTCACCGTCTCGCCGGTGGCGCGCTGGTGACGTGCGGCGCCGACGGCACGCCGACGGCGACCTGATGACGGGCCGTCGGAAAACCTGTTGCCCCGGCCCGTCCGCTTCCCGCAGCATCTGACCATGTGACAGCTGCTGCCCCTTTCTTCCGCAAGCTCGCCCCGGATCTGACGCCCTGGCGCGCCTCCCGGGATTTCCGGCTGCTCTGGACGTCGGGCTGCGTCACCGGCTTCGGCAGTTTCCTCACGTACGTCGCGGTGCCGATCCAGATCAAGCAGCTGACCGACTCGACCCTCGCGGTGGGCCTGGTCGGCGCGTTCGAACTGGTGCCGCTGGTGGTGTTCGGCCTGTGGGGCGGCGCGCTGGCGGACGCCCTCGACCGCCGCCGCCTGGTGCTGCTCACCGAGGCGGGCCTGGCGCTGCTGGCCGCGCTGATGCTGACCAACGCGCTGCTGCCGCACCCGCTGCTGTGGCCGATCTACGTGGTGGCGGCGCTGACGGCCGCGCTGGACGGCATGCAGCGCCCGGCGCTGGACTCGATGATCCCGCGGGTGGTCGGGCACGATCAGCTGCCCGCCGCGTTCGCCCTCAACTCGCTGTACCGCAACGTCGCTTCGGTGGCCGGCCCGCCGCTGGCCGGGGTGGTCGTCACGCTCGCCGGGGCGCGCGTCGCCTACGCGCTGGACCTGGTGACCTTCCTGGTGTCGCTGCTGCTGATCGTCCGGATGCGCCCGGTGCCGCCCGCCGAGAGCGCCGACCGCCCGTCGCTGCGCAGCATCGGGCAGGGCCTGAGCTACGCGTGGAGCCGCAAGGACCTGCTGGGCACCTACGCGATCGACACGGTGGCGATGCTGTTCGCCTTCCCGGTCGCGGTGTTCCCGTTCCTGGCCTCCTCGCTGCACGCGGAGTGGGCGCTGGGCCTGCTGTACTCGGCGATGGCGGCCGGCGCGCTGGTGGTGTCGGCGACCAGCGGGTGGATGTCGCGGGTCCACCGGCACGGCCGGATGCTGCTGTTCGCGGCGCTCGGCTGGGGCGCGTCGATGGCGCTGGCCGGCCTGGTCGGGAACATCTGGCTGGTGCTGCTCTGCCTGGCGCTGGCGGGCGCGGCCG
This sequence comes from Kitasatospora sp. NPDC092948, assembly GCF_044754805.1. Taxonomy (NCBI): domain Bacteria; kingdom Bacillati; phylum Actinomycetota; class Actinomycetes; order Kitasatosporales; family Streptomycetaceae; genus Kitasatospora; species Kitasatospora sp. NPDC092948. The sequence goes on along the minus strand of NZ_JBIVPU010000004.1, from coordinate 382,117 downwards.
ACGACATCAGCGGGGTGGCCCGGTCGACGATCTGGAACCAGTCCATCCCGGACGAACTGCGCGGCCGCCTCGCCGGGGTGGAGGTGCTGTCGTACTCGGTCGGCCCCCAGCTCGGCCAGGTGCGGGCCGGCGGCATGGCCGCGCTGGTCGGGGTGCGGGCCTCGGTCTGGACGGGCGGCGTGATGTGCGTGCTGGGCGTCCTGGCGCTGACGGCGTCCGTCCCGAAGCTGCTGGCCTGGGACGCCCGCACCGACCCGCACGCCCTGGCGGTGCGCGCCCAGCACGAGCAGCAGCAGGCTCAGGCCGCACCGCAGGGCGCGGCCTGAGCCGCCGTCAGCCCTCGGTGCCCGGCTCCTCGTCGTTCCAGCGCGGGTCCTGCTTCCACTCCTGGTTGCGCTCGGCGGCGGTCTCCAGGGCGCGGCCGGCCTCCTCGCGGGTGGCGTACGGGCCGAGCCGGTCCTTGGCCGGGCACTCCGGGCCCTCCTCGACCTTGCCGTGCTTGATGCAGTAGAACCACTCCCCCGGCTTGCCGGTGGGCTTGCTGCGGCCGAACACCATCGTCTCGTCTCCCGTCCTGCGGTTCCCGCGGCGGCGGCCGCGGTTGTCGGCACTGAATCATTCCCGGCGGCCCGGTCGCACACACGGCCCGGGGCGGGCGGGCGGCGGCCGATACACTCGCGGTCATGGCTCTGGTACCCGGCACGCAGTCCCCCACCCGCAAGGTCCCCGCGCACATCGCGCGTCCGGAGTACGTCGGCAAGCCCGCGCCGACCCCGTACACCGGCCCCGAGGTGCAGACCGCGGAGACCGTCGAGAAGATGCGGATCGCCGGCCGGATCGCGGCGCAGGCGATGGCGGAGGCCGCGAAGCTGATCGCCCCCGGTGTCACCACCGACGCGCTCGACGCCGTCGCGCACGAGTACATGTGCGACCACGGCGCGTACCCGTCCGACCTCGGCTACCGGGGCTTCCCGAAGTCGGTCTGCACCTCGATCAACGAGGTGATCTGCCACGGCATCCCGGACTCGACCGTGCTGCAGGACGGCGACATCGTCAACATCGACGCCACCGCGTACATCCACGGGGTGCACGGCGACCTGAACGCCACCTACCTGTGCGGCGACGTGGACGAGGAGTCCCGGCTGCTGGTGGAGCGCACCCGGGAATCCCTCGACCGGGCGATCAGGGCGGTCAAGCCGGGGCGGCAGATCAACGTGATCGGGCGGGTCATCGAGTCCTACGCCAAGCGGTTCGGCTACGGGGTGGTCCGCGACTTCACCGGCCACGGCATCAACACCTCGTTCCACTCCGGGCTGATCGTCCCGCACTACGACAGCGAGCGGGCCACCGAGGTGATCAAGCCGGGCATGACCTTCACCATCGAGCCGATGCTCACCCTGGGCACCTACGACTACGAGATCTGGCCGGACGGCTGGACGGTGGTCACCAAGGACCGCAAGCGCACCGCCCAGTTCGAGCACACCCTGGTGGTCACCGCGGACGGCGCGGAGATCCTCACCCTTCCCTGAGCAGCCGGAAGCGGCCCGTCACCCCGGAGGGTGGCGGGCCGCTTAATCGTTCCTGCGCGGGGGCCGGGCCTGCGGGCGGCTCAGCCGATCAGCCACTGCTCCTCGGCGACCGCACCGACCTCGGTGCACGCGTCGGTCAGCACGTCCAGCACCCGCAGCGGGTCCGGCAGCGGCTGGTCGGGGCCGCGCAGCCAGCGCACCCGGGAACCGTCGGTCAGCGCGGCCGGCGGGACCAGGGTGTACGAGCCGCGGCAGTGCCAGCGCAGCCCCGGGTGCTCGGAGACCGTCTCGGGCGTGGCGTCCAGCGCGCTGGGCCACCACTCGTCCTCGTCCTGCGGGGTGCCGCGGGTGGCGGTGAAGAACAGGTACCGGTCGCCGCCGACCGCCGCCACCGGACCGCCCACGCCGAGCGCGTCCAGCCGCCGCAGCGCCAGCACCCCGGCCTCGGCCGGCACGTCCAGCACGTCGTGCGCGCGGCCCGTCGCGGTGACGAAGTTCGCCTCCGGGTCCCGCGTCAGCCAGTGCGCCAACTGCTCGGCGTCGACGGTGGCCTGGGACTGCCAGGCGAAGGACACCGGATGCTGGGCCGGAGCCGGACAGCCGACCCGGTCGCACGAACACCGGTACCCCTCCGGGTGCGCCGCCGGCGCCACCGGGAACCCCGCGCGGACCGCGCCCAGCAGCAGATCCAGCTTCGCAGCCGCGTCCTCCCCGGCGTCCGGATCGTCCTTCCGGTCCCGCCGCCACCAGGACGTCCACCTGCTGCTGGCTTCCATCTGGCCCCTTCCGCACCCGCTGAGCTGCCGCACCTGGTTCGGCACGGCCACCGACGCAACACACGACGCCAACGCACGGAGCCGCTCGCTGCTTCCCGAACCGGTGCACGACGTGCGGGGGCGTCTGCCGTCGACCGGGGCCGGGTTCTCCGGCCGGCCGACGTCCGGGGCAGGTACGGAGTTCGAGAGTCTCGCTCGGCGGGCGGGCGCACCTCGGCGCGCCCGTCCCGGCCCGTACGGGCCCGCGGACCCGGGGCAACCCCCGGGGGCGTACGTAGCAGGATAAGGGTCTCCGGGCCCTTCCCATGACCGTCGACGATGCTGTCCGCGTCACACCGTGCCACGGCGCGACGGACACACCCGCCCGCACCGGACATCCCGCCGCACGCCTACCCTGGACCGGTGAAGAGCGCCGACACCGAATTCCTCGGGGGCCCGCTGGACGGCCGGGTCCTGCCGATCCTGCTGGGGCCGCTGCACTCCGTGCCGAAGGTCTACCGGGTGCCCGTCCCCGCGCACGGCGACACCCCGGCGATCACGCTGGTGTACCGGCGCGCCAAGGAGTACAACGCCAAGGGCCGCTTCCGCTGGCGCTACGAGTACGACGACGCCGCCAGCGGCTGACGCCCTCGCCGCTCGGCCCTCAGGCCTCCTCGGCCAGGATCAGGTACAGCTTCTTCTTCGTCTCCGCCAGCACCGCCAGGCCCTTGGCCCGCTGCTCCTCGGTGCCCGTCATCATGACCTGGCGCACCGCGTGGTCCACCGCCGCGAGCGCGGCGCCGACCTCCTGCACGGCCTCCCAGTCGTCCCGCCGGCCGGCCTCCTCCCACGGCGACTCGGGGCCCTGCTCGGCCTCGGCCCTGCCCTGCTCGGTCAGTTCGAACAGCTTCTTGCCGGACTCCTCGTTGGCCCTGATCAGGCCTTCTTCCTCCAGCAGTTGGAGCGTCGGGTACACCGAGCCCGGGCTGGGCCGCCAAGCGCCGCCGGTGCGCTCGCCGATCTCGGTGATCATCTCGTAGCCGTGCATCGGACGCTCCCGCAGCAGCGCGAGCAGCGAGGCCCGCACATCGCCGCGCCGGGCCCGCCCGCCGCGCCGGCCGCCGTGCCCGCGCGCCCCGTGCCCACCGAAGCCCCGCCCGCGCGGCCCGAACCCGGGCCCGAACGGCGGCATCGGCCGCCCCGCCGCCCCGAACGGCCCGAACGCCGCCCGCGCCTCGAACTCCTCGCCCGCCCCGGGCCCGTCCGCACGCCCCGGCCCTTCGGCCCGGCGGCGGCGGTTCTCTCCGCCATAACGCTTGTCGTACCGCATGACGACACCTGCTTCCCATGGTTGTCGGACGCTCCGATCGTCGAAGCATCTCGATAACTCGACGATATATCGGTAACTGTCGTTCGGCAACCCCTTTCCGATACCCCGCCGCCCGCCTCGGCGAGGGTCGATCACCCGGCTCGGACCCCGACGCCGGGCGCCGGCGGCGATCCGCGCATGATGGCCGCCATGGAGAGCACGGTCGAGAAGATCAAGGTCTGGTTCCGGTTCGTCCCGCGCGAGGGCTGGTTCCCGCAGGACACCGAGGGCCTCTGGGCAACAGGACTCGATGCCGACACGGCCGTGATCGAGAACGTCCCGTTCCTGCAGGACGGCGTGGCCGAGGGGGACGTCGTACGGTTCCGGACCGACGCGGACGGGCTGCACTGGGCAGTCGGGCGGGTCAGTTCGGCCGGCAACTGCACGGTTCGCGTCGTCCCCGTCCCCTCGGGGCCGCTGGGCCGCAGCCCCCAGGCGGTGCATCAACGCCTGGCCGTCTTCCACCTCGGCGGTGAGGTCATGAGCGCGGACTTCCCCATGGTGGCCTTCACCGTCCCCGCCGACGCGGACTTCGCCGGGATCAAGGCACTGCTGAGCCAGGGGCAGGACGAGGGCTGGTGGCACTACGAGGTCGGCTGCGCCACCGACGAGTGGTGGAACGCCTGACCCCGGAGCCGGCGATTCGCCTCACCGCCGCAGGACAACCGACCGGTGGTCGAATCCGGGACGGCAAGCCCTTCCGCCGGCGCCGCGGCCCCCTCGGCTGCGGGTGACGCCACACACGAGTGACGCCGACACACCCCCGCAGCGCCCCCGCCGCGCCGCGCGCAGCCACTACCGTGACGGCCATGGCAGGCGAACGCGATCTTCGACAGCTGCTCTCCGGATTGAGCCCCGTCCTCAACCCGGGCCGCTACGTGTACTGCACACTGCCCGGCCGGGTCCCCGCCGGGCTGCGGCCGATCGTCACGGTGGCCGAACCCGAGGGCGTCACCTTCGTGGTCCTGGAGGAGGAGGCCGACTCGCTCGACCTGCCGCACGCCTTCACCGCCGCCTGGATCACCCTGCGGGTGCACTCCGCGCTGGACGCGGTCGGCCTCACCGCCGCCGTCGCCACCGCACTCGCCGAACACGGCATCAGCTGCAACGTGGTGGCGGGCTTCCACCACGACCACCTGTTCGTCCCCGCCGACGACGCCGACCGCGCCCTGGCCGCCCTCGACGCGCTGGCCGCACGGCACACCTGACGAGCCGCCGGCTCCCGGGTTTCCGGCGTCCGGCGCGGGCGAGAATCCGAACGGACGCCACACCGGCCGGGACGAGAGGCACGCCGTGCAGAACTCCGCTTGGACCTCCGACACCGCCGCCGCCCTCGGCCGCACCCTCGCCGAGGGCGTGGACGGCGGGCTGTACCCCGGCGGCGTCCTGACCGTCGGACAGGCCGGCGTCGGCCGGACCACCGTCGGCCACGGCCTGGTCGCCCCCGAGTGCGGCGACGCCCGGCCCGGCCCGCACACCCGCTACGACCTCGCCTCGCTCACCAAGGTCCTCGCCACCTGGCCGCTGGTCGGCGCCGCCGTCCGCACCGGCCTGCTCGACCTCGACGCCCCGCTGCGCGCGGCGCTGCCGGAACTGCCCTCCCCCGGCGGCGACCTGACCGTCCGACAGCTGCTCACCCACACCTCCGGCCTGTACCCGAAGACCGGACTGGCCCGCTACGAGCACACCGGCCGCCCGCTGATCGAGCACCTGTGCGCGGAGCCGCTGGTCAGCCCGCCCGGCAGTCGGCACCGCTACATCGACCGCGGCTTCATCCTGCTCGGCCTGCTGCTGCCCGCCCTGCTCGGCCGCCCCCTGCACCTGCTCGCCGAGGAGCTCTGGCACGAGCTCGGCCTGACCCGCACCGCCTACGGCCCGCTGCCCCGCCACCCGCAGCTCGCCCCGACCGAGCAGCGGCTGCGCGACGCCCCCCGCACCTGGGGCGCCCCGCACGACCCGAGCGCCGCCCTGCTCGGCGGGGTGGCCGGCCACGCCGGGGTGTTCTCCTGCACCGACGACCTCGCCGCCTACGCCGAGCACCTGCTGACCGGGGCGAGCCCGCTGGCCGACTGGTTCGCCGAGAGCCGCCGCCCCTGCGCCGCCGTGGAACCCGGCCTGCACCGCGGCCTCGCCTGGCTGGTCACCGCCGACGGCTCGGTCGCCTACCACCACGGCTTCACCGGCACCAGCCTGTTCCTGGCCCCGGCCACCGGCCGCTACGTGGTGCTCTGCACCAACGCCGTCTACCACGGCTGGGACCGGGCCCGGCTGTCCGACCTGCGCACCCTCGCGCTGCGCGCGCTCGCCCCGTGAGGAGCCGCCCTCAGCGCAGCGGCTTCCACTGCCCGCCGGCCAGCACCGTCAGCACCTCCCGGTGGCGGAGCCGGCCCGGGCTCGGACGGGCGGGCGCGGCGGCGAGCAGCGCGATGTCGTCCTCGGCCGGATCCGGGGCGCCGGCCAGCACCGCGTCCAGCAGCCGGTCCGGACTGGCGCCGGCGGGCAGCCGGCGGGCGGTGAGCCGCTCCAGCGAGCGGTCGATGTCCTCGTCGCGGCGCTCCACCAGGCCGTCGGTGTACAGCAGCAGGGTGTGGTCCGGCGGCAGCACCGCGATGCTCGGGACGTAGCCGTTCTGCCCGGTGCCGAGCGGCGGGCCGGGCTCCACCGGCAGCAGCGTCACCTCGCCGTTCGGGCGGACCACGGCGGGCGGCAGGTTGGCGGCGCTGGCGAAGCAGTAGCGGCCGCGGGCGGGTTCGGCGTACACCACCAGGCAGGTGGACGGGCGGTAGTCGTGCACGTCGCCGGCCAGGCCGTCCATCCGCACCAGCAGGCGGTCGGCGCTCGGCTCCAGCAGCGCCATCGCGCGCAGCATCGCCTGGTAGTGGCTCATGTGGGCGGCGGCCTCGATGCCGTGGCCCATCACGTCGCCGATCGCCAGCACGGTGCGGCCGTCGGGCAGCGCCACCGTCTCGTACCAGTCGCCGCCGATCAGGGCGCTGGTGCCGGCCGGACGGTAGCGGAAGGCGACCGTGAGGTCGGGGTGCGGGCTGCCGGGTTCGGCGAGCATGGCGCGCTGCAGGTCGACGGCGACGGCGTGTTCGCGGCTGTAGCGCCGGGCGTTGTCGAGGTTGATGGCGGCGCGCACCGCGAGGTCCTGGGCGGCGACCGCGTCGTCCTCGTCGAAGCCCGGGGACGGGTCGGCGCGCAGCAGGGTGACGGTGCCGATCCGGTGGCCGCGGGCGGTGAGCGGCACCACCAGGCCCGAGTGGATCCGCAGCGCCCGGAGGTCGGCGATCCGCTCCGGGTTGGGGGCGGTGCGGCGCAGGTCGGCCTCGGGCAGCAGGTTCTCGATCACCGGGCGGCCCTCGGCCAGGCAGCGCGGCACGGCGGAGCCGGGCCGGTAGTCGACGTACTCGCCGCGTTCGCCGACCTGGCGGACCTGCTCCAGCAGGTCGGGCTTGGCGGCGATCGCGGCGCGCAGCAGCCGGGTGCCGCCGTCGGGAAGCGTGCGGGCGTGCCGGCTGTCGGGGTGCGGGAGCAGTTCGACGGTGGCGGCGTCGGCGAGGTTGTCGATCAGGAAGGCGGCGAGTTCGCCGCAGGTGGTGTCCACGTCGAGGGTGGTGCCGATCCGGGTGGCGGCCTGGTCGAGCAGGGCGAGCCGGGCCCGGGCCTGTTCGAGTTCGTGCTGCTGCCGGTGGGCGGCGGTGACCTCCAGCAGGATGCCGACCAGCCCGATCGGCCGCCCGTCCTCCTCCAGCCGGTGGTAGGCGCCGTGCCAGTGGCGCAGGTGCTGCGGGGAGCCGGCCCGGGTGTGGCCGCTGGAGATGATCTCGCGGGGGCGGCCGTCGGCGAGCACGGCGCGCAGCAGGTCCTCGCGGGTGTCGAGGCCGGGCAGCAGCTCGCCGGCGGTGCGGCCGAGGTGCTCCTCGGCGGGGACGCCGTTCATCACGGCCAGCGCCGGGTTGACGTAGCGGAAGCGCAGCCGGGTGTCGAGGACGACGACGCCTGCGGGCGTGCCGTCCAGCACGTGGCGGAGCGGCTGCGGCAGGTCGTTCCAGCGGGTGTCGGCCATGGCTGCGGCACCTCCTCGCCGGGCGCCCGGGCACTGTGACCAGTAAACACAGGGCGCGGGACGGGGGCGATCCGGTACGCGACGGGGCCGCCGCAGGCGGGTTCGCGGGGGGTGCGCGAGGGGTTCGCGGGCGTCGGAGAAGTCACCCGAACGGGGTCGTCCGGTGTGCCCCGGCGGGTGGTCGGGCCGAGGGTCGACACAGGTCCACTTCGGCCAAGGAGGCCCCATGAGCTCGTCCGTCGGCCCCACCCCGGCACCGTCCGGGCCACGCAATTCACCTGGCACCGGGCACAGCCCCTGGGTGCCCGGGATGGTGCTGTTCGCCGGTGTGCTGATGCTGGTGGGCGGCCTGCTGGAGCTGTTCCGCGGGATCATGGCGGTCGCGCGGGACGACATCTTCGTGACCACTCCCCGGTACGTCTTCAAGTTCGACCTGACCTCCTGGGGCTGGATCCACGTGGTGGTCGGCGCGCTGGTCGCACTGACCGGCATCTTCGTGATCAGGGGCGTGGTCTGGGCCCGGATGGTCGGTGTCGTCATCGTGTCGATCAGCGTGCTGGACTCCTTCCTCGCCATCCCCTATTACCCGCTGTGGTCACTGGTGGTGATCGCGCTGGACGTCTTCGTCATCTGGGCGCTGTGCGCCTATCACGACGCCTGAACCGCCGTGCCGCGCCGGCCGAACCGCCGCGGCGCGCAGCCTTGAGCGCCGCGGCGCGGCCCACCGGCCGGGGCCGGTGACCTGCTCCCACGGGGGGCGGGCCACCGGCCCCGGCGGTTCGTCGGCCGGGCGTCACTTGCTCAGCGCGGCGACACCGGCCTGGGCGAACTTCTCGTCCTGGTCGGCGCTGGGGGCGCCGGCCACGCCGACGGCCGCGATCGGGGCGCCCTTCAGCTGGACCGGGGCGCCGCCGCCGAGGAACAGCGTGCCGGGGATGTCCTTCAGGTTCGGGGCCTGGGCCAGGCGCTTCACCAGCTCGGAGGTCGGGGCGTTCCAGGACACCGCGGTGTAGGCCTTGCGCTCGGCCGACTCGAACGACTGCGGGCCGGCGCCGTCGCCGCGCAGCTCGACGATCACGTTGCCGTTCCGGTCGACGACCGCGACGGAGATCTTCTGGCCCTCCTTCGCCGCGGCGTCCAGGCTGGCCTGGGCGGCCTTGGTGGCGGCCTCGACCGTCAGGTGCGGGGTCTCGTAGGTGTTCTTGTTCTGGACGTCGGACGAGGCGGCGGTGGCGGGGGCCGCGTTCGGCGTCTCGGCGTTGGCGGAGACGGCGCCGACCACGCTCGCGCCGATCGCGGCCACCGCGACGGCACCGGTGACAACGCGGGTACGGGTGCTCAGCTTCTTCATCTTCGGCTCCTGGATCGGTGGTTGGGCACCGGACTGCTGGAGTGCTCCGGCTCGCTCTCCATGGTTCGCGGCCGGACCCCCGCCGCGGATCGGCGAACCGGCTCGATGGGCGGAGCAAGATGGACGACAACCGTGTCAGCCGATCGGTTGATGTGCGCCCCCCGATCCGCGGGCACCATCCAAGTGCCGGCACCGCCGGCCGGCGCCGAACAGATGCGAAGGGAGGTCGGCCACCATGCGTTACCCGCTGTCCCGGGCGGCCGACCCGGACGCCGGCTGGCTGGCGGCCGTCATGCGGCTGGTCTTCGTCCTGCTGCTCGGCACCTCGCTGACGCGCTACCTCACGCACCATCTGGCCAGCCCGCTGGCCCCATGGGTGATCGCGCTGAGCATCACCCTCGCCGCGGGGCACCTGTCCGGCCTCTCCGAGCGGCGGCCCGCCTGGCTGGCGGCGGTGCTGGCCAACTGGGCGGTGCTGGTGCTGATGGCGCCCAGCTTCGCCTGGTGCGCCGTCCCGCTGGTGTACACGGTGCTCCGGGCCTTCCCGCCCCGGACGGCGATCCCGCTGGTGACGGTGCTCACCGCGCTGGTGACGGCGGCCCAGCTGAGGCTGCCGGGGGCCGATCCGACGATGGTTCTGCTGCCTCCGGCCGTCGCCGCGCTGGCCACCGCGGTGTTCCTGTACATGCAGCGGCAGGGCGCCCGGCAGCGGAAGCTGATCGTCGACCTGATCCGGGCCCGGCGGGAGCTGGCCGCGGTGGAGCGCCGGCAGGGCGCGCTGTCCGAGCGGGAGCGGCTGTCCGTCGAGATCCACGACACGCTCGCCCAGGGCCTGTCCAGCCAGCAGATGCTGCTGCAGGCCGCCGATCTCGCCTGGGAGCAGGACGCGGCGGCCGCCCGCGGCCATGTCCGGACGGCCGCGGCGATCACCGCCCGGAACCTCGCCGAGGCCCGCCGCTTCGTGCGCGACCTCGCCCCGGCCGACCTCGCCGATCAGGGCACCCTGGAGGCCGCGCTGGCCGCGCTGGCCGAACGGGAGGCGGCGGAGAGCGGCCTGCCGGTCCGCTTCCAGCTGGACGGCAGCCCGGTGCCGATGCCGGCCGCCGCGCAGTCCGCGCTGCTGCGGATCGCCCAGGGCGCGCTGGCCAACACCCGGGAGCACGCCCGGGCCCGCCGGGCCTCGATCACGCTGTCCTACCTGGGCGACCAGGCGGTGCTGGACGTCGCGGACGACGGCCGCGGCTTCACCCCGCCGTCCGGCGGCCCGGGCGGCCCGGCGGCCCCGGCCGGCGGGCGGGGGCACGGGCTGCCGGCGATGCGGGCCCGGCTGCGGCAGCTGGGCGGCACGCTCACCGTCGAGTCGGCCCCGGGCGAGGGCACCGTGGTCTCGGCGGCCGTCCCGCTGGAGAGCCCACCGGAGGTCCGCTGACACCACGCCGCCCGCGCCGCACCCGCTCGCACCACCCGCACCGCACCGGCGCGCACCACCGCACCACCCGCACCGCGCCCGCTCGCACCACCGCACCACCCGCACCGCCCGGCACCGCACGGAGGGTCCATGAACGACAACGACAAGGTCAGGCTGCTGATCTGCGACGACCACGCGATGGTCCGGGCCGGGCTGCTGGCGCTGCTCTCCAGCGACGGCGCGATCGAGGTGGTCGGCGAGGCCAGCACCGGCGAGGAGGCGGTGGCGCTGACCGCCCGCCTGCAACCCGACGTGGTGCTGATGGACCTTCAACTGGGCGACGGCATCGACGGGGTGGAGGCCACCCGGCGGATCCTGGCGGGTCCGGGCGACAGCCACGTGCTGGTGCTGACCACCTTCGACACCGACGCCGACATCAGCCGGGCCGTCAACGCGGGTGCGACGGGCTACCTGTTGAAGGCGGAGCGCCCGGCCGAGCTGTTCGCCGCGATCCGCTCGGCGGCGGCCGGCCGGCCGGCGCTGTCCCCGCCGGTGGCGTCCCGGGTGATGGCCCGGATGCGCTCCCCCCTGCCCCAACTCACCGACCGCGAACAGGACATCCTCGACCAGCTCGGCCAGGGCCTGGGCAACCGGGAGATCGCCCGGGCGCTGTTCATCAGCGAGGCCACCGTCAAGACCCACCTCGGCCGGATCTACGCCAAGCTCGGCGTCGACACCCGCTCCGGCGCGGTCGCGATCGCCAAGGAGCGCCGCCTGCTGCGCTGACCGAACGCTGGGCGAACGCTGAACGGCAGCTGACCGAAATCGGACGACGGCCCACCTCTCGGACAACTGAAGATCAAATCGGACGCGTCCGAAGCCTTGCCACGCACAGTGAGCAGAAGTCAGTATTCCTACCGGCCGGTAGTCCTGACGGAACGACGGCCCCGGAGAACGCAGAACTGGCTGGAGTGGGTGTGGCGGCACCTGGACCGGCAGATGTGACGCGAACGCGTAACATGCGCGAAATCCTCTGCTCACCCTCTCCTTGCCGATCCGTCGTCCGAGGACGAAACGGTTTGGCCGGAACCGACGTCATGAAAGGCGGACGCGCACCATGCCGACCGCATCAAGCCCACCCGAGCCGCGGCGCCGTCTCGGCGAGCACGGGCTCGCCTGGGCGTTCCTGCTGCCCTCGGTAGTGGTCTTCGCGCTCTTCATCCTCTATCCGCTGGGGCGCACCTTCTACCTGAGCGCACACGCCAACGACCTGTTCGGCGCGCCCTCCAAGTTCGTCGGGATGAAGCACTACACCGACCTGCTCGCCTCCGCCGACTTCGGCCGCACCCTGGTCACCACCGGGCTGTTCGTGCTGTTCACGGTGGTCCCCGGAGTCCTCGGGGCGCTGCTGCTGGTCCTGCTGATGGAGGGTCGGATCCGCGGCGTGCGGCTGCTGCGGTCCGCCTTCGCGCTGCCGTTCGCGTTCTCGGTGGCGAGCGCCTCGGTGGTCTTCTCGGTCTTCTACAACCCCGCCAGCGGCGTGCTCAACGGGCTGCTGTCGAACATCGGCCTGGGCCCGGTGGGCTGGCTGACGGACAGCCAGTACGCGCTGATCTCCATCGCGATCTCCACGATCTGGATGAACCTCGGCTACAACGTGCTGGTGCTCTCCGCGGGCATCGGCTCGATCCCGGGCGAGGTCCTCGAGGCCGCCCGGCTGGACGGCGCGTCCGGCCTGCGGCTGGCCCGGTCGATCACCGTGCCGATGCTCGGCCCCAGCCTGTTCTTCCTGGTGGTGATCTCCACCGTGAACGCGCTGCAGAGCTTCGGTCAGATCCACATCCTCACCAAGGGCGGCCCGGACGGCGCCACCCGCACCCTGGTGTACTCCGTCTACGAGAAGGCGTTCGCCTACGGCTCCAGCGACTTCGGCACCGCCAGTGCGCAGGCCGTGGTGCTGATGCTGGTCGTGCTGTGCTGCACCGCCGTGCAGTTCGGAGTCCTGGAGCGGAAGGTGCACTACGCATGACCACCCTCGCCAAGACGCCCGCCGTCGCCGACCCCGTCCGCCCCGCCCGCCGGGCGCTGCACCTCCGTTCCGCGCTGGGCCGGGCCGGGGTCTACGCGGTGCTGGCCGTGGCCGTGCTGACGGTCGTCTTCCCGGTCTACTACGTCTTCGCCGGCGCCTTCATGCGCCCGGACGAGATCGCCAGCTACCCGCCGGCGATGATGCCGCACTCGGTCACCGGGGAGAACTTCTCCGGCGCCGTGCACGCCATTCCGCTGTTCCGCCAGTACGGCAACTCGATGCTGGTGGCGGGCCTGATCACGCTGGCGCAGCTGTTCACCTCGGTGCTCGCCGCGTACGCCTTCGTGTTTCTGCCGATGCGCGGGCGGAACATCGTGTTCGGCCTGTTCCTGGCCACCCTGATGGTGCCGTGGGAGGCCATCATCATCCCCAACTACCTGACGCTGTCGGGCTGGGGGCTGGGGAACACCTACTTCGGACTGGTGCTGCCGTTCCTGGCGTCCGGGTTCGGGACGTTCATGCTGCGGCAGTCGTTCCGTCAGTTCCCGGGCGAGCTGCGGGACGCCGCCCGGATCGACGGGGCGGGCCACTGGCGGTTCCTGTGGCGGATCCTGGTGCCGCTGAACAAGCCGGCCCTGGCGGCGCTCGCCATCTACGTGTTCCTGTCCTCCTGGAACCAGTACTTCTGGCCGCTGATCATCACCCGCACCGCCGACATGCAGACCCTGCAGATCGGTCTGACCTCGCTGCGGGACTCCGAGATCGCCGACCCCGGCCTGATCATGGCCGGCGTGGTGCTGTCGCTGCTGCCCACGCTCGCCCTGGTGCTGTTCGGCCAGCGGTTCATCGTCCGCGGGCTGACCGCGGGCGCGGTCCGCTGACGGACGTTCGACTCCCTTTGCACGACCCACCGCTCCCGGTACCCACCCTCGCAGAAGAGAGAGAACCCGTGAAGAGAAGTGCCCGCGCGCTCGCCGCGCTGCTGGTGTCCGGCCTGGCCCTGACCGCCTGCAGCTCGAACGGCTCCGGCGGCTCCTCCGACGGCGCCGGCGCCCCGGCCGCCTCCGCGCTGGACCAGGCGTCCGGCGTGACCACCATCGAGTTCTGGCACTCGATGACCGGCAAGAACGCCGAAGCGCTGACCGCCCTGGTGAACCAGTTCAACACCGCCCACCAGGGCAAGATCGAGGTCAAGCCGCTGTTCCAGGGCACCTACGACGACCTGATCGCCAAGTACAAGGCCTCGGTGCAGCAGAAGGCCACGCCCGCGGTGGTGCAGGTCTACGACATCGGCAGCCGCTTCATGGTCGACTCGCAGCAGATCGTCCCGGCGCAGGCCTTCGCCGACAAGGACGGCTACTCGCTGGACGACCTGCAGGAGAACATCCGCAACTACTACTCGTTCGGCGGCAAGCTCCAGGCGATGCCGTTCAACTCGTCGATGCCGCTGCTGTACCTGAACGAGGACGCCTTCAAGGAGGCCGGCCTCGACCCGGCCAAGCCGCCCACGACGCTCGCCGAACTCGGCGAGATGGCGCAGAAGCTGACCAAGAAGGACGAGAGCGGCAAGACCGTCCGGTACGGCTTCGGCGCGGCCATCTACGGCTGGTTCGTCGAGCAGCTGCTGGCCGAGAACGGCGCGCTGTACTGCGACGCCGACAACGGCCGCTCCGGCAAGGCCGGCAAGGTCACCTTCGACTCCGCCAAGGGCGCCGAGATCGTCCAGTGGTGGGCCGACCTGGTCAAGGGCGGCTACGCGGCCAACACCGGCCGGCAGACCCCGGACGCGCAGGCCGCGTTCAAGGCCGGCACGGTCGCCATGCACCTGGAGTCCACCGGCGTGCTGCGCGGCTACAGCGAGGCCGCCAAGTTCACCGTCGGCACCGCGGCGTTCCCGAAGACCGCCGCCGGCGACCAGGGCGGCCCGATCATCGGCGGCGCCTCGCTGTGGATCTCCGGCCCCGGCCACTCCGACGCCCAGAAGCGCGCCTCCTGGGAGTTCGAGAAGTTCCTCACCGCCCCCGAGCAGCAGGCCGCCTGGCACACCGGCACCGGCTACTTCCCGGTCAACACCAAGGCGCTGGACCTGCCCGCCGACAAGGAGTGGGTCGGCAAGTACCCGCAGTTCCAGACCGCGATCGACCAGCTGAAGGCCACCAAGCCCACCGCGGCCACCGCCGGCTGCGCGCTCGGTGTCATGCCGCAGGCCCGCAAGGGCGTGGAGACCGCGATCGAGCAGACCATCGCGGGCACCAAGACCGCTCAGCAGGCGCTGACCGACGCCGCCAAGGAGCTCCAGCCCGCCATCGAGAGCTACAACAGCTCGGTGGGCTGACCTCGCTGACACCCCGCTGACACCGAAGGGCCCGGTCGCCGTACGGCGGCCGGGCCCTTCGGCACGGAAAGCGGTCCGGGCCCGAGGGCCCGGAAAGCGGCGGACGAGTCGGCCTGTACGCCGGGTTCTGTCTCCCGGGTTGCTTGCGCGGCCCAGGGAGGCGGCCATCCATCTAGGGCTGCCGTTGCCGACAGCCTCGTGCGGTCTACCCGCGAATTCGGGCGAGCAGCCCTCGAACATCCGCGCACGACACCCGAGGGTGTCGATCTTGACCTTGCTCCGAGTGGGGTTTACCTAGCCGGCCGAGTCACCTCGGTCGCTGGTGGTCTCTTACACCACCGTTTCACCCTTACCCACCACCGAAGCGGTGGGCGGTCTGTTTTCTGTGGCACTGTCCCGCGGGTCACCCCGGGTGGGCGTTACCCACCACCCTGCTCTGTGGAGCCCGGACGTTCCTCGGCGGGCCCCATAGGGACCCGACGCGACCGCCCGGCCGGCTCGTCCGCCGTAATGGTCATGGTAGCCGCTCCGCAGCAGCTCCCCGTACGCCGCCCGGCGCCGGGTCGAAGCGGGCCGCCACCCGGGCCGCGGAGGCGGCGGCCCACGGGGTGGTGGTGACCAGGCCGAGGACGGCGACCGTCAGGCCCAGGCCGGCGATGATCCACCAGCCGGTGTGGGTGGCACCGGTGAAGTCGCCGGCCGAGGCGACCGCGCCGGCCACCACCGTGCCGATCACCGCGACGCCCAGCGACTGGCCGACCTGCCGGCTGGTGGAGGCCACCGCGGCGGCCACCCCGGCCTGGGCCAACGGCATGCCGGAGACCGCCGAGTTGGTGATCGGCGCGTTCACCATGCCGAAGCCCAGCCCGAACAGCGCGTACGCGGGCAGCAGCAGGAACGCCGAGGAGTCGGCCGCCAGCCCGGTCAGCAGCACCCCGCTGGCGGCGATCGCCGCACCGGCCACCAGCAGCGGCAGGCGCGGGCCCCGGCTGCCGACGATCCGGCCGGACAGCGGGGCGGTGAGCAGGGTCAGCCCGGCCATCGGCAGCGTCCACAGGCCCGCCACCACCGGGCTGTAGTGCCGAACGTTCTGCAGGTAGAGCGTGTTCAGGAACAGGAAGCCGGCCAGCGCGGCGAACGCGCACACCGCGGTGACGGTGGCCCCGGTGAACGGGGCGCTGCGGAAGAACCTCGGGTCGATCAGCGGGTCCGGCACCCGCCGCTCCCAGACCGGGAACACCAGCAGCGCGACCAGGGCGACCGCCGCCAGCGCCAGGATGACCGGCGAGGTCCAGCCGTGCGAGGGCCCCTCGATGATCACGGTGGTGCCGCAGCCCAGCAGCAGCACCATCAGCACCTGGCCGACCGGGTCCAGCCGGCGGGGCCGCGGCGACCGGGACTCCGGGACGTGGCGGTACGTCAGCACCCAGGCCGCCAGGCCGACCGGAATGTTGATCAGGAAGATCGACGGCCAGCCCGCGCTGTCCACCAGGAATCCGCCGATCAGCGGCCCGAGCGCCATGCTGATGCCGACCACGCCGCCCCACACGCCGATCGCCTGCGCCCGCTCCTTCCGGTCGGTGAAGGTGTTGGTGATGATCGACATCGCCACCGGGTTGAGCATCGACCCGCCGACCGCCTGCACCGCGCGGAACGCGATCAGCCAGCCCAGGCTCGGGGCCAGGCTGCACAGCAGCGAGCCGAGCACGAACAGCAGCAGCCCGGCCTGGAACACCCGCTTGCGGCCGATCCGGTCGGCGACCGAGCCGGACAGCATCAGCAGCGAGGCCAGCACCAGCGTGTAGGCGTCGATCACCCACTGAAGACCGGAGGCGGGCGCGTCCAGGTCGTGCTGGATGGCGGGCAGCGCGATGTTCACCACCGTGTTGTCCAGGCCGACGATGAACAGGCTCAGACAGCAGATGGCCAGGACGAGCAGCCGGTGACGGCGGTCGGTGACAGCGATCGATCGGCTCATGACCCGATCATCGCATCGGCCCCGGCCACCTTCTAAGGCGCTTATGCGTCGGGCACCAGCGCGAACCGGACGGTACGGGTGCCCGGGTCGGCCACGGTGAGCCGGACGGTCACCCGCCGGCCCAGCGGCAGCCGGTCGGCCGCGTCGCACTTGGCGACCACCGCGGGCCGCCGCAGCTGCACCGTGCCGACGGTGGGCCGGCGCTCGTCCACGTCGATCACCACCGCCGGGAAGTCCTCACCCTCCCGGCCGCGCAGCAGCTCCGCCTCCACCAGGTCCACACAGGCCCGCTCCACCGCGTGCGCCCGACGGTCGCCGCCCGCCATCAGCCCCGGCACCAGCGGCAGCGCGTCCCGCACCCAGCCCGGCACGTCGGCACCGCCGGCCACCGCCGCGCAGACCTCCAGCGCGAACCGGTCGCCCAGCCGGCGCAGCGGAGCGGTGCAGTGCGCGTAGGGGGCGGCCAGCGCGGCGTGCCCGGGGTCGGCGGGCGGGACGGTGCCGCGGGCGGCGTCGAACGCGTGGTAGCCCGCGCCGCGCAGCAGGCCGGTGCACTCGTTCAGGAACGCGGCGTCGGCGGTGCGGGACGGGTCGAGCGAGCGGATCAGCTGCGGGTAGGGCATCCCCTCCGGCCACGGCACGCCCAGCGCGGCGGCGACCCGGCGCAGCCGCTGGTAGGCCGGCTCCGGGGCGGTGGGCAGGGTGCGCAGCAGGCCCGTCCCGGCGTCCAGCATCAGGGCGGCGGCGGCCATGCCGGTGAGCAGCGAGAGCTGCGCGTTCCAGCCGTCGGCGGGGCGCGGCGCGCGGTAGCCGAGCCGGTAGCCGCCGTTGACGGCCGTCACCTCCTGCTCGGGGATCGGCAGGCTGACCCCGCCTCGGGCCTGCTCCTGCGCCTCGCGGAGCCGGCCGATCTCGGCGAGCAGGGCGAGCTGCTCGTCGGCGCGGCCCGCGTCGATCCGGCCCTGGACGGTGGCGTAATCCAGCCGGCGGCGCGAACGCACCTGGGCGCGGCGCAGGTCGGCCAGGACGAGGGCGCCGTCGGCGTCCAGGTCGAGCTGCCAGAGCAGGGCGGGCCGCAGCTCGCCCGGCAGCAGGCTGGCCGCGCCCTCGGAGAGCCGGGCCGGGTGCAGCGGGACGTTGCCGTCCGGGAAGTACAGCGTCTGGACGCGGCGGCGGGCCTCGGTGTCGATCGCGCCGCCCGGGGAGACGTGGGCCGCGACGTCGGCGATCGCGTAGTGCACCCGGTAGCCGTCGCCGCGGCGGGTCAGGTGCATGGCCTGGTCGAGGTCGCGGGAGCCCGGCGGGTCGAGGGTGAACAGGTCGAGGTCGGTGGCGTCGAACTCCGGCAGCCGGGGCAGTGACGCGGCCCGGTCGGCCTCCGCGAGCACCTCCGGCGGCCAGTCGGTGCGGACCTCCAAACTGCTTCTGAGGTCGGCGAGTTCGGCGTTGATCCTGGCGGTCTGGGCGGCCCGGACGCTGAGGTGTCGGCGCGGCATGGTCGCAGCGTAAGACGCAGTAGCGTGGTCGACGGCACCGGCCCGGGTGTGAAGCCGGTTGCGGCGCACGGGCTTTGGCCGTGGGAAGGGGTGGGGGCCGTGACGGGTCGGAAGTGGCCGGCGCCGGTTGCGAAGTGCCAGTGCTGCGGGGGTGGGACAAGTCGGCCTGTACGCCGGGTTCTGTCTCCCGGAGTGCGGGCCACGGCGGGGGTCGTCGCCGGCACGCTGGCCGCGCTGGGCGGGCTGCACGCGGTGTGGGCGCGTTCGCCGTGGCCGTGCCGCGACCGCGAGCAGTTCGCCGACCTGGTCGTCGGCGTCACCCCGGACCGGCTCCCGTCCCCGCAGGCCTGCCTGGGCGTCGCGGGCATGCTCGGCGCCGGCGCGTACCTGGTGGCCGCCCGCGGCGGGCTGCTGCCCGCCGTGGGACCGCGCCGGCTCCCCGCCGTCGGCAGCGCGGGCGTCGCCGCCGTCCTGCTGGCCCGCGGCTCCGTCGGCCCGCTCCTGTTCGGCACCGGCCGCGTCCCCCGCACACCCCGCTTCGTCCGCCTGGACCGCCGGGTGTACGCCCCGCTGTGCGCGGCCCTCGGCGCAGGGGCGGCGCTGGTCGCCGCCAACGGGCGCCAGGTGGACTGAACGGGTCCCGGGGGGCACCCTCCCGGCCGAAGGCTGGGGGCGCGTTGTGGGGCGGGCGCGGGCTCGAAGGCAGGCCCTGGGCCCTCGTGGCAGCGCCGAGGCCGCGCGCTGCCCGGCCGTCCGCGCCCGAAGCGGGCTGCCGTCGGAAGGCCCCGCAGGTCGTTAGGGTTGTCGGGGTCTGCTGTGGGTCGTTGAAAGGTGTCGCCGTGCTGGTTCTGCTGCCGCCGTCGGAGGGGAAGGCCGCGCCGGAGGCGGGTGTGCCGGTGGAGGTGGCGGGCCTTTCGTTGGCAGGCCTGACCGGGGCGCGGGAGAAGGCGCTGACGGCGCTGGTGGAGCTGTGCTCGGGGGACGAGGAGCGGGCCGCCGAGGTGCTGGGGCTGAGCAAGGGGCTGCGCGGGGAGGTGGCCAAGAACGCGGGGCTGCTGACTGCGGGGGCCCGGCCGGCCGGCGAGGTGTACACGGGGGTGCTGTTCGACAACCTGGGCCTGGCGAAGCTGGACGAGCAGGCGTACGCCCGGGCGGAGCGTTCGCTGCTGGTGTTCTCCGGCCTGTGGGGTGCGGTGCGGATCGGCGACCGGATCCCGCCGTACCGCTGCGCGATGGGCGTGAAGCTGCCGCCGCTGGGCGCGCTCGGCCCGTACTGGCGGGCGGTGATGGACGGCGTGCTCCCGGAGGCGGCCGCGGACGGCCTGGTGCTGGATCTGCGCAGCTCGGCGTACGCGGCGGCGTGGAAGCCGGCCGGTGAGGTGGCGGGCCGGACGGCGACGGTCCGGGTGTTGCAGGAGCGCGAGGTGGACGGGGTGCTGAAGCGCAGCGTGGTGAGCCACTTCAACAAGGCGACCAAGGGCCGGCTGGTGCGCGACCTGCTGGCGGAGGGCCTGGAGCCGTCCTCGCCGGGCGAGTTGGTCGATGCGCTGGCACAGCTCGGCCACCGGGTGGAGGTCGCGGCGCGCGGCACGGCCCGCAAGCCGTGGCAGCTGGACGTCGTGGTGACGGACGTGCACTGACACGCGCGTCGCTGGCTCCGTCGGTCGCGAACGTGCGCTGACACGCACGTCCCAGACTTCGCCGGTCGCAAACGTGCATTGACACACGCCTCGCAGACTTCGTCGGTGACAGACGTGCAGCGGCACGCACGTGGCTGACTTCGTCGGTGACGGACGCGCAGCGACGCGCCCGTCACCGACGAGGTCAGCGCAGGTGCGAGGTGTCGTTGAGCAGCCGCAGCGACGCGTTGCCGTCGCTGTAGTACTGGACGGCGCACAGCGAGGCCGCGGAGAGTTCCATCCGGTGCACGGCGTCCGGCGGGGCGCCGAGGGCGAGTCGCACCAGCACCTTGATCGGGCTGACGTGCGAGACCACCAGGACGGTCTTGCCGGGGTAGCGGGCGAGGATCCTGTCGCGGGCCTGCCCGGCCCGGTGGGCGAGGGTGGTGAGCGACTCGGCGCTGCCGGTGGGCTTGGCCTTGGCGGAGTCGAAGAAGGCGCTCAGGTCCTCGGGGTGGCGTTCCATCACCTCGGCGTAGGTGAGGCCTTCCCAGTCGCCGAAGTCGAGTTCCCGCAGGCCTTCCTCGATCCGGACGTCCAGGCCGAGCCGGCGGGCGGCGGCCTCGGCGGTCTGCCGGGTGCGGAGCATCGGCGAGGAGACCACGGCCTGCACGGTGCCGCGGGCGGCGAGCGCCTCGGCGACGCGTTCGGCCTGCCAGACGCCCTTCTCGGAGAGGCCCGGGTCGCTGCCGGTGCTGCCGGAGAACTGCCGGAGCGGGGTGAGCGGGGTCTCGCCGTGCCGCAGGAACACCAGGGTGGTGGGCGTGCCGAGGTCGGCGGGAGCGGCCCAGCCGGCCCGGGGGGCGGGTGCGGCGGGCAGCGGTTCGTCCACGACGGCGGCGGCCGGGGCGGCGGCGCGGGGCTTGGGCTCCCACTGGCGGCCCTGCTTGCCGGCGTCCATCGCCTCGTTGGCGAGCCGGTCGGCCTCCTTGTTCTTCTCCCGGGGGATCCACCGGTAGTCGACCTTGCCGCGGGCGGCGACGGAGCGGGCCTCGGCGGCCAGCGGCTGCATGTCGGGGTGCTTGATCTTCCAGCGGCCGGACATCTGCTCGACGACCAGCTTGGAGTCCATCTCGACCAGGATCCGGGCGTCCGGGTCGAGGTCGCGGGCCGCCTTCAGGCCGGCGATCAGGCCCTTGTACTCGGCGACGTTGTTGGTGGCCCGCCCGATGTATTCGGCGGCCTCGGCCAGGATCTCGCCGGTGCGGGCGTCGAGGACCACCGCGCCGTAGCCGGCCGGCCCCGGGTTGCCCCGGGAGCCGCCGTCGGCCTGAACGATGAACTGGGCTTCGGCCACCGGGTCAGACGCCCGACTCGCCGGTGCGGACCAGGATCCGGCCGCAGTTCTCGCAGCGCAGCACCTTGTCGGTGGGCTCGGCCTTGATCGCGTTGAACTCGGTGATCGAGAACTCGGTGCGGCAGCCCTCGCAGCGGCGCTGGTACAGGCGGGCCGCGCCGACGCCGCCCTGCTGCTCGCGCAGGCGCAGGTAGGCCTTCATCAGGTCGGCGGGGATGACGTTGGCGACGGCCTCGCGGTCGCGGCGGACCTTCTCCGCCTCGCCGTCGATCTCGGCGAACTTGGCGTCGCGGCGGCCCTCGGCCTCGGCGACCACCACGGCGGAGTGCTCCAGGCGGGCGGTGAGCTCGGTGACCCGGGTCTGCGCGGACTCCAGGCGCTCCATCACCTCCAGCACCACGTCCTCCAGGTCGCCCTGGCGCTTGGCCAGCGAGGTGTTCTCGTGCTGGAGGTTCTCCAGGTCCTTCGGCGAGGTGACCGCGCCGGAGTCCATCCGCTGCTGGTTGCGGGCGGCCCGGCTGCGGACCTGCTCGACGTCCGCCTCGGCCTTGGCCTGCTCGCGGGTGGTGTCGCCGAGCTGGGCCTGGGCGGCGACCACCAGGTCCTTGAGGGCGGTGTGGTCGGCGGTGGCCTTGTCGATCTCGGCGTGCTCGGGCAGGGTGCGGCGCCGGTGGGCCAGCTGGTCGAGACGGGAGTCGATGGCCTGCAGGTCGAGCAGGCGGATCTGGTCGGCGGGCGCGGCGTTCACGCGGGAGGGCTCCTGTTGAGTTGGTTCGGCGGGAGGTCAGGGGGCGTACGGCATCGGCGCGTGCGCCGTCCACGGGTCGGTGACCCGGGTGGAGACGCGGGTCTCCAGCGACCAGCTGCGGCCGGTGGCGCGGCTGGTGAGCTCGCGGGCGGCGAGCGTGAGCCAGGGCCACTCGGTGGCCCAGTGCGCGGCGTCGACCAGGGCGACGGGCGCCGCCTCGGTGGCCTCGGACGCGGGGTGGTGGCGCAGGTCGGCGGTGAGGTAGGCGTCCACGCCGGCCTTGCGGGCCTCGGCGAGGAAGGAGTCGCCGGAGCCGCCGCAGACCGCGACCCGGCGCACCTGCTGCTCCGGGTCGCCGGCGGCCCGGACGCCCGCCGCGGTGGCGGGGAGTCCGGCGGCGACCTGGGCGGCGAACGCGCTCAGCGTCATCGGCTGCGGGAGTTCGCCGATCCGGCCGCTGCCCCGGCGGCCTGCCGGGTCGGTCGGGTCGGCCACCAGCGGGCCGGTGACCTTCAGCCCGACGGCCTCGGCGAGGGCGTCGGAGACGCCCGGGTCGGCGTGGTCGGCGTTGGTGTGTGCGACGTGCAGCGCGATGTCGTGCTTGATCAGGGTGTGCACCACCCGGCCCTTGAAGCCGGTCGCGGCGACCGTGGTGGTGCCGCGCAGGTAGAGCGGGTGGTGGGTGACCAGCAGGTCGGCGCCCCATTCGACGGCCTCGTCCACCACGGCCTGCACCGGGTCGACGGCGAACAGCACCCGGCCCACTTCGGCCTCGGGATCGCCGCAGACCAGGCCCACCGCGTCCCAGGACTCCGCCCACTGCGGCGGGTAGATCTCTTCGAGCACGGCGATGACGTCGGACAGTTTCGGCACCTGTCGAGACTACCGCGTGCCACGGCCCCGCCCGGCCGGGCCCGCCTGCCACCCGCGCTGTGGACGGCCCGCACACCTGCGCGTCAACGCGGTGTCGAGCGACGGAACGGGGCGCGGACGGCGTTCCGGCGGGCCGGCGGACGGCACAGGGGCCGGTGGGCACGCGGAACGCCCTATCCACACGCCCCGGGGCGAACGTATTCGAAAACCAATTTTGATCACCCTTACGAGTGAAGTGACCCGGCCGGTGTTGAGTCACCCCCTCCTCGAAAGTAACTTCAGTTCTGCGAACGAGAGTTGCCTCGACCGGGGGGTCGAAAAAGGGCGACCGGCCGGAAATTCCAACGGAATTCGGCCGGCGCGGGCGAGCCTCTCGTGACTTCCGCAGACCGTGACCGGTCGAGTCCACCGTGAAGGGGTGTGAAGCAGATGGGGGCGGGCACACCGCTGCGCAGGACAGGGGGGCCGGTGCCGGTCGACGACGAGCCGACTGCGGACGGCACGTTGGTGGAGGTGGCGCGGGCGGCCGTGATCGGCAGCAGGGCCCGGGGAGGCGACGGCGACTGGACGGTCGCGGTCGAGGGCTTCTGGTGCACGGTGCGGCCGCCCGGCCGTGACCTGCCCGAGCAGGGCTGGAAGCTGCACGTCGCCGCGGCCTCCCCGGTCGCGGCCGAGGTCCTGACCGCGGTCGCCGCGGTGATCGCCGAGGACCCGTGCGCGTTCAAGTTCGCCGCGGACCGCGAGCGCGTGCACGAAATCAATTCGCGCAACAGTGACCGGGCCTCGGCCGGAAAATTCCTCACCGTCTACCCGGACGGCGACGAGCAATTCCGCCGACTCGCCGAGAAAC
Source organism: Kitasatospora sp. NPDC092948 (assembly GCF_044754805.1). Taxonomy (NCBI): domain Bacteria; kingdom Bacillati; phylum Actinomycetota; class Actinomycetes; order Kitasatosporales; family Streptomycetaceae; genus Kitasatospora; species Kitasatospora sp. NPDC092948. The sequence goes on along the minus strand of NZ_JBIVPU010000004.1, from coordinate 358,351 downwards.
TCCACCTGGCCACCGCGGGAATGCCCGGGCCGGCGATTCTCTCCGACCGGCCGTACCGCCCCGGCAGCCTGGTGCACTACCGCTACGGCGTCTTCACCGGCCGCGCGGTGCTCGGCCACGACGGCGCGTACCGCTCGATGCTGCGCGGCCCGGCCGGCGAGCCGGTCGAGGACGTCCGCACCGCGTCCTACCGCCGCCCGCCGTGGGTGGCCGACCCCGTCGAGGGGGCGGGATCGACCACAAGCACGGGCACGGGCACGGGCACGGCCGCAGGCACGGGCACGGCCGCAGGCACGGGCACGGCCGCAGGCAGGGGCATGGCCGCAGGCACGGGCACTGGCACTGGCACTGGCACGGCGACGAACGGGCGGCGGGCCGGCGTGTTGCTGGACGGCCGCTGGGCGCTCACCGCCGCACTGCGGCACAGCGCCAAGGGCGGCGTGTTCCTGGGCACCGACCCGGCCACCGGCGCCGAGGTGGTGGTCAAGCAGGCCCGCGCCCACATCGAGGTCGACCGGGCCGGCACCGACGCCCGCCGGGCGCTGCGGCACGAGGCCGAGCTGCTCGGCCGACTGGCCGACAGCGGCTTGACACCGCAGGTGCACGCCCTGGTCGAGCAGCAGGACTCGCTGTTCCTGGTGCAGGAGCGCATCCCCGGCCAGGCGCTGGGCAGCTGGGTCGCCGCCCGGCTGCGGCACGACGGCACCCCGGACGTCTCGTGGGCCGAGGCCGGTCCGCTGGCGTCGGCGCTGATCGACCTGGTGGAGCGCGTCCACGGGCGCGGGCTGGTGCTGCGCGACCTCTCCCCCGGCAATGTGCTGGTCCGGCCGGACGGCGCCGTCCGCCTGGTCGACCTCGAACTCACCGTCCCCGCCGGAACGCTGGCCGGCACCGCCGGCACCCCCGGGTACCGCGCCCCCGAGCAGTCCGGCCGGCACCGCACCGGCCTGGCCGCCCCCGCCGCCGACCTGTACGCGCTCGGCGGCCTGCTCTTCCTGCTCGCCACCGGCCACGATCCGCTGCTGCCGGGCGAGCGGTCACTCGCCGCCTGGCTGGCGTCGGCCGCCCGCGCGGGCGACACCGCCCGCCGGCTGGCCCCGCTGGTGCTCGGACTGCGCGACGAGGACCCCGACCGACGGTGGAGCCTGGCCCGCGTCCGGCAGGAACTCGCCGCACCCGCCCGACCCGCAGCATCGCCGCCATCCCCCGAGGACGACGACCCCGACCGGCGATCAAGCCTCGCCCGCGTCCGACAGGAACTCGCCGCACCCGCCCGACCCGCAGCATCGCCGCCATCCCCCGAGGACGACGACCCCGACCGGCGATCGAGCCTCGCCCGCGTCCGGCAGGAACTCGCCGCACCCGCCCGACCCGCAGCATCACCGCCACCGCCCGAGGACGACGACCCCGACCGGCGATCGAGCCTCGCCCGCGTCCGGCAGGAGCTCACCGCACCCGCCCGACCCGCAGCATCGCCGCCATCCCCCGAGGACGACGACCCCGACCGGCGGTCGAGCCTGGCCCGCGTCCGGCAGGAGCTCGCCACACCCGCCCGACCCGCAGCATCACCGCCACCGCCCGACCCGGACCGTCTGCTGCACGACGGGTTTCAGCACCTGGCGGCCACCGCCACCCCGCAGCGGACCGACCGGCTGTGGCCGACCGTCCCCGGTGGGCAGCTCACCGACCCGTGCAACGTGCAGCACGGCGCCGCCGGCGTCCTCGCCGTGCTGGCCCGGGCGAGCCTCGCCCCGCTGCCCGAACCCGTCCGCGCACAGGCCCGGGCCACTGCCGCGCAGGCCGCCGACTGGATCGAACGGCGCTGCGCCGCCGAACCCGTGGTGCTGCCCGGCCTGCACTTCGGCCGCTCCGGCGCCGCCTGGGCGCTGTTCGACGCCGCGGAGGCCCTCGACGACCCCGGCCTCGCCGAGCGGGCAGCGAAGACCGCGCTCGACGTTCCCCTGGTCTGGCCGAACCCGGACGTCTGCCACGGCGCAGCCGGGGCCGGCTTCCTCCAGCTGCGCGCCCACCGCGCCACCGGGGCAATCGAGTTCCTCGACCGGGCCGCGCACTGCGCCCGCACCCTGTTGGCCGCGGCCCGCACCGAGCCGTACGGCACGGTCTGGCCGGTGCCCGCCGACTTCGACTCGGCGCTGGCCGGGGCGGTGCACCTCGGCCATGCCCACGGGGTGGCCGGCGTCGGGGCCTTCCTGCTGGCCTGCGCGGAGCGCCTGAGCGAGGCAGAACTCACTTCCTCCGCCGACGAGTTGACGGCCGGGGCGGGGCTGGCGGTGCAGACCCTGGTCGCGACCGCGCGGTGGGACGGCGAGGCCGCGTGGTGGCCGCAGAGCCACGGCGACCCGGCGCACGTCCGGCTGGCGCACTGGTGCAGCGGCTCCTCCGGGGTCGGCAGCTTCCTGATCCGTTACTGGCAGGCCACCGGCGACGACCGCGCCCTCCGGCCGGCCCGGGCCGCCGGTCGCGCCGTCCTCAACGCCCGCTGGCACAGCGGGGTGTCCGCCTGCCACGGCCTGGCCGGCAACGGCGAGTTCCTGCTCGATCTGGCCCTGGCCACCGGCGAGGACCGCTTCCGGGACGGCGCCGAGGAGATCGCCCGGCTGATCGCCGACCGCGCCGCTGTACGCGACGGACTGCTGGTCCTCCCCGACGAGACCGGCAGCGCCGCCACCCCCGCCTACGGCACCGGCACCGCCGGCCCGCTCGCCTTCCTGCTCCGCCTCCGCCACCCGGGCCCCCGCCTGTGGTCCGACCCGGAGCCGCCGGGCGGGCGTCAACGGCCTCTGTCCCACCGTCCCGCAGGAGGACCTCGATGAGCACCGCGACTGTGCGCACCGCGCACCAGGCGTTGCGGCGGCTGAGCTTCACGTTCGCCGGGGACGGCTCGTTCGCCGCCTGCCTGGCGGCCGGGGCCGACGGCGGCTGGTACGTGGAGAGTTGGCGGCTGCCGGACCGGGGGATCGCCGTCCCGGTGCCGTTGGCGCTGCCGGACGGGCGGGCCGAGAGCCTGCGGTCGCAGCTGGTCGCGCTGCCGGACGGGCGGGTGGTGGTGTGCCGGCACGACGGCGACCGGCACACGCTGGTCGTACTGTCGCTCGGCGAGCCGGGCCGCCCGGCGTCCGAACTCCCGCTCGCCACGCTGCGGTTGCCCGGCCTGCGGATCCTGGCGAGGCCCGGGTCGACCCAGGCGCCGTCCGTGGTGCTGCTGGGCACCGACACCCGTCCGGTGACCACGGTGTGGCTGCTGGCGGCGGACGGCTCCGCGCCGCGCCAGGTGGCCGAGCTGTCGGGGCTGTACGGCGGCGGGGTGTGGCTGGACGGGGCGGGCCGGCTGCTGGCGCTGGACCGGGTGGCCGACGGGATGGTGAAGACCGTCGTGCTCGACCTCGAACTCGGCTCGACGACACCGCTGTTGGAGCTGGGCGCGAGCAGCAACGACCGGCTGGTGCTGTTCGATCCGGCGTCGGGTTTCGGGATGCTGCGCAGCGACGCGCCGGGCGTGGACCGGCTGGGCTGGGCGCTGATCGGCGGCCCCGAGCCGGTGCGTTTCCCGGACTGCCTGCACCGGCCGGGCCGGCTGCTGCGGCCGATCGCGCTCGCCCCGGACGGGCCGGGCACGGAGCCCCGGGTGGCGCTCCAGGTGGATCACGGCGCGACGTCCTCGCTGGTGCTGTGGCAGCCGGGCAGCGGGCGGCTCGATCCGCTGCCGGTGCCGCCGGGGCGGCTCGGCGCGGTCGGCCACTGGTCGGCGGCGGGCCTGCGGATGCCGTACTCGGCGCCGGACCGCCCGGCGGCCCTGGGCACCCTGGACGTGGACGCGCCGCCTGCGACCCCCGCACCGCCCAACGGCCTGCTGTCGCAGGACAGTTCGCCGGCGCGCTGGCGGCTGGACGGCTCGGCGCCGCCCAGTGACGGCGGCCGGTGGCGGTCGGCGCAGTGCGTGACGCTGGCCGGTCCGGCCGGTCCGGTCGAGGCGGTGGTGTACGGCGGCGAGCAGTGGCTGTCCGCGCCGCACCTGGTGCTGGCGCTGCACGGCGGTCCGGCGGACGTCTGGCGGCTGGAGTTCGACCCGGCGCTCCAGCGGATGGCGGCGCAGGGCCTGGCCGTCCTCGCCCCGAACCAGCGCGGTTCGACGGGCTACGGCACGGAGTTCGCCATGGCGATCCGCGGGGCGTGGGGCGGCCCGGACCTGGACGACGTCCTGGCGCTGCTGGAGGGCGTGGCGGGGCATCGGGCCGCGCTGGGCCTGGAGCCGCCGGCCCTGTTCGGCGTCAGCTACGGGGCGTTCCTGGCGCTGCTGGCGACGGCGCACGCGCCGGCCGGGACGGTGTCGCGGTGCGCGGTGGTGGCGCCGTTCCTGTCGGGCGAGCGGCTGCTGGCGGAGGCGTCGGCCCCGGTGCGGGCGCTGACCACGCGGCTCGGCGGCGACCGGCCGATCGACGACGCCCGGGGCCCGCGCGACGTCCTGCACCTCGCGGACCGGCTGCGTGCTCCGCTGCTGGTGGTGCACGGCGACCGCGACGAGGTGGTGCCGGTCGGTCAGTCGCGGTCGCTGCGGCACGAGCTGCTGCGCCTCGGCCGGACCGAGGGCGCGGACTTCCGGTACGTGGAGGCGGCGGGCGCGGGGCACGAACTGCTCGCCGAGGAGGGCGCGGCCGTGCTGCACGAGCTGCTGGCGGGCTTCCTGCTCACCGGCAGACCGGCCTGACGGGCCGTATCCCGCACCACTGACCCTCAGAAGACTTCCCGCCGCGCGCGGGGGCCCGCCGGCCTGCCCGGCGGCGGCCCGGAGCGCGCGCCGGCGGGGCCTGACCTGCAACGGGAAATCGCTTTCCGTCGCAGTCGTCGGACACGTCCGTGCCCGACGAGAACCCATAGGGGAGGAAACACCATGGAGAACATGTCCGCGTTCGAGACCGACCTCGCGGCCCTGCAGGAGCTGCCGGAGCTGGAGTCCGTGGAGCTGGGCGGCCACGGCGCCGGGTGCCAGTTCACCTGCCTGGCCCTGACCTGTCTGATCTTCACCATCAGCTGACGTCGGCACACCCGGGCCGTGTCCGCCCCCTTCGCGGGGGCGGGCGCGGCCCGCACCCGCCCCATGTCCCCCGTATCCGCCCGGAGCCGGCGCCTCCGGACCGGTGCGATCGCCCCGACGGTGTCGGTACCACCGGAGGCGGCGACGGCACCGGCCCTGCCCGGCGCGGCAGTTGCGGGGTCGTGGACCCGGCGGGAAAGGCGATTCCCGGACCGGCAGCCCTGCTGGTGCTCGATGCGGCCGCGTCGAGCACAGCCGGGGCCGCCGGTCCGGCCGTTTCGGCGGACGTCCGGAGCATGGGCCGACAGGCGGGCGGGAGTCCGGGGAGCTCGACGGATCCGCCGCCGCGTCAGGCGGCCGTGTACGCGGGGGCGTCGACGCCTGCCGCCGGCCGGGGGGCGGGTGGTGCGGGAGTGACGGCCGCGGGCAGTCCGGGTTTCGGGGCGCGACGCGCAGCGGTTTGGGTAGGCTCCGATTCGATCCGGCCGTTATCGTGGCCCCCGCGCGGGCCGACCACGAGGACGGCCTGCTTCCTGCTGTCCGGCTCCCGGACACACCGGTGCGCCGTGGCGGACCGGTGCACCTTCCGAAGAGACCGCCCATTCGCACGGAGAAAACTGACCAGATGTCCGAGTCCATCGACGACACCACCGAGCACGACCACCGCGCGCCCGGCGCCGACGAGACCGCCGACGGCGTGACCCACGGCCGGCACCGGGGCACCACCGCAAACGACGACAGCGCGGACGCGGACCCGCACGGCCGCCACCGCCGCTGACGTTCTGGCCGCCGCGGGCCGAACGGCCTGCGGCAGGACCACCTCGCACCGCCGACGCCCCTGGGCCCGTCACCGTCCTGACGCGCCCAGGGGCGTCGGCCGTCCGGGCCGGTCGTCGCGGTCCTGGTCGCGCTGCGCCACGGGGCGGGGTCGACGCGGACATCGACGGCGCAGGGGACCGTCAGCCTTCCCGCGTCTTCTCCGCCTCCGGCGCCTCTTCGGTCGCTTGCTTCTCGCGCAGGGCCTGTTCGACCGCGTCCCGCACACGGACGTCCTCGCGCAGCTTGCGACGGGCCCGGCCGCGACGGGCGCGGAGGACCGCACCGGCGATGACCGCGATCAGCAGGACGAGGATCAGCAGCGCCATCCACGGGACGGCCCAGCCGTGCGCGGTGGCGCGGACCGGATCGAGCGCGGTGGTGGAGCCCGACGGGTCGGTGAGCAGGGGGGTGAGGGTGGCGGTCGCGGTCAGGCTGACGCCGGGTGCCACGCCGTGCACGGGCACCGTCACCTTCCAGCTCTCGCCCGGGAGCAACTCCGGCGGTGAGGGGATCCGGCCCGCCTCGGCCCGCAGCCATCCGAACGGGCCCGCGACCGACACCGACTGCCGGGCCGAGAGCACGGCGTTGCCGGTGTTGTGGATCGTGTACGTGACGGTGGCGTCGCCCGAGGCGAACGGGTCGGCCGGGCCGGAGTAGTCCACGTGCAGGTTCTCGATCGCCAGGGTCGGCCTGAGGTCTCCGCCGACCCGCAGCTTGACCCGGATGCCCAGGCGCCGGTCCACGTTGATGCCCTCGGCCTCGTCGGGCTGCCGCAGCGAGGTCAGGACGCCGCCCACGTAGTCGCCGGGCGTGGCGTTGTCCGGAACGGTGACCGTGAAGGGGACCTCGACGGACTCACCGGGCGGGAGGACGACGCTCGTGCGGTCGGCGTGCACCCAGTCGCCGATGCCGACGGACTTCTTGTCCCCGGTGAGCAGGTCGAGTTGGCCGGTGTCGGTCGTGAAGCCGTCGGCGGCGTAGACGGCCAGGGTGAGCGGGGACTTGCCGCGGTTGGAGACGACCATGGCGTCCTCGACGCGGGCACCGGGGTTCGCGGCGTAGCTGAAGCTGGACCGGTCGGCACCGTAGCTGTTCGGCGCCGTCCTGACCGTCCAGGTGACGTCGCCGCCGTCCGCCGCGGCCGGAGTGGCCCGCAGCCCGGTGAGGGCGAGGGCCGTGAGCAGAACCAGGACGGCGGTACGGGCGAAGGTGGTGACCGTGGTCTTCCGGCGCGTTGCGGGCAGGGGCATCTCGGGGTCCTCGGGCGGTCTGGTGCGGGTCTGGGTCGAGCGGTGGGGGGTGGGGGTGGGCGCCGGAAGGCGCCCACCCCCGGGCCGAGCGGCGACGGTCAGCTGCTCAGCGCAGTGATCGTGAGGGTGGCGCGGTAGGCGCCCTTGTCGACGCTGCCCGGGATCTTCAGATCCAGGTCGGCGCCCAGCTTGGCCTTGCCCTTGGGGTGGCCCTGGTCGGCCCAGCCGAGCCCGCGCGAGACGGACAGACCCGCGCCGCCGTCGTAGCCGGAGGCCACGTTCCCACTGGCCTTGGCGCCGGCACCTTCCTGGAGCACGTTCGGCGTCCAACCGAGGAAGGCACCGGAGAACACCTTGTCGGCGTCCTTGAAGTCACCCACGCTGGCCGAGATCGACCACGGGGCGAGCGAGCGGCGGCTGTCCGACACGAGGATCGAGTTGATCTTGCCGCTGGCCTGGAAGTAGTCGCCGTCGTGGTCCTTGGCAGTGCCGAGGTCCACCAGGCCGTTGTAGCCGTCGATCGTCCAGCCGAACTCGCCCGCAGGCGCGTCCGGCACGTTGACCTGGAGCTTCTGACCCTCACCGTTGTACGGGTGGATGGTGACGTCGTCGACGACCGAGCCGACCGGCTGACCGGTGTCGGCGCACTTGACCTTGCCGAGCTCGACGGCCGCGTTCGGGGCGGCGCAGGTGCCGCTGCGGAGGTTCTCGATGACGAGCCTGTCGTTGCGGACCTTGACCCTGACGTAGGAGCGGACGTACTCCTGGCTCTGGACCGAGTTGTACCAGTAGTTGTCCGGGTTCAGGGGGTCCGCACCGTTGCCCGCACCGCTCGTGCCGCTGCTGTCCGGCTTGGAGATGTCGTAGTACTTCGAACCCGAGGCCGAGTTCGCCGTCACGTAGAGGACGCCGCCGGGACCGGGGAACACGTTCTTGGCGCCCGGCTGCTCCGCCGGGTTCTCCTTCTGCCCGTCCTTGATCGAGTAGCTACGGGTGTAGGCGTGGTCGTGGCCCTGCAGCACCATGTCGACGCCGAGCTTGGAGAGCGCGGTCGGGAAGTCGACGCGGCGCACCTTGTTGTCGGAGTCCTTGGCGTGGGCGGCCGGTGAGTAGATCGAGTGGTGGAAGGAGAGCACCTTCCACTTGGCCTCGGAGCCGTGCTTGTTGATGACGTCGGTGATGTAGGCGATGTGCGCCGCGTCACCGCCGCCACCCGATGACGACTGGTAGCTGTTGCTGTTGATGTCGATGAACAGCACGCCCTTGTGGATGAACCAGTAGTTGCCACCGGACGTGTTGGAATTCGGGTTGCCGTTGGCGTACAGCTCGGGCGAGCGGTCCCAGTTCGGCGCGACGTAGTGCTGCTCGTAGGCCTTGGAACCGACGTCGTGGTTGCCGACGGTGAGGGCCCACGGGTACTGGCGGAGTTGATCGGGCGCGAGGAACGCGTCCCACTGCGACTCGGTGCCGGCGGTCTCGACCTGGTCACCGGCCGAGAACAGGAAATCGGCATTGGGGTTGTCGCGGAGAGCGACGTCCAGGGTGTCCTGCCAACCGGCCTGGTCCTTGGCGGTGTTGCCGGACGAGCCGATCTGCGGGTCCCCGAAGAACAGGAAGTCGTACTCGCCCACGAAGTCCTGCGTCTTGAAGGAGTATGCCGTGGACCAATTGCCCTCGGTGCCGACGCGGTAGGAGTACTGGGTGTTCTCCTTCAGCCCGGTCAGGGTGGCGTGGCGGTTGAAGCCACCGCTGGAGGCGACGTTCGCACCGCCGACGGCGGCGAAGGTGGTGGCCTCGGCCGGGAACTCACCGCCGACCAGTTGGGCGGTCGGGGCGAGCTGGACCTTCTGCGCGGTGTCGTTCGAGGAGTACCACGTCACGGTGCGCTGGGAATCATTGGCGCCGACACCGAGGACGATGCCGGTGAGCTTGCTGGTCTCGGCAGCCTGGGCGGGGGCCACCAGGCCGCTGCCCAGGGCCACGGTCAGGCCCAGGAAGGCCGCCGCGGCGCTCATGGCCGCACGGTTCCGTACCGGCCCGGCGGTCTGCGTGGACGATCTCGGGTTCATCGGGTCTCGTTCCGCTGGTGCACAAAGGTGCATCGAATGGGAGGTCATCAACTTCTCTTCAGTTGGTAAATTGAATGCAAATGCGATCTTGGGGAGGGCTGAACTTCCGGAGAGATGCCCGGTTCTCGACCTCGAAGACCCGGACGCTTCCGGCAAGGGGGGGCGGGTCCGTTGTGACCCGAGACGGCTCCCTCGGGGTGCGAACGCATCGCGCGCGTCCCGGATGAACAACTTCCGGCCCGTCGGCGAACCGTTGAGGAACAAGCACGGGAACGGCGCCCGCAGGGAGAAACGACGGCGGACGGGATAGCAGGATGGCGGCGCACCCACCACCACTCGGAGGACGATCGCCTTGCGCTCCCCGCTTCGGGCCGTTGCCATGCTGGCCGCGGCCACCGCGCTGGTCGCCGGATGCAGCTCCGGTTCCGGCTCCAGTGACGACTGGTCACGGCCGCACGCGAAGCCCACCGCCGTCGGCGCACTCGGCGCGGGGTTCACCGACCCCTCGGCCCCGCCCGCCCCGGAGGCGACCATCACGCCCCAGCCCGGTTCCTGGAGCGGCGTGCACCCGCCGAAGGGCTACCGCGTGGTGCTGCTCACCGCGGGCGACGACCGTCCGACCAGGGCCGTGGTGACAGCGGTCGAGGACTGGGCCGCGAGCGAACACGTCGACCTCAGGACGGTGACCGCCGACGGCCCGCACGACCTCGTGGCCGGCATCGGCAGAGCCATCGACATGGGGGCGGACCTCATCGTCAGCGCGGGCAACGATCTCGTCGACCCCCTCACGGTGGTCACGGCGAGCAACCTGTCGCAGCAGTTCCTGGTCGTCGGCGCGGAGTTGGCCGAACCCACCCACAACGTGACAGCGGCCGACTGGTCCGGTGCGTCGTACCGTGGCGAAGAGCTCGCCATGTCCTCGACGTACGACGCCGACTCGTTCACCGCCGAGCGCTGCGCAGCCGCCGTCCGGGCGGGCGTCGCGGCCGTGCTCCACGACCTTACGGGCATCGTGATCTGGCTCGACCGTCTCTGACCGAAGGCCGACTCGGTCGGGAATCCTGGTCGCTGCTGCGACTGGCCGGCTGCTCGCCGGGAGCGCAGGCGCTGGATGCGTCGCCGGTCGAGGTGGCCCTGGAAGGCCGTCGGTGGTCGTGGGGGCGCGCTCTCGGCCGGAGGCTGTCGGCCGAGGCGTTCGATGGTCTGGTTCCTGGTGAAGCGGGCCGCGGTCGGCAGGGATGTCGGACAGGGGCCGTGCCGGCCGGCGCCGACCTGCCCGGCCCTGCGGGCGGGTGACGTCCTGGCGCTCGAAGTCGATGCGGAGGTCGTCGCGGGCGAAGCCCTCGCCCCGGCGGCACCGGCGGTCGGGGTTTCCGGGCAGCGGTGCGACGACTGTGATCCGGTGCTCGCATTCGGCCTGCTCCACCCGGACGAGGACGTACCGACACCTCTCACTCCTCGTCAGTCACGCAGGCCTCGCACACCCGTGAGACTGACGCGCCATCATGATCACCGGCAGCCGAACTCCGAGATCCCGACAGAGTCGGGCTCAGTCGACGGTGAGCACCGTGCGCAGCGCCTCGCCGCTGCGCATCTGCCGGATCGCCTCGTTGACCTCGGTGAGCGGCAGCCGGTGGGTGATCATGCCGGCCAGGTCCAGCCGGCCGGCCCGCCACAGGTCGATCGCCCGGTCCGCGGTGCGGCGGACGTCGCCGCCGCCGTACATGGACGGCAGCAGGCGCTTCTCGTTGAAGAACAGTTCGCCCAGGCTGAAGGAGACCCGGTCGTCCGCCGCGCCGGCGCCGATCACCACCACCGCGCCGCCGCGCCGGGCGGCGTCGTAGCCGGCCCGGACGGTCTCGGAGCGGCCGACCGCCTCGAAGACGTAGTCGAAGCCGCCGCCGGGGACGCTGCGGGCGGCGGACTTGAGGCCCTCGGGGGCGATCGCCTCGGTGGCGCCGAAGCCGAGTGCCCGCTCGCGCCGGGAGGCCACCGGGTCGACCACGGTGATCCGGGCGGCGCCGCAGATCCGGGCGCCCTGGACGGCGGCGATCCCGACGCCGCCCGCGCCGATCACGGCGACGGCCGAACCGGGTTCCACCCGTGCGGTGTTGACGGCGGCGCCGAGCCCGGTGGTGACGCCGCAGCCGATCAGCGCGGCCAGGTCGTACGGCAGGTCGGCGGGCACCGGCAGCAGGCTGTCGGCGGCGACCACCAGTTCCTCGGCGAAGGCGCCGGTGCTGTAGAAGCCGTACGCGTCGGTGTCGCCGCCGATCCGGAACATCGGGGTGGACAGCCGGCGCAGCGACGCCACGCAGAGGTGGGTCCGGCCGTGCCGGCAGGCGGGGCAGTCGCCGCAGGGCGGCATCCAGCACAGCACCACCCGGTCGCCGGGCGCGAGACCGCGCACTCCCTCGCCGACCTCGACCACCTCGCCGGCGCCCTCGTGGCCGGGCACGAACGGCGCGGGCTGCGGCAGGACGCCGGTCATCGCGGACAGGTCGGAGTGGCAGAGGCTGGCGGCGTGCAGCCGGACCCGGACCTGGCCCGGTCCGAAGCCGACCGCTTCGACGTCGTCGCGGACCTCCAGGGTCTCCTGTCCGGTCTTCTGCAGGATCGCTGCGCGCACGGGCTGCTCCGGGGTGAGGGCCACCGAACGGCGGCGGTGGAAGGCGAGGGCAGGCGGTGGAACACGTTCTACTGCGGGGCCGCCCTCTGTATAGCGCATCGGCCCCACCGGGCGGCAGTCCGCGTACCACCCGGTTCTGCCGCACCTGCTGACGACCGGTCGGAAACCGCTTTCCCGCTGCCGTCCGGGTATGGCATCATCCGCCGCCATGTCCACCACCGATGTCCCCGCCGGCAGACTCGCCGACAGCTCGTCCTCCGGAGCCGCCGAGCGCTGCCCCGAGTGCCGGTCCGCCCTCGCCGTCAACGAGCGCTTCCCGACCTGGTGCCCGAGCTGCGAGTGGAACCTGGTCCCCGCCGAACCCGCCGCCGGAAACCTCACACCGCGTCAGCAGCGCCGGGCGGCGCGGGCCGAGCGCCGCGAGGAGGCCGCCCGGCGGGACATCAGGGAGCGGTCCGAGCAGGTCTTCAAGCTCGTCTCCGAGGGGGGCTCCGACCTGAAGGACGGCTCGACCGCGGCGGCGTTCGCGCTGGCGGGAGCGGTCAACCTGGTCTCGCTGACGGTGCTGCTGCTCGGCCTCGGGCTGGTCCTCGGGCTGCTGCTGCCCGGCTGGCCGGGTCGGATCCTCGGGGTGTTCGCGCTGGCCGTGGCCTTCCAACTGCGCCCCCGGCTGGGCCGCCCGAGCCGCGACGGCGTCCTGGACCGCGCCGCCGCGCCGACCCTGTACGCGCTGGTCGACCGGATCTCCGAGGAGGTGGGCGCGCCGAAGGTCGACTCGATCGCGGTCGACGGCCGTTGGAACGCCTCGTTCGGCGTGCTCGGGCTGCGCCGCCACCGGCAGCTGACCATCGGCCTGCCGCTGTGGACCGTGCTCACCCCGCAGCAGCGGGTCGCGGTGCTCGGCCACGAGCTCGGACACTGCGTCAACGGCGACAGCCGGCGCGGCCTGTGGACCGGCTCGGCGCTCAACGCGCTGATCGAGTGGTACCGACTGACCGTGCCGGAGCGGACCCGTGCCCAGCGGGGCCCGGCCGGGCTGCTGCTGATGATCGCCGACGCGGTGGCGAACCGGGTCCTGTGGGTGCTCAACCGGGCGGTGTACGGGCTGATGATGCTGATGAACCGGCTGTTCCTGCGCTCCGGACAGGCCGCCGAGTACCGGGCCGACCTGCTGGGCGTCCGGCTGACCTCGGTCGCCGACACCCGCGGCGCGCTGACCGCGCTGCTGCACGCGCCGACGTTCGAGACGGTGCTGAACCGCCGGCGCACCCTCCCCCGGCGGCGGGCCGGCGCCGGGGACACGGCTCCCGACCTGTGGCAGTCGCTGGCCGAGGCCGTCCGCACCGTCCCGCCGCTGGAGACCGAGCGCCGCCTGCGCACGGCCGCCCGGCAGTGCGACGCCGTGGACAGCTCGCACCCGCCGACCCACCTGCGGCTGCGGATGCTCACCGCCCCCCGGCCCGAGCAGCACCGGCACCCGGTGGTGCTGGACTCCGGCCAGGCCGCCCGGATCGAGGCCGAACTCGCCGACCGCCGCAAGCGGATCGCCATCGACCTGCTCTGACCGTGCAGCACCGGCCCGCGGAGGGCGTTCCTACCATCCAGTAGGGTCCTGGTCAGTCCCCGACCAGCCCGGCAGGAGCGCCCGATGACCGACCTCACCCCCGCCGCCCCGGCCACGCCCGAACCGCAGGTGCTCGACGCGTTCCGCGCCGCCACCGGCTTCATGCCCGAGGACGAGGGCCTGGCGCTGTACGCCGCCGCGCTGGACGCCGCCGGACGCACCGGGCTGCCGGTGCTGGAGATCGGCACCTACTGCGGGCGTTCGGCGATCCTGCTGGCCGACGCCGCCCGCCGCACCGGCACGGTCGCCCTCACCGTCGACCACCACCGCGGCTCCGAGGAGCAGCAGCCGGGCTGGGAGTACCACGACCCGACGCTGGTCGACCCCGAGGTCGGCCTGATGGACACCCTGCCGCGGTTCCGCCGCACCCTGCACGCGGCCGGGCTGGAGCCGCACGTGGTGGCGCTGGTGGGCCGCTCGCCGCAGATCGCGGCGGTGTGGCAGGGCCGGCTGTCGCTGGTGTTCATCGACGGCGGGCACACCGACGAGCACGCCACCGGCGACTACCTGGGCTGGGTCCCGCACCTGGCCGAGGACGGCCTGCTGGTGGTGCACGACGTGTTCCCCGACCCGGCGGACGGCGGCCAGGCCCCGTACCGGGTGTACCTGCGGGCGCTGGACGAGGGCTTCGAGGAGGTCTCGGTGACGGGCTCGCTGCGGGTGCTGCGCCGCGCCGCGTCCTGACGTCCCGTCACCGACCGGGCCGGCCGGGCCTTCGCGGGTTCCCGGCCGCCGGCGATTTCCGGCCGTACCCGGGAACGATCGCCGCCTCTCCCGCGTCGTCCCCACCGCGACGCGTTGCGGGACCGCCGTGACCGGCCCGGCCGACGGCCGGTACGGTGTCGGGGCATCGTTACGGCGGGCAGGGCATCGGCGGGTCAGTAGGCGGGGGCGAGGGACGACGCATGACGGAGCAGGGCAGGGCCGCGCGAGCGGTGTGGGATCCGACCGCGAACAACGGCGCGGGCGGCTGGGTCCGCCGGCCGGTGGCGGACGACCCGGCAGCCGCGGGTCCGCCCACCACGGCGATCCCGCTCCCGAAGATCCCGGCCGGCCCGGTCGCGCCCGCCGCGCCGGTCACCCCGGTCGCACCGGTCGCACCGGTCGTCCCCCAGCCGCCGCACGGTGGCGCGGCCCCGCCCCCCGCCCCGGCGCCGACCGCCCCGCAGCCCCCGGCGGCCCCGCAGCCGCCGCAGGACAATCAGCAGCCCTGGTACGGCGGTCAGCAGACCTTCGGCGGCCAGCAGTCTCCGCCGCAGCCGCCACAGCCGCTGCCGAAGCCGCAGCCCCAACCGCAACCTCAGCCCCAGCCGCAGCCCCAACCGCAACCTCAGCCGCAGCCGCAGCCGCAGCCGCAGCCGCCGCAGGGTCAGACCTTCGGCGGCCAGCAGCAGTTCGGCGACCCGCAGCCCCCGTTCGGCGGCCCGGCTCCGCAGGGCGGCCCGCCCGCTCAGGGTGCTCAGCCTCCGCAGAGCGGCCCGCAGCCGTCGTACGGCGGTCAGCAGACCTTCGGCGGCCAGCAGTTCCCGCCGCAGCCGCCGCAGAACAGGCCCTTCGGCGATCAGCAGTTCCCGCCGCAGCCACCGCAGAGTCAGACCTTCGGCGGCCAGCCGCAGTTCGACCAGCAGCCGTTCGGGCAGCCGCAGTTCGACCAGCAGCAGCCCTTCGGACAGCCGCAGTTCGGGCAGCAGCAGTTCGGCGGCCAGCAGCCCTCGTACGGCGGTCAGCAGACCTTCGGCGGCCAGCAGTTCCCGAACGGTCCGGGCGGGTACGGCGGGCCGGAGTCCGAGTTCGACTACGAGGACGACCCGCGGCGGCGGCGCACCCCGGTGCTGATCGGCGCGGCGGTGGTGCTGGTGCTGCTGATCGGCGTCGGCGTGGTGTGGGCGGTGAAGAACAGCGACAGCGGCACCTCGTCCGATTCGGCGGGCGGCGGTTCCGCCCCGACGGCGGCCCCGACGCAGGGCGGGGGCGGCGCCGCCGCGCCGTCGGCCTCCGCGCCGAGCAGCGCGGACCCGTCCACGTCCGCGTCGGCCGCGCCCTCGGCCGGTCCGGACGCCGCGGGCGAGGCGAAGGCGCTGGACGCGCTGCTGACGAAGGGTGAGAACGCGAAGGCGCCGATCGGCAACGCGGTGGCGAAGGTGCGCAGCTGCCCGCCGAAGACGGAGATCGACAACGCCGCGAAGGTGTTCGACACGGGTGCCCAGCAGCGTGACCAACTGCTCGCCGAACTGGCCCAGTTGCCGGTCGACAACCTGCCGGGCGGGGCCGACGCGGTGGCGAAGCTGAAGGACGCCTGGCAGCAGTCCGGGGACATCGACCGGGCGTACGCGGCCTGGGCGCGCACCGTCTCCGCCCAGGGCTGCGCCAACAACACCGCGCCCAGCACTCCCGATCTGGGCCGCGCCAACGACCTCAACCCGCAGGCCACCCAGTCCAAGAAGGACTTCGTGGCGAAGTGGAAGCCGATCGCCGACACCTACGGACTGACGGCGCGTACCTGGGACAGGATCTGAGGAAGTCGTGATCGGCCGTACCACCCCGTCCCCCGTCGAACCCGACCCGTTCGGTCCGGAGCACCGCACCCCGCGCTGGCGGCCGGCCGTGAAGCTGGCGAGCGTGGTGCTGCCGGTCTGTCTGATCGGCTGGCTGGGCTGGCAGGCGGTCGCGAACAGCTCGCGGGACGTCACCGCGCACCCGGCGGTCTCCCCGCACTACGCGGAGGGCGACCGGGTGGACGCGGACGCGCTGCCGTCCGACTCCCCCGCCCCTGACGGCAGCCCGTCCGCGAGCGCGGCCGCGCCGTCGTCCGCCCCGGCCGGCGCCGCGGGCACGGCGGACCGTCCGCTGGCCGGGAAGACGGTGCTGCTCGACCCGGGGCACAACACCGCCAACGGCAAGCACACCGCCGAGATCAACCGCAAGGTGGACATCGGCAACAGCCACAAGGAGTGCGACACCACGGGCACCTCCACCAACGCGGGGTACTCGGAGGCCGAGTACACCCTGGACGTGGTGCACCGGGCCCGGCAGATCCTCCAGGACCGGGGCGCCACCGTGGTGCTCACCCAGGACGGTGACCGGCCGTGGGGCCCGTGCATCGACGAGCGGGCCCGGATCGGCAACGAGGCGAAGGCGGACGCGGCGGTCTCGATCCACGCGGACGGCGCGCCGGCCTCCGGCAGCGGCTTCCACGTGATCATGCCCGCCAAGGTGGTGGCCGGCCCGGCCGACACCTCGGCGATCGTCGACCCGTCGCACCGGCTGGGCGTGCTGCTGCGCGACGCCTTCAAGGCGGGCACCGGCGAGCCGACGTCGAGCTACATCGGCCAGCAGGGCCTCGACACCCGTAGCGACCTGGGCGGACTCAACCTGTCGAAGATCCCGAAGGTGTTCATCGAGTGTGGCAACATGCGCAACACCGGTGACGCCAAGCGGATGTCCGACCCGGAGTGGCGCCAGCGCGCCGCGCAGGCCGTCGCCGATGCTCTGACCAGCTATCTCACGGGGTGATTCGCCACCAGACCACCGTCCACGCCTGTCCTGCCCCGTGCCGCCGCCCGGCCGCCGTCCGGTTCGTACCGGACTCGGAGGGCGCTGTGCACACGGCGTCGCATTGGCCCTAGGCTTTTGCCCCGTCGTACCGCTCCGGTACCACGGGGGCTCGGTCACCGCCCGCCGACCACGACTACACCAATGAGGGGAACGTCAGTGAACCTGCGCGCTCTCACCAGGGGAGACGCCGCCGTCGCCGGTGCGGCCGTACTGCTCCTGATTTCGTCCTTCCTGTCCTTCCAGGCCGTCGACTGCTCCGGCAAGTACTGCCCGTCGAGCCTGTCCCGGAACGGCTGGTCCTCGGGCCTGTTCCCGGTGCTGCCCTCGGTCTTCCTGGCCGGCGTCGTCGGTGCGGTGCTGATCCTGCTGTTCCGTCTCCAGAAGGAGAACTGGGGCACCAAGCAGGTCGCCGGCCTGCGGCTGGACCAGTGGGGCACGGCGCTGGCCGTGATCTCCTTCTGGGGCTGCCTGTGGACCGTGCTCGGCTGCCCGGACGGCCTCAGCAACGGTGCGGGCGCCTGGCTGGCACTGCTCTCCACCCTGGTCCTGGCGGGCGCGGTGATCGCCGGCCCGCTGGTCCCGGCCCTGCAGGGCCCGCTGGCCTCCGGCACCCCGTCGGCGCCGACCACCCCGCAGCCGTTCCCGCCGTACGGCGCCCAGCCCGGCATCGGCCAGCCCGGCCAGCCCGGTCAGCCCGGCGCGTACGGCTACCCGGGCGGCGCGCAGCAGCAGCCGTTCCCCGGCCAGCCGCAGCCGCACGCCGACCAGCCCGCGCCCGCCCAGCAGTTCGGCGGCCAGCCGGCCGGCGGCTACGGCTACCCGGCGCCCGCACAGGCGGCCGCCCCGGCCCCGCAGCCGGCCGCGCAGCAGCCCACCGCGGTCCAGCCGGCCATCCAGGACCAGGTCCCGCCGCAGGCGGCGGCCGCTCCGTTCGCGCCGTTCTGGTTCGCCGTCCCGGCGGTCCGTCAGCTGGCCAACAAGGACAACCCGGTGGCCCCGCCGGTCGGCGAGCTGGTCCCCGGCACCTGGTACCTCGCGGTCGACCAGCGCGGCGCGGCACTCGTGGCCCAGCTGCCCGACGGCACGCACGGCGTGCTGAACGACACCACGGGCATCCAGCGCGGCTGACGCCCGTTCAGCGGGGCGCGCGCTTCCGGCTGCGCGCCACCCCGTGCCCCGTCGGGGGCGCGGGGCGCTGCGCGAGCAACCCCGCTCGCACCAAAAGGTCCGCCCGCGGAGGGAACTCCCCTCCGCGGGCGGACCTTCCGCGTTCCGGCGGGCCGAGGCCCGTCCCCGGGACGCTCAGCAGCAGTCGCCGACGACCAGCCCCGACGGCAGATCCTCCCCGCCGAACACGCTGACCGTCGCGTGGTCGCCGCCGAGCGCCGCGACGGCCAGCAGCAGCGCGCCCGCGGTCCAGGTGGTCCGCTCCTCCGGCCAGATCGCGTCGTCCTCGAACACGTACCCGGTCCAGTAGGAGCCGTCCTCGTGCCGCAGGTGCTGGATCCAGCGGAGGATCTCCACGGCCCGGTCGGACTGCCCGGCGGCCCACAGCGCGAGCGCGAGCTCGGCGCTCTCGCCGCCGGTGACCCAGGGCCGGTCGCTGACGCAGCGGACGCCGAGGCCGGGGACGACGAACCGGTCCCAGTCGGCCGCCAGCCGGGCCGTCGCGTCCTCGCCGCGCAGCGCGGTGCCGAGGACGGGGTAGTACCAGTCCATCGAGTAGCGGTCCTTGTCGAGGAACCGCTCGGGGTGGTGGGCGATGGCGTGCCGGAGCCGGCCGGCGGCGAGTTCCCAGTCGGGCTGGGGCCGGTCGAGGTGGTCGGCGATGGCGAGTCCGCAGCGCAGGGCGTGCAGGATCGAGCAGGAGCCGGTGAGCAGCGCGTCGGTCGCGACGGCGCCGTCCTCGTCCTGGCGCCAGGCGATCGCCCCGCCGGGGAGGCTGAGCCGGACGGTGTGGTCGAGGGCCCGGCTGACGGTGGGCCAGATCCGTTCCAGGAAGCGGTCGTCGCCGGTGGACAGGTGGTGGTGCCAGGCGCCGACGGCGAGGTACGCGCAGAAGTTGGTCTCGCGGGCGCGGTCGGTGGCGGTGCCGTCGGCGATGCCGTCCTGCCCGTAGGCGTAGGCGGCGTACCAGGAGCCGTCGGGGTTCTGCCGGTCGGCGAGCCACTGGTAGGCGGCTTCGGCGGCGGCGTGTTCGCCGGCGGTGTCGAGGGCCATCGCGGCCTCGGTGTGGTCCCAGGGGTCGAGGTGGCCGCCGTGGAACCACGGGATCGCGCCGTCGCGCTGCTGGTGGGCGAGGATCGAGCGGACGGTGTCGGCGGCCTGGCCGGCGTCGAGGACGCCGTCCAGCAGCAGGGCCGCGGGGACGGCGGCCGTCACTCGCCGGTCCGCGGCTGGTGCGGCTTGCTGGCGTAGACCACGAAGGACTTGCCGATCACCGGGTTGAGGGCCTTCTCGGCGGCCTTGGTGAGGGTGGAGATGACGGGGGTGCCGACGATGTCCCAGACCAGCAGCTGGTGGAAGGCGCGCACCGGCAGGGCCTTGTCGTTGCCGACGCCGACGGCGCACTTGATCCACCAGTACGGGGAGTGCAGGGCGTGCGCGTGGTGGCTGCCGTAGGGCTCCAGGCCGGCCTCGCGGACCTTCTCGGTCAGTTCGTCGCCCTTGTAGATGCGGATGTGGCCGCCCTCGTTGGCGTGGTACTCGTCGGACAGCGCCCAGCAGATCTTCTCCGGCAGGTAGCGGGGCACGGTGACGGCGAGCAGTCCGCCGGGCTTGAGGACGCGGACCATCTCGGCGAGCACGCCCTTGTCGTCGGGGATGTGCTCCATCACCTCGGAGATGATGATCTTGTCGAAGGTGCCGTCGTCGAACGGCAGGTTCAGCGCGTCGCCCTCCATGGCGGTGGCGCTGGCCCCGGCGGGCGCCTCGCCGGCCTGTTCCATGGCGGCGAACCACTTGCGGACCTCGGCGATCTCCTCGCCATTCTGGTCGAGGGCGACCACATTGGCGCCGCGCCGGTAGCACTCGAACGCGTGCCGGCCGCCGCCGCAGCCCAGGTCGAGCACCCGGTCGCCTGGGGCGAGCGGGAAGCGGGAGAAGTCGACGGTCAGCACTGCGGGGCTCCCATTCACGAGGGGTGGTACGGGTGTTGACGGCCTGTCGTACGGACGGTCGGTCAGCCGACGTAGCGCCAGCCCGGTCCGGAGCGGGCGGCGGCGCCCGCACCGGTGGCGATGGCGGCCCGGTAGCGGTCGGCGGTGAGCTCGGCTGCGCGGGCCCAGGTGAATCGTTCCAGCACCCGGGCCCGGCCGGCCGCACCGAGCCGGGCGCGCAGCGCGGGGTCGTCGAGCAGTCGGCCGAGTGCGGCGGCGAGCGCCCCGGCGTCGCCGGGCGGGACGGCCAGGCAGGTCTCGCCGTCGGGTCCGGCGACCTCGGGGATGGCGCCGCCGGTGGTGGCGACCAGCGGGGTGGCGGTGGCCATCGCCTCGGCGGCGGGCAGCGAGAAGCCCTCGTACAGCGAGGGGACGCAGGCGGCCTCGGCGGAGCGGTACAGGTCGACGAGTTCGGCGTCGGTCAGGCCGGTGCGGAACTCGATGTGCCGCTCCAGGCCGAACCGGCGGACCGCGTCGGCGACCGGGCCGTCGTCCTTCTGCGGCTTGCCGACCACCACCAGGTGGGCGTCGCGTTCGGTGCGGACCTTGGCGAGCGCCTCGACCAGGTGCACCAGGCCCTTGAGCGGGACGTCGGCGCTGGAGGTGGTGACGATCCGGCCGGGCACCCGGGCGACGGCGTCGGACGGCGACCACAGGCGGGTGTCGGCGCCGATCGGGACGACGGAGATGGTGTGCGGGGCCGCGCCGAGGTGGTCGGCGATCTCGCCGCGGGAGCTCTCCGAGACGGTGATGACGTGGTCCAGCCGCCGGGCCACCCGCTGCTGCATCCGGGTGAAGGCGTACCAGCGGCGCTTGCCGAGCCGCTCCAGCCGGGTGGCGGCGGCGTCGATCTCCAGCTGCCGGTCCACGGTGACGGGGTGGTGGACCGTGGTGACCAGCGGGAAGCCGTGCCGGGCCAGGCCGAGCAGGCCGTAGCCGAGGGTCTGGTTGTCGTGCACCACGTCGTAGCGGCCCTTGTGCCGGGCCAGGTACTGGCGGGCGCGCAGCGAGAAGGTCAGCGGCTCGGGGAAGCCGCCGGTGCGCATCACCGCGAACTCCAGCAGGTCCACCGGGCCGCGGAACTCGCCGGCGGCGGGGGTGCGGAACGGGTCGTCGGCGCGGTACAGGTCGAGGCTGGGCAGTTCCACCAGGCGCACCGAGCCGGGGCCGTCGACCTCGTCGAGCACCGGGTACGGCTGGGCGCCGATCACGTCGACGTGGTGGCCGAGCCGGGCGAGCTCCCGGGACAGGTGGCGGACGTACACGCCCTGGCCGCCGCAGAACGGGTCGCCGCGGTACGACAGCAGGGCGATCCGCAGCGACGGCGGCGGCAACGCGGTCATCCGGGGCCCCTCTTCCCTACTCACCGGGACCGGCGACGGACAGGGCCGCCGACCGGTAAAGTAGATCACGTTTCACAGTGGTGCAGGCTCGCTGTCGGGGAAGTGGACAACGAGAGACCTCGAAGATTACCGGGCCGTAGCTTGCCGTCAGGAGCCGTGGCAGGTGATTCACGCCACGCTGCACGGCCGCCCGCCGCTCCGCTGTTACCGCCGGTTACCTCCGGCTCTCTTCGATCCTCCGCCCCGGGAGTGAACGTGACCGCGAACGCCACCGCCGCCGGGCCGCTGACCCCGCGCCAGGCCGAACGCCGCCGGGGCATCCTGCGGGCGGCCACCGCGCTGGCCGCCCGGGGCGGCTTCGAGGCGGTGCAGATGCGCGAGGTGGCGGAGAGCGCGCAGGTCGCCCTCGGCACCCTGTACCGCTACTTCCCGTCCAAGGTGCACCTGCTGGTGGCGGTGATGCGCGAGCAGCTGGGACGGCTGCACGAGCAGGTGAGACGGCGTCCGCCGACCGGGGCGGACCCGGCGGCCCGGGTCGCCGAGGCGCTCACCCACGCCTTCCACGCGCTCCAGCGCGAACCCCGGCTGGCGGAGGCGATGGTGCGGGCGCTGTCCTTCGCGGACCGCTCGGTGGGCAGCGAGGTGGACGAGGTCGCCCAGGTCACCTCGGCGATCGTGCTGGAGGCCGCCCGGCTCCCCGACCCGCCGACCGCCGGCCAGCAGGCCGCGCTGCGCGTGATCGCGCACACCTGGCACGCCACCCTGCTGGCGTGGCTGTCGGGGCGGGCCTCGCTGGCCGAGGTCCGGGCCGACCTGCACACCGCCGCCCGGCTGCTCACGCTCGCCGCGACCGGCGACGAACTGCAACCGGTTCCACCACCTCCCGGGGGTTCCGCGCGGCTCGGCGGCTAAAGTTCTGGAGGCGCGGGACGGCCCCCACCGGACCGCCGACAACTTCACATCGCCTCCGAGGCCGGGGGAAGCCGGTGCGATTCCGGCACTGACCCGCAACCGTGAGCCGCACCGTTCCACCGGCGCGGCGCAGTCGGACTGCCCGGCCGGAGACGAGCGGCCCTCCTCCGTCGTGGGTCTACGGGCGGCCCATGCTTTCGGGTCCGCTGTGACCGCTCCCGAAAGGCTTTCTCCCCAATGCTGACCGCTGCCCGACTGGGCGCCGCCGCGCTGACCGGCGCCCTGCTCGCCGGCGCCGCCGCCGCGCCCGCGCTCGCCGACCCCTCGGCCGAGGCGTCCGTCCCCGGCACCGCCTCCCCGTCCGCCTCGGCCTCCCCCTCGCCCACCGCGGCCGGGGTGCCCGCCGGGCTGTACGGCAAGGGCGACCCGCAGTACGACGGCGTGTGGCGGCAGTCGCTGGCGCTGATCGCCCTGCACCAGGAGCGGGTCGAGCCCGCCGAGGCAGCCGTGACGTGGCTGCTCGACCAGCAGTGCGAGGACGGCGGCTGGCCGTCCTACCGGGTCGAGGGCGCGGCCTGCACCCCCGCCACCGAGGACTCCAACGCCACCTCGATGGCCGTCCAGGCGCTCGTCGCCCTCGGCGACCACCGGCAGGCGGTCACCCGCGGCACCGACTGGCTGCGCGCCAACCAGACCGTGGACGGCACCTGGGCGTACAACCCGGGCACGCCCGGCGACGCCAACTCCACCGCGCTGGCGGTGAACGCACTACTGGCCGCCGGCCTCGACCCGGCCACCACGGCCGCCCAGGGCGGGCAGTCCGCCTACGCCGGGCTGGCCTCCTTCCAGTTGGGCTGCTGGTCCCCCGCCGAGCAGCGCGGCGCGTTCGTCTACCAGCCGGTCACGGGCGCCCCGGCCGCGCCCAACACGCTCGCCGCCGCGCAGGCCCTGCTGGCCTCCGCGGGCGGGCACCTGCCGGTCACCACCACCGACCGCAAGGACGCCGCGCCGAAGGCCCTGGACTGCCCGACCACGCAGGGCGACGGCCCGGTCGCGCACGCCGACTCCGCCGAGGCGGACGCCGCCTGGCTGACCGGCAGGCTGACCGCCGGCGGGCAGCGCCTGCTGCTGGACACCCCGGGCGCCGCCGCGACCGCCGACTTCAACTCCACCGCCTGGTCGGTGCTCGGCCTGGTCGCCTCCGGCCACTCCGCCGAGGCCTCCGGCGCCGCCAACTGGCTGGCCGGCAACGGCTACGCCTGGGCCGCGCAGGGCAAGAACGGCGTCGACCCGGCGGCCACCGCCACCCTGGTGCTGACCGCCCGCGCCGCCAAGCTCGACCCGTACAACTTCGGCGGCGCCAACCTGGTGCAGCTGCTGGTCGACTCCGGCCCCAAGCCGAAGGCCGGCCCCGCGGCCGGCGACCCGCAGGCCACCCGGGCGCCCGGCGCGGCGATCACCGAGCCCGACGAGAACAGCGGCTTCTCGGCCGGCTGGCTGATCGCCGTCGGCCTGCTGGTCGGCATCGGCGCCGGCATCCTGCTCAGCCTGAACCGCCGCCGCAACGCCGCTGCCGCGACCTCCGCAGCCGCCGCGGCCTCCGCCGACGCCGCGACCTCCGCCGACAGCGCACCGGAGGAGAAGCCGGAGCAGGACCGGTGACCGCCCGAACCCGCCGACCCGCCGCCGCAGGCACGGCCGTTGGCGACCAGGCCCCGACGGACCCGACCCCCGGCCGCGACGCCGCCGAAGGCGCCACGCCCGGCTCCGCCACCCCGCGGCCCCTCGGCGTCGCGCCGCGAACCGCCGCCGCGGGCAACGCCGTCGGCGACCGGCCCCGCAGGGCTTCCGCCGCCGGCAGCCGCCGAACTCCCCTTCCCGTCGCCGCCGTTCTCGCCCTGCTGGGTGTCCTGACGGCGCTGCTCGGCCCGGCTGCCGCGGTCGCGCAGGCGGCGGACTACCGGTACTGGTCGTTCTGGAAGGGCGGCGCGGACGGCTGGGCGTTCCAGCAGGTCGGGCCGGCCGGGAACGTGCCGGCGGACGGGGCGGTGGACGGCTGGCGGTTCGTGCTCAGCCCGGACGGCGGCCAGGACGCGCCGCGGCCGGCGCCGGCCGCCGACTTCTCGGCGATCTGCGCGGACACCGCGCCCAGCAGCGGCCACAAGCGGGTCGCCGTGGTGCTCGACTTCGGCACCGCGAAGGACGCGCCGAGCGGTGAACAGCCCGGCGAGGCACGCTCGTTGTGCGCCTCGGTGCCGACCGCCGCGAACTCCGCGGAGGTGCTGGCCGCGGTGGCTCCGCCGCTGCGCTACGACTCCGGCGGGCTGCTGTGCGCGATCGCCGGCTACCCGCGCGCGGGCTGCGGCGAGCCGGTCGCGGCGGGCTCCGACTCCGCTGCCGGATCCGGCGGTCCGGCCGGCAAGGGCGACGGCGGACCGGCCGTCGGCGTGATCGCCGGGGCCGGTGCGGTGGTCCTGCTGGGCGCCGGCGCGGTCTGGCAGGCCCGTCGCCGCCGCACCCGCTGACCATGTCCGTCGACCGTCTGCGCCGTGACCCCGCGACCGCCCCCGGGTCATCGAACTCGGGGGCGGTGCACAGCCGTTCACTGCCGCGGCAGCTGCACCCGGGCGCGTGGTGGCTGTGGTCGCTGGGCCTCGCGGCGGCGGCCAGCCGGACCACCAATCCGGTGCTCCTGCTGCTGATCCTGGCGGTGGCGGGCTACGTGGTGGCCGCCCGGCGCGGCGACGCGCCGTGGGCCCGCTCGTACGCGGCGTTCCTGCGCCTCGGCCTGCTGGTGCTGGCCGCCCGGGTGGTCTTCGCGGTGCTGCTGGGCTCCCCCGTCGGCGGCACCCACGTGCTGTTCACCCTCCCCCAACTCCCGCTCCCCTCCTGGGCGCAGGGCGTCCGACTGGGCGGTTCGGTGAGCCTGGAGGGCGTGCTGTTCGCGCTGTACGAGGGCCTGCGGCTGGCGGTGCTGCTGGCCTGCGTGGGCGCGGCGAACGCGCTGGCCTCGCCGTCGCGGCTGCTGCGTTCGCTGCCGGGCGCGCTGTACGAGGCGGGCGTGGCGGCCGTGGTGGCGATGACGTTCGCGCCGAACCTGGTCGCGGACGTCCGGCGGCTGCGTGCGGCCCGCCGGCTGCGCGGGCGCACCGACCGGGGCGTGCGGGCCGTGCTGTCGGTCGGACTGCCGGTGCTGGAGGGCGCGTTGGAGCGTTCGGTGGCGCTGGCGGCGGCGATGGACACCCGCGGTTTCGGCCGCACCGCCGAGGTGCCGCGCCGGCTGGTGCGCACCGCCGGGGCGCTGACCCTGGCCGGGTTGCTCGGCGTGTGCAGCGCCACCTACGGCCTGCTCGGCCCGGGCAGCCACGCCTGGGCGCTTCCCGTCCTGCTGGCGGGCGTCGCCGGGTCCGGCGCGGGCCTCGCGCTGGGCGGCCGGCGCTCCGTCAGAACCCGTTACCGGCCCGACCCGTGGGCGCTTCCGGAGTGGCTGACGGCCGCCTCGGGCGCACTGGTCGCGGCCGCCCTGATCTGGTACGCGGGCCACTGGCCGGAGGCCCTGACGCCGTCGGTGGTGCCGCCGACCGCGCCCCGGCTCCCGCTGCTGCCCGCCGCGGCCGCGCTGATCGGCCTGCTGCCCGCCTTCGTCACCCCCGAGCCGCCCCGGAGCAACCGGTGATCACTTTCGAGCAGGTCGGCGTGCGGTACGCCGACGCCGCCGAACCCGCCCTGCGGGGCGTCGACCTGACCGTCCCCGAGGGCGAACTCTGCCTGCTGGTCGGCCCGTCCGGCGCCGGCAAGTCCACCCTGCTGGGCACGGTGTCCGGCCTGGTGCCGCACTTCACCGGCGGTGTCCTGGAGGGCCGGGTCACCGTCGCCGGGCGGGACACCCGCAGCCACCGGCCGCGCGAACTCGCCGACGTGGTCGGCACCGTCGGCCAGGACCCGGCCGGGCACTTCGTCACCGACACGGTCGAGGAGGAACTCGCCTACGGCATGGAGTCGTTGGGTCTGCCGCCCGCCGTGATGCGCCGCCGGGTCGAGGAGACCCTGGACCTGCTCGGCCTCGCCGACCTGCGCGGCCGGGCGCTCTCCGCGCTCTCCGGCGGCCAGCGTCAGCGGGTCGCGATCGGCTCGGTGCTGACCGTCCACCCCAAGGTGCTGGTGCTGGACGAGCCGACGTCGGCGCTCGACCCGGGCGCCGCCGAGGAGGTGCTGGCCGTCCTGCAGCGCCTGGTGCACGACCTCGGCACCACCGTCCTGCTCTCCGAGCACCGCCTGGAACGCGTCGTCCAGTACGCCGACCAGGTCCTGCTGCTGCCCGGCCCCGGCGAGCCCCCCGTGCTCGGCGACCCGGCCGCGATGATGGCCCGCTCCCCGGTCCGGCCCCCGGTGGTCGACCTGGGCCGGCTGGCCGGGTGGGACCCGCTGCCGCTCACCGTCCGCGACGCCCGGCGGCGCGCGGCGGCGCTGCGCGACCGGCTGCCCGCGCCGGCCCCCGCCGCTCCCGCCGCTCCCACTGCGTCCGCGATCGCCGCCGTCTCCCGACTGGTGGTCTCCCGCGGGCCCGTCCCGGCCCTGCGCGGCGTCGAACTCGCGCTGTTCCCCGGGCAGATCACCGCGCTCATGGGACGCAACGGCGCCGGCAAGTCCACCCTGCTGGGCAGCCTGGTCGGCCTGCACGCCCCCGACTCCGGCACCGTGAAGGTCAACGGCCTCACCCCGCACAAGTCCCGCCCCAAGGACCTGATCCGCTCCGTCGGCCTGGTCCCGCAGGACCCGCGGGACCTGCTGTACGCCGAGACCGTCGCGGACGAGTGCACCGCCGCCGACCAGGACGCCGGAGCCGACCCCGGCACCTGCCGCGGCATTCTGGCCACCCTGCTGCCCGGCATCGACGACGGGTGCCACCCCCGCGACCTCTCCGAGGGCCAGCGCCTCACCCTCGCCCTCGCCGTCGTCCTCGCCGCCCGGCCCCCGGTCCTGCTGCTCGACGAACCCACCCGGGGCCTCGACTACGCCGCCAAGGCCCGCCTCGTCGACATCCTGCGCACCCTCGCCGACGACGGCCACACCGTGCTGCTCGCCACCCACGACGTCGAACTCGCCGCCGAACTCGCCCACCGCACCGCGGTCCTCGCCGAGGGCGAGATCGTCGCCGACGGCCCCACCCCCGACGTCGTCCTCGCCTCCCCCACCTTCGCCCCGCAGACCGCCAAGATCCTTCCGCCGTACCTCACCGTCCCCGAAGTCGCCGTCGCCCTGCGGGAGTTGCCGTGACGCCGCACCCGCTGGAGCCCGCCCGGCCGGCCGACCGCCGACCCGCACCCCGGCCCGTCCCGCCGTGCCTGCCCGCCGTTCCGGAGCGCTCCCGATGAGCAGTCAGCCGTCCCTCGAACTCGCCCGGCCCGTCCCGCTCGGGCGGCGCTCGGTGCTCATGCTCGCCCTCGTCTCCGCGGTCGGCGTCGCCGCGTTCGGGTGGCCGCTGCTCGCCGCCCGCGACTCCGACCTGGTCGGGCACTCCGCCGACGCGCCCTGGCTGTTCGCCCTGCTGCTGCCGCTGCTGCTCGCCGTCCTGGTCGCCCAGCTCTCCGAGGGCCGCACCGCCACCGGCGCGCCCGGCCTGGACGCCAAGGCCGTCGCCATGCTCGGCGTCCTCGCCGCCGCCGGCGCGGCCCTGCGCCCGCTCGGCGCCGGGACGGCCGGGCTGGAGCCGATGTTCTTCCTGATGGTGCTCTCCGGGCGGGCCCTCGGCCCGGGCTTCGGCTTCGTCCTCGGCGCGCTCTCCATGTTCGCCTCCGGCCTGCTCACCGGCGGCGTCGGCCCGTGGCTGCCGTTCCAGATGCTCGCCATGGGCTGGGTCTGCCTCGGCGCCGGCCTCCTCCCGGGCGCCGCCCGCCTGCGCGGCCGCGCCGAACTCCTGATGCTCGCCGCCTACGGCGTCGTCTCCGCCGTCGGCTACGGCACCGTGATGAACCTTCAGGGCTGGCCGTACATCGGCGGTCTGGCCACCTCGATCTCCTTCGTGCCGGGCGACCCGCTCCCCGCCAACCTCACCCGGTTCGCCCTCTACTGCCTCACCACCTCGCTCGGCTGGGATCTCCCCCGTGCCGCCCTGACAGCCGTCCTCTGCCTGACCGTCGGCGGCCCGCTGCTGCGCACCCTCCGCCGCGCGACGCGCCGCGCGGCGTTCCACTAGGCCCTCCCCTTCGGATCCTGTCGGATCAGCGCGCGTCGTCGGGCAGGATCCGACAAAGAGGGCCTAGTTGCGGCAGGTCACGTCCTCGGCGGGCAGCCGGCCCGTGCTCAGGTAGCGCATGACGGTCGCGTCCGAGCAGGTCGGGTCGGGTCCGGTCACGCCGTGGCCCTCGCCGCCGGCCACCATGACCATCCGGGAGCCGTGCAGGGCCCGGCGCATGCCCTGGGCCATGGCGAGCGGCGTCTGCGGGTCCCACTGGTTCTGCACGATCAGCGCGCCGACGTCGTTGTTCACCACGGTGGCCGGTTCGACGGCCGCCGACTTCCAGAACGCGCAGGGCTCGATGTTGGACCCCAGGTCTCCGGCCAGCGGGTACTTCGCCCGGTCCTGGACCGCGTCCCGGCGGTACTGCTCGG
Source organism: Kitasatospora sp. NPDC092948 (assembly GCF_044754805.1). Lineage (NCBI taxonomy): Bacteria > Bacillati > Actinomycetota > Actinomycetes > Kitasatosporales > Streptomycetaceae > Kitasatospora > Kitasatospora sp. NPDC092948. The sequence continues at coordinate 329,327 of NZ_JBIVPU010000004.1, read as the reverse complement.
GGTCGCGCGGCCAACTGCGGGTGTCACCGCAGAAGATGGCCCACACCGCGGAGACCATGTTGTCCGACACCTCGGCCTCCGGCACGGCCGGTGCGGCCGGCCCGCCCTCGGCAGCGGCCTTCAGCCCGGCGATCCACGAGGCGGCGGCCTCGACGTGCACGAACGCGTTGTACCCGGACCGGATGGCGTCGCCGTCGAGCGACCCGTTCTCGGTCGGCACGGGCGTACGGTCGGCCTGCGCGACCAAGTCCCAGAACGTCCTGCGCACGTCCGCCGCGGTGGCGCCCAGCCCGTACGTCGCGTTGCGCGCGGCGGCCCACTCGGTCCACCGGGTGAAGGCGAGTTCGGCCGCCGGCGCCCAGCCGCGGAGCGAGTCCCGCCACGCGAGCGCCGGATCGAGCGAACTGTCCAGCACGATCCGGTCCGAACGCTGCGGGAACAGCTGCGTGTAGACGGCGCCCAGGTACGTGCCGTACGAGTACCCGAAGTAGGAGATCCGCCGCTCGCCCAGCGCCGCCCGTACGACGTCCATGTCCCGCGCCGTGTTGCGGGTGGTGAGGTACGGCAGCACGTCCCCCGCCTTCGCCCAGCACTTGTCGGCCACCGACCGGGCCCGGTCCACGTCCTTCGTGAACGTCGCCGCGGAGTAAGGGTGTTGGAAGCTCCGCTCGTCCGCCGCCAGGTCGCAGTCGATCGGCGCACTCTGCCCGACCCCGCGCGGGTCGAACCCGATCACGTCGAACTGCGCCCGCACCTGCGCCGGCAGCACCGGCTCCATCTCCACCGGCCACGTCAGCCCCGGGCTGCCCGGCCCGCCCGGGTTCGTCAGCAGCACGCCGTGCCGCTTCTTCGGGTCGGTCGCCCTGAGCCGCGAGATCGCCAGGTCGATCGTCCGCCCCGCCGGGTCGCGGTAGTCCAGCGGCACCTTCACCTTCGCGCACTCCAACCCCGCCGGGTCGCCCGAATCGCAACGCTCCCACCGCAGTTGCTGCTGCGCGTAGCGCTGGAGCGGATCCCCCGCCGCGAACGCCGTCACCGGGGTGAGCGCCGTCAGCACGACCGTCACCGCACCGACCGTCAGCAAGGAAGCCGTTCGCCCGTTCCGCAGAACCATGTCCGTCCTCTGTATCGGTGCCTCGAATTGCCTCCAGTCTCTGGTCCGCCACACCCGGGCCGCGTACGGCGCAGGGCCTGTCCCACGTCCAACTCGCGGTGTACCACGGCACGTTGACGTAGGCCTGAAGTCCCACGCCGGGCCGCCCGCCGATCCACCCACGGGACGACAGAGGGGCCGGTCCCCCCTCGCGACCGGCCCCGTCCGTCCCCCGCTGCGTTACGCCTTCGGCCCGGCCGACTGCACCACCTCGAACGACCACACGGTCGACCCGGTCGCCGCCGGCTTCGGCCGGTCGCCGCCGCCCTGGTGCGCCGACTTCATCGGACCCTCCATCCACGCCTTGAACGACTCCTCGTCGCGCCACCGCGTGTACACCAGGTACTGGTCCGTCCCCTCCACCGGCCGCAGCAGCTCGAACCACTCGAACCCGTCCGCGCCCTCCACGGCCCCGGCCCGGGACCCGAACCGCTGCTCCAACACCTCCCGCTGCTCAGCAGGAACAGTCAGCACATTGATCTTCACAACGCTCATGCGCTCATCCTCCCCCACCTCACACGCCCACCCGCGCAGGCCCGGCCCACGCGTGCGGAACACCGTCGATGATCTCCCGGGCCCCCTGCCGCACCAGCTCCGCGGCCACCCGGGCGCCGAGCACGGCCGGCTCCCCCCGGTGCCCGCCCCGCAGCGTCACATCGACGAACTCCGCACCCTCGCGGTCGAACACCATGCCGCGCAGCACGAGCTGCCCGTCCGGCTCCGTCGTGCAGTGGCCGGCGATCGGGCTGTTGCAGTGCCCCTGCAACCCGCGCAGCATGGCCCGCTCCGCCGTCACCTCCCGCTGCGTGCGCGGATGGTTGACCTTCGCCAACAGATCCGCGACAGCCCCGTCCTCCTCCCGGCACTCCAGCCCGAGCACACCCGCGCCGACCGCCGGCAGCATCTCGTCCAGCCCGAGGACGTACCCGGGCCGCGAGATCCCGAGGCGCGCGAGCCCGGCCACCGCCAGGATCATGCCGTCCGCCTGCACCTCGATCCGCTTCGTCCCGTCGAGCTTCTCCAACCGGCTCCCGACCGTCCCCCGCACCCGGACCACCTTCAGATCGGGCCGGGCCCGCAGAAGCTGCGCCTTCCGCCGCACCGCCGACGACAGCACGATCGCCCCCGGCGGCAGATCCGCGAGCGTCCGCCACCCCGACCCCTCCGGGAACAGCAGCACGTCCCGCACATCCGGCCGCTCCAGGTACGCTCCGAACACCAGCCCCGCCGGCAGCGGCACGTCCCCCGGCACGTCCTTCACGCAGTGCACCGCCAGATCGACCACCCCGCCCTGCACCATGGCGTCGATCTGCCGGGTGAACAGCCCCTTCCCCCCGAGCTGCGCCAGATCCCCCTGCCACAGATCGGCCTCCGTGGTGACCGCCACGACCTCCGTCCGCAACCCCGGCACGTGCGCACGCAGCGCCGCGATCACCATCTCCGTCTGCGCCAGCGCCAGCGGCGAACTGCGGGTACCGATACGCAGGGTCCTACCGGGAAACTCGGCCGTCATCACGGGTCGTCCTTTCATCACCGGGTCTCGTGGTGGGTAACGCTCCTGGGGCACCGGACGGGTTCATGAACCGAATGAGGCAACCCTTGAAGGACATCACGAGGTTGACGACGCGTCACCTCCGACCTTGCGCTTCGACCGAACACCCCGCAGATCGACGACGGCCGGGGGCCCACACCTCCGGACCCGGCCCGGTTCAGCGGCCCAGGGGCTCCCGGTCGGACGGGGAAGCCTCCGGGACGGCCGGGCGAGGTGGTCCGGACCGGTGCGGATCCGACCTTCGGTGCGAAGTGCCTCGGCGGCCAGCGGCAGGTGCCCGAGGCCGGCGACGGCCCGGCGGCCGCGGCCGCGCGGTCCTCGGCGTGCACGTCGTCCCCGGGTCGAGCGGTTCGGGCCGGTCGTCGCCCCGGGCGTCGCCCCGGTCGGCACGCACTCCGTCCGGTCGGACCGACGGGACGTCAGGAGTGGCGGCCGGACAGCGCCAGCGCCCAGGTGAGGCAGCCGAACGCGGCGGTGGCGGTGAGGGCGCGGACGACGTTCCAGCGGACCCAGGCGTCTTCGAAGGCGGCGCGGACGGCGGCGGGGTCGGTGAGCTTGTCGGGGGCGCCGGCGGCGGCCAGCCTGTCGTTGAGGGGGACGTTGACCGCGCCGGTGATGACGAGCATGGCGAGGTACAGGACGGCGGCGGCGCCGATCCACAGCAGAACGGTGCGGTTGCCGCCGCGCCACTGGAGGACGCCCGCGGCGACGATGAGCACCAGCGCACCGAGGAAGCTGAGCATGAACCAGCCGTTCAGGATGGCCACGTTGATGCGCTGCATGGTCTCGACGAAGGCGCGGTCGTCGACCTTGGCCAGGCCCGGCATCACCGAGCAGGCGTAGGAGTAGAACAGGCCCGCGCCGAGGCCCGCGGTGAGGGTCGCGCCGACCAGTGTCACCGTGCGAAGAACTGCCATGCCGTGGGCCCCCGTTCGTGTGGTCATGGGGACGAGTCAACCGGCCGCGGGTCTCAACATCCATGGCCCAGAAGCTCGTTGGCATGTGCGATCGTCCACCCCGCCGGACAGCGGGCGTCTACGCTGGCGGGCATGGACGCGCTCGCCGCACTGCTGACCGGTCCCCGGGCCCAAGGGGCGTTCCTGCTGCGGTCGGTGTTCGACCCGCCGTGGGCGATCCGGATCGAGGACCGGGCGCCGCTGACGGTGCTGACCACGGTCCGCGGCGACGGCTGGATCGTCCCGGACGGCGGGCCGCCGGTACCGCTGCGGGTCGGCGACCTGGCGATCGTCCGCGGGCCGGAGCCGTACACCGTCGCCGACCGGCCGCAGACCCCGCCGCAGGTGGTGGTCCACCCGGGGCAGGTGTCGACCACCGTCGACGGCGAGCGGATGTGCGAGGAACTCGACCAGGGCGTCCGGACCTGGGGCACCGCCAGGGACGCGGCGACGGTACTGCTCAGCGGCACCTACCAGCTGCACGGCGAGGTCAGCGGACGGCTGCTGCGCGCCCTGCCGCCGGTGCTGCGGCTGACCGCCGAGGAGTGGAACTCGCCGCTGCCGGCCCTGCTGGAGGCGGAGATCGGCCGCGACGAACCGGGCCAGGAGGCGGTGCTGGACCGGCTGCTCGACCTGCTGCTGATCTCCGCGCTGCGCAGCTGGTTCTCCCGGGACACCGAACGCGCCCCGGCCTGGTACCGGGCGCACGCCGACGCGGTGGTGGGCCGCGCACTGGGCCTGCTGCACACCGACCCGGCCCGCGCCTGGACGGTGCACGAGCTGGCCGCCGAGACGGGCGTCTCCCGGGCCGCGCTGGCCCGGCGCTTCACCGACCTGGTCGGCGAACCCCCGATGGCGTACCTCACCAACTGGCGGCTGGCCCAGGCCGCCGACCTGCTGGCCGAGCCGGACGCCACGCTCACGGCGGTCGCCCGCCGGGTCGGCTACGGCAGCGGCTTCGCGCTCAGCGCCGCGTTCAAACGGGTCCGCGGGGTCAGTCCGCAGCAGTTCCGCGAGCTGGCGGGCGCCGCGGCCGGCTGACGGACGCTCACCCCGGGACCGCCGGGGGCACCCCGGCTCCGGGCCTCCCTGTTGCCCCGTGGGATGGTCCTGCATAATCGCCCCGTTCGATTTCCGACCCGAGGAGGACCGGCCGATGTCGGCAGACCGCTGCCCCAGCTGCGGCACCGCAGGGCCGGCCGGCAGCTGCGCGTGCCCCGTCGGCTCACCGGCCGAGCAGACCGCGGTCCTCCCGCCGCTGGACGGCCGGCACCTGGTGCGCCCGTACGTCGCCGACACCCCCGTGGTCGAGCCCGGCGACCCGTTCGCCACCCGGGTCGCGCCGCCCCTGGTACAGCCGATCACCCCCGATCGACCGCCCACGGACCGGCTGCCGTTCGTGCCGCCGCAGCCGTCCGCTGCCGGGGCCGTCCCGCCGCCGGCGCCGGGCCGTCCGCCGCACGTTCCGCAGGCCGCCGTCCCGTTCGCGCCACCGCCGGACGCCGCGACGCAGCTGCTGCCGACCGTCCCGCCGCAGGGTGCACCGCAGGGCGCACCCGGGCGGTTCGTGCAGACCGACCAGGGCGTCACGTTCCCGCTGGGCCGGGTGGTCCCCCCGCCGCCGCAGCAGCAGCAGCATCCGCAGCAGCCGCAGCCACATCCGCAGCCCGAACCGCCGACCGCGTTGATCCCGCCGGTACCCGCCGGCCCCGAACCGGCCACCGCCCTGCTCCCCCCGATCGTGGATCGGGGCGCCGACCTGGGCATGTTCCGCTTCCACGACGACGACGAGCCGCACGGGCCGGTCAGCCGGACGGAGCGCCGCGAGCAGCAGCGGCGGAGCGCCGACCGCAAGCGGCTGGTGATCGCGGGTGGCGCGGTGGGCGTGACGGCGCTGGCGGTGAGCCTGGCGATGGTGCTGTCCTCCTCGCCGGACAGCACCGACCGTGCGCTGCCCGCGCCGACTGCACCGGCGGTGGCCTCGTCCGCCGAGAGCACCCCGAGCGCGCCGCCGAGCGCCGACCCGTCCCCGGACGCGTCCGAGAGCTCGGCCGACCCGTCTCCGACCCGCACCTCGGCCCGGCCGTCCCCGACCGTCACCACCCAACCGGCGGCCGCCCCGCCGGCCCCCGCCACCACCCCGCCCGCCCCGACGTCCGCGCCCCCGGCCGGCCCGTCGCCTTCGCCCAGCACGGGCCGGACGCTCCGGCTGAACGACACCGGGCCGGAGGTGGTGCAGCTCCAGCGGCTGCTGGCGGCGGCCACCTGCCGCCCGACCGGCTGGCTCGACGAGCGCAGCCTCTCCGGCCAGCCGCTGTTCGGTCTCCGCACGCAGAGCGCGCTGGCGAGTTTCCAGCGCCAGAACCGCAGCCAGCTGAAGGGCCCCGTCGACCTGGGCGTCTACGATCCGCAGACCCAGGCCCTGCTGCAGTCGGCGGCACAGAACCCCGACTGCTAGGCCCTCTCCTTCGGATCCTGCCGGGCGCGCGCCGCCGGATCATCCCGCCTGGAAGCACCGGCACCGGACCGGCCAGGCCCACTGACTTCGCGTCAGCCGGCGATCGCCTTGAACAGGCTGAACCCGGCCAGCGCGATCATCGCCAGCGCGGCGATCCGCACGATGACCTTCATCGGCACGTGCTTCAGCAGCTTCTGCCCGCCGACGATGGCGATGCCGCCGACCGCGCACAGCGCCAGCCAGGAGCCCAGGCCGACGGCCAGCGGGTCGGCGTACTTGGCGGCCAGGTTGGCGGTCATGATCTGGGTGAGGTCGCCGAACTCGGCGACCGCGACGATCACGAAGCTGGTGCCGGCCACCTTCCAGAACGAGTTGTTCGCGGGCTCCTTGCCGGCGCCCTCGTCGTCCTCTTCCTCCTTGTGCCAGAGCAGCATGGCCGCGCCGACCAGGAACAGGACGCCGGTGACGCCCTCCACCCAGCGCTGCGGCAGCAGGGACAGCAGACTGCCCGCGACCAGGGCGAGCGCGACCTGCAGGGCGAACGCGGCGGCGATGCCCGCGAACACGTAGGCGGCCCGGTACTTGGTGCCGAGCACCAGGCTGGCCAGCGCGGTCTTGTCCGGCAGTTCGGAGAGGAAGATGATGCCGAACGTGAGCGCGGCGATGGTCAGGCTGTTCATCGGATGCGGAGGTCTCTCGGTCTCGGGCCGCCGAGCCCCGGGCACCCGTGGAAGGGGACACCTCGGCCCGGCAGCACTGGTTCATGGTCACAGCACTGCGGCCGAAGGTCTCGCCGACACCCCGCGAGGTGCCCCGGGCGCCGGGCTCGTCCGCGCGGGACGGGCCAGTATGTCGACGGTCCGGTGGAGGGCTACTCCCCTTCAACAACCCGCACAGCCTACCGGACGCCGCCCGCCCTGCGGCCGCCCACCAGCCCCCGGCCGACCAGCTCCAGCACCGCGGTGACCGCCACCGCCTCCACCGCCAGCAGCGCGACCAGGACGAACAGCTGCACCGCCCCGGCCTGCACGGGCGTCGCACCGCCGAGCAGCATGCCGACGAACGCGCCGGGCAGGGTGACCAGGCCCACCGTGCGGGTCTGGTCGAGCGCGGGCACCAGCGACGTCGCGGCGGCCGTCCGGCAGATCTCCAGTCGGGCCTCGCGGTCCTCGAAGCCGAGGGCCAGCGCGGCCTCCACCTCGCCGTGCCGCAGCCGCAGTTCGTCCAGTGCCCGCCGCCCGGCCAGCGACGTCGCGGTGAGCGCCCCGCCGATCAGGATGCCCGCGACCGGGATCACGCTCAGGCCCTTCGGCGGCAGCAGCCCGGTGACGGCCAGCAGGAGCAGTACCGGCAGCACCCCGGCGGCGATCGGCACCGCCGCCCACGCCCACTCCCACCGGCCGCCCGGACCCGCCCGGCCCTCGCCCATCCGACGGCCCGCGGTGCGCACGGCGACGGCGAACATCAGCACCACGAACAGCGCGGACGCCCACAGCGAGCGCACCACCCAGGCGATCACCAGCGCGACGGCCGCCAACTGCACGGCCGCCCGCACTCCGGCGCGCAGCACCGCCCGCCCGTGCCCGAGCCCGCCCCGTCCGGCGACCAGCGCGGCCACCGCGAGCAGCACGACGCACGCCACGCCGAGCGGCCAGGTGACCGGCAGCAGCTGGGAACCCGCGCCTGCGGAAAGCGTTTTCACGTTGCGTACGTTCTCAGATCCAACTGCTGAACCACATCCGGTCGCGCCACTCGGACATCGGGATCACCTGCGCCGTGTACAGCGGGTGGAAGTACGCGAAGCAGCCGACGATCGCCAGCACGATCGCCCCGGCCCCGGCCGCGCCCCACCTGCGGCGGCTCGGCGGGCAGCCCCGGGGCCCGAGCATCGCGCCGAGCATCTGCGCCACGGCCAGACCCAGGAACGGCACCAGCAGCACCATGTAGAAGGAGAAGATCGTCCGCTGCTGGTACTGGAACCACGGCAGGTAGATCCCGGCGCCCCCGGCCAGGATCGCGCCGGAGCGCCAGTCCCGCCGGAAGAACCACCGGTACAGCGCGTACGCCAGCGCGAAGCACGCCGTCCACCACAGGAACGGGTTGCCCAGGGCCAGGATCTGGCTCGCGCAGCCATCGGCGGAGGTGCAGCCGTGCTGCCCGTCCGGCACCTGCTCCCAGTACATGGACACCGGGCGGCCCTGCACCAGCCAGCTCCACGGGTTCGACTGGTAGGTGTGCGGGGACGACAGGCCGGTATTGAAGTCGTACATCTGCGCGTGGTAGTGCCACAGGCTGCGCAGCGGCGCGGGCACCCAGCTCATCGGCGCCTGCGGCAGCGGAATGTCGACCAGCGGCGTTCGCGCCGGCGAGAGCCCGGCCCGGCCGTCCGCCCACGTCCGGTCGTAGCCGCCCGTGGTCGCCAGCCAGCCGCTCCACGACACCACGTACACCACCAGCGCACTGCCCACCATCGACAGCGCGGCCGGCCACAGGTCGCGCCGCAGCATCGACCGCCACGCCCGGTGCGCACCGGCGGCCCGCCGCCCGGCCTGGTCCCACAGCAGCGTCAGCACCGTGAACACCGCCAGGATCTGCAGGCCGTTCCACTTCACCGCGCACGCCGCGCCCAGCAGCACGCCGGCCGCCACCCGCCACGGCCGCCCCCCGAGCCGGACGTCGTCCCCGGCCCGGCCGCCCTCCACCCGTGCCGCCCGCAGCGGGCCCCGCGTGCGGTCGCGGTCGATCAGCAGACAGCCGAACGCGGCCAGCACGAAGAACCCGGAGATGCCGTCCAGCAGGCCGACCCGGCTCATCACGAACTGCAGCCCGTCCACGCCCATCAGCAGCGCCGCGACACACCCCAGCAGCGTCGACCGGAACAGCCGCCGCCCGATCCTGGCCAGCATCAGCACGCTCAGCGAGCCCAGCACCGCCACCACGATCCGCCAGCCGAACGGGTGCAGGCCCCAGAAGTGCTCCCCCACCGCGATCACCCACTTGCCCAGCGGCGGGTGCGCGACGAACGAGGGCGCCCGGCTGAGCGGGATCACCTGCGGCACCCCGAGGATCAGCTGATTCGCGTTGTCCGGCCAGACCCCCTCGTAGCCCTGCTGCAGCAGCGACCACGCGTCCTTCGGGTAGTACGTCTCGTCGAACACGAACGCGTTCGGGTACGGCAGGTCCCACAGCCGCAGCACCCCCGCGAACACCGCCACCCCGAGCGGCCCCCACCACCGGAACCGGTCCCCGGTCACGACTTCGGCAACCACCCGCCGCGACGACTCGACCGCCAGCGCCATATCCTCCCCGTCCGCCCGCAAGTTGACGACATGTCCGCAATGTCGCAAATCCTAACGGGCGAGATGGGTGCGAACCTGGGAGGAGCACCACCAGGGGCGCGGGGAACTGCGCGACAAGCGCACGTCACGTCCGCAAGGTCGCGAACAAGTGCAGGTCATTGCCCTGCGTCGCGATCTTTCCGACGTGGCGCGTCCCCCTTCGCGCAGTTCCCCGCACCCTGTCCGCACCTCTCCACCGCATAAGTTGACCCTCGACCAGGTCGAGGGCCCAGGGTCTACCCCGTGGAGAGCACATTGCACAGCATCGGCGAGGCGGCCCGCGCCAGCGGACTGAGCGTCAGCGCGTTGCGGTTCTACGACGGCGCGGGCGTCTTCGCCCCCGCCGTCGTCGACCCGCACACCGGCTACCGCTGGTACGCGGACGAGCAACTCCCGGACGCCCGCCTGCTGGCGAGGCTGCGCCGGGTCGGCATGCCGCTGGCGGGGATCGTCCGGATCCTCACCGGCAGCCCGGCCGAAGGGCGTGCCGAGCTGGAGGCGCATGTGCGCAGGCTGGAGGACGGCCTGTCCGATGCCCGCCGTGAGCTCTCCGTCGTCCGTGCCGTGCTCGATTCGAGGGAGTCCCCCGTGCCGCAGACCCGCCTGACCGTTCCCGCAGCCCGCCTCGCCGCCGCTCTGGACGCGGTCCGTTTCGCCGCCCCGTCCGACGCCGCCGTGCCGGCCGTCGCGGGGATCTTCCTGGACGCGGAGGACGGCGTGCTGCACCTGGTCGCCACCGACCGCTACCGGCTGGCGGTCGCCGACTGCCCGGCCGTGCTGGACGGCCCGGCCGCCTCCGCCCTGCTGCCGACGGCTCTCGCGGACGCCGCCCGTTCGCTCCTGGTGGACGCCGACGAGGCGGAACTCGTCCTGGACGGCGGCCGGTTCACCGTCCGCGCGGCGGGCCGCGAGCTCTCCGGCGAGCGCTCCGACCACGACTTCCCGGACTACCGCCGGCTGGTCCGCCTGGAGCCCACCCACCGGCTGGCCCTGACGGCCGATCAGCTGCGCAGCATGCTCGCCGCGGGCGGGCCCACCACCGTGACCCGCACCCAGGACGGCGTCGACTTCCCCGTCGGCGCCGTCACCGCCACCGCCGCCGACGCCCTGCCGGGCGCCTCGCCCGCCGAGCTGCTGGTCCACGTCAACCGGGACTTCCTGCTGGAAGCGGTCGGCGGCGCCGACCAGCTGGTCCTCGAACTGACCGGCCCGATCGCCCCGTTGGCGATCCGCTTCCCGTCCCGCGAGGACACCTTCTCGGTGCTGATGCCGACCCGCCGCTGACCCCGGGCGAGCCGGCGCCCGACCGGGGAAACCACTCCGGGCCGGGTGCCGGCTCGCGCTAGGGTGTGCGCCATGAACGCCGTCGACTGGCCCGCCGTCCGTGCCCGTCTGGACGCGTTCCTCCCGCACCGTGCCGGCCGGCTCGGCACCGCCCCGCCGCTGACGGAGCAGCAGGTCACGGAGGCGGAGGCCGAGTTCGGGGTGACGTTCCCCTCCGAGTACCGGGACTACCTGCTCCAGGTCAGTGCGGGCGGCTGGTTCGTCTTCGAGCTGCGCCGGACGGCGGAGGGCTGGCGCTGGGACGGCCACGGCACCGACTACACCCGGCTGCACCTGCCGTTCCCGGACCACGACACGGCGCTGGCCCTCTCCGACGAGCGGTACGAAGCACTTCAGAATCTGCCGGACTCCGCCGATCCGGAGGAACACGATCAGGCCCTGTGGGCTGCTCGGCTCGCCTGGGACGAGGCCGAGGCCGCCCGGACGGCGGGCCTGGTGACGCTGACCGACGACGGCTGCGGCTTCTCGACCGGGCTGGTCCTCGGCGGGCCGTACCGCGGCACCGTCTGGTTCGACGGCCGCGCCACCTGTGACCGGCTGAACCCGCTGCTGAACGACGCCGACCGGCCGGCCGGTTTCGCCGAGTGGTTCGTCGACTGGCTGGACCACGTGGCGCCGCTCGCCGGGCCCGACGACTACGCGGAGGCCGACTCCCGCCGGCAGCGGGGCCACGACACCCCGATCGCGGCCCGCTGGTTCGACGACTGGCGCGCGAACGCCCGGTGACGCGCGCCGCCCGCCCGGAGCGCGGCTTCTCCGGGCGGGCGGCAGCACGTGTCAGGCCACGGCCTCCAGCTCGCGCAGCTCGCGCTGCGGGACGTTCAGCACCCGGACGTTGTCCTGCGCGGGCGTCAGGAAGCCGCGCAGGCGGACCGCCAGGGCGACGATCAGCAGGGTGCAGACGGCCATCGAGGCCAGGTAGAGCGGCCAGGTGCCGGAGCCGACCAGCAGGACGCCGACGGCGGGGCCGACCGCGACGGCGATCTGCTTCACCAGCGCGTAGCCGGAGTTGTAGGTGCCGAGCAGCCGGGCCGGGGCGAGGTCGGCGACGATCGGGCCCATGGTGGGGGCGAGCAGGGACTCGCCGACGCCGAACAGGGCGTAGATCGCGACGATGGCGACGGTCGCGGCCATCTGGTCCTCGCGGATCAGGCCGGCCAGCAGGGCCATGCCCCAGGCCGCGAGCCAGACCACGCCGGCGGCGGCCATCGCGGTGGTGCGGCGGCGGCGCTCGGTGATCCGGACGACGAACATCTGCAGCACCACGATGGTCAGCGCGTTGGCGCCGATCGCCAGGCCCAGGGTGGAGGGCGCGGTGCCGACGGTCTCGGTGGCGAACGCGGCGACGCCGGACTCGAACTGGCCGTAGCAGGTGAAGAAGATCAGCCCGGCGAGCAGGCACAGCCGCAGCATCGCCTTGTCGGCGAACAGCGTCCGCAGCCCGCCGCGGCCCCCGGCCGTGCCGGCCGGGTCGACCGGCTCGACCTGCGCCGAAGGCATCTTCGCGGTGCCGGTGACGGCGGCCAGGCCGAGGAAGGTCACGGCCTCGATGGTGAACAGCCTGGTCAGGCTGGCCGGGTCCGACTTGTCGACGATCAGGCCGCCGACCAGGGCGCCGATGCCCATGCCGAGGTTGACCAGGGTGAACTGGAGCGCGAAGGCGCGGGAGCGCTGGGCCTTGCGGGTGCAGCGGACGATCATCGTGGCGAGCGCGGGCTGGCAGGTGGTGACGCCGGCGCCGAACACGAAGGACGAGATCAGCAGCGTGGGCGTGCTCGCGGCCTGGCCGAAGGCGAACGCGCCGACGGCGGCCAGCGCGGTGCCGGCCAGCAGCACGGGGCGCGGGCCGTACCGGTCGATGCCGCGGCCGGTGAACGGCAGCACGGCCAGCGCGGCGAGCGCGAACACGGTGAACACCGCGCCGGCCGCCGCGGAGCCGAGGCCGCGCACCTCGCTCACGTACACGAACATGTACGGCAGCGTGAAGCCGCTGCCGAACGCGCTGAGCGCGTTGCCGATCTGGACGCGACGCAGTCGGCCGCCCCACTCCTTCACTTGGCACCCCTCAAGGACTCCGAAAGCCGGGCCCTGCGCCCGTGGCTTTACCCCGTAAGATTTCAGACCTAAAGTCTATGCATGGAAACCTTAACGAGTCAAAGGCTTAAGACCTGCACCATGCGTGGAAGAATGACCGCATGAGCGCACGCAGAGCGGAGCCCGCTACCGCCACCGAACTCGGCATCGCCGAGCAGGTGGCCCTCTACCAGCGGGAATTCCCCACCGTGGACCCCCAGGTGGAGACCATCGTCTCCACCCTCTCCCGGCTCTCCCGCCGGATGAACGTGGCCTACAGCCGCCAGCTGGCCACCCTCGGCATCACCAACGCCGAGTGGGAGGTGCTCAAGGCCCTGGTGTTCGCCGGCAGCCCGTACCGGCTCGGCCCGGGCGAGCTGGCCAAGCGGCTGGGCCTGACCCCGGCCGCGATGACCCACCGGATCGACCGGATGGTCGCCGACGGCCTGGTCACCCGCGAGCGCGACGAGGCCAACCGGGTCCGGGTGATCATCGAGCTCACCCCGCTCGGCCGCGACAAGTGGATCGAGCTGATGCGGATGGCCGCGGTCTTCGAGGCCGAGATGCTGCAGGACATCGCCGGCGAGGCCCGCCCCGAGCTGGCCGCGACGCTGACCCGGATGCTGCGCCGGATCGAGGAGTCCCAACCGGACGCCCTCGGCCGCACCGAAGACCTCACCTGCTGACCTGCCGCCGCCACCGACGGCGGCAGGTCCGCAGGGGCGGCAGGAACGACGGAACGAGGGGCGCGGGGAGGGATCTCCCTGCGCCCCTCGTTCGTCGAGAGGTCTACCGCTGATCAGCTAGCGGTGGTCAGCACGCACCGTTGTCGGTCCAGGTGCCCCACTGGCCGCTCAGGCTCGGGTCCTCGTTGGTGGTCCACCACTTGTTCGTGTAGTAGTGGCCCTTCCAGGAGACCTTGGTCGCGGTGGCGTACACGGTGGCCGCGTTCCAGCTCGGCGCACCGGAGCAGGTGCCGGCGGTGGCGGACTGCGACGGGGAGGCCGAGGCCGAGGTCGACGGGGACGCCGAGGCCGAGGTGGACGGCGACGGGCTGGCCGACTGCGACGCGGAGGTCGACGGCGACGGGGAGGCCGACTGGGTCGGGGCGGCCGGGCAGGACGCGGCGGAGCCGTTGGTCGCGCTCACCATCTTGTCGAACAGCGCGGTCTGGGTGCCCAGGTCGTACATCGAGAAGGCGAACGAGCCGCCGAGGCCGTTGCAGTGCGCGTAGTCCAGCTTGGCCTGGATCGACTGGGCGTTCTCGCCCGACCAGAAGGTGGTGCCGTCGTAGAAGTACGCGGCCTTCGCGGCGTCGTCCCAGTAGGTGTACGCCGGGTTGTCGACGAAGCCGTTCAGCTCCTTGTACATCTTGATGCCGTTGACGTTGCCCGAGTACGAGCCGCCGGCCGCCGGGCCGGTCGCCGGCTGGAACAGGCCGTGGTTGGCGCCGGCGGTGACGCCGGTCCAGCCGCGGTAGTAGAACGGGACGCCGACGTTGATCTTCTTCGCCGGGAAGCCGCCGGGGATGCCGTACTGCGAGTCACCCACGGTGTACGCCTTGATGGCGTTGTCCAGCGAGTACTTCCCGTTGCCGCCCGGGAGCGGGTTCATCGGGTCGTTCGGGTTGGTGTAGATCGGGGCCTGGTGGTTGGTCGGGCCCTTGGCCTCCCAACCGCCGTGCATGTCGTACGTCATGATGTCGAGGAAGGTCAGGTACTGACCGATCTTGTCGGTCTCGACGTACTTGATCTTGTCCTGACCGGCGCCGACCGCGGCCGCGAGGCTGTAGGTCTTGCCGTCCGTCTTGCCCTGGGCGTCCAGCTGGCTGCGGAACTCGGCGAGCAGCGAGGTGAAGTTCTGCTTGTCGTTCGGGGAGGAGTGGTTGCCGGTGTGGCCGTTGCCGCCCGGGTACTCCCAGTCGATGTCGATGCCGTCGAAGATGCCGGCGCCGGTGCCCGGGCCGCCGTAACCGCCCTGGACGGGCAGGTTGCCCTTGATGTACAGGTCCATGCAGGAGGACACGAACTTCTTGCGCGACGCGTCGGTGGCCGCGGCGTCGGAGAAGTACTTCGAGTAGGTCCAGCCGCCGATCGACAGCAGCACCTTGAGGTTGGGGTTCTTCGCCTTCAGCTTCTTCAGCTGGTTGAAGTTGCCCACGATCGGCTGGTTCCAGGTGTCGCCCACGCCGTCGACCGAGATGTCGGCGCCGAAGCTCTTCTGGTAGTCGGCGAAGGAGTCGCCCGCGCCGTCGCCCGCGTTGGGGTCGTCCTCGTTCTGCGACGCGGCCTTGTTGGCCTCGAAACAGGTGAGGTTGGTCGGGTCGATGTTCCCGAAGTCGTAGATCAGGTAGTCGAGCTTGCCGGCGGCGCCGGTGTCGTTCATGGTCTTCAGGTAGTAGCCGTTGGTGTAGATCGACCACTGGTCGAAGTAGGCCACCTTGATGCCACCGCTGGTGGCCGGCGCACCGGTCGAGTTGGTGGGGGCCGCCTGCGCGGTGCCGCCGGTCAGGGCCAGAGTGCCGCCGAGCAGCAGAGAGGCTGCGGTGCCGGCCGCGAGCGCGGCCCAGCCCTTGGGGCGTCGCCGCGTGGGCGACTCGGGGGAAACGGAACGAAGCATGGCTGCGTGACTCCTGGTTGTGGGGGTCCTGACAAACCCGGATACGAACCGTGCGAGGTGGGGCCGCACAGCCAGGGGTATGACAGGGGAATCGAGCGTTGGCCTGCAAAAACGCCAGGTCCGGGATAAGCCGAACCGGCGCCGGTGGTCTGAACCACCGGCGCCGGCCCAGGGGCTCCCTGCACCTGCCAAGTAAAATGGACTAGACCAACTCGACCGTCAAGAGCGAGATCTGACGCTTACGCCCCGCTTAAGGTTCGGTGTCCGATCAGTACCGCAGCGCATTCGCGACCACAGGCGTCACGGGAGAGTTCAACGAACGGTTGCTGTGCGCCGTGGCCTGCGCAGTCGCCCCGGCGGCCACCTCCGGCACGTTCACCACCGTGGCGTCCAGCAGGTTCCCCGACGCGTCGTCGAAGTTGACTTGAATCGTGTACTTGCCCGGCTGGGACCCGTGGTTGGTGACCGTCACCGGCACCGACAGCTTCCCGTCCGACTCCGTGGTCGCCGACCCCAGCGTCACATCGCCCTTCACGTCCAGCCCGCCCTTGACGCTCGCCAGCGCGGAGGACGCGGCGGCCTTCGCGGACTCGCCCGCCGAGGACGCCGCCGAGCCGACCTGGCCGGTCGCCGACTCCACGGCCGAGGCCACCGCCGAGGACGCCGCCCCGGCCGGCTTGCCGCTCGACGAGCAGCCGGCCAGCGCCGAACCCGCCAGTGCCGCCGCCAACCACACGGCGGCCACCCGGACCTGTCGCTCCATCAGCACATCTCCCTCTTCTCGTCGCGGCGCTCAGGAGAGCCCGGTGCCGTTCTCGCGGGCCGCCTCGTCCGCGGCCCGGGCCTCCCGCCTGCGCACCACGTCCTGACGGCGCGCCACCACCGCGGCGGCGCCCAGCGCGCTCGCCGTGAACGCCAGCACCCCGACCCACGGGCGGCCCAGCGCGTGCCCGGAGGCGGCGTCCAGCGAGTAGCGGCCCGGGCCGGTGACCGCCAGCGCCAGGCCGCAGGCGCCCAGCAGCGCCGGGTACTCGTAGCCGCCGCCGTGCGCGAAGAAGCCCGCCGGGTAGTGCACCGCGATCGCGCCCGCCATCGTCCCGGCGACCACCGACCCGGCCACCGGCGTGGCCAGGCCCAGCGCGAGCAGCGCGCCGCCGCCCGCCTCGCCCACGCCCGCCGCCAGCGCGTTGCGCTCGCCCGGCTCGAAGCCCATCTGCTCCATCGCCTGTGCGGTGCCCTCCGGCCCACCGCCGCCGAACCAGCCGAACAGCTTCTGCGCGCCGTGCGCGAACAGGACACCGCCGACGACCGAGCGCAGTGCCAACAGACCGAGATCCTTGCGGTGCAGACTGGACATGGTGTTGCCCCTGATGTGGAAGAGAAGACCGTAGGGCCCATCCCAGCGTGCGCACCGCCCCCGCTCGACCCGGCGAACCCATCCGGGCTACCCGCCCCACCCCGCAGGGAGACTCCCGATGCCCACCGCACCGCAGCCGCCCGAGTACGTCCTGCACGGCGACCGGGTCACCGACGAACCGAGCCTCTGGGCCGAACTCGGCCACGCCGTGCACGCCCCCGACGGCTACTACGGCAAGAACCTCGACGCGCTCGCCGACGTCCTGCGCGGCGGCTTCACCCCCGAACCGCCGTTCGTGCTGGTCTGGCGCCACGCCCTGGTCTCCGCCCAGGCGCTCACCCGCCGGGTGATCGGCCCCGACGACGAGGAGCGCTCCTACTTCGACGCCGTCCTCGACGTACTGCGCCAGGGTGGCGTCACCGTCCGGCTGCGCTGACGGCCCATCATGGGCCCATGTCGGCGATCAACCTGAGCACCGTCTTCGTCACCTTCTTCGCCGTGGTGGGCCCGCCCAAGGTGCTGCTGGCGTTCGCCCAGCTCAGCCAGACCCGCACCCCGGTCGAACTGCGCCGGCTCACCCTGGTGTCCTCGCTGGTCGCGGCGGTGGTCGGCCTGGTGCTGGCGTACACCGCGGACGTGATGGCCTCGCTGTTCCACATCTCCGACCAGTCGCTGCAGATCGCCGGCGGGGTGATCTTCTTCATCTACGCCGTCGCGCTGGTGCTCGGCGTCCACCTCGGCGGCGGCGCCAGCGAGGGCCACCTCGCCAACCCCCTGGCCGACGGCATCCGCGAACTGCTCCTGCCGTACGTGGCCAGCCCGCTGGCGATCACCGCGCTGCTGGTCGAGTCGCTCACCCGGGACAGCCTCGAATGGCACTCCACGGTCGCCGCGATGTACGTCGCGGTGATCGCCGTCGACTGCGTGTGCGTCCTGCTGCTCGCCCCGCTGCTGCGGGCCAGCCGGCGCACCTCGCTGGAGGTGCTGTCCCGGCTGCTCGGGCTGCTGCTGGCCGCCGTCGGCGTGGAGATGTTCCTGTACGGGCTGGAGAGCCTCGGCGTCCACCTGGCCCCGTCCAAGAACGGCTACTGACATCCCGCCACGACGCCCGGACCGCCTGCGACGACGCCCGGACCGCCCGTCACGACGCCTGGATCGCCCGCCACGGCACCGGGCTGGAGAGGATCATCGAGCTGGTCGGCTGCCCGTACCCGCCCAGCCGGTCGGTCAGCCGCTCGAAGGCCGGCATGTCCGGGACGCCGACCAGCAGGACACAGCAGGCGCCGCCGGTCACCCGGTGCAGCTGGAAGACCTCCGGCCAGTGCGCCACCTCCGGGTCGCGCAGCACGCAGCGCGGGCCGTAGCACTGCACCGTCACCAGGGCCATCACCGCGGCCCCGGCCTTCGCCGGGTCCAGGTGCGCGTGGTAGCCGGTGATCACCCCGTCCGCCTCCAGCCGGCGGACCCGCTCGGCCACCGCCGGCGGCGACAGGTTCACCCGGCGGGACAGCTCGTTGTACGACAGGCGCGCATCCGCCTGGAGTTCGGCCAGCAGCAGCCGGTCCACCGCGTCCATCGGCAGCTCCTTTGCGTTCGTCAGGCGATCGGGGCCCAGTACCTTGCGAACGGCAGGCCAATGCCGCCAACCGGGCTACGACGCCCATTCAAGAGCAGGCCGCCGCGCCGCACAATGGTGGCGCCCGCCGCACCCCGGAGCGGGCGGAACCAGGAGGCACCGACCATGACCGGGCAGACCCACCGGCCCCACCTGACGTTCGGCGGCGACCGGAAGAGCGGCGTGTCCACCCCGTACGCGCAGTACGTGCACCTGACCGAGCTGCACTCGCTCCAGCAGCCCCGCTCCGCCGAACCCGCGGAGTACACGTTCATCGTCACCACCCAGGTGATGGAGCTGCTGTTCGACCTGCTGCACCGCGAGTGGACCACCGCCCGCGCCGCGCTGCGCGAGGACGACCTGACCGCCGCCACCGCCGCGCTGCGCCGCGGGCAGCACACGCAGGACGTGCTTGTCTCCTCCTGGGACCTGCTGGCAGCCATGACGCCGGCCGAGTTCAACGCGTTCCGGCCGGTGCTCGGCGAGGCGTCCGGCTTCCAGTCCTCGGCGTTCCTGCGGCTGGAGTTCCTGCTCGGCAACAAGAGCGAGCGGCTGCTGACCATGTACCAGGACTCCCCCGCCGAGTACGACGAGCTGTTCACCGAGCTGCGCACCCCCAGCCTGTACGACGAGGCGCTGGCCGTGCTGGCCCGCCGCGGCCTGCCCATACCCGCGGCCGCCGCCACGGCGCGCCGCGAGCACGACGACACCGTCGAGGCCGCCTGGCGCACCGTCTACACCGATCCGGCGCTGGCCGACCTGGCCCGGCTCGGCGAGGCGCTGCTCGACACCGCCGAGCGGGTCACCCGCTGGCGCCAGCGCCACTACTCCGCCGTCAAGCGCACCATGGGCGGCAAGCCCGGCACCGGCGGCTCCTCCGGCCTGAGCTGGCTCAAGCACTCCGCCGACCAGGACGTCTTCCCCGAACTGTGGTCCGTCAGGAACGAACTGTGACAACTGTGGCTCCCACCCGCGAGGAGTGCGTCGCCCGCGACGCCGCCGACCCGCTGCACCACCTGCGCGAGCACTTCGAGCTGCCCGAGGGCGTGCTGTACCTCGACGGGAACTCGCTCGGCGCACTGCCCCGCGCCACGCCCGGCCACCTGGCGAAGGTGGTCGCCGAGGAGTGGGGCGCCGGCCTGATCCGGTCCTGGAACGACGCCGGGTGGTTCCACCAGCCGGGGCGGCTCGGCGACCGCCTCGGCGCGCACCTGCTGGGCGCGGCGGCCGGGCAGGTGGTGGTCTGCGACTCGACCTCCGTCAACCTGTTCAAGGTGCTCGGCGCGGCGCTGCGACTGCGCCCCGGGCGCGGCGCACTGGTCGCCGAGCGGCACGCGTTCCCCACCGACCTGTACATCGCGGACGGCCTGGCCGGGCTGTACCCGGGCACCCGGCCGGTGCTGGTGGACTCGGCGACGCAGCTGGACGCGGCGCTGGACGCGGACACCGCGGTGGTGCTGCTGTCGCACGTCGATTACCGCACCGGCGAGCTGCTGGACATGGCGGCCGTCACCGAGCGGATCCACCTGGCCGGGGCGCTCGCCGTCTGGGACCTGTGCCACACCGCCGGGGCGCTGCCGATCGAACTGGACGCGGCGGGCGTGGACTTCGCGGTCGGCTGCGGCTACAAGTACCTGAACGGCGGGCCGGGCGCGCCCGCGTTCCTGTACGCCGCCGAGCGCCACCACGCCGACGCCCGGCAGCCGCTGACCGGCTGGTTCGGGCACGCCCGGCAGTTCGACTTCGAGCCGGGCTACCGGCCCGCCGAGGGCGTCACCCGGTTCCTCACCGGGACGCCGCCGGTGCTGGGCCTGGCCGCGCTGGAGGCCTCGCTCGACGTGTGGGAGCTGGCCGATCCGGCGGCGGTGCGCGCCAAGAGCCTGGAACTCTCGGATCTGTTCCTGGAGTTGACGGCGGACCTGGACGTCGAGCCGGTGACGCCGCGTCAGTACGAGCGCCGCGGCAGCCAGGTGGCGCTGCGGCACCCGGAGGGCTACCGGATCGTCCAGGCGCTGATCGCCCGCGGGGTGATCGGCGACTTCCGGGCGCCCGATCTGATGCGGTTCGGCTTCACCCCGCTGTACCTGTCCCGGGCGGACGTGCACGACGCGGCGACGGCGCTGCGCGCGGTGCTGGCCTCCGGGGAGTGGCGCGAGGACCGGTTCGCCCGGCGCGGCGAAGTCACCTGACGGGTGTCGGCGACAGGCCGAACGGCCGGGCCCCGGTGGGGACTCCGGCCGTTCGGCCCGTCAGGTGCGACGGGTCAGTGGCGGCGGCTGCGGTTGCGGCGGGCCAGTACCACGGCCCCTCCGCCGAGGCCGAGCAGCACCACGGCGGCGCCGGCCACCGGGGCGACCAGGCTGCTGCCGGTGTTCGCCAGCCCGCCGCCGGGCCGGTGGCTCGGCTCGGGGCGCTCGCCGTGGGTGGGCTCGACGCTCTCCGACGGCTCCGGGCTCTCCGTCTCGGAGGGCGACGGGCTCGGGCTCTCCGACTCGCTCGGCGAGACCGAGGGCGACGGCGAGGGGCTCTCGCTCTCCGACGGGGACGGCGAGGGGCTCTGCCGGCAGGTCGGCAGGTCGCCGTCGAACGGGTAGGCGTGGATCTCCGTCCCGGCGGTGCCGGTCTGCAGCAGGTTGCCGGCCAGGTAGACGCGGCCGTTGGTGCCGGGGTTGGAGAGCGTGACGGTGCCGGCCGGGTTGCCCGCCATGACCGAGCCCTGGAACTGGGCGCCGCCGGAGATCGTCGCGTCGGCGGAGGTGGGGAAGTTCCACATCAGCAGCGGCTGCATGTCCGTCAGCTGGTCGCCGGGGAAGCCGGTGCCGGTGTTGGTGCGGATCAGCACCGGGTCCGGGCCGATCATGTTGACGATCACCGTCGCGCCGGGCGGGACGTTGGCGAACACGATGTCGGCGGCGGCCGTGTCGCTGCCGATGTTCCGGTCGACGTTGAAGATCTGGCGCATGCTCAGGCCGTCGCCGGTGAAGGTGTACAGGTTGCCGTCGACGGTCAGTTCGCCGGTGGCGGTCTGCTCGGCCATGCACGTCGAGTCGGACTCGATGACGGTGGTGAGGCCGAGGAACGGCTCGATCGCCGCCGGGTCCTGGCGGGCCGCGCCGGGGCCGGAGAACTCCAGGATGCCGCTCTCGGTGGTGCCGTACGCCAGGTTGCCCCAGCGGGCCGGGTCGCCGCCGCCGAGCTGCACCCGGTTGCCGGTGAGGACGTCGACGGCGCCGCCGACCGTCACGTGGTCGGTGCCGGGCGGCGGTGCGACCTGGGAGCCGACGCCGACCACGCCCATGTTGAACAGGCCGCCGCCGTCCTTGTTCACGGTGAGGTCCTTGACCGTGACGATCTTCCCCTCGGCCTCGGCGGCCCGGCCCTCCACCGTGTAGTTGCCGCCGACGAAGATGTTGATGGTGTCGTCGGTGCCGGCCGCGGGGCCGCTGTGCGGCGGCTGCGGGAACGGGTTCGGGCAGTCGCCGACGCACCGGCCCAGCGGCGGGGCCAGTGGGTCGGCCTGGCCGAGCGAGGAGAGGGTGACCAGCGGGGCGGCGATCAGCGCCGCCACCGCCGCGTACCGGACCAGCCGGTTCCTGGGACGAGCGCCGTGTCGCACGGACACCCCTTTCGTTGACGGTGGGTCAGCAGGGCAGCAGACCGCCCCCAGCGAAGTCGTTTCTGCATATGAAATTCAGCCACCCGGTGACTGACACGCCGAAAGATCACTCGAACGGACTAAGTTGCTGGTGCACCGGTGACGGCGCCCGCCCGGACAAGGAGACCCGTGTCGAACCATCCGCTCGCCCTGATCGCCACCACCGCCGAGGTCCTCGCCCGGCCCGACGCCGACGAACGGCTGCTCGCCGACTTCGAACGCGAACGCGCCGACCGCTTCCGCCGGCCCGCCGACCGCGACGACTACGTCGCCGCCCACCTGCTGGTCCGGTACTGCGCGGCCGCGCACCTCGGCATCGACCCCGCCGACGTCGCCTTCGGCCAGCAGTGCCCCGGCTGCGGACTCGCCGGGCACGGCCGGCCGCTGCTCACCGACCGGCCCGCCACCCACCTGAGCCTGTCCCACACCGGCGGGATCATCGCCGCCGCGGCCGGCCCTGTCCCGATCGGCGTGGACGTCGAGCACCTCGGACCGCGCACCACCGACCCGGCCTCGCTCAGCCGCGTGCTCAGCCCCGCCGAGGACGCACTCGTCCGCAGCCACCCCGACCCGACCCGGGCGTTCCTGCGCCAGTGGGTGCGCAAGGAGGCGCTGATCAAGCTCGGCCGGGCCACCCTCGACAACCTCACGTCGATCGACCTGTCCGCGCTCCCCCTCGACCCGCCCCTCCAGCACCGGCACGAAGACCTGTACTACCTCGAACTCACCACCGACCAGGCCGTGTTCACCGCGGCAGCCACCCTGCCGACCACCCTGGGAGAGCTCTGACCCCGGGCCCGCGCTGCCGGTCCGCCCGGCCGGACGGGCCCTGCCGTCGACGCCGGCCTGTGCCTGGAGCTGCCGCCCGGCGACTCGCCGCAGCCGGGGAGACGCCGGCCCGGCATCCGCAGGCGCGCGGGGCGCGGGCCGTCGCGCGGGGCGGGGTGCGGGTGCGGCGGCTCTCCGGCCGGGGACGCCCCGGCCGGTTGTCGGTGGGGCGGAGCAGACTGGAGGCATGTGCCGAAGCATCAAGACGCTCCGCCCGCCGATGACGCCCGACGCCACTCCCGAGGACGTGCACGCGGCGGCGCTCCAGTACGTCCGGAAGATCTCCGGATTCCGGGCGCCGGCCGCGCACAACCGGGAGGTGTTCGACGCGGCGGTGGCCGCCGTCGCGGCCGCCACCGCCGAACTGCTGGCCGGGCTGGAAGTGCGCGGCGTCACGCCCCGTTCGTCGACCCCGGCCGGATGACCATCAGCACCAGGACGACCACCCACAGCAGGTTGAACAGGCCCGCGGTCATCGGCAGCATCTTCAGCATGCCGGTGGCCCGGGCGGTCTCCGCCTCCTGGTTCTCGGTGGCGTCCAGCGCGTCCACGGTGGCCTGCTGACCGGGCAGCACGAACAGCAGCAGCACGCCCGCGGCGACGCCCGTCAGCACCATCGAGGCGATCAGCCAGGCGTTGCCCAGCACGCCCATCGCCTGCGCCGTACCGATGCCCAGCACCGGCACCGCGATCCCGATCAGCGCGTAGATGTTGCTGATCCGGTGCAGCAGCCGCACTGACGCCTGCGCGGTGACCTGCTCCGGTCCGGCCGCCAGTGCGGCCTTCGCCTTGCGCGGGAACATGCTCACCGCCACCGCGACCGGGCCGACGGCCAGCACGGCGACCACCAGATGCAGACTCAGCAGGAACTTGGCCATCGCCGGCGCAACCCTTCAAAAAACCACGGGAACGACATCGCCCGCCACGCTAGCAGCGCTTATCCGGGGCCCTTGCGGGCCCCGGCGGGCGCTACGCGCCGGTCGGGAGCGACGGCACGCGGGACAGGATCCCCTCCGTGTCCAGGCCGGTGGGCAGCGTGCCGTAGGCGAGGCCGGACCGGCCGGCGAGGCGGGTGGCGGTGAAGGCCTCGGCGACCGCGGGGTGGCCGTGGCGGAGCAGCTGGGACGCCTGGAGGGTGAGGGCGAGGCGTTCGACCAGGTGGCGGGTGCGGTATTCGAGGTGCTCGGGGTCGGCGAGGTCCTTGCGGAGGTCGGCGACGGCGGTGTCGAAGTGGCGGTCGAGCCCGCTCGCGGTGTCGAGCTCGGCGAACACGGCGGCCACCGATTCGGGCTGGCGGGCCATCGCGCGCAGCGCGTCGAGGGCGGCGACGTTGCCTGAGCCCTCCCAGATCGACACCAGGGGCGCCTCGCGGTAGAGCCGGGGCATGCCGGACTCCTCGACGTAGCCGTTGCCGCCCAGGCACTCCAGGGCTTCGGCGGCGTGCCCGGGGCCGCGCTTGCACACCCAGTACTTGGCGACGGCCAGGCCCAGCCGGCGGAACCGGGCTTCCTGCTCGTCACCGGCGAGGGCCCGGTCGGTGGCCTCGGCGAGCCGCATGGCGATCGCGGTGGCGGCCTCCGACTCGACGATCAGGTCGGCCAGCACGTTGCGCATCAGCGGCTGCTCGACCAGCGGCTTGCCGAACGCCCGCCGGTGGGTGGCGTGGTGCAGGGCGCGCAGGGCGCCGTACCGCATCGCGGAGGCGGCGCCGGTGGTGCAGTCCAGCCGAGTCATGTTGACCATCTCGATGATGGTCCGCACGCCGCGGCCCTCTTCGCCGACCAGCCAGCCCACCGCGTCGTCGTACTCGACCTCCGAGGAGGCGTTCGACTTGTTGCCGAGCTTGTCCTTGAGCCGTTGCAGGCGCAGCGCGTTGCGGCTGCCGTCGGGCAGGACCCGGGGCAGCACGAAGCAGGACAGGCCGCCCGGGGCCTGGGCGAGCGTCAGGAACAGGTCCGACATCGGGGCGGAGGTGAACCACTTGTGGCCGGTGAGCCGGTACGTGCCGTCGCCGGCGGGGACGGCCCGGGTGGTGTTGGTGCGGACGTCGGAGCCGCCCTGCTTCTCCGTCATCGACATGCCGGCGATCAGCCCGCGCTTGCCGTGCGGCTCGCGCAGCCCGAAGTCGTACTCCCGGGCGGCCAGCAGCGGCTCGTAGGCGGCGGCGAGTTCGGGGCTGGTGCGCAGGGCGGGCACCGAGGCGTACGTCATCGAGATCGGGCAGGTGTGCCCGGCCTCGACCTGTCCCCAGACGTAGAACTTGGCGGCGCGCGCGGTGTGCGCGCCCGGCCGGTCGTCCTGCCAGGGCGCGGCGTGCAGGCCGTGTTCGACCGCGGTGCGCATCAACTCGTGCCAGTACGGGTGGAATTCGACCTCGTCGACGCGGTGGCCGTAGCGGTCGTGGGTGTGCAGCACCGGCGGGTTGTCGTTGGCGAGCCGGGCCCAGTCGGCGGCCTGCTCGGTGCCGGCCAGCGTGCCGAGGGCGTGCAGCTCGTCGGCGGCCCAGCCGGCCCCGGCCCGTTCCAGGGCGGCCAGCAGGGTGGGGTCCTCGGCGACGTCGTGCCCGTACGGGTCGGGCACCTGGTTGGTGACCTCGTGAGTGCTTGCCATCAGTGCCCTCCCAGGGCGCGCAGGGTGAAGGTGACGAGCTCGGGCAGCACGGTCTCCGGCGGCTGTCCGTCGGTGAGCGGCCCCACCAGCGCCTCGCCGACCGCGCCGACGATCGCGGCAGCGGTGAGTTCGGCGCGCTGGGCGGGGAGTCGGCCGCTCGCCACGGCCCGGTCGACGCGGCCGGCGATCAGGTCGCGGAACGCCCGCCGGAACACCAGGCGCTCCGCCTCGACCACCCGGTCCGCCGGCTCGGCGAGCAGCGCGTACGCCAGCCGCGGCGACTTCAACGCCCGGGCGGCGAAGGTGGCGACCACCGCGGCGACCCCGTCCAGCGGATCGGCGGCGCGCTCGGCGGCCTCGGTGACGGCCTCGATCTCGCGGCCGCACACGGTCCGGAACAGGGTGACGGCGAGATCGGCCTTGCCGTCGAAGTGCTGGTACATGCTGCCGGTGGCGATCCCGGCCCGTTCGGCGACGGCCGCCATCGAGCATCCGGCGTACCCGCGCTCGGCGAGCAGGGCGACGGCGGCCCGGAGGACGGCCTCGCGCTGACCGTCGAGCCGGGCCTGGACGGCGGCGGTGCGTCGGTAGGCCATACCAAGGATTGAAGCACCGATTCATCGCTTCAGGAAGGGCCGTGCACGGCGGAACGGACGACCGCCGGGGGCTCGGGGAGCGGCGGGGCCGGGCCGGCCGGCGATCAGCGGGGCGCCGGGCGTTCCGCCGCTGCGGGCCCCCTCGCCCGCCGGCGGTTCCGCCGCTGCGGGGCGCGTCCCCTCACCGCCCGCCGATCGCTCGCAGCGCGAACGGCAGGAAGCGGTCGGCGGTGTCCTGCGCCGCCGCCGCGTCCACCTGATCGGGTCGCGGCATCAGCAGGAACCGGCTCATCAGCGGCCCCACCACGACCGCCCCGAGCAGCTCCGGGTCGGCGACGGGCGCGATCTCGCCGCGGTCGACCGCCCGCCGGACCGCCTCGCCCACCCGCCGGTGCACGGGCTCCAGGAACGCGGCGGTGAGCGCGTCCGCCAGCGCGACGTTCTGCGCGGCCTCCCCCACCAGCGCCTGCATCAGGCGCCCGGCCTCGCCGGTGAGCGCGGCGGCCTTGTCGCGCAGCAGGACCCGCAGGTCGCCCTCCAGGGCGCCGGTGTCGGGCTGGGCGTGGACGTCCTCGACGTGGGTCGCGGCGGCGGCGATCACCAGTTCGTCCTTGGAGGACCAGCGGCGGTACAGGGTGGCGGTGGAGACGCCCGCCCGGGCGGCGACCGCGGCGGTGGTCAGCGCGCCGTAGCCGTTCTCGGCGAGGACGGCGAGGGTGGCGTCCAGGATGGCCCGGTCGCGTGCGGCGTCGCGCGGGCGGCCCCTGCGCGGCGCGGTCTCGGCCGCCGGTGGCCGGGGCGTGCGCGGGCCGTCCGGGGTGGCGGGGGGTGCGGTGCGGGTCATGCGCCCCAGCCTACGGGTGAACCCGAAACGAAACGAAAACACTTCGTTTCGTTTATTCTCGACGGCATGAACGCTCCCACCGGCGTTTCCACGCCCACCGACGCCCTCCGCACCGACGCGGCCGCGACCCTCGCCCGCCTGAACGCCGCCTTCGCCACCGGCCGGACCAGGCCGCTCGCCCGGCGCAAGGAGCAGCTCCGCGCGCTGCGCCGCCTGCTGGTCGAGCAGGAGGAGGTGTTCGCGGCCGCCCTGAAGGCCGACCTCGGCAAGAGCCCGGCCGAGTCGTACCTCACCGAGATCGGGTTCACCGTCAACGAGATCGACCACACCCTGCGCCACCTGTCCCGCTGGCTGCGCCCGCGCCGGGTCCCGGTGCCGCTGGCCCTCGCGCCCGCCCGGGGCCGTACGGTGCTGGAGCCGCTGGGCACGGTGCTGGTGATCAGCCCGTGGAACTACCCGCTGCAACTGGCGCTGGCCCCGCTGATCGGCGCGATCGCCGCGGGCAACTGCGCGGTGGTCAAGCCCAGCGAGCTCGCCCCGGCCACCTCCGCGGCGCTGGCCCACTGGCTGCCGCGCGTCCTCGACCCGCAGACGGTGGCCGTGGTCGAGGGCGGCGTGCCGGAGACCACCGCCCTGCTGGAGCAGCGCTTCGACCACATCTTCTACACCGGCAACGGCACGGTCGGCCGGATCGTGATGACCGCCGCCGCCCGCCATCTCACGCCCGTCACGCTGGAGCTGGGCGGCAAGAGCCCGGCGGTCGTCGACCCCGGCGTCGACCTGGCCGCGGCGGCCCGCCGGATCGCCTGGGGCAAGTTCATGAACGCCGGTCAGACCTGCGTCGCCCCCGACTACATCCTCGCCGTCGGCGACACCGCCCCCGCGCTGGAGGCCGCACTCACCGACGCGATCCGGGAGATGTACGGCGACGACCCGGCCGCCGGCCCGGACTACGGGCGCATCGTCAACGAGCGCCACTTCGACCGGCTGACGGCGCTGCTGGCCGACGGACGGACCGTCACCGGCGGCGAGCACGACCGCGCCACCCGCTACCTCGCGCCGACGGTGCTGGCCGACGTCGACCCCGCGTCGCCGGTGATGCAGGAGGAGATCTTCGGCCCCGTCCTGCCGATCGTCGGGGTGCCCGACCTGGACGCGGCGATCGCGTTCATCACCGCCCGGGACAAGCCGCTGGCGCTGTACGCCTTCACCGCCTCGGTGACCACCCGGCGCCGGCTGACCGCCGAGACCTCCTCGGGCGCGCTGGCCTTCGGCATCCCGAACGCCCACCTCTCCGTCCCCGGGCTGCCGTTCGGCGGGGTCGGCGAGAGCGGCCAGGGCGGCTACCACGGCCGGCTGTCGGTGGAGACGTTCAGCCACACCAAGGCGGTGCTGTCCAAGCCGCTGGCGCTGGACACCCTGCGGCTCGCCTACCCGCCGTTCACGGCCGGCAAGTCCCGGCTGCTGCGGCGCTTCATGTAGGTCCGGACAGCGCGCAGCCACCCGCGGAGGGGTGACGCGGGTGGCTGCGCGCGGTGGGCTCGGCTACGGGCGGGGCAGCACGCAGCCTGCCCGAGTCAGGTCGAGCACGTTGCCCGGGGCGAAGCAGTTCGGGATGGTGTAGGTCTCCTCGGCGTAGCCGATGCCGGGGTGGATCGTCACCGCGCCGTTCTGGTCGACCTCGCACGGGTTGTTCAGCGTGCAGGTCTGGCCGTCCTCGTTGCCGGTGTTGTTCACGGCGACGACCTGGCCGGTGTTGACGTCGACCACCGGGGAGCCGGAGGTGCCGCCGATGGTGTTGCAGGCGGAGGTGTAGCGCAGCGAGTCCTTCCAGGTCCAGCTGCTCTCCTTGAGCTGGTAGGCGAAGCCGTCCACGTTGCAGGAGTAGATGGTCTTCCAGTAGCCCGACGGCACCTTGATCGCGCTGCCGGCCACCGGGTGGGTGGTGGACATGGTCAGCGGGGAGATCCCGTAGGTGTTCTTGATGCTCGCGTACGTGCTGGTCAGCCGGTAGATGGTGACGTCGGTGTCGGTCATCGTCGAGTACACGACCCGGTTGGCGCGGACCGTGCCCAGGCTGCTGCCGCTGCCGCTGAGCAGGGTGAAGCTGCGGGTGGACGCCTTGTCCGTGATCACCTGGCCGGCGGCCGGCATGCCGGTCTCCAGGCAGTGGCCGTTGGTGAGGATCAGTCCGGGGTCGGTGTCCACGGATGTGGGCATCCGGATCAGCGAGCCGGAGCAGTTGCTGAGCGCGACCGTCCCGGCCAGGTTCACCGTGACGGCGGACGCGGGGGTGGCGGTGACCAGGGCGGTGCCGGCGAGCAGGACGGTGCCGAGCGCGCCGATGAGCGGCTTCTTCATGAGGGTTGCCTCTCGGGATGTGGGGTCCCACTGGAGTTCCCCTAAATTGGCGCGCCCATGACATGTTGTCAAGAGTCCCGGCACGCAAGGCTTTCCCCCGGCCGCGCCGACCCGGCCCTCCCCACCGCCAGGACCGGCCGCCCCCACGTGTCCGTTTTTCACCACGCACTGTCGGCCCGGCACCTCGCCCACCGGCGAAGGCCCGCCGTACGGTCGAACAGCAGACGGAAAACGGCAAGAGGAGACAACCCCCATGAGCACCATCACCCTGTACGGCGCCACCGGCACCATCGGCTCCCGGGTACTCGCCGAGGCGCTGCGCCGCGGCCACACCGTCACCGCCGTGGTGCGCGACCCGGCAAAGCTGACCGTCACTCACCCGGCGCTGACGGTGGCGGTCGGGGACGTGCTGGACCCGGCGTCGGTGGCCGAGCACGCCAAGGGCGCGACTGTGGTGGTCAGCGCGGTCGGCGGCGGCGACGGGCCGGGCCACCAGGCGCTGATCGCCCCGTCCTTCGAGTCGCTGGTCGCGGGCCTGCGCACGCTGGGCACCGACACCCCGCGGCTGATCACGGTGGGCGGCGCGGGCTCGCTGCGCACCCCCGACGGCAAGCAGGTGTGGGACGCGGAGGGCCTCCCGGAGTTCCTGCTGCAGATCATGCACGCCCACGGCGACGCGCTGGACTTCCTGCGCACCGTCACCGACCTGCGCTGGACCAACCTCTCCCCCGCCGGCGCCATCGCCCCCGGCGAGCGCACCGGCGCCTACCGCGAGGGCCTGGAGGACCTGCTGATCGGCACGGACGGCGAGAGCCGGATCTCCACCGAGGACTACGCGGTGGCCCTGCTGGACGAGATCGAGCAGCCCAAGCACATCGGGGAGCGCTTCACCGTCGCCTACTGACGGCAGCGGGCCGCACCACCAGGGACGCGAGGAGCGACCGGGCGCGAGTCCAGGGGCGCCGGGGGTACCCCCGGGCGAAGCCGAGGGGGCGGAACTGCGCGAGGGGGAACGCACCACGTCCGCAAGATCGCGACGCAGGACGATGACCTGCACTTGATCGCGACCTTGCGGACGTGGCTTGCGTTTGTCGCGCAGTTCTCCCCCCCCCCCAGCCCCGGCGGGCCGGGAGGCGCCCCCACGCGCCCCTGGTCGGTCTCAGTCGGGGATGACCAGGGCGGGCGTCTCACGCGTGAGAATCTCGCCGCGGAAGAACGCCGGGCTGCGCCGCGTCATCACGGCCATCACGACCAGGCCCAACGCCAGCAGGCCCGCGCCGACCACGAAGACGCTGCCGATGCCGAACACCGAGCTGCCGCTGCCGTAGGACGGGTTGATCATGTCGACCAGCGACTTGCTGAAGATCGCGGCCAGGGTCAGGCCGCCGATCAGCGGGAAGATCACCTTGAGCACCGCGTCGCGGACCGAGTTGCGGAAGTCGCCGCGGAAGTACCAGGCGCAGGCGAACGCGGTCAGCGAGTAGTAGAAGCAGATCATCAGCGTCAGCGCGGCGATGGTGTCGGCCAGCACGTGCGAGCTGACCATCGTCATCACGGTGTAGAACGCGCCGGTGCCGACACCGGCCGTGATGATCGCCCGGCCCGGCGTCTTGTAGCGCTCGTTGACCTCGGTGAAGGAGGACGGCAGCGCCTCGTACACGCTCATCGCCAGCACGGTGCGGCTGACCGGGATGAAGGTGGTCTGCAGGCTCGCGGAGGCGGAGGCCAGCACGGCGACGAACAGCAGCACGCCGAGGACCGGGCCCATCACCGGGCCGGCCAGCACGGCGAGCACGTTGGAGGAGGTCGACGGGTTGCCGAGGCCGGTGCCGGTGGTGCCGACGCCCGCGTACATCTGCACCGCGACGGCGGTGAACAGGTAGGAGCCGACCAGCACCACCATGGCGAGCATCGCGGCCCGGCCGGGGGTCTTGTCGCTGCCGCCGGTCTCCTCGTTGGCGCTCAGACAGGCGTCCCAGCCCCAGTACATGAACAGCGAGAGCGACAGACCGGCCACGAACGCAGTGAAGGAGCTGGCCGCGAACGGATTGAGCCAGCTCCAGGAGAAGTGCAGCGACCCGGCAGCGCCGTGGCCGGTGGCCTTGACGATCGCCATCACGCCGAACAGACCGAGGACGACCAGTTGAAGACCCACCAGGGCGTATTGGACGCCCTTGGTGGCGGTCATGCCGCGGTAGCTGATCATGGTCGCGATCGCGATCAGCCCCAGGCAGGTGACCACGTGCACCAGCTTGTTGTCGTTGAGCTGGGTGACCGCGTCGCTGCGGGTGATCTCGCCGAGCAGCAGGTACAGGTACTCGGTGGCGACGCCCGCGAGGTTGGACAGCACGATGATCGTGGCGATCACCAGGCCCCAGCCGCACATCCAGCCGATCTTCGGGCCGAACGCCTTCACCGTCCAGGTGAAGGAGGTGCCGCTGTCGGGGATCGCCTTGTTCAGCTCCCGGTAGGCGAAGGCCACCAGCATCATCGGCAGGAAGCCGGCCAGGAAGAGGGCCGGCATCTGAAGGCCGACGGCGGCCACGGTGGTACCCAGCGTCGTCGTCAGGCAGTACACAGGGGCGACCGTGGACACGCCGATCACGGCGTTGCCCAGCAGGCCCACCGAATTGCTGTTGAGGCCCTTGGAGCGGACGCCGCCAGGGGCGTCCGAGCCGGTGGCGACGTCGGCGCCGGCTCCCGGGCGATTGTCGAGCTGAACCATGCGGGAACCGTAACTCCCACTGTTTCCGCAGCGGACCACGGCGGAAGCCCGCCGTTCGCCTGCGTTTCGTCAACTGATAGGCTCAGTTTCCGTTGATTGCATGATCCTTTAGCGGGTAACGCCTTCGTTTCATCCCTGTAAACGGCGTATTAACCCGGGACGAAAACCGCAGCTCAGCCCTTTTCGGTCCTTCCGGGCATCGGTATGAGAAACGACACATACCCGCCCAGGATTGGAACCGGCCGCCCGGACGACGCGTCAGCGACCGTTCGGACACCTCTGGTTTATCCCTCCCGCGGGCCCCTATGGTTCCCCCGTCACTCCAGGGAGGGGACCGGTATGACCGGCGTGCTGACGTCCGACACCGAAATCCGCACCGTCCGGTCCGGACGGCCGGGGCCGGGGCCGGTCCGCTGCTCCGTCGGCGACCTGCTGCTCGCCGATCTCCCCGTCTCCGTCGTCCTCTTCTACGACCGGCTGCTCGACGCCGACGCCCTCGCCACCGGCCTCGCCCGCGCCCTGGCCCGGCTGCCCGAGTTCGCCGGCCGCCTGCGCACCGCCGACAACGGCGACCTCTGCATCGACACCGACGACTCCGGCGTCCCCTTCACCGTCGCCGACGCGCCCCACACCCTCACCGAGGCCTTCGACCGGATGGCACTGCCCGCGAGCGGCCTGGTCGACCACGTCCGGGCCGCCGAAGCCCGCCGGACCTGCCTGCCGCTGCTCACCGTCCGGCTGAACCGCCTCACCGACGGCACCTGCGCCCTCGGCATCTCCTGGCACCACGCCGTCGGCGACATGCACACCTTCGCCCTGCTGCTGCGCACCTGGTCCGCCTGCACCGAGGGCACCGAACCGCCCGCCCTGTCCCCCACCGCCGACCGCGAACTCCAGCTCGACGCCCACCTGCCCGCCGAGGACTGCGGCGTCCCCTCCCTCCGACTGCCCGAACCCGCCGAGGCCGCCGAACTGCAACGCACCGTGGCCGCCGCCGGCCTCGCCAACCGCACCGTGCAGATCTGGTTCGCCCCCGCCGAGACCCAGCGCCTGCGCACCGCCCTCGCCGCCGAGGCCGGCCGACCGCTCTCCGTCAACGACGCACTCTGCGCCCACCTGCTGCACGTCCTGCGCGAACTCGACGGCCACCAGGACCAGGAACAGACCCTCACCCTGCCGGTCAACCTGCGCCGCCCCCTCGGCCTGCCCGACGGCGCCCTCGGCAACCTGCTCGGCGAGATCCGGCTCCCCTGGCGGCCCGGCACCACCCCCGCCCGGTACGCCGCCGAGCTGCGCGGCGCCGTCGAGGAGTTCACCGCGCGGCATCTCTCCACCCGCAGCAACCTCGACTTCCTGCGCCGCATCGGCCGGGACCGGATCGCCGACTGCGTCCCCGCCGGCTTCGACCCCGCCCGCCGCACCCTCACCCTCTCCAGCTGGTGCCGCCTCGGCCTGCAGGACCTCCCCCTGACCGGCCACCGCCCCATCGCCTTCAGCCCCGCCGCCACCCTCCAGCTCCCGTGGAGCTCCTGGCTGGTCGAAGGCCCCGGCGGCGAAGGCCTCCTCTACACCCTCGTCCTCCCGGCCCGCCCGGCGGCAAAACTGCGCAGCGCCACCGCTCTCCTCCACGCCTACCGCGAGCCGTCCGACCCCCTTCCTGCGGTCGGCCCGCGCAAACTGCTCTGACGCGCCCCGCCTCCCCCCTTACTTCCTCCGCTCCCCTTCCCCGCTCCCCTTCCCCGGTCACCGCGTCCGTGGCCGGCTCGCCGGTCGGATCCCCGTCTCCCCGTCGCGGTGCCGAGCCTCGATCGTCATGACGCCAGCGCCCGCTCCACTGCGCGCAACGCGGCGTCCCACGGAAACGGCCGGGCGTCGCCGGTACCGGGCTCGCCCGGGACGAAGCCGTCCTCGCCGAGCAGGACGTGCACGCCGGCCTCGCGGAGGGTCGCCACGCTGCGGGCGAACTGGGGGTGGGCGGCGAGTGCCGCGTTGACGCACGGCATGACCAGCACCGGGATGCCCTTGCCGAGCGCCTCCGCCGCGTACCCGACCACCCAGGAAGTGGTGAGGCCGAGCGCCAGGCTGTTGAACGAGTTGAACGTGACCGGGGCGAACAGCACCGCGTTCGGCGGCGGCAGCACATCCGGCTGGCCCGGCCACCGGTACGCCGACTTCACCGGATACCCCGTCAGTTCCTCCAACCCCGGCACCTGCGCCTCCAGCCACCCCCGCGCCGTCGGCGTCAGCCCGACCGCCACCTCCCACCCCCGCCCCCGGGCCTCCCGCACCACCTCGGGCAGCCCGAACACCGCCCCCGCCCCCGACCCGAACAGGTACACCACCGGCCGCCCGGCCCCGCTGCTGCGTTCCATCCCGCCATGCAAGCGGGCCGGCGCCGGCCGCCGCAATCCCGCCCGAAGACCCTCGACGTGGCCGCCCCGTGCGTCCCCTGGCAGGACAGGTCGGCGGTAACCGCCGGTGATCGAACAACCGAGCCCCGTTCGAAGATTTGACCCGTCATCAAGTCTCCTTCAGTGCAAGGATCTTGAGTGACACGTGAGTACGGCGGCGGTATCCTTGCGAGGCTGATGATGGTTGACGGAGGGTAGCAGCCGTGCTACATGTGCCGCACTGGCAAAGCTTCGCGTGCGGGGCCGCAGGGGGCGCCTTGATCTCTCTCGTCACGCTGTACCGCCATCTGCAAACGAGAAAAGAATGGCCGTGGCGAGTGAAGAACGGCCCGACCCTCCCCATGTATTTGACGGGCGAGACAATCAGGGTCGTCATTGGCGCCGCTGTCGCATGGGGGCTGGCAGAATCCGGCCCACTCGGTGTTCTCGGCGCATTGATGGCCGGCGCAGGCGCGCCCGCCATTCTTGACCAGTGGCAGCGAATGGGGCCTCAAGCCGCCCTTTCCGGCGGGGCTACGACGAGCGGTGCCAGGAAGCCGCCCCGCCAGGTGAAACGCGAGCCCAAAATAAACTCGCCCGCGAGTGAACCGCTCGAAAGCCTGTCAATCTCGGCAGCATCTGAAAGCGGGTCGTAAAATGACGACTGAATTGTCGGATGTCATGGCCAGGCGCGGCCCGGGGTACGAGACCGACGCTCCGGCCAGTTGGGCCATGCCTCGGCACTCCCTGGGCGGCCGCCTCCTCGACTCGATCACCCACAGCGGCCCGGGATACTGTCCCGCGTCCACGGAAGAAATCGCCGAAATCTCTGCTGCGCAACGCCACGTCAAGGACAACATCGTCGAGATCCTCGCGAGGTCGATCGCGGATCTCGTGTCCCTCAAGGTGCATCTCGAAAAACTCGGGAACGGCACCCAGAGCGAGCAGGACCACCACAAGAGAGAATTCGAGACCGGCATCCGCAAGATCAGCCGGAGATTCGACTCCGATTGGCCGCCCGCCCTCCAGGCCCTGAAGGATTCCGTCGGCCCGCTCGACTTCCGCGAGCGCCGCCTGATCAAGCGAATGTCCAGGTTCGGAAGGGTTGCTTCCGGGCTCCTGGCCGACCTGGCAGCAGAAACCCGGAGAGAGCAGAAGGCCCCTGTCGAAATCCGCACGACGACACCGCCGCGGAGGATGCCGTCCGGCCGACCGATCACAGCCGACCAGGTGAACCGCTCACTGGTGAGCCTCCTGCAGGCTGCAGCCAGATAGCACCGACGGCTCCGCAAGCCCATTGACGCCGGGCTGCCACGTCAGAAGCCCCGGACCGTGATCGGTCCGGGGCTCTGACGTGTCGGGCGGGGCAGCGCGGCGTCTCAACCGCGGTAGCTACGGAGCGCTTTGCCCGCCCCGCCGGCCGACTTCAGGATCGTGTTCTCCGCCAGCAACTTGATGATCTCCGCCGCCTGCAGGTTATTGATGGACTCGAGGCGGCCGAGCTTCGACATCAGGCTGCGAAGCTCCACCTTCCGCCCGAAGAATGCGGCACCGGCAACCGCAAGGCTTGCACCTACCGCCCCCATGACCACGCCCTTGATGGTCGCGCTCCGCTCGGACCTGGCCTCAGATGCCTCGCTGCTACCGGCGTGACCCGCCTCCTGCCAGTGCTTGTGCAGGGCAACGAGGTCACTTGTCGCGTACGGGCATGACTCGCATTTGTCACTGCTCATCGGGCGATGATCCCACCGTGAAGTGGCCGGGGAGGGTGGACGGCGAAACAGCCCGGCCGATTGGCAAGACGGCCAGCACTGGTGGTAATGAGGAGCGCCAGGTCAAACGGGTCTCGGGAATCCCACCCGGGCAGCCCAGGATGGGGCACGGGCCGAACTACGGAGACCCGGCCACGCTGCCCGCACGACGGTCAGCGAACGACCGGGCCCTGCCCCGACCGCCAGTCCGACAGGCGCTTGCGGATGCTGGGCACCATCGGCAGCTCGTCGGTCTGCTCGGGCGTGAACCACGCAACCTCGAACGACTCGTCGGAGATGTGGAGTTCACCGCCGACCGGCCGGCCGAGCAGGCAAATGCTGAACTCCTGGCGGACCTCGCCGTCGTCATAGGCGAAAACATGTTTGGGGTTGGTGTAGGTGCCGACGATCCCGGTGATCTCGATGTCGAGGCCGGTCTCCTCGCGGGTCTCCCGGATCCCACAGCCGGCCAGGGACTCGCCGAGGTCCATCCTGCCACCGGGCAGGGCCCATTGGCCGTTGTCTGTGCGACGCTGAAGCAGGACCCGTCCGTCGCCGCCGACCACCACCACCGAGGCGGCCGGCACCAGCGAGTTGGCCGTGGGCGCGCTCGGGTCGTCTTCGTAGTCACGCCTGGGCATGAGCGTCCTCCGTCGCCGGGATCGTCCACACGTCATGGCCGCGCCCCCAGAGGTCCTCGACGTGGCCGGCGAATCGGTCGAACACGCCGTCGTCCTGGGTCCGCCGCAGGTGCATCATCGGGGCGTCGCGGCCGATCCTACCGGGCAGCAGAGGCGTGACGATCATGTCGTCGTCGAAGCGGAACACCGAGAGCGAGACGTGTCCGGTCTCGTAACGGGCCTCAACAGCCGTGTCCTTCAGCATGGCCAGTTCGGACAGCGTCACTTCGATCCGGGTGGACAGGGTGAGCGGCACGTCCTCCTCCAGCTCGCGCTGTCGGGTCACCGGGGATGCCGGGTCGCCAAGGATAAATCGGACCCGACACCCCTGGGAGACCTTCCTCCGCAACACATCACCGAACCGGGCCTGCTCCAGCCACAGGAAGTAATTGGTATAGCCGGCGAACGTCAGCTCCCGTTGCGCCTTGCCGATCAGCTGCCGCCAAAGCGAGGCGGGGGCCGCCGACCGGTACGGGTACATCTGGACGAGCTCCCGGTCGGGGCCGCATTTGACCAGCGGCTGAACGGACGGCCAGAGCATGGTCTCCTCCTCGCCGAGGGCCCGGCCGACCGCGGCACGGTGGCGGGCGTGGGGCACACGCGTCGGGCTGGCGATCCATCGGGCGACCGTTTTCGGGTCGACTCCGCACAGGCGCGCGATCTGGGACTCCGTCACATGCGCACGGACCATGGCCTGCCTCAGCGGTTCGTTCACCGGTTCGCCTCTCTGGCCTGCAGGGACGAGTCAAGGTGTACCAGTCAGATGTCCCAAACGTCCCTGAAACGTGGTGTGTTCGTCCTGCGGGGTGGCCGACCATCATCGTGTCGGGGCGCTGTCCGACACGACACGATCAGCATGGAGTCGAACATGGGCAAGACAATTCGGCGAGACGTTCGATCCCGAGCGGGGCACCCAAACGGCACGACCGGCGGCAAGTGGTACGCCCCGTGCGGCAGCTGCCACCGATGCCTCACCAGCATCGGCCGCGATGTCTGTCCGGCCGCGTCCGACTGCTGGGGCGCCTACCTGGACGCCGTCGCGCAGGAGCGCGTGTGAGCGAGCAGCCCGCCGGCGGTTCCCCACTCGAAACGCTTGGCTACTGCCTCAAGTGCCACGAGTACGGCCGCGGCGAACCCGCGGGCCGGATCAGCTCGCACTCCACTGCCATCAAGGACCACGTGGGGTGCAGCTCCGCGGCTGCTCCCCGGCCCCGGGGAGAACACGAGAGTTTACGTGGACGGTGTGCCACCAACGAGAAAAGCCCGGCCCGGAGTATGTGCTCCGAGCTGGGCCTTTGCCAGGTTCACCCTGCTTGCGAGGGTGGGCGCAGACGGTTTCGAACCGCCGACATCCGCCTTGTAAGGGCGGATGTGGCACTGCCATCTACCAGGGGAAACTGGCGACCTGAGGGTGATTTAGGAGAAATATTGGAGATCAACTCTCCCAGACGCTCTCCCACCCCAGGTTCGCCATCGCCCGCTCGAAGATGCCCTGAAGCCCCTTCAGCCTAGCCTGCCTCATCTCCGGAGTGGGGTGCTGATAGACGCCCTTCATTCCGGGGCGCGCATGCCCAGCCTGCTCGTACTCCAACGCTGGCGCGACACCGATCTGAGCCTGGAACGTGTCATGGGTGTGCCGGAGAGCCCGCATCGTCAGGTTCGGCATGATCGGTTCCCAAGCCGAGCGCGGAGCGTGCCCCTTGGTTGCATTCAGCGCCTTGCGCCCATCAGCAGCGGGACGCAGCACCTGCCTACCGAAGTTGCCACGGCGCCAGTGCGCCCCGGAGGCGGTCATGAACAAGAACTCGCTCTTCACAGTGCTCACGTGATCACACAGGAGCTCGGCAAGAAACGGCGGAAGGTCGATGTCCCGGCGCGACGTCCGCGACTTCAGCGGCTCCAGGGCGAGAACCATCCCGAGCGCCTTGCCGGTCGCCGGATCACGCTGCTGGTACTCAGCGACCTCCTCGCGCACGTACAGCACTGGGCACGTGAACACATCCCCATCGAGGGGTTCGCGACGCTCGCCCAGACTGCTGGGACGTAGTGCGAGGCTCTCCCCCCAGCGCACGCCACTGAACGCGGTGGCGATGATGTGCATCCCGTCGCCTCGCCCGACCCGCCGGGCGATCTGGAGCACCACCTCAGGGGGTGCCCACAGCTCCTCCTGACGCCGCTCCTTGGCATCCAACTCGGCTCTGATCGCCGCCGGTCGCGACCGCCGCCGGCCGAACAGCGGGTTGACGGACAGGCGCTTCGCATCGACGGCCCCGGTGAGGATCTGCGACATCAGCGTGACGCACTTCGTAGCGGTGGAGTCGTCGCACGCAAGGGAGTTGGCCCAGTTCTCGACGTCGAACCACGTGATGGACTGGATCGACACATGCTCCCACTTCGGCAGGATGTGGGCCTCGAGGAGTTCCCACCGAGTGCCGACGGTGCGGCCTCGGGGTGCCTTTGCAGCCATCCATGTGCGCGTCCACTCGCCGAATAGCGCCCGGGCGAGGTCCGGGTCGATCCACCGGCCGGCGCGGATAGCCGCTTCCTGCTCGCTACCCCATTCGATCGCGGTGCGCTCGGTGGGAAAGCCAGGCTCGGATCCGGTAGTCCCATCGGGTTTCTTGTACCGCGACCGCCACGTGTACTGCTTCGTCGGCTTGCCGTTGCGGACCTTATAGACCTTCTCCGCGTAGGCCATCACCCCTCCTTGTCTTCGGCCGGCGGGGCACGCTGAGTTCGTGGCCCCGCCATGCCGACAGAGGTGGTGCTAGGCGACCAGGCCGAGCGCGGCCAGCAGGTCCGGGTCCGCATTGAGTCGGCGTTCCAACTCGGCAGCCTGCTCGTCAGTGACCAGCTCGGCATTGAGGTGGAGCTCCGGCTGCTGGCCGGCCTGACGGTAGAGCACGGCGATGGCGCTGCCGGGGTTGATCTGGACGCGCAGGGTCCGCACGGGCGGACCACCCCCTTACCTGGTTGGGATGACCCCCCTCCACAGGTAGCGGAATTCTGTCACACGATTGGCACATGCGTTTGGCGTTCGAACGGCGTGTCGAGCCGGGCGCTACTGATCCTGCTGTTCCTCGTCGTCCGCGAGGATGTCGTGGGCAGCACGCTGGAAGCGGTGCCACTGCTGCTCCAACTTGCGCTGCTGAGCCGCAGTCAGCTTCTGCTTCTCGCCGGCCTTCCAGATGAGGATGACGTCACCTTCGCCCATCGGCACCGCGGTGGCATCCACGACCTGGCCGCCGAGCAGGGCGCCCCTCACACGCACGGTCAGGTCGTCGAGCAGGGTGTCGACGCCAGCTTCAACGCTGGCCTCGACCGAGCCAGCTGACCGAGATGCCTCCGAGTCCGCCCGATGGGTCGTCAGCTCCGGAGAACCGCCAGCCAGGACCTTCTCGACACTTCCGTCCATCCAGCCCAGCGCCCGCGCAACCACGCGATGGGTCGACAGGATCGCTGGCTTCGTTCGAATGCCACGCTCCATGGTGAAAACAGTCGACGGGCTGATGTCAGCTTCCCTGGCCAGGTCATCCTGGGTCCAACCCAGACGGCGGCGTCCGGCTTCCACCATCACGCCGAACCGCTTCCAGTCTCGATCCATGAAGCACATCATGCCCTAGCCGGGTGCAACCTTCACGACCAGATCCAGCCTTTTGACCTGCACTTAAGGCTTAGAACCTGCTGCCTCCCGTTGCATCAGCCACGGACACGCCATGGACTGATAGTCAACTTCACGAGTCTGATCGTAGAGTTCCCGTGGACTTTGCTCTTGAACTTTGCGACTCGACGTGGTTCGCTCCTCTTGTGACACCGAACGGCACAGCAATCCGAACCATCCGCGAGTCTCAAAATTTGAGCCTCCGCGTCGTGGCGTCCAAGGCTCGGCTCAGCCCAGGCTTCATCTCGAAAGTTGAGAGGGGAAAGGCCCGGGCCAGGCAGGAGTCGCTTCGCCGGATCGCGACTGCTCTCGGTGTTCCTGTTGCCGCCATCAACCGAGAGGAACTGTCGTGACGCTGGCCATGGCCCCGCCACTGATCGTTGACCCGCCGAGGCTCACTGCCGAAGAGCGGCTCCGGCTGTACACGCCGGCGGAAGTGGTCGCTCTCGGCCTGCTGCCCTGGTCCGAGCGAACCCTGCTCGACATGGCCTACGCCAAGAAGATCCCGCACACCAAGCCGGGCGGAAAAATCCGATTCCGCCTGGACCACATCGCCGCAATCCAGCAGGCCGGTGACGTGAACCCGGCCACGCGCGGCCGCCGCCGCGCCGCCTGACGCGGCCTATGGCATGGGTCGGGCCCCCGCCGGCAAACACCCGGATCGCACCCGGATGCCGCAGCAGAGGCCCATCGGCCCGCGATCAACCATCCCAAGAACGAGAAGGAGCAGGCCATGGGCCAGCTTACCGAACTGCAGGACCAGGCCGGGGCGCTGAGCGTCCTGTCCGATGTGGTGCACCGCGCCGCCATCGCCGGTGTCCCCCAGCACATCGCCCCGACCTGGTGCGTCATGGGCGACCGCATCACCGGCCGGCTCCGGTCCGCCGACGACTCCGCGCTGCACGCCCTCGACGCCTGGCTGCGTCTGGTTCTCGGGGTCGCCCGGATCGAGGTCACCACTGACTCGACGCCGTCCGGACCGCGCCGGGTGTGGACGATGACCACGGTCATCGCGGATGTCTCGATCGACCTGTCCGCGTCGATCCCCACCGGAGCCGCACCGCGCCACCAGGCGGTGGCCGCGTGACCGGGCCCCTGGCGACCATCGCCGCACTCCACGCCCTGATGGACGCCCACCCCGAGCTGGCCGCGACGCCGAGCCGCTGGCAGGTCGACCCGGATGGCACGCTGCACGCCGACCCTCCGTTCGGCGCAGACGGCGGCCACCGCGCGGTGCAGGCTCTCGCGGCGGCCCTCGGCTTCGGCACCACCACGTACGACACCACGTTGAAGGACGGCAGGACCTGCCGCGTCGTCCTCATCGACCACACCGCGGCACTGGCTGAGATGCCGGTGTACGCCAGCGCCTGGGAGCCGGTCGTCCCGCTGCCGGTGCGCGAGGTCCACACCGACGCAGAGCAGCAGCTGTGCGCGTCCTGGATCGACCAGCACGGCGACCCGGCGGACTGGTCGCTGGACACCCGGCTCGCCTATTCCGCCGCGGTGGCGCTCGCCCGCGCCGAGGGCGCCCTGTGATCGCCCTCATCGTCGCCGCCGCGCTGGTCGCCATGGCCGGCCTGCTCGCCCTGCCGCGCCTCCAGCGCCGCCGCGCAGCCCGGCGCCTCCATGCCGAGATCCGCTCCAACACCCCGACCCAGCGCCCCAAGGAGCCGTGATGCGCATCATCACCACCCGCCGCCAGGAAGAGGCCGACCGCACGCTCCGGCTGCTGCGCAAGCAGCTGGCCGACGCGCGTGCCGAGACCCGCGTGCAGGCCACCGCAAACGGCCGGCTCGCCGCCTGTGCCGAGACCGTACAGGCCGAGCTGCAGAGCACCTGCGCCGCGCTCTCCAGCAGCCACCGCGAGCTGATCGAGCAGATCGACCGCCTCCAGGGGCAGGTCCGGATGCTCCAGCGCGACCGTGACGGCCTGCGCCGCCAGCTCGACCATGCGCTCGGCTACGACACCGCCGAGCTGGCGCTCATCGCGGCCGGCCCGACGAAGACGACCGGAGCCCCCGACCTGGCAGCCACTGCCTGACAGCCCGCCAGACCGCCCGGGGCGGGGATGACACCGCTCCCGCCCCGGGCCACCAACCCGACCTTCCCGCACCGACCCGAAGGACCGCAGTGGGCATCCGCCTGATCGTCGAGGTCATGGACCATGCGCCCTCGACACTGACGCACCGCGAGGCATGGGTTCTCGCCGTGCTGGCGGAAGATGCCAACGACGGCACCCGGACTTGCTGGCCGGGCATCGAGGACGACCCCGACACGGTCCGCCGTATGCGAATCCCGTCTCGGTCCAGCCGGTACGACGTGCTCAAGGCGCTCAAGTCCAAGGGTGCTCTGGAGGCGGTCGAGGCTGGCCGTCGGGGCCGCCGCGCCGTCTACCGCATACCCGTCTTCGCCGTGCTCGACCGGAACGGACAGGGTCCGGATCCTCAGGACGCTACCAACTCACAGGGTCCGGATTTCCCGGACGCTAACAACTCGTCAGGGTCCGAATCCTCAGGACGCTATGAGGCCCCACAGGGTCCGGATCCTCAGGACGCTAACCCGAGTTTGGGTCCGGATTTGAGCCCAATAGCGTCCGGGAAATCCGGACCCCTACCCCTCAACCCCCTCAAGAGAGAGAACTCTCCCGCCGCGCGCGCCACACCCGACCCTGCAGTCGACCTGTTCGAAGCCTTCTGGAAGGCCTACCCGCGCAAGGTCGGCAAGGGCGCCGCCCGAAAGGCCTGGGCCGCCGCGCTGAAGCGCGGAGCCGACCCCGCATCGATCGCTACCGCTGCCCCCCGGCACGCCGCCTTCTGGATCACCGCCGGCACCGAGCCCCGTTTCATCCCGCACCCCAGCACCTGGCTCAACAGCGAACGCTACGACGACGAACTCGCCCAGCCCGCCCCGCAACAGCCCCAGAGCTACGCAGACCGAGGGATCTTCTGATGACTCACCCCGACGACGAGGACGAGCAGCTCCTCCACGCCGAACCCCATGACCTCACCGCCGAGCAGGCCTTCGTCGGCCTGGTCGCTCTCGCCCGAGATCCCCGCCGCGTCCTCCGCGACACCGCCATCGCCCCCGCCGACTTCTACCGGCCCGCCCACGCCACCATCCTCCGCGCCTACACCGCGCTCCTCGACTCCGGCGAGCCGATCG
Source organism: Kitasatospora sp. NPDC092948 (assembly GCF_044754805.1). NCBI lineage: Bacteria > Bacillati > Actinomycetota > Actinomycetes > Kitasatosporales > Streptomycetaceae > Kitasatospora > Kitasatospora sp. NPDC092948. Next base: position 285,599 of record NZ_JBIVPU010000004.1, on the reverse strand, counting down.
ACCCGATCACTGTCGCCAACCGTCTCCAGGCCGATGGCAACCTCGCCCGCATCGGTGGCGCTCACTACCTCCACACCTGCATTCAGGCCGGAGCCATCGCCGCCAGCGCCGACTGGCTCGCCGACCATTTGCGCGCACTGTCCCTCCGCCGCCAGCTCATCCAGGCTGGCCGTGAACTTGCCGCTGCTGCCTTCGATCCCGCCGGAGGAGACGATGCCGCGGCCGCCCTCGCCGAGCACGCCGTCGCCCGACTGCGTGACGTCCGCGATGCAGGCCGCGCCGCCGAAGACTCCCCCGTCCTCGACATCCATGATTTCCTCGCCATCGACCACGGCACCTATGACTGGGTCCTGCCCGGTCTCCTCGAGCACACCGACCGCATCATCTGGACCGCCGGTGAGGGCGGAGGCAAATCCGTCCTCCAACGGCAGTTCGCCGTGTGCACCGCTGCTGGGGTTCTGCCATTCGGCCACGAGACCAACCAGCTCGGCCCGAAGCGCGTCCTCGTCCTGGACTGTGAGAACTCCGCCCGACAGTCCGCCCGCCACTACCGCGGCCTGATGAACGTTGCAGAACGCCAGCGCACCCCCGTCCGCCGCGGCCAGCTCCACATCGACCTCCGGCCCGAAGGCATAGACCTCACCCGCCCCGACGGCCGGGCCTGGCTGATGCGCCGCGTCGAGGAGGTTATGCCTGACCTGCTGATCGTCGGCCCGATCTACCGGCTGCACGCCGGCGACCCCAACTCCGAAGAACTCGCCCGCGCCGTCACCGTCGTACTCGACGAGGCCCGTGCCACCGCCGGCTGCTCAATCTCCATGGAGGCCCACTCCCCACAGGGCGGCAACCTCGGCCCCCGCGCCCTGCGCCCTGTCGGCAGCTCCCTGTGGCTCAGATGGCCCGAATTCGGATATGGCCTCCGCCCGGTCGCCGACGAGCGCACCGCTCAGGACGACCGCGGCCGCCAGATCATCCCCTGGCGCGGTGCCCGCGACGAACGTCAGTGGCCCACCCACATCTGCCAGGGCGCCGATGGCGGCTGGCCCTGGCGGTCCTACCGCCCCATCGACGCCGACCCCTACACCGGCCACTCCCCGACCGGCGCACTGACCTGACAAGCCAACCAGCACCAACAAGGAGATCACTCATGGCCGGAGACACCGTCATCACCCTCGTCGGCAACCTCGTCGACGACCCCGAGCTCCGCTTCACCCCGGCCGGCGCTGCCGTCGCCAACTTCCGCATCGCGTCGACCCCGCGCACCTTCGACAAGAAGACCAACGAGTGGAAGGACGGCCAGACCCTGTTCCTCCGCTGCAACGCCTGGCGGCAGCTTGCCGAGCACCTTGCCGAGAGCCTCCAGCGTGGCATGCGCGTCATCGTGCAGGGCCGCCTCATCCAGCGCTCGTACGACAAGGGCGGCGTGAAGCGGACCGTGTTCGAGGTCGAGGTCGATGAAATAGGCCCGAGTCTGCGTTCGGCAACCGCCAAGGTCACCCGCGCCAACCGGCAGCAGAACACGACCACCGGCACCAACTGGGCCTCGACCGGCGGGACGTACTAATGGACAGCGTCGAACTTCTCGCCAGCGCCGGTGGCACCACCGTCACCGTCCTCGTCGACCCGGCCGACGCCGTCCGACTTGCCGGCCGCAGCATCTCCATCGGGTCCCACGGCTACGCGCAGATCTACGACGACGGCGTGCGTACCCTGCTCCACCGCTGGGTCATGGGAATCAACGCCGGCGACCAGCAAGGCCGGATCGTCGACCACATCAACCGGAGCCGGCTCGACTGCCGGCGCGCGAACCTGCGGCTCGTCACCCCCACCGAGTCGAACCTCAACCGCACGCTCCAGCAGCGCGACCTGCCCACCGGCGTCTACCCGACCCGTAGCAAGCGGTACGTGGCCAAGCTCAAGCGCCACCGCCGCGCACACCATCTGGGCACATACGACACCCCCGAACAGGCCGCCGCTGCAGTGCATGCCGAGCGCGCCCGTGTCGACCCGCTCGGCTTCCAGCAGCCCGCCGCCTGACTCTCCCGGAGGAACCCGTGCCCGACTTCGACGTCAAGGTCATCTGCACCGATGACTACCCGCTCATCATCACCGTCGACAAGGACAGCGTCGCAGATGTAAGGGGCAAGGTCCCGCTCGCTCAGGTTGTCCAGATCCTCAGGCATCTCGCGGACCACTTCGAGCGCCAGGCCGCACAGAGCTGACAACCCGCCACGTCAAGGGAGATGACCATGCCCGACCTGACTGCCAACCAGCGCACCATCTACATCCTCGCGGACAGCCTCAGCTGGCACGCAGACCCGGACTGCGACGTCTTGGACACCGCCGAGCTCCTCGGCGCCGCCGCCACCGTTGCCGACGCGATCGTCGATGTCTGCTCCGACGAGATGCTCGACCTCTACCGGGCCCGCGACGAATGCGACCAGTTCCGGGCCCTGCTGATCCGCGAGGGCTACCTCGACGACCCGGCTGATGGCATCGCGACCGCCGGCACCGGCGCTCCGCTCCCGCTGGAGGACTGACCGATGACCCGGCCCCTCGACGCCATCCAGGCCCGCTGCGACGCAGCCACCAAGGGCCCCTGGTACCCCGACTACATCGACGGAATGGTCCACGACCTCGAGGGCCGCACCGTGGCCCAGACCGCCGCAACCGACCCGAACCCGAACGCCACCTTCATCGCCCACGCCCGCCGGGACGTGCCCGCGCTGATCGCCCGCGTCCAGGAGCTGGAGCAGCAGCTCGCCGAGATGACCCGCTGCCGCGACGCCGCGATCCGTGCCCTGAACCGCGACGACATCGACACCGACATCGACGTCGAGGACACCGTCGCCAACCCGCTGTGGGGTCCCGGCTGGGACTGGGAGGACGAGCACACCCCGCGCCGGATCGCCCGCGACATCGCCCCCGAGATCCGGCCCGCCCTCGCCAAGGCCACCCAGCAGCGCGACGCCGCACTCGCACGCATCGTCGAACTGGAGGCCGAGAACGAGCGGCTCGCCACCGAACGCGGCATCTACCACGCCGCCTGGCACTCCGCCCGCAATCGAGCCCGCACCACACACGAACGTCTTGACACCGCCGCACACGGCCGCGACCGCGCCATCGAGGCAGTTGAACAACTTCAGGCCGCCGTGGACCAGATGCCCCGCTGCAACGCACCCCACCCCGTCACCGACGGCGACCTCTGCGAACGCCAACCCAGCCACGATGGCTGGCACGCCGCCAGCGTCGGGGCATGGCCCGACTCGCAGCTGCCGCATGCCCCCAGCGCGGCCCACGACGCCCGCTGACGACCCGCCACACAACCCTGGAGCACTGCATGCCCCCGTCCCGTGCCCAACTCGCCGCCAAACACGCCCGCGTCATCGAACTCGCCACCGCCGGCCGCTCCACCGCCTCCATCGCCAACGAACTCCACATGGACCGCCGCCAGGTCCGCCAGATCCGCGCCGATGCCAACATCCCCTCCCTGCCCGCCGGCAGAATCCAGACCCTCACGGTCGAGGAGAAGTGGCAGCAGCGCGTACGCGAACTGCCCGACGGCCACCTGGAGTGGACCGGCGAGCGGCAGCACACCAGCGGAACCCCGGTGATGCGCCACTCCGGCCAGACCTACACCGCCGCCCGAATCGCCTACCGAATCAAGCACGGCACCGACCCGATCGGCTACGCCACCCCGGGCTGCGGCACCCGGCACTGCATCGCACCCGACCACATCGACGACCTTCCGCGCCGCACCCGCGACCGCGCCGCGCTGCGCACCGTCCTCGGCACCCGGCCCCGATCCAAGACGTGCCAGCGGTCCGGCCACGACCAGGACATCCACGGCCGGATCGAGCCCAACGGCTCGGCGTACTGCGCGGCCTGCAAGCGCGACGACAAGGCGAAGTACCGCAAGACCACCTCCCCGGCCGCCTGACGGCCCGCCACCACACCACGGAGACCACCATGACCGACCGCCAGCTCGCCACCGAGTTCGCCCGCCGCCAGATCGCCGAAGACCGCGCCGACCTGCTCCGCGAGATCGAACGCGTCGCCGACGCCGCCCGCTACATCCACACCGACGCGCAGGCCGGTCGAGCCGCCTTCTCGCTGGCCGGCAACCTGGCGCGCCTCAACCAGTACGTCACCACCGCTCTGCACCACGCCGCCCGGCTGCAGGGTGTCGAGGAGACCGCCGCCTACCTCACCAGCCAGGAGGGCTGACCCGTGGCCATCCCCGACGAGCCGCTCGCGCCGCTCATCGCCCTCGACCCGCCCATCCCGACCGCGACCGGCAGCATCACCGAGAACACCATCACCGGCACCGCGGAGATCGCCGTCCAGGCCGGAGAGGTCGGCGAGATCAACATCAACAACGGCCCGACCTTCACCGGCAGCAACATGGCCGTCCAGGTCATCAACGGCGGCACCATCCAGCAGAACGGCGCCCGCTTCGGCGGCATCACCAAGGACTGACCACCCGCCGGCCGTCTACATCGGGCGGCCGGCCCGAACCCGAGGAGCACACCGTGACCGACCCTGTCCGCACTGCCTACGAGGCCTACGCCACAGCCACCAGCGGCCTGAACCACCTCGGCAGCCCCATGCCCACCTGGGACCAGCTCCCCGACCCGCAGCGCGCCGCCTGGACCGCCGCCATCGCCGCCGCGATCTACGCCGCCGATGTGAACCACGACCACGCCCATGCCGATCGCATCGCCGAGAACCGGTGGCTTCGAGCCGAGATGGCCCGCGCCGCTCGGCTCATCGAGGCCGGACACTCCGACCAGGCCCTCACCCTCCTCCGCCGCGAAGGCCGCCCCGGCGAGGAGGAGCCGTCGTGACCCGCGAGCGCGCCGGCCGACCCGGCATCACCTGGGAGACCGTCACCCGGTCCGTCGAGCAACTGGTCGAGGACGGCCAGCCCGAGCCCCAACCCAACCGCGCAGCCCGCCGGGCGCTCGCCCGCAAGACCCGCAAGAGCCGCACCCGCTGACCAGCGCCACGAGGAGACCGCCATGCTCACCCCCGCCGCCACCGCCCAGCTCCGCCAGCACCTCACCGAACTCCCCGAACTCCTCGTCCGCACCCACCTCGCGCTGGTGCCTGGCAGCACCCCCCACACCAGCCACGTCTCCGGCGGCCGCACCGAAGCGCCCCTGCCGCTCAACCTCCAGGCCCTCGACCTCCTCGGCCCCCGCCACGACAGCAACCCGGGCCCCACCCAGCTCATCGGCTGGGCCCGCTACGTCATCTGGGACCGCCGGGCCGCCAACGACTGGACCGGCTGGGTCCCACCCGGCAGCCGCGAGCTACACCCCGCCGGATGGCGCGAATCCGCAGCGAGCACCGCCATCGGCTGCCTGCTGCTGCACTGTGAGTTCGCCGCCGGCCGCGAATACGCCCACGACCTCGCCGACGACGTCCGCGCCACCCATCGCGCCCTCGACCGCACCGCCGGCGGAACCTCCACCCTCTGGCAGCCCGTCACCATCCCCTGCCCCCGCTGCCGACTCCTGACCATGCGCCAGCGCACCGACGGCTACCGCGAATGCGCCAACCCCGACTGCTGGGCCGTCGTCAGCCGGGACGAGTACACCAACCTCGCCACCGCCGCCTGACTCACCCAGCCGCGGGGTGACTCACCCCACCTGATTCCCGAGGCACCCATGATGCATCCGCCCACGATGTCCCCGGACGAGCTGCGATCCGCCATAGCCAGCGCCCTCGGCTCCCCGTACGTCTACCGCACCACCATGCCCCCGCAGGGCGGCCCTGAGCTCGCCGAGTCACCCCTGAGTCAGACCCAACAGGAGGGCCATGAATCGACGCTGGTGGCGCTCCACCGTTGTTGGCGACGCGGAGACTCGACTCGTCAGGCCGCCGCCACCTGCGGGGTGAGTCAGGCCACCGCCAGCCGGAGATTCAGGGAGTTCAAGGCGAGTGCTTGAAGCAGCGAGTACCCTCCGGCGAGAGCGCCGGAGGGTACTTCGATCATGTCGGCGACTAGGCGGTGCCGTTCGCCCGCCGCTCACGATCGGCAGCCTGCTTCACGAGGTTGTTGGCCGCGGCGATGATCGGCCCGGCGCTGCCGTCGTACCCATCCACGACGGTGTCGTGGATGATGTTCTGCGCCACCTGCCTTGCCGTCTCGGGAGTGCCGCGCCAGTTGGTTTCACTTGGAGTGGTCATGGGGCGACCCTGACCCAACTCCGGGCCACAGCAGCCGAGTTGTCCGAAGACGACCAGTACTGATCCAGATCCGCACCCACCGCCACTCCACCCGCGAGAAGATGACCACATGACCACAACGCGACTCCCGGACCCCGAACAGGGACCGGACTGGTACTGGATGATCACCGGAACATGGGAGTACAGCGGCAGAACCCACACCGTCACCGCATCAGACACGATGGCGACCTACGCCGGCGACACCTACAGCGACCTCGCCGAACGAGCGATGATGGCCTACCAGTACAAGGCCAGGGCATCGCAGACCATGGTGGTGCAGATGCTGCACCTCGCACCGAACACCGTGATCAGCGCTGCCAGTCGCTCTTGAGGAAGTCGCTCCCCCGCTCGGCCTGTCGCACCCCGGCCGCCGGCCCGAGCGGGCGCCCGCCGCGTGGCCGCTTGCGCAAGATCCGCCGCTGTGTCACGCTGTTGCCAGCACTACACGTGCGTCCACGTCACGAAGGGCCCGACTCCGGTCGGGCCCTTTCGCGTTCCCGGGAGGTGACCATGGACCCCCTGCTCACCGGACCCCAAGCCGCGGCCCTGTGCGGTGTCGACCCCTCGACCATCCGCCAGTGGAAGCGCCGAGGCCTCATTACCCCCGACGGACTCGACCTCCGCGGTCGCCCCCTCTACCGGCAACTCACCGTCGCCCGCGCCGAAGCACGCACCCGCCAGCGCGCCGGCCGCCAACTCCCCACCGCCGCATAGACCACAGAAGGCTGGGGCCGTGAACGACGCGACGACCGAACTGACGGAGTTCCTGCACGAGCAGCTGGCCGCCGACGAGCGTGACCCCGGAGGCGTTCCCGATAGCTGGGCCGCAACCCAGGTCACGTCCAAGCGGGGCTTGATCACCCTGCTGCTCGACACCACCCACACCGTCTGCGAGGACCCCTGGTACACCTGCGGCGCCGCCACGAAGGAGCGCGAAGGCGAAAGGTGCCCGGACGAGACGCGCCGAGGAACCTGCGACTGCGGCCGGGACGGTCTCGTACTGGCAGGCCTGAAACTGCTCGCCCTGCCGTACGTCGACCGGCCCGGCTGCCGGCCCGAGTGGGCGCCCGGCGCATAGACCAGCGGCCCGCCGCCCTCCCCCCACGGTGGGCCGCTCCCTACTTGGACGGAGGCATGATGGCCTGGTCGACAAGCACCCGCCGGGGCCGCCTCCCGGCCGACTGGCCGGCCATCCGGCAGCGCATCCTCCGCCGCGACCGGCACACCTGCTACCGCTGCGGCGGACGCGCCCGCGAGGTCGACCACATCCGCCGCGGCGACGACCACAGCGACACCAACCTCGCCGCGATCTGCACCCCCTGCCACCGGGCCAAGTCCAGCAGCGAAGGCGGCTCGGCCACCCGCCGGGCCTACCGGCCCACCCGACGCCGGCCGCCCGAGCGCCATCCCGGGCTGACCTGACCTCCCTGAGGGTGGGGGAGGCCCCTCCCCCCGGACCCCCGCCCCGCTTTGCGTATAGGCGCTCGCCGCGTGTACGGGTCTGGGGATCCGGGAGGGCCCCGCGCGCGGCTGATGCCGCGCCGGGCCGGCGGTGCCCCCGCCCAGGGCCTCCTCGGGGGTGCCTGATCCGGACCGACGCCCCGCCAGCCCTCACCCCGCCAGATCAGTTCATGCAGGTCACTGGCCTGGATCCGTTACAGTCCGATAGACTGGCGGCATGGTGACCAGGGCGTGTGAGCGGTGCGGCGGCGAGCTGCCGCTGCTGGCGCGCCGCGACGCCCGCTACTGCTCGGGCCGGTGCCGCACCGCGGCGTGCCGGGCTCGTCGCGCGGTGCCGGCCGAGCTGGCGCGCTGCGACCGCTGGGTTCGCCACGACGCGCGGAAGGCGCCGCTCACCCCGTCCGGGAAGCCGGCGGCGAGCACCCGTCCGCGGACGTGGTCGTCCCGCCGCGCGGTGCGCGCCTCGCAGGCCGGTGTCGGCGAGGGATTCGTCCTCGCAGGCGACGGCATCGCGTGCATCGACCTGGACGGCGCGATCGACGCGGACGGCCGGCTGACCGGCTGGGCCGAGCGGATCGTCGCGGCGGCCGGGGCGACGTGGATCGAGGTGTCCCCGTCCGGTCGCGGTCTGCACGTGTGGGGCCGCGGCAACGTCGGCCACGGACGCCGGATCAAGCTGCCGGACGGCGGCGGCATCGAGGTCTACGACCGGGGCCGCTACATCACCGTGACGGGCCGTCGCTGGCCGGGCTCGCCTGCCCGCCTGGGCGGCATCCAGCATCTGATCGAGGAACTCGTCCAGCGATAGGGGGTGGTCGCCGTGGCCGGTACCGGCCCCGCCCCGAAGGACCCGAGCCGTCGAGCCCGCCGCAACAAGGACCAGGCCGCCCAGACCATCCTGCGCTTCGAGCAGGCCGAAGCGCCCGAGCTGCCGGACTTCCGGATCAACGCGGGTGAGGACGGCGGCCTGGTCGAGTTCGTTTGGCCGGCGCGCACCCGCGAGTGGTGGGACACCTGGCGCCGGTCCCCGCAGGCCGAACACTTCAGCTCGACCGACTGGGAGTTCCTCCTCGATACCGCGTTGATCCATGCGAAGGTGTGGTCGGGCGACTCCTCGGCGGCTCCCGAACTACGGCTCCGGGTCGCGAAGTTCGGTGCCACGATGGAGGACAGGGCGAGGCTGCGGATGCAGTTCGCCCAGGCCGACCAGGCCGATGCCGGCCGCGGCTCCTCCGGGGCCCAGGCCGCGCGCGAGCGCTACGGCAACCTGCGGGTGCTGCCGTCGTCCGGCGACGGCAAGGGGCCTGCGGCCGGGGGTTCCTGATGCCGTGGCGGGGGCCGTCCTACCCGGGCGAGCTGCCGACTCTTGGCTGGCAGGTCCTCGACTGGATGATGACCTACCTCGCGGCGCCGGACCGGCCGGAGTACGAGCCGTTCATCCCGACCCGCGAACAGGCCGAGTTCGTCCTGCGCTACTACGAGCTGCACCCGGGCACCGGCAAGCGAGCGATCCGGCGCGGGGTGCTGTCCCGACCACGCGGCTGGGGCAAGTCTCCTTTCCTGGCGGCGATTGCCTGCGCGGAGGCGCTGGGCCCGGTGGTGCCGGACGGATGGGACGCGGACGGCGAGCCGGTCGGCATGGGCTGGGAGCGGGTACGCACCCCGCTGGTGCAGGTCGCCGCCGTGTCGGAGGACCAGACCCGCAACACGTGGGTGCCGCTGCTGGAGATGCTCCGCGAGGGCCCGGCAGTGGACGAGTATCCGGGCCTGGAGCCGCTCGACTCGTTCGTGAACCTGCCCCGGGGCCGGGTCGAGCAGGTGACCAGCTCGGCCACCAGCCGCAAGGGCAACCCGGGCGCGTTCGTGGTGATGGACCAGACCGAGGAGTGGATGCGCGCCAACGGCGGCATCCGCCTCGCCCAGGTGCTCCGCTCGAACGCGGCGAAGATCGGAGGTTCCACCTTGGAGTCCCCGAACGCCTACATCCCCGGCATGGGATCGGTGGCGGAGGAGTCGTTCGCGTTCTGGAAGGCCATCCAGGAGGGCCGCACCCGCGGCGACGGCCTGCTGGTCGACCACCGCGAGGCCCCGCCGGAGACCGACCCGACCGACCGCGAGTCCCTCGTGGCGGGCCTGCGGTACGCCTACGGGGACTCCTCGGACCACGAGGACGGGTGTGTGCTGCACGAACCGCCCTGCGCACCCGGATGGTCGCCGATCGACCGCCTGGTGGGCGACTTCTGGGACACCAGCAACGACCCGCAGGTGCTCCGAAGTGACTTCCTGAACCAGATCACCCACGCCACCGACTCCTGGATCAGCCAGCCGGAGTGGGCCGGGTGCGCGGCGCCGGACGTCGTGGTCGGTCCGGGTGAGCAGATCGTCCTCGGGTTCGACGGCTCGCGCCGGCGCAACCGGGGCGTCACCGATGCGACCGCCCTTGTCGGCTGCCGCGTATCCGACGGGCACTTGTTCGAGGTCCGGGTCTGGGAACAGCCGTCGGGGCCGGCCGGGAAGAGCTGGGAGGTCCCGGTGCCCGAGGTGCTGGCGGAGGTCGACGCCGCGTTCGCCCGCTGGAAGGTGATCGGCATGTATGCCGACCCGGCGAAGTGGGAGAGCCACGTACGCGGCTGGGAGGCCAAGTACGGCCGCCAGTTGAAGGTCAAGAGCACCGGCTCGCACCCGATCGAGTGGTGGATGACCGGCGGCCGGGCGTCGCTGATCGTCCGTGCCCTGCGCGCGTTCCACGACGCCGTGGTGGATCGGGAGTTGACGCACACCGGGCCGGCGCTGACCCGGCACGTCCTGAACGCCCGCCGCTCCGAATCCCGCTCCGGCCTGCAGATCCGCAAGGAACACCCGGACAGCGCCCGGAAGATCGACGCCGCCGTGGCGGCGACCCTGGCCTGGCAGTGCCGCCTGGACGCCCTGTCGAAGAACGTCACCCGCCGCACTGTGCTGGTGCTCCGCTGACCGAGAGGAGGCCGGCATGGCGACTCCTCTCCTGATGCCGGACCAGCTGACCGTCGACGAGCAGCAGCTGCTGGACCGGCTGTGGATGCGGCTCCAGCAGAACCGCAACGCGCCCGCGTCGCAGGGCGGCCTGGACGTCCTCCAGCGCTACTACGACGCCGACCGGTACATGCGTTCGATCGGCCTGAACGTGCCGCCGGGGTGGGAACCGCTGACCACCGTGATCGCGTGGCCCGCGCAGGCCGTCGACACGGTCGAGGAGCGCCTGGACGTCGAGGGGTTCCGGGCGTCCTCGAGTGACGCCCCGTCGGACGACCTGTGGGACTTCTGGCAGGCCAACAACCTGGACGAGGAATCCCAGATGGGGCACCTCGACGCGCTGACGATGGGCCGCTCCTACGTCGTCGTCGGCGCGTCCGCGTTCGGGGATCCGGTGATCACGGTCGAGGGTCCGCAGTGGATGATCCACGAGCGCTCGCCGGCCACCCGCCGGGTGATGGCCGCGGCCCGGTTCGTGCAGGATCCGCGGCAGGTCGACCGGCCCGAGTTCCAGCGCTTCGGCCAGTCCTCTGCCGCGACACTCTGGCCGCGGCCGGGGCTGACGATCCAGCTGGTCCGCATGCAGGACGGCGGCTGGACGGTCGTGGACCGCAGCTACTCGGACCTGCCGGAGATCCCGGTGGTGCCGCTGATCAACCGGCCGCGCACCTCCTACCGGGCCGGTCGCTCCGAGATGCTGCGGGTGATCCCCGTCGCGGACGCCTGCTGCCGGGCCCTGACGAACCTCCAGATCGCCACGGAGTTCCAGGCCGTCCCGCAGCGCTACGTCCTCGGCGCGTCCGCAGAGGACTTCGTCGACGCCGACGGCAACCCGGTGCCGGCCTGGGAGTCCTACCTCGGCAAGGTGTGGGCGCTCGCGAACGAGCAGGCCACAGCGGGCCAGTTCACCGCCGCCGAGCTCAGGAACTTCGAGACGGCGATCCTCACCTACGGCAAGCTCGCCGCCTCCCTCCAGGGCGTGCCCCTCAGCTACTTCGCGGCCGGCGCGGACAACCCGAGCTCGGCCGACGCGATCCGCGCGGAGGAGGCCCGCCTGGTGAAGAACTGCGAGCGGCGGATGCGGAACTTCAGCGGCGCGTGGGAGCAGGTGATGCGCCTCGCCCTGTGGATCGCCTACCGGGGCACTCCTCCGTCCGGGCTGGAGCGCCTGGCCGTGGTGTGGCGGGATCCGGCGACGCCGACGATGGCCGCGAAGGCCGACTACGTGCAGAAGATGGTTGCGAGCCGGGTGTTCCCGCCCGCGTACGGGCCGGAGGCGCTCGGCCTGCCGGTCGCCGAGCAGGAGCGCATCGCCGAGCTGTGGCAGGAGACGGACCCGTCCGCGCGCCTGGCCGCCTCGCTCGACCGGCTCCAGACCGCCCCCGTCCCGGGGGAGGTGGGCGTCGGTGCCGGCGGATGAGACCGCCGCGCTGACCGACTCCCACCGCATCGCGCAGGCCCGCATCGGCGCGCGCGCCGCTGCCGGGGTGATGGCGGACTGGCAGCAGATGGTGCACGCCGGTGCGCCGGCGCTCTCCGCCGGGCCGTGGCTGGACTCGTCGCTGGGCCGGATCCGGTCGGCCCGCGGCGCGTCCGAGCGCCTCGCCGTCTCCTACACCCGGCTGCATCGCGCGTACGCCACCGGCAGCACGCTCCCGCCGGCCGGATCCGGCCCACCGGCGCGCAGGACCACGATCGGCCAGCTGAGGAGCGACTATGCCGCGCTGGCCGGTGAGCGGCCCCACGCCCGCCCGCAGGACGCCCGGGTCGTGCCGGTCGAGGAATTCGACTGGCCCGAGCCCGACGAGCAGTCCATGGACGACGCCGCCCGTACGAGCCTGTGGGTCACCGGTCCCGTGCACGCGGAGCAGCGTCTCGACGCCGCCGAGGCTCTGCACGGCCGGGGCCGTCTCGACGACGCCGAGTTCCTCGCCGAACTCGACGACATGATGCGCGACTGCGCGGCCACCGTGGGCGGCGCCGCCGACCGCGAGGTGCTGCGCGGCGGCCGGTCCCTGGCCGAGCAGTCCGCCCGCGCCGACGGCAGGGTGGTCGGCTGGGCCCGTGTCACCGACAGCTCGCCGTGCGGGTTCTGCGCGATGCTCGCCTCCCGGGGAGCGGTGTACAAGAGCCGCGACAGCGCGCTGTTCGCCGGCGGCCCTCCGGTGTCGCTCGACGACCTGACGAAGTACCACGACCTGTGCCACTGCCAGATCGTGCCCGTCTACTCCCGCGCCGACCACATGCCTGCCGGGTCCGTCGCCTGGCGCGACCTGTGGCAGGAGGCGAGCGACGGCCGCACCGGCAGGGACGTGCGGCGCGCGTTCGACCGTGCCGTCGCCGCCCGCCGCCTGGCCGTCCGGCGTCGCGGCCTGCCCACCAATCGCCGCTCCTGAGGAGGCCCCGTGTCCACTCCTTCGCCCGACCCGATTCCGTCTGCCGTGCCGACGGCCGAGCAGCTCGCCGAGCTCCCCGACTGGGCCCGGGCCCACCTCGAAGGGCTGACCGGACAGCTGACGGCCGCCCAGCAGGCCGCGACCGCCAGCGCCGCCGAACTCGCCGCCGCTGCCCAGCAGCTCGCGGCCGCGCCGGACCCGGCCGCCGCCCAGCAGGCCCTCCAGGCCGCCGCCGACCGGGCCGCCGCCGCCGAGCTCGCCGCGACGCGCGAACGCCTGGGCCGCCAGCACGGCCTGCCGGACGCGCTGGTCGCCCGTATCCAGGGCGCCGACGCGGCCGCGATGGAGGCCGACGCGAAGGCGCTCGCCGCGCTGCTGCCCGCGCCGGGCCCGCGCATGCCCGCCCCGGACCCGCTCCAGGGCGGCGGACAGCCCGCCCCGACCGACCCCGCCCAGCAGTTCGCCCAGCTCATCACCAACGCCCTCGCCTAGGGCCCGAAGCCCCAGGAGGGCACCATGGCTGACGCACCCGTCAAGCTCAGCAGCATCAACGCCACGCTTCTGCCGCCGACCATCAGCGAGCCGATCTTCAACCGGACGACGGAGGGCAGCGCGGTGATGCAGCTCGCCCGCCGCATCCCGCTGGCCATGACCGCGCAGACCGCGATCCCGGTCAGCATGGACGTCCCCCAGGCCGGATGGGTCTCCGAGGGCGGCTCCAAGCCGACCGGCACCGAGACCATCGGCGTGAAGACCATGTCGGGCAAGAAGGTTGCGGTCCTGCTGCCGATGTCGGAGGAGGTCGTCCGCTCCAACGCCGCTGGCCTGTACTCGCAGGTGCAGCAGGACCTGCCCGTCGCCCTGTCCCGCGCGTTCGACCTGGCCGCGATCCACGGCAAGACGCCGCAGGGCAACGCCGGACCGTTCGCCGACTACCTCGCCGAGACCACCAACTCCGTCACCCTCGGAACCGCCACGAAGACCAACGGCGGCGTCTGGAAGGACCTGGTGGACGGCGAGGCGCTCGTCATCGAGGACAACTACGACACCACCGGCTACGTCGCCGACCCCCGCCTCCGGCCGACCCTGCTGGGCTCGGTCGACAACAACGGCCGCCCCCTGTTCGTCGACACCACCACCTCGCTCGGGCCCGGCGCCGCCGGCGGCCGCTCCCTGATGGGCCTGCCGCTGGCCTACTCCCGGGGCATCTCTGGCAAGCTCGTGCGCCAGTCGACCAGCGCCGACACCGGCCTGCGGATGCTCGGCGGCGACTGGTCGCAGTGCGCCTACGGCGTCGGCATGGACATCACCATGAAGATCAGCACCGAGGCCAACTACAAGGACGCGGACGGCAACTGGCACAGCGCGTTCCAGGAGAACCTGGTCCTGCTGCTGTGCGAGGCGTACTTCGGGTTCGTCATCGGCGACGAGAACGCGTTCGTCAAGTACGTGGCCGCAGGAGGCAGCTCCTGATGGCGGGCCCGCTGCGGGTCGTCGCGCGGGTGCACGGCTACCCGCCGGACCACAACGCGGGCGCCGAGTGGGCGCTGCACGGCATGCTGCGTGCGCTGGCCGCGCGCGGGCACGACGTGCAGGTCCATCTCCACCGGTACGGTGCCGGGCTGCCCGGCCGCTACGACGTGGACGACGTCCAGGTCCACCCGCTCCAGAGCTCCTACTTCCCGGACGCCGGCCGCGCGGCGGACGTCCTGATCGGGCATCTGGAGGGCGTTCCGGCGCTGGCCGAGTACGGCCGCACCTGGCAGGTGCCGACGGTCGCCGTCGTCCACAACACCCACCAGCCGTCGTTCGAGGCGGCCGCGGGGTGCGACCTGGCGGTGTACAACGCGCAGTGGACGGCCGCCGAGGCCGCCGAGTTCTACACGGAACGCGGCCTCGCGGCGCCCGCCGGACTGGTCGTCCGGCCGCCGGTGTCCGCCGCGGACTACGCCACCGCGCCGGGCGACCGGGTCACCCTGGTCAACCTGTGCGAGGCCAAGGGCGGTCGGCTGTTCTGGGAGCTGGCCGAGCGGATGCCCGACGTCGGCTTCCTGGCGGTGCAGGGCGCGTACGGCGAGCAAGTGGTGCCCGCGGTGGTGCCCGACAACGTCGCGCTGCTGCCGCAGACCCCCGGCGCGCTGATGCGGGAGCGGGTGTACGCCCGGTCCCGCATCATCCTGATGCCCTCCTCGTACGAGTCGTGGGGCCGGGTCGGGGTGGAGGCCATGGCGTCCGGCATCCCGGTCGTCGCGCACCCCGCCCCGGGTCTCGCCGAATCCCTCGGCGCCGCCGGGGTGTTCGCGGACCGCGGCGACGTGGGCGCGTGGGAGTCGGAGATCCGCCGCCTGCTCGCCCCGAAGGCCTGGTCGGCCGCGTCGAAGCGGGCGCTGAAACGGTCCGCCGAGCTGGACCCGGCCGCCGACCTGGCGGCCTGGTGCGACGCCGTCGAAGACCTCGCGTCACGAAGGGGGGTGACGGGGTGACCGCCACCGTCGCGCAGGTCAAGGCGCTGTGCCCGTCCGGCACGCCGCTGACCGACGACCAGATCGGCGCGCTGATCGTCCAGGCCGAGGCCCATCTGCTCGGCCTCTACCCGGACCTGCCGGCCCGGGTGGCGGCCGGGACGCTCGCGCAGGACACCGTCGACTACGTCGAGGCCAGCATGGTCGCCCGGATCGCCCGCAACCCGGAGGGACTGCGGATGGAGATGGACGGCGACTACCAGTACCAGCTCGCCGCCGGCG
Source organism: Kitasatospora sp. NPDC092948 (assembly GCF_044754805.1). Taxonomy (NCBI): domain Bacteria; kingdom Bacillati; phylum Actinomycetota; class Actinomycetes; order Kitasatosporales; family Streptomycetaceae; genus Kitasatospora; species Kitasatospora sp. NPDC092948. The sequence goes on along the minus strand of NZ_JBIVPU010000004.1, from coordinate 269,752 downwards.
CCGCGTCCGGCTACCTCGCGCTGCTGCCGGACGAGGGCCGGATGCTGACCGTCCGCCAGGGCGCGTTCACCATCACGCCGGCCACCCGCCGCATCGCGGCAGCGCCGTGCGACCCGGGGTGGTGGTGACGGTGTCGCTGCTCGACGACGGCCCCGACACCGTCACCGTCCACCCTGCCGGACCCGTGCACCCGGACGGCACCCGCGGCCCCGAGGGGCCGCCCCTGACCGTGCGGTGCCGGGTGCAGCCCTCCACGTCGGAGGAAGCCGCGCAGCTCGGCTACGTCGACGTCACCGTGTACCGGGTCCTGGCCCGCGAGTTGCCGGCCGGGCCGTGGTCGCGAGTGGTGTGGCAGGACCGGGACTGGACGGTCGTCGGCGAGCCCAAGCGCCACAGGGGGTCGGCCCGGACCCGGCACGACACCGCGCTGATCCGCAGGAGGTGAGCCGTGGCCAGTCTCGACCCACACATGGCCCGCCGCCTCGCGCACCTGCCGGCGGTCCGCGCCGCCGTCGCCGCCGAGCTCCGCAAGCGCGCCGCGCGGGTGGAGGCCGTCGTCGCCGCCCACACCCGCACCGGGGCGCTCGCCTCCTCCATCGCGGTCGTCGTCGACCGCGTCGACTCCACCGTGTCCATCTCCGACCCGGCGATCCTCGCGATCAACTACGGCCACCACACCCCGTCCGGCCGGTGGGTGGAGGGCATCCACGCCATCGAGGCCGGCCTGTGACCGCGCTCCCGCCCGACGTCGACGCGCTCGTCCGCGGCGCCCTCACGGCCGAACTCGGCAGCGGCGTCACGGTGATGACGCTGATGCCCGACGACTGGGCGCGACGGCTGCCGCTGGTCGTCGCCCGGACCCTGCCCGGCACGGCGGCCGTCGACCCGCGAGGGGTGGTCGCCGCCCTGGTCGACCTCCAGATCTTCGCCGCCGCCCGGCCGCAGGCGTCCGAGATCGCCCGCAGGGCCTGGCGAGGCCTGTACGACGCGTGCATGCGCCAGCACGCCGAGGCGGACGCCGGCGGCTACCTGTCGCACTTCAGCGACGGCAGCACCCTGCCGGCCGAGCTCCGCACCGGCGTCCCGCCGGCTCCCGACGCCGCCACCTTCCGCTTCCAGGCGACGGTCCGACTCACCGCCCGCCCCGCATCCACCCCCTGACCAGGAGGAATCACATGGCGCTCGACGCCACGACCACGATCGTCCCCGGCACGGGGTACATCTACCTCGGCAACCCCGACACCGCGAAGCCGGCGTCCATCACGGATCCGCTCTCGCCCGGCGCGGGCTGGACCAACCTGGGCCACACCTCGCGGGACACCATGCCGTCCCTCACGCGCGACGGCTCCGACCCGACCACGCTCGGGTCCTGGCAGAACTCCAAGCTGCGGCAGACCAGCCCGGACATCACCTACGGCATCACGTTCAGCAGCATCCAGGCCGACAAGGCCGCACTCCAGCTGTACTTCGGCGCCGGGCCGGCCGCGATGCAGGCCGACGGGTCGATCCGCATCCCCGCCAAGCCCGTCCCGCAGATCAAGGCGCTGCTGATGATCCTCGTCGACGGCTCCAGCTTCGTGCCGCTGTGGCACCCGCGGGTGTCCCTCCTCGGCTCCGACGCGATCAAGATCGACAGCGAGAACTGGTTCGAACTGCCGATCAAGGGAACCTTCCTGGCCTCCACGCTCATCGACGGCGCGATCGGCGAATGGGCCGCGCTCCTCGACGCCGAGTCCTGACCCGCCCTCATCTCCTGTGCCGCCGGCCACCGGTCCCGTCCGGCGGCACAGGACCATCCCGGGACCGGACACCGAAGGGACCGACACACCATGGCCGCTGCCCCCGTCAGCCTCGCCGCACTCATGGACGAGGCCACCACCGTCTACACCGGCCTGCCGATCGAGCTCCGCGCCGGCGGAACCGCGACCCTCCTCAACCCCGTCATGCTGGCCGACGCCGCCCGAGACCGGGCCGTCGAACAGATCGCCGCCCTCGACCAGACCGACGGCATGACGCCGGCCGAGCAGTTCGCGGCCGTCCGCGACGCCCTGACAGCCGTCGCCGACGACCAGGCGCTGGTGCGCGCCGAGATCGCCGACTGGCCCGTCCCCGCCCTCCTGCTCGTCCTCCAGCACTACATGAAGGCCGTGCAGCTGGGGGAAGCCTGAAGCTCGTCCAGCTGATCCAGATCCAGGGGCTGGGCGGGGAGCTGCGCGCCGACCTCCAGCAGTACTACGGCCTGGACCTGGCCGACCTGCCGCGCGGCGCCCTCGCCCCCCGCCGGATCCTCCAGCTGGTCGAGCACCTCCCCTACGACTCCGCGCTGCTGGCCGCCCTGCGCGGCGGCCCGGTGCACCGGCAGTGGGACACCCGCACCCACCTCCTCGCGTCGATCGTCGACGCGATCCAGGCCGGCACCTGGACCGCCGTCCAGCTCGCCGCCCGCAAGGCGGTTCCGCCGCCCGCTCTGCTCCCGCGACCCGGCGACCCGCAGAGCGCCCCCGCGCCGCCCCGCCGCCCGCTGGACCTCTCCCGGCACCCGGACGCCCGCCCACTGCCCGCCAAGTACCGCACGACGATGGACAGTTGAACAACCCAGGGGGTGAGCCGTGGCCGGTGGATCCCCCGGCGGACGCGAGGTTGACCGGCTCTCCATCCGGGTGCTGCCGGACACCTCGAAGTTCGCGCCCAGCCTGCAGCGCTACCTCGACCGCATCGAGGCCCGCGCCCAGCTCAAGATCCGGCTCACCCCGGACACCACCGGGTTCGCGCAGTCGGTACGGGCTGAGATCGCCCGCCACCGGCCCGACCTGGCCGTCAGGGCGGTGCTCGACACCGACCGGATCGGCGAGCAGGCCCGCACCGCGCTGGCCCGGATCCGGCCCGAGCTGGCCGTCAAGGCGAAGCTCGACCTGACCGGGTTCCCGGAGGAGGTCCGCACCCGGCTGGAGCGGGTCCGCTCCGAGCTGACGGTCAAACTCAAGGTCGACGCCTCCGGCATCGACGCGCAGGTCAGCCGTTCCCTGGCCCGCTCGCTCCGCCCGCGCGACGTCACGCTCAAGCCGCAGATCGACCGGGAGGCGTTCCGTACCGCCGAGGAGCAGCTGCGGATCCTCACGGACCCGTGGAAGGTCCGGATCGAGCCGTACGTCGACACGGCGGCCGCGGACTCGGCCCACGGCGAGCTGGAGGACCGGTTCCGCGACGCCATCGACGTCAAGATACGGCCGACCGTCGACCCGGCCGACGTGCTGCGGGCGTCGGAGCGCCTGGACCGGCTCGCGCACGACCGCACCGCCACGATCGACGTCCGCGCCGACGACGAACCCGTCCAGCGCCTCGACAGCGCCGCCTCCAAGCTCAACAGCACCTTCGGCTCCGGCCTCGGCGGCATCCTGAGCCTGCGCGGCGCGCTGATCGGACTCGGCGTCAGCTCGCTGCCGCAGCTCACCTCGCTGACGGTAGGCCTCGCCCAGATCGCTCCCGCGGCTCTGGTCGCGGTGCCGGCCGTCCTGGCGCTCAGCCAGGCGATCGGCGCGATCGGCCTGGGCGCCAAGGGCCTGGGCGCCGCGTTCACGGCCGCCCTCGCCCCCGCGAAGGGCGGCGGCGGTGGCGGCGCGGCGGTCGACACCGCCAAGCAGGTCGCCGCCGCGCAGCGCCAGCTCGCGGACGCCAAGGACAGCCTCGCCCGGACCACGGAGGACTCCGCGGCACGGGTCGTCCGCGCGGACCGCGACGTCTCCGACGCGGAACGCAGCCTCGCCGACGCGCAGGTCAAGGCCCTCAAGGCACAGCAGGCCCTGGACGACGCACGCCAGCAGGCGGCCCGCGACGCCGAGGACCTGGCCGACCGGGTGACGTCCGGCCAGCTCGCCGAACGCGACGCGGTGCTGCGGGTCGCGGACGCCACCGACGTCCTCGCCGCGGCCCAGCGGAACCCGGCCGCGACCCGGGCCCTGGAGAAGGCACAGCTCTCCTACGACGAGGCAGTCCAGAGCCTGAAGGAGCAGCAGAAGGAGAACGGCCGGCTGTCCGTCGCGGTGGCGCGAGCCGCCCAGGTCGGTGTCGAGGGGTCGGACCGGGTCGTCACGGCGCAGGAGAACCTGGTGTCCGCGACCCGCGACGTCTCCGACGCGGAGCGCAACGTCTCCGACGCCCGGCAGGAAGCGGCGAAGACCGCGCGGGATGCCGCCAAGCAGGTCTCCGATGCCCAACGCGCCGTCGCGGACGCCACGTTGGCGCTCGCCGAGGCGGGGAAGGCGGCCGGCGGCGGCGCGGCGGGAATCGACGCCTACGCCGAGGCGATGGCCGCCCTGGCGCCGAGCGCCCAGGCGTTCGTCCGCGCGGTCCAGGACATCGGCCCGGCATGGCACGAGGTCCAGCAGGCCGTCCAGGAGCGGCTGTTCGCCGGTCTCGACACCGAGCTGACCACCGCGTCCACGGCGGTGCTGCCGGCGTTCCGGCGCGAGCTGGTCTCCACCGCGGGATCGCTGAACGCCATGGCCGTCGGCGTGGCCGAGGCCGCCCGCTCCCTGGCCGCGACCGGGGTCCTCGATCGGGCCATGGCCGGCGCGTCCAAGGGCCTGGCCAACCTGCAGGGCCTGCCGGGGCAGGTCGTCACCGCGCTGATGACGATCGGCGCCGGGGCGGCGCCGGCGTTCGACCGGGTCACCACCGCGCTCGCCAACGCGTCCGCGAAGTGGACCGAGCGGCTGCAGAAGGGCCTCGCCTCGGGCGGCCTCGAGGAGGTGATCGGCCGGGCCCTGGACCTGGCCGACCAGCTCGGCGGGACCCTGCTCAACCTGGGCCGGATCATCGGCGGCATCTTCGGTCCCGCGAACGCGGCCGGGGCCGGGTTCCTCGGCACCCTCCAGCTGGTCACCGCGGAGATCGCCAGGGTCACCGCCACGGCGGAAGTCCAGCAGGGCCTGCGGGACCTGTTCGACGTGATGGCGCTGATCGGCCGGACCGCCGCGCCGCTGATCGGACAGGCCCTGCGCGAGATCGCACCGGTTCTGTCAGCCCTCCGTCCCGGGGCGGAGGCCCTGGTCACCGCGCTGGGAGACGGCCTCCGGCCGGTGATCACCGCCTTGGGCCCGCTGCTGGTCGCAGCGGGTAGCGCGGTGTCCGAACTGGCCGTCGCGGCCAGCCCGCTGCTGGTCGTCGCCGGTGAGCTGGCCGCCCAGATCGGCCCGATCCTGACACCGGTCGTCCAGGCCCTGTCCGCCAACATCCGACTGCTCGCCCCGGCCGTCCAGTCCGTGGCGGCCGGCATGTCCGCGCTGCTGGCGCCCGCCCTGGCTCAACTGCCGGCTCTGATACAGCCGTTCCTCGGCGCGGGCCTCCAGCTCGCCGAGACCCTGCTGCCCCAACTCTCCAGCCTGCTCGGCCAGCTGCCGCTCGAGCAGGTCGGACAGAGCTTCGCCGACATCGGCGTCGCGCTGGCCCCCCTGCTCATCCAGCTCGCCGCGCTGATCACCAACGGGCTCCAGGCCATGGCCCCGCTCCTGCCGCCGCTGATCGACCTGGCGGCCCGGCTCGCGCGGATCCTGTCCGGTGAACTGGCCCGCCAGATCCAACAGATCGTCGTCCCCGCCCTCCAGGTCGTGGTGCGGCTGCTCAACGGCGACCTGCCCGGTGCGCTCAGCGCCGCCGCAGGCCTGTTCGACGGCCTGGCGCGCACCGTCGGCGAGGTGTTCGTCGGCCTTCCGGGCCGGGTCGCCGTCGCCCTCGGCGACTTCGCCCGGCAGCTGTGGGACTCGGGCCGGGCCATCACCCAGTCCCTGATCGACGGCATCCTGTCCAAGGCCGTCGACCTCAAGAACAGCATGTCCGGGATGCTGTCGGACGTCCGCCGGCTGCTCCCGTTCTCCCCCGCGAAAGAGGGGCCGTTCTCCGGCCGGGGCTGGACGCTGTACAGCGGACAGTCCATCAGCGCCGCCCTCGCCGAGGGCGTCCTGGACGGCCAGGACCAGGTGTACGCGGCGACCGCCGCGGTCGCCGCGACCGCGCAGGGCAACCTCGCCGGGCTCGGCGCCGGCACCGTCAGCGCCTCCCGCGCCCAGGCCGGCAACGGACCGGCCGCAGCACCGGTGGCCGGCGGGGTGACCGTCAGCATCGCCGAGTTCAACGCCTACGACCAGGCGCCCGAGGCGATCGGGCGCGCCCTCTACCGCGAGTACAAGGCGAGGGGGTGACGCGGTGGCCGGTGAACTGATCACCACCGACGGCCAGATGGAGTGGCGCGGCCTGCTGCTCGGCGAGCGATCCCCGTACGCCGGCCGGATCCTCACCGGATGGGACGACCTGCCCCCTCTCGACGACGGCACCGTGCTGCGCGCCCAGCAGCACGGCGCGGTGCCCGGGCGGCTCCTCGCCCGGGCACGGGTACTGAGCTGGGACGCCGAACTCATCCCTGAGGACCCGGCCGCGGACGCCCTGTGGCCGCAGTACCTCGCCGCGCTGCGTGCCGCCACCGGGATCCAGCAGGACGAACAGCCTCTGGTCGTCCAACTGGGCGGCCAGCGGCTGCAGGTGATGGCCCGTGTCACAGCCCGGACCATCCCCGCGGACCAGCAGTACACCTGGGGCTATCCCAAGATCAGCCTGGAATGGACCTGCTCCGACCCGCTGCGCTACGACACGGCCGCCCAGTCCGTACAGACCGGCCTGCCCACGGCCGAGACCGGCCTCGTCTGGGGCAGCCCGGAGACGGGCCTCGCCTGGGGCAGCCCCGCCGAGACGGGCCTCGTCTGGGGGTCGCCGGGCAGTACCGGCGACGTGCTGTGCACCAACGCCGGCGACACCTCCACCGGCGTGGCCATCGAGATCCACGGGCCGTGCGTCACCCCGTCGATCACCGTGTACGGCACCACGACGGTGCTGGAGTACGCGCTGACGCTGACCGCGGCGGACGTGCTGTACATCGACACCCAGGCCGGGACCGTCCTGCTCGGCGGCCAGGACCGGCAGGGCACGGCCACTGCCCGGTCGGTGCCCGAGGAGTCGGTCCGGATCCCGCCCGGCGACACCGTGCTGTCCTTCCGCTCCGCCGACCCCGCCACCACCGCCGCCAGCGCGACCGTGCGCTGGCGCTCCGCCTACTGGTGACCAGGAGGATCCTGTGACCGTCCGCTCCGCCTGGCACATCAACCCCGGCCAGACCCGGCAGGACACCCGGCTGACCCCGATCGGCACCTGGGCGCCGTCCTCGGCGACGACCACCCAGGCCGGGGTGATCCCCGGCGGCACCCCGCTGGCCCTGTCCGGGTCGGGCATGGATGTGACGATCGGCATCGGCCGCGCGGTCGCGCAGGGCACCGCGGCCCAGGGCGCGTACCCGCTGGCCGTGACCGCCGCGCACACCAAGACGATCACCAACGGGCACACCAGCCTGCCCAGGATCGACCGGGTGTTCCTCGTCGCCTACGACTCCAGCTACGACAGCAGCGGCCTGACCGTGCCGGACATCGTCGTGGTGCCCGGCACCCCCGCGACCACCCCGTCCGCGCCGACCGCCGTGCCGAACTGCACTGCCTACCTGGCGCTGTACGACATCCGGGTCGAGGCCGGAGCATCCGCCGGCGCCCCGATCGCGTGGAGCACCGCGGTCACCGACCGGCGCGTCTACACCGCGGCGCTCGGCGGGATCATTCCCAACGGGTCGGCCGTCGGGGCGTATGCGGGCCAGTGGCGCGACGGCGGCGGCGGGGCCGGAGTCCTGGAGCGGTTCAACGGCACCGTGTGGGAGGCCGCACTCCGGCTCGGCATCGCGGGCCGGGTCGAGCTCGGCGACGTCTCGCTGACCCGCTCCGGGACCGCGATGGCCACGCTGACCGGCGGCCTGACCGTGACCGGTGTCGGCGGCTGGCTCACCGCCTACAAGACGGTCGCGCAGCCCATCTCGGCCAGCACGACGATGACCAACGACACGCACCTGTTCCTGCCGCTCGCGGCGAACGCCACCTACCTGCTCGACGGCGACCTCGTCTACGAGGGGCCCAACCCCACCCTCGGCGACATCAAGATGGACTGGACCATTCCGGCCGGCGCGACCATGCAGTGGGCGCCGTTCGGTGCCCCGATCAGCGCGACCACCAACTTGCAGATCGACAGCCAGGACACTGCGAATACGGTCCAGCGAGCCCTCGGGACATTCGGCTTTCCATCACGGCAGACAGCCCGGCCGGTCGGCCGGATCACCACCACCGGCACCGCCGGCGCCCTGCAGCTGCGCTGGGCGCAGAACACCAGCAACGCCGCCGCGACCACCATGCACGTCGGGTCCTGGATCCGGCTGCACAGGGTGGCGTGATGGAGACGGATGAGGTCTACCAGCTGCGGGTGTGCGACCTGGTGACGGACCGGCAGCTCGGCCTGATCGACCTGCACGACGTCTCCTACGACGACTACATCGGCCGCACCGGGTCACTGTCGGGAACCGTCCCGATCCCGACCCAGCGCGCCGCCCAGCAGGCTCGGGACGTCCTGATCCCCGGCCGCACCATGCTCTACCTGGAACGCCACACCACGTTCAGCACGGAGATCGCATGGGCAGGGGTGCTGTGGGCGATCACCCCGACCGCCGACGAGCGCGGCCTGTACACCTGCCCGATCGTCGCGGCCGGGCTGGAGTCGTGGCTGCGCGGGCACCGGATGCTGACCGACACCCTCACCTGGGCCGGCGGCGACCAACTCGCCATTGCCCGGGCGCTGGTGGCGTACGCGCAGGGCGTCCCGGGCGGCGACCTGCGCATCGAGATGGACCCGACACAGCTGTCCGGGGTGGCACGCGACCGCACGTACGCGGCCACCGACCTGCCGTGGATCGGCGGCCTGCTCGACCAACTCGGCGCCGTCGAGGGCGGATTCGAGTGGCGGATCCAGGTGTACCGGGGCGGGGACGGCGTCCGGCACCGCGCGCTGCGGCTCGGGTACCCGATCCTCACCGCCGGCACAGGGGATGTCCTGCTGACCTCGCCGGGCGCGGTACGCGGTCACGCACTACCCATGGACGCCACGATGATGGCCACCGCCTGGCAGTCCCGGGGCGCGTCGATCAACACCAACCAGGCCGCGGACTCGGTGCCGCTGCTGTCCGACCTGCTGGTCAGCACGGACGACATCGCGGCCGGCTGGCCGAGACTTGACGGCAGCTCCGACTACTCCACCGTCAGCGAACCTGACACCCTCACCTCACACGCCCGCGCGGACCTCGCACGCTACCGGGCTCCGGTGGCGATCCCGTCGATCACCGTGTTGTCGTCCGCGGCCGGACAGCTCCAGCTCGGCTCTTACATCCGTCTCAAAATCGCGGCCGGCGACCTCTGGTACTCCGAGGGACTCTCCGCCCGCTACCGGATCGTCGGCCTGCGCGTCCAGCCTGCGGAGCGCGGTCGCCCCACCACCACCGACCTGTACCTGGAGGCCGCCTGATGCCGCACGTGCCGCAGGACATCACCGACACGGTCCGGGAGATGCAGCAGCAGATCCGCGACCTCCAGGGAGCCGTCAACACCCGCCCCGCGATGAACGAAATCAGGGGCGGCAACGTCCAGGTGCTGGGAGGCGGTTCGTTCCGGATGATGTCGGTGGACGGCTCGCGGACGCAGATGTGGGTCGGCAAGATTTCCCCGAGCCATCCCGACGGGTCCGAGCAGCGCGGCATCCTGATGTACCGCGAGGACGGCGCGCTGGCGTTCAGCCTGTACAGCGCAGACGGTAACCCGCAGGCCCTCGCTCTGCGGGACAAGGCCGGTACCACAGTCGTCGCTGACGACGTGGCCGCCGGCGGCCTGGCCCGCCCGTACCTCAGCACGGACGCGTGGTTCGGCGCAACCGAGTCCCCGACCTTCACAACCAACAGTTCCGCCTTCACGACCCTGCAGAACCTGGCCTGGGTCAAGCAGCACCCGAAGATCTATGCGCACTACTTGGTCAGGGCCGATGCTGGGGTAGCCGGTCAGATCCAGCTCGTTGACGACCTTGGCACCGTCATTGCGGGTCCGGTCGCCATATCGGCCGGGGCCTGGACATACGGTGCTGTAGCCGGGCCGCTGGCAGGGGCGTTGTACACACCGACCTATCTGCACTGGCAGGCCCGCGTCACCAGCGGCACCGGCAACATCGGGATCCGCGGGCTGTCGACGTTCGGCGTGCAGTCCTGATGATCAGGGCGTGACCGGGTACGGGTCGCCGGTCGGCCCGTCGACGGGGCCGCGGCTCGGGTACGGGCCGTTGTCGACGGTGCCGGTTCCGCCGTTCCACTGGCCTGCGGTGGCGCCGGGCGGGTCGGTGCTGACGGGGTGACTGGTGGCCGGCTCTCCGGTCGGGGTGCTCATCTTGCTGCTGCCCTTCTTCGTCGTGGTCGGCCTGGTGGTCGGTTCGGTCGTGGCCGGCGCGGCAGTGCTGGGCATCGGGTCGCTCGCGCTCGGGCTGACGGTTGCCGCTGGGCTGGCGCTCGAGCTCTCGCTCGGACTGCTGCTCGGGCTCGCGCTCGGGCTCACGGTGTCGGCCGTCTGCACCTGCTGACCGCTGCCGCCGCTCGTGCTGAGCGCCCAGGCGCCGCCGCCGATGCCGAGCACCGCCACCACCGACGCCGCGATTGCCGCGGCCTGCCTGCTGACCCTCATGTCCGTTGCCCCCCTTGGCCGTTGATGCTCACCACGGTAGCGCGCGCCCGCCACAACTTCCCCACATCAGCCCGAACTGGCGACAGGCGACATGTTCGGGCACTCACTAATACCCGGAGGCCCACCTTGAGAGACCAGTTCGTCGGCCTGCTGCTCGGCCAGGTCGGCCAGCACGAGGGCCGCGATCCGGACGGCACGTGGAACAACCGCCAGCGCTACAGCCGGGAGACACCCGGGCTGGAGTGGTCGGACGGCCAGCCCTGGTGCGCCACCTTCGAAGCCTGGGGCGCCCACCGCACCGGCATGGACAACCTGTGGCCGATGACGGCGTCCTGCCTCGACGCCGTCGCCTGGTGGCAGCAGCGTGGCCGCTGGTCCGCCTACCCGGTGCTCGGCGGCCCGTTCTATCTGGGCACGGGCGGCAGCAGCCACACCGGCGTGGTCGTCGCCTACGACGCCACCACGATCACCACCGTCGAGGGGAACTCGAATTCGGGCGGCTCGCCGGAGGGAGACGGCGTCTACCGCCGCACCCGGGCCCGCAGCAGCGTCTACGGCTACGGCGTGCCCGCGTACCCGGAGGGCACCGTCTCCGCGGACCCACGCCTCGGCGGCACCAAGACCGCCACCACCAACCCCATCACCGAGGAGGACCCCTTGGCTGCATTCACCGAGGCCGACCTGGACCGCATCGTCCAGACCGCGATCGAGCGCAAGAAGAGCGACCTCACCCACGACGTCCTGTACTGGCTGCTGCAGGCCCTGGCGGACCGCCCGGCGGACCCGGGCACCCATCCGCTGAGGTACGTGATCCCCCCGCTGCACGCCGCGCTCGGACGGCTGCCGCAGGACGTGCGGGCCGCCCTGGCGGACGCGGTCCAGCTGCAGGTGACCGTCACCCCCGCCAACCCGACCGCACAGAAGGGGAACTGACATGCCCAGATTCCTGGTCGACCTCGCCGAGCGCACCTCCGCGACGTATGCGGAGGCCCTGATCGGCCTGCTGCTCGTCGGCGGGATCACGAGCCTGTCGGCCGCCGAGTCGGCGGCAGTGGCGGCGATCCCGGCCGGCCTCGCCGTCGTCAAGGGCGCGCTCAGCAGCTTCCTCGGCCGCACGGGCACCGCGGCGCTGCTGCCGACCGCGGCGGACCCGGCGAGCCGCGAGTGACCAGCCCGCCGCCCGACCCGGGCGTCGTCATCTCTCCTAGCCAGATGTACGCGGAGGTTCGAAGGATCGCTGACCGGCAGATCAGGATGGACGAGAAGATCGACCGGTTCCTGGAGGACCAGCGTGGCCATCGGGAGGAGACCAGCGATCACGAGAAGCGGATCCGGTCCCTGGAGGCCCGGGTCTGGATGGCGATGGGTGCTGCCGTCGTACTCGGCGCCGGGTCCGGCGCAGGCCTCGCCCAGATCATGGGTCGCTGAACACCACCGCCCCGCTCGGCTTCAGCCGGCGGGGCGGTATTTCGTGTTCGCGGTCAGGCCTGCAGGGCGGCCTGCAGCTGCTTCGCCTGCTCGGGTGTCAGCAGCTTCGACACCCGCAGCACCTCCGCGCCGTGCACGTAGTCGTACTCGGTGAACGCGGGCATCTGCTTGATGATCCCGGCGATGTAGTCGACGCGGGCCTGTGCGTCTGCCGGAGTGGCGAATATTTCGATGGAGCCGCCGCGGGCCACCGAGTCCTCGTCCTCCATCTCCACGTCCTCCGCCTTGATGCGCGAGTCGGCGAACGCCGTCTTGGAGATGTACTGGTTGGGTCGGCCGAGGAGGTGGTTGGGGTCGTCGTCGGCACTGTAGGTCTTCACCGCCTTGATGCTGGGAACGGCGGCGGTGAGCGCCGTGACGGCGGCCTTCGCATCACGGGGTGCGGCGGCGGCGGGCTGCTGGGCGGCCGCGCTGGACGAGCTGGGCGTTGGAACCGCCGCAGCCGGGGTGGTGGCGGCTTCCGGCGCCGCGGTGCTGCTGCAGCCGGTCATGATGAGGGCGATGCCGGCGGTGGCGGCGGCAAGGGTGGTGCGGCGCATGGTCTCCCCTGGTGATTGGTGTGCAGGGGGACGGTATCGGGGTGGGCAGGCAGCGTGAAGGCGGTGTGCCCAAGTCGTAACACCGTCCAAACTGAGCTTCGGCCGGTCGGGGCTTTTCTACGTTCTTCCCATGGATGCCATCCCAACCCCTTGCCAACTAATTCCCTGGAACCCAGCCATTCCAATCAAAATGGATTAGAGAATCAATTGAGACATGTGCAAGTTGCTTCTCTACCTGCGTCTTTGCGCAGAACGGCAGCGGCGGGGTGCACATCGAGCGGGTCGGTCAGATGGTCAAGACATGGCCTATGCAGGGGATTTAACAGAATCAACCCTGATGCCCCATCATGGTGTCGGCCGAACAGGAAGATAGCCAGGGGGTGGTGACACACCCCCTGGCGAGTCGCGGCCGGACTTAGGATGCACGTACACGCGATGGGATCCATCATGGCACACACTCTCAACGAGCTATCCGCCCTGATCGCACGGCTGGAGCAGGAGGTTCTCCGGCTTCAACTCCGCGACGAGCGGCGGGAGCACGAGGTGAGCGAGATTAAAATCTGGCTGCTGATCGCTGTGACTGGGGTCGCTGTGACGGCTGCCGCCTTCAGCCCCTTCGCCGTCAGGCACTAGCTGGCCAGCTGCCGCCCCGCACCGCCCTCGAAAGAGTTGGCGGGCGGGGCGCACCCCCGACGAAGCAACGGATCGACAGCTACCCGCAGGCGAGACGGTAAGGGCCGAGGTAGTAAGACAGGGCGGCATGCGACGGGCCATCCGATACCTGACTGCTCGTCAGCAGCTTCACCACGTCCGCCTCCGAATGCCACTCGATCCGGGCTGCCTCGGAAACGTCCTCCGGCTCACCGACCTTCACAGCCCCGGTGACGTGGTAGCTACGGAAGTGGGCGTTCGAGATGCCGGCCATCGCGTCGTACTCGGTCATCAGCTCGACCCGGCCCGGCCGCCAGCCGGTCTCCTCTTCGACCTCCCGTGCGATGGCGTGCGCCGGATCCTCGCCGGGCTCGGCCCATCCGGCCGGCACCTCCCAGCCCCAGCGGCCGGTGATGAACCGGTGCCGCCACAGCAGCAGGATCTGGCCTAGCTCGTTGGTGACGACGGAGGTGGTCGAGCCCTTCGGGTATCGGATCACGTGGTGGTCGATCCGGCCGATGCCGGGGATCGTCACGTCATCGAGCCACACCTCGACCCAGGGCGAGCCGTAGACCTGCCGGCGACCGTGCTGCTGCCACTCCACCCGAGTCTCCTCTATGCGCGCGTGAGCTGGAGCTTCGACCCTCTCACGCGCTCCGCGAGCTCCCGCACCGGGCGGGTGGACTGCCACGGGGTGAGAGCGTCCTGGAGCTGGGCCGCGCGCAGGACCAGACGGCTGGTGACCGCCCCGTCGGCCAGGTCGAGCGCGGCCTGAGCGATGGAGCACGCGGCGTCCACGTCGCCCTGGCGGAGCTGACACTCGGCGAGGTCGATGGTCAGCACCGACCGCCCCTTGGTGTCCTCGGCAGAGCGGGCCTGGATCGCGGTCTCCAGCAGCCCGGCGGCGACGGCGTGTTCGCCGAGGTGGGCGTATGCCTCACCTGCCAGACCGTCGAGGCGTGCCCCTGTAAAAAAGTCCAGGCCACCGATCGGATCGTCAGCAAAGTCGAGGAGGGCGGCGGCTTGGTCGAGTGTGGCCAGCGCCTCCGATCGGGCACCGGCAGCGGCCAGGGACCGGGCGTGGTTAGCCGCCACCCATGCGCGGCGCCGTGGGCCCGCAGCCTGGTCCAGGCTCGCTGCGTGCTGCAGCAGGTCGTCGGCGGACCGGAGCCGGCCGGCTGTGTATTCGACGATGGATCGCATGGTCAGCAGCCAGGCGGTGAGGTCGTCGGCCTCGCCCTCTTCTGCGGCCACCAGGCCGAGGTGGAAGTGCGCGTCGCTGCGGATGCGGTCGCCGAGGTCGTGATGGGCGAAGCCCAGCAGTCCGGAGACGACCGTCAGTATCCGGATGCACCGGCGCCGGGCGGCGAGCTGCTGCGGCCGGCCAAGGAGGTCGTACACGCTGACAAGCTGGCGCTGCAGGATGGCGGCAGTGGCTGCGGGTGCGTTCGCCGGGTAGCGGTAGGCAACGTCAGCTACCGCGGCCTCCAGGTGGGTGAGTGCGGCGTCGGACGCAGTGGATCGGCTGAGCATGTCAAGGACTTCCCAGGTCTCCGGCACGGCGGCCGGCTGGTAGGAGGGCGCGGGTCCGCCGGGCGCCTCCCAGGGGCGACTGGCGAGGCCGAGCATGTGTCCGGGGACGCGTAGGCCATCGGCGACGCGTTCGATCACGGTGATCGAGGTGACCTCGCGCTGGCCCTGCATGTACTCGGTGACGCGACTGGTGCCGATGCCGGTCAGCTGGGCGATCCGAGCGGGACCGAGGCCGTGGCGGCGGGCGATGTTGAAGAGCGTGCCGATCCTGCGAGCCTCGCACGCGGCGATGACCTGCGGGTCGGCGAGTACATGGTCGAGCGGCCCCATCGGATCCTCCTCGTCGGTGAGTTGAGGGTATCGGCGGCAGGGTGGACACGGTGAGTACTCACGGCGGCCCTGCAGATTCGCGCCGCCACCGCCGACTCTGGTCCTGCACCTACCGCGGTGCGTCCCCGGTGATCAGAGAAGAGCCATCGTGATCAAGACCATGCGGCCCGCGGCCAGCAGCCCGACCGATGACGAGCGGTACACCCCGTGCGGCGACTGCCACCGGTGCCTCACCGGTGTCGGCCGCGACATCGATCCGACTGCCTCGGACTGCTGGGGCGCCTACCTGGACGCCGTCGCGCGGGACCTCACGTGAGTAAGCAGCCCGCCGGCGGAACCGCACCCCAGACGCTCGGGTACTGCCCCAGATGCCACGGGTACGGCCGCGGCAAGTACGCCGGCCCGATCAACAGCCACTCCGACGCCATCAGCGACCACGTGGGGTGCAGCCGCGCAGCTGCACCCCAGCCCCAACCCCAGAACACGACACCCGGAGAGCACCAGTGACCACCAACCGCGACACCAGCATGTGGGAGCCGACCCCGGAGGGCCGCGCGAGCTACGCCGAGGAAGGGGCCACCCTGATGCGCGCCGCGCTCGGGCAGCATGGCTACTCGTCCATGCGGGTCACCGTCGACCAGGACGCCCTGGACAGCGGCCAGGCGCGCATCATCATCAGCGGCACAGTGGCCGAGATCGGCCTGATGGCCACCCGGCTGCACGCCGCCCCGCGGTCCAAGTTCGCCTGGCCGGCGACTGCCTAAGCGCACCCAACGCAAGGGCGGGTCGCCGGTGTCTGGCCGGACACCTAGCCGACGAACAGCTGCCACAGGTCGACGTCGAGCGCGCCAGCCACCGCAGTGATCTCGTCCAGCCCCGGGTTGGTCCGCGCACGCTCCCAGTAGCCGATGGTCTGCCGGTCCAGGCCGGCCAGCTCGGCCAGCCGCTCCTGGGAGAGGTCCCGGGCGACCCGCAGCTGGCGGAGTCGTCGGCCGAACCGCGCCCGCTGCTCGAGCTGCTGCTCGGTGGGGGTGCGGCGGGATCCACGGGCTGGTGACACCCGTTGACATTCACCTGTACATGATCAAAAGTCTGCATCATGTATTCGTCACTTATCGAGCGTTCGTTCGATAAGATGTCCAGCCCACTCGGGGGCCGAGCACCGGAGCGCCAGTGACAGCACAGCCAGCCGCCGAAGCGGAAGCCGCCGCCAACAGCCTGCGGGCGGCCCTGTCCCGGCACGGGATCGTCCTGCCATCACTTGGCCTGGACGTGGGCGCCATGGCGCTGGACTGCCCGCTCGTACAGCTCGGATCAGCTCCTGCCGAAACCGTGAACCGGCTTGCTGCCGCACTGCTCCGGTCCCCGATTCAGTGAGCGCACGCCCGCCACTTGCAAGCCAGCCCGAACAGAGTGTCAACGCCCAAGATCTCCTTCATCTCGGCCACCTGCATAGCCACCGTTCGCGAGCTGACCTTCATCTGCTTCCCGATCGCTTCGTAGCTCTGTTCCTGCTCGAGGGCGCGCAGGATCTGCTCATGACGGGGGGTCAGCATGGACTGCTCCTCAAGTCCAGTCCATGGCGCGGCCCTGGACCAGTCGCGCTCGAAGTTCGCCGCGAGGAAGCCGGTCACACCCGGATCGTTGACGACGTAAGCGACCGCCTCGCGGCTGGTGGTGAGGATCGAGTTCCCAGGGATGACCGCCATCGACCGGTCGATCAGGATCATCCGCTGAAAGGGCTCGGCAAGCGTCCTGATTTCGGCGCCGGCCTTCGTCATCTCGGCCACCCATAGCTCGGTGGCCTCGCCTGTCCGGGCGTCAGCGTGGTAGAGCGTGCGGACGGCAACCCCGCGCTGAATCGTCTCGATGTCGCGCCCCTTCGTCTCCTCCAGGGTCTCGCGACTGCGAGCGCCGCCCGGCTGGCACACGAGCAGTTCGGTGGTGCAGCCGTCCAGGAGCTGGCCGATGCGCGCGTTGATCGCCGTCGATCCGCGGACGAGGTCAACCAGGCCAGCCCGAGGGTCGACACTACGGCCGTCGTAAGCCTGGCGGAGGTCAGCAAGGAGGTCACTAACGGTGGCGGCCTGGGCGAGCAGGGCGGCAGCTTGGCCGTGGTACTCGGCTTCCCAGCGGGCACCGACGTAGCCGGGGTCAACGAGGGCGAGGCCGCGCCCCGGGTCCTCGCGCAGCAGCCCGCGGTTGAGCAGCTGCCAGGCCGCGCCCTGGTCCTCGTCCGAGATGGGCTCGCCAGCGGCTACCCGGGTGTACAGGGCGCGGGCTTCCGGGCTGATGTCGATGTCCATGATCCCCAGTCGATTGCATCCAAGTGCAGGTTCATCTGAATGAACCACCAGATTCCTTGCCGTGCAACTACTTCGTGCGAGATCGTTGCTCGAACCGCCAAGAGCATGGCAAGTCGCCTGCCAGCAGCGGGTGTTGCCCAGCAGCGGTCACTACATGATCGGAGTCAACATGAAGCTCAGCAGGGTCATCTCCGCAGCAGTCGGCACCCTCGTGGCCGCGCTCCTCGCCCTCGCGGTCACCACCGCGCACGCGGACGACGCGCCGGCGCCGAAGCCGACCCCGTCGCCGACCACGACCTACACCGCCAACGACACCAACTGGGGCGGCTGACGCCCCACACAGAAGGCCCGGCCGCCAACGCGGCCGGGCCCCTGAACACCGCCACGGAGTGCCCGCCTGAATCGGGCGCTCGGCGGCGGGAGCCGACCAGTCGATGCCGGGCACACGGGAGTTGCGCTCGCATCGCACCGGCCGGCTGCCGGCACCAGGGCAGGATGACTGACCCCCCTCCCCGCCTGGAGCCAACCCGAAGCGCCCCCAGCCGTAGGAGTCGGCTGGGGGCGCTTCGTGCCGCATGCGCCCGCGACCTGCGAGAACAGCATGATCACTTAGGAGAATTTTAGGAGGACTGCTCGCGTAGTCATCCCGTAGAGACTGCGAGAGTTTACGTATGCGATGCGCGACAAACAGGAAAGGCCCAACCGAGAGAACATGCTCCGAGCTGGGCCTTTGCCAGGTTCACCCTGCTTGCGAGGGTGGGCGCAGACGGTTTCGAACCGCCGACATCCGCCTTGTAAGGGCGGCGCTCTACCGCTGAGCTATGCGCCCGCGTCGAAGGGACCGGTGGGGCCGGTCGCACGACGAGTGGACAGACTACCTGGTCCCGGGAGTGGTTCGCCGCCCCTCGCGGACGGGGGTGTCGTCGGGGGGTGCCGGGTGGGGTGGGTGATCGGGAAGAATGGCCGCTGGAGTGGCGGGACGGGACGGAGCAGGGAGCGCGTGGTGAGGGTGGCCGGCGGCGGTGGCGGGGGTCGGGGCGGCTGGTGGGGCGGCGGCCGGCGGGACGGCGCGCGTGCGGATGCCCGGGCGGCCCGGGAGGCGGCGCAGGAGTCGTTCTACGAGCTGGATTCGGCGCAGCGGGACGCGCTGCTCGCGGTGGAGACGGTGAAGTCGGCGGGCGAGCCGGCCACCGCCCGCAGGGTGGAGCGGGAGTACGCGGACCTGGTGGCCCGGATCGACCAGGTGACGGTGGCCTATCTGGGGGCGCTGGACGCGGTCGACCTGGAGGCGGCCGAGCTGGATCCGTCGGCGGCGTTCCGTGCCAAGCAGCAGTTGGAGCAGGCCAAGCGCGAGCTGGATGCGAAGCGCACCGAGCTGGGCACCTTCGTCAGCCGGCTCCAGCCGCTGGTGGACCACGCCGAGGCGCAGCTGATCCGGGTGGCGCCGGCGGTGGAGCGCGCCAAGCAGGCGCTGCTGGCGGCGACCGTCGCGCTGGAGCAGGCGCGCGGCGCGGGGCTGAGGGCCGACGATCTGGCGGCCCGGCTGGCCGAGCTGGCGCCGGAGCTGAGCCGGCTGAACCAGGGCGTCTCGCAGCACGGCGTGCCGGCCACCCTTCAGCGCGCGGAGGACGTGGTGCGGCGGGCCGAGGCGGTGCGGACGGAGGCGGCGCAGCTGCCGGAGCGGGCCGCGGAGATCGACCGCCGGGTGGGCACGCTGCGCACCCGGATCGACGCGCTGGAGAACCGGTCCGGCACCGTGGAGCCCGCGCTGAGCGACCTGCGGCGGCGGTTCTCGATGGCCTGCTGGCAGGACCTTCAGCACGTGTCGGCGCAGACCGCCGACGCGGTGCGGGGCGCCAGGTCGCGGCTGACCGACGCGGTGCGGGCCCGGGCCGACCAGCGGTGGGCGGACGCCACCTCGGCGATCGGCACCGTGCGGGCGCTGCTGGAGACCGCCGAGGGGTCGGTGACGGCCGTCAACGAGCGGCTGCGGCAGTTGAACGAGGTGCAGCACGATCCGCAGCGCGAGATCGAGCGGACCCGGTTCGCGCTGCGCGACGCCCAGCGGCTGGCGATGGCCGGCCGGCAGGCGCCGGACCCGCGCCACGCCGGCCCGCTGGACGCGGCGGTCGGCCGGCTGGACCGTGCCGTCGCCTCCCTGGAGCAGGCCGGCCGACACCCCGACTACTGGCAGTTCCTGACCGAACTGGCGGCGGTCCGGGATACGGCGGCCGAGGTCGTCACGATGATCCGCGGCCACTGAGCGCCCACTGAACGGCCGCTGAGCGCCCACCGAGTCGGCGACCGACCCCGGCAGGCCGCTGAGCGGCGGGCCACCGGCCGGCAGCACGGGGCCTGCGGAGCGACGGCCCGGGCGCGGCAGGACGTCCGCCGCCCGCCCGCCGGTTCTCCACCGTCCCGTGCCGCCGGCCGCCCGCGGCCACCACCGGCCCGGACCGCCGCTGCCGCAGCCCGGGCCCGGGCCCGAGCCGCCCTGCCGCCCTGCCGCCGCCGGCCGTGTCACCGCCTGCCGCCCACCACGGACGGGGCCCCGGCCTGCCCGAGGGAGCGGCGCCGCGCCGCGGCCTCTCGGTACGCTGCTGACCATGCCTCGCTACGACTTCCGCTGCCGCGCCTGTGGCGCCACGTTCGAACTCAGCCGCCCGATGGCCCAGGCCAACGACCCGGCCAGCTGCCCGGAGGGCCACCCCGACACCGTGAAGCTGCTGTCGACCGTCGCCGTGACGGGCGCGTCCGGCGCGTCCGCCCCGGCCCCGAGTGGCGGTGGCGGCGGCTGCTGCGGGGGCGGCTGCTGCGGCTGACCCGGCGTCAGTACCGGTCGGCCCGACGTCGGCCGGTCTCGTGCCGGTCGTCGCCCGGCCTCGCGTCAGCCCTCGGCGGTCCTGGTACCGGTCGTCGGCCGGCCTCGTGTCAGCCGACGGCCGGCATCACCGCCCCGGTGCGGACCCGGGCCAGCATCTGGCGGAGGATCTCCTCGCCCGCCGCGACGCCGATCTCGGTGAGGGCGGTGACGCCGTCGGCCGCCCACCCGGTCTCGGCGAGTTCGCCGTGGCCGGGTCGCCAGCCGTGGTCGGCGGTGAGCAGCAGCTCGGCGTCGAGCAGCGAGTCGCCGGCGGCGAGGATGGTCTGTGCGCCGGTGCGGCGGCGGACCTCGGCGAGCGCGGCGCTCTTGGACAGCGGCGCGGGCACCGCGTAGACCTTGCGGCCCTGGAGGGAGACCGTCCAGCCGCGGTCGGCGCACCAGGCGGTGAGGTCGTCGATCCAGCCGGCGGGGAGCTCGGCGCGTTCGACCACCAGGTAGGCGAACAGTTCGTCGGCGACCCGCCGTTTGTGCGTCCATTCGGGGTCGGCGACGAGGGCGAGGTGTTCGACCACCTCGGGCAGCGGGGCGCTGGCCGCGTCCAGCCGGGTGCGGATCTCGTGCTGCCAGTCGGTGTCGGGCACCCCGTCGACCAGCAGGTGGCCGCCGTTGGCGCAGACCGCGTACGGGGGGATCCAGCCGGGCGTGGGGCCGGGCAGGTTGATCCGCTCGTACTGGGTGCGGGTGCGGGTGGTGATCGGGACCACGGGGGTCTGTTCGGCGAGTTCGGCGAGCAGTGCGGCGGCCGTCTCGGTCATGAAGGAGAGCGCCTTGCCGTCGTGCACCTCCACCGAGAGCAGCCGTGGGGCGAGCCGGTCGGGCACGTCCAGGGCGAGCGCGCGGTTGGAGTAGACGAGGGTCCGGTCGAGGTCGCTGGCGACCAGGAACTGCGGCACGGGCGGGGTCTCCTTCGGTCGGGGGCGGGGTCAGGTGTGGACGGCGGTGCCGTCCGCTCCGGTGGCGCCGCGGGTGTAGCGCGGGTGGATCAGGCCGACGCAGCTGTACGGCAGGTCGTCGATCTCTTCGACGGGGACGCCGCGCTGGGCGGCGAGCAGCCTGACGTGGTCGAGGTCGGCGCCGGTGCCGCGGCGGGCGAGGATCCGCCAGGGGACGCGGCGCAGCAGGACCCGGGTGGTCTCGCCGACGCCGGGCTTGACCAGGTTGACGCTGTCGATGCCGTACTCGGTGCTTATTCGCTCGACGGCCGCCCAGCCCTCCCAGGTGGGGGTGCGGTCGGCGGTGGCGAGGCGGGCGGTCTCGGCGGCGACGGCGGCGGCGACGGCCGGGAACTCGGCGGCGACGGTGTCGACGAACCGGGCGGAGACGTCGGCGTCGGCCAGCTGCCGGTAGAACTTGGCGCCGTGGAACTCGTCCGGCCCGGTCAGATCGGCGCGCAGCACGGTGCGGGAGACCAGGCCGGAGACGGTGGAGTTGAGGCAGGCGGACGGGATCAGGAAGTCGTCGCGGGTGCCGTAGGTGCGCACGCAGCTGCCGGGGTCGGCGAGGACGGCGAGGTCGGGGTCGAAGCCGGTGCCGGCGAGGGCCCGGTCGAGTTCCCGGGTGATGGCGCCCTTGCCCGTCCAGCCGTCGACGAAGACCACGTCGGCGGCGCGGTGGTGGGCGGCGAGGTGGCGCAGCGCGACCTGGTCGATGCCGCGGCCGCGGACGATGGAGACGGTGTAGTGCGGCACGTCGAGGCCGTGGGCGTGGGCGAGCCAGCGACGGATCAGGATGCCGACGGGGGTGCCGGCCCGGGCGAGCGAGGCCAGCACCAGGTGCGGTCCGCGTTCGCGCAGCAGGGTTTCGGCGACGGCGCCGACGGCGGTGGCCAGCCTGGTCGCGGAGGCGGCCAGCGCGGTGTGGAACAGCTGCTGGTACTCGGGGCTGGGCTGGTACTCGACCGGCAGCGACTCGGCGTAGTGGGCGCCGCCGGACTGCACGGCCTCCTCGCGTTCCTCGACGGGTGCTTCGAGGTGGACGTCGGAGAGGTCCTTGAGCAGCCAGGTGACGTCGGCGGCCGGGTAGCTGGAGAAGGCCGGTCCGTGCAGCGGGCGGGCGGCGGGCGGGGAGGGGGCGGTGTGTGCGGTCATGCCGGGCCTTCGGTGGGGTGCGCAGGGGTGATGCTCGGTCAGCGGGTGGTCGGCGGGGCGTCAGGCGGGTGGCGCCGGGCGGTACGACGGGAGAACGGCGAGCACCACGTGGTCGGTGGCGGTGCGCAGGCGGGGAAGCAGGGCGTCGGGGCCGTGGTGCAGGGCGGGGGTGTCGGCGGGGTCGTCGACGACCAGGACGACGGTGTCGAAGCGGCGGGCCGGGTCGCTGCCGGGGGCGACGTTGTAGGCGTAGCGCTCGGTGGAGTCGTCGCCGGCCGGGTCGTCGTGGGCGGTGAAGGCGAGCCGGGTGCGGATCGCGTAGCCGGGGTGGTCGTGGGCGAACACCGGGGAGCGGGTGGTGGTGGAGAACCGCACGTCGGCGTCCGGCAGTTGGCGTTGCAGGGCGTCGGCGAGCCGCAGCGGGGCGTACATCAGCTCCTCGCAGCCGAGCACCAGGACGCGGCGGGCCCGGGGGCCGACGGCGTCGGCGAGGGCGGTGCCGAGCGCGGGCAGCGCCTCGTCCAGCCGGCGGCGGTGGGCGGGGGTGAAGCCGTGCCGGCCGCCGTCCGGCAGGCCGTCCGGCCAGGGCAGTCGAAGATGCGTCAACTCGCCCTGGGGATCGTCCGGTTGGGGCTGTTCCGGCACGGCCGCGATGAGGGCGCGGGCGCGGTCCAGCACGTCCTCGGGCAGCTGGACGCCGCCGCCGGCGGTGGCCACCAGGTCGACCCGGGCGCCGAGTTCGGCGGCGGCGGACGCCAGACGGTCGCGGTCGGCGGGGGTGCGCAGGTCGACCAGGGCGACCACCACGTACCGCTCCCGGGGGTGGGCGGTGTGCAGGGCGCGGATGGTGTTGAGCACCGTGGTGCCGGTGGAGAACTCGTCGTCGACCAGCACCAACGGGCCGTCCCCGGCGAGCAGTTCCGGGTCCTCCGGGAGCAGCAGGTGGCTGGTGGCGTGCGAGTGCTCCTCCTCGAAGCCGCCGAGTGGGGCAAGGCCGGGCACCGGGCGGCGGGTGGAGTGCAGGTAGGGCGCGTCGAGGCCGTCGGCGACGCTGTGGCCGAGGGCGGTGGCGGTCTCCGCGTAGCCGAGCACCACGGCGCGCGCGGTCTCCGCCGGGCCGAGCAGTGCGGCCACCCGGCGGCCGAGGTCGAGCCCGGCGCCGTGCACCACCTCGGGCCGCTGCGGGACGTGTTTGCCCAGCACCTGGGAGACCAGCAGGTGGGCGCGTTTGGGGTTGCGGCGCAGCGCGAGGCCGATCAGCGCGGTGAGTTCGGGCCCGCCGGTCAGGCGCAGGCCCAGCCGGTCGGTGACCCACTGGCCGGTCCAGGGGTCGGCCGCGACCGGCCCGGGGGCGGTGGTGTCGACGGTCATCGGGGCTCCTCTCGTCACGACGGCAGGTGGTACGGGTGGTGCTGGTGGTGTCCGATCGGTCGCACGGCTGCGCGTCCGGGTTCGAGCGTACGGGGCGCGCCGGGGCCTGCGGATCGACCGACCGGCGACGCTCGGCGCACCGATCGGCGCAGGTTCGGTGGCCGGACGATGGACCCCGCCGTCCACCGATCGGCCGACCCGCCGTCAGGAGACGCAGGCGGAGAGCAGCTCCGCGAAGGACACGTCGGCCCGCGCGACGCCGAACACCTCGGCGCGCAGCAGCACCCGCTCGGCCCAGGCCCGATGCGGCTTGGCCTCGTTCATCTTGTTGGTGTACGCGGAGCGGCTGACTCCGCCGCCGCCGCGGTGCTGCTGGAGGATGTCCTGGGCGTCGCACAGCTCCTCGTGGGTCACCACGGACAGCGCGTGCACCGCGGCGACATGGCTGGGGTGGATGCAGGTCTTGCCCAACAGCCCGTTGGCCCGGTCGAGTTCGATCTCCCGGATCAGCCCGTCCAGGTCGTGCTCGATCAGCCGCTGCCGGACCCGGTCGGCGGGCGGGGTGGCCTCGGTGAACGGGGTGCGGCGCAGCTGCGGCTTGAACATCCGCTCCTGGAGCGGGAAGTACTCCCAGACCGGGCCGGTGACGGTGAACCCGGTGCCGTCGGCGCGGCCGAGCACGTTGACCACGTCGCCGATCACCTGGGCCACCAGCGCCACGTCGTAGGCGGTCAGGTCGGGCGAGCGGCGCAGCCCGTAGGCGGAGCACAGGTCGGTGACGCCGATCCGCACCGCGAGGACCCGCTCGCGGTGCTTGTCGAGCAGCCGGGCGATGCCGAACAGCTGCTCGCGGCGGCTCTCCAGGTGGGCGAGTTCGGGCGACTCCAGCACCGGCATGACGAACAGCCGCTGCCCGCCGGCCTCTTCGGCGCCGGCCAGCGCCTCCAGGAACGGCCGCCCGCTGTCCTCGGTGAACTTGGGCACCACGAAGCCGCTGAGCAGCCGCAGCGCGGGGCCGAGCCGCCGGGCCAGGTCGGTGATCTGCTCGGGGACCCGGACCCGGACGAACAGCAGCGGAAGTTCGGCGGTCGCGTCCTGCGCGGCGAGCTCGGCGAGTTGGGCGACCAGGTTGTGCTCGGCGTCGTCGACCTCGTGGTCGGCGATCGCGTCCTCCAGGCACAGCACCATGGAGACCACGCCGCGGGCGGCCTGTCGGCGGATGTCACGGGCCAGGGTGGGGCGGGTGGCGGGGCTGTAGAGCGTGGCGCCGAGCGCGGTGGCCAGGACGTCCGCCCCGCTGTCCCGGTCGAAGGCGACGGGCTGCTCGTGAAAGAGCCGGCTGCGGACGTCGTCCGCGAGATGCCCGAAGTGGCGCAAAGTGCTCTCCCACTCTGATCTGTGAACCCGCTCGGGGGCCGGTGACGGCTGACGCCTCGACACTTTGACGGTTGGCGCCGCCGGATGGTTCGCCGGGGCGCGGTCGCCGCGGGGGTCGTAAGCACCGGGCCACCGGCGGCCCATCGTACGACCGGACGAGCACGGCGAAGCAGTTCGAAACATCGAATTCCCACAAGCTTTTCGGCCCTGCCGTCCGGTGCCGACCCCGCCCCGCCGCCCTCGCCGCCCCGCCCCGCCGTACCGGCCGCCGGGGCTCGCCGATGCCGCGCCCGCGTTGTCCCGGGCCCCGGGCAGGCGGCAGGATGGTGCGCCATGACGCACGTGATGGCGAAGGGCGCCAACATCCCGCTGACGGCCAACGCCGTCCGTGCCGTCCTGCGGTGGACGGACACCCCGGGCATCCCGGACGTGGACGCCTCGGCCCTGCTGCTGGCCGACGACGGCAAGGTCCGCGACGACCTGGACTTCGTGTTCTACAACCAGCCCCGGCACCCGTCCGGCCTGGTCCGCCACCTGCCCAAGCAGGCCGCGGACGGCTGGATCCGGGACGCGGTGGAGATCGACCTGGCGAAGCTGCCCGCCGAGGTGGACCGGGTGGTGCTGGCCGGCTCCGCCGAGGGCGGGGCGTTCCCCGCCGTACCGGACCTGCGGGTGCTGCTGTTCGACGCCGGCGCGCCCGAAGGGACGCCCGCGCTGGCCGAGTTCGCCGTCGACGAGTACGAGCAGGTGACGGCCCTGGTCGCCGCCGAGCTGTACCGCCGCTCCGGCGTCTGGAAGTTCCGCGCCGTCGGCCAGGGCTACGTGGACGGACTGATCGCGCTGGCCACCGACTTCGGCATCACGGTGGACGAGTCCGCCGGCGACGGCGCCGCCCCGCCGGCCGCCGACCCGCGCCTGCCCGCACCGACCGCCGCCCCCGAGCCCGTCGCCGCACCGCCGGCGCCGTTCCCGGTGGACGAGGACGACTGGACGCTCGCCCCGGCCCTGCCCTCCCAGTCGCCCGCCCCGCAACCCGTCCCGGCCCCGCCCGCCCCGATCGCCGCCCCGCCGCCGCCCGCGCTGCCGCCGACCGTCCACCACACCGCCCAGGCCGCCGCCCGGCCGCCCGTCCCGCAGGCCGCCGGCTACGGCTACCCGCACCAGCAGGGCTACGGCTATCCGCAGGCGCAGCCTCAACCCCAGCCGCAGGCGGGCGGCTACGGCTACCCGCAGGCCCAACCGCCCGTCCCGCAGGCGGGCGGCTACGGCTACCCGCAGGCCCAGCCCCAGCAGCCCGTCCCGCAGGCCGCCGGCTACGGCTACCCGCACCAGCAGCAGCCCGCCCAGCAGCCGCCCGCACCGCCCGCCCAGCAGCCGCAGGTGCCCCCGCAGCCGGGCGCGTCGTTCGCGCTGCCGCCGCAGGGCCCGCAGTTCCAGCCGCGCTGAGTCCGGGGCCGTCCGACCGATCGTGGCCGGACGGCCCCGCAGCCCGCTCCTCCGGCCCCCGAGCCGGCTCCGCCGGGCGCGCGGCGCCGGACGCGAGGGCCTAACTCCCGGGCTGATCGGCGGTCTTGTACCCGCGCTCCCACTGCATGCCGAAGCCGTACAGCCGGTCCAGGTCGGACTGGAAGCCGTGCACGTACCGCACCTCGCGGCGGATCGACAGCGTGCCCTCGCCGTCGTTCTCGATCAGCACCACCGCGCACGAGCGGGCCGCCGCGGCCCGCTCGTCCAGCTTGATCTCGATCCGCGGGCCGCTCTGCGGAACGATGGTGATCACCGCCTGGGTGCGGTCGAACGCCGGGGTGTCGTCGTAGATGTAGACGAACACCAGCAGCCGCTTGAACTGGTCCTTCTTCTCCAGGTTGATGTGCATGGTCTCGCCGGACGAGGCGCCTGACACGTCGTCACCGGAGAGCTTGATGTACGGCGGCCGGTTCAGGTCGCCGAAGAGCCGGCCGAGCGGCTGCACCACGCCCCGGGTGCCGTCGGCGAGTTCGTACATGCAGGCCAGGTCGAGGTCCACGCTCACCGGTGCGGAGCCGCCGCCGCTGACGGGCTCCAGCGGGCGCAGGATCCGCGGGTCGAAGAACCGGCGCAGCGAGCCGCCCACGGTGGGGCGCTCGGCGCTGCGGGTCGACCAGTGCAGGTTGATGTACAGGTAGCCGGTGGTGGCGGCCGAGCCCGTGATGGCGTGCTGCGGCTGGGACTTGGTCAGTGTGACCTTGAACTGCCCTCCGGTGTCGAAGCTGTTGCTGCGGTCCCCTTTCAGGAACTCCCACACCGAGACCATCGTGTCCTCCCCCAGCGCCGGTTCTTTCCTCGACTCTCCAATACCCACCGGCGGGCTCCTGAGTCAACGTCAACCCGCCGACGGGACCCGCTGGCAGAGGGTTCGTCACTCCCGTACGATGCCTGCCCCTCGGACGCGATATCGTCTCTCCGCACAGGTGTCCCGTGCGTTGTCCCGTGCGCCACGTCACCTCCAACTTCCCCTGCCCTGCGGAAAGCCGAGGCCCTCCCCGCGATGAACCTCTCCTCCATACAGCTGGTCTGGGCCGTGGTCGGCGGCGCAGCCCTGCTGTTCACCGCCATCCTGGTGGCCTTCCTCCGTTTCAAGAACAACAAGGCCGAGGGGTCCGACGACTCCTGGGAGCGCAGCGAGGAGCGGCGCCGCCGCAAGGAGGCCGTCTACGGCGGCGCCTCGTACGTGCTGCTGTTCTGCTGCGCCGGTGTCGCGGCCGCGCTGTCGTTCCACGGCCTGGTCGGCTTCGGCCAGCAGAACCTGAACCTGTCCGGCGGCTGGGAGTACCTGGTCCCGTTCGGCCTGGACGGCGCCGCGATGTTCTGCTCCGTCCTCGCCGTCCGCGAGGCCAGCCACGGTGACGCGGCGCTCGGCTCCCGCATGCTGGTGTGGCTGTTCGCCATCGCCTCGGCCTGGTTCAACTGGGTGCACGCCCCGCGCGGCGGCTCGCACGACGGTGCCCCGCAGTTCTTCGCCGGCATGTCGATCTCGGCCGCCGTGCTGTTCGACCGGGCGCTGAAGCAGACCCGCCGGGCGGCGCTGCGCGAGCAGGGCCTGGTCCCCCGCCCGCTGCCGCAGATCCGGGTGGTCCGCTGGCTGCGCGCCCCGCGCGAGACCTACGCCGCCTGGTCGCTGATGCTGCTGGAGAACGTCCGCAGCCTGGACGAGGCCGTCGAGGAGGTGCGCGAGGAGCGCCAGGCCAAGATGGACGCCAAGATCCGCGCCCGCAGCGCCGACCGCCGCGAGCGGGCCGAGCTGAAGGCGATCTCCCGCCAGAACGGCATGCTGGGCCGGGCCCGGCACGGCCGGCAGGTGCCGGCGCTGGCCGCCGCGGGCGACTCCCCGTCGTCCGCTACGGAGCCTGCCCTAGCCGCCGAGGAAACCACTCTCGACCGGGTCGGCGCCTCCGCCCTGGAGCCCGCCGCCCTGAACGCCGGCCGCCGCCCCCGCGCCGCCGTCGAATCGACCAGCACCAGCAGCCCGTACTCGTCCAGCATCGACCTGACGATGGACGAGGACACCCTGTCGATGCCGAAGCTGGACTCGCTGGAGCGCAAGCTCCGTGCGATCGAGCAGCAGCTCGGCTGACCCCCCGGGGGCCCGCCCCCGGCCCGGCACCCGGGACCTGCCGGCCGAGGCCGCAGCGCCCCGGACCTGCCGCAGACGAGAGAGCCGCCCACCGGAACTTCCCGGCGGGCGGCTCTCTGCGTACGACGTACGGGCGGGTGGCGGGCGGTCAGTCCTCGGCCGGTGCGGCGAGTTCCAGCGCCTGTTCCCGCTTGTTGCGGACCATCGAGGAGAGCAGCGCCGCGCCGATGAAGGCGACGCCGATCAGGCCGGTGACGATCTCCGGGATGTGGAACTTGATCGAGGCGAGCAGGATCAGCGACAGCGCGCCGATCGCGTAGTGCGCGCCGTGCTCCAGGTACACGTAGTCGTCCAGGGTGCCCTTGCGGACCAGGAAGACGGTCAGCGAACGGATGTACATCGCGCCGATGCCGAGGCCCAGGGTGATCTGGAAGATGTCCTGCGAGATGGCGAACGCGCCGACCACGCCGTCGAAGGAGAAGGACGCGTCCAGGACCTCCAGGTAGAGGAAGAGGAAGAACGCGGCCTTGCCGCCGACCTGGACGATCGACTTGCCCTTGCGCTCGGCCTCGTGCTCGGCCTCCTCCTGCTCCTCCAGGCCGGACTCGAAGACCCCGGACAGGCCGTTGACGGCGAGGTAGGTGGCCAGACCGCAGACACCGGCCAGCAGGACCGTTTCGGCACGGTCACCGGCGAACAGCCGGGCCGACAGGGCGAGCAGCACCAGCGCGAGGACCGAGGAGAGGGCCTCCAGCTTGCCGATCTTCTCCAGCGGCTTCTCCAGCCAGCGCAGCCAGTTGAACTCCTTCTCCTCCAGGATGAAGTCGAGGAAGATCATCAGCAGGAAGATGCCACCGAACGCGGCGATCGCCGGGTTGGCCATCTCCAGGTACTGCGCGTAGGTGTGGCCGTCGTGGGTCATGCCGGAGTCCAGCGCCAGCTGGACCACGGTCGCCGGGTTGAGGTGCGCGGTCAGCGCCACCACCAGCAGCGGGAAGACCAGCCGCATGCCGAAGACCGCGATCAGCACGCCGACCGTCAGAAAGATCTTCTGCCAGAACGGGTTCATCCGCTTGAGAACGGTGGCGTTGACGACGGCGTTGTCGAAGGACAGAGAGATCTCGAGGATCGAGAGGATCAGGACGACGCCGAATCCTTCGGCCCCCCAGATCAGGCCGGCGGCGATCAGGCCGGCGATCGTGATGGCGAAGGACCATCCGAACGTACGGAGGAACACGAGGTCAGTTACCTTTCTGGCTACCGGAATTGACCGATTCCGGGGTGCTTACTGAACGTTGACTCCGAAGTCGAGCGCGATGCCGCGCAGGCCGGAGGCGTAGCCCTGGCCGACGGCGCGGAACTTCCACTCGCCCTGGTAGCGGTAGAGCTCGCCGAAGATCATCGCGGTCTCGCCGGACGCGTCCTCGCTGAGGTCGTAGCGCGCGATCTCGCTGCCGTCTCCCACGTTGACCACGCGGATGTAGGCGTTGGAGACCTGCCCGAAGCTCTGCAGCCGGGCGTCGGCGTCGTAGATGGACACGGCGAAGACGACCTTGTCGATCTGCACCGGCACCAGGTCGAGGTGGACGTCGACCACCTCGTCGTCGCCGTCACCGTCGCCGGTGAGGTTGTCGCCCTGGTGCTCGACCGAGCCCTCGGGGCTGCGCAGGTTGTTGTAGAAGACGAAGTACTCGTCGCCGAGGACTCGGCCGCCGGAGCACAGCAGTGCGCTGGCGTCGAGGTCGAACGGCGCGCCGGTGGTGGACCGGGCGTCCCAACCGAGGCCGATCTGGACCTGCGTCAGGTTCGGCGCGGCCTTGGTCAGCGAGACGTTTCCGCCCTTGGCAAGGGTGACGGTCATCGGACTTTCCTCCCAGCTCCCGTTCTCCGGGGCTCCCGGGGTGTGCTGCGGTGATCTGCCGTCGGACCGCCCGGGAGGCCGGTCCGGCGGGGCACGCCCGAAGGACGCACCCCAAGAGATCTACGCCCCTCGGCGGCCGTACGGCTGCTGCACACCCGACTGAACTTCCTGAACTCCGCTCTCCACCCGACCGGCCCCACGTGTTCCACGGGCCCGAAGCCGTCCCGCACAGGCACTCGGCCGGGGGCGGATCGCGGCCGAATCTATCAAGCGCGCATCCGTTTCCCGTCCGGCCGGAACGGGCCGGAATCCGCCCGGTACGCTGCCGCCACCGCCGAACGAACCGTCGCGCGGGCACGGACGCACCAGAGGACGAACAGAGGGAGCATCGGCACGATGCCGTTCGAACCGCTCGACCGCACCGATCCCGAATCCGTCGGCCCCTACCGCCTGCTGGCGCGGCTCGGCGTCGGCGGCATGGGCCGGGTCTACCTGGCCCGCTCGGCCGGCGGCCGGACCGTCGCGGTCAAGGTGGTGCGGGCCGAACTGGCCCACGACGCCGACTTCCGCGAGCGCTTCCGCCGCGAGGTGACCGCCGCCCGCTCCGTCGGCGGCACCTTCACCGCCCCGGTGGTCGACGCCGACCAGGACGGCGAGTCCCCCTGGCTGGCCACCGCGTACGTGCTCGGCCCCGCGCTGATCGACGCGGTGGACGCCCACGGGCCGCTGCCGGTCGACAGCGTCCGCACCCTCGGCGTGGGCCTGGCCCAGGCGCTGACGGCGATCCACGCGGCCGGGCTGGTGCACCGCGACCTCAAGCCGTCCAACGTGCTGCTGGCCGCCGACGGACCCCGGGTGATCGACTTCGGCATCGCCCGGGCACTGGACGGCGACCGGATGACCTCCACCGGCGTGGTGGTCGGCTCGCCCGGCTTCATGAGCCCCGAGCAGGCCGACGGCCGCCGCACCGGCCCGGCCTCCGACGTGTTCTCGCTCGGCTCGGTGCTGGTCCTCGCCGCCACCGGCCGCGCCCCGTTCGACCGGGTCGAGGACGGCGGCGCGCCGTCCGCGGCCTCCCTGCTGTACCGGGTGGTGCACGACGCGCCCGACCTGACCGGGCTGCCCGAGCAGCTGCGGCCCGCGGTCACCGCCTGCCTGGCCAAGGATCCGGCGCAGCGCCCCTCCCCCGCCGGGCTCGGCGCGCTGCTCGGCGAGTCCGTCGTCCCGGCCCGCTCCGGCTGGCTGCCCGTCGCGGTCGCCTCCGACATCGCCACCCGCGCCGCCGAGGTGATGGACCTGGAGGACCCGATCCGGGTCGCCGCCCCGGCCGACCCGCGCCGGGCCCCGGCCGTCCGCACCCCGACCGAGGTCTCCGGGCCCGCCCCGTCCGCCACCGGCACCGTCCGGCTCGGCACCCGCACGCCCGACGGAGCGTCGACGCCCACCGCGCCGGTCGGCACCCCGGCCGCCCGCCCGTCCCGCCGGGCGCTGCTGCTGGGCGGCGGCGCGGCCGTGCTGGCCGGCGCGGGCGGCCTGACCGCCTGGGCGCTGACCCGCCGCACCGCCGCCCCGCACGTCGACCCGGCCCCGCCGTCCGGCAGCCCCGCCTCGCCGTCCCCGGCCCTCAGCACCCGGGCCCCGGGAGTGCCCCCGGCCCCGCTGTGGACGTACCGGCTGTCGTCGAGCAGTTCCGGCAGCCTCGGCATGGCGTTCTCCCCGGGCCTGCTGCACCTGGGCAGCGCGGACCTGATCGCGGTGGACCTGGCCGACGGCAAGGAGAAGTGGATCACCAAGGACGCGATGGCCTACCACCTGGCCCAGGCCGGCGGCTCGATCTCCTACGGCACCATCGCCGACCTGATCACGGTGGACGCCGGCTCCGGCGCGGTGCTGTGGAAGTACCGCTCCGAGCCGGCGAAGCCGAACGGCACCCAGATCGCCTCCGACACCGTGCTGGCCGCCGACGACCGCGCCGTGTACGCGATGTGCGCCTACCTGACGCTGGACTCCGCCGGTCTGCCCGACTCCGGAGCCAAGCCCGGCAAGGGCATCATGGCGCTGTCCCGCAAGGACGGTTCGATGCTGTGGAACCAGCACCGCAACCAGACCGCCGACTACCTGGTCAGCTCCGACCTGACCTCGGACACGCTGCTCTACACCGACAGCAAGGAGAACCTGGTCGCCCGCTCGCTGGCCGACGGCGCCCAGACCTGGTTCGCCACCACCAACTCGCAGTCCACCTACCAGCCGGTGCTGCAGGACGGCCTGGTGTTCTGCTCCGCCGCGCCGAACGGCCTGCAGGGCGTGCGGGTCTCCGACGGCAAGCAGGTGTGGGCGAAGACCTCCGACCGCTCCACCCGCCTGTGGTACTCACCGCCCGCGACCGGCAAGCACGTCGTCTACTCGATACTCGGCGGCCTGACCATGACCGTCCAGGGCACCACCTACACCCCGACCGCGCCGAGCCGGGTGGTGGCCTTCGACGCGGCCGACGGCACCGAGCTGTGGCACCTGGAGCTGCCCTCCGAGGTGCTGATGGACAGCCCCGTGCTGGTCCGGGACACCCTGTTCGTGCCCACCGCGGACCGCGGCATCCACGCGGTGGACGTGGTGAACCGCAAGCTCCGCTGGACCTTCCAGACCGGCGCCTCGATCGACCTGCCCTGGCACCTGGCCGGCAACGACGACCTGCTGATCGCCGTCCAGGGCGACCGGGTGATGGCCCTCCCGCCGGAGTAGGAACGGCGACGGGCCGGCTCCGCGAACGGAACCGGCCCGCACCCCGCCCGACAGCTGCTCAGACGTTGACGCCGAAGTCCTGGGCGATGCCGCGCAGGCCGGAGGCGTAGCCCTGGCCGATGGCGCGGAACTTCCACTCGGCGCCGTTGCGGTACAGCTCGCCGAAGACCATCGCGGTCTCGGTCGAGGCGTCCTCCGACAGGTCGTAGCGGGCGATCTCGGCGCCGCCGGCCTGGTTCACCACCCGGATGAAGGCGTTGCGGACCTGGCCGAAGCTCTGCTGGCGGTTCTCCGCGTCGTAGATCGACACCGGGAAGACGATCTTGGCCACGTCGGCCGGGACGGCCGCCAGGTTGACCTTGATCGCCTCGTCGTCGCCCTCGCCCTCGCCGGTGAGGTTGTCGCCGGTGTGCTCGACCGAGCCGTCGGCGCTCTTCAGGTTGTTGAAGAAGATGAAGTCGGCGTCGGAGCGGACCCGGCCCTGGTCGGTGCAGAGCAGCGCGCTGGCGTCCAGGTCGAAGTCCGTGCCGGTGGTGGTGCGTACGTCCCATCCGAGGCCGACCACCACCGCGGTCAGGCCCGGCGCCTCCTTGGTGAGCGAGACATTGCCGCCCTTGCTCAGGCTGACACCCACGTGGACCTCCAAGAACTCGGTTTCCCGATCCGTCAACGGCCCGATCGTAGTGCGGGGTTCCCGGCCCGGGGCGGTGACTCGGCCCGGCGCGTGCCGGAAATCGGCACGCGCCGGGCCGGCGAGGGGTCAGAGCGCGCCGACGGCGGCCAGGTACTCCTGGGTGTCGCGGGCGTCCGGGAGGCCGTTGACGATGCTCCAGCGGACCACGCCCGCCTTGTCGATCACGAAGGTGCCGCGGACCGCGCAGCCCTTGTCCTCGTTGAAGACGCCGTAGGCGCGGGAGACCTCGCCGTGCGGCCAGAAGTCCGACAGCAGCGGGTACTCCAGGCCCTGCTGGTCGGCGAAGACCCGGAGCGAGAACGGCGAGTCGGCGGAGACGGCGAGCACCTGCACCTCGTCGTTCTGCAGGCGCGGCAGCTCCTTCTGGATCTCGCAGACCTCGCCGGTGCAGACGCCGGTGAAGGCGAACGGGTAGAAGACCAGGACGACGTTCTTCTCGCCGCGGAAGTCGGACAGCTTCACCGACTCGCCGTGCTGGTTCTTCAGCTCGAAGTCGGGGGCCTGGACGCCGATCTCGATGGCCATGGTGGGACCTTCCTGCCGGGACGTGATGGTGCGGGCAGGGGAATCTTCGCATCCGCGGCAGGCCGGTCGACCGTTCGGGTGAGGAGGCGGGCCGTTCGACGGGCCATTCAGCCCTCAGCGAACAGGGTGGCGGGATGGACGCACACGGGCCCGGCGGAGTCTCCTCCGCCGGGCCCGCAGCACGGTCCGAAGCTCAGCGCTTGCCGGTCTTCGAGGCCTTCGGGGTGGCCAGGCGGGTGCCCGCCCAGTCCTTGGCGATCGCCACCGAGCTGGTCTGGGACAGACCGGCGGTCTTCGCGGCATCGGCGATCTCATGGGCCTCGACGTGCCCGTCGCGGCCGGTCTTCGGCGTCAGCAGCCAGATCAGACCGCCCTCCGCCAGGTACTCCAGGGCGTCGACCAGGGCGTCGGTGAGATCCCCGTCCTCGTCGCGGTGCCACAGCAGGACGCCGTCTGCGACGTCGTCGTAGTCCTCGTCGACGAGTTCGGTGCCAGTGATGTCCTCGATCCCCTCGCGGAGGTCCTGGTCACTGTCGTCGTCGTACCCGATCTCCTGAATGATCTGGCCCTGTTCGAAGCCAAGACGAAGAGCCGGGTTGGACTTGTCCGCGGGGTCCGCGGTCGCGCTCACGGGAATAACCTCCAGTATTCGGCTCGGCATCCATGCCGAGGCTGTGGCCGTAGTCCACACGGGAGCGGCGGTTCGCGCAAGTACCCGACCCCCGATCCCACCCAAAGGTTGACGTGTCGAGGGGCAACACGCCGCCCTCCGTGTGGCCAATCACACCGAAATGTCCGCATCCGTACGGGACGAGGATGCTTCGTCTCCCGCCCGCGAACAGGCCGTACGCCTGCCCGAGATACGAACGGCATTCGGGCCAGCCGCGTGTGCGGGCGTAAAGTCTCCTGTTGGCCCTCACCCCGACCGGCGGCCATCCACCGGCCGGGGTCCCAGGTCGGACCACCTCCTGACCGTACCGCCCAACCGGCGGAACGGTTACCGATCGGTAGAGATGACGGATCTCCGAACGCGGTAGCACGATGGAGGCGGCGCGACAACTCAGTTTCGACCGACAGTGAAGGAACAGCGTGGCTTCCGGATCCGATCGCAACCCGATCATCATTGGCGGCCTCCCGAGCCAGGTCCCGGACTTCGATCCCGAGGAGACCGCGGAGTGGCTGGAGTCGCTTGACGCTGCCATCGACGAGCGCGGGCGTGAGCGCGCCCGCTACCTGATGCTGCGGCTGATCGAGCGCGCCCGTGAAAAGCGTGTCGCCGTGCCCGAGATGCGCAGCACGGACTACGTCAACACCATCGCCACCAAGGACGAGCCGTTCTTCCCCGGCAACGAGGAGATCGAGCGCAAGATCCTCAACGCGACGCGCTGGAACGCGGCCGTCATGGTCTCCCGCGCCCAGCGTCCGGGCATCGGCGTCGGCGGCCACATC
The DNA here is from genome assembly GCF_044754805.1 of Kitasatospora sp. NPDC092948. Lineage (NCBI taxonomy): Bacteria > Bacillati > Actinomycetota > Actinomycetes > Kitasatosporales > Streptomycetaceae > Kitasatospora > Kitasatospora sp. NPDC092948. Next base: position 233,674 of record NZ_JBIVPU010000004.1, on the reverse strand, counting down.
GCCACCTTCGCCTCGTCCGCGTCGCTGTACGACGTGGGCTTCAACTACTTCTTCCGTGGCAAGGACCGCGACGGCGAGTCCGGCGACCAGGTGTTCTTCCAGGGCCACGCGTCGCCGGGCATCTACGCCCGCGCCTTCCTGCTGGACCGACTGACCGAGCAGCAGCTCGACGCGTTCCGCCAGGAGAAGTCCAAGGCCCCGTACGGCCTGTCCAGCTACCCGCACCCGCGGCTGATGCCGGACTTCTGGGAGTTCCCGACCGTCTCGATGGGCCTCGGCCCGCTCGGCGCGATCTACCAGGCCCGGATGAACCGCTACCTGGAGCACCGCGGCATCAAGGACACCTCCGACTCGCAGGTGTACGCCTTCCTCGGCGACGGCGAGATGGACGAGCCGGAGTCGCTCGGCCAGCTGTCCCTGGCCGCCCGCGAGGGCCTGGACAACCTGACCTTCGTGGTCAACTGCAACCTGCAGCGCCTGGACGGCCCGGTCCGCGGCAACGGCAAGATCATCCAGGAGCTGGAGTCGCAGTTCCGCGGCGCCGGCTGGAACGTCATCAAGCTGGTCTGGGACCGCACCTGGGACCCGCTGCTGGCCCAGGACCGCGACGGCGTCCTGGTCAACAAGCTGAACACCACCCCCGACGGCCAGTTCCAGACCTACGCCACCGAGACCGGCTCGTACATCCGCGAGCACTTCTTCGGCGGCGACCTGCGCCTGCGCGCCATGGTCGAGAACATGACCGACCAGCAGATCCAGCACCTGGGCCGCGGCGGTCACGACCACCGCAAGGTGTACGCCGCGTTCAAGGCCGCCCGCGAGCACAAGGGCCAGCCGACCGTCATCCTGGCGCAGACCGTCAAGGGCTGGACGCTGGGCCCCAACTTCGAGGGCCGCAACGCCACCCACCAGATGAAGAAGCTGACGGTCGAGGACCTGAAGCGCTTCCGCGACCGGCTGCGCCTGCCGATCACCGACAAGCAGCTCGACGAGGGCTACCCGCCCTACTACCACCCGGGCCGCAACTCGGAAGAGATCCAGTACATGCACGACCGCCGCGAGGAGCTCGGCGGCTACGTGCCCACCCGCAAGGTCCGCCCGCGCAAGCTCGAACTCCCGGGCGACGACGCGTACAAGGCGGTCAAGAAGGGCTCCGGCAACCAGACCATCGCCACCACCATGGCGTTCGTCCGGGTGCTCAAGGACCTGATGCGGGACAAGGGCATCGGCAACCGCTTCGTGCCGATCGCGCCGGACGAGTACCGCACCTTCGGCATGGACTCGCTCTTCCCGTCCGCCAAGATCTACAACCCGCTCGGCCAGACCTACGAGTCGGTCGACCGCGAGCTGCTGCTGGCGTACAAGGAGTCCCCGTCCGGCCAGATGCTGCACGACGGCATCTCCGAGGCCGGCTGCACCGCCTCGCTGATCGCCGCCGGCTCGTCCTACGCGACGCACGGCGAGCCGCTGATCCCGGTCTACGTCTTCTACTCGATGTTCGGGTTCCAGCGCACCGGCGACCAGTTCTGGCAGATGGCCGACCAGCTGGCCCGCGGCTTCGTGATCGGCGCCACCGCCGGCCGCACCACGCTGACCGGCGAGGGCCTCCAGCACGCCGACGGCCACTCGCAGCTGCTGGCGTCCACCAACCCCGGCGTGGTCGCCTACGACCCCGCCTACGGGTACGAGATCGCCCACATCGTCCAGGACGGTCTGCGCCGGATGTACGGCTCCTCCGCCGAGCACCCGCACGGCGAGGACGTCTTCTACTACATGACCGTCTACAACGAGCCCATCAAGATGCCGGCCGAGCCGGAGGGCGTGGACGTCGACGGCATCCTCAAGGGCCTCTACAAGCTCGCCGACGGCACCGCCGGCCAGATCCCCGCCCAGCTGCTCGCCTCCGGCGTGGCGGTGCCGTGGGCGCTGGAGGCCCAGCGCATCCTCGCCGAGGAGTGGAACGTCAAGGCGGACGTCTGGTCGGCCACCTCCTGGAACGAGCTGCGCCGCGACGCCGTCGAGGCGGAGGAGTTCAACCTCCTCCACCCGGAGGAGCCGCAGCGCGTCCCGTACGTGACCACGAAGCTCTCCGGGGCCGAGGGTCCGTTCGTGGCCGTCTCCGACTGGATGCGCGCCGTCCCGGACCAGATCTCCCGCTGGGTCCCCGGCCAGTACCAGTCCCTGGGCGCCGACGGCTTCGGCTTCGCCGACACCCGCGGCGCGGCCCGGCGCTTCTTCCACATCGACGCCCAGTCGATCGTCCTGGCCACCCTCACCGAGCTGGCCAAGCAGGGCAAGATCGACCGCTCGGTCCTCAAGTCCGCGATCGACCGCTACCAGCTGCTCGACGTGGCGGCGGCCCACCCGGGCGCGGCCGGCGGCGACGCCTAAGCGCTGGCCGCTTCACCCGCTCCACCGTCCCCGCGCCCCCTCAGGGGCGCGGGGGGGGCACCTCCCAGCCCGCCAGGGCTGGGGGAGAACTGCGCGAGCAACCACGCACGAACGCAAAGATCCGCCCGAGAACGGAACTCCCGTCCTCGGGCGGATCTTTGCGTTGACGCCTTCCGCCCCGCGCAGTTCCCCGCGCCCCTGCGGGGCGCGTTGAAGGTGTCCGCGCTGAAGTCCCGCGCCCCGTCAGGGGCGCGTGGGGGCACCTCCCAGCCCGCTAGGGCTGGGGGAGAACGGCGCGAGCGACCACGCACGAAGGCAAAGATCCGCCCGAGAAGGGGACTCCCCTCCTCGGGCGGACTTCGTGGTGCCGTCGCGTCAGATGTGGACCGCAGGGCCCGTCTCGTTCGCGCCGCGCTTGGTGAGCAGGCCGAGGCCCGCCGCCGCGAGGGCGACGATCGAGGCGACGGTGAAGGCCACGCCCATGCCGCTGACGAAGGACGAGTGGACGGCGTCCGCGATGCCGGTGGTGACCTGGGCGGGGGTGCCGGCCGGCATCGGCGGGGCGATGCCGAGCTGGGCGAGCTGCTTGAGCTGCTCGCCCTGTTCGCCGGTCGGGAACGGGACGCCGGTGGCGGCCCACTTCCCGGGCAGCACGCTGGTGACCTTGGAGGCCATCACCGCGCCGAGCACCGCGGTGCCGAGGCTGCCGCCGACCTGCATCGCGGCCTGCTGGAGGCCGCCAGCCACGCCGGCCAGCTCCATCGGGGCGTTGCCGACGATGACCTCGGTGGCGCCGACCATGACGGGGCTGAGGCCCAGGCCCATCAGCAGGAACCAGAGCGACATGACGCCGTTGCCGGAGTGGATGTCCAGGGTGGACATGCCGAGCATCGCGCCGGTGGTGAGCAGCATGCCGCCGACGATCGGGATGCGCGGGCCGACCTTGCCGATCAGGAAGCCGGCCACCGGGGCACCGACGATCATCATGCCGGTCATCGGCAGCAGGTGGACGCCGGCGTCGACCGGCGCCATCCCGTGGACGTTCTGGAGGTAGAAGGTCACGAAGAAGATGCCGCCGAAGAACGCGAACGCCATCAGCACCATCAGCAGGGTGCCCGCCGACAGCGGCACCGAGCGGAACAGCGCGAGCGGGATGAGCGGTTCCTTGGCGAAGTTCTGCCAGACCGCGAACAGCACCAGCGCGAGCACCGCGCCGCCGAGGAAGAGCAGCGTGGCGGGGTCGCCCCAGCCCCAGGTGGGGGCCTTGATGATGCCCCAGACCAGCATGAACATCGCACCGGAGAGCAGCACGATGCCGGGGATGTCGAAGGACTTGGCGGACTTCTCGGAGCGCACGTCCTTGAGGATCAGCAGGCCGAGAACCACGGCGACGATGCCGACCGGGATGTTGATGAAGAACACCGACTCCCAGTTGACGTGCTCGACCAGCAGGCCGCCGACGATCGGGCCGGCCGCGGTGGACGCGCCGATGACGCCGCCCCAGATGCCGATCGCCATGTTGAGCTTGTCGGCGGGGAACGCCCCGCGCAGCAGGCCGAGCGCGGCGGGCTGGAGCAGCGCGCCGAACAGGCCCTGCAGGACGCGGTAGAAGATCACCTGCTGGATCGAGCCGGCGAAGCCGATCGCGGCGGAGGTGGCGGCGAAGCCGACCGCGCCGACCAGGAAGGTGGACTTGTGGCCGAACCGGTCGCCGATCTTGCCGGCGGTGATCAGGAAGACCGCGAGGGCCAGCAGGTAGCCGGAGGTGACCCACTGGATGTCGGCGGGGCTGGCCTTCAGGTCGGACTGGATCGCGGGGTTGGCGATGGCGACGACGGTGCCGTCGAGGGCGACCATCATGACGCCGACGGCGACGGTGAGCAGGGTCAGCCAGGGGTGTCCCCGCAGCTTCCCTCCGGCGGCCGGGGCCGCCTCCTTGTCGATGACGACGGACTGACTCATGGCTCGGGGGTTCCCCGTTCGTGTGGTGATGGAGGAGAGCTGCCCCGCCATTATGTCAGTCGCTGACAATAGACAATCGGTGACTTGTGCCACTTGATGACAAGTGGCAGAGCGCTATCGTTGAGCCATGGCCACCCCCACCGCCGCCGTCGACCCCCACCCCGCTGGCCTGCGCGAACGCAAGAAGCAGCGGACCCGCGACGCGCTGGTCGACGCCGCCAACCGGCTGTTCCTCCAGCAGGGCTACGGGAAGACCACGGTCGACGAGATCGCGGCCTCGGTGGAGGTCTCCCAGCGCACCTTCTTCCGGTACTTCGCCAACAAGGAGGAGGTCGCCCTGGCGGTGCTGGCCGACGCCGAGGAGACCTTCCTGTCGATGCTGCGCGCCCGCCCGGCCGAGGAGAACCCGCTGGAGGCGATGCGCGGCGCGGTCCGCGAGGTGTGGCGCTCGCTCGACCAGGGCCGGGTCGCCGAACGCGGCACCGTCACGGGCGCGCTGGAACTCTTCGAGCTGATCGAGTCCACCCCCACCCTGCTCGCCGCCCACCTGCGGCACGCCCTGCACCAGGAGGTCGAGGTGGCCCGGGTCATCGCCGACCGCGAGGACCTCGACCCGGCGGTCGACCTGCGCCCCCGGCTGCTCGCCGCCGTGTTCGGCACCGTGGTGCGGCTCTCCCACCTCTCCTACGCCGCCGAGCCCGACCAGCACGGCCACTGCATGGACGGCATGCTGTCCCTGATCGAGCGTCACTTCGACCAGCTCGGCCCGGCGCTGGCCGGCTCCTGGCGCTGACCGCGGGCCCGGGTAGTACCGCAGTATCAGGGCACGCCCGACCGGAGTATGAGGACATCGGCCCCGCCCCGGCCTACCCTCGGGCCGGTGACCACCTGGACCACCCTCCTCCGCGCCCTCGTCGACCCCGTCCCGGACCACCGTCCGCCACTGGCCGGGGCACGCCGCCGGTGGGTCCGGGCGCTGCCCTTCGTGGCGGTGCTGGCCATGGTCGGCGCGCTGCTGCCCACCGGCATCGACGTGCTGGCCCGGATGTACGGGCTGAACGGCGGCCTGGCCGTCACGCTGGCCCTGGTCCAGGCCGGGGCGCTGCCGCTGGCGCTGTACCGGCCGTTGACGGCCTGGCAGCTGATGGCGCCCGCGGCGCTGGTCGGCGCGATCGCCACCCACGGCTCGGCCGCCACCCAGCCCTGGCCGTGGCCGCCCCCCAGCCTGCTCTGCTACCTGTTCCTGATGGTGTTCCTGGCGATCCGGGAACGCGGGCGCACCCTGCTCGCCGTCTGGGCGGTCACCTTCCTCGGCAACAGCCTCAGCTGGACCGTCTTCTCCGCGTACTTCGACGGCACCTCGGTGGTGGTCACCGCGCTCTCCGCCGTCATCCTGCTGCTCGGCTGGAGCCTGCGCGGCCGCGGCGAGGCGCGACGGCTGCTGGCCGCCCAGGAACAGATCTCCGAGACCGAACGCGCCCGGCGCACGCTGCTGGAGGAACGCGCCCGGATCGCCCGCGAGCTGCACGACGTGGTCGCCCACCACATGTCGGTGATCGCCGTCCAGGCCGACAGCGCGCCGTACCGGATCGAGGGCCTGCCCGAGCCCGCCGTCGCCGAGTTCGGGCAGATCGCCGACGCCGCCCGCGGCTCGCTCGCCGAGATGCGCCGGCTGCTCGGGGTGCTGCGGGCCGCCGACACCGAGGCCGACAAGACCCCGCAGCCGGGCCTGGCCGACCTGCCGAAGCTGCTCGCCACCGTGGCGCAGGCCGGCGTCCACGCCGAACTCGCCGTCGCCGACGGCGTCCACCGGCTCGACCCCGTCCCCGAGGCGGTCGGCCTGTCCGCGTACCGGATCGTCCAGGAGGCGCTGGCCAACGTCGTCCGGCACGCGCCCGGCGCGACCGCCCGGGTCCGGGTGGCCGCCGCGGACGGCTCGCTCACCGTCGACGTCGACAACGGCCCGGCGCCCGGCAAGGCCCCGGCCGTCGAGACCTCCGGCTCCACCGGGCACGGACTGACCGGAATGCGCGAGCGCGTCCGGCTGGTGGCTGGCACCCTGGACACCGGCCCGACCGCCGACGGCGGCTACCGGGTCGCCGCCGTCCTGCCGATCACCGCCCCGGGGGAGAACACCGCATGACCATTCGCGTCCTCATCGTCGACGACCAGGCGATGGTCCGCGCCGGCTTCGCCGCCCTGCTCAACGCGCAGAGCGACATCGACGTGGTCGGCGACGCACCCGACGGCCGGCAGGCCCTGGAGGTCAGCGGACGCACCCACCCCGACGTGGTCCTGATGGACGTCCGCATGCCCGAGATGGACGGCCTCGAAGCCGCCCGCCGCCTCCTCGACCCCCCGCCCGGCGTGGTCCACCGCCCGCGCGTCCTGATGCTCACCACCTTCGACGTGGACGACTACGTGTACGAGGCCCTGCGCGCCGGCGCGTCCGGCTTCCTGCTCAAGGACGCCCCGCCCGCCGACCTGATCAACGCCGTCCGCGTGGTCGCCGCCGGCGACGCCCTCCTCGCCCCGTCCGTCACCCGCCGCCTGATCGCCGACTTCGCCAAGAACCGCCCCGCCCCCCGCCACGACCCCCGCCTGCGCCTCAACGGCCTCACCCCCCGCGAGACCGAAGTCCTCGAACTCATCGCCCGCGGCCTCTCCAACCAGGAGATCGCCGCCCATCTCGTCCTCGCCGAACAGACCGTCAAAACCCACATCGGCCGCATCCTCGCCAAACTCAGCCTCCGCGACCGCGCACAGGCGGTGGTCCTCGCCTACGAGAGCGGCTTGGTGCAGCCCGGCACATGAGCAGTGGGGCACAGAACGCGAAACCAGGGGCGCGAAGGGGTACCTCCCGGCCCGCCAGGGCTGGGGGCACTGCGCGAAGGGGAACGCACCCCGTCGGAAAGATCGCGACGCGGGACAATGACCTGCACGTGATCGCGACCTCGCGGACGTGACGTGCGCTTGTCGCGCAGTTCTCCCCGCGCCCCTGTCTTCGCACCCGCCTGAGCCCCCTCCCTCCCCGGTATGACATCCGTCTTGGCCCCGCAGGGTGACGCCCCCTCACCCACCCCCTTCCTACCTTCCTCCCCGTTGCCGAAGCGGAGGAGAGGGAAGCGATGCGGTCAAATCGACGTCGGGGCACGGCCGTTGCGGCGCTGGTGCTGGCCGCGGTGCTGGGGGTGGGGTCGTGGACGCCGGCGGATGCGCAGACGCCGCTGACGGGGCCGCCCCAGGGCTCCGCGCAGTGGGTCGCGGACACCGCGCTGGGGGTGCGGCTGCCCGATCCGGCCACCGCGAGTCCCGCCGAAGTGACCGCGTTCTTCGGCGGGTTGACGCCGGACCAGCAGCGGCAGCTCGCGTTCCGGCACCCGCAGGTCCTCGGCAATCTGGACGGCGCGCCGATCCCCCTGCGCTACCTGGCGAACTCCCTGGCCGTCACCCAGGAACGCGTCCGTGAGCTGTCCCGCGCCGCCGACCTCGCGCTGCCGTCCGAGGAGCGCGAGCAGGCCGCCCGACTGGCCGCCCGTTACGCAGGCCTGAGCGGTCGCCGGCTCCTCGCGTTCGATCCTCGCGGAAGGGGCCAACTCGCCGAGGTCTTCGGCGACCTGACGCACGACGCCCGCACCGCCGTCCTCGTCCCGGGCTCGGACACCGATCTGTCCACGTTCGACCGACTCGCCGACACCGCAAAGGCACTGCGCACCGCCACCGACGACCGGGTCGCCGTGGTGGCGTGGGTCGGCTACACCACGCCGGTCGGGGTGGGGATCGACGCCGCCCGGGAGGAGCTCGCCCGGGCGGGCGCCCCGCGGCTGGCGCGGCTGGTGGCGGGGCTGGCCCCGGTGACCGGGCCGGTGACGCTGTTCTGCCACAGCTACGGCTCGGTGGTGTGCGGGCAGTCCGCGCCGGATCCGGCGCAGGTCGCGGGGCTGGTGGTGTTCGCCTCGCCGGGGTTGGGCCTGGCGCGGGCGGACGAGGTGCGGGTGCCGGTGTGGGCGGTGGCCCGCAATCCGGAGGACTGGATCTCGAACGTGCCGAACGTCTCGGTGCTCGGTTTCGGCCACGGCGCCGACCCGACCTCCCCCGCCTTCGGCGCCCACCTGCTGCCGTCGACGGGTTCGCACGGCCACAGCGACTACTTCGCCCCCGGTTCGGCCTCGCTCGCGGCGTTCGCCGCTCTCGCCGCGACCGGTTCCCCCACCACCACCGCCTGACGACCCGTCGAGGAGACGTCCGATGCTGCCTGTTTCCGTTCGCCGCGCCGCGGCGACCGTCGATGCGAAGACCCCCGCCACCCGTGACCGCGCCCTGGACGGGCTGCGCGCCGTGGCGCTGCTGTCGGTGCCGCTGGGGCACTGGCTGCTCGGCGGGTTCACCCTGTCCGGCGGGGTGCTGCACAACGCGAGCCCGCTGGCGGCGCTGCCGTCCATGGCGCCGCTGAGCTGGGTGCTGCAGATGCTGGGGGTGTTCTTCCTGGTCGGCGGCCGGGCGTCGGCGCTGTCGCTGCGCCGCTCGGCCGAGCGCGGGGTGGGCGCCGCCGCCTGGCTGCGCGGCCGGGTGCTGCGGCTGGCCCGGCCGGTGCTGGGGGTGGCCGCGGTGTGGGCGGCGCTGATCCCGGTGCTGCGCGGGCTGGGGGTGCCGGCCGACACGGTTCGCACGGGGGCGGTGCTGATGGTGCAGCCGCTCTGGTACATCGCGATGTACCTGGTGCTGACGGCGCTGACCCCGCTGTGCGCCGGGTTCGGGGCCCGGACGAAGGGGTGGGCCCCGGCGCTGCTGCTGGCGGCCGTCGCACTGGTGGACCTGCTGCGGTACGGGCCTTGGGGGGCGTCGATGCCGGGGTGGTTGAGCCTGCTGAACCTGCTGCCGGGCTGGCTGTTCGCCTACCAGTTGGGCGTGGACTGGGCGCACGGCCGGATCTCCCGGGCCGGGGCGTGGCTGACGGCGGTCGGCGGGGCGGCGCTGTTCGCGGTGCTGCTGCTGGTGTTCCACTACCCGGCGAGCATGGTCGGCGTGCCGGGCGCGGCCCGCACCAACTCGCACCCGCCGTCCCTGCTGGTGCTGGCGCTGGCCTCGGTGCAGGGCGGTGCGGCGATGCTGTTGAAGGACCGGCTGGGCCGGGCGCTGCGCCGGCCGCTGCTGTGGCTGCCGGTGGTGGTGGTCAACCTGGGCGCGATGACGATCTTCTGCTGGCACCAGACCGCGATGTTCCTGACCGCGCTGGCCGGTTCGCGGCTGGGCGCGCTGCCGGGCCTGACCGCCGCCCCCGACTCCGGCCTGTGGGCACTCGAACGGCTGGCCTGGCTGCCGGTGTTCGCGCTGGTGCTGACCCTGGTCGGCCGCTGGGCCCGGCGCTTCGACGCACCGTGGCCGTCCCGCACCTGGCGGGCGGTGGCGACGGCGGGGGCGGCGCTGTTCGCGGTGTACGCGCTCGGTGCGGTCTGACGCCGCGTCAATCGCCCGACGCGCCGTCACCCCTCTTCTGTCGGCGCGGGGCCCTACCCTGGCCGCCATGGCGACCTTCGACGAACTGATCGCGCTGGCACTGCGGCTGCCGCAGGCGCACCGGGAGACCACCTGGGAGCAGGAGACGTTCCGGGTGGGCCGGAAGATCTTCGCGATGGGTCACCCGGAGTCGGGGCAGGTGTCGGTGAAGGCCACGGTGCCCGAGCAGGCCGAACTGATCGCCGCCGCGCCCGAGGTGTACTCGGTGGCTCCGTACACCGGCCGGTTCGGCTGGGTGCGGGTGGAACTCTCCCAGGTGGGGCCGGAGGAGCTGCGCGAACTGCTCACCGACGCCTGGCGTTCGATCGCCCCGAAGCGGGTCCGGGAGGGGTACGACGGGTAGCGTCCGGGGGAATGTGACGCGGAACACTGTTTGGCCCCTGCCCGGTGCGTCTGCCGCCCTCTACTCTGGCTGACTAGTAGTTGGCAGTCGTAGCACCATCGGGCCCGTCCCGCTGCGATGTCCCGGGCCAAGGGAGTGGACGCCATGCACCGCAGGCGGGTCAAGCGGATCCTGATCGGCGTGTTCGCGGGCTGCGCGGCGCTGGTGGACGCCGGCGCGGCGGTCGCCCAGGCGACCGCGTCCAGCGAGCAGCTGGCCATCACCAGCCCGCCGGCGGGCAGCACCGCCTGGGTCGCCGACAGCTCGTTCGGCCGCGCCCTGCCGGACCCGGCCACCGCCGACCCGGCCACCGTGGCCGCCTTCTTCACCTCGCTGACGAGCACCGATCTCGACCGGCTGATCCTCGAATACCCGCTGGTGGTCGGCAACTTGGACGGCGCGCCGCTGGCCGTCCGGTACCGCGCCAACCGGGAGGCGATCGCCGTCGAGCGCGACCGGTCCCGGCAGCGCGCCGAGGACCGCACCCTGGACCCGGCCGCCCGTGCACTGGCCGTCTCCCGCGCCAACGACTCCGAGGCGCTGCTCGCCCCCGGCCGGCAGATCCTCGCCTTCGACCCGCGCGGCCGCGGCCTGGTCACCGAGGTGTACGGCAACCTGGCCGCCGCCCAGCGGGTCGCCGTCCTGGTGCCCGGTTCGGACGCCGACCTCGGCCACTTCGACCAGGCCGTCGACCCGCTGCGCTCGCCCGCCGGCATGGGCCGCGCCCTGTACGCCGAGGAGCGCGCCCAGTCCCCCGGCACCCGCACCGCGGTGGTCGCCTGGACCGGCTACGTCACCCCGCAGGGCCTCGGCCCGGACGCGGCCACCTCCCGGCTCGCCGAGGCCGCCGCGCCGCGGCTGGAGCGGCTGCTCGCCGGCCTCCAGCAGACCAGCCACCCGGAGGCGCCGCCCGCGCTGCTCTGCCACTCGTACGGCTCGGTGGTGTGCGGCACCGTCGCCCCGTCCGTGCACGACGCGAAGCCCACCGACCTGGTGGCGTTCGGCAGCCCCGGGATGGGCGTCGATTCGGCCGCCGAGCTCGGCACCGGCGTCCGGGTGTGGGCGGCCCGCAACCCCGCCGACTGGATCGGCAACGTCCCCTACCTGGAGGTCGGCGGCCTCGGCCACGGCGCCGACCCGACCACCCAGGCGTTCGGCGCCAGGACCGTCTCCTCCGCGGGCGCCAGCGGCCACAACGGCTACCTGGCCGAAGGCACCGCCAGCCTGCACAACTTCGCGGCTATCGCCCTCGGCCACTACGGCGACGTCAGCCGCCCGACCGTCCTCGGCAGCTGACGGCCCCTCACTCCTCGCGGGCGTCCGCCGTGCTGCTCATGTCGGCGTAGCGGTTGCCCGCCACCTTGCCCGCGATGGGCTCCAGCTCGGCCAGCTCCGCCCCGGACAGCCGCAGCCCGGCCGCCGCGGTGTTCTCCTCCAGCCGGGAGCGCTTGCGGGTGCCCGGGATCGGCACCACGCTCAGGCCGTGCACCTCGGCCCGCTGCTGCACCCAGGCCAGCGCGACCTGCGCGGCCGTCACGCCGCGGGCCTCCGCGATCCGGCGGATCGGCACCACCAGGGACGCGTTGGCCGCGGCGTTCTCGCCGGAGAACTGCGGGTGCAGCCGCCGGTAGTCGTCCGCCGACAGCTCCTCGGCCGCGCTGAACGCCCCGGTCAGGAAGCCCCGGCCGAGCGGCGAGTACGGCACCAGCGCCACGCCCAGCTCGGCCGCCGCCGGCACCGCGGTGCGCTCGACCTCCCGGGAGAAGATCGACCACTCGGACTGCAGCGCCGCGATCGGGTGCACCGCGTGCGCCTCGCGCAGCTCCGCGCCCGTCACCTCGGACAGGCCCAGGTGCTTCACCTTGCCCGCCGCCACCAGCTCCGCCATCGTCCCGACCGACTCGGCCAGCGGCACCTTCGGGTCACGCCGGTGCATGTAGTACAGGTCGATCTCGTCCACGCCGAGCCGGCGCAGCGAGGCGTCCACCGCACGGCGGATGTACTCCGGGCTGTTGTTGACGCCCCGGTAGCCCGGCTCCCCGTCCTGCCACTCGTTGGCGAACTTGGTGGCCAGCACCACCCGGTCGCGGTGCGCCCGGACGAACGGGCCGATCAGCTCCTCGTTGGCGCCCTTGCCGTACATGTCGGCGGTGTCGAACAGGGTGACGCCCAGTTCCAGCGCCCGCTCCAGGGTGGCCAGCGCCTCCGCCGTGTCGGTCGGCCCGTAGAACGCGCTCATCCCCATGCAACCCAGGCCCTGCACGCCCACGGTCGGACCGTCGACGCCCAGCCGGGTGGTCTCCATGCTGCTCATGCGCTCTTCCTCTCCTCGAACGACCGGTGATTGACGGTCGGTCACGCCTCGCGGGCGTCCGACGTGTTGCTCATGTCCGCGTACCGGGGGCCCTGCACCCGGCCGCCGATCAGGTCCAGCTCGGCCAGCTCCTGCGCCGTCAGCTTCAGCGCGGTGGCCGCCGCGTTCTCCGTCAGCCGGCTGCGCTTGCGGGTGCCCGGGATCGGCACCACCGTCAGGCCGTGCACCTCGGCCCGCTGCTGCACCCAGGCCAGCGCGACCTGCGCGGCCGTCACGCCGCGCTCGGCGGCGATCTTCCGGATCGGCGCGACCAGCTCCGCGTTCCCGGCCGCGTTCTCGCCGGTGAACTGCGGCAGGTGGCGCCGGAAGTCGTCCTGGCCCAGCTTCCCGGCGTCGGCGAACGCCCCGGTCAGGAAGCCCCGGCCGAGCGGCGAGTACGGCACCAGCGCCACGCCCAGCTCGGCCGCCGCCGGCACCGCGGAGCGCTCCGGGCCCCGGGCGAACAGCGACCACTCGGACTGCAGCGCCGCGATCGGGTGCACCGCGTACGCCTCCCGCAGCTCCGGACCGGTCACCTCGGACAGGCCCAGGTGCTTCACCTTGCCGGCCGCGACCAGCTCGGCCATCGCCCCGACCGACTCGGCCAGCGGCACCTCGGGGTTGCGCCGGTGCATGTAGTACAGGTCGATCTCGTCCACGCCGAGCCGGCGCAGCGACGCGTCCACCGCCTGCCGGATGTACGCCGGGTCGTTGTTGACGCCCCGGTAGGCCGGGTCGTCGGCACGCCGCTCGATCCCGAACTTGGTGGCCAGCACCACCTGGTCGCGGTGCGCCCGGACGAACGGGCCGATCAGCTCCTCGTTGGCGCCCATGCCGTAGATGTCGGCGGTGTCGAACAGGGTCACCCCGAGTTCCAGCGCCCGGCCGAGGGTGGCCAGCGCCTCCTCGGTGTCGGTCGGCCCGTAGAACTCGCTCATCCCCATGCAGCCCAGGCCCTGCACGCCCACGACGGGTCCGTTGCTGCCCAGCCGGGTGGTCTCGATGCTGCTCATGCGCTCTTCCTGTCCTCGCTCGGGTGGTTCGCCGTCGTCCCGTCGCCGTCCGCACCGGCCGCGACCGCCTCCTCCTGCTCGCCGTACATGTCGATCTTCCGATCGATCACGGCGAGCGTGGCGTGCAGGTCCGCCAGCCGCTGCCGGACCTCCTCCCGGTGCTCCACCAGCAGCCGCCGGCGCTCGGCCCGGGTGGCGTCCCCGTCCCGCACCAGCTCGATGTACCGGACCATGTCGGCCACCGGCATCCCGGTCAGCCGGAGCTTGGTCAGGAACGCCAGCCGGGCCAGGTCCGCATCGCTGTACCGGCGCTGGCCCGCGTGCGAGCGGTCCACCCGGTCGAGCAGGCCGATCCGCTCGTACCAGCGCAGCGTGTGCGCCGAAAGTCCGCTGGTCGCGGACACCTCGCTGATCCCGTGCCGCGGCGTCCGGTCGGGCACCGGAATCGGCGAACCGAACGCCTGCTCACAGCCCGACAGTTGAGAAACCCGCTGCGCTGACGCTGCCATCTGGAACTTGACCCCCGGTCTCGGCGACGACGACTCCGACGCTACTCAGTTGGAGCGCACTCCAAGCAAGCCTGGCACACCGGATCTCCCCACCCGTCGTTTAGAGTTCCGCCCATGCAGAGCTTGCGCATGATCGAGGACTGGCCGGTACCGAACGCCGCTGCGACGGTCGTACGAAGCGACGGCGCCGTACTCGCCGCGCACGGCCCGCAGGACCACCTGTTCCCGCTCGCCTCCGTCACCAAGCTGCTCAGCGCCTACGCGGCGCTGATCGCCGTCGAGGAAGGCGTCTTCGAACTCGACGACCCGGCCGGCCCCGACGGCTCCACCGTCCGCCACCTGCTGGCCCACACCTCCGGCCTGGCCTTCGACGAACACCGCGTGATGGCCGCCCCCGGCAACCGCCGCCTCTACTCCAACGCAGGCTTCGACGTCCTCGCCGCCACCCTCGAACACGCCTCCGGCATCCCGTTCGCCCAGTACGCGGCCGAGGCCGTCTTCCAGCCGCTCGGCATGCACGCCACCCTGATCAACACCGCCCACCGCGCGCCCGCCGGCGCGGGCGGCCTCTCCACCGCCGCCGACCTCGCCCGCTTCGCGGCCGAACTCCAGTCCCCCAAGCTGCTCGACCCGGCCACCCTCCACGCCGCGACCCGCGAGGTCGCCTTCCCCGGCACCAACGGCGTCCTCCCCGGCTTCGGCCACCGCCGCCCCAACGACTGGGGCCTCGGCTTCGAGATCCGCGACCACAAGACCCCGCACTGGACCGGCACCACCAACTCCCCCGCCACCTTCGGCCACTTCGGCCAGTCCGGCACCTTCCTCTGGGTCGACCCCACCGCGAACCTCGCCTGCCTCGCCCTCACCGACCGCGACTTCGGCCCGTGGGCAGCGGAGGTGTGGCCCCAGCTCAGCGACGCGATCCTCTCCGAGGGGTGAGAAAACCCGCCGGGCCCCGGGGACACCTGCACGAGAGCGGACAGGCGCGAGAGCAGATGGGCGCGAATCCAGGGGCGCGGGGAACTGCGCGACAAGCGCAAGTCACGTCCGCGAGGTCGCGATCAAGTGCAGGTCATTGTCCCTCGTCGCGATCTTTCCGACGTGGTGCCTTCCGCTTCGCGCAGTTCCTCGCGCCCCTGGACTCGCGCCCACTCGCTCGCGTTCAGCCGCTCGCGTTCAGCCGAACTGCAAAGGCGTGTGCATCTCCCAGAGCAGCAGCTCGACGCCGCTCTCCCCCGCCGTCGGATCCGCGAACGCGTCCCCCGTGATCCGGATCGCGTCGCCGGCACTCGCCGACCGCCCGCCGCCCTGCGGGCCCGGGACGGTGCGGTAGCCGAGCGAGCCCGAAACCACGTGCACGTAGCGGAACGGCGCGGCCGGCAACGGAGGCAGCGCCGCCCACGCCCCGGCCCGGACCAGCCAGAGGGCCGCGTCCGCCCGCCGCAGGCGCAGCGCTTCGTCCGTGGGCCGTCCCGAGGCCAGCAGGGTCAGTCCGTCCACCACCGCGACGGACCGGATCCCGAACCCCGGCTCGGAGCCGAACTGATCGGGCTGGAGCCACATCTGAAGGAACGTCACAGCCTCGGAGGCCCCGCCGAGGTTCCGCTCGGTGTGGGTGATGCCGGAGCCCGCGGACTGCACCTGGACCATCCCGGGCCGGACCACGCTCGCGTGGCCCGCGTCGTCCCGGTGAGCGAGTGCGCCGCCGGTCACCCAGGTGACGATCTCGGTGTCGGTGTGCCGGTGGGCGTCGTACCCGGCGCCGGGGGCGAGGGTCTCCTCGTTGCAGGCGAGCAGTGCGCCGAAGGAGGTGTTCTTCGGGTCGTAGTGCCCGGCGAAGGAGAACGCGTGCCGGGCGGTGATGCCTTCGGCGGGTTCCGACAGGTAACGCTCGGCACTGCGGCGCAGGTCGGCGCGGCCGCGGTCCTTCCGCCCGGCGGCGGGCGCCGGTCCGGCGGTTTCGAGGGGGTGCCCGTCCTGGGCCGAGGAATCCACGCTCACGGGCACCACGGTAGCCGGTGTGACCGGTGCCACCGGCGTTCTCGGCGCGGGGTGTGCACGAGCACCCGTCCGCGTGAGGCAGGCTAGTGCCGTGCCATCCGCTTCAGCGAAACCCGACAAAGCATCCGACCGGACGTCCGGCGAGCCCCCGTCCTCGGAGCGGCCCGCCGACCGCGGCCCGGAGAAGAGGACCGCGAAACGTCCGGGGCAGCCGTCCCGCGCCGCCGCGGTGCCCGGCCGCGGCCGGATGACCGCCGAGGAGCGCCGCCTCGCGGCGGATCGCGCCGAGTTGCGGGCGGCGACGCTGAAGCGCCTGGAGAAGTCCGCGGGCAAGCTGGCGTCCGCGGCGATCGCCCGGATGGACGATCAACTGGCCTGGTACCGGCGGATGCCGCCGGAGCACCGGTCGTGGATCGGCCTGGTCGCGCAGGCCGGTATCGCGGCGTTCACCGAGTGGTACCGGCACCCGGAGGCGCCGCAGGCGATCTCCACCGACGTGTTCGGCACCGCGCCCCGGGAGTTGACCCGGGCAATCACGCTGCGGCAGACGGTGGAGCTGATCCGCACCACGATCGAGGTGATGGAGGAGGCCATCGAGGAGGTGGCCGCGCCCGGCGACGAGGCGGGCATGCGCGAGTCGGTGCTGGTCTACGCCCGGGAGATCGCCTTCGCCACCGCCCAGGTGTACGCGCAGGCCGCGGAGGCCCGCGGCGCGTGGGACGCCCGGCTGGAGGCCCTGGTGGTCAACTCGCTGCTGTCCGGGGACGCCGACGAGGGCGTGCTGTCCCGGGCGGCGGCGCTGGGCTGGGGCCAGCCGAGCCAGGTGCGGGTGGTGATGGGCAGCGCCCCCGACGGGGACAGCGAGCTGGTGGTGGAGGCCATCCGGCGGGCCGCCCGTTACGCCAAACTGCACGTGCTGACCGGAGTGCTGGGCCGCCGGCTGGTGGTGGTGGTCGGCGGCGAGAAGGAGCCGGTGCACGCGGCCCGGGCGCTGATCGGCCAGTTCGCGCCGGGCCCGGTGGTGGTCGGTCCGACGGTCGGCGATCTGCTGTCGGCGACCCGCTCGGCGCACGCCGCCGCGCAGGGCCTGAAGGCGTGCGCGGCGTGGCCGGACGCGCCGCGCCCGGTGCTCGCCGACGACCTGTTGCCGGAACGCGCGCTGGCGGGCGACGAGGTGGCTCGCCGTCAGCTGGTGGAGGAGATCTACACACCTCTGGAGGAGGCCGGTTCGGCACTCCTGGAGACACTGAGCGTCTATCTGGAGCAGGCGTCCTCGCTGGAGGGCGCCGCCCGGATGCTCTTCGTCCACCCGAACACCGTCCGCTACCGGCTGCGTCGTGTGACTGATGTCACCGGCTATGCTCCGTCGGACGTACGTTCGGCGTTCACCCTGCGCATCGCCCTTGCCCTGGGGCGTCTCGGTTCCGGGCCTGATCAGGGCTGATCGAACTGTAGGGAATCCACAATCCGACGTGCTTTTCTTCGTCATCGTCGCCTACCCGCCCCACGGCGTCCGGCGAGAGAGGGTTGAACCGTGCTCGTTATCGTCGCCCCTGGACAGGGTGCCCAGACTCCCGGCTTCCTCAACCCCTGGCTCGAACTGGACGGCGTCGCCGACCGGCTGCGCCAGTGGTCGGCGGTGGCCGGCCTCGACCTGGTGCACGCCGGAACCGAGGCCTCCGAGGAGGAGATCAAGGACACCGCGGTCGCCCAGCCGCTGCTGGTGGCCGCCGGCCTGGTGACCGCTCAGGCGCTGCTGCCGCAAGGCGTGTCCGCCTCGGTCGGCGCGGTGGCCGGCCACAGCGTCGGTGAGATCACCGCCGCGGCGCTGGCCGGTGTGCTGTCCGAGCAGGACGCGCTGGCCTTCGTCCGCGAGCGCAGCCTCGGCATGGCGGAGGCCGCCGCGGCCGTCGCGACCGGCATGATGGCGGTGCTCGGCGGCGACCCGGAGGCGGTCGCCGAGAAGCTCGCCGAACACGGGGTCACCCCGGCGAACAACAACGGCGGCGGCCAGATCGTCGCGGCCGGCACGCTGGAGCAGCTGGCCGCGCTGAAGGCGGACCCGCCGGCCGGCGCGCGGCTGATCGCGCTGAAGGTCGCGGGCGCGTTCCACACCGCGCACATGGCCCCGGGGGTGGCCCGGCTGGAGAAGCTGGCGCCGACCCTGACCGCGGCCGACCCGACGGTGACCTACCTGTCCAACAAGGACGGCGAGGTCGTCGGCGACGGCGCCGAGGTGCTGGCCCGCCTGGTCTCGCAGGTGTCCAACCCGGTCCGCTGGGACCTGTGCATGGAGACCCTGCAGCAGCTGGGCGCGACCGCCGTGATCGAGCTGTCCCCCGCCGGAACCCTCACCAACCTGGTCAAGCGGAACGTCAAGGGCGTCGCAACGCTGGCCCTGAAGTCCCCCGCCGATCTCGACCGGGCCCGCGAGCTCGTGGCCGAGCACGGCAACCAGGAGAAGTCCGCATGAGTGCCACCATCAAGCCGGCCACCGGCGCCCAGTTCTCGCGCATCCTCGGGGTCGGCGGCTACCGCCCGACCCGGGTGATCCCGAACGCCGAGGTGCTGAACTGGATCGATTCCTCGGACGAGTGGATCCGGTCCCGTTCCGGCATCGCGGAGCGCCGCTGGGCCGGTCCGGAGGAGTCCGTCGCCGAGATGTCGGTGCGGGCGGCCGAGCGGGCCGTCGCGATGTCCGGGATCGCTCCCGAGCAGATCGGCGGCGTCATCGTCGCCACCGTCTCGCACCTGAAGCAGACCCCGGCGATCGCCACCGAGATCGCCCAGCGGCTCGGCTGCGGCACCGCCCCGGCGTTCGACATCTCCGCCGCCTGCGCGGGCTTCGGCTACGGCCTGAGCCTGGCCGACGGCATGGTGCGCGGCGGCAGCGCCGAGTACGTGCTGGTGATCGGCGTGGAGCGGCTCTCCGACCTGACCGACAAGTCGGACCGCTCGACCGCGTTCATCTTCGGCGACGGCGCGGGCGCCGCGATCGTCGGCCCGTCCGACACGCCCGGCATCGGCAAGGTGGTCTGGGGTTCGGACGGCTCGCAGGCCGAGGTGATCTCGCAGACCAAGGCCTGGGACACTGCCTTCGCCAAGCCCGACGCCGTCAACGGCGCGGGCGAGGAGGTCAAGTGGCCGGCGCTGCGGATGGAGGGCCAGACGGTCTTCCGCTGGGCCGTCTACGACATGGCGAAGGTCGCCCAGCAGGCGCTGGACGCCGCCGGGATCACCGCCGACCAGCTCGGCGCGTTCATCCCGCACCAGGCCAACATGCGCATCATCGACGCCATGATCAAGACGCTGAAGCTGCCCGCCGAGGTCCCGGTGGCCCGCGACATCGTCGAGACCGGCAACACCTCCGCCGCCTCCATTCCGCTCGCCATGGAGCGGATGCTGGAGCGCGGCGAGGCCAAGAGCGGCGACCTTGCGCTGATCATCGGCTTCGGGGCCGGACTGGTCTACGCCGCAGCAGTCGTTACTCTCCCCTAGGCGTTTTTCTCCACCCTGAAAACCCGCGACGGTCCGCCGGACCGTTCGCCGTCACCACCGAAGAGGAGCAGCCGATATGGCTACCCAGACCGAGGTTCTCGAAGGTCTCGCCGAGATCGTGAACGAGATCGCCGGCATTCCGGTCGAGGACGTCGAGCTCGACAAGTCCTTCACCGACGACCTGGACGTCGACTCGCTGTCCATGGTCGAGGTCGTCGTCGCCGCCGAGGAGCGCTTCGGCGCGAAGATCCCGGACGACGAGGTCAAGAACCTGAAGACCGTCGGCGACGCGGTGAACTTCATCGTCGCCAACGTCTGACCGACCGTCAGGCTGCCGGTCGGGGCGCGCCCGTCGCGCCCCGGCCGTCCCCCTTTCCGTCCGGCTCGTCCGGCCCTCCGCTCAACGTAGAGAAGAAGAACCAGTGACTGCTGAAAACCGCACCGTGGTCGTCACGGGTATCGGCGCCTTCACGCCGCTGGGCGGCGACGCCGCCTCATTCTGGGAGGGCCTGCTGGCAGGCCGGTCCGGGGTCCACGCCCTCACCGAGGAGTGGGCCGCCGACCTGCCCGTGCGGATCGCCGCCCGGGTCGCCGTCGAGCCGTCCGAGATCCTGCCCCGCCCGGTGGCCCGCAAGCTGGACCGCTCGGCCCAGTTCGCGCTGATCGCCGCCCGCGAGGCCTGGAAGGACGCGGGCTACGAGGGTCCGGCCACCGCCGAGTCCAACGAACTCGTCCCCGAGCGCCTGGGCGCGGTCATCGCCTCCGGCATCGGTGGCGTCACCACCCTGCTCGACCAGTACGACGTGCTCAAGGAGCAGGGCGTCCGCAAGGTCTCCCCGCACACCGTCCCGATGCTGATGCCCAACTCCCCGGCCGCCAACGTCGGCCTGGAGGTCGGCGCCCGGGCCGGCGTGCACACCCCCGTCTCCGCCTGTGCCTCCGGCGCCGAGGCGATCGGCTACGCGATCGAGATGATCCGCAACGGCCGCGCCGACGTCGTGGTGGCCGGCGGCACCGAGGCGGCGGTCCACCCGCTGCCCATCGTCGCCTTCTCCAACATGATGGCGATGTCCAAGAACAACGACGACCCCGAGCACGCCTCCCGCCCGTACGACAAGGCCCGGGACGGCTTCGTCCTCGGCGAGGGCGCCGGCGTCATCGTGCTGGAGTCGGCCGAGCACGCGGCCGCCCGCGGCGCCCGGGTGTACTGCGAGGCGATCGGCCAGGGCCTGTCCTCGGACGCCCACCACATCGCCCAGCCGGAGCCGACCGGCGCCGGTGTGGCCCGTGCCATCGCCGACCTGTTCGACCGCAACGACATCGAGAAGTCCGAGGTGGTGCACGTCAACGCGCACGCCACCTCCACCCCGCAGGGTGACACCGCGGAGATCAAGGCACTGCGCCGGGAGCTCGGCGAGCACCTGGAGCACGTGGCGATCTCCGCCACCAAGTCGATGACCGGCCACCTGCTCGGCGGCGCCGGCGGCATCGAGACGGTCGCCACCATCCTGGCCCTGTACAACCGGGTCGCCCCGCCGACCGTCAACGTGGTCGACCTGGACGACGACATCGACGCCGACATCGTCCGCGACGAGCCCCGCAAGCTCCCGGTCGAGGGCCGCATCGCCGCCCTCAACAACTCCTTCGGCTTCGGCGGCCACAACGTGGTGCTGGCCTTCCGCACCGCCTGACACCCGCGCGGGCGACTGCGCGACCGGCCCGGCACTCCGTCGGAGTGCCGGGCCGGTCCCGTGTCACACCACTTGGTGCAGCCACCTGACCGGCGCGCCCTCCCCCGCGTACCGGAACGGCTCCAGCTCGTCGTCCCACGGCTTGCCGAGCAGCCGGCCGAGCTCCGCCTCCAGGTCGCCGCCCTCGCTGCGGGAGCGCAGCAGCACGGCCCGCAGCCGGTCCTCGGGGATCAGGATGTCGCCGTGGATGCCGGTGACGGCGTGGAAGATGCCGAGGCTGGGCGTGGAGGAGTACCGCTCGCCCTCGGCCGCGGCGGAGGGCTCGCTGGTCACCTCGTAGCGCATCAACTGCCAGCCGCGCAGCGCCGAGGCGAGCTTGGAGGCGGTGCCGGGCTCTCCCTGCCAGGAGAGTTCGGACCGCCAGTGGCCGGGCGCGACGGGCTGCCTGATCCAGTCGAGGTTGACCCGCACGCCGAGAACGCCCGCCACCGCCCACTCGACGTGCGGGCACAGCGCGCGTGGCGCGGAGTGGATGTAGAGCACACCACGTGTCGTCACCGGGACCTCCTGGCTGTGGACGAGGGTCGCCTTCCCCAGCTGCCTCGCGCCGTCGCCTAGGTACTGACCAGTGGCTACCCCGTGACGCTCAACTTATTCGACATTAGGTCATCAAATCGAGCAAAACGGACAAGCTTTCACTCCATGCTAGTCGGTTCCCCCGGGAGGTCTACCCCCACAGCGCCCACCTCCCCCGAACGGACCTAAACGCGCGCCCCCACCGGATCGCACGTCCGGCGGGGGCGGGTTGACGACGCCTCATCTGACGTATCGTCAATTCTTCTGACATTCGGGCCGGTTCTCAGACCTGCACGACCATCTTTCCGATGTTGGCGCCGCGCAGCATGCCGAGGAAGGCCTCCACGGTGTTCTCCACGCCCTCGACCACGGTCTCGTCGTAGCGCAGCGAGCCGTCCCGCAGCCAGCCGCCGACCTCGTCGAGGAACCGGCCGCGCAGCGCGGCGTGGTCGCGGACCAGCATGCCCTGCAGGCGCAGCCGCTTTCCGACGGCCAGCGCCAGGTTGCGCGGCCCGGCCGGGGCGGAGGTGTCGTTGTACTGGGCGATGGCCCCGCACAGGGTGGCCCGGCCGTGCACCCGCAGGGCGCCGATCGCGGCCTCCAGGTGCTCGCCGCCGACGTTGTCGAAGTAGACGTCGATGCCGTCGGGGGCGGCCTCGGCGAGCAGGTCGGCGACCGGGCCGTCCTTGTAGTTGAAGGCGGCGTCGAAGCCGTAGTCGTCGACCAGGGTGGCGACCTTCTCGGCGGAGCCGGCCGAGCCGACGACCCGCGTCGCCCCCTTGAGCCGGGCGATCTGGCCGACCGTCGACCCGACCGCACCGGCCGCGCCGGAGACGAACACGGTGTCGCCCTCCCGGAACGAGGCGACCTCCAGCAGCCCCGCGTACGCGGTGAGTCCGGGCATGCCGAGCACGCCCAGGTAGGCGGAGAGCGGGGCGATACCGGGGTCGACCTTGACGGCGTGCGCGGCGTCCACCGTGGCGTACTCGCGCCAGCCGAGCCCGTGCAGCACGACGTCGCCGACCTGGAAGCCCTCCGCGTCGGCGGCGACCACGTGGCCGACCGCTCCGCCGTCCATCGGCGCGCCGAGCACGTACGGCGGCACGTAGGACTTCACGTCGTTCATCCGTCCACGCATGTAGGGGTCGACGGACAGGTAGGCGTTGCGCACGGTGATCTCGCCCGGGCCGGGCTGCCGGACCGGGGCTTCGACCAGGGCGAAGTCGCTCGCGACCGGCCAGCCCTGCGGGCGGGCGGTCAGGTGCCATTCGCGGCCGGTGGCGGGAAGGTCCTGCTCTGCCATCACACACTCCTCAATAACCTGAAATATTAACTTGCTCAAGTAATCCTGTGGATGAAAGGTTCATGTTGTCAACTGTTCAGCTAGACTCGGCGGCATGGAGAAGGAGCAGGTCATGGAACAGGCACCGGTCCCCACCGCCGACCCGATCACCGTCGAGGTCGTCGACCTCATGGCACGCCTCGTCGGGCTCTTCCACCGCGAGTACGAGGAAGCCGCCGCCGCCCGCTCGCTGACCGGCGCGCAGGCCAAGGTGCTGGCGCTGCTGCGGCGCGGCCCGATGCCGATGCGGCACATCGCCCAGACCCTCTCCTGCGAGCCGTCCAACGTCACCGGCATCGTCGACCGGCTGGAGGGCCGCGGCTTCGTCACCCGCGAGTCCGACCCGCAGGACCGCCGGGTGAAGCTGGTGGTCGCCACCGATTCCGGGTTGTCCGCCTCCTCCGAACTCCGCGAGTCGCTGAACTTCGCCCGCGAGCCGCTGGCCGCGCTGGACGCCCCGGAACGGGCCCAACTGCGGGACCTGCTGCGGCGGATGCTCGACTCCTCGGCCGACGACTGACCCTCCTTCGGAGCACCCTCCGGGCCTCCCGTCAGGCGATTCGCAGGCACCCCGGTTCGAGGCTCGAAAAATCTCTCGGAAATGATGGTTCGCGTGTAACCATTCCCGTCGCCGCACCGTCTAAGTGGTGACGACCGCCCCCTCCGCAGTGTCGCGGTGGCGGCAAGTGCCTGCCCTCGGGCACCAGTTCCCGTTGCGCGCAGAGAGATCCCGGACCGATGACCGACGACACCAAGAGTCCCGCCGCGGCCCCGTCCCGTGGCCGGGGCCGCCGAATAGCCCAGGGGCTCGGAGCCACCGCCGCTGTCCTGGTGGTCGTCGCCACCGGGCTCGGCGCCTGGTACTACCAGCGGCTCGACCACAACATCACGACCTTCGCCCCGGAAGGCATCGCCTCCACCCGCCCGCCGGCCGGGCCGCCCGCGCCCACCGGCGGACACCCCGTCAACGTCCTGCTGCTCGGCTCCGACACCCGGGACGACGGCAACAGCGACTTCGGCGGCGGCGACGAAGGGGTCGGGCGCTCCGACACCGCGATCCTGCTGCACGTCTACGCCGACCACAAACACGCCGTCGGCGTGTCGATCCCCCGGGACACCCTGGTCACCATCCCGCCGTGCCGGCTCGCGGACGGCCGGTGGACCACCGCCCGGGCCAACCAGATGTTCAACTCGGCTTTCAGCATCGGCGAGTTCAAGAACGGCAACCCCGCCTGCGCGCAGAACACCGTGGAGGAGCTGACCGGCCTGCGGGTGGACCACACCCTGGTCGTCGACTTCAAGGGCTTCGCCGCCATCACCCAGGCCGTCGGCGGCGTGGACGTGTGCATCCCCAACGACGTCAACGCCTACGGCATCCACCTGACCAAGGGCCGGCAGACCGTCGCCGGGCAGCAGGCCATCGACTACGTCCGCGCCCGGCACGGCCTCGGCGACAGCTCCGACATCGGCCGGATGCGCCGTCAGCAGGCGTTCATGTCCTCGCTGATCAAGAAGGTGCAGGGCGAGGGCTTCGACCTGACCACCCTGCTGCCGCTGGCCGACGCCGCCACCAAGTCGCTCACCGTCGACCCCGACCTCGGCTCGCCGTACAAGCTCGCCGAGTTCGCCCAGTCGCTGCAGAACATCAAGCTCGCCGACATCCAGTTCGTCACCATGCCCTGGCGGTTCCAGGGCGCCCGGGTCGCCATCGTGCAGCCCGACGCCGACATCCTGTGGAGCCTGCTCCGCCAGGACCGCACCCTGGACGGCCGCCTCACCGGCGACCCCGCCGTCCCGTCCGCCGGGGCCTCCTCGGCCGACCCCTCGGGTACCCCCTCCGCCGGCGCGTCCGGGAGCGCGTCCCCCGACGCCTCCGCGTCCCCGTCCGCCACCGACAGCCCCGACGGCGCCAACCTGGACGTGCCGATCGTGGTCCACAACGCCGCCAAGTCCTCCGGGCTGGCCGGACGCGCGGCGCTCGCACTGCGCGACAACGGCTACCGCGACATCACCGTCGGCGACAACACACCCGCCCGCAGCACCACGCTGATCGAGTACTCCCTCGACCTGCGCCCCGCCGCGGAACGCCTCGCCCGGCTCTACCCCGGCGCGGAACTCCGCGCCGCCACCCGGAGCGACGCCATCATCCTGACCCTCGGCCAGGACCGGGCCGGTGCCGACGCCCTCGCCGGCCCCACCCCCGGAACCTCCGGAGCCCCCGTCGGCGCCATCCCGTCCACCATCCCGACCGGCATCACCGAGAACACCCGCCCCGCCGACAGCGACCTCTGCAGCGACCTCAGCTTCGGCTGACCCGGCCGACCGCGCCCCGCTCCCCGCAGCGTCGCCTGCGCTAGGCCCCCGGGAGCGGGTCCGGGAGACCGGTCACCACCAGGGTGACCCGACGGTCCGTCAGCTCACTGGCCCGGGCCAGGCCGTACACCGCGGACAGGGCCTTCGCCACGTACCGCCGCTCCACCGGCACGCCGTGCCGGCTCTCGAACCGGGCCGCGAACCGTTCCAGCTCCTCGGGCACCCGGCCGTAGCCACCGCCGTGCCAGCCGTGCACCACCCGCCAGTTGGCGAACTCCCGGCCGTACGTCGCCAGTTGGAGCGCCGCCACCTCGCGCTCCAGGTAGCCCTCGCCGCGCAGCACCGCCACGCCGAGCGCCCGGGCACCCGCCGGCAGACCGGCGGCGATCCCGGCCAACGTCCCGCCGGTGCCGACCGCGCAGCACACCACGTCCCCGGCACCCAGATCCGGCAACTGCGCCGCCAACTCCTCGGCCACCACCGCGGCCCCGCGCACCGCCGCCGCGTTCGACCCGCCCTCGGGCAGCACGAAGTGCCCTGCGCGCCGCTCCTGCCGCCCGGAGGCGATCTCGCGGTAGACGGAGCGCTCGACGAACTCCAGCACCATCCCGTCCCGTTCGGCCCGGGCCAGCGACCAGTTCCGCGGCATCCCGGCCAACTCGGCCCCGCGAATCACCCCGACGCTCTCCAACCCCAGCGCCCGCGCCGCCGCCGCCACCGCCCGCACATGCGTGGAGTACGCCCCGCCGTAGGTGAGCAGCGCCCGGCACCCCTCCGCGACCGCCCGCTCCAGGTTCGGCGCGAGCTTGCGCCACTTGTTGCCGGGCACCGTCGGATGCGCCAGGTCGTCCCGCTTCAACCGGAGCTCCACCCCCGCCGAGGCGAGCTCCGGATCGTCGACCACCGTCAACGGCGTGGGCAGGTCAGCGGGCACGAGCATCCGCTCACCCTAACCGGGGCCCGACAGCCACCCGCCGGGGCCGGGCCCTCGGGCACACCGCTCCGGGCGGGCCGAGCGGGCCGGCCCGAACTGC
Source organism: Kitasatospora sp. NPDC092948 (assembly GCF_044754805.1). NCBI lineage: Bacteria > Bacillati > Actinomycetota > Actinomycetes > Kitasatosporales > Streptomycetaceae > Kitasatospora > Kitasatospora sp. NPDC092948. The sequence goes on along the minus strand of NZ_JBIVPU010000004.1, from coordinate 207,092 downwards.
GCACCGCGCTCGCCGAGTACTTGGCCGCCGCGCGACAGCCTGGTCATCGGCTGCGGCACCCCGCCCGACCACGCCTTCCCGACCGCCCCGGCCGCCCCGGACGCCCTCTGTCAGGCCCTCACCGCGCTTCCCCGCCGCTGACCGGCTGGCCGGCAGAGGGGCCGGAACCGGCGGACGGGCGGAAGCGACGGAGGGACGTACGGTGCGGACAAGCGTGTCGGGGCCCGCCGTGCCCGTCCTCGCCCGGTCGTCAGAGCACGGCGACCCCCAGCGGACGGTGACCGGTCTCCAGGCGGTGGGTGGCGCCGGAGTCGAGATCGACCAGGGTGATCCCGTCCCACCCGCCGTCCCGGGTGAAGCCACCGGTGACGTAGGCCGTCCGCCCGTCCCGGGAGAGTGCGACGTTCTCGTGCGGGATGCCGAGCGGATAGACCCGTTCCCGGCCGTCGGGTTGTCGCACCGTCAGGCTGGGCCCGGCGTCGTCCCTCGTGATCGGGCCCGAGCCGACCACCAGCAGCCGGCCGTCCGGGGCGAGGGTGACGCCGTGCTGGTGGGTGTTGGCCGTCATCGGCTCGATCGAGACCTGGCCCGTCGCCGGGTCGACGACGGCCAGCCGCTCGCCCTCGAACGGCAGCAGCAGCTTTCCGTCGCCCGGCCGGACCGCCGCGTAGTGCGGCTTCAGCCAGGAGCCCAGCCCGCCCTCCGTCCCGTACGGCGCGACCTGGATCCGGCGGGTGCCCAGCCCGTCGGCGGCCACCACCGTCACGTCGAAGGAGTCGTGGCCGGTCGCATACACCTCCCGCCCGTCCGCCGACACGTCCACGTCGAACGGCCGCCGCCCCACCGGGGCGACCCCGGTGACCTGGCCGGACGCCGTGTCGATCACCTCCAGAACCCCGTTCTTCCCCGGTATGTTGACGCCGACGTACAGCCGGCTGCCGTCCGGCGACAGCGCGAGGCCCATGCCGCCGCCCCGGTACTCGCCGGTCTCCACCGGGCCGGTGGCGGTGCGGTACGCGATCGTCCGGCGCAGTGAGCGGGTGCGGGTGTCCACCTCGGCCACGCCCTCCGCGGTGCTCACCCAGGCCCGGCCGTCCGCCCCGAGCGCCACCCCGTACGGGGCGGTCCCGACCCGCACCGAACCGGTCGTGCCTTGCTGCGGGTCGACGAAAGTCACGGTGTCGGCGCCGAAGTCGGCGACCAGCAGCGTTCCTTCCGGGGTGGGCAGCCCGGTTGACGCTTCGTCGGCAGGTGGTTCGAGTCGTCCGGGCGATGCCGGGGCATCCCGCCGGGCCGGGCCCGGGCCGTCGCCTGCCGGCGTGGCGCAGCCTGCCAGCAGGGCGGCCAGCGCCGACACGGCGGCCAGGAGCAGCGGCGCGGTGTGCCGTCGGCGGACGGTCATGGGGTGTCTCCCTTCCTCGGATCGGACTCGGCCTCGCGCAGCAGGACGGCGATGGCGTTGAAACCGCGGCGTTCGGCGTGCTGGAGCGCGGTCACCCCGTCGGCATCGGCGAGTCGGGGGTCGGCGCCCGCGGCGAGCAGCAGGCGGACGATCTCGGTGTGCGGCCGGCCCCCGTCGCCGAGGATCACGGCCTCCAGCAGGGCCGTCCAGCCGAGGCGGTTGACGTGGTCGACGTCGATGTCGGTCTCCTCCAACACCGCCTGCACGTAGGCGACATGGCCGCGCTCGGCGGCAGGTATCAGGCTGACGCCGCCGAACCGGTTGGTCAGCTCGAAGTCCGGCCCGGCGCTCAGCAGCGCCCGCATCATGGCGACGCTCCCGGTGACGCCGGTGACCAGCCATGGGCTGTCCTCCCGCTGGTCCTGCGCATCCGGATCCGCTCCCGCCGCGACCAGGAGTTCGGCGACGGCCACTTGGTCGGCGAGCGCGGCCGTCAGCAGCGCCGTCCGCCCCAGCGGATCGCGCGCCTCCGGATTGGCGCCGGCGGCCAGGGCGGCCCTGACAGCGGCGACGTCGCCGGTGTGCGCGGCACCGAGCAGACGCTGGTCGACTGCGGTCGTCATCACGGTCCTCCTCCTGAGGGACGGCAGATACAGCACGGAATGCCTCGACAGACGCGGTGTGGGGAATTCCCGGTCCACTGAATTCTTGCCCCGCCTCCCGCCACGATTCGTCGGCGAACCGGCCGGTTCCGGCGCGCTTTTCGGCTGACACGGGCATCAACCGATCGGTTGATGCGCGCCCGGGACGGGGAGCGGCGTCGACAACCACGACGGCACCCGGAACGCTTCAACGGGCAAGCCCCGAGGGCCGGTTGATGACCTAACGAGGCCGGCAACGAGTGCGGCGGGGAGGGCCGCTCCGCCACACGATCGCCGCGCCCCGCCCGCGACCGCCGCATCCCGCCCGCGTGGAGGCCGGGCCTCACCGCACAGGCGCGCAAACGCCGCACATCAGCCGCACAACGGCCGTGCAATGTCCCCTGGAGGGTGAATCTCGGCGCGGAAGCGGGCTGTCCGACACGCCGGTGCTCTACAGTTTGCGTGGCAGGCCTGGGCGTTTCGCCTGGTCAGGAAGCCCCGTCGGCTGACGGTCGGTCAGCGGCCGAGGTAGGGCGGGTGGGACTCGAACCCACGACCAAGGGATTATGAGTCCCCTGCTCTAACCGGCTGAGCTACCGCCCCCCGACTCGACCCGCCGGGGCCGACACGCGGCCCTGGCAGCAGTGGACGGCCCCTCAGGGACGCCCCCGGCAGCATAGCCGGTCGATCACCCGTGGTGCGCGCCGGGGGCGCATCCGGGTACGCACGTTCCCGTCCGGTCCGCGCCGCCCATTCGTGTCGCCGGTCGCACCCGTCCGGTGGACACCCCGACGAGCGAACGGCACCGGACCGACGGTGGCGCCGCACGGCACCGCGGGTAACGCTTGATCACCGGTCCGGCAGCGACCGGCGAGCGGGAGCGGGTGGCCGGGATGAAGCGGTCCGCGGGTGCGGCAGCGGTGGTGGCGGCGGTGGTCCTGGTGGCGGGCTGCGACTCGTCCGAACCTTCCGGAGGAGCGGCCGCGGCTGGGCCGTCCGGCACCCCCACCTCGCAGGCGTCCGCGCACGGCTGGAACCGGAGCCGGCTGCGGGCGGCACTCGGCAGGCGCGCCGGGACGACACACACCGCCCGGCCGACGGTGCTGAACAGCCGAGTGGGCGCGGTGTTCGCGCACGCCGCGGACGGCGACCACTTCTGCACCGCCAGCGTGGTCGACAGCCCGGCGCAGGACCTGATCGTGACGGCGGCGCACTGCCTGGTGGACCCGGGCGTCGGCCCCTCCCGCACGGACCTGGTGTTCGTCCCGGGCTACCGCGCAGATGACACTCCGTCAGGGGTGTGGCCGATCGGCGCCGTCACCGTCGACCCGAGCTGGCGCAGTCGCGGCAACCAGGACCTGGACGTGGCGTTCGCCACCGTGCAGCCGCAGAACGGGCAGCAGGTGCAGCAGGTGCTGGGCGCCAACCGGCTGGGCACCGGCCGCGGTTACACCCTGCCGGTGAAGGTGACCGGCTACCCGAGCAGTTCCGACGAGCCGATCACCTGCAGCAACACCACCGTTCAGCAGAGTTCGACCCAACTACGGATCGACTGCCCGGACTACACCGGCGGAACCAGCGGCAGCCCCTGGGTGACCGCGCTGGACCCGAGCACCCACACCGGCACCGTGGTCGGGGTGATCGGCGGCTACCAGCAGGGCGGCGACACCGCGGACATCTCGTACAGCAGTTACTTCGGCGACCAGGTGCAGGCGCTCTACGATCAGGCGGCCAAAGCTCCCTGACGTCCACTCGGGTGCGCCGCCGCCGGAACGGTTGGCCCGCTCGGGCGGGCCGACCGCCGAGGCGGTTGCCGGTGCGACGCGGGCCCTGGTAGATCTTTCTGCATCCACCGCCCGGCGTCCCCGGGCGGGCCGCCGAGCGGAAGCGAGCGACGGTGCCGCGCACCTCCCCCCGAACCGGCCGTGGCCCGGCCGCTGCGGCCTGCGCACTGCTGCTCCTGCTGGCCGCGGCCGCGACCGGCTGCAGCTCCGACGCGCAGCCCGCCGCCATTCCCACCGCCGGTCCCGCGCCCGAAGGCCCGCTGGGCAACCGGATCGGGCCGCTGTTCGTCGACAACACCGACGGCATGCGGGCCTGCACGGCCGCCGTGGTGCACAGCCGCAGCCGCAACCTGCTGATCACCGCAGCCCACTGCGCGGCCCCGGGCGGCACCCCGCTGGACGGCCTGGTGTTCGCCCCCGGCTATCGCGGCCAGCGCGCCCCGTACGGGAGTTGGCCGATCACCGAGGTGCTGGTGGACCCGCGCTGGGGGTCCGACGAGAGCGAGGGGTACGACGTGGCGTTCCTCCTCGTCGGCCCGTTGAACGGCCGGCAGATCGAGGACACGATGGGCGCCTACACCCTCGCCACCGGTCTCGGCTTCGGCCTGGACGTCACCGTCACCGGCTACCCCAACAGCGCGGCGTCCCCGATCACCTGCGAGGGCCGCACCACCTCGCGCAGCACCACCCAGCAGCGGTTCGACTGCGCCGGATTCACCAACGGCACCAGCGGCAGCCCCTGGGTGACCGCGCAGGGCCAGGTGGTCGGGGTGATAGGGGGTTACCAGCAGGGCGGCAACAGCCCGGAGGTCTCCTACAGCGTGGTCTTCGGCGACCGCCTTGCCGACCTGTACCGACAGGCCGGCGGCTGACTTGCCCGACTCGCCGGGGGCGCAGGCCCGGCGGGTACCGGCCGCGCGGGCGGGACGGTCGGCGCGGGCAGTACGGCGGTCGGCGCTGGCAGCACGGCGGTCCGCGCGGAGAAACACGAAGGCCCCTCGGTCTCACCGAAGGGCCTTCGCTCTGTACTGATCACCGTGACCGGTGAAGCTCCCCCAATTGGACTCGAACCAATAACCTGCCGATTAACAGTCGGCTGCTCTGCCAATTGAGCTATGGGGGACCGCGCTCCTCCAATTGGACTCGAACCAATAACCTGCCGATTAACAGTCGGCTGCTCTGCCAATTGAGCTATGGAGGATCGTGCTTCCGCCTCGCCCACCCCGGTCTCCGGATCTCCCCGGGGCCCACGGTGCTCGCTGCGGGACATACATTAGCGCACTCAGGGGGGTGTTCCGCCAATCGCTTTCGCGGGCGGCCTCCCCCACCCCGGCCGCGGGCCGGTCCGGCGCGCCCCGCGCGCGCCGCACGGGACGGGCGGGGATGCTGGTGCACGGCGGTTCCGGCTGGCCCGGACCCGCCACCGGCAGGGCGGTTCACGGCCCGGCCGGACGGGTAGACGCGGCACACAATCGCGCGGCGACGAAGGGTGGAACCAGGGCATGTGGAAGGTGTCGTTGATCGTGGGCGTCGGGATCGGGTACATCCTCGGTGCCCGGGCCGGGCGGGAACGGTACGACCAGCTCGCCGGTGCGGCCCGACAGCTGCGGGAGAACCCGCGGGTGCAGGACGCGGCCGGCAAGGCCAAGCAGCAGGCGGGCGCGGTGGCCGGGAAGGCCGCCGGGGCGGTGGCCGACAAGGTCGGGGAGAAGCTGCCGAACTCGTTGACCGAGCGCGTCCCGTACTTCGCCAAGCACCACGGCGAGGACGACGGCTGGGGCACCGTCCGCCCCTGATCGCAGCGAACCTCTCCGACCGGGCACGGAACGCCTCCGACCAGGCACGGAGGGTCGGCGGCGGGGCTGGTTCCGGTACCGACTGGGCAACACTTGCGGCAGTCGGGCCCGCCCCGGCCGCCGACTGCGGCATGATCTCGGCATGGCCATCGTCGCGGGCATCGACAGCTCCACCACTCGCACCCGGATCGTCGCGTGCGACGCCGACACGGGCGCCGTGCTGCGACAGGGCCGGGCGCCCCACCCGCTGCCCGAGGGCGACGACGCCCGCTCCACCGAGGTCGACCCGCAGAGCTGGCTGCACTCGCTCGGCGACGCCGCCGCCGGCGGCCTGCTGGAGAGCGTCCGGGCGATCGGGGTGTCCGCCCAGCAGCACGGACTGATCGGCCTCGACGCCGGCGGCGTCCTGGTGCGGCCCGCACTGCTGTGGAACGACCCGCGCTCGGCGGGCTCGGCGGCCGCGCTGCTGGACGCGCTGGGCGGCGCGGAGCCCTGGGTGGAGGCGATCGGCGCGGTCCCCGGCCCCACGTACACCATCGCCAAGCTGCGCTGGCTGGCCGAGTTCGAGCCCGTATCGGCGCAGCGGATCGCCGAGGTGCTGCTGCCGCACGACTGGCTGGTCTCCCAGCTGCTGGGCGGTGCCCGGCGGCGCACCACCGACCGCGGCGACGCCTCCGGCACCGGCTACTGGTCGCCGATCACCGGCGAGTACCGGCAGGACCTGATCAAGCTGGCGCTCGGCCACGAACTGAAAGTCCCGGACGTGCTCGGCCCCGCCGAGCCCGCCGGGCACACCCCTGAGGGGTTGCTGATCTCGGCCGGCACCGGCGAGAACATGGCGGCCTCGCTGGGCCTCGGGCTGGGCCCGGGCGACGCGGTGGTGTCGCTGGGCGGCAACGGCACGATCTTCGCGGTGCACGACCGGGCGGTGGTCGACCCGTCCGGCCTGGTCTCCTCGTTCGCGGACGCCACCGGCCGGCACCTGCCGATGGTGGCCACGCTGAACGCCGCGCAGGTGCTGCGCTCCACCGCCGCGATGCTCGGCACCGACCTGGAGGGCCTGTCGGAGCTGGCCCTGCAGTCCTCGCCGGGCGCGTACGGGATGGTCTTCCTGCCGTACCTGGACGGCGAGCGCACCCCGAAGCTGCCGCAGGCGGCCGGCACCCTGACCGGGCTGCGGGCCGAATCGATGGCGCCGCAGCACGTGGCACGGGCCGCCGTCGAAGGCATGCTGTGCAACCTGGCCGAGGCGCTGGACGTCCTGCGCGGGAACGGCGTCGCGGTGAACCGGGTGTTCCTGCTGGGGGCCGCTGGCCGACTGCCCGCCGTCCGGCAGATCGCCCCGCTGGTGTTCGGCCTGCCCGTGGTCATACCGCCGCGCGGCGACCACGCGGCGCGCGGCGCGGCCCGCCAGGCCGCCTGGGCGCTCGCCGGAACCGCCGAGCCCCCGCAGTGGGAGCTGCCGGACGCCACCCTGCTGGCCCCCGATCAGGAGCACGATCCGGCGGTCGGCAACGCGGTGCGCCAGCAGTACGCGGCGATGCGCGAGCAGTACCACCCGGAGACCGCCGCGAGCGCCTGACCGATCGTCCGGAACCCGCCGCCGAACGGCTGTTGAGGATGCGTCAGCAGCTACGAGGTGGAAGCGTGGGGGCTCCACGACTGGAGGGACGGTTCGTCATGGCGTTGCACAAGGGACAGGGACACGAGCAGGACGACCGCCGGCTGCCGTTCAGCCCGCTGCACGTGCTGACCGACCCGCTCGGCGCGATGCAGGTGGCCCCGCCGCTGCACCGGCTGCCCAAGATCCCGATCCCGTCCCCCGTCGCGTACCAGCTGATCCACGACGAGCTGATGCTGGACGGCAACGCCAAGCTGAACCTGGCGACCTTCGTCACCACGCAGATGGACGAGTACGCGGACCGGCTGATGTCCGAGTGCCGCGACAAGAACATGATCGACAAGGACGAGTACCCGCAGACCGCCGAGTTGGAGCGACGCTGCGTGGCGATCCTCGCCGACCTGTGGCACGCGCCCGACCCCGGCGCGGCGGTGGGCTGTTCCACCACCGGCTCCAGCGAGGCCTGCATGCTCGCCGGGATGGCGCTCAAGCGGCGCTGGATGCGGCGCAATGCCGACCGGTACGCGGCCGGGGCGCGGCCCAACCTGGTGATGGGCATCAACGTGCAGGTCTGCTGGGAGAAGTTCTGCAACTTCTGGGAGGTCGAGGCGCGGCTGGTCCCGATGGAGGGCGACCGCTTCCACCTGACCGCCGATCAGGCCGTGGCGCACTGCGACGAGAACACCATCGGCGTGGTCGGCATCCTCGGCTCCACCTTCGACGGCTCCTACGAGCCGATCGCCGAGATCTGCGCCGCCCTGGACGAGTTCCAGCAGCGCTCCGGGCTCGACATCCCGGTGCACGTGGACGCCGCGTCCGGTGGCATGGTCGCGCCGTTCCTGGACCCGGACCTGAAGTGGGACTTCCGGCTGCCCCGGGTGGCCTCGATCAACACGAGCGGCCACAAGTACGGGCTGGTCTATCCGGGCGTCGGCTGGGCGCTGTGGCGGGACGGCGAGGCGCTGCCCGAGGAGCTGGTGTTCAAGGTCAACTACCTGGGCGGCGAGATGCCGACCTTCGCGCTCAACTTCTCCCGGCCGGGCTCGGAGGTGGTCGCCCAGTACTACACCTTCCTGCGGCTCGGGCGCGCCGGATTCCACGCCGTCCAGCAGGCCTGCCGGGACGTCGCCGAGTACCTGGCCGTGGAGGTCGAGAAGCTCGGGCACTTCCGGCTGATCACCCGCGGCAACCAGCTGCCGGTGTTCGCCTTCACCACGGTCGCGGACACCCCGTTCGATGTCTTCGACGTATCGCGGAGGCTGCGCGAACGCGGCTGGCAGGTCCCCGCGTACACCTTCCCGGAAGGGCGGACCGACCTGGCGGTGCTGCGCGTGGTGTGCCGCAACGGGTTCACCCGGGACTTGGCGGACCTGCTGCTCAACGACCTGCGGCGGGTGCTGCCCGAGCTGGAGCGCCAGCCCGCGCCGCTCAGCGAGCTGGGCATGCCGCAGCGCAGCGGCTTCCACCACTGACGGGCCGCCGGTTCGCCGGCGGTCCAGGTCAAGGTCAGTCCAGGTAGCCGCGGAGCTGGTCGGCGAAGGCGTGTTCGCGGAGTTTGCGGAGCGTCTTCGCCTCGATCTGCCGGATCCGCTCCCGGGTCACGCCGAAGAGGTGGCCGATCTCCTCCAGGGTGCGGGGGCGGCCGTCGTCGAGGCCGTAGCGGAGCTGCACCACCTGGCGTTCGCGCTCGCCGAGGGTGGCCAGCACGGCGTCCAGGTGTTCGCGCAGCAGCAGGAAGGCGGCGCTCTCCGGCGGGGACGCGGCGTCGGCGTCCTCGATCAGGTCGCCGAGGGCCACATCGTCCTCCTCGCCGACCGGGGTGTGCAGCGAGACCGGCTCCTGGGCCAGCTTGAGCACCTCCCGGACCCGCTCCGGCGGCAGTTGGAGCACCAGCCCGACCTCGGCGGCGGTCGGCTCCACGCCGCGCTCCTGCAGCAGCGCGCGCTGCACCCGCAGCACCCGGTTGATCAGCTCGACCACGTGCACCGGCACCCGGATGGTGCGGGCCTGGTCGGCGAGGGCGCGGCTCATCGCCTGCCGGATCCACCAGGTCGCGTAGGTGGAGAACTTGTAGCCGCGGGCGTAGTCGAACTTCTCCACCGCCCGGATCAGGCCGAGGTTGCCCTCCTGCACCAGGTCGAGCAGGGTCAGGCCGCGGCCGACGTAGCGTTTGGCGACCGAGACCACCAGCCGCAGGTTGGCCTCGATCAGGCGGCGCTTGGCGATCCGGCCGAGCACGACCAGCCGGTCCAGGTCGTCGGTGAGCCGCTCGTCCCCACCCGGCGTGGTGCGGTCGAGCGCCTCCTCGGCGAACAGGCCGGCCTCGATCTGGCAGGCCAGCTCGACCTCCTCGGCGGCGGTCAGCAGCCGGATCCGCCCGATCTCGCGCAGGTACTGCCGCAGCAGGTCGGCGGCCGGGCCGGTGCCCTCGTCCACGGGGGCTTCCGGCGGCTCGTCGGCGAGATCCTCGGCCCTGGGCTCGGGGTCGGCGGCGGGTCCGGGGACGCTCGCCGGATCGGGCTCGGCCTCGGCCTCGGAATTCGCCGGCCCGGGCTGCGACTCGGCGCCGGCGGGGAGTTCACGCCCCGTGGGAAGCTCGGGGTCGGTGGGGAGTCCGGTGCCGGTGGGGAGTTCGGTGCCGGTGGGCCGGAGTGGGATCGCGGCGTCCCCGGCGGGGGCGGACCGGTGCGGGCGGGCAACTGAGAGCTCCACGGGCATCCCTCCAGGGGCCGCGCGCGGCCTGGGGGTGCCGCGCCACACCGGAGGGGATACCCAGCCCGGCGCGCCCGGGCACCTGCGGGCGGCCGCGAGCCGGACGATCGGCACCCGGCGCACGCGCGGGTGCCACCGGACAGGCCGGGGCGGCCGAGGACGCGACGAACCGTCAGGAGCCTTTCAGGAGACGGCAGGAGACGGTCAGAGGGCGGCGACGCCGCGGGAGCGGAGCTGCTGGCCGTACTGCTGCAGGGCCCACAGCTCGCTCTGCACCGGGTGCAGTTCCTCGGCGCCGGCGCGGTCGCCCAGCCGGCGCAGGTGGGCGCGGACTTCGTCGACCCGCCGGTCCACCGCCTGCAGGCGGAGCTTGACCAGGAACTCCCCCGCGTAGACCTCGTCGACCTTGCGGCGGGAGCGGATCGGCTCCACGGTCAGTTCGGTGACAAGGCCACGGACCTGGTCGTCCGGGCTGGCCTCGCGGACGGCGGCGGTGAAGTCCGGCAGGCTCGCGCCGTACGCGGTGCCGCCGACCTGGCCGACGGCGCGGCGGACGGCCCGGTAGGGCGGGGTGGGGAACTCGTCCTCGCCGTACTGGTCGAAGGCCGGACTGACCAGATCGGGGTGCTGGAGGGCGAGCTTGAGCAGCTCGCGTTCGACGAACTGCGCCGGGTCGCGCGGGTTGAGCCGGAAGGTCGGACGCTCCGGACGGGCCGGCTGCTGCCCCTCGGGCTCGGCCCGGCGCAGCGGCCGGCGCTGGCCGTTCTGCTGGTTCTCCCGCTGCCAGCGGGCGAGTTGGGCGATCCGGCGGACCACGAACTGCTCGTCCAGAATGCCGACCATGCCGGCCAGCTGGACCGCGTACTCGTGCTGGATCGAGCGGTCCTTGATCTTGACGATGATCCCGGCGGCCTCTTCGAGTGCGGCGGCGCGGCCCTCGGCGGTGTCCACCCGGTGCCGGGCGACCGCCGAGCGGAGCGCGAACTCGAACAGCGGGACGGGGTTCTCCACCAGGGTGCGGACGGCCTCGTCGCCCTGGGCGAGGCGCAGTTCGCACGGGTCCATGCCGCCCGGCGTGATGGCGATGGAGGTCCGGGCGGCGAACTTCTGGTCGTCCTCGAAGGCCCGCAGGGCGGCCTTCTGCCCGGCGGCGTCGCCGTCGAAGGTGAAGACCGTCTCACCCCGGTAGGTGGAGGTGTCCATCAGCAGCCGACGAATGATCTTGATGTGGTCCTCGCCGAACGCGGTGCCGCAGGTGGCCACCGCCGTGGTGACGCCCGCCAGGTGACAGGCCATCACATCGGTGTAGCCCTCGACCACCACCGCCCGGCCGGACTTGGCGATCTCCTTGCGGGCCAGGTCGATGCCGTACAGGACGTTCGACTTCTTGTAGATCGGCGTCTCGGGGGTGTTCAGGTACTTCGGACCGTTGTCGTCCTCGCGCAGTCGGCGGGCACCGAAGCCGACCACGTCACCCGAGCTGTCCCGGATCGGCCAGACCAGACGGCCTCGGAAGCGGTCGATCAGGCCGCCGCGCTGCCCCTGCGAGGCCAGGCCGCCGACCGAGATCTCCTTGTCGGTGAAGCCGCGTCCGCGCAGGAAGCGCACCAGGTGCTCCCAGCCGACCGGGGCGTAGCCCACCCCGAAGTGCTTGGCGGCGGCCTCGTCGAAGCCGCGCTCGGCGAGGAAGCGCCGGCCGATCTCCGCCTCGGGCGTGGCCAGCTGCTCCTGGAACCAGGCGGCGGCGACCTTGTGCGCCTCGATCAGCCTGGTCCGCTCGCCCTGCTGGTGCCGCGGGCTGTAGCCGCCCTCCTCGTAGCGCAGCGTAATGCCCGCCTGGGCGGCCATCCGCTCGACCGCCTCCGCGAACGAGCAGTGCTCGATCTTCATCAGGAAGGTGATCGTGTCGCCGGACTCGCCGCAGCCGAAGCAGTGGAAGACACCCTTGCCCGGGTGCACGTAGAACGACGCGGACTTCTCGTCGTGGAACGGGCACACGCCCTTCAGCTGGGCGCCGCCACCGTTGGCCAACTGCACGTAGTCGCCGACCACGGCGTCGATCGGCAGGGCGGCACGCACCGCCTGCACATCCTCGTCCCTGATCCTCCCGGCCACTGGGAAAGTCTACGGGAGCGGCGTTCGTACGAAGCGGTCGCGCGGGACGGTTGTGCGGCCCGGGCTCAGCCGAGCAGCTTGGCGTGCAGGGCGAGGGCCGAGGCGTCGGTCAGGGTGGCGATCTGGTCGATCACGGTGCGTAGCGCGGCACGGTCGTCCTCGGCCTCCGCGTACTGGGCGGCGAACACCGGGTCCAGCCCGTCCGGGGCGGTGCGCAGCAGGGCGTCGGCGAGTTCGGCGATCACCACCCGCTGCCGGGAGCGGAGCTGGGCCTGCTCGTCGCGCTGCATCACGTACCGGACGGCGACGGCCTTGAGCACCGCGCACTCCAGCCGCACGCCGCGCGGAACGACCAGCTCGGCGGCGTACCGGGTGAGCGGGCCGGGGCCGTAGCGGGCCCGGGTGGCCTGCTCGGCGGCCAGGCAGAACCGGCCGATCAGCTGGCTGGTGAAGTCCTTGAGGCCGGCCCGGGCCCGGGCGGTGCCGTCGTACGAGGCGGGCCACCACTCCTCGGCCTGCAACCGGTCGAGGGTGGCGCCGAACTCCTCCGGCCCGGTGTCCGCGGCGAATCGCTCGGCGATCCGGAACAGCTCGGCCCGCTCCTGCGGGGCGCGCAGCGCCGCCGGGTCGATGTGCCCGGCCTGCAGGCCGTCCTCCACGTCGTGGGTGGAATAGGCGACGTCGTCGGACCAGTCCATCACGGTGGCCTCGAAGCACCGCCGACCGTCCGGCGCGCCGGTGCGCATCCAGCGGAAGACCGGCAGGTCGTCGCCGTACACGCCGTACTTGGTGGAGGCGGGGTCGGTGGGGTGGCCGCCGCGTGCCCACGGGTACTTGGTGGCGGCGTCCAGAGCGGCCCTGGACAGGTTGAGGCCGACGCTGCGGCCGGGCCACGGGGCGAGCCGGACCTCGGGTTCGTCGAGCGGGGCGAACCGCTTGGGCTCCAGCCTGGTCAGGATGCGCAGCGACTGGGCGTTGCCCTCGAAGCCGCCGCAGGCCGCGGCGGCCTGGTCGAGCGCCTCCTCGCCGGTGTGGCCGAACGGCGGGTGGCCGATGTCGTGGGCCAGGCAGGCGGTCTCCACCAGATCCGGATCGCAGCCGAGCGCCGCCCCCAGCTCCCGGCCGACCTGTGCGCACTCCAGCGAGTGGGTGAGCCGGGTGCGCGGGAAGTCGCTGCGCATCGGCGCGACCACCTGGGTCGTCCCGGCCAGGCGACGCAGCGCGGCCGAGTGCAGGACCCGGGCGCGGTCGCGCTGGAAGGCAGTGCGGCCGGGCCGCTTGTCGGGCTCGGGCACCCAGCGGGCCTCGGACTGCGGATCGTACGGAGTAGTGGTCTTCATATATCAGCCACCGTACGCCGGGTGACGGACATTCGGACCTGCGCCGCGCAAACGGCGAGGGTCGGACAGGTGCCCCGGAAGTGCCGCGGAACGGCCGCGAAACTTGCAGAGATTTCTCTGCAAAGAGGTCTATGCAGAGAAGTCTCTGCACTCTAGTGTTGCCCCCATGAACGAGCACCGCCCCGAAGAACACCCCACGACCCCCGCACCGAAGGACGAGCCCCCACGACGCCGACTCGACGCCAACAGCCTGCGCGGCCTCGCCCATCCGCTGCGGATGCAACTGCTGGACCAGCTCCGCCTGCACGGCCCCTCGACGTCCGCCCGCCTGGCCCAGCAGACCGGCGAATCCACCGGCACCATCAGCTGGCACCTGCGTCACCTCGCCGAACACGGGTTCATCGAGGAGGAGGTCGGCCGCGGCACCAAGCGGGAGCGCTGGTGGCGTGCCGTCCGCGGCTCGATCACGCTGGCCGCCGCCGACTTCGCACAGGACGCCGGCGCCAAGGCCGCGGCCTCCGTCTACAACGCCGAGAACCTGCGCCGCCAGTACCAGCGGGTCGCGGACGCACTGGCCGCCGAGTGGGAGGGCGACTGGCGCAACGTGGGCCTCGTGAGCGACTGGAGCAACCTGCGCCTGACGCCCACTCAGCTCCAGGCCCTCGGCGACGAGCTCGCCGCGGTCGTCGCCCGCCACACCCCCGACCCGGACGCCGCGCTCGACCCCGACGCGCGACCGGCCATCGTCCAGATCCAAGTACTGCCGCGAAAGGACCCCGACCGGCCATGACGTCGACCGCCTCCACCGAGTCCCACTCCGCCGAGCCGGTCACGGGCCCCGCCACCGCCCGGTCCCGCCGCCCGGAGTCCGCCCTCGCCGACCCGACCGTCCGCAGGCCCGTCGGACTGCTGCGGCGCCACCGCGACTTCCGGCTGCTGTGGATCGGTGAGACCGCCAACAAGTACGGCTCCGCCGTCACCGGCCTGGCACTGCCGCTGATCGCGGTCAGCACCCTGCACGCGAGCACCTTCCAGGTCGGCCTGCTCGGCGCGGCGGGCTGGCTGCCATGGCTGCTGATCGGCCTGCCCGCCGGGGTGTGGGTGGACCGGCTGCCGTCCCGCCCGATCATGCTCATCGCGACCGCCGTCTCGCTGGTGCTGTACGCCACCGTCCCGCTGGCCGCCCTCGCCGGGTCGCTCACCCTGTGGCACCTGCTGGCCGTGGCCCTGCTCGCCGGGGCCGCCGGGGTGTTCTTCCAGACCGCGTACACCGCGTACCTGCCGCAGCTGCTCGACCCCGCGGACCAGCCCGAGGGCAACGCCAAACTGCACGGCAGCGCCTCCGCGGCCGGCATCGTCGGACTCGGCAGCGGCGGCCTGATCGCCCAACTCGCCGGACCGGTCAACGGACTGCTCGCCAACACCGCGACGTTCCTGCTCTCGCTCTGGTGCACCGCCCGGATCGGCCACCGGGAGACCGACCGCTCCGCCCGACCGCGTCGGGCACTGCGCCAGGAGATCGGCGAAGGCCTGCGACTGCTCGGCTCCGACGTCTGGTTCCGCACCTTCACCCTGTTCGGCGCCGCCTCCAACCTGGTACTGACGGGCTATCAGTCCCTGCTGGTGGTCTTCCTGATCCGCGAGGTCGGCATCGGCGAGGGCACCGTCGGGCTGCTGGTCGGCCTCGCCTCCACCGGCGGCATCGTCGGCGCGGCCTTCGCCCGCCGGGTCGCCGCCCGGCTCGGCACCTCCCGCGCCATGCTGGTGCTCGAACTCGCCCTGCCCGCCCTGACCGTCCTCATCCCGCTCACCGGCCGCGGCCTCGGGCTCGCCTGGTACCTGATCGGCGGCTTCGGCGCCTCCGCCGGCGTGGTCGCGGGCAACGTCATCAAGTCGACCTTCCAGCAGCGCTACTGCCCGCCGGAACTGCTCGGCCGGCTCTCCGCCAGCAGCGCGGTCCTCAACTTCGGCTCCATCCCGCTCGGCGCCGTCCTGGCCGGCTTCCTCGGCACCGAGCTGGGCGTGCGCCCCGCGATGTGGCTGATGACCATCGGTGTGCCGCTGGCCGCCCTGATTCTCTGGTGCTCCCCGATGCGCCACGTCCGCGAGCTGCCCACCGAGCGCCGGCCGCTGAACACCGACCAGCCGGCCGGCGAAGCCGCCCCCGCGAACCGACCCTGACGACCGGCGCCTCCGGGTCGGTCAGCGCTTGCCCCGGGCGGAGGCGGCCGACTGGCGCGAGAGGCGTACCCGGCGGGTCGGCGCGGGCACGGCAGGCACGACCGGCGCGGCTCCGGCGTCGGGGCGGCCGGCCCCCGCCTGTGCCTGCCCCCGCTGTACGGGCACCACCGACGAGGCGGGCGGCACCTGCGACTCCCGCTCACTGCGCCGCCGCCGAGCGGATTCCGTCTCTGCCGCGTCCTCCTGTTGACGGAGCATCACCGCCTCGCCGTGCGCCGCCGGCACACCCGCCTCCGCGGCCCGCCCGTACCAGTCCAGGGCCCGCTCGATCTGACGGCAGTCGGCCAGCATCCGGGCAGCCGCGAGCAGTGCGGCCGGGTCGCCGGAGTCGGCGGCCCGCCCGTACCAGTCGAGCGCCTCGTCGATCCGACCGCGGCTCTCCAGCATCTCGGCCGCTTCGGAGGCGGCCTGCCGGTCCCCGGTGTCGGCGAACCGCTGCACCCACTCAATGGCCTCGTCCGTGCTCACCGAACCGGACAGCATCCAGGACGCCTCGCGCAGCCGGGCCGACTCGGGACGGTCCACCGAGCGCAGCAACAGATCCGCCTCGAAGTACCGACCGGCCTCCTTCAGCAGTTCCACCGCGTCGAGCAGCAGCGCGGCACCCGCGGAACGCCCGTCCGTGACGGGCCCCGGCACCTCGGCTCCGGCCTCGACGTTCTCGGTCGGTGCGAGGGGAGGAAGGGGACGCTCGGGGGCGGACGCCGACCGCCGGCCGAGCTGCTCGACGACGCGGACCGCCTCAGGCAGCGCATGCCGGTCGCCGGCCCTGACGGCGGCGCGGTACCAGGTGATGGACTCCCGCGACCGGCCGAGATCGTCCAGAAGCCGGCCTAGTTCACGCATCGCGTAGGTGTCTCCCCGGTGGGCGGCGAGCTCGTACCAGCGCAACGCCCGATCGGTGTGGCCGTTGCGTTCCAGCATGTCGGCCGCCTGGAACAGGGCCGCCTCGCTGCCCGCGTCGGCTGCCTCGCGGTACCAGCTCAGCGCCCCGGCCAGGTCGCCGTCCCGTTCGCACTGTTCGGCACGCTCCCGCAGGGCCACATGGTCTCCAATGTGTGCGAACCAGGGCAGGTTGCCGTACTGGCCGTGTCTGGCGAACAGCGCCGCGGTCTCGTGCCAGGCCGTCTCGTCCCCGACGGCCGCGGCCCGCTCGTACCAGGCGGCCGCCCGGTCGATCCGGCCCACCGCCTCCCAAGTCTCTGCTGCCTCGTGCACCGTGGTGACCCCCTGTTCCCACGCACGTTCCCACCAGGTGATCGCCTGGTCCGTTCTCCCGGCCGCCGCGCAGATCCTGGCGCAGGCGGCAGGTGCCTCGGGGTGCCCGTCGGCCGCCGCCCGCTCGAACCGGCGCAGGGCCTCCTCGGTGCGGCCGAGCCGGGCGAGTAGGCGTCCGGCCCGGTAGTGGGCGGTCCGGTGACCGGCCCTGGCCGCCGCTTCGAAGCGATCCAGCGCTGCACCGATCTCGCCGGTACGGCCGAGGAGTTCGGCGCACCGGCAGAGTGCTTCGACGTCCCCGGCCCGCGCTGCCCGGTCGTACCACTCGACGGCCGACCCGTACTGCCCGGCGCGTTCCAGCAGTCCGGCTGCTCCCGTCAGCGCGCCAGGCACTCCGAGGTCGGCTGCCGCGCCGCACCGGTCGACTGCCTCCGCGGTCCGGCCCGCCTCGGCGAGCAGGGCGGCGGCGTCCAGCAGCGCGGTGTGGTGGCCCGCTCCGGCAGCCGAGGTGCAGAGGTCGAGCGCGGCCTGATCGAGCCCGCGCACCGCTGCGGCACGGGCGAGGGCCGGCCGGTCGGCGGGGTGGGCGTGTCGCGTCAGGCACTCCCACAGACCTGGCGGAACGGCGCTCCCTTCCCTGCCCGGCCGCAACTCCCGCACCAGCGCCTCGGCGAGCCGTACCTCGGCGTCCGCTCCACCGTCTCCGGTCGGCGTCGGGCCGCCCGATATCCGAGCGGCCTCGACCAGCGCGCCGCCCGCCTCCGGGGCCTCGGCCAGCAGGTAGGCCCATGCCTCGGGCGTCCAGTCGGCGGCGAGGGCGTCGTGCCGCCCCTCCGGCAGGTAGGCCGGGGCGGCGGCCGTCAGCAACGCGGCGGGCAGCGCGGGGCGGTGCCCCAGCCGCACGATGTCCAGCGCGGCATCGACCAGCGCCCGGGCTGCGGGCGGGCCCGCGTGGTAGCGGCGTACCAGCCGGGACCCGGCCGATCCGTTTCCGTCACCGCTCTGCCGACGTCCGGAGGGCCGCTCGCCGCTTCCGGTCGGGTCCGCTGCAGCCCGCGGCCCGTCCGTCGCCGCTTTCCGGACTGACGGGCCCGGCGTTGCCGCGCCCGCGCTGCGGTGCGCCCGGTCGGCCGCCAGCAGGGCGGCCCAGTAGCGGTCCTGTCGCACCGGGAGGCCGGCCGCGCGGGCCAGTTCGCCCGCCACGACGGTGAGTCGGCCGATCTCGCGGGGCACGGAACGTCCAGACAGCCAGCCGTTGAGGGTGGACGGGCCGATCCCGCCCACCTGTGCCAACCGTTTCCGAGTGATCGTTCGACCACCGGCCCGGTGGGCCGCCTCCCAGAGCAGGAGCAGTTCGCGCAGCACCACGGAGTGGGCGGCACGACCCCTCATCCGCACGTCAACTGCCATGCCAGCTCCCCGGCCGGACTCGGAGCGGATCTTCGAATCCGTCCCTCTGCGTGCAGGGTACGCATGCCGACACCCGGTCGTACCCAGTTCCTCGGGAATCACCTGTGGAATCGGCGATCCTGCCCCCATCCGGGACCGGAACCTGCTATGGGAGCACTGGGCCGTCGAATCGAGCGCGCCCCCATCGGTGTCCCTGCTCGCCGCGCACCGGGCGGCGAGGTCAGTGCCGCTGCTGCAGGGACGTCAGGACGGCTGCGGCCATGCCCTGCTGCCCCTGCGCGTTCGGATGGATCGGGGCCAGCCCGCCCGCCGCGCCGAGGGGTTCGATCCAGCGGGTGCCCTCCGCCTCGCACATGTCGTGGCCGGTGGACGAGGAATAGGTGTCGACGAAGGTCACTCCGGCTGCCTCGGCCCGTTGGCGGAGCATGGCATTCAGTTGCTGTTCCTGGTCGGCGACGAATCCGATGTCGGCCGCCGCGATCCCGTCCCCCAGGGTCTTCGCGCATCGGGCCGGATCCTGCGGCAGCAGTGCCGGGTAGCCGATCAGCAGGACCTCGGCCTGCGGTGCCCGCCGCTTGACCTCGCCAAGGGCTGTCGTGAGCCGCTCGCCGGTGTCCTGCACCTTTCGCTGGACCTCGCCCCGACCGGCACCGGTGGTGTAGTAGCTGCGGCAGGGCGCGTCACTGCTCCCGCCGATCAGGCTGTGCCGGACGTTCTCCAGCGCGCAGCGGCCCAGGACGTCGAGGAATCCGGCGTCGTTGCCGCCGATGCCGAGTGTGACCAGGCGGGTCGCCGGGCCGAGCGCGTCCAGCTGGGGCGGGTTGACCCCGTTGTCGGTCCGCTGGGCGGCCGTCAGGTCTCCGGTCCGCGCGCCGCTGCAACTGACGTCGGTGAAGTCCTGCAGGGCGAGCTGCCGGGCCACCAGCGAGGGGTAGTTGACACCGGAGCGGCCGCAGCCCAGTGGTGAGCCGCTCTGCGGCGGGATCCGGACGCCGGAGGTGTACGAATCCCCGAGTGCCACGTACGGCCCGGTGATGGGCGTCGCGGAAGGGCCGGGCGACGCCGACCGGTCGGGGCCCGGCTTCGAGGAGGTCTCGGCGGCACTGCACGCTGCGGTGCCGATCAGCACCGCAGCGGTGGCGGCCAGCAGGCGGCGGCGCACCTACTCCGCGCCGCGCTCGTGCTCGGCGAGGAACTCCTCGAAACGGCGGCCGAGCTCGTCGGCCGAGGGCAGGTCGGTGGTCTCGGCCAGCAGGCTCTCGCGGTCGACCGCGCCGGAGACGGCGTCGTACTGGCTCTCCATGCCCTGGATCGCGGACCGCAGTTCGCCGTCGCCCTGGGAGAGCTGGTCCTCGATCTCGGCGTAGACCTCGTTGACCCGCACACGCAGCTCACTGCCGGGCAGCACCAGGCCGGTCGCGGACTGCACGGCTTCCATGATGACCACTGCGGCGGCCGGGTACGAGGAGCGGGCGATGTAGTGGGGGACGTGCGCGGCGAAGCCCAGCACGTCGTGGCCGGATTCGGCGAGCCGGTACTCGACCAGCGCCTGTGCGCTGCCGGGAACCTGCGCCTGGTCGAACCACCTGGGGTGGCCGGCCGCGAGATCGACCCGGTTGCCGTGCGGCGTGATGCTGACCGGGCGGGTGTGCGGCACGCCCATCGGGATGCCGTGGAAGTCTACGGCCAGGCGGACCTCGAACCGCTCCACCAAGTCCCGTACGGCAGCGGCGAACAGCTCCCATTCGGTGTCCGGCTCGGGTCCGGTGAGCACCAGGAACGGCGCGCCCACGGAGTCGCGCACCAACTGAAGGAGGATCTCCGGCGGGTCGTAATCCGACCAGCTCTCCCGGTCGAAGGTCATTGCGGGCCGACGGGCCCGGTAATCGACCAGCCGGTCGTGGTCGAACCTGGCGACGACCTGCGGCGAACCGTGTTCCAGCAGGTGCGCCACGACCTGGCCGCCTGCCTCGCCGGCGTCCATGAAGCCCTCGAAGTGGTACAGCAGCACCAGGCCGGCACCGGCCTCCGCGGCGGCGCGCGCCGCCGCCAGGGCGGTCACGCCCTGCGGTTCCAGCTCGTACAGCTCCTTGGGATCACGCACAGCGCACCCAACCCCGTTCGTCTCGTTGTCTCGGAATGTTTTCGGATCTGATCTGTCCAGCGTGCGACGGCCCGCCGGAATTCCCGTCCGCGCATGAGTCTTCACTCCGTCCCGGGAATCCTCTCACCTCCCGTAATTGCCGCTGGTCGGGGACGTGGCGCGGGGGCCGAGCAGTAATATGACGGGGCGTCTCGGCGTGCCGAAAGGACCCACGCGCCCCCGCTGGCGCGCCGCGAAGTGACGCACCGCCTTCTGGCGGGTATCGTCCTCTCGCTGCCTCGCATCGTCGCGTCGTCGCGCCACGCCGTCTGTCACGTCGTGGGCCACGCCCCGGTCCGTTGCGATGCCAGCCATCCATTGCGCACCTTGCCTTCACCTGGCCGCCTGCTTCGCTTCGTGATCTCGTTTCTCTCTCGGCCATCTCGCGGACGCACACTGTCCCGTCGCTCATCCCGCCGGATCGGTCCGTCGACCCGTGTCCGTACCGGCACCGCGCTGCCCGCCTCCGGGCTGCCGACCCGTCGCACGCCCGAGCCTCTGGCGTGGCGTACCCGGGCGGCCGCTGTCCGGGGCCGGGGCGAACGACCACTGCCCACGCGCCGCGAACCCGGCACGCGGGCCCCGACGACAGCCGAAGGACCGAAGGATCCGTGCCCGTACCCGTCACCCTCTACGGCCGCACCGTGCGGCTGGAGCCCCTCGCCGAGCACCACGCCGCGGCCCTGGCCGAGGCCGGCGCCGAGGACCGTACGACCTACGCCTTCACCCCTGTCCCGCACGGCCTGGAAGCCGCTCGGGAATACATCGCGCGCGCCCTCGCCGACCAGGCGGCGGGCCGGTCGATGCCGTATGCCACCGTGAGTACGGCCGACAATCGGGTCGTTGGCTCGACCCGTTTCCTGGAACTGGACTACTGGCAGGGGCCGCTGGTCTGGCCGCCCGTGCCGGGGATCCCGTACGGCGACCCGCTGGAGGCGGTGCCGGACGCCGCCGAGATCGGGAACACCTGGCTGTCCCCGCGGGCACAGGGCACCGGCATCAACACGGAGGCGAAGCTGCTGATGCTGCGGCACGCCTTCGAGTCCTGGGGCGTGCAGCGGATCTCGCTGCGGGCCGATGCCCGCAACACCCGCTCCCGGATCGCCATCGAGCGGCTGGGCGCCACCTCCGAGGGGGTCCGCCGGGCGCACTCGCGCGGCCTGGACGGGGTGGTCAGGTCCACCGCGTTCTACTCGATCCTGGACGAGGAGTGGCCGGCCGTCCGAGACATCATCGAGCTGAGGATCGCCGCCGCGACCTCGCCCAGCGCGCCGGATCCGGCACCGCTCAACCAGGAGTGCCTTAGACACGGCGGCTCCCTGGTCGGCGAGCCTGTGATCGGCAACTCGCTGCTCCCGGCTGCCTGAGGCAGCCTTTCGGTTCCCGCTCGGGCGGGGACCTGCCGGTCCGGGGTGGGCGTGCGGCGGGGTCGGCCCCCGTACGCCCACCCCGGGCGGCTGTTCTGCCGCGATGGAGCTTCGACGCTCTGTCGAGTTGTCAAGGAGCGCGGGCCGCATGCGCTTTGGCTCCACCTCCGCTTCCCGGTGTGATCTTTCTGACACCCCGCCAGGTCTGACCCCCGTGCCTCCACCTCAGCTCTCTTGCCGGTCGCCTTCGGCACCGGTCTCCGAGCCGGCCGCCTCCGCGGCGGCGGCCAACTGCTGGAGGGCGCCGAGGTGGGCGGCCAGCGCGGCACGGCCCTGCCGGGTCGCGGAGAGCCAGGTGCGAGGCCGCTTGCCCACATAGCCCTTGCGGGCCCGCAGGTAGCCGACCGTCTCCAGGCTCGTCGCCGTTTTGCTGAGCACCGAGTCCGAGACCTGGCAGTAGTCGCGGACCACGGAGAACTCCGCTTCCTGGCACCCGCTGAGGAAGGCCAGGACGGTGAGCTTGGTCGGGTGGTGGAGGACTGGGTCGAGCCCGTTCACTGCGCGTTGCTCATGCTCTGCTCCTTGACGTGACGGTTGATCAGGACGATGACTGCCCACAGCGTCAGCCCGCCGCCCAGCCCGGTGCCGGCCCCGGCCCAGGCCTGGTCCCCGGTGGCCAGCCAGGCGACGAGACCGGACAGGGCCGCTGCCAGGACAACGGCGCCGAGCGCCCGCAGCGCCTGCGGCGGGAGGCCGCGTTCGACCAGCCCGGCGACACCGCGGGCCCGGACGGCTACCCGCACTATCGCGGCCTGCACCAGCACCAACCCGAGCGGGCACAGCAATATCAGCCACTGCGCCTGACGCTCGAAGGACTGCCCGATCGCCGCACCGTAGGCAGCGAGCGAGAGGCCCACGCCCGGCCCGTACCACCAAGGCAGTGGTTGCGGCCGCCGCGCGGCGGCCTCGGCCCGCCCGGCGAGGGCGAGCGCCTCGGCGGGCGTGAGGGTGCCTCCGGGCGGAAGCCCCTCGGCCTCTCCATCTGCGAACTGCTTGTCCCCAGCCATCGAACCCCCGAGCAGCGTGCATCGGACCCGGCCTGCTGCCGGATCAAGTGCTGCCACTCTGGCACATACTTTCCGCGATGGAAAGTAATTTTCCGACGGGCCGTCAGCGGCAGTGTCAGCAGCGCGAATCGATCTCCTGGAAGGAGGCGTAGTGGTCGGCCGTCCAGTACTGCTCGCCGGCGCCGCCGGTCACCACGCGCCGGGTGCCGCGGTCGTCCGATCCCGGGGTGACCACGGTGAACTCGTGGTAGTAGCCGTTGCTCTGGCGCGGCAGCCGGCTCTCCCGGTTCTCGAAGACGATGCCGTCCGAGCGGTACGGGTAGGGCCCGCCCTTGGCGATCAGCCCGAGGGTTTCGACGGCCTGCGAGGGCAGCTTGCTGCGGCACACGTCGGCGATCGCGGGGTTGGTGGGCACCCAGGTGGGCTGCTCGGCGGGCGACTTCGCCGGGGCGGACGGCTTGGGGGCGCTCGTGGCGCCGTTCCGGGTCGCCGTGGCGGCGGGCGCGGACGGGGACTTCGCAGCGGACGGGCTGCCTGCGTCTCCCCCGTCGTTCAGCAGGGCGGTCACTGCGGCGACAAGCCCGGCGACCACCAGGACGACGAGGCTGATCAGGCGATTGCGGCTCATGGCCCCTAGCTTGCCGTACCGGCTCACCCGAACGGCGCAAGCCGACGCGTGCCGGGCGAGGGGCGTACCCGCACCGCCCGGTCGGAACCGGCCGCAGTCGGGTCGCGGAAGCACAGCCGATCACGTCGGGGAAATGCCGCCGGGGCGGGACCGGACGCCATTGTCCGTTCCCGCCCCGGCTGCTCCGTACGGCGGCTCTCCTGCGCCGAGCTCCGCCGTACGCCCCTCCGGTCCGGAGGGGTGCGGTCAGTGATCCGCGCTGTTTCGTGTCAGCGCGAGTCGCTTCCCGCCGTCTCGATGGCGGCGCGGCCTGCCTCCAGGCGCGCCACCGGAATCCGGAAGGGAGAGCAGGATACGTAGTCCAGCCCCACCTCGTGGAAGAAGTGGACCGAGTCGGGGTCGCCGCCGTGCTCGCCGCAGACGCCGAGCTTGAGGTCGGGCCGGGTGGCCCGGCCTGCCTGCGCGGCGCTCCGGACCAGCGAGCCGACGCCGTCGCGGTCGATGGTCTCGAACGGGCTGACGCCGAAGATGCCCTTCTCCAGGTAGGCGGTGAAGAACGAGGCCTCGACGTCGTCGCGGGAGAAGCCCCACACGGTCTGGGTCAGGTCGTTGGTGCCGAAGGAGAAGAAGTCGGCGGCCTCGGCGATCTGCCCGGCCGTCACGGCCGCGCGCGGCAGTTCGATCATGGTGCCGAGCTTGATGTCGAGGTTGACGCCGGTGGAGGCGGAGACCTCGGCGAGCACCCGCTCGCACTCGTCGCGGACCAGCTCCAGCTCCTGGACGGTACCGACCAGCGGGATCATCACCTCGGGACGCGGGTCGCCGCCGGCCAGCTTGCGCTCGGCCGCGGCCTCGGCGATCGCCCGGACCTGCATCCCGAACAGGCCGGGAATGACCAGGCCGAGGCGGACGCCGCGCAGGCCCAGCATCGGGTTGGCCTCGTGCAGCCGGTGCACGGCCTGGAGCAGGCGGAGGTCGTTCTCGTTCGGGTCCTTGCGGGCCTCGGCGAGGGCGACGCGCACCGACAGCTCGGTGAAGTCGGGCAGGAACTCGTGCAGCGGCGGGTCGAGCAGGCGGACCGTCACCGGAAGCCCGTCCATCGACTGGAAGAGCTCCAGGAAGTCGCCCTTCTGCAGCGGCAGCAGGCTGGACAGCGCGGTCTCGCGGTCCTTGTCGTTGTCCGCCAGGATCAGGTGCTCGACCTCCTTGCGGCGCTCCTCGCCGAGGAACATGTGCTCGGTGCGGCACAGGCCGATGCCCTGGGCGCCGTACCGGCGGGCGCGGTTCGCGTCCTCGGCGTTGTCGGCGTTGGCGCGGACCGCGAGCCGGCGGCGGCCGTCGGCGTGCGACATCAGCCGGTGCACGGCCTGGACCAATCCGCCCTGGACATCGGCGCCGGCGTGCAGCGTGCCCTCGAAGTACTCGACCACCGGGGACGGCAGCACCGGGACCTCGCCCAGGTACACCTTGCCGTTGGCGCCGTCGATGGACACCACGTCGCCCTCGTGGACGACCTGGCCGTCGGAGGTGGTGAACCTGCGGTTCTTGGTGTCGACCTCCAGCTCCTCGGCGCCGCAGACACAGGTCTTGCCCATGCCGCGGGCGACCACGGCCGCGTGCGAGGTCTTGCCACCGCGCGAGGTGAGGATGCCCTCGGCGGCGATCATGCCTTCCAGGTCGTCCGGGTTGGTCTCGCGACGGACCAGGATGACCTTCTCACCGGAGCGCGACCACTTCACCGCGGTGTACGAGTCGAAGACCACCTTGCCGACAGCGGCGCCGGGCGAGGCCGCGATGCCGTAGGCGACCGGCCGGGTCTCGGAGGTCGGGGCGAAGCGCGGGAACATCAGCTGGGCGAGCTGCCCGCCGGTGACCCGGTGCAGCGCCTCGTCCAGGTCGATCAGGCCCTGGTCGACCAGCTGGACGGCGATCCGGAACGCGGCGGCAGCGGTGCGCTTGCCGACGCGGGTCTGCAGCATCCAGAGCTTGCCGCGCTCGATGGTGAACTCGATGTCGCACAGGTCCCGGTAGTGGTTCTCCAGGGTCTGCATGATGGACATCAGCTCGTCGTACGACTTCTTGTCGAGCTGTTCCAGGTCGGCCAGCTGGAGGGTGTTGCGGATGCCCGCCACCACGTCCTCGCCCTGGGCGTTCTGCAGGTAGTCGCCGTAGACGCCCTGGGTACCGGTGGAGGGGTCGCGGGTGAAGGCGACACCGGTGCCGGAGTCCTCGCCGAGGTTGCCGAAGACCATGGTGCAGATGTTGACGGCGGTGCCCAGGTCGTTCGGGATGCGCTCCTGGCGGCGGTACAGGCGCGCCCGGTCGCCGTTCCAGGAGTGGAAGACTGCGTGGATCGCCAGGTCGAGCTGCTCGCGAGGCTCCTGCGGGAACTCGCGGCCGGTCTCCCGGAGCACGATCGCCTTGAAGGTCTCGACCAGCGCCTTGAGGTCGTCCGCGGTGAGGTCCAGGTCGTTGGCGGTGCCCTTGGCGTGCTTGGCCTCGTCCAGCGCCTCTTCGAACAGCTCGCCGTCGACGCCCAGCACGGTCTTGCCGAACATCTGGACCAGGCGGCGGTAGGAGTCCCACGCGAAGCGCTCGTTGCCGGACTGGGCGGCGAGCCCGGTCACCGAGGCGTCGGAGAGGCCGATGTTCAGGACGGTGTCCATCATGCCGGGCATCGAGAACTTGGCACCGGACCGCACCGAGACCAGCAGCGGGTTGTCCGCCTGGCCCAGCTCCTTGCCCATCCGGGCCTCGAGGGCGACCAGGTGGCCGGTGATCTCCTCGTTCAGCGAGGCCGGCTCGGTGCCGGTCTCCAGGAACACCTTGCAGGCGTCGGTGGTGATGGTGAACCCCGGAGGGACGGGGAGGCCCAGGTTGGTCATCTCGGCGAGGTTCGCACCCTTCCCGCCGAGAAGATCCTTGAGGTCCTTGTTTCCTTCGGTGAAGGAGTAAACAAACTTCTGCTGCGCCGCCACGGGTCGTTCTCCTCGCACACGGTTGCCCTGACGCCGGAGAACATACCCATTTCGAAGGCTGTTTAGGGGAGCGAATAGGTCGCATGAGCTGCGAAGCGGGCCGTTGACCAGCAGATCGAATGCCCGAATGGGCGATTGCCTGCGTTGTTGAAATCGTCCGGGTGACGCTAGTGAGTCTTCAAGAAGTGAAGGCATCGCCACGCGAAGCTCATGCAAACCGGACACACAGTGACGACATCCGCCCCACCGCGTTTCCCCGGCTTGATTTCCTGCAACCAGCCGCCGCCATCCGCCGCAGAGCCTGTTCGGGAAGCGATCCGGACTTGTACACCTTGGCGAAGTCCGCTGACTGGCCGTCATCCGCCACGATATGTGGCCAGCGTCACGGGCGCATCTCAGCTGTCAAGCCGAGCACCTCTACGCCAGCCGTCGCTTTCTGTTGATGCTTCCTCAGCTCTGTGTCGCGGAATTTCGCCTCTTAGGAGCCCTACTGTCCATCTTGGACAACTCCGCTGGGCCGATTCGGCCAGGCGTCGCTCAGGGCTATTTTTGCCACGCCGTACAGATCATCCGCCAGAAGTGTCCGATTCGGCGTCTTCGCCGAGCCGGGCGCACTCATACGGATCGTCCAACCAGCCCTCGGGCAGGACCACCCGGTTGTTGCCGCTGGTACGGCCTCGCGGGCCGTCGGCGCCGATCGGCCAGCTCTGCTCCTGGTCGACCAGCGCGAGGGTTTCGGCGAGTTCGCCGAGCGAGCTGGAATTGGCGAGCTTCACCCGCAGTTCGGAGCCCACCGAGAATCCCTTGGTGTACCAGGCGACGTGCTTGCGGAAGTCGATGACACCGCGGGCCTCGTCACCGAGCCACTCCCCCAGCAGCTGGGCGTGCCGGACCATGGCGCGGGCCACGTACGCGAAGGTGGGACGGGCATAGTCGACGTCGCCCTCGAAGATCGACACCAGGTCCTTGAACAGCCAGGGCCGACCGAGGCAGCCACGGCCGACCACCACGCCGTCGCAGCCGGTCTCGCGCATCATCCGCACCGCGTCGTCGGCGGACCAGATGTCGCCGTTGCCGAGCACCGGGATGTTCGCCGGCACGGACTCGCGCAGCCGGGCGATGGCCGACCAGTCGGCGGTGCCGCCGTAGTGCTGGGCGGCGGTCCGGCCGTGCAGGGCGATCGCGGCCACACCCTCCTCCGAGCCGATCCGACCGGCATCGAGGTAGGTGAGGTGGTCGTCGTCGATGCCCTTGCGCATCTTCATGGTGACCGGGAGGTCACCCGCGTTGCCGACCGCCTGGCGCAGGATGTCCCGCAGCAGGTTGCGCTTGTACGGCAGCGCGGAGCCGCCGCCCTTTCGGGTCACCTTGGGGACGGGGCAGCCGAAGTTGAGGTCGATGTGATCGGCGAGGCCTTCCTCGGAGATCATCCGTGCCGCCTTGCCGACGGTCTCCGGGTCCACGCCGTACAGCTGGATCGAACGGGGCTTCTCGCTCGGGTCGAACTTGATCAGCTGCATGGTCTTGGCGTTGCGCTCGACCAGCGCCCGGGTGGTGATCATCTCGGAGACGTACAGGCCGCGGCCACCGCTCTGCTCGCGGCACAGGGTGCGGAACGGGGCATTGGTGATGCCGGCCATCGGGGCCAGCACCACCGGCGGCCACACCTGCATCGGCCCGATGTTCAGCGGGGCGAACTCCGGTGCCTCGGGTGCTGCCGGAGTTGCCTGGGCGGAGTCGGGCGTGATGGTCATGCGCGGCAGATCCTCAAACGGGTAGGGCCCCAGTGGCGGGAGTTCCGGACTCTCCATTCTCCCCCACCTGCCGACCGGGCCGCTCCGCTCCACCTGGCGACCGACTCGGCATCGGCCTGTGCCGTGGCCGATCGGAGGGCGGCCGGTGCCGCGGCCGATCGGAGGCAGTCGGCATGGCACAGCCGTCGGCCGGGCCTGCCCTCCGGGCACCGGGCGATGCCCGTCAGGGGTGGTCGCGGAACCGGTTGACGGTGACGGTGCCGGAGGCGGTGACGATGTCGATCACGCGCGACGAGGTCGAGTCCTGCAGGGACGGGTCGACGACCTTTTCGGCACCTGCGGTGCTGAGGTCGATCCGGTACTGACTGCGGTCGTCGGGGACTTGCAGCACGAGATTGCCGGAGGCCATCCGGGCCGTCACCGAAGTCGGTGGCCGGTCGTACTGCAGGGTGACCTGGCCCGAGGAGGAGGACGCTCTGGTCTCAGCCGATGTCAGCCCGGTGCCGATGATCTGGCCGGATCCGCTCTCGGCCCGGATGGCACCGCTGACCTGGCTCAGTTGGACCTGCCCGGAGCCGGTCTCCGTCGAGATTTCCCCGGAGGTGCCGAAGATCTCCGTCCGACCGGAACCGCTGCGGGACTTGATCGCTGTCGCCGCCGGGACCTGTATCTCCAGGACGACGGCGCAGCCGAACAGCAGGCTCGCCTCCGGGCAGTCGACGGACACCGACAGCGTGTCCGCCTCGATCCGCTGGCTCACGGTGGGCTTGTGCAGGGACCAGCCGACGCGCTCGGTGACGATCACCCGATCGGTGCCGCCGGCCCGCACGGTGACCACGGCCGGCCCGGAGTCGATGTCGAGCCGGTTGATCGCCTCGAAGTACGACTTCTCGCGGACGGTGTCCTGCTGGACCAGCGCGGCACCGGTGCTGGCGGCACCGCCCGCCAGGGCGCAGGCGAGCGCCAGCACCCCGATGGCCCGCCACAGGCGGCGTTCGCCCGGACGCAGCTCGGCAGCCGGGACGTCCGGGCCGGGTGTCGGCAGCCAGCGGGCGAGGCGGCTCTGGCTTCCCGAGTGCGGCTTCGGCCCCGGTACCGGCCCGGCAGTGGACCGTCGTGTCATTGGCTGATCTCCAGAAATCGGAGCACCGCGAGGACGCGCCGGTGGGTGTCCTCGGCGGGCGGGAGGTCGAGCTTGGTGAGGATCGAATTGATGTGCTTGGAGACTGCGCTGTCGCTGACCACCAGCGACTCGGCGATCGCGGTGTTGGAACGGCCCTCGGCCATCAGGGCCAGCACATCCCGCTCGCGGGGCGTCAGCCGGTGCAGCGGATCGCGGTCGCGGCGCAGCAGCAGCTGGGCGACCACTTCGGGATCGAGGGCGGTGCCGCCCTCGGCCACGCGCTGGAGTGCCTCCAGGAACTCCTCGACGTTGGCGACCCGCTGCTTGAGCAGGTAGCCCACGCCACTGGTGTTCTTGGCCAGCAGATCGGCCGCGTAGCGCTCCTCGACAAATTGGGAGAGCAGCACGACGGCAGTCCCCGGCCACTGCTGGCGGATCATCAGGGCGGCGCGGACGCCCTCGTCGGTGAAGCCGGGTGGCATCCGGACGTCCGCGACGACGATCTGGGGGCGGTGCTCCTCCACGGCGGCGAGCAGTGCTTCGGCGTCCTCGACGGCGGCGGCCACCTCGTAGCCTTCGCTCTCCAGCACCTTGACGATGCCGATCCTCAGCAGGACGGAGTCCTCGGCGATCACAGCGCGCACGGCAGCTCCATGGTGATAGTGGTGGGGCCCCCACGGGGGCTGGTGATGGCAAGTGATCCGTCCACGGACGCGGCCCGTTTGCGCAGGCCGGTCAGCCCGGTGCCGCGGGAGGCGTCCGCGCCGCCGATGCCGTCGTCGGTGATGGTGATGAGCAACCGGTCGGCGACCCGGCGCAGGGCGAGGTCGACCCGGGAGGCCTTGGCGTGTTTGGCGGCGTTGGCCAGCGCCTCGGAGACCGTGAAGTAGGCGACCGCCTCCACGGTGGGGGCTATCCGACCTGGCAGGTCGACCGTGAGGTGCACCGGGACGGGGCTGCGCGTGGCGATGCCGGAGAGCGCCGCATCGAGCCCTCGGTCCTCCAGTACGGCGGGGTGCAGGCCGCGGACCAGGTCGTGAAGCTCCTTGATGGCGGCCTGGGCCTCCTCGTGCGCGGTGACGATGACCTCCATCGCCTCGGGCGGGATGTCTTTGAGGGTGCGCCGGGCAAGGCCGAGGTTCATGGCGAGTGAGACCAGTCGCTGCTGTGCGCCGTCGTGCAAGTCCCGTTCGATCCGGCGGCGTTCGGCATCGGCGGCGTCCACCACGTCCACTCGGCTCTGGGCGAGGTGTTCGACGCGGCGTTCCAGTACCTCTGCACGGTTGGGGCCGAGCAGGGCGCGGACCGTCCAGAGGTCGAGCGCGGCGAGCAGGGCGACGAGCCACGGGGTGAGGAACAGCAGAAGAACGCCACCGGCAGTGACCGCAGCTCCCTTCGCCGTCCAGGCGAAGCCGGAACGCAAGGGGTTGTCCATCGGAAGCAGCCAGACCCAGCCGAAGAAGGTGATCAGCACGAGGGCGGTGCCCCAGAGGCTGAGGGCGAGGGCGGCGAAGAACGTCTGGATCGGGGCCACGACGAAGTGGTGGGCGGCCTGACGCCATGTCAGCCCGGCGCGGAGCCGGGGAAGCCAGCCTGCGTCCGGCGACAGTCGGCCGGAGATCTCGAGGCCGCGCAGGGTGCGGACCCGGCTTCGCTGGACGGTGGTCATCAGGTCGAGCAGGACCGTCAGCAGGAGCAGCGCGAGCAGGATCGCCTTCCCCGGGAGGCTGAGGGCGATGATGCAGGGCAGGCCGAGCGGGAGGCCTGCTGCCAGGAACAGCGAATCCCGTCGAGTGCCCGCGGACCACGGCGCGCGCTCCCGGACGGCGCGGAGCACCGCCGGGCCGGCCTTGGTGAGGCGGGCCGCCCGAACGGGCCTCGGTTGGATCTTCGACTGGAACATGCGGCACAGCGTAGGGCCGCGCCGATCTCGGCTTCCATGGCCTGAGCCTCCGTCTTTGGGGTGTAGCTGGCTACACCCCAAAGACGGAGCCGCGCGCTACCGACAAGATCTCTGCGTCGCACGATTCTTGACGGCATGACGAACACGAACCTGATGCGTTGTGGCCGCAGCCCGTTCCGTGCCCACCGTGGCACCGCCCCGGCACTCCCGCTGACCGAGCCTGAACTCCTCGACGGCACAGGCCCGATGGGCCTGCTTGCCTCGGTCGGCCCGTGGTCGGTCCGCCTGCGGGCCGGCCGTCGTCCGGCCATGGAGGTGTACGAGTACGGCGAGTTGCTCGATGTGGTGGTCGAGTCCTCGCTCGGCGATACCCAGTTGCGCGGAGCGCGGCGTGGCCGGGCCGCCGGGCCGGACGACGGGCCGGTCTCCTGTGCATGGGGCCGATGGCCACCGGGCGCCGGGCCCGGGCCGGTCCTCTTCCGTACCGGCGGGCTGCGCCGCCGCACGGTGCAGGCCGATGTGGTGCGGACGACGGGCCGCTTCTGGTTCGCCTCGGTGGCCGGGGAGTTCCGCTGGGCGCAGGTGTGCCGCGCGTCGGACCGCACGGAGTGCCTGGAGTCGGGGAGGTCGGCATGAGCGCGTTCGCGGCGAGCCTTCTCCGGGCGGGCGGCGGTGTGCGTCCGGTCCGGCCCGAGAGCGCGGGCCTGTGGGTCGGTCCGGTGCAGGTGGAACTGCTGCTCCTGGGTTGCGGGATGGTCCTGCTGCCCTGGGCCGCGCTGTTGGCCGCCCTCCCCGGCGAGTCGGCCTGGGCCCTGCTCGATGTGGTCGAGTCGGTAGCTCTTTCGGCCAGCGCCGTACTGCTGCGGCAGGGCCGGAGTCCGCACTGGGCGGCTGGATCGGCTGCTGTGCTCCTGGTGGCCGACGCCGGGTGCGACGTGGCGACGGCGGCTCGTGGGCCCGAGCTGGTGGTGGCCCTGCTGATGGCCGTCTGCGCGGAGCTTCCGCTCGCCGCCCTGTGCTGCTCGGTGGCGCTCGGACGGTCCGGTCCGGGCGCGAGCGGGTCGCCGTCCGCGCGCCGGCGCCGGGCCAGCCGTCAGGTGGCGCTGGCCAGTTGGTGCAGCCGGTCCTGGGTGTCCTGGTCGTGGGGCACGTACCCGACCAGTCGGGTACCGCTCCTGGGGCCCAGCCAGAGGTTCGTGTACTCGAAGCGCAGCAGACCGACTTCGGGCAGCACGAACTGTTTGAACCCGTTGACCATCCCCGACACCTCGTGGCGTTCCCACGCCTCTTCGAAGTCCGGGGAGACCCTGCGCAGCCGACCGACCAACGCCTTCCAGGCGGGTTCCGCCGCGTGGTCGGCCATCACGGTCCGGAAGCGTGCCACCACCCCTGCTCTGGCGGCCGCCAGGTCCGCCAAGTTCCTCGCGATTGGAGTGTCAGTGAAGACCATCCACATGATGTTGCGGTCCTCCTCGGGGATCCTGTCCAAGTCCCCGACGAGCCAGGTATACGCCCGGTTGTACGCGAGGATGTCGAACCGACTGCTGATCACCACAGCCGGGAACGGGTCGAGTTGGTCGACCATGGCTCTGATCGGCGAGGAGACGGTGGGGCATTCCCTGACCGGTGCCGGGTCTTCGGCGCCGGCCAGCGTGAACAGGTGCGATCGCTCGTTGCGGTCGAGCAGCAGAGCCCGGGCCACCGCGTCCAGGACTTGGGCCGACACCTGGATGTCCCGTCCCTGCTCCAACCACGTGTACCAGGTGATCCCCACTGCGGCGAGGCCGGCGACCTCCTCACGGCGCAGCCCCGGGGTGCGACGGCGTCCAACGGCAGGCAGCCCGACCTGCTCGGGCGAGATGCGTTCCCGGCGGCTTCGCAAGAACGTGGCCAGTTCGTGCCGCCGGTCGTCGGCGGGGGTGTGAAGGTCCGTGGAGATAGCCATAGCACCAGGGTGTACCACCGCAGATCCTGTTGCCAGGTACTCCTTATACCCGGATAAACACCGCCTGGTACCAGGCTGAGAGGAGCCTCATCGTAGTACCCGTGACTCAGCAGACAGTGCTACCGCAGATCTCGTCGCCCCTCCGGCCCGCGGCACCCGCACTGGGTGCCGCCGGCCTGATCACCGTCCTTCTGGGCGCCTTCCTTCCGATGCTTGACTTCTTCATAGTGAATGTCGCGCTGCCGACCATCGACCACGATCTGGTCGCCGGCCCCGCCGTCCTGGAACTTGTGGCGGCGGGCTACGGCATCGCCTTCGCCGTCCTGCTCGTCCTGGGCGGGCGGCTCGGCGACGCCTTCGGCCGACGGCGGCTGTTCATCGCCGGAGCCGTCGCCTTCACCGTCACGTCACTCGCCTGCGGTGCCGCCCCCACCGCATGGACCCTGGTTGCCGCCCGGGTCGCCCAGGGAGCCTCGGCCGCCCTGCTGCTTCCCCAGGTCCTCGCCACCATCACCGCCACCACCAGCGGTCAGCAGCGCGCCCGAGCCCTCGGCATCTACGGAGCCGTCGGCGGCATCTCGGTGGTGATCGGCCAGGTACTCGGCGGACTCCTGGTCTCGGCGGACCTCTTCGGCACCGGCTGGCGCGCCGTGTTTCTGCTGAACGTCCCCTTCGCGCTGCTCACCGCGTTCCTGGCGGCGCGTCATGTCCCGGAGAGCCGCGCGGAGCAGGCCGCCGGCGTGGACCTTCCCGGCACCCTGCTGCTCACGGCGGCCCTGCTGTCCCTGTTCGTTCCCCTGATGGAGGGCCGGGCAGTCGGCTGGCCGCTCTGGACCTGGGTGTCCCTGGCGGCGTTCCCCATCCTCGCTGCGACGTTCCTGGCGGTGGAGCGCCGGGCCGAGCGGGAAGGGCGAGTTCCTCTCGTCCCGCTCTCGCTCCTGCGGATTCCGGAGATGCGGCGCGGCCTCGGCGTGGCCGTCCCCTACTTCACCGGATTCGGCGGCTTCATGTTCGTGGTGGCCCTGTTGCTGCAGGACGGGCTGCACCGGGGCCCGGTCGCCGCGGGCTGGGCCCTGGTGCCGATGGCGGTCGGCTACTTCGGCGCATCACTGGCCGGCCCCCGACTGGTCGGGCGGTTCGGCAGCCGGGTCATCACGGCCGGCGCGGTGGTTCAGGGTGCCGGCCTGATCACCCTGACCGCCACCGCGCTCGGCGACTGGGCGCACTTCTCCCCGCTCCGGATGCTCCCCGGCGTGGCACTTGCCGGCATCGGACAGGGCTTGGTGGGCATGCCGCTGTTCCGGGTGGTGCTCTCCCGGGTCCCCGCGGAACGCGCGGGAGTCGGCAGCGGGGTGCTGGCTACCACTCAACAGTCCAGCCTGGCCCTGGGAGTGGCCACGCTCGGAACCCTCTTCATCGGACTGGTCCCCACGCTGGGAATGGCGAACGCGCTGGCTCTGGTGCTCGGCATCCAGACGCTCGGTTCCCTGATCATCTGCTGGCTGAGCATCCACCTGCCGCGCTCGGTCGGGTGACGGCCGCACCCCGCCGAGCCGGGGTCGGCACGAACACCGGGCCCGCAACGGGCCGGGGCGGGCCAGGCCGGCGGAGGCCGCCCCGAGCCGGGCCAGGCCAGGCCACGGTTCGGGCCGGTTCGGCGGAGGCCACGGTTCGGGCCGGTTCGGCGGAGGCCACGGTTCGGGCCGGTTCGGCGGAGGCCACGGTTCGGGCCGGTTCGGCGGAGGCCACGGCCCGCGAATAATGCCGAGCCCGGTCTCCGCGACGGTGCAAGGATGGTGCCATGGCCAATCCGACCATCCTCACAAGTGACGCGCGGACCCGGGAGCAGCTGGTCGCCGCGATCGCATCCGGCGGCAACCCCAAGTACCTGCACTTCTGGGGACACCAGCCGCAGCCGGACGGACGGATCGGGTCCGGTGCCCTCAGCCAGTGGTGGCCGTCGCCGTTCATCGTCGACGAAGTCGAGTACTCCACCGCCGAGCACTGGATGATGGCCGGCAAGGCACGGCTGTTCGGCGACGAGGAGAGCGTCCCGCGCATCCTCCGGGCTC
Source organism: Kitasatospora sp. NPDC092948 (assembly GCF_044754805.1). Lineage (NCBI taxonomy): Bacteria > Bacillati > Actinomycetota > Actinomycetes > Kitasatosporales > Streptomycetaceae > Kitasatospora > Kitasatospora sp. NPDC092948. The sequence continues at coordinate 171,832 of NZ_JBIVPU010000004.1, read as the reverse complement.
GAACGCCCGCCGAGGCCAAGAAGTTGGGCCGCCTGGTCAAGGGCTTCGACCAGGACGTCTGGGAGACACACCGTTTCGAACTGGTGGTGACGGGCAGCATCGCCAAGTTCGAGCAGGACGAACAGCTTCGCGACTACCTGCTCGGCACCCGGACGCGCGTCCTGGTGGAGGCCAGCCCACTCGACCGGATCTGGGGCATCGGGCTGGCGGCCGACAACGAAAAGGCGCACTCGCCGGCGCAGTGGCGGGGGCTGAACCTGCTCGGCTTCGCACTGATGGAAGCACGGGCCCGGCTCGCGGACTGACGCCCATTCATCTCCTACTCGCGTGCCCCGCAGGGCCACAATCCTCACAAGTGGGGCGAGTCGGGCGGCAATTGGCCATCGTCCACAAAATCCGCCGATCTCCGGGCGCACCGCCACTCGCATTTCCGTCTCGAAAACGTTATGACTTACTCCCGTAACGTGGCCGCCCTACGGCAGCACCAGGATGGCCACCAGTCGTAGTGTCGGGGGCCAATCGGGGGACCCCGTGGAAAGGCCAGGGCGGGGCGCGATGAACGTACGCGATCGGGGGCCGGAGCCGGCCGATGTCCAAACACTCAGAGCCGAGTTGGACGAGCTGCTCCGAGCACGGCAATTCGCCGCACAGCGCGAACGCCGACTCAGTGAGGAGCTTCGGTCCGGCCACAGCTCCGATCGCGCCCCCGGGCCCGGCCGCCCGTCCCGGCAGCCCGACCCCGAACTGCTCCGGCAACTCGCCCAGGCCCAGAACCTCCGCGAAGGCCTTGGCGCCCGCTGCCTCGAACTGAGTGACCGGCTTCTGGCCGCAGAGGACCGTCTGCTGACCGGCCGATCGGCTGTCGAGCCTCCCCTCCGCCCGGGCCACCCGACAGACTCGCCGCCGCAGGGGCACACGAACGCCCCTGCGGGCTGGGGCGCCTCCCCGATCCCGCCGCAGCGGCCGCATTCGCCCGCTGCCCGCTTCGACACGGACCGCCAGGGAACGCCCGCCGGTCGCAGCGCGCCCGCAGGACGACCCGGCCCGGGGCCGGCCGATCCGAACGCCGACACCTCCCCCAACCGCCGCCACCTCGGCACCGGCCGTCCCACAGCAGCGGCGGAGCAGGCTTCCTGGGCCCGGACAGGCATACCGGGCCAGGCCGTTGGCGCGACTCGCCCCGCCGACGCAGGGTTCAGCCACGCAGAGCGCCCGCGCACAGAGCGCCCCGGCCTGCGCAGGGACAACACCGGTGCCACCGGCCCCTGGAACGCCCGGTCCGCCACCACCGAATCCGGTGCCGCAGCCGGAGCCGGTGCCGGTGCCGGGATCAACACCACCTCTGCCGACAGGCCGTCCGCGCAGGCCGCGCAGGCCGTCGGCCACACCAACGACCGCTTCCAGCAGACTGCCCCGGGGCCCGGACCCGCCGCCTCGAACCTGGCCGGATCCCCCGGCGGCGAGGACGCGGCGCAGGCGCCCGGCTCGATGCGGCCGCGGACGACGGTGGAACTGGTGGCCCTGGTGCAGCGCATCAGCGGGCTGCACCAGCAGGGCGCGACACACGAGTCGGCGGCCATCGTCCGCCAGGTGGCCGTGATGATCACGCCGGACGACGTTGCCCGGCTGGCCGCCCTTCTGCAGCAGAACGGCCCCAGCGGCTCGTCCACCTACCTGGCGCGCTCGGTCTCCGCCGGAGCCCCGGAGCATGCGGCCGAAACACTCGCGGTGCTGCGCCGCGAGGGGATGATCGACGAGGCCGCCGACCTCTTCCACACGCTCTGGTCGGCAAGTTCCGCGGCACTGCCGGCGCTGCTCGCAGCCCTGGAGCAGTCCGGGCAGTCGGCCGACGGCCAGACCCTGCTGTGGGAGCGCGCCTCCGCCCCGGCCGAGGAACTCGCCGAGCTGGCACAGCACTTGAAGGCCGCAGGGCGGACCGGCGATGCACGGCACCTCCTGCGCCAGGCGGCAGGCCGACCGATCAACGAGGTCGCCACGATCGCCGGCACATTGAACGAGGACGCCGCAGCGGAGCTGATCGGCGAACTGGTGCGGCTGCGGTCCGCTAGTGACATCGGTCGGTTCGGCGCCGCGATCCAGGGGGCGACCGAGCTGTACGACACCCTGTTGTTCGCCGCCGACGACCTGGAGGAGAGCCGGGCCCGCAGCGTGTTCACGGCGCTGCGCACCGGCGGGCTGCCGACCCAGCCGGCACCGCGTCCGCGTTCCCGGTCCCGCCAGCGCCGCTGACCGCCGGCCGACACTCCGAGCGCCGACAGAACACCCCGGCCACCACCGTCGAACCCCAGCCCCGCCGAACACCGGCACCAGCACCAGCACCAGCACCAGCACCAGCACCAGCACCAGCACCAGCCGAAGAACCATCGGCCGCCGGAAAAGCCACGGCTCCCGGCCTGCGAAATCGAATTCGCGGGCCGGGAGCCGGGGGTGCTGCTCAGCCGGTCGGGCTCAATCGGTGGGACTCACTGCGACTCACTGAGACTCGCTGGGACTCACCGGGTGAGACGACGTCAGCAACCGATCAGGCGGGCGCCCAGGTAGGACTTCACCTGGTCGAGCGACACGCGCTCCTGCGCCATGGTGTCACGCTCGCGGACGGTCACCGCGTTGTCCTCGAGGGTGTCGAAGTCGACGGTGACGCAGAACGGCGTGCCGATCTCGTCCTGGCGGCGGTAGCGCTTGCCGATCGCGCCGGCGTCGTCGAACTCGACGTTCCAGGCGGAACGCAGGTCGGCGGCCAGGCCGCGGGCCTTCGGGGAGAGGTCGGTGTTGCGGGACAGCGGGAGAACCGCGACCTTGACCGGAGCCAGGCGCGGGTCGAGCCGCATGCCGACGCGCTTCTCCATGACGCCCTTGGCGTTCGGGGCCTCGTCCTCGAAGTAGGCGTCGATCAGGAAGGCCAGCATCGCGCGGTTGAGGCCGGCGGCGGGCTCGATGACGTACGGGTAGTACCGCTCGTTCGCGTCCTGGTCGAAGTACTTGAGGTCCTGGCCGGAGGCCTCGCTGTGCACCCTCAGGTCGTAGTCGGTGCGGTTGGCGACGCCCTCGAGCTCGGAGAACTCGCTGCCACCGAAGTTGAAGCGGTACTCGATGTCCACCGTGCGCTTGGCGTAGTGGGACAGCTTCTCCTTGGGGTGCTCGAAGAAGCGCATGTTCTCGGTGCGCAGACCGAGGTCCACGTACCAGTTCCAGCGCTGCTCGAGCCAGTACTCGTGCCAGGTCTCGTCCTCGCCCGGCTTGACGAAGAACTCCATCTCCATCTGCTCGAACTCGCGAGTGCGGAAGATGAAGTTGCCGGGCGTGATCTCGTTGCGGAAGCTCTTTCCGACCTGGGCGATGCCGAACGGCGGCTTCTTGCGCGACGTGGTCTGCACGGCCCGGAAGTTGGTGAAGATGCCCTGCGCGGTCTCCGGGCGGAGGTAGGCCAGGCCGGACGCGTCCTCGGTGACACCGAGGTGCGTCTTCAGCATGCCCGAGAACTCCTTGGGCTCCGTGAAGGCGCCCTTGTTGCCACAGTTCGGGCAGTTGATGTCGGCCAGGCCGTTGGCCGGGAGCTTCTTGTGCTTGGCCTCGTAGGCCTCTTCCAGGTGGTCGGCGCGGAAGCGCTTGTGACAGGAGAGGCACTCGGTCAGCGGGTCGTTGAAGGTCGCGACGTGGCCGGAGGCCTCCCAGACCTCGCGGGCGAGGATCACCGAGGAGTCGATACCGACGACGTCCTCCCGAGCGGTGATCATCGCACGCCACCACTGGCGCTTGATGTTCTCCTTCAGCTCGACTCCCAGCGGACCGTAGTCCCAGGCGGCACGGGTACCGCCGTAGATCTCGCTGCAGGGGTAGACGAAGCCACGGCGCTTGCTCAGGCTGACGATCGTGTCGATCTTGTCGGCGGCCACAGTGCTCTCTTCAGTACGACGGCACGGTCAGGGCGCGGCTGGTTGCGCGCGCCCGAAGAAACTCAGGGTACCGGGGATGCGGGGGCGGGATTCAACTCGATAGTGGCGCAGACACGCGGCCGTGAGGCCTTGGCGGAGTGAACGGCCGTGTACGTCCTGGCGTGTTGACGCCGACCCGACCCCATGGCCGCCCCGACCCACGACCGGTCCCGCCCGGCCCGGCGCGCGGGTGGCGGACAGCGGCGCACAGGGCTGTCGCCACCGGCTTGCGGAAGGTCGCCGGGGCGGCAGTGTGACCCCGATCCCCCCGAATGCAAGTTGACAATCATTTCCACATAAGATGAGAATGGTTGTCATGAAGAATCGCCGCCTGTCGACCTCGATAGCCTTCGCCGCCACGACGGCGGTCGGTGCGCTCCTGCTCTCCGCCTGCGGTGGCACCAGTAGCGCCGTCGGGAAGGACGGCGGGCAGCTGAACGTGGTGGCGTCGTTCTACCCGATGGAATTCCTGGCCCGGCAGATCGGCGGCGAGCACGTCAAGGTCACCGACCTGACCGCCCCCGGCGTGGAGCCGCACGACCTGGAGCTCACGGCCAAGCAGGTCGCGGCCGTGCAGCGGGCCGACACGGTGATCTACCTCAAGGGCCTGCAGCCGACCGTGGACAAGGCAGTGGCGCAGACCCACCCCAAGCACGTGGTGGACGCCACCGCGGTCTCCCCGCTGGTGGACCACCACCTGGACGAGGGCGCCACCGAGACCGACGGCCACGACGGTGAGCACGAGCACTCCGCCGCCACCGGCGACCCGCACATCTGGCTGGACCCGACCCGGTACGCGGCGGTCGCGAAGAGCGTCGGCGCGGAGCTCGCCCAGGTCGACCCGGCGAACGCCGCCGACTACCAGCGCAACACCGACACCGTGGTGGCCCGACTTGCCACCCTGGACCAGGAGTTCCGGGACGGTCTGCAGAACGTCAAGACCAAGACGTTCATCACCAGCCACGCCGCCTTCGGCTACCTCGCCGACCACTACGGCCTGAACCAGGTGGCGATCAACGGCGTCGATCCGGAGGCCGAACCCACCCCGTCCCGGCTGGCCGCGATCCAGCGCGCCGCAAAGGACAACGGCGCCACCACGGTGTTCTTCGAGGCCCTGGTCAGCCCCAAGCTGGCCAACACCGTAGCCGCCGACCTGGGCCTGAAGACCGCTGTTCTCGACCCCCTGGAAGGGGTCAAGGAGCCGGACAAGAACGACTACTTCTCGGTCATGCGGCAGAACCTCGACAACCTGAAGGCCGCCCTCGGCGCAAGCTGACCGACCACCACTGAGCCGACCCACCGACCCACCGACCCACCGACCCGAACCAAGCGGCGCAAGCCGAGCGAGGAACACCATGAGTACTGTCATCTCCACGGCAGACTCCGACCGGCTGCGGCCGTCCTCCGGCGAGGACACCGGGCCGGCGGTCGTCAGCCTCCGGGGCGCGGTCGCCACCGTCGGTGGTCGGCCGGTGCTGCGCGGCGTCGATCTCACCGTCCGGCCGGGCGAAGTGGTGGCGCTGCTGGGTGCCAACGGGTCCGGCAAGTCCACCACCGTGAAGAGCGTCATCGGATCGGTGCCGCTGGAGCAGGGCAGCCTGGAGCTGTTCGGGACACCGCGGCGCAAGTTCCGGGCCTGGCACCGGGTCGGATACGTGCCGCAGCGCACCACCGCGGCCGGCGGGGTGCCGGCCACGGTGCGCGAGGTGGTCTCCACCGGTCGGCTGCCGCAGCACGGGCTGCTGCCGTTCCGCCGCAAGGACCGCGCCGCGGTGGACCGGGCGCTGAGCGCCGTCGGCATGCTGGACCGGGCCGGCGACGGCGTCGCCAACCTGTCCGGTGGGCAGCACCAGCGGGTGCTGATCGCCCGTGCCCTGGTCGGCCTGCCCGACCTGCTGATCATGGACGAGCCGATGGCCGGCGTCGACGTGGACAGTCAGCAGGTGCTCGCCGACATCCTGCGCAGCGAGGTGGAGCGCGGCTGCGCGGTGCTCCTGGTGCTGCACGAACTCGGCCCGCTGGAGCCGTTGATCGACCGGGCCGTGGTGCTGCGCGACGGCTGCGTCGCGCACGACGGGCCGCCGCCGCGGGGCGTCGGCCAGCACGCGCTGCCCGGCCACGACCACGTCCACCCGCACGCGGACGACCACCACCACCGCACCACCCAGGGGCTGCTGGCATGATCGAGATGTTCCAACCCGACTTCATGCAGCGGGCGTTCCTCGCCGCCCTGCTGGTCGGCATCACCGCCCCCTCGGTCGGCATCTACCTGGTGCAGCGCCGCCAGGCGCTGATGGGCGACGGCATCGGCCACGTCGCGCTGACCGGTGTCGGCCTCGGCTTCCTGTTCCAGGCCAACCCGATCTGGATGGCCGTCCTGGTCTGCATCCTCGGCGCGATCGTGATGGAGCTGGTCCGCGCACGCGGCAACCAGCGCGGTGACATCGCCCTGGCGATGCTGTTCTACGGCGGCATGGCCGGCGGCAAGCTGCTGGTCTCGATGAGCAGCCAGGCCGGTTCCGGCAGCCTGGAGAGCTACCTGTGGGGCTCCATCCTCACCGTCTCCCCCGGCGACCTGGCCGTGATCGGCGGGCTGGCGGCGGTCGTCGTCGCGGTCACCGCGGGCCTGCGCCGCCAGCTGTTCGCGGTCTGCCAGGACGAGGAGTTCGCCCGGGTCACCGGCCTGCCGGTGCGGGTGCTCAACCTGCTGCTGGCGGTGATGGCCGCGGTCACCGTGACGGTCGCCATGCGGGTGGTCGGCCTGCTGCTGGTCAGCGCGCTGATGGTGGTCCCGGTCGCGGCGGCCCAGCAGCTGACTCGTTCCTTCGCGGCCACCCAGGCCGCCGCGGTGAGCGTCGGCGTGGTGACGGCCCTGCTCGGCGTCGGCACCTCCTACCAGGCCGACCTGCCCTCCGGCCCCACCATCGTGATCCTGGCCATCCTGGCCTTCGCCCTGTTCAGCGCGGTCGCCGCACCGCTGGCCAGGCGTCGACACCGGAACCGGATCGCCGCCGAGCACGGCCCGGCGGTCTGCGACGTCGTACTGCCCGGCCAGGGCGCGAGCGCACCACGTTCGACCGGCCGGGGCCCGAACGCGCAACGCCCGGCCCCCGCCGACCTGGCCGCAGAGGCTGCGGAGGGCACGGAGGCCGCGGAAGCCGCCACCGGGGCGGCCCGGGCGTCGGCAGGCACGGCGGTGCCGGCGCCGCTGTCGGGGGAGACGCTGTCAAGTCGGGGGCTGGCACAATGATGTGCGAAACCCAGCCGATCAGCAGGAGGACCCCGGTGACCACCGCAGGCCCGTCGCCGCGCGCGCGATCGACTCGGCAGCGCACCGCCGTCTCGGCGGTTCTGGACGAGATCGAGGATTTCCGGAGCGCGCAGGAACTGCACGACATGCTCAAGCACCGGGGCGACTCGGTCGGGCTGACCACCGTCTACCGGACGCTCCAGTCCCTCGCCGAGGCCGGTGAGGTGGACGTACTGCGCACCGCCGAGGGCGAGGCGGTCTACCGTCGGTGCAGCAGCGGGCACCACCACCACCTGGTGTGCCGGCACTGCGGGGCGACCGTCGAGGTCGAGGGTCCGGCGGTCGAGCGCTGGGCCAACGCGGTCGCCGCCGAGCACGGGTTCAGCGACATCGCGCACACCCTGGAGATCTTCGGCACCTGCGGCGAGTGCGCCGCGAAGCAGCAGCCGGAGTAGGCGCCCGGCAACGCGGAGGGCCCGGATCGGAACAGTCCGATCCGGGCCCTCGCCGTACTGGCGGCCGCGACGCCGGTCAGCACTGCGGCAGAACCTCGACGCCGGCCCGCGCTGCGGCGGAACCTCGGCGCCGGTCAGCGCTGCGGCGGAACCTCGGCGTCGACCTCGTTGGGGAGGGCCCCGCCGAAGCGGCGGTCGCGGCGGGCGTACTGCTCGCAGGCGCGCCACAGGTCACGGCGGTCGAAGTCGGGCCAGAGCACGTCCTGGAACACGAACTCGGCGTACGCGGACTGCCAGGCCAGGAAGTTGGAGGTGCGCTGCTCGCCGCTGGGGCGCAGGAAGAGGTCCACGTCCGGCATGTCCGGGTAGTAGAGGTACTTCGCGAACAGCTTCTCGTTGACCTTCTCCGGGTTGAGCTTCCCGGCGGCCACATCGCGGGCGATGGCCAGGGCGGCGTCGGCGATCTCGGCCCGGCCGCCGTAGTTGACGCAGAAGTACAGCGTCATGGCGTCGTTGTTCTTGGTCTGCTCCTGGGCGATCTGGAGCTCCTGGACGACGCTCTTCCACATCTTCGGCATCCGGCCGACCCAGCGGATCCGGATGCCCATGGCGTCCATCTCGTCGCGGCGGCGGCGGATGACGTCCCGGTTGAAGTTCATCAGGAACTTCACTTCTTCCGGGGAACGCTTCCAGTTCTCGGTGGAGAAGGCGTACAGCGAGAGGTTCTTGACGCCGACCTCCAGGCAGCCGCGCAGCACGTCGAGGACGACGCCCTCGCCGACCTTGTGGCCCTCGGTGCGGGGCAGGCCGCGCTCCTTGGCCCAGCGGCCGTTGCCGTCCATGACCACCGCGACATGGTTCGGGACCAGCTCGCCGGGGATCTTCGGCGGCTTCGCGCCGCTCGAGTGCGGGGCCGGGACTTCGTACGTCCGCTGCTTGCTGCCGAACAGGCGTCGCGCGACCATGTTCACTTCTCCACGTATCTCATCGAGCGGATGCCCCGCTCCAAGTGCCACTGCAGGTAGGCGGCCACCAGCCCGCTGCCCTCGCGCCAGTACCGCGGCTCGCAGGAGTCGGCGGTCTTCCAGTCCCCGGACAGCAGCGCGCCGAGCAGTACCAGTGTCTCAGGGGAGGGTACGGCACTTCCGGGCACCCGGCAGTCGCCGCACAGCACACCGCCGGCCTGGAGGGAGAAGAACCGGTTGGGGCCGGGAAGTCCGCAGCGGGCGCAGTCGGTGAAGCTCGCGCCGTAGCCGTTGACGGCCAGCGAGCGCAGCAGGAAGGCGTCCAGCACCAGGTGCGACTGGTGGGTGCCGTCGGCCAGCGTGCGCAGGCCACCGACCAGCAGCAGGTACTGCTGGACAGCAGGCTGGCCCTCGTTCTCGGCGAACCGCTCGGCGGTCTCCAGCATCGCGGTGCCGGCCGTGTAGCGGGTGTAGTCGTCGACGATCCTGGCGCCGTAGGGGGCGATGGTCTCCACCTGGGTGCACAACGGCAGGGTGCGGCCGACGAGTTCGCTGCCCCGGCTGAAGAACTGGATGTCGACGTGCGAGAACGGTTCGAGGCGCGCACCGAACTTCGACTTGGTCCGGCGGACGCCGCGCGCCACCGCCCGGACCTTGCCGTGCTGGCGGGTCAGGAAGGTGATGATCCGGTCGGCCTCGCCGAGCTTCTGGGTGCGCAGCACGATGCCGTCGTCGCGGAAGAGACTCATGGTGGTTCCCATTGTCCCGTACCCCACCGACAGCCCGGGCGGCACCGGACGGCGCGCAGCCGTGAACCCGCACCGGGGCGTGGGGCTTTCACCCGTACGGTGCGGGACACGGCGGGCCCGGGAGGGGGGTACGGGCCCGGCTCATGGGAGCGACGGAACGAACGGGCGAAACGGGACAGCGGAACAGGACGGCGGAACAGGACGTCATGCAAGAACGTCAGTACGGGGACGCCAAAGCAGGGACGTCAGTGCGGGGACGTCAGTGCGGGGCGCGGGTGGCGGCCTCCAGCAGCCGGTCGACCTGCGCGGTGCCGAGGTCGAGGCAGCGGCCGACCACGCCGAGGGCGGCCCGCTCCTGCGGGAGGTAGCGGCCGTCGGCGAGGGCGACCATCGCGCCGAGGGTGAGGAGGCGTTCGCGGCCCTGGACGAGCAGGTGCGGGGCGAGTGGTTCGAGCGCGGCGTGCAGTTCGACGGCCAGGCCGCCGCCCTCGACGTCCACGTCGAGGGGTTCGCCGCTGCTGTGTCCGGAGAGTGCGGCGAGCGCGGCCAGCACCTGGGCCTCGCCGCAGTCGTCGAAGCCGGCTTCCTTGATGACGGTGCAGGCGGCCTCGCGTCCGCTGCGGCTGCCGGTGCCACCGGCGGCGAGCGCGGCCAGCGCGACGGTGTACTGGGCGTCGCGGAGCATCGCGCTGAGCCGGACGGAGGTCAACTGGTCCAGGACCTCGGTGCTGTGGCGGCCGCGGCAGGACGTGCACTGGACGCTGCGGACCACGCCGCCGAGCGGCAGGACCGGAGTGCCGAGCAACCGCAGCCACCGCCGGCCGTGCTGCCGACGGTAGTTGCGGTCCCCGCCGCAGCCCGGGCAGAAGAATTCACCGAGGACATCCGTCCGCCAACGAGGGCGAACACCCCACAACCCTGTCACGGCGCCACTCCCCAGACATGGCAGGCGGCCTGCACATCAATGGGCAGGTCACGCGACCGGACGCCGTGGCCGTCCCACCGACCCCGGTTCCGGTCCGTCGATGTTGCCATGGTTACCGGCTCGTGTCAGCACCCTGAACGGGTGCCGAGGGGAAAATTTGTGACCGGGGCCACACCCCACCGGGCGCAGCCCCGACACTATCTGACGGAACGTCAGCAAGCAGCTCCACGCGGCCTGTTGACCACGGTCCGGCCACCTGCCGAACAGCCCGACCGATACGGCATTCCGGCCGCACCGCCCGGGCCGCCCCGACCGCGGGCCCAGTCCCGCCGAACAGCCCGGCCGACCGCGGTTCAGTCGCGCTGCGCGGCCCGGTTGACGGCGCTGACCAGAGCCTTCAGCGAGGCCAGCACGGTGTTGCCGTCGATGCCCACGCCCCACAGCACCTTGTCGCCCACGGCGCACTCGACGTACGCGGCGGCCTGCGCGTCGCCGCCCTCGCTCAGCGCGTGCTCGGCGTAGTCCAGGACCCGGACGTCGATGCCGATCGAGGCCAGCGCGTTGACGAAGGCGGAGACCGGGCCGTTGCCGGTGCCGGTCAGCGTGGCGGGGGTGCCGTCGACGACCGCCTCGGTGGTCAGCGCGTCGCGGCCGTCCTCGGTGGTCAGGCTGCGCGAGCCGCTCAGCGAGATCCGGCCCCACGGGTTGGCGGGGGTGGGCAGGTACTCGTCCTGGAAGACCGCCCAGATGTCGCCGGGGGTGACCTCGCCGCCCTCGGCGTCGGTCTTGGCCTGGATGATCTTCGAGAACTCGATCTGCATCCGGCGCGGCAGGTCCAGCTTGTGGTCGTTCTTCAGCACGTAGGCGATGCCGCCCTTGCCGGACTGCGAGTTGACCCGGATGACCGCCTCGTAGCTGCGGCCGACGTCCTTGGGGTCGATCGGCAGGTAGGGCACGCCCCAGGTGTGGTCGCCGACCGGCACGCCCGCCGCGGCGGCGTCGGCCTCCAGGGCGTCGAAGCCCTTCTTGATGGCGTCCTGGTGCGAGCCGGAGAAGGAGGTGAAGACCAGGTCGCCGGCGTAGGGGTGGCGCTCGGGCACCGGCATCTGGTTGCAGTACTCGGCGGTGCGGCGGATCTCGTCGATGTCGGAGAAGTCGATCATCGGGTCGACGCCCTGCGAGAACAGGTTCATCCCGACGTTGACCAGGTCCAGGTTGCCGGTGCGCTCGCCCTGGCCGAACAGGCAGCCCTCGACCCGGTCGGCGCCGGCCATGACGGCCAGCTCGGCGGAGGCGACGCCGGTGCCGCGGTCGTTGTGCGGGTGCGCGGACACGCAGACGAACTCGCGGCGCGACAGGTTGCGCGACATCCACTCGATCTTGTCGGCGTAGACGTTCGGGGTGGATCGCTCGACGGTGGTCGGCAGGTTCAGGATGATCTCGCGGCCCTCGCCGGGCTGCCAGACGTCCATCACCGCCTCGCAGACCTCCAGCGCGTAGTCCAGCTCGGTGTCGATGAAGATCTCCGGCGAGTACTCGTAGCCGAAGACGGTCTCGTCGCCCAGGATCTTCTCGGCGTACTCCATCACCAGCCGGGTGCCGTCCGTCGCGATGGCCTTGATCTCGTCCTTGCTCGCCTTGAACACCACCCGGCGGAACATCGGCGAGGTGGCGTTGTACAGGTGGACGGTGGCCCGCGGGGCGCCCTTCAGCGACTCGACGGTGCGCTCGATCAGGTCCTCACGGGCCTGGGTCAGCACCGAAATGGTGACGTCCTCGGGGATCGCGTCCTCTTCGATCAGCGAGCGGACGAAGTTGAAGTCGGTGGCGCCGGAGGACGGGAAGCCGACCTCGATCTCCTTGTAGCCCAGCTTCACCAGCAGGTCGAACATCTTGCGCTTGCGGGCCGGCGACATCGGGTCGATCAGCGCCTGGTTGCCGTCGCGCAGGTCGGTGGACAGCCAGCGCGGGGCCTGGGTGATCACCTTGCTCGGCCAGGTGCGGTCCGGCAGGTCCACGGTGCCGAAGGGTACGTACCGGTGGAACGGCATCCCCGAGGTCTTCTGCTGCACGCTCGCGGCGGTGATCGGGGTCGGACGGTCGACGAACGCGCGGGCGACGGAGGACTGTTCGGTCATGGCTGGGGCTCTCGGCTTCCCTTGTCGAAGGCGGTCTGCGGTCGGGGGATCAGGACACCCGACTCGGCCGACTGGATGCGCCACGACAGCTGACGCTGGGCGCAACACGACTCCCCGCGGCGAGGGGGCCGGCCTTCACTGGACTACAGGCCCTCGCCGCGGCAGCTAAGAAGAAGCAGCCGGATACGCATGATGTCGTCACTGTAACCCGGGCGACGACCCGGCCGCAGTGACGCCCGCCACGATCCCACCCAGTGAGACGGCGTCCGACTGCCGGACGGCCGGGGAGCGGCCGGCGGGACAGCTGCCCGACCGGTGCGGCAAGTTGGTGAAAAGCCTCGGCAAACCCCTTCGCCGGGCTGCACACTGACATCCATGCGTATCCAGGTCACCCGCACCGGCGGGTTCGCCGGCCTGCTCCGGTATGCCGAGATGGACACCGCGGAGCGCCCGGACGCCCCGCACGTGCACGCGCTGGCACGCGAGGCGATGGCCGGCGGCCTGCGCACGCCCGCGTACGGCGTGCCCGACGGCTTCCACTACGAGATCACCGTCGATGGCCGCACCGTCCACTGCGCGGACCCCAAACTGACCGACTCCCAGCGCGAGTTGGTCAGCCTGGTACTCCGCGAAGGCGCCTGACCGCCGCTGTCCGCCGACCGACGGGTGCCCGACCGACGGGTGCCCGACCGCCGGGCGGCGGACAGCGGCGGCGGACAGCGGCGGGCAGCGCGCACCTCAGCCGAAGCGGCCGTTCACGTAGTCGGCGGTGCGCGCGTCCACCGGGGCGGTGAACATCGCCTCGGTCGGTCCGTGCTCCACGATGCCGCCGGGGGTGCCCTGTTCGGCCAGGAAGAAGGCGCACTGGTCGGAAACCCGGTGGGCCTGCTGCATGTTGTGGGTGACGATCACGATGGTGACCTCGTGGACCAGCTCCCGGATGGTCTGCTCGATCCGCCGGGTGGAGGTCGGGTCGAGGGCCGAGCACGGTTCGTCCATCAGCAGCACCTTGGGGCGCACCGCCAATGAGCGGGCGATGCACAGGCGTTGCTGCTGTCCGCCGGAGAGTGCGCCGCCGGGCTGGCGCAGCCGGTCGGCGACCTCGCGCCACAGACCCGCCTTGGTCAGGCACTCCTCCACCAGGTGGTCCCGCTCGGCCCGGGAAGCGCGGATGCCGGTGAGTTTCAACCCGGCCAGCACGTTGTCGTAGATCGACATCGCCGGGAACGGGTTGGGCTTCTGGAACACCATGCCGATGTCGCGGCGGGCCTCGGTGAGCCGTCGGGCGGGGTCGTAGATGTCCGACCCGTTCAGCCGCACCTCGCCGGCCAGGGTGGCACCCGGGATCAGCTCGTGCATCCGGTTGAGAATCCGCAGGAAGGTCGACTTTCCGCAACCGGACGGCCCGATCAGCGCGGTGACCTGGCCCGCCGGCATCTCCAGCGAGACCTGCTCCAGCACTTTGCGCTCCCCGAACCAGGCGGAGATCGCGCGGGCGTCGAGCGTCCCCGCCGGGCTGGGCGCACCGGGCGGGAGGACGGACGCGGTGAGGGCGAGCGGTTCGGTGCTGGTCATCCAGCGCTCCTTGCAGGGTCGGTACGCGGGGTCGGTACGCGGGGTTGACCGCAGGTCGATACGCGGTCGATACGGGTGAGGGCGGCGGCAGCGGACGGGCTCCGGCGCTCCGGCGGCTCCGCCGCTCCGACGGCCCGACGGGCTCCGGCGGTCCGGGTCAGATCAGGTTGGGCAGCAGCCGGGCGATCTCGTCGGCCACCGAGAGGGAGACCGCCGCGAGCACCGGCAGGCCGACGATCCAGGTCGGGCGGCGACCCCACCTGGCCCAGCCGACGGCCAGCGCGACGGCGGCCAGCAGCAGCAGTTCGCCCCACAGCACCAGCGGCATCCAGGCGCCGTCGTCGGTGCCCATCGCGGCCTCGCTCCTCGGCAGCGCACCGGGCGACATCGGCCTCCGGTTGTTCGGCCGGACCTCGGAGATCAGGTCGGCGTCCACCGTCAGGGTGCCGTTGGGGCCGAAGCGCGGGCCCGCACCGGTGACCAGGACCAGCCGCCCGGCGCCGGGCTTGATCGCGGCGGGCAGCGGGTCGCCGGCCCGGCGCACCTCCAACACCCGGAAGGTGCTGGCGCCCTGGCCGGTGGTGACGGTGAAGGTCTCCCCGGCGCGCAGATTGCCGAGGCCGCCGAACGGACCGCCGTAGCCGGCCTGTCGGCCGAGCAGCACCGCGGTGCCGGCCTGGCCGGGCATCGGCGAGTCACGACGGTGCCCGGGGCCGAGCTCCAGCACTCCCCCGGCGGTGCCCTCGCGCACCACCTCGGTCAGCCCGAGCTGCGGGATCTCCAGCAGCGCCACGGGGGTGCCGGGCACCACCGGCTTGCCGTCGCCGTCGAGTTGGCCGATCGGGGTGGTGCCCGTGGCCAGACTCTCGCGCAGGTCGGCGTAGCCGGTCTGGTGGTCGCGCAGGTGCTTGAGGCCGCCGAGCGGGCCCAGCTCCAGCACCAGGCCGATCAGCAGCGCGGCGACGATGGTGAGCGCCGCACCGATCAGCTGCGGGCGGTCCGGCAGGACGCGCGGACGGCGCGCGGGGCGGGCGGCCGGCAGGCCCGGGGCCGGGTACGCGACGGGTGCACCCGGTGCGGCGGGCAGCGCGGACGCGGGGGGCGGCGTGGTGAGCGTCACTTGGCACCCACCCCGGCCTTGTCGGCGGACCCGGCCCTGTCCTCGGCCCCACTCGGCCCGTCCGCCGGGCCTGCCGCGCCGAGCCCGTCCGTCTCCTCTTCCTCCAGCGCGTTCATCGCGTCCACCACGTCCGGTTCGGCGTTCTCCGGCCGCCGTCGGCGCCTGCGCAGTCGCGGGACGGCGGCGGCGCCGAGCAGCAGCAGGCCGCCGGCTGCGGCGAACCAGGGGGCGAGCGGGGCGCCAGAGTCGGCGCGCGCGGTCGCGGTCGCAGTGGCGGGCTTGGTCGCGGGCGGTGCGGCGGGGTCGGCGGCGGCGTCGTGGATGACGCCCTCGGGGGCGACCGCGCCGGCCCTCCAGGTGGTCGGGGTGGTGAAGCTGAGCGTGCCGGTGAAGTCGCGCAGCGAGGCCGGGGCGACCTTGCCGCGGCAGCTGGCGGTGACGGTGTAGTCGCCGCCGAGTTGGCCGGCCCCGGCCCGGTTGGCGACCACCCGCAGGGTGTTGGCGAGCGGGATCACGAATCCTCCGTTGCCGGCGGGCCGGTACGCGGTGGTGGCGGTGGTGCCGGTCAGCGGCGCGCCCTCGGCGGGGAAGCCGGGCCCGGTGATCCGCACCGCGAGGTAGTCGGCGCCGGGATGCGGGCACTGGCCGTCGGTGAGCAGGTCGATCGCGTCGTCGTCGTGGCCGGTGGCGTAGTCGAACGCGAGGGTGCCGGGGGCGATCGGGTCGGCGGCGGCGGCCGGTCCGGCGCCGTCGAGTTGACCGATCGTCAGGACGGCGAGCAGTGCGGCGGTGACCGCGACCGGCGCGGCGGCGGGGCGCAGCGCGGCGAGGCGGCGTTCGCGGCGGCGCAGGCGCAGGACCAGCCAGCCGAGCGCCGCGAGCAGCAGCAGGATCGCCAGCAGGGCCCAGGGCACGGTGGCGAAGCGCTTCTTGTGGACGGTGCTGTGCAGGTTGGGATCGCGGTCGCCGGCCACCGGCAGCGGGTCGATGGTGATGCCGGCGGTGCCCCACAGCGTCGGGTAGGCGCCGGTGACCTGCACCCGGTAGGTGACGGCGCTGCCGGGCAGCAGTTCCTGCAGGTCGGCGGGGGCGGTGCCGGTGGCGGTGGAGCCGAAGGCGTTGGTGACGCGGACGGCCTGCTTGCCGCCGAGTCGGACGTTGCCGGTGTTGCGGACGGTGTAGGTGAGGGTGCTGCGGCCGGAGTCCAGCGGGTTGAGGCTGGGGTGGTAGACCACCGTGGCGTCCTCGACGGACAGTTCGGCCCGCAGGTCGCCGGAGACCCGCACGTTGACCCGGGTGCCGACCCGCTGGTCGACGGCGACGACGTTGCCGTTGGCGTCCTTGTTCTCCTGGCGCAGCGCCAGCACGATGCCGGCGGCGTGGTCGCCGGGGGTGGCGTCGGCGGGCACGGCGAGGGTGAACGGGACGATCTGGCGGCTGCGGGCGGGCAGTTCCACGGAGTCGACCGCGGTGCGCAGCCAACTCCCGGCCCGGGTGGAGGGTTTGCCCTCGGGGAGCACGTCGTAGCCGCCGGTGTCGGTGTTGAAGGCGTCGGCGGGGTAGAGCCGCAGAGTGAGCGGCTGGTCGCTGTAGTTCCAGACCGCGAGGTGGTCCTTGACGATCGCGCCGGGGGTGGCGGAGTAGCCGAAGCTGCCGCGTCCGTCGGGGTCGGTGGCGGTGGCGGGCTGGATGCCGAAGGTCTGCGCCGAGGGTGCGTCGGCGGGCGCGGTCCGCGGTGCGGCGTGCGCGGACGGTGCGCCGAGCAGGAGCAGCAGGGCGGGGAGAAGTGCCAGGAGCCATCGGCGCATCGGCGGTTCGTCCTCGGGTAGCGGTGCTGAACGGGGTTGGCGGTCGGGCCGCCCCGGTGCGGTTCGGGCCACGAACACGGCTGCGCCGTAAGGGTTCCGTGTTCGTGGTGTGCCGATTGCGCCAGGGCGGCCCGACCGCCGGGTGACGGCCCGGCGGCCTCCGGATGAAGGCCGAACGGCAGGTCGGACCGGACGGCGGGTCGGGCCGAACGGCAGGTCAGGCCGAACGGCGGGCCCGGCCGGGTGTCGCGTCGGACGGGGCGTCAGATCGCGGTCAGGGTGAGCACGCCCTGGTAGGTGCCCGGCAGGGTGGAGGTCGGGGCGAGCAGGGTCAGGTCGGCGCCGAGCTTGGCGGTGCCGAGGCCGGTGGCGGTGGCCAGGGTCCGGGAGGACTTGAGGCCGAGCGCGCCGCTGTCGCCGGAGCCGACGGCGTTGGCCGGGTTGACGGAGCCGCCGAGGGTGACCTTGAGGTCGTCGCCCTTGGAGACCAGGTTGGGCGCCCAGCCGAGGTTCTGGGCGTTGATCTCGTTGCTGCCGGAGGTGAACTTCTCGACCTGGCCGCTGACCGACCAGCCGGGCGCGCCGGCCCGGGTGTCGGTGACGGTGACGGTCTGGATCGGGCCGGCCGCGGCGAACCGCGTGGAGTCGCTGTTCAGGGTCAGCGGCGGCAGGGTGACGTTCGTCCCGGCGACGCTGATCACCAGGGCGCCGGGGGCGACCGTGGTGGTGATGGTCTCGGAGGTCGGCGACGGGGTGGTGCCGCCGCCGGGGTTGCCGCCGCCGTTGTTCGCGGCGGTGACGGTGAACGGCACGGCGGCCGAGGTGGAGCCCGCGAACCGGTCGGCGTCGGCCGGGGTGAAGGCGGCGGTGAAGACGTGGTCGCCCTCGGCGAGGGTGCTCAGGGTGGTCTCGGCGACCGCGCCGGCGGCGAGGGTCTGCGAGGCGCCGGCGATCGGGGCGCCGTTGTCGAGGAACTGCACGGTGCCGGCCGCGTCCGGGGCCACGTTGGCGGACAGCTTCACGGCGGTGCCGGCCGGCGCGGAGCCCGCCGGGGAGACCACCAGCGAGGTGCTGGTGGCGGCGGCGCCGCGCGGGCTGACGGTGTAGGCGACGGCGGCCGAGGTGGAGCCGGTGTACGCCGCGTCGGTGGAGCTGAACACCGCGGTCAGGCTGTGCTGTCCCTCGGTGAGCGCGCCGGTCTTCAGCACGGCCTTGCCGCCGGCCACGGCGACCGGGGCGCCCAGCGGGGCGCCGTTGTCGGTGAACTGGACGGTGCCGGCGGCGGCCGGGCTGACGGCGGCGGTCAGGGTGACCTCGCTGCCAGCGGTGGCGGAGCCGTTCGGGGTGGCGGTCAGCGTGGTGGTGGTGGCGCTCTGGGTCGGGCCGCTCGGGTCGGTGCTGGTGTAGGCGGTGGCCGAGGTGAACCAGATCGCGCCGACGAAGTCGCCGAAGTAGGTCTGGCCGATCTTCGCCTGGCAGCGGACGTGGAACTCGTACTTGCCGCTGAGGGTGCTGAAGCCGTTCTTCTGCGCGAAGGAGGCCATGGTGTCGCTCAGCGGGATCGACATCCGGCCCTGGGCGTCGGCCGGGTAGATGGACTGCGCGGCGTTCGGGGTGACGCCGTAGCCGGCGGCCGGGAAGCCCTGGCCGAACACCAGGGCCTGGAGGTTGGTGCCGCCGGGGCAGGTGGCGGAGGTGATCAGATTGATCAGCTCGGTGTCGGTGCCGCTGCCGGGGTTGACGGTGGCGGTGCCGATGACCGGGCTGTCCGCGGCGGCGGCCGAGGCGGCGGACAGCACGGTGGCGCTGCCGGCGGCCAGCAGGGTGGCCGCGCCGAGCGCGACGGTGCGGGTGATGCGGGTGCTCACGACGGAGGTGCCTTTCGCTGGTGGAGGGTCGAGCGGGGTCAGCCGGTGGTGCGGGAGGTGTCGCCGCAGTTGGCGTTGAGGCCGAAGCCGTACTGCTTGATCAGCGCGGACTGCTGGCAGACCAGCGAGTTGGAGCCGACGAAGGCGTCGCTCCACGGGCTGGCGCCGACCTTCGAGGTCGGGATGACGTTGTAGACGTCGCGGGTCGCCGCGGAGCCGGCGTTCAGCAGCAGCGAGGGCACGCCGTTGATGTTGCCGAGCTGGGCGGTGCCGCGGATGTCGGCGATGGTGGCGGAGGACTGCGCGATGTACTGGGCGATGGAGAACGGCACCAGCGAGTTGGTGTCCAGCACGCGGCCGTCGTGCTCCTCGATCTTCTTGCCGCCCTTGGTGTCCGAGACGCACGGGTACTTGCCGCTGGTCACGTCGGCCTCGGTGATGCCGACCACGGACTCCCAGAAGCTGCGGGTGCCGGAGCCGGCCTGCGGCAGCAGCGGGCGCACCGCGTAGTTCGGGCCGGTGCCGACGTAGCCGGGGTCGCAGGTGTAGATGGCGTGCAGGTCGGCGGTGGACAGGTCCAGCGGCAGCGAGGAGCCGGCCGACACCGCGTAGGTGACGCCGTCCACCGCGAACGGGACGTAGGTCAGGCCGGGGGTGACGGCGCCCAGGCTGAGGCTGGAGGAGCGGGCGAAGTCGACGCAGCCGTTGCCCTTGTTGAGCTCGTTGACCAGGGCGGTGCGGCCCGCGCCCGAGCCGTTCGGCCGGGCCAGGCCCTGGCAGGCGGAGTTGGCCTTGGTGGTGATGGTGGCGCTGCCGGTGGCGTCGTACGAGCCGATCACCTTCTGGCCGTTCAGGGTGACGGTGCCGGCGATCGCGTTCATCACGCCCTGGGTGGTGTCGGAGCCGACGCCCGCCAGCTGGCGGTAGAGCGGGGTGCCGTTCGGGTCGGCCTGGGCGGTGCCGGTGCCGGCGATCAGCAGGCCGAGGCCGGTGACGACGGTGGCGGCCTTGGCGAGCTTGCGCTTGGTCTGCGCGTTCATGGGCGTGAATCCCCTTGTTCGGGTGCGGAACGGTGCGAAGCGACACAAAAGGTGTGGTTCCGGGCAGCACGGAGCCGGGCTCCGGCTTGGTGGGGCCTGAGGTGGTGCGGGAGGGGGGGTGCGGGTGGTCGAGGGGTCGTCAGCGGCGCAGCCGCCACTGCCGGGGGATCGTCAGCGGCGCGGTCGCCGCTGCCGAGGGGCCGTCAGCGGCGCAGCCGCCGCAGCACCCTGGGTCCGGCGGCCGCGGCGAGCGCGGCGAGCAGCCCGGTCAGCAGCGCCCCGCCGAGCAGGTGGCGCAGCACGCCGACGTCGGTGCGGTCGGTGCGGCCGACGGCGGCCGCGGGCGCGGCGGGCTCCAGCACCGTCGGGGTGTGCTCGGGGGCCGGCGCGGCCGGGGCTTCGGCGTCACCGACCGGGCCGGAGCCGGTGGTCCCGGTACCGCCGGCGGCGCCCGTCGAGCCGCCGCCGGTGTTCGGCGAGGTCCCGGGCTGCGGTTCCGGGACGGCGGCGTCCTCGGGGACGCCGGCCTTCTGCTCGATGGCGTCGGCCGCCGCGAGCGCGCGTCGGCGCATCGGCTCGGTGAGCGGCGCGTAGCCTTCGGCGAGCTGTCCGGCGGCGACGCCGGGCTGCTGTCCCCCGGCCATCGCGTAGCGCAGCAGCGCGGCGTAGGACTTGCCGGCGTCCCGGTCGAGTGCGCTGGGCACGGTGGCGGCGTAGGTGATGGTGGTCAGCGGGTAGCCGCCGGGCACCGCGGCGGTCGGGTCGACGATCGGGGCGCCCACCTCGCCGGTCGGCACAGCAGCCGCCTGGGCGAGCATCGACCGGTTGTCGGGTGCGATGAACTCGCCTGCGGCATTGCGCAGTTGGGCGGTGTTCAGGCCGTAGCGGGCAGCCTGGGCGGTGGTGGTGACGGCGAGCACCCCGCGCAGGCCCTGGGCCTGCGGGGCGGCCTTCTTCAACGCGGGCGGCAGCGCGGTGGCGTCCCACACCGACCTGGCGAGGGTGTCGCCGCGGGCGGTGCTGCGGGCTCCCTCGCGCATCGAGCCGGCGTACGGGTGGCCGTCCAGGTTGCACCACTCCGGGCGGTGGTCGGGGTCGTCCGGGAAGGCCAGGCAGTAGCCGTCCGGCTTGGGGTAGTTGGAGCGCGGCATCTCGACCTTGCCGAGGGTGAACTCCGGGTTCACCCGGTCGCCCCACCGGGGGTCGACCCGCCCGCTCAGGAACGCCCTGGCGTCGGCGTCGGCGAGCACCCACTGCCAGAGCATCCGGGCCGGGTCGCCCTCGCCGGAGGGCACCAGGATCTCGGCGATCCGGGACGGGAAGTACAGGACGGCGAACTGCGGGTTGAGCTCCAGGAACTCCGGGTCGGAGGTGAGGTCCAGCGGGTTGCCCTCGGGGATCGTCGGGTCTCCCGGGTTGACCGAGTAGCGGTAGCTCTGGCTGAGCAGCTTGGCCACCAGCCGGGGCGTCAGTTTGAGGTCGGTGATCCGCCGCCCGTCCTGCTGCCGGATCTCGGGCGGGGTCTTCGAGTACGACTGGCTCTCCACGTTGAAGGAGACGGCCAGCCCGGAGACGGCCAGCGGCGCGTACACCGGGGTGCGACCCTCGGCCTGTTCGGCCTTGGGCAGCGGGGCGCCGACGAAGACCAGGCCCGGGTCACCGCGGGTGAGCCGGGCGCGCGCCAGGTCGTCGGTGATCTGGGTGTAGCTGAAGATCCCGCCGGCCTGCCGGCACAGCACGGGTTGCCAGCGCCACACCGTCTCGGCGGCCACCTCGGTGCCGGCGGTGGCGCGTTCGGCCGCGCCGATCGGGCAGGACAGGCCGACCGGTTCGAAGTGCAGCGGCACCACCATCCGCCGGTCCCAGTTGGTCTGCGACAGCGGCGAGGACTGCAACTGCCCGGACTGGCCGACCGGGGGCCTGCCGTCCACCTCCAGACCGCCGCGCGGCACGATCACCAGCCAGCACCTGCGGCCCTCGGCGAACGGGCCGGGTTGCCCCTTGGGGGTCTCCCCGCAGCCGAGTCCGGCCGCCTCCATGCCGGTCTGCACCTCGAAGAAGACCTGCCCGGTGCCGTCCGCCCCGGTCGGCGCGAAGGGCACCTCGTTGGTGGACTGCACGTCGTAGAACTGGCTGCTGCCCTGGGTCTCCTCCGGGTCGCCGGTGACCGAGCGGAACGGCACGTACTGGTTCTGGTTGTCGGTGCGTTCCGGCAGTTTCTCCGCCGGGTCCTTCAAGGCGCCGTAGTTGAGCTGCCTGCTGGGCACGTACGCGCCGCCCCGGCTGTCGCCCTTGGTCGCCCCGTACTGGCACTGGGTGCGGTCCGGACCGTCGCCGTCGCCCCAGCACTGCATCAGGGCCAGGTAGTTCTGGCCGAACACCATCGGACTGGGCGAGGTCGGCTTTCCGCCGCTCCAGCTGACCGTCACCACCTGGTTCACCAGGTGGGTGGTCTGCGAGACGGTCACCCTGAGGTCGGCGAACTCGCCGCTCCCGGAGACGGTGACGGCGTCCGTGCCGGCCTCGGCCGCGGTGGCCGCTGCGGCCGTCCGGCTCCCGGCCTGCCCGCCCGTACCGCCGGCCTTGCCCGAACTGCCGCCGGTGGACGGGGTGTTGACGGGGTCGATGCCGACCGGTCCGCCGGTCACCGGGTCGACCGGGATCCGCGGGGAGGCGCCCTGCGCGTCGGCCACCCGCACCGGCGGCGCGCCCGGGTCGCGGGACAGCACCACCCCGCCGGCCGCCGCCAGCACCAGCCCCAGCACGCCGACGGTGCGCACCGCCCGCTTCACCGCGAAGCCTCGCCCGCTCATCGGCCCTCCTCCCCGTCCACGGCCTTCGGCAGCACGGCGGTCGGCGCGTCGGCCGACGCCGCCTGCTGCGGGACCTGCTGCACCGGAGCCGCCGCCGGCGCGGAACCGCCCGCCGGGACGAAGCCGCCCGCGGTGCGCGCCGTCCGCCCGGCGACCAGCGGGGGCAGCACGATCAGCGCGACCAGCAGCCCGCCCGCCAGCGCCATCAGGGTGTACCGCAGCCCGGAGCCCGCGCCCCCGGCGATCGCCACCGAGTCGGCGGTGTACTGCTGCCCGGACGATCCCCCGCCGCTGCCCGCCGGGTCGCCGTCCGCACCGCCGGAGCCGCCTGCGCCGTCCCCGGCGCCGCCGCCCGCGGCGGGATCGCCCGCCGCTCCCCCGCCGGACCCGGCGCCCGGCGCCCCGCCGGAGCCCGCCCCGCCTCCGGAGCCCGCGCCGGCGCCGCCCGTCTTGCCGGCGTTGCCGTTGCCGGAGCCCGAGCCGTTGCCGGAGGTCGGGGTGGTCTTCTTGTTGCCGCCGGTGCCGGTGGCGCACTGGGTGGTGGAGCCCTGCTTGTCGCAGTCCTGCGGCTTGTCGGCGCTGTCCGCGTACGGGTTGCTGCCGCCCGGGCCGAAGGTCGGGTTGGTGCACTTGGCGGCGTCGAAGGGGCGGGCCTCGCTGCCGGGGACCTTGGCGAGCTGCTCGAAGCCGGACTGCACCAGGTTGGGTGTCAGCGGCGAGTAGCCGAGCCCGTCGGCCTGTTTCTGCCCCTCGCACAGGAAGTAGTAGCCGAAGGCGGCCAGCGTCTTGCCCTTGGCGGCGGTGAAGGTCTTGCTCTCGCCGGTGTGCACGGCCATGTAGGAGTACGAGGAGAGCGGGTAGGCGCGGCTGTCGGCGGCGTCGTAGACGCTGTCGAGCTGCTGGGTGAGGTCGGGGTTGATCTTCACCTGCTTGAGCGCGACCGCCACGTTCTTGCCGTTGGGCTCCACGTAGTAGCCGGCGGCGTTGAGCATCTTGACCACCGGGAAGCGGGAGTTGAGCGCGTACGAGTACTCGACGTAGGTGATCGCGCCGACGTTGGCGTCGTTGGCGACGGCGTTGGCGACCGCCACCGAGGTGCTCAGCGCCTGCCAGCTGGAGCCGGACGGCACCGGGTAGAAGGAGGTCATCCCGCAGGGCGCGTTGCGCGGGGTGTGCCGGCAGTAGTCGTCCCAGATGCCGCTCTGCTTCTTGCTCATCCAGGTGGTGAACTGCGCGGTGGTGCCGGAGCCGTCCGAGCGGACCACCGGGCGGACCGGGGTGTCGGGCATCTTCAGACCCGGGTTCTCGCTCTGGATCTGCGGGTCGTTCCACCGGGTGATGCCCCCGGTGAAGATCTTGGCCAGCGACTCGCCGGAGAGCCGCAGGTTGGTGACCCGGGTGTTGCCGATCTTCAGGTTGTACATGAACGAGGTGCCGCCGGCCACGATCGGCAGGTAGGCGTAGTTCCACGGCGGCGGCGAGTCGAACTGCCCGCCGTCGTTGAGGCCGTAGGGGATCTCGGTGACCGCGAAGTCGGTGGCGCCGTTCTTGAACTGGTTGCGGCCGTAGCTGGAGCCCTGGGCGTCGAAGTCGACGGTCATGCCGTACTGGCGGACGTTGCTGACCCAGGAGTCCACCGCGTTGGAGCTCCAGGTGGAGCCGGCGCCGGAGATCCGCTGGTAGCTGTCGGCCGCGGCGCGCGGCGCGGCGCCGAGCACCGCCGAGGCGGCGGCCAGCGCGAGCACGGTCAGCAGGGTGAGGGTGCGGGAGAGCGCGCTCCTGGACACGGGGGCCTTTCGGGCGGTTCGGTTCGTCATGGATGCGGCCTGCGGCTGCGGGTCCGTCGGCCGCGGCGGGTTCATCCGCCGCAGGTCCTGGTACGAGCGCAGCTGACGGCGCCGCTGCTGACGGCCGGTCAGCTCGCCCGGGCCGCGCCCGCCGATCAGCCGGGCGATCAGGAACAGCAGCAGCACCAGGGCGAGCAGCACGGCGGCGGCCCCGAAGGCCCGCGCCCTGTGCAGGTCGGAGGGGAGCTTGATGAGCGTGAAGGCCATCAGCGGCAGCGAGGCCTGGGCGCCGTCGGTGGGGTCGAGGTTGAGGTTCTTGGTGTAGCCGGAGCACAGCAGCACCGGGGAGGTCTCGCCGATGCCGCGGGCGGCGGCCAGGATGATCGCGGTGGCCAGGCCGGACCGGGCGCTGGGCAGGGTGACGCTCCACACGGTGCGCCAGCGGCCGGCGCCGAGCGCGTACGAGGCCTCCTTGAGCGAGCCGGGGACCAGCCGCAGCACCACGTCGGAGGCCCGGATCAGGATCGGCAGCATCATCACCGACAGGGCGACGCCGGCGGCCAGGCCGGAGCGCGGGAAGCCCAGCGAGATCACCAGCACCGCGTAGATGAACAGGCCCGCCAGGATCGAGGGCAGCGCGGTCATCGCCTCGACCAGGGTGCGCACCAGGCGGGCGAACCGGCCGGGCACCTCGCTGAGGAAGACCGCGCAGGACAGGCCGAGCGGGACGGTGATGGCCAGCGACAGCGCGATCTGGCTGAGCGTGCCGACGACGGCGTGCAGGGCGCCGCCCTGGTCGAGCGGGTCGGCGGGCCCGGCCTCGGAGAGGTCCTGGGTGTAGAAGTTGAGGTGCCGCAGCGCGGTGAAGCCGTGCCAGAAGACGTACACCACGAGCCACACCAGGATGCTCAGCAGCAGCACGGCGACGGAGTGGACCACGGCGGCGGCCAACCGGTCGCGCACCGCCAGCCTGCCCTCGTCGCGCAGCACCAGCGCGTACAGCGCGAGGAAGCACAGCCAGCTGACCACCACGAAGCCGACGGCGCCGCTGAACGGGGCGATCCGCTGGAACAGCAGGCCGCTGAGCGCGATCGCGCCGGCCAGGCTGCCCCACAGGGCCCAGCGGTCGGTGGCGCGTCGGCCGCCGGTGCGCCGGCGCGGGCCGTCGGGCCGCGTCGCGGCCGCGGCGCGGTCGACGACGGTGGTGCGGCGGGGAGTTGCGGTGGTCACGAGCTGGCCCCCGATCGGCTGCGGGCCACCACGGCGGCCGCCGCGAAGTTGACCACCAGGGTGAGCAGGAAGAGGGTGAGGCCGGCGGCCATCAGCGCGGAGATCGAGAAGTCGCTGGAGTCGCCGTAGCGCAGCGCGATCAGCGGGGCGACGGCGCTGCCGCCGGTCTGCAGGATGTGCGGCTGGATCTCGAAGTGCATGGAGAGGATCAGGTAGACGCTGATCGTCTCGCCGAGCGCCCGGCCGAGGCCGAGCATGGTGCCGCCGATGATGCCGCCACGCCCGAACGGCAGGACCACCGAGCGGATCATGCCCCACCGGGTGGAGCCGAGCGCGTAGGCGCCCTCGCGTTCGCCGGCCGGGGCCTGGTCGAAGACCTCGCGCATGATGGAGCACATGATCGGGGTGATCATGAAGGCCACCACGGTGCCGGCCATCAGGCTGGAGGCGGTGTAGACCAGCGGCGGGGTGACCGGGTCGTGGACGTCGACGTCGCCGCCGACCGAGAACAGCGGGAACCAGCCCAGGTAGGTCGCCAGCCAGCGCGCGATGCCGGTCATCTTGTACTGCAGCAGCACGAAGCCCCACACGCCGTAGACCACGCTGGGCACCGCCGCCATCAGGTCGACCAGCCCGACCAGCGTGCGCTTGAGCTTCCGGGGCGCGTACTCGCTGATGTACAGCGCGCTGCCGAGGGCCAGCGGCAGCGCCAGGCAGACCGCGATGCCGCCGACCAGCACGGTGCCGATCAGCACGGCGGCGATGCCGAACTGGCCGCGCCCGCCGTCCGGGTTCCAGCTCTCCACGGTGAGGAACGACCAGCCGGCGGTGCGCAGCGCGCGGGCGGCCCGCACGGCCAGGTAGCCGCCGACGCCGAGCATCACGGCCAGCACGAACCCTCCGCTGGCGCGGGTCCAGACCAGGAACAGCCGGTCGCCGAACCCGGACCGGGCGGACGGCCGCACCCGTCGCGCGATGTCGGCGTCGGCGTCGGCGGCGACGGGGGAAACGGTGTCGCTCATGCCCCGCTCCGGCGCAGCAGCGGGCGGGCGAGGGGCCGCAGCGGGGCGGCGACCTGCCGGGGCAGCGCGACCGGCGGACGCGGGCTGGGTTCGGCGGAGCGGGCGCCGGCCAGGAACAGACCCAGGCTGTACTGGCATTCGCGCTGCCGCCGGTAGGCGCGGGTGGAGCCGGCCACCGCAGCGCCGTCGACCTCCAGCCGCCAGCGCCAGAGCTGCCCGTGCTCCACGCAGGCCACCACCGGGCGGGCCCGGTCGAGGTCGCGCTGCAGGTCGCCGATCGCGGCGAGGCAGTCGGCGGTGGCGGCGAACCGCCGCTCGCTCTGCCCGAGGTGTCGATTGTTCGCTCCGAGGAGCCGCCAGACGGTGCCGCTGTCGACCCGGTCGGGCCGCGGCGGTGTGCTGACGATGAGGAATCTCGGCTGTCCCATGCCGGTCTGAGCCTTCCGGAGCGTTCATTGGCCGGAGGAGACCGTCTCGACTCCCGGAGGATGCACGGATTCCGAGGCATGAACGCCGGACACGAGCGAGGTGAATGAGAGGTGCGACGATCCTTCACAAATCACGCACCGCTCGTCGGATTCTGACGAACCGTCAACTCTTCCGATTCCACGCTACGTTGACGCACGATCGCGGCCAGGCCGGGCCGACACGGCAGTGGAAGGGAGCCCGGACCGGTCGCCGGATGCGCCCGAATCGACCGGGGGAAGCTTTACTCCGCCCCGGGAACCTCCCGGCGGTCCGTCAGATCCAGCCGTCCAGCGAGGCCAGGAACCCGGCCGGGTCGTCCCGGTGGATGCAGTGGCCGGCGCCCGCGACGGTGCGCACCTCGAAGCCGCGGCGGCGCAGCTCGGCGGCCTCCTCGGGCGGCACCAGGGCGCTGGGGTCGGCGAGTTGGACCAGCGAGGGGACGGTGGGTGCGCCCGGCAGCACGGACAGTTCGGGGTGTTCCCACAGACCGACGGCGGTGTCGCTGTCCCAGAGGGCGAGGCCGGCGAGTTCGGCGTCCACGTCCTCCTCGGCCCAGCCGGGGTGCATGGTGGTGATGAACTCCCGGGTGCCGAACCGCTTGAAGCCGACGAACGGCTCCGGTCCGATCCCGGGGCGGTCGAAGAGGAACGCGGGGTCGCTGTAGACGGCGCGTTCGGGCTTGAGCCGGTCGACGGCCCGCCACAGGGCGAGCGCGCCCATCGAGTGGCCGATGGCGAGCGCGGCCCCGGCGGGCAGGGTGTCGGCAAGGTCCTCGGCGAACTGCTCGGGCCCGTACCGGTCGGCGGGGGTGGCACCCTCGCCGACCGGGGAGACGCCGTGGCCGCGCAGGTCGACGCCGACCACCCGGTAGCCGCGTTCGGCGAGGGCGGGGCCGATCACCCGCCAGGTGCGGTGGTCGGACTGGATGCCGTGGATCAGCAGGGCGGTCCGGTCGCCTCCGCCCCACTCGTGGGTGTGCAGCTTCACGACCGGCCCCTCCCCTGTCCGACTGTTCGACGCTCCGTCAGAAGCCGAGCTTACGCAGCTGCTTGGGGTCGCGCTGCCAGTCCTTGGCAACCTTGACGTGCAGGTCCAGGTAGACCGGGGTGCCGAGGAGCGCCTCGATCTGCTTGCGGGCGGTGGTGCCGACGTGCTTGAGCCGGGAGCCCTTGGCGCCGATCACGATGGCCTTCTGGCTCTGCCGCTCGATGTACACGTTGGCGTGGATGTCCAGCAGCGGACGGTCGGCGGGCCGGCCCTCGCGCGGGATCATCTCCTCGACCACCACGGCCAGCGAGTGCGGGAGCTCGTCGCGCACGCCCTCCAGCGCGGCCTCGCGGATCAGCTCGGCGACCATGATCTGCTCGGGCTCGTCGGTGAGGTCGCCGTCCGGGTAGAGCGGCATGCCCTCGGGCAGCAGCTTGGTCAGCAGGTCCGCGACCAGGTCCACCTGCTTGTCGCCGACCGCCGAGACGGGGATGATCTCGGCCCACTCGATGCCGAGCTCGGCGCCCAGCTGCTGGACGGCGATCAGCTGCTCGGCGAGCCGCTTGGAGTCCACCAGGTCGGTCTTGGTGACCAGCGCCACCTTCGGGGTGGACTTCTTGATCTCGGCGAGCTCCTTGGCGATGAACTTGTCGCCGGGGCCGAGCTTCTGGTCGGCGGGCACGCAGAAACCGATCACGTCGACCTCCGCCCAGGTGGTGCGGACCAGGTCGTTGAGGCGCTCACCGAGCAGGGTGCGGGGCTTGTGCAGCCCGGGGGTGTCCACCAGCACGAGCTGGGCGTCGGGGCGGTGCACGATGCCGCGCACGGTGTGCCGGGTGGTCTGCGGACGGTCGGAGGTGATCGCGACCTTCGTCCCGACCAGGGCGTTGGTCAGGGTCGACTTGCCCGCGTTGGGACGGCCGACGAAGCACGCGAACCCGGAGCGGTACGGGGAGGAAGGGGCATTCATGGCACCCATTGTCCCCGATCGGCCGGGCCGACCCGGCCATCGGGGGTTCAGCCCGCCTTCTTCTTCCCGCCGCCCATGATGCCGCCGACCAGAACGAGCGCCAGCAGCACCAGGGTGCCGACCAGCCACCACACCGATCCGGTCTCGTGCCAGCGGCCGAAGCCCATGACGCACAGCAGCAGTCCGCAGAAGAACGCGGCGATCCCCATGACCACTCCCCCGGCCGAAAAGACCCCTGAACGGTGCGATTATCGCACCGGCCAGGGGTCTTTTCGAGGAGTGCGCGCAGCGGCTCAACGCGCCTCGGCGACGACCTTCAGCGTCCCGTCCGGCCCCGCCAGCAGCACCGGCGTGCCGGCCCCGCCCAAGTCCCGCACGGCCGCCAGGTCGGCCGCGGCGGGCTCCTCCGCGGCCGAGACCACGGCGGCCGCCTCCAGGCTCTGCGCCCCGCTGGCCACGGCCATCGCCACCGCCGTCTGCACCGCGCTGAGCTGCAGCGACTCCAGCGCGACCGTCCCGGCCACGTAGGTGCGGCCGGTCTCGTCGCGGACCGCCGCCCCCTCGGCCACGCCGTTGCGGGCGCGGGCCGAGCGGGCCAGCGTGATGATCTTCTTGTCCTCGGGGTCCAGCTCGGAAATCTCGGTCATGGCCCCGAGCATAGGTGCCCCGCCCGCGCACCGGCCGGGGCGTCCGACCCTCGGCCATTCACCGGCTCAACCCTTGAACAGCACCCCTCGTCGGCGGCTCGCGCCACGCCGGGACGATCAGTGTCCGGTCGGATTCGGCGGACCCGGGCGCAGAACCTTCACCAGCACCGGCGGGCCGTTGGGACGCTCGGCCTCACGCTCGCGCTCGTGCTCGCGCCGGCGCTTCCAGTACGGGTTGTCCTGCGGCAGGTGACTGCTGACCCGGCCGTACATGCCGAAGGCCAGGATCACGAAGCCGAAGGCGAAGCTGAAGACGACGTTGCCGATGTGGAAGGCGAGCCGGTTGGCGCTGGAGTCCAGCACCATCAGGCCGACGAAGCCCGCCAGCACGAACAGCACGCCCATGATCATGTTGATGTCGGAGGCGATGTTGCCGCCGATGATCGCGCCCAGGATCAGGATTCCGCCGGCCACCAGCGACAGCACGCTCAGCGCGCCGTTGCTGGACATGCCCAGCACCTGCTTGCCTGTGGTGTCGATGAAGCCGGGGCTGTCGCCGACGAGCCCGAGGATCCCGAAGGCAATGAGGAACAGTCCGCCCAGGCCCGCGCCGTAGCGGTACACCTGGCCCAGCCGGTGGTCGACCGGCAGTTCGTCGTGGAGTCGCATCAGGTCCTCCCCGCATGGTCGGACCGGAGGAACGGCACCTCGTGCAGGTACAGCGACCCACACTGCTGGCAGCAGTGCAGCCCGGTGCCCCAGGCCTCCTCCGGCTTGCTCTCGGCGTCCGAGGCGATCTCGGCGCCGCACATGCCGTGCGAGAGGTCGGTGTCACGGACCACATGCCACCTGGCCACCCCGCCGGCCGGCCCGGTGGGGCCGTATTCCGCGCGCAGTAGATGTGCCATGTCTCCCATGGTCGGCGCGCCCCGGGCGGTACGGCAAACGGGCCCCGGGCCGAACTGTCCGACCCGGCAAGCCGGTTGGGACAGCCCGTCCAGGGCCCGCTGCGCGTACGGGGAACTACGGCGCGTGTTCCTCGGCCGGTTCCTCGGCGTGCTTCGCGTGCTCCTCCAGGTGCACCGGCGCGGCCACCACGGTGCCGATCCGGTTGCGGCGGCCCGCGGAGCTCTCCGCGGTCAGGCTGATCGCGGCCAGCCCGCTGCCCTCCGGCACCGGCACCTCGCAGGACGAGCCGGGGATCGGCACCCGGCCCAGGCACTTGGCCAGCAGGCCGCCGACGGTCTCCACGTCCTCGTCGTCCAGCTCGATGCCGAACAGCTCGCCGAGGTCCTCGACGGTGAGCCGGGCGGTGATCCGGTACGAGCCGTCGCCGAGGTCCTCGACCGGGGCGATCTCCCGGTCGTACTCGTCGGTGATCTCGCCGACGATCTCCTCCAGGATGTCCTCGATGGTGACCAGGCCGGCGGTGCCGCCGTACTCGTCGATCACGATCGCCACGTGCGAGCGCATCTGCTGCATCTCGCGCAGCAGGTCCGCGGCCGGCTTGGAGTCCGGTACGAACACCGCCGGGCGCATCACCGAGTCCACCTGCTCCGACTCGGCGTCCCGGTTGATGTGGGTGCGCCGTACCAGGTCCTTGAGGTAGACGATGCCGACCACGTCGTCCTCGTTGTCGCCGACCACCGGGATCCGCGAGAAGCCCGAGCGCAGCGCCAGGGTCAGCGTCTGACGGACCGTTTTGTGGCGCTCGATCATCACCAGGTCGGTGCGCGGCACCATCACCTCGCGCACGATGGTGTCGCCCAGTTCGAAGACCGAGTGCACCATTCGGCGCTCCTCGTCCTCGATCAGGTCGTCCTTCTCCGCGAGGTCCACCAGCGCCCGCAGCTCCGCCTCGGAGGCGAACGGGCCCTCGACGTAGCCCTTGCCGGGCGTCAGCGCGTTGCCCAGCAGGATCAGCAGCCGCGGGATCGGCCCGAGGATCCGGGCCAGCGGCAGCAGCACGTAGGACGCCGCGGTGACGGTGCCCAGCGGGTGCTGGCGGCCGATCGTGCGCGGGGAGACCCCGACCATGACGAACGACACCAGCACCATCACGCCGAACGCCACCAGCACCGCCAGCCAGGTCTGCTGGAAACTGCGCACGCACACCACGGTGACCAGCACCGCGGCGGCCATCTCGGCGGCCACCCGGATCAGCGCCGCCAGGTTCAGGTAGCGGATGGTGTCGGAGGCCAGCGTCAGCAGCCGCTCGGAGCCTCGGCGGCCCGACCGGACCGCCTCCTCGGCGCGGAAGCGGGACATCCGGGAGATCCCCGCCTCGGCGCACGCGGCCAGCCAGCCGAGCACCACCAGCAGCAGTGCCCCGATCAGGAAGCTCGTACTCTCACCACTCACAGACGGCCGGCCCTCAGTGGACGGTCGGCGCGGGCGACAGCCCGGTCAGCCCGCGGCCGGCCCGCCAGTCGTCCAGGATCCGCTTCTGCAGCGCGAACATCTCGCGCTCCTCGTCGGGCTCCTCGTGGTCGTAGCCGAGCACGTGCAGCACGCCATGGACGGTGAGCAGCTGCAGCTCCTCGTCCATGGAGTGCTTGGTGGGGGCGGCCAGGCCCTGCTGCGTGGCCACCTCCGGGCAGAGCACGATGTCGCCGAGCAGGCCCTCCGGCAGGTCCTCGCCCTCCTTGCCCGGCCGCAGTTCGTCCATCGGGAAGGACATCACGTCCGTCGGACCTGGCAGGTCCATCCACTGGACGTGCAGCTCCGCCATCGACTCGCTGTCGTAGAGGATCACGGAGAGCTCGGACTGCGGATGGATCCGCATCTTGTCGAGGGCGTAGCGGGCGACGTCGAGGATGGACTCCTCGTCGACGTCCCACCCGGACTCGTTGGCGATGTCGATCGACATGGAGGGCTCAGTACTCAGCTTTCGGTGCGATGGGTCTGCCGGGGCGCCCGGGCGCCCCGACGTTGAACGGGTTTGCGGTCGCCGGACTCCTCGGACTCCTGCCGGGCGTCCCAGCGTTCGTACGCGTCCACGATGCGGCCGACCAGCTTGTGCCGCACCACGTCGGTGCTGGTCAGCACCGAGAAGTGGATGTCGGGCACGTCGACCAGGATCTCCTGGACCACCTTCAGACCGCTGCGGGTACCGCCCGGCAGGTCGATCTGGCTGGTGTCGCCGGTGACCACCACCCGGGAGTTGAAACCGAGGCGGGTCAGGAACATCTTCATCTGCTCGGGCGAGGTGTTCTGCGCCTCGTCGAGGATGATGAACGCGTCGTTCAGGGTGCGGCCGCGCATGTAGGCCAGCGGAGCGACCTCGATCGTGCCGGCGGCCATCAGCCGCGGGATCGAGTCCGGGTCCATCATGTCGTGCAGCGCGTCGTACAGCGGCCGCAGGTAGGGGTCGATCTTCTCGTAGAGGGTGCCGGGCAGGAAGCCCAGCCGCTCCCCCGCCTCGACGGCCGGCCGGGTCAGGATGATCCGGTTGACCTCCTTGGCCTGCAGCGCCTGCACGGCCTTGGCCATCGCCAGGTAGGTCTTGCCGGTGCCGGCCGGGCCGAGGCCGAAGACGATGGTGTGCTTGTCGATGGCGTCGACGTAGCGCTGCTGGTTGAGCGTCTTGGGGCGGATCGTGCGGCCCCGGTTGGACAGGATGTTCGCCGTGAACACCTCGGACGGGGCCGGGTGGGCCGGGTCCTCGGCGGCGCTCCTGAGCATGGTGATGGAGCGCTCCACGGCGTCCTCCGTCAGTGGCTGGCCGGTGCGCAGCACCAGCATCATCTCGGTGAAGAGCTGCTTGACGAGCGCGACCTCGGCGGGAGAGCCGGTGGCGGTCACCTCGTTTCCTCGGACATGGATGTCGGCGTCCGGGAAGCCGTCCTCGATCACTCGCAGGAGCGAGTCGGCCGCACCCAGCAGGGTGACCATCGGGTGCTTCTCCGGGATGACTATCCGGGTGCTGGCGGCCGCCGCGTCGGGGCGCCGCTGTCCGTCGGTTCGGGTCTGCGGTGTGTCAGTCATAGGTCGGCGCTACGGCCTGCCTCATCCCAATCCGTCGTGTCGTGTGGCCAGGGCTCTCCAGGCCACCAGGGTACGCCGCGCAGGTGTTCGCCGGAGCGGGCGGCGGCTTCGATGGTGCTGGCTGTCGCCCCGATGTGCGAGCGGTTTTCGGCCGCCGCACGCCCCCGGGGCGCTCAACGGCGCGGTGGGACGGGGATCCTGGCGAGGTCCTCGGCGATCACGACCTCGCCGTCGAAGTGCTTCTCCGCCTCCGCGCGGTGCGCCTGCAGGTCCGGGTACCGCTGCGAGAAGTGGGTCAGCACCAGCCGGCGCACCCCCGCCTCGGCGGCCACCCGGGCGGCCTGTGCGGCGGTCAGGTGGCCGTGTTCCTCGGCGAGTGCGGCGTCCGCCTCCAGGAAGGTCGCCTCGATCGCCAACAGGTCGGCGCCCTCGGCGAGTTCGAACACCCCGTCGCACAGCCGGGTGTCCATCACGAAGGCGAACCGCTGCCCGGGCCGGCGCTCCGCGACCTCCGCCAGCAGCACCGTCCGCCCGTCCGCCTCGACCCGGCCGTCGCGCTGCAACTGCCCCACGGCCGGTCCGCGCAGGCCGAGTTCGCGCAGCCGCTCGGGGCGCAGCCGGACGCCGTCCGGCTCGGTCAGCCGGTAGCCGAACGACTCCACCGGGTGCGACAGCCGCACCGCGGACAGCTCGAACGGCGCGCCCGGCGCCTCCAGCGGGCCCGGCCCGGCGACCGGGCGCTCCCTGATGTCGGCGGTCGCGTGGTAGACGCTGGCGTGCCGCAGCCGGTCGAAGAACACCTGGCCGGACGCCGGGTAGTAGGCGTCCACCGGGTGCGGCACCCGGTCCAGGTTGATCCGCTGCACCACGCCCGGCAGGCCCAGGCAGTGGTCGCCGTGGAAGTGCGACACCGCGATCCGGGTGATCCCGGTGGCGGTCACGCCCGCCTGCAGCATCTGCCGCTGGGTGCCCTCCCCCGGGTCGAACAGCAGTCCCTCGCCGTCCCAGCGCAGCAGGTACCCGTTGTGGTTCCGGTGCCGGGTCGGCACCTGGCTG
The DNA here is from genome assembly GCF_044754805.1 of Kitasatospora sp. NPDC092948. Lineage (NCBI taxonomy): Bacteria > Bacillati > Actinomycetota > Actinomycetes > Kitasatosporales > Streptomycetaceae > Kitasatospora > Kitasatospora sp. NPDC092948. The sequence goes on along the minus strand of NZ_JBIVPU010000004.1, from coordinate 137,019 downwards.
GCCGTGCCGAGGACGACGAGTTCACGCTGCGACAACGCTCAGACCAGCCCCTCGGCGAGCTTGCGCCCGCCCAGCACGTGCACGTGCGCGTGGAACACGGTCTGACCGGAGTCGGCGCCGGTGTTGAAGATCAGCCGGTACGACTCCAGGCCCTCGCCCTTCGCCGCCTCGCCCGCCTCGACGAGCAGCTCGGCGGCGATCTCCGGCTCCGCGGCGGCCAGTTCGGCCGCGTTGGCGTAGTGCACCTCCGGGATCACCAGCAGGTGGGTGGGCGCCTGCGGGTTTATGTCCCGGAACGCCAGCGTCCGGCCGCCCTTGCGGACCACCGTCGCCGGGATGTCCCCCGACACGATCTTGCAGAACACACAGTCCGCCTGCGGCTCCCCGGCCATCTCCCGCACTCCTTCTGAACACCCGTCACTGGTGACGACGACCTTACAGGGGAGGGGCGCGGGCCACGGCGGACCCGCGCCCCCTCCGCCCGTCAGTCGATCGGCGGGGCGACCTTGGCCGGGGTGGCGGCCAGCGCCTCCAGGGCGACCCGGACGGCGGTCTCCAGCTGCGGGTCCCGGCCGGCCGCCCAGTCGTGCGGGGCGATCGGCACCTCGATGTCGGGGGTGACGCCGCCGTTCTCCAGGCCCCAGCCGTAGCCCTCCAGCCAGCTGGAGTACTTGGGCTGGGTGACCACCGTGCCGTCCACCAGGTCGTACTTGTTGTCGATGCCGATCACGCCGCCCCAGGTGCGGGTGCCGACCACCGGGCCGATGCCGAGCGCCTGGATCGCGGCGTTGACGATGTCGCCGTCCGAGCCGGAGAACTCGTTGGCCAGCGCCACCACCGGGCCGCGCGGGGCGTCCGCCGGGTACGGATCCGGCCGGTCCAGGTCGCGGCCGCGGTTCCAGCCGACGATCCGGCGGGCCAGCTTCTCGACGATCAGCTGCGAGGTGTGGCCGCCGCGGTTCTCCCGCAGGTCGACCAGCACGCCCTCGCGGGCCATCTCGATCCGCAGGTCGCGGTGGAGCTGCGCCCAGCCGGCGCTCTGCATGTCCGGCACGTGCAGGTAGCCGAGCCGGCCGCCGGACAGCTCGTGGACGGCGGCCCGCCGCCCGGCCACCCAGTCGTGGTAGCGCAGCGGCTCCTCGTCGTCCAGCGGCACCACCACGGGGTACCGCTCGCCGCCGTCCTTGCCGCTGACGGTCAGCTCGACCGGCTGGTCGGCGGTGCCGGCCAGCAGCGGGCCGGGACCGGTCACCGGGTCGACCGGGCGGCCGTTGACGGCGAGGATCGCATCGCCGGGGCGGATCGCCGCGCCGGGCGCGGCCAGCGGGGAGCGGGCCCGCGGGTCGGAGGACTCGCCGGGCACCACCCTGGCCACCCGCCACACCTCGCCGTCGCGGACCAGGTCCGCGCCGAGCAGGCCCTGCCGGCGGGCCGCCTCGGTGCCCCGGCCGGGCGGCACCACGTAGGCGTGCGAGGTGCCGAGTTCGGCGACCGTCTCCCAGAGCAGGTCCACCAGGTCGGAGTGGCTGCCGGCCCGGTCCACCAGCGGCCGGTAGCGGGCCAGCGCGCCCGCCCAGTCGACGCCGCCGAGGTCGGCGCGCCAGAAGTTGTCGCGCATCAGCCGGCCGTTCTCGTCGAACATCTGCCGCCACTCGGCGGCCGGGTCGACGGTGATCCGGATCCGGTCGAGGTCGACCTCGGCGTCCTCGCCGTCGTCGGCCTTCTGGTCGGCGGGGACGATCCGCAGGCTGCCGTCCTCCAGCACCGCCAGCCGGGCGCCGTCGCCGGACACCGCGAAGGTGTCCACGCCGGTGAGCAGTTCCTCCGCCCGGCGCTTCTTCAGGTCGTACCGCTCCAGCGCGGTGCCGGCCGGGGTGTCGTCCAACGAGGCGGCGCTGTCGCCGAGTTCGCCGCTGAACGGGATCCGGCCCCACAGCACGCCGTCCTTCGCGGCCCGCAGCCCGCCGAACCGCCCGGCCGCCACCGGGAACGCCACGATCCGGTCGGCCAGGCCGTCCAGGTCGACCTTGGTGGTGGGCGCCGCGGAGTCGCCCTTGTCGCCGTCCTTGGTGTCCTCGTCCTCGCCGCCGATCGGCCGCCCGGCCCGCTGCGGGCCGAACGGCGACGGGGTGTCGGCGGCCAGCGTCAGCAGGTACGGGCGGGTGCCGCCGGGGAACGACAGGTCGAAGACGTGTTCGTCGTACACCGGGTCGAAGGTCCGCACCGACAGGAACGCCAGGTGCTTGCCGTCCGAGGTGAAGGCCGGCGAATAGTCGTGGAACCGCTGCGGGGTGGCCTCGCTGACGGTGCGCGAGGTGAGGTCCGCCAGCATGATCTGGCGCAGCGACCACGGCCCGAGCACCGGCTGCGACCAGGCCAGCCAGCCCGAGTCCGGGCTGAACACCGGCCCGCTGACCTCGCCGTCGCCGCTGCGCGCCAGCTCGTGCACGGCGCCGTCGCTGAGCGCCACCAGCAGCAGCCGGCCGTCGTGCGAGGCGACCGCGAGCTGCCGACCGTCCGGCGAGACCGTCAGCGCCCGCACCCGGCCGAGCTGACCGGACGCCAGCCGGCGGCGCTCCGCACCGAGCACCGACGGCGCGTACGCGATCGCGTCGTCGCCGTCGGCGTCCGTCACCCACACCGCGCCCTGCGCGCCGTCCTCGCCGGGGACCACCTGGGCCAGCCGGTTGCGCACGCCCGGCGTCTCGTCCAGCACCCGGGACGGGCCCTCGCGGTGCGTCACCCAGTGCACGGTGCCGCGCACCACCACGGCCGCGGCCCGGCCGGTGCGGTCCGCGGCGGCGGACTCCACCTGCCCGTCGGCGCGGGTCGGGTGCGGCCGGCGGCTGCTGCGCGGACCGGCCAGGTCGATGTCCAGCCGGCGCGGCTCGGCGCCCTCCAGGTCGTCCAGCAGCCACAGGTCGCCGGCGCTCTGCCAGATCACCCGGGTGCCGTCGGTGGACGCCTGCCGGGCGTAGAACCCGGTGTCCGCCGGGCTGTGCGCCCGCAGATCGGTGCCGTCCGGGAGGCTGGAGTACAGCCGGCCGACGCCCTCGTGGTCGGACAGGAACGCCACCCGGTCGCCCACCCACATCGGGCACTCCAGCTGGCCGTCCAGCTCGGCGTGCAGCCGCTCGAACTCGGCCGCCCCGATCCACAACTTGCCGGCCCGGCCGCCCCGGTAGCGCTTCCAGTGCGCGGCCTCCCGGTTGTGCGTCCCCAGCAGCACCCGCCCGCCGGTCGCCCCCGGCGGCACCGGCTCGAACGCCAACGCCCCGATCGGCCCGTACGGCAGCCGCTCCGGCTCACCGCCGTCCAGCGGCACCGCGAACGCCCACGTCCGGCGGATCGTCTCCTGCCCGCCGGTGGTGATCGCGAGCGGGCGGCCGTCGGCGCTCCACCCCACCAGCGCCGTGAACGTGCTCCCCCAGTACGTCAGCCGCCGGGCCTGCCCGCCGGCCGCCGGCGCGACATGCACCTCCGGCGCCCCGTCCCGGTGCGACGTCCACGCCACCGTCCGCCCGTCCGGCGAGAAGCGCACGGCGCCGACCGGCACCTGATCCGCCGTCAACCGCCACGCCCGCCCGCCCTCGACGGGGGCCAGCCAGACATCGTCCTCGGCAACGAAGGCGACAACATCGCCATGCAGATGGGGGTGGCGCAGGTACCCGCGCGTCGAATCGGTCACCCGGCCACCCTAGAACGGGCGCACAGCGGGCGGAGGAGAAATAACCAGGGGCGCGGGAGGACTCGCGAGAGCAGGTGGGCGCGAAGCCAGGGGCGCGGGGAACTGCGCGAAGGGGAACGCATCACATCCGCAAGATCGCGACGCAAGAGAATGACCTGCACTTGATCGCGACCTTGCGGACGTGGTCTGCGCTTGTCGCGCAGTTCCCCGCGCCCCTGTCGGTGCGCTCCTTGGCCCCTACCCCCAACGGCCGGTACGGCCGAGCAGCAGCGCGCCCGCCGCGACGCCCGCCGTCGAGGTGCGCAGGACGGACGGCCCGAGGCGGTAGGGCTTCGCTCCGGCCTCGGCGAAAGCGGCGAGCTCCTCCGGGGAGACCCCGCCCTCCGGTCCGACGATCAGCACGATCTCGCCGGCGGCGGGCAGCTCGGCCGTGGCCAGCGGCAGCGAGCCGTCCTCGTGCAGGACGGCGGCGAAGGAGGCCGCGGAGAGCAGGGGCAGCAGCTGTCGGGTGGTCATCGGCTCGTGCACCTCGGGGAAGCGCAGCCGTCGGGCCTGCTTGCCCGCCTCGCGCGCGGTGGCCCGCCACTTGGCGAGGGCCTTCGTGCCGCGGTCGCCCTTCCACTGGGTGATGCACCTGGAGGCCGCCCACGGCACCACCGCGTCGACGCCGACCTCGGTCATCGTCTCGACGGCGAGTTCGCCGCGGTCGCCCTTGGGCAGCGCCTGGACGACGGTGATCCGGGGCGCGGGCACAGCCTCCTCGCGGACGGCGGCGACCAGCACGTCCAGCGCGTCCTTGCCGTGCACCGCGGCGACGGTGCCGTCCGCGCCGAGGCCGTGCCCGTCGGCGAGGGTGACGGCCTCGCCGGGCTCCAGGCGCTTGACGGCGACGGCGTGCCGCCCTTCGGGGCCGTCGAGGCGGACGGTGGCGCCGGGTGCGGCGCCCGTCAGGTCGTCGACGACGAACACCGGTGCGGTCATCGGAACAGGAACCCTCTCACGGAGCGGACAACAAAAAACCCGGACCGGGAGCGGCATGCACCGCTCCCGGCCCGGAAGGAACAGGTCTCACCGGCCGTTGAAGGCGTCCTTCAGCCGGGAGAACAGGCCCTGCTGACCGGGCGCGAACTGGCCGGAGGGCCGCTCCTCGCCGCGGATCACGGCGAGCCGCCGCAGCAGCTCCTCCTGCTCGGGGTCGAGCTTGGTGGGCGTCTGCACCTCGACGTGCACTATCAGGTCGCCCCGGCCGCCGCCGCGCAGATGCGTGATGCCGCGACCGTGCAGCGGGATCGACTGGCCGGACTGGGTGCCGGGCCGGATGTCGACCTCCTCCAGGCCGTCCAGGGTCTGCAGCGGGACCTGGGTGCCGAGCGCGGCGGCCGTCATCGGGATGGTGACCGTGCAGTGCAGGTCGTCGCCGCGGCGCTGGAAGACGGCGTGGCTGGTCTCGGCGATCTCCACGTACAGGTCGCCGGCCGGGCCGCCGCCGGGGCCGACCTCGCCCTCGCCGGCCAGCTGGATCCGGGTGCCGTTGTCGACACCGGCGGGGATCTTCACCGTGAGGGTGCGGCGGGCCCGGACCCGGCCGTCGCCCGCGCACTCCGGGCACGGGGTCGGGACGACGGTGCCGAAGCCCTGGCACTGCGGGCAGGGACGGGAGGTCATGACCTGGCCCAGGAAGGACCGGGTGACCTGGGAGACCTCGCCCTTGCCGCGACACATGTCACAGGTCTGCGCGGAGGTGCCGGGTGCGGCGCCCTCACCGCTGCACGTGGTGCAGGTGACGGCGGTGTCGACCTGGAGTTCCTTGGTGGTGCCGAATGCGGCCTCCTCCAGGGTGATCTCCAGTCGGATCATCGCGTCCTGACCGCGGCGGGTGCGCGAACGCGGGCCGCGCTGGCCGGTCGCGGCGCCGAAGAAGGCGTCCATGATGTCCGAGAAGCCGAACCCGGCCGCCCCGGCACCGAAGCCGCCCGCACCGCCGCCGTTCGGCGACAGCGGGTCGCCACCGAGGTCGTAGACCTGACGCTTCTGCGGATCGGAGAGCACCTCGTAGGCGGCGTTGATCTCCTTGAACCGCTCCTGCGTCTTCGGGTCCGGGTTGACGTCCGGGTGCAGTTCACGGGCGAGGCGCCGGAACGCCTTCTTGATCTCGTCCTGCCCCGCGTCGCGTCGGACGCCGAGTACCGCGTAGTAGTCCGTGGCCACCAAATGCTCCGGTTTGTTCCGCCTCTAGAAGTGCTTGCGAGGGCTGCGTGAGGGTCTCACGCAACCTTGCTATGACTCGGCCAGGATCTGGCCGACGTACCGTGCCACCGCTCGCACCGCCCCCATTGTGCCCGGGTAATCCATCCGGGTCGGACCGATCACACCCAGCTTTGCCACGCTCTGGTCGCCCGAACCGTAACCGACGGAGACCACCGACGTGGAATTCAGGCCCTCGTAGGCGATCTCGTGACCGATCCGGACCGTCATCGCGGAGTCCGCGGTCTCACCCAGCAGGCGCAGCAGCACCACCTGCTCCTCCAGTGCCTCCAGCACCGGACGGATGGACAGGGGGAAGTCATGGCCGAAACGAGTCAGGTTGGCGGTGCCCGCCAGCATGATCCGTTCCTCGTTCTGTTCGGCGAGCGTTTCGAAAAGGACGGTCAGCACGGTGCTGACCGAAGGCCGGTCGGCCGGTTCGAAACCGGCCGGCAGGTCCTCCAGCAGAGTAGGCACCTCGGGCAGCCGACAGCCGCCCGCCATGCCGTTGAGCCTGGCCCGCAGGTCTCCCAGCAGGGCCTCGCCGACCGGGCCGGGACAGTCCACCATCCGCTGCTCGACCCGGCCGGTGTTGGTGATCAGCACCAGCATCAGCTTGGTCGGGGTCAGCGACACCAGTTCGATGTGCCGCACCGTGGAACGGGTCAGCGACGGGTACTGGACCACCGCGACCTGCCGGGTCAGCTGCGCCAGCAGCCGCACCGTACGGGCCACCACGTCGTCCAGGTCGACCGCGCCCTCCAGGAAGTGCCGGATCGCCCGGCGCTCCGGAGCCGTCATCGGCTTCACCTCGGCGAGGCGGTCGACGAACAGGCGGTAGCCCTTGTCGGTCGGGATCCGCCCCGCACTGGTGTGCGGCTGGTGGATGAACCCGTCCTCCTCCAGCGCCGCCATGTCGTTGCGCACCGTGGCCGGCGAGACGCCCAGGTTGTGGCGCTCCACCAGGGCCTTGGAGCCGACCGGCTCCTCGGTGCCCACGTAGTCCTGGACGATCGCGCGCAGCACGGCGAGCCGACGCTCGTCCAGTGGGCGCACGGACGAACGGGGGTCGATCAGGCGGCCGTCGGTCTTGCCGTCGTCCGGCATGGGGCACGCACCTCCGTCGTCGTCCGTTGAACCGGTGGTCGATCAACTCTGGCACTCAACTGGGCAGAGTGCCAGAACCGTACCTGCCAGTGTACGGCCCGGGCCTGATGGCAGGAACGGTCCGCCCACGTGATCCTCGACCGAATACCGGACCGGCCGATGCCCGGGGGCCGCCCGAGCCGCATTCCCATCGGATTCCCATCGTTTCGGATGGTGCCTACGGGCCCTGCCAGTGGCAGCATCGAAGGCGAAGAGGCGAAGGAGGAGCAGCGATGTCGGCGTCACGACAGCACTCCCGGTTCACCCCCGACCGCGGCCTGACCGGTCGGATGGTCACCACCATGTTCTTGATCGGCCTGCTCTACGTCGGCTTCACCGGGCTGCTGATCGTGCTGCTGCGCGGCGCCTGGCCGCTGGTGGTGCTGATCGCCGGCGGCCTGTTCGTCGCCCAGTTCTGGTTCTCCGACAAGATCACCGAACGGGCGATGGGCGCCCACCAGGTCTCCCCCGAGGAGTTCCCGCAGCTGCACGGCGCGGTGGACCGGCTGTGCGCGCTCGCCGACATGCCCAAACCGCGGGTCGCGGTCGCCCGCAACGACATGCCGAACGCCTTCGCCACCGGCCGGAACCCGGAGAACGCGGTCATCTGCGTGACCACCGGCCTGCTGCGCCGGCTGGAACCGGAGGAACTGGAGGGCGTCCTCGCCCACGAGCTCTCGCACGTCGCGCACCGGGACGTGGCGGTGATGACGGTGGCCGGCTTCCTCGGCGTACTGGCCGGCGCGATGACCCGGATCGCGCTCTACGGCGGAATGATGGGCGGCGGCAACCGCAACAGCAACGACTCCAACGCCGCCATCGCGATGATCCTCGTCCCGCTGGCCTCGATGGTGGTGTACGCGATCAGCTTCCTGCTCACCAGGCTGCTCTCCCGTTACCGCGAACTCGCCGCCGACCGGGCCGCCGCCCAGCTGACCGGGCGGCCCAGCGCACTCGCCTCCGCGCTGACCAAGGTGACCGGCCAGATCGCCGCCATCCCGACCGAGGACCTGCGCAAGGCCCAGCCCTACAACGCCTTCTACTTCGCGCCCGCGCTGAGCGCCAAGGAGACCGCCGCGCAGCTGTTCTCCACCCACCCGTCGCTGGAGCAGCGGCTCGCGCAGCTGTCGAAGATCTCCGCCGAACTCGGGCAGTGACCTCTTCCCGACCCCCGACGCAAGGAGCTCGACCCCGTGGGATTCCTGGACGCCCTGTTCGGCCGCAGCAAGCCCGTGAAGCCGGACCTCGACCAGCTGTTCGGCATCCCCTCGGCCGCGCTCACCCTGCAGGCCGCCACCGGATTCCGCCCCACCGGCCTCGGCTCGGTGTGCTTCGCCGCCGTCGAGGGCGGCGCGTTCGCCGAAGTCCAGCAGCAGGTCCGAGCGCTCCTCGACGCCGACACCGAACGCGGCGGCACCCCCGTCGAAGCCTCCCGCGACGACTACGGCTACTCCTGGCTGCTCGCCCGGCACACCCCCGAGGAACTCCCCGACCTGGTCAACGACCTGCACGCGGTCAACAGCGAACTGGAGGCCAACGGCTTCGGCCCCCAACTCCTCTGCTCGATCGTCGCCTTCCGCGACCACGAGGGCCGCTCGCTCGGCCTGGTCTACCTCTACAAGCGCGGCACCTTCTACCCGATGTGCAAACTGCCCGGCCAGGAGAAGCGCAACAACCCCCTGGAGATCGAGATCTCCAACCTGCTCCGCAACGACCTGCGCATCGAGTCCGACCTCTCCCGCTGGTTCCCGGTCTGGGGCGCTCCCGGGCTGGAGGGCTGACAGCTCCCCGGAACGTTCCTAGGGTGGTGGCCCATGATCGACTGGACCGCCCTGCCCGACCGGGACCCGTCCGACGCCGAGCTGGCCGCCGTAGCCGAGGCACTGCGCTCGCCCGACCCGGTGGAACGCGACGAACGCGCGTACTCCCGGCTGGCCGACTGGGTGCCCGGGCTGCCCGAGGAACGGCGGCTGGCACTCGGCGACGCGATGGCGGCCCGCTTCGAGGACCCCGAGATCCAGGCCCGGACGTTCGCCCCACTCGTCCTTGCCCGGCTGGTCCGGGCCGGGACGCTGCGCGCCGAGTGGCTCGCCGCGTTCGCCCGCTGGTACCCGGCCGAGAGCGACCTGCGCGGCCACCACCCCGAACTGGGCTGGCTGCACGCCGTCGCGCACGGCGCCGACCTGCTGGCCGCCTTCGGGCAGCACCCGGATGTCCGCCCGGAGCCGTTGCTCTCCCTCGGCGCGGCCCGCCTGCTCGCTCCCACCGGGCACGTCTTCGACGCGATGGAGGATGACCGCCTCGGCTTCGCGCTCGCCCTGACGCTGACCCGCCCCGAGCTGACGGAACGCCGGGCCGTCGGCTGGCTGGACCCGGTGGCCGAGGTGTTCGCCGCCGGGCAGCCCGGGCCGGTGCCCGGCGAGGTGTCCAACACCCTGCGCACGCTGCGGGTGGTGCATCTGCTGACGGTCCGGGGTGTCCGCTCGCGGTGGGGCGACGCGGAGGTACGGACGGTTCCGCACGGAGCGACGGTCGGCGAACGGATCGTCGAGGTGCTGTCGACGGCGGCGGCGTACATCGGCTGACGGGGCGTCGGGGGCGGTTTCGTAGACTGCGGGGCATGCGCAGCAGGGAGTACGGGCCGGATCTGACCCCGCCGTGGAAGCGGCAGCAGCCCGCGCCGGAGGTGGCGGCGGAGCGGGATCTGGTGGTGGAGGAGGCGGCGACCGGGTTCTGCGGGGCGGTGGTGCGGTGCGAGCGGACCGCGGAGGGCTTCACCGTCACGTTGGAGGACCGGTTCGGCAAGCACCGGGTGTTTCCGTTGGTGCCCTGCGGATTCCTGCTGGAGGGACGGGTGGTGACGCTGGTCCGCCCGACCGGGCCGGCTCCGCAGCGCGGGCCCGGGCGGACGGCTTCCGGGTCGGTCGCGGTGCCCGGGGCGCGTGCCCGGGTGGCCCGTGAGTCGCGGATCTACGTCGAGGGCCGGCACGACGCCGAACTCGTCGAACGGGTCTGGGGCGACGACCTGCGGATCGAGGGCGTGGTGGTCGAGTACCTGGAGGGCGTGGACGACCTGCCCGCGATCGTCGCCGAGTTCGCGCCCGGCCCGGGCCGCCGGCTGGGCGTGCTGGTCGACCATCTGCTGCCCGGCACCAAGGAGCACCGGATCGCCGCCCGGGTGACCGGTGACCACGTGCTGGTCGTCGGCCACCCGTACGTCGACATCTGGCAGGCCGTCAAACCCGCCGGTCTCGGCTTCGCGGCCTGGCCCGAGGTGCCACGCGGCGAGGTGTGGAAGGAGGGCGTCTGCCGCCGTCTCGGCTGGCCGGTGGACACCCCGGCCGCCTGGAAGCGGATCCTCGCCTCGGTCGACGGCTGGAAGGATCTGGAGCCGGAACTCCTCGGCCGGGTCGAGGAGTTGATCGATTTCGTCACCCTGCCGGGCAGCACCTGACTTCCACTCGATCGGACGGCTGCTCAATCGGACAACCTCCCGGACGGCGGCACGGCCGAGGTCGGGGAGACGACCGGCGCGGCGGACGGGTCGGCCGGGCCCGGCACGGAGATCTGCGGCGCGGGCACGCAGGCGGGCACCGCGTCCACCACGACGGCGCGGAAGCTGTTCATCACCGTGCCACCGATCCGGGTCCGGCCCGCCGTCAGCAGCACCGTCGACCCTGGTGGGACGAGCTTGGGGTCGATCCGCACCGTGCCGGGGCCGTCACCGGGCCGCACCCGGTCGGGTTGGGCACGGGTGCCCTTCGGCTCCGGCAGCGTGCACTCCTCGGGCGTCCGGGCCTCCTCGATCCCGGCCGCCCGCACCCCGTACCGCTGCAGGGTGGCGACCAGGTCGGCCAGCGCGGCCGGGTCGCGCAGTTGCAGCGCGATGGTGCCGTCCGACTCCTGGGTGACGGCGTACGCGGCGTTCCCTCCGTGCTCGACGCCCAGCACCGCGGGCAGCACCAGCGCGGTGGCGACGGCCGCCACGCCGATCGCGACGGCGGCCAGCAGCGGGCGGCGGCGCAGCACGCTGCGGCGTGCGACCCGGTCGGCGGCGACGCTCCGTTCGGCGGCGAGAGCGGCCAGCTCCTCGCCGAGCTTCCGCTCGAAGTTGCTGGTGGACGGCGTGCGACGGGTGCTGTTCACGGGGACACCTCGATCATCGGGTCGACGGGGGCGCTCGGACGGGGCACCAGCAGGGCCGCACCGGGGCGGGGCAGGTCCTTGCGGGCGGGCTGTCGTTCGGCACCGAGCTTGCGGCGGGCCCGGTGCAGGCGGACCCGGACGGTGGCCTGCGAGATGCAGAGCGCCTGTGCGGCCTCGGCGGTACTCAGGCCGTCCACCACGACCAGGTCGAGGACCTCTCGCAGCGGCGTGCTGAGCCCCGCGTGCTGCTGCGCGAGGTCACGGACGGCGCGCTGGGCGTCGATCCGTTCCTCCAGGGCGAGGATGTCCTCCTCGGCGAGCAGCCGGCGGCCGGACAGCCGACCCATCGCCCGCCGCTCCCGACTGTCGCCCCGCCAGTGCCCGGCGAGGACGTACCGGGCGATGCCGTACAGCCAGCCGGCCGCCGTCCCGCGCTCGGGCCGGTAGCTGCCGGCGGCCTCCAGCGCCGCGACGAAGATGTCCGCGGTGAGGTCGGCCGCCAGGTGGGGGTCGCTGACCCGGCGGGTGACGAAGTCGAGTATGGCGTTGACGTGTTGGCGGTAGAACGCATCGAAGCCGTCCGGAGTGGTCAGCTCCGGAGTGCGGCCCTCGGGGCCCGCTTCGTCCTGAGGGTGCTCACGGATACGCATGCGTCCCTCCTCGGTCGGGGGAACCCGGTGGGTCCCTTCACCGAGTAATTGGCCGCAGCCCACCGAGGCGTTTCACGCCCGCAGTCCCCCGATCGGGCGGTTTGCGACCGGTTTCCCCGGTGCACCCGCCCCGGCCGAACCGCCGAACCGCCGAACCGCCGAACCGCCGAACCGCCGAACCGCCGACGCGTCAGTCGACCAGGTCGCGGACCACCGCGTCGGCCAGCAGCCGCCCGCGCAGGGTCAGCGCGGCCCGGCCCCGGGTGTACGGGCCGGGCTCCAACAGGCCGTCGGCGAGGGCCCGGTCGGCGGCCTTGCGGCCGGTGTCGGTGAGCAGGTCCAGCGGGCAGCCCTCGACCAGACGCAGTTCCAGCAGGATCCGCTCGACCCGGCGGTCCTCGCCGGCCAGCACCTCGCGGCCGAGCGCGGGCGTGCGGCCCTCGGCGAGCGCCTGCGCGTACGCGGCCGGGTGCTTGGCGTTCCACCAGCGGACCCCGCCGACGTGGCTGTGCGCGCCCGGTCCGGCGCCCCACCAGTCGGCGCCCGTCCAGTACAGCTCGTTGTGGCGGCAGCGGCCCTCCGGCGTGGTGGCCCAGTTGGAGACCTCGTACCAGGAGTACCCGGCGGCGGCGAGCGCCTGATCGGCCATCAGGTAGCGGTCGGCGTGCACGTCGTCGTCGATCATCGGCAGTTCGCCGCGCCGGACCCGGGCGGCCAGCCGGGTGCCGTCCTCGACGATCAGCGAGTATGCGGAGACGTGGTCGGGGCGGGCGCCGATCGCCGCGTCCAGCGAGGCCTGCCAGTCCTGGTCGGACTCGCCGGGGGTGCCGTAGATCAGGTCCAGGTTGACGTGCTCGAAGCCGGCCGCGCGGGCCTCGGCGACGCACGCCTCCGGGCGGCCCGGGGTGTGGTGGCGGTCCAGGATCTGCAGCACGTGCGGGCGGGCGCTCTGCATGCCGAAGGAGATCCGGTTGTAGCCGCCCTCGCGCAGCTCGGTCAGGTACGCCGGGTCCACCGACTCCGGGTTGGCCTCGGTGGTGATCTCCGCGCCCTCGGCCAGACCGAACTCCTCGCGCAGCGCTGCCAGCATCCGCACCAGGTCACGGGCGGGCAGCAGGGTGGGGGTGCCGCCGCCGAGGAACACCGTCTGCACCGGCAGGTCCGTGTCGCCCAGCACCCGGCGGGCCAGCCGGATCTCGGCGATCACGTTGTCGGCGTAGGTGTCCTGCGAGGCGACCGTGCCCGAGGAGCGCAGTTCGGTGGCGGTGTAGGTGTTGAAGTCGCAGTAGCCGCAGCGGCTGGCGCAGTACGGCACATGCAGGTAGAAACCGAACGGCCGGGAACCGAGCCCGTCCAGGGCGTGGGCGGGCAGCGAGCCGTCGGACGGCACCGGTTCGCCGTCGGGGAGTGCGGAGGGCATGTGCCCATTGTCCGGTACGGCCCGCGAAAGTCCGAAGGCCGTACCGGAACCGTGCGGACTCAGGCTTCGTTGGCACCCGCGTACATCTCGGTCACCCGGTCGGCGTAGGTCTTCTCCACCACCGGGCGCTTGATCTTCAGGCTGGGGGTGAGTTCGCCGTGCTCGATGTCCAGGTCACGCGGGAGCAGGGCGAACTTCTTGATCGTCTGCCAGCGCTGCAGCTCGCCGTTGAGCCGCTTCACGAAGCCGTCTATCAGCTCCACGGTGGCCGGGGCCGCCACCACCTCGGCGTACGACTTGCCGGCCAGGCCGTGCTCGGCCGCCCACGGCATGATCACCGTCTCGTCGAGGCCGATCAGCGCGGTGCAGTAGTTGCGGCCGTTGCCGATCACCAGGATGTTGCTGACGAACGGGCAGACCGCCTTGAACTTGCCCTCGACCTCGCTCGGCGCGACGTACTTGCCGCCGGAGGTCTTGAACATGTCCTTCTTGCGGTCGGTGATCCGCAGGTAGCCGCCTGCACCGAGCTCGCCGATGTCGCCGGTGTGGAACCAGCCGTCCGACTCCAGCACCTCCGCGGTCTGCTCGGGCAGCTCGTGGTAGCCGCGCATGACGCCCGGGCCGCGCAGCAGGATCTCGCCGTCCTCGGCGATCCGCACCTCGGTGCCGGGCAGCGGGATGCCGACGGTGCCGACCCGGAAGTCCTCGGCCCGGTTCACGGTGGAACCGGCCGACGTCTCGGTCAGCCCGTAGCCCTCCAGCACCGGGACGCCCGCGCCCTTGAAGAAGTAGCCGATCTCCGGGGCGAGCGCCGCGCTGCCGGACACCGCGCCGCGCAGCCGGCCGCCGAACGCCGCCCGGATCTTGGTGTAAACCAGCTTGTCGGCCAGGCTGTGCTGCAGCCGCAGGCCCAGTGGGGCGCTCTCGTGGCCGTGCGCGACCTGGTTGGCCTGGATGGTCTGCGCGTACTCGCGGGCCACCTGCGCCGCCCACATGAAGATCTTGTACTTGGCCCCGCCCTCGGCCCGGGCCTTTCCGGCGATGCCGTTGTAGACCTTCTCGAAGATCCGCGGCGCGGACGCCATCAGGGTCGGACGGATCACCGGCAGGTTGTGGATGATCCGGTCCACCCGGCCGTCCACCGCCATCACGTGGCCGGTGGCGATCTGGCCGGAGATCAGCGTCTTGCCGAACACGTGCGACAGCGGCAGCCACATGAACTGCACGTCGTCGGAGCGCAGCAGCCCGCTCTCCTCCTGCGCCACGCCCTCGTACGACCAGCAGTCGTGCACCAGGCGCACGCCCTTCGGGCGGCCGGTGGTGCCGGAGGTGTAGATCAGGGTGGCCAGCTGCTCCTTGTCGAGCGAGTCGATCGCCTTGTCGACGGCGTCCGGGTTCTCGCCCAGGTACGCGGTGCCGCGCTGCTCCAGCTCGGCCAGCGTCAGCACGGTCAGGCCCTCGACCTGCGGCACGTCGTCGCCCGGCTCGTCGAAGACGATCACGTACTCCAGCGCGGGCAGTCCGGCCTTCTGCTCGGCGGCCTTGCGCAGCTGGCCGGCGTTCTCGGCGAACAGCGCGCGGCTGCCGGAGTTGGCCAGGATGAACGCGGTCTCGTCGGCGTTGGTGCTCGGGTAGACCGTGGTGGTGGCCGCGCCGGCGCACATGTTGCCCAGGTCCGCGAGGATCCACTCGATCCGGGTGGCGGAGGCGATCGCGACCCGGTCCTCGGCCCGGATGCCCAGCGCCATCAGGCCCGCCGCGACGGCGCGGATCCGTTCGTTGGCCTGCGCCCAGGTCAGCGACCGCCACTGCTCCGCGCCCGGCGCGCTGTCCGCGGCCTGCTCGTCCACCGGAACCGGGTACCGATACGCCTCACCGTTCGGCGTGGCCTTTACCCTGCTGAGCAGAAGATGCGCCACGGAGGGCGGACGCCGCTCGATCATGGACTGCGCGGAACTCAACGAGGACCTCCGGGGGCGGGTGGACCGAGAGTGGGTGAACGACGGCCGTGGGGGCGCGGCCGGCAACCGACTTAACCGGTGAGTAACAAGAGGGCAATCAGCAGCCTAGGGGGTGAAAAGCCGTTCCGTAAGGGGGTGACGTGAGCTGGCACACTCACGGGGCGGCAGTGCAGGCAGAGTGCACACCAGACGTACAGGCCCGGTCCACGGGTGAAGCTTTTTCACAAGTACCCGAATTTGGGATGCGTGCGTCCCCCTCGCAGACGAGAGTGGCACGGTGCTTTTCAGACTTCTACGGGCTCACCTCGGCCCCTACTCCCGCGACATCACAGTGCTGGTGCTGCTTCAGCTGATCTCCACCATCGGCATGCTGTACCTGCCGACGCTGAACGCCGACATCATCGACAGCGGCGTCCTCAAGGGCGACACCGGATACATCCTGCGGGTCGGCGGCGTGATGGTCGGCGTCTCGCTCGCCCAGGCCGTCTGCTCGATCGGCGCGGTCTACTACGGCGCCCGCACCGCGATGGCCGTCGGCCGCGACCTGCGCGCCGCGGTGTTCTCCCGGGTGCAGGAGTTCTCCGCCCGCGAGCTCAACCAGTTCGGTGCGCCCTCGCTGATCACCCGCACCACCAACGACGTCCAGCAGGTCCAGATGCTGGCCCTGATGACCTTCACGCTGATGGTCGCCGCACCGATCATGTGCATCGGCGGCATCGTCATGGCGCTCAACCAGGACGTGCCGCTGTCCGGCCTGCTGCTGGCCGTGGTGCCCGCGCTGGGCGCCGTCGTCACCGTGCTGGTCGCCAAGATGCGGCCGCAGTTCCGCGGCATGCAGACCCGCATCGACTCGGTCAACCGGATCATGCGCGAGCAGATCACCGGCATCCGGGTCATCCGCGCCTTCGTCAAGGACGACCACGAGAAGCAGCGCTTCAGCGGTGCCAACGGCGAACTCGCCGACTACTCGCTGCGGGTCGGCCGGCTGATGTCGCTGATGTTCCCCATCGTCATGGGCGTGGTGAACATCTCCAGCGTCGCCGTGTTCTGGTTCGGCGCGCACCGCATCGACAGCGGCGGCATGCAGATCGGCGCACTCACCGCTTTCCTCTCCTATCTGCTGCAGATTCTGATGAGCGTCATGATGGCCACCTTCATGTTCATGATGGTGCCGCGTGCCGAGGTCTGCGCCGAGCGCATCCAGGAGGTGCTGGACACCTCCTCCAGCGTCGTCCCGCCGCTGGCCCCCGTCACCGAACTGCACACTCACGGCACGCTGGAACTGCGCGGCGTCGACTTCCGCTACCCCGGCGCCGAGGTGCCGGTGCTGCGCGGCATCGACCTGACCGCCCGGCCCGGCGAGACCACCGCCGTCATCGGCTCCACCGGTGCCGGCAAGACCACCCTGCTCGGCCTCGTCCCCCGGCTCTTCGACGCCACCGGTGGCGAGGTGCTGGTCAACGGCGTGGACGTCCGCGACCTCGACCCGCAGAAACTGTCCGAGGTGATCGGCCTCGTCCCGCAGAAGCCGTACCTGTTCTCCGGCACCGTCGCTTCCAACCTGCGCTACGGCAAGCCCGAGGCCACCGACGAGGAACTCTGGCACGCCCTGGAGATCGCCCAGGCCAAGGACTTCGTGGAAAAGTTCCCCGAAGGCCTGGACGCCCCGATCGCACAGGGCGGCACCAACGTCTCCGGCGGCCAGCGCCAGCGCCTGGCGATCGCCCGGGCCCTGGTCCGCAAGCCCGAGATCTACCTGTTCGACGACTCCTTCTCGGCCCTCGACTACGCCACCGACGCCCGCCTGCGCGCCGCGCTCGCGGACGAGACCGGGAACGCCACCGTGGTGATCGTCGCCCAGCGCGTCTCCACCATCCGCGACGCCGACCGGATCATCGTCCTCGACGAGGGCGCCGTCGTCGGCACCGGCACCCACCAGGAGCTGATGGCCGACAACCCGACGTACCGGGAGATCGTGCTCTCCCAGCTCACCGAGCAGGAGGCGGCGGCGTGACCACCCCCGACAGCCCCGACGTGACCGAGCCCGGCACCACCGCGCCCGGCGTCACCAACCTCGATGCGGCCGGACCCGCAACTGCCGGACCCACTGCGGCCGGTATGGCCGCTGCCGACCCTGCCGACGCCGGCACGGCCGGGTCGAAGCCGGGCAAGCCCGACCTCGGCAAGGCCGACGCCCCCGCGGGCGACGACGAGCAGGAGACGGTCTCGACCTCGCAGGAGGCGGCCGCCCGCCGCGGCGGGCCCGGACCGGCGCGGTTCATGGGCGCCCAGGGCACCGAGAAGGCCAAGGACCTCGGCGGCTCCGCGAAGCGCCTGATCGGTCTGCTCAAGCCGGAACGCAAGCTGCTGTTCAGCGTGCTCGGATTCGGCGCGCTCTCCGTCGGCTGTGCGGTGGTCGGCCCCCGGGTGCTCGGCAAGGCGACCGACCTGATCGTCGCCGGAGCCACCGGACCGCGCTTCGCCGGAGCCCCGAGCAAGCAGGCCGTGCTCGACGGTCTGCGTGCCAAGGGCGAGGGCAACATCGCCGACCTGCTCGCCTCGATCGACTTCACCCCCGGCCGGGGCATGGACTTCGGTGCCATCGGCACCATCCTTCTCTGGGTTCTGGGCATCTACCTGGCCGCCGTGGTGTTCGGCGTGGTCCAGGGCCGGCTGTCCGCGCTGGCGATCAACCGTGCGGTGTTCCGGCTCCGCGAGGAGACCGAGGCGAAGCTCGCCCGGCTGCCGCTCAGCTACTTCGACCGCCAGCCGCGCGGTGAGGTACTGAGCCGAGTCACCAACGACATCGACAACATCAACCAGTCGATGCAGCAGACCATGGGACAGGTCGTCAACTCGCTGCTGACCATCGTCGGCGTGCTCGGGATGATGTTCTGGATCTCCCCGCTGCTGGCCTTGATAGCGCTGATCTCCGTCCCGGTCTCGGTGGTGGTCGCCGCCAAGGTCGGCAAGCGGGCCCAGCCTCAGTTCATCAAGCAGTGGGGCTCCACCGGCAAGCTGAACGCCCACATCGAGGAGATGTTCACCGGGCACAGCCTGGTGAAGGTATTCGGCCGCCAGAAGGAGTCGAGGGACCTCTTCCAGCAGGAGAACCAGGCACTCTACGAAGCCTCCTTCCGTGCGCAGTTCATCTCGGGCATCATCCAGCCCGCGATGATGCTGGTCGGCAACATCAACTACGTGCTGGTCGCCGTGGTCGGCGGTCTGCGGGTGGCCACCGGCGCGCTGTCCATCGGTGACGTCCAGGCGTTCATCCAGTACTCCCGCCAGTTCAGCCAGCCGCTCAGCCAGGTCGCCTCGATGGCCAACCTCGTGCAGTCCGGTGTCGCCTCCGCCGAGCGGGTCTTCGAACTGCTCGACGCCGACGAGCAGTCTCCCGAGCCGCAGCATCCGGAGCGCCCCGCCGAGGTGCACGGCCGCGTCGCTTTCGAGGACGTCTCCTTCCGTTACGACCCGGAGAAGCCGCTCATCGACGGCCTGTCGCTGAAGGTCGAACCCGGCCACACCGTGGCCATCGTCGGACCGACCGGTGCCGGCAAGACCACCATGGTCAACCTCCTGATGCGTTTCTACGAGGTGAGCGGCGGCCGGATCACCCTCGACGGCGTGGACATCGCCGCGATGTCCCGCGAGGAGCTGCGCTCCGGCATCGGCATGGTGCTCCAGGACACCTGGCTGTTCGGCGGCACCATCGCCGAGAACATCGCCTACGGTGCCGAAACCGCCACCCGCGAGCAGGTGATCGAGGCGGCGAAGGCCGCGCACGTGGACCGCTTCGTGCGCACCCTCCCCGACGGCTACGACACCGTCCTGGACGACGAGGGCACCGGCGTCAGCGCGGGCGAGAAGCAGCTGATCACCATCGCCCGGGCCTTCCTCGCCCAGCCCTCGATCCTGGTGCTCGACGAGGCGACCAGCTCCGTCGACACCCGCACCGAGGTGCTGATCCAGCGGGCGATGGCGGAGCTGCGTACCGGCCGCACCTCCTTCGTGATCGCCCACCGCCTCTCCACCATCCGGGATGCCGACGTGATCCTGGTGATGGAGAACGGTTCGATCGTGGAGCAGGGCAACCACGACCAGCTGATCGCTGCCGACGGCGCCTACGCCCGGCTGTACCAGGCGCAGTTCGCCCAGGCGGTGGCCGAGGTCGACTGACGCGACGTCAGCCCGCTGCCCGGCCGACCGGCTCGGCCTGTCAGCCGCCCTGGGGGAGGTCCGCACCGCGGGCCTCCCCCTCGCGTATCGCGGCGAGGGGGAGGGCCGAGGCAGGGCCGGCCGGAGTGGTGGCGGTCGGGATCGAAGAGGTGGCGGCGGTCGGGGCGGCAGGGGCAGTCGGGGCACTCAGGGCCGGGGCGGTTGTGGTCGAGGCGTTGGCGATCGAACCGGCGTCCGAG
Source organism: Kitasatospora sp. NPDC092948 (assembly GCF_044754805.1). NCBI lineage: Bacteria > Bacillati > Actinomycetota > Actinomycetes > Kitasatosporales > Streptomycetaceae > Kitasatospora > Kitasatospora sp. NPDC092948. The sequence continues at coordinate 117,346 of NZ_JBIVPU010000004.1, read as the reverse complement.
GCGGCGACCACCGTGGTGGCGGGTCGGCCAGCCGGGCGTTGGCCGAGCAGGGTGGAGCTCAGGGCGAGGGCCATTCCCAGCAGCTGCACGGCGTTGAGGGACTGGCCGAGAGCGGCCCAGCCGATCACTGCCGCCGACACCGGGCTGAGCAGGCCCAGGAAGGCCACCGACGTGGCGGGCAGACGACCAATGCCGCGGAACCAGACCCAGTACGCCAGCGCGGTGTTGGCCACCGCGAGGTAGGCGTACCCGAGCAGGTTGGTGCCGCTGAGCGCGGGCGGAGCGCCCTCGACCAGGGCGGCGACCGGGAGCAGCAGCAGACCGCCGGCGGTGAGCTGCCATCCCGTCAGGGCGAGCGGGCCGACGCCGTCCGGGCGGCCCCAGCGCTTGGTGAGCACCGTGCCGGCGGCCATCGCCCCGGCCCCGGCGAGACCGGCCAGCACACCTATCGCGTCCAACCGGGCGGTGGCGCGCAGCACCACCAGGGCCACGCCGAACACACCTACCGTCCCGGCCAACAGGGCCCGCCGACCGAATCGCTCCCCCAGCAGGGGCACGGCCAGGCCGGCGGCCAGCAGCGGCTGTATCGCGCCGAGGACGGCGGCCACTCCGCCGGGCAGGCGGTAGGCGGCAACGAAGAGCAGAGCGAAGAAGACGCCGATGTTGAGCGTCCCCAGCACGGCCGAGCGCCACCACCAGGAGCCGCTGGGCAGTCGTCGGGTGACGGCCAGCAGCACCAGGCCGGCGGGCAGGGCGCGCAGAGTGGCAGTGAGCAACGGCCGGTCCGCAGGGAGCAGTTCGGTCGTCACGGCATAGGTGGAGCCCCACGCGAGCGGGGCGAGCGCGGTGAGAGCTACGGTTCGCATGAGAGATAGCTTAGCGCCAAGCTACTTACTGTCGAGTCAATTAACGAAAGACATCTCGGCACTCACCCACTCACTTCCGAGCAGCCCTGTGCCACACTGACCAAATGGACCGAGTGGACCTTCGCAGCAGTGCGCACGACCCCGTGGACGCGATCGCCGATCAGTGGCGGCACGAGCGCCCCGACCTCGCCGGCCGGACGGAGGCCATGGCCGCGTTCGGCCGGGTGCACCGGGTCTCGCGCGCGGTCAGCGACCTGATGGAGCAGGCGTACGCGCCGTTCGGCATCGGCAACGGCGAGTTCGACGTCCTGGCCACGCTGCGCCGCTCCGGAGAGCCGTTCTCGCTGTCACCGCGCGAGCTGACCGCCACCCTGATGCTCACCACCGGCGGAATGACCGGCCGGCTGGACAAGCTGGAGCGGGCCGGCCTGGTCACCCGCTCCCCCGACCCGAACGACCGGCGCGGCCTGCGGATCACCCTCACCGACGCCGGCCGCGAGACGGTCGACCAGGCAGTGGCCGCGGGCACCGCCGTCCAGCAGCGGATCATCGACCGGCTGGGCGAGCAGCGGCTGTCCGAGCTGAACACGCTGCTCCGGGATCTGCTGCACAGCGTGGAGAACACCCCGCACCCGACGGCGTCCCGCTTCTGACGGCCACTCGGCGGTTGGCGACCGAGCGGGCACCGGCCGAGCGGTCGCTGCCGACCGAGAAACCGCCGACAACCGGGCGACCGCCTGCCACCGAGTCGCCGGCACCGGCCGAGCGGTCACCGACCCGCAGGCATCCGCCTCCGCCACCGCCTGACGCCGGATCAATACCGCTTGCCGCCCCGGATGTTCGGCGCGCTACCGTTGGCGAATGCCCGATCCGACCGCGGCCGTCCCCGCACCGTCCGGCCCCGTGGACGCGTTCCAGGCCGAGCGCCGCTACCTGGGGGCGGTGGCCTACCGCCTGCTGGGTTCGGTCGCCGACGCCGAGGACGTGGTGCAGGAGGCCTGGCTGCGTTGGCAGTCGGCCGACCGGTCGAACATCGCCGAACCGCGTGCCTACCTGACCACGGTGGTGACCAGGCTCTGCTACGACCAGCTGGGTTCGGCCCGGGCCCGCCGGGAGGCGTACTTCGGCGAGTGGCTGCCGGAGCCACTGCTGAGCACCGAGAAATCCCCCGCCGAGTTGGCCGAGGTCGGCGAGGCCGTGTCGGTGGCGATGCTCGCGGTGATGGAGCAGCTGAGTCCGGCGGAGCGGGCCGCGTTCGTACTGCACGACGTCTTCGCGGTGGGCTTCGAGGAGATCGCCTCGGCGTTGGACCGTTCCCCCGAGGCCACCCGGCAGCTCGCCTCGCGGGCCCGCCGGCGGGTGCGGGACAGCGGCCGTCGCAGCACCGTCGACCCGGCCGAGCACCGGCAGGTGGTGACGGCGTTCATCGCCGCGGCGACCGGCGGCGACCTGACGGCGCTGATGAAGGTGCTCGACCCCGAGGTGGTCTGGCACGCCGACGGCGGCGGGATCGTCAGTGCGGGCCGCCGGCCGCTGCTCGGCGCGATCCACGTGGGCCGCCTGGTCCGCAAGCTCGCCGAGCGCTCGGTCGATGCGCAGCGCCCGCTGGTGCCGATGCTGGTCAACGGCGAACTGGGCGCGGTCTGGTACGCCACACCGGGGGTGATCGGTGGCGTACTGGCGTTCACCGTCGCGGACGGCCGGATCACCTCCGCGTACGCCATGGTCAACCCGGAGAAGCTCGCCCACCTCACGGAGGCGTGACACAGGTCACGGTCACACTCCCGCGAGCTGCTCCGTCCCCCTTCCGTATCCGCCACCCGGCGGGGTCCGTGAAGGAGAACGAAATGACCGGCAAGCACATCGTGGTGATCGGCGCGGGCTACGCGGGGCTGTCCGCCGCCGCCGGGATCGGCCGAGGGCCGAACCAGGTCACCTTGATCGCCCCGGAGCGGCGCTTCGAGCACCGGGTGCGCCAGCACGAGATCGCCGTCGGCCGCCGGGTCTCCCGGCCCGAGGTCGCCCACGTGCTGCGCGGCCGCAAGGTCACCCACCTGGCCACCCGGGTCGTCGAACTCGATCTGGCCGGGCGGAAGGTGGTCACCGAGGACGGCAGTCGGATCGCCTACGACACCCTGGTGTACGCGCTCGGCAGCCGGGTCGCCTGGAGCGACGTGCCCGGTGCTGCCGAGCACGCGTACTCGGCGGCGCAGGCCGAGGAGCTGCACCGTCGGATCACCGGCGCGCCGGTGCCCGGAACGATCGCGGTGGTCGGCGGCGGCGCGACCGGAATCGAACTGGCCACCGAGCTGGCCGAGGCCCACCGCGACTGGCAGGTCCGGCTGGTGGCGTCCGGCCCGGTCGGTGGCTGGCTGTCGAAGCGGGGTCGGACGCACGTTCTGTCGGTGCTCGCCCGGCTCGGGGTCCGGGTCGACGAGGCGCACCATGTCACCGCCGTCACCGCCGCCGGGCTGGAGACTGCGGCCGGCCCGATCCCCGCCGACGTGGTGGTGTGGGCCGGCCCGCTGGAACCGCATCCGCTGGCCGCCGACTCCGGCCTGGCCGTCACCGACCGCGGCCAGGCCGTGGTGGACGATCACCTGCGTTCGGTGTCGCACCCCGACGTCTACGTGGCCGGGGATGCCGCCTCCGTCGACGTGCCCGGCGTCGGACGCCTCCGGATGGCCTGCGCCACCGCCCAGCCCCAGGGCCGCTACCTGGGCAAACTGCTCAGCGGACGCACCGACAGCGCATTCTCGTTCCGCTATCTCACCCAGTGCCTGAGCCTGGGCCGCGGCGAGGCGCTGGTGCAGCTGATCCACAGCGACGACTCGATGAAGCCCCGCGTGGTGACCGGGGTCCCCGGCCGACTGGTCAAGTCGCTGATCGTCAACGCCTTGCCGCTGTCGCTGCGCTGACCTTCCGACAGCCCGCAGAACCGTCCGGCAGCACCGTCGACTCGCCACCGACTCGCCACCGACGCCGCGTTGCCGTGCTGCCGCGTTGCCGCGTTGCCGCGTTGCCGCGTTGCCGCCAGGAAACGGCGACGGGCCGGGGCCCGTGTGGGGACCCCGGCCCGTGCGGCCGACCGTGTAGGAGTTACTTCTTCTCCTTCGGAGCCTCCGCGTCCGTCGACAGCGCGGCAATGAAGGCCTCCTGCGGGACCTCCACTCGGCCGACCATCTTCATCCGCTTCTTGCCTTCCTTCTGCTTCTCCAGCAGCTTGCGCTTACGCGAGATGTCACCGCCGTAGCACTTGGCGAGAACGTCCTTGCGGATCGCGCGGACCGTCTCACGGGCGATCACCCGGGAGCCGATCGCCGCCTGGATCGGCACCTCGAACTGCTGGCGCGGGATCAGCTTCTGCAGCTTGCCGGCCATCATCACGCCGTAGTTGTAGGCCTTGTCCTTGTGCACGATCGCGGAGAACGCGTCCACCGCGTCGCCGTGCAGCAGGATGTCGACCTTGACCAGGTTCGCGGACTGCTCGCCGATGGGCTCGTAGTCCAGCGAGGCGTAACCGCGGGTCTTGGACTTCAGCTGGTCGAAGAAGTCGAAGACGATCTCGGCCAGCGGCAGGGTGTAGCGCAGCTCCACCCGGTCCTCGGAGAGGTAGTCCATGCCCTGGAGGTTGCCGCGGCGGGACTGGCAGAGCTCCATGATCGCGCCGACGAACTCGTTCGGAGCCAGGATGGTGCCGCGCACGACCGGCTCGTACACCTCGGCGATCTTGCCGGTGGGGAACTCGCTCGGGTTGGTGACGGTGTGCTCGGTGCCGTCCTCCATGATCACCCGGTAGATCACGTTCGGAGCGGTGGAGATCAGGTCGAGGTTGAACTCGCGCTCCAGGCGCTCCCGGATGATCTCCAGGTGCAGCAGGCCGAGGAAGCCACAGCGGTAGCCGAAGCCGAGGGCGACCGAGGTCTCCGGCTCGTAGGCCAGCGCGGCGTCGTTCAGGCGCAGCTTGTCGAGGGCGTCGCGGAGCAGCGGGTAGTCCGAACCGTCCAGCGGGTAGAGGCCGGAGAACACCATCGGGCGCGGGTCCTTGTAGCCGCCGAGCGGCTCGGTGGCGCCCTTGTTCTGCGAGGTGATGGTGTCACCGACCTTGGACTGCCGCACGTCCTTCACACCGGTGATGATGTAGCCCACCTCACCGACACCGAGGCCGTCGGCGACCTTCGGCTCGGGCGAGATGACGCCGATCTCCAGCAGTTCGTGGGTGGCACCGGTGGACATCATGGCGATCCGCTCACGCTTGGTGAGCTGGCCGTCGACCACTCGCACGTAGGTGACCACGCCGCGGTAGGCGTCGTACACCGAGTCGAAGATCATCGCGCGGGCCGGGGCGTCCTTGACGCCGACCGGGGCGGGGATCTTCTCGACCACGTGGTCGAGCAGGTCCTCCACGCCGAGGCCGGTCTTCGCGGAGACCTTCAGCACGTCGGCCGGGTCGCAGCCGATGATGTGCGCGATCTCCGCCGCGTACTTCTCGGGCTGGGCGGCCGGCAGGTCGATCTTGTTGAGCACCGGGATGATGGTGAGGTCGTTCTCCAGCGCCAGGTACAGGTTGGCGAGGGTCTGCGCCTCGATGCCCTGGGCCGCGTCGACCACCAGGATGGTTCCCTCGCAGGCCGCAAGGGAGCGGGACACCTCGTACGTGAAGTCCACGTGGCCGGGGGTGTCGATCATGTTGAGGATGTGCGTCTTGCCCGCGTTCTCACCGGTCCGCGGCGCCCACGGGAGGCGGACAGCCTGCGACTTGATGGTGATGCCGCGCTCGCGCTCGATGTCCATCCGGTCGAGGTACTGGGCGCGCATCTGCCGGGGATCGACGACGCCGGTGATCTGCAGCATCCGGTCGGCGAGCGTCGACTTGCCGTGGTCGATGTGGGCGATGATGCAGAAGTTGCGAATCACCGCCGGGTCAGTACGGCTGGGCTCTGGCACGTTGCTGGGGGTCGCGGGCACCTTGGTCCGATTTCTGATCCGATCAATATGGTTCCGCCCATCCTCCCATGCCCGAGGCCGACCGGTCTTTCCGCCCGGGCTGGCACGCGCCAGGATGTCCGCATGATCTTGGAGAGTGCCCTGCTCGACGTCCGCCCCGGCAACGAGGACGACTTCCTCGCCGCCTTCGCCGAAGCCCGTCCGCTGATCGCCGCCCAGCGGGGGTTCCGCCGCCTCGAACTGCGCCGCTGCCTGGACGACGGCAGCACCTCGCGCTTCCTGTTGCAGGTCGAGTGGGAGACCCTGGAGGACCACACCGAGGGCTTCCGCCGCTCCCCCGAGTACGGGCGCTGGCGCGAGTTGCTGCACCACTACTACGACCCGTTCCCGACAGTCGAGCACTACGGCGAGCCGCTGATCAGCGCCTGACGGGACGCCGCCGGTGGTCGTGCCGCCGGTCCGGTTTGGGCGGCACAGGCCGGCCCTGGTAGCGTGGGCGGCTGCACTCCGCCCTCGGCATGCCCTCTCAGCAGGTCCGGGCGGCGAGCGGTGCAACCCGTTGAACTGCCGATTCACACAGACTGAGGCTCTTTCGTGGCGAACATCAAGTCCCAGATCAAGCGCAACAAGACCAACGAGAAGGCGCGCCTGCGCAACAAGGCCGTCAAGTCCTCGCTGAAGACCGCTCTGCGCAAGGCCCGCGAGGCCGCTGCCGCCGGCGAGAACGAGAAGGCCGTCGAGCTGGCTCGCGCCGCCTCCAAGGCCCTCGACAAGGCCGTCAGCAAGGGCATCATCCACAAGAACCAGGCCGCCAACAAGAAGTCGGCGATCACCAAGCGCGTCAACGTCGCTGCCTGATCCTGGTCCTTCCCGTACGGCTCGGCCGTACGAACCGGTGCTCCGGCACCACCTCGGGCGGCGTGACTCGGCGGCCCTCTACCCGCCACCGCCAACCGTCCGCTCCCGGGAATCCGGCCCTCTACCCGGATTCCCGATGAGCTGCACGACCCGTACCGCACGCGGCCTGCGTTCGCCACGCGGGTGCGGTACCCGATGAACCACGGGAAGTCCCCGCTCGGGGCACTTCCTCCGACTGCCCGCCCGGTAACCACCAGGCGGGCAGTCCGCGTTTCCGGCCCCGGTCGACGGCTGCCGGCCCGGCAGCTGCGGTGCTCAACCTTCGCAGTGGAAAAGGGGATCGGCGCGGACGCTGCGGCAAGGTAAGGTGCGGAGGTTCTTGGCACTGCCCGTGCGTGACCAACTACTCGGGGGAACGATGTCGACTCCGCCGCCGCATCCGCTGCAGGGCCACCGCTCCACCAGCAGCTTCTCGCGCAGCCCCCGCAGTTCCTCGACGACCGGCCCCAGGACCGGCCCGGTCACCACCATCGGGCCGGACGGGCCCTCCAACGACGGCGGCGGTCCCAACGGGACGGACCCTGGCCGGAATCGTCCCGGGCCCGGACTGCGGTGGGGCATCGGCGGCGCCCTGGCGGCTTCGGTGGTGTGGGCGGCAACCGTCCTGACGGTCCCCTCGCTGATCAACGGCGACTCGGCACCGAACGTCCCGCGTGTCGTCGGCTACCAGGTGGTCGACAACCTGTGCACCACCGCCCGTCTGACCTCCTTCAGCCAGCTGTACCCGGCACCGACAGGCAGCCCCTACCACTACACGACGCACCACCGGGCGCTGGACGAGATGTATTGCAGCCAGTACCGCAAGAAGGTCGGCGACAGCCAGGACTTCTACACCCTCTACCTACAGGTGCAGCTCCACCACGAGGTCGACCCACGCCCGGAGTTCGACGCCCAGCGCGACGGGCTGGCCCAACGCCACTACCAGGTCAGCACGGTGCCCGGCCTCGGTGACGCGGCCTACGTCGGCTACCTGGACGACGCCGACAGCGGCAACCCGAGCCGGCACTACCTCACCCAGGTCCTGTACGCCCGCCAGGGCGGCATGACCTGCTACACCAGCTGGTCCGCCTCCTACCAGGACGGCCAGGGCACCGCGCCCAACCGCGACGAAGTCCGTACCGCGTTGCTCGCCGACACCCGCGAACTCCTGCGCACCCTCGGCGGATCCCCCTGACCGCACCCCGGGCCCGGGCCCGGGACCTGCCGGTCAGGCCCGAGGCGCCGGTTGGCCGGTCAGGCCCGAGCACCGATCGGCCTGATCCCGCGAGGCTGCTTCCGCAGCGCCGCTGCGGTGCGGCTCAGTACGGGCGCGAGCCGGCCCGGGAGGCGCGGGCCACGGCGACCACGGCACGTTCCAGGGCGTATGCGGGGTCGTCGGAACCACCCTTGACGGCGGCGTCGGCCTCGGCGACAGCCGTGAGCGCGGCGGCCACGCCGTCGCCCGTCCAGCCGCGCATCTGCTGGCGGACCCGGTCCACCTTCCACGGCGGCATGCCCAGCTCGCGGGCCAGGTCCGCCGGGCGGAGGTTGCGGCCGGCGCTGGCAAGTCGGCCGATGCTGCGCACTCCGGAGGCGAGCGCATACGTGATGCCCGTGGGCGGCTGGCCCACGGCCAGCGCCCAACGCAGTCGCTCCAGCGCCTCGGCGGCCCGGCCCGTGACGGCAAGGTCCGCCACCTCGAAGCCGGTCGCCTCGGCCCGTCCGCTGTAGTACTTCGCGACCGCCGTCTCGTCGATCGGGCCCTCGATGTCGGCCGTCAACTGACTGCAGGCGGCCGACAGTTCGCGCAGGTCGCTGCCCAGCGAGTCGAGCAGTGCCTGGCACGCCTCCGGGCTGGCGGCCCGACCCAGGGTACGGAACTCGTTGCGGATGAACGCCAGCTTCTCGCTCGCCTTGGTGAGCTTGGCGCACAGAACCTCCCGCGCGCCGGCCTTCTTCGCCGCATCCAGCAGGCCCTTGCCCTTGGCGCCGCCCGGATGGACCAGCACCATGATCACTTCCTCGGCCGGCGACTCCAGGTACGCCTTGACCTCCTTGACCGCGTCAGCCGCGAGGTCCTGCGCGGCCCGGACCACGATCACCTTCCGCTCCGCAAAGAGCGAGGGGGTGGTGAGCTCGGCCAACTGCCCGGCCTGCAGCGCACCCGGCGCGAGGTCGCGCACGTCCGTCTCCGGGTCTGCCGCCTTCGCCGCCGCCACCACCTCGGCGACTGCGCGGTCCAGCAGCAGCTCCTCCTGGCCGACCGCAACGGTCAGCGGGGCGAGCAGGTCGTCGGGTGCACTCTTCCTGGCCATCGTCTACCAGGATCGCATGCCGTGCCGACAGGCCTGCCCCGGCACGTCCCCGCACCCGTCCACCAGCACCGCCCGCCCGGCTTGTCCACCGGGGTGACAGCCGGGGTGGGGCCGCCGCCACGCTGCCCGCCGGGCTGGGGAGAATGATGGCGTGATCAAGAACAATGACCGTCAATTGCTCGTCCTTCCTGACCGCGACGCGGCAGATGAGGTTGCCGAGGAGTTGAGCGCGCGCTGGCACGACCTTGGCGACGTGGAGGTGGTCCGGGACGCCCTCGCCGGCGAGGACGACGCCGAGGACGCCCAGTGGATCGTGGTCGTCGAGGCCCCCGAGGACGAGGGCTGGACGCCTCAACTGCTGGCCGAACTCGACCGGCTCGTCGCCGAGCAGGACGGGTGGCGCGAACAGGACTGACCTGCCACCAGCCCACTCGACGTGTTCTGGTCCCGCCCGAGCGAGGTGAACCCACCCGCTCGGACGGGCGCTCTCCGTTCCGCTCGGCCCACCGGTTCCGACTGCCGCCCACACCGACGGGCCCGAGACACCTCGGCATCAGCCGTGGGCGGAGCGCAGGTGGGACGCCACGGCGAGGGACAGTGCATCCCCCAGCACCGCGATGTCCCCCACCCGGTCGGTGCGAACCACCGTCGCGCCCAGCGCCCTGAGCCCGGCCACCGTCCGCGGGGCCGGATGCCCGTACGGGTTGCCGGTACCGCAGGAGATCAGGGCGAGCCTCGGGCTCAACGCCGCCATCAACGCCCAGTCCTGGTTCGCCGATCCGTGGTGTGCCACCTTCAGCACGTCCACCCGCCCCAGCCTGGAAGAACCGGAAGAACCGGACGGACCGACAACGCCAGGAGGGTCGGGAGGACCGGGACCGGCGTAGCGGTCGACCGAGCCGACGGCACTCACCGTCGCCGTCCGACCGTCGGACGCAGTGTCCCTGCCATGCGCCGATGCCGGCTCCGTGCCCGGAGACGGAAGAGGGACGCGCTCGTCCGGTCGGGTCGGCGGCGGCAGGCCAAGGGCGAGCAGGGCCGCCTGCGCCGGGGGTTCCAGGTCACCCAGCAGGGCTACCCTGATCGCGGCAGCGGGTGGGCCGAGGGTAGCGAGGATCGCGATGCTGGAGTTGTTGGGACCGGTCGTGTCCGACGCCAATGGCGAAGACGGCCACACCACTTGCCAGGCGAGCTGATCGCCGGCCGCTCGGCGCTCGCCCCGTTGAGCCCGCAGTACCGGGACCCGGTCGTCGGCCGCCCAGCGCAGCACCCTGCTCCGTTCGCCTTCCGGCTCGTTCGATGACGTCACCTCGATCGCACCGACCGACCGGCCGCGCAGCACCCCGGGGATGCCTTCGACATGGTCGGCGTGGAAGTGAGTGAGGATCAGGACCGGCACCCTGGTCACTCCGAGTTCTCGCAGGCAAGCATCGGCCGATTTGGGGTCGGGCCCGGCATCCACCACCACCGCGCTGCCGGGCTCGACCGGCAGGACAGTCATGTCACCCTGGCCGATGTCGCACATCGCCAACCGCCAGCCCTGGACGGGCCACCCTGTCGCCAGCCGGCTGACGACAGGTGGACGCAGCAGAACGACCGGCAGCAGAACGGCGACCGCGAGCACCGACCACACCCTGGGTCGCCGGTGTCTGGACCGTCGTCCGCCCAGCAACGGCGGCAACGCCCAGGCCAACGCGACGATGACCACCACCAGCAGCGCCGACCCGAACAGGCCGCCGGGCCAAGCGAGTTCGGCACCGGGAAGTTCGGCTCCCCTTCGCGCGACGATCGCCAGCCACCCGACGGGCAGTGCGGCAAGGTCTGCCAGGAACTCGGCCGCCCCTTTCGAGACGGGGGCGACCGCGAGCGCGCCGAACCCGAGCAAGGTGGCGGGCGCGACCGCGATCTCCGCCAGCACGTTGCACGGAACTCCGACCAGGCTGATCCGCGGCGCCAGCAGGACGGTGACGGGGGAACAGAATGCCTGCGCCGCCGCGGTGGCGCCGACTGCTGACGCGAGATGGTGCGGCCAACGACGTGCCCGCAGCGCGGCCGTCCATCTCGGGCCGAGGATCAGCAGCCCTGCCGTGGCGAGAGCGGAGAGCAGGAACCCGAAGGATTGGGCCAGATAGGGATCCACCAGCACCAGGATCAGCACAGCACCGGCCAGGGTGGGCAAGCCCCGTCTCGGTCTACCGGTGGCGAGGGCCAACAGCCCGATCAGGCCGGCGGCAGCAGCTCTGAGCACGCTCGGATCGGGTCGACAGATGGTGACGAATGCCAGCGTCAGCCCCGTTCCGAGCAGTGCCGTCGCGCGGAAGGAGAGACCCAGCAGCCCGGCCAGCCCACCACGCCCGGGTGTATCCGGGTCGGCCGGAGTACCTCCGACCAGGACCGCCAGGATGATCGCCAGGTTGGCCCCGCTCACCGCCACCAGGTGCCCGAGGTCGGTGGCCCGAAATGCATCCGCCAGGTCGTCCGGAAGCCTCGTCACATCGCCCACCACCAGCCCGGGGAGCAAGCCGCGAACATCCGGCGGCAAATGATCGCAGGCGTCGCGAAGCCCTGTGCGGAGTCGGGCGGCCAAGCGTTGCGGGAGGCTGGGCGGCGCAAGAATCCTGGGCTGTCCTTGCGGGGCGAGCAGTGCTGCCGAGCCGGTCCGGGGCCGCGCGGCCGAGCCCTGGCCGGCGGAGGGGCTCGGCCGCTGCTCCGGCAGCACCTCTGCCTGCACCTCCAGTCGGGTGGAGGGCGTCAGCTGCTGCCACTGCCCCGCCTCCTGGGTTCGAATTATGAACGTGACGGGCGTTCTGGTCGCGGTGGAAGCCGCTTCCGTCTGCTCGGCGCCGACAGCCGGGCGGACGCGGGTGACGAGGGCAGCGACAGTGAGGGTCGGTTGGGAGAGGGCGCTGCCCCGGGTGTGCGACCCGTGCAGCTTGGGATCACCGGTGATGGTCGCCTCAACGGTGACCTCCGAGTTGGCTGTTCGTCTGCCTCCGGTTCGGGACGGCGGCGTTCGCCCGTCCTCGGAGTCGGGCTGAGCGGGCCCTTCGTCCGCGCCCGGGGGCTTCTCCCGGCCGCCCGGGGCGAGCGGTTCTCCCCCGACGGACGTCGGCGTTGGACGGGCCAGCGCGGGCAGCGGGCCACGGTGCAGGTCGGCGGTATGGAGGACGGTGGTGGTCGTCGCGGTGGCTGCGGTGAGCAGGGCAGCCGCTGCCAGTCGGTGGATCGAGCGGCGAGGTCCCTTCGAAGTGAGGAGGCCGAGGGCGATCACTCCACTCACCAACGAACCCAGGAGCAGCGTCGGGTGGTGTCTCGCGTCCAGGTCGAGGACTGCGGCGGTGACCAGCCACGCGGTGACGGCCGGGAGGAGAAGCCGGTAGTCGGCTCGGTCGGGGACAGCGGATGGCAGGGCCGGCATCGGACTTCTCCTCTCGGTGCGTTCGTTGGGCGGCTTGTCGATGTGGTGACTGACGGCGCAACAGCACGGCTGCCGTACCGACCGGAGCTGTGCGCGGAACGAGGGACTGATTGGAGGGGTGCGGGCCGAAGGCGAGGGGCAGCTCCGTAACTGGCAGGCGAGTTGTGGGTGGCGGCCGGTCGGGCCCGGACAGAGGTCGTGTGAGCGGCCTCGCCTTGTCGGCGGGTAGGGGCAGGGCTTCGCTCAGCAGGTCAGAGGAGCTGGTTCATGCGACAACCTCATGGCAGGAAAGGGGGGCGGTAGGGATCACAGCGTGAGAAGTGGCTTGAGGTCCTCGTACTTCCGGGGGCCGATGCCGGAGACGTGGCGGAGTTGGTCGAGGGACTGGAAGGGGCCGTGCGCGAGGCGGTACTGGAGGATGCGTTGGGCCAGGGCGGGCCCTACGCCCGGCAGCGAGTCGAGCTGTTCGGCGCTGGAACGGTTGAGGCTGACCGGTCCGGCGGAGGCGGCAGGGGCGCCACCGGGGGCGATTTCGGTACCCACGAGGATCTGTTCTCCGTCACTGAGCGGGCGGGCGAGGTTGAGGGGGCTGGTGTCCGTCCCTGGGATCGGGCCGCCGGCGGCGGTCAGGGCATCGGCGACCCGTGAACCTGCGGGGAGGGTTCGTAGGCCGGGGTGCTGAACCTTGCCGGCGATGTCGACGACCAGGGACGCACTGGAGGAATGGCGTACCGGTGCTCCTTCCGTAGCGGGCTCGGTTGTGGACTCGGTTGTGGACTCGGAGATGGAGATGGCGGGGACTGTGACGGGGTGCGGCCGACCCCACCAGAAGTGCTGCGCGGCGTAGCCGACGGCGAGAGCGAGCAGAACAGCGAGGCCGAGAACGGCACGGCGATCGAGGGCGAAGGCTGTGGGGATACGGAACCGCAGGGGCAGGTGCGGCCGGTCGGTGTGGTGTGACACAGCTGTGGGTTCGGTAGCTGACGGGATATCGAGCTCGGGTGGGTCCGGATCCGATTGGAGGTCGGCCCGGTCGTCCGGCGGGGGCTCGGGAACGGCGGGTGTCGACGAGTCGATGTCGGCTACGGGGGACGGCGGGTCTCTCTCCGGAGTCGTGCCTTGCCGGACCACGGGCCGTCCGAAGGCCGAATCGGTGAAGCTCGGGCCGGTCGTCGCTGCGGAGCGGGCGGCGACCCCGTACATCGCCAGAACGCGCGGCGACGACAGGGCGTAGGGCGGATCGGGAACGGTCGTCGCTCGCTCCACTGCCCGCTCCGGCTCGGAAGCGGTGCCGATCTCCGTACGGTCGGCAGGCACTGACGGCTCACCGCTGCGCACTTCCGCTGCCCCCACCTGCTCCGGGGCCCCGGAAAGCAGCTCGGCCCCCGGGCCAAGAGGCGGACCGAGATCGGCGGGCCGGGTGGGCGGGAAGAGCAGGCCGATGCGGGCCCGGGCAGTGGCGACGGTCTGACGACGACGGGTCTGGGGTGTGGTGATGGTCCTCATGGCGAGGACAGTAGGTCCGCCCTGACACCCGGTCAGGAAATTGGTCCGACCCTGTGGATAACCCGGCCCTGTGGATAACTCTCGTCGCTCGGACGAGCGAGTTTGGCGCCGCTCAGCGCGGGGACTCGACGACCGGCGCCACGACAACTGCCAGCAGACCTGGGCCGACGTGCGCACCGATGACAGCGCCGACTTCACTGACGTAGAGCTCGTTGATCGCCGGCACCCGCTCCCGCAGCCGCTCTGCCAGTGCCTCGGCCCGCTGCTCTGCGGCCAGGTGGTGGACGGTGATGTCCACCGGCTGTGCCCCCGCGTGCTCGACAGCGATCTCCTCGAGGCGGGCAATGGCCCGGGAGGCGGTGCGGACCTTCTCCAACGGCTCGATCCGACCGCCCGCGAGGTGCAGCAGGGGCTTCACAGCCAGCGCAGATCCGACCAGCGCCTGGGCGGTTCCGATCCTGCCTCCGCGCCGCAGATGCTCCAGGGTGTCGACGTAGAAGAAGCCATTGGTGACCTCGGCCCGCCGCTCGGCAGCGGATGCCACCCGGTCCAGGTCCGCCCCGGTGCCGTCACCGTCCTCATCGCTGCGCACATCGCCGCCCGCCTCGTCGCCGGCCGCACCTGCCCGGGCGGCGTCAAGGGAGTCGGCAAGCTCGGCGGCGGCCAGCACGCAGCTTCCCAGCGCCATGCCGACCAGTCGGCTGTCGACCACCCTGACCGGGATCGGTGCCGTGGCAGCAGCCAGCTGAGCCGCTTCCGCCGTGCCGGACAGTTCGGCAGACAGATGGATGGAGACGATTCCCCGCGCGCCGGCCTCGGCGGCGGCCCGGTAGGCGGCCGCAAATGTCTCGGGGCTGGGACGGGAGGTAGTCACCCGGCGCTTGGCCCGCAGGGCCTCGGCGACATCCTTCGGGGAGATCTCCACGCCCTCGGCGAAGACTTCGTCACCGACCGCGACGCTGAGCGGTACCACCTGGATACGGTGCCGGTCCACCGCTTCTTGGGGCAGATACGCGGTGGAATCCGTGACAAGTGCGAGGTGGCCGAGCATGAGGCGGAGGTTACCCTCCGCCGAGTCAGGATGACAGTGTCGCCCTGTGGCGGTTTGACCCCCACAACAGCGGGTAACCATCAGCTCGCGGACAGCAACCGCCTCGTGACGCGGGGTCAGCGGTGGTTGGGTCCGGCCGGGTTCGGCTTGCGCAGACGGTCGGCGAGGCGGGAGAGCGGCTCAGCAGCCAGCCCGAGCAGTTCCTCGGCGCTGGTCTGGCGGCCGGTGCCGATTCCCTTCCGGCGGTCGGCGGGGCCATCGGCGGAAGCGGCGGCACTCCGGGCGTCGCCGGTGGAGGCAGGGCCGGCCGCAAATCCGGAGCCGTGGTCCGCGGCGGGCTCGGCAGGGGTCCAGTGCCGCAGCGCTCCGGCTTCGTCCTGGCACTCCTGACTGAGGCGGGCGAGTTCGTCGTCGGCGAAGCGGCGCATGCGGTCCTGGGCGGCCCAGCGCAGGGAGTCCGCAGAGTGCGTGATCCGTTCGGCGCGCTCGCGCAGTTCGGGGAACTTGGCGGTGACTCGGCTGCTCATCGGCTCGCGTTCCAGCAGTCGCAGTTCGCCGTCGAGTTCGGCAGCGTGCGATTCGAGGCGGGCGAGGAGCTGGAGCGAGTCGCCGAGCTGACCGTCCTGCGGGAGCCCGCCCTGCAGGACCTGGCGGGTCGAGTCCAGCGCGGTGCGCAGGGACAGTCGGAGGCCGGCGATCCGTCCCTGGTCACCGGGCTTGGTGATGCTCTTCGCCCGGAGGGTGGCGTTCTCCACCGCCCGCTGGGCGGTGGAGCTGTGCCGCTCAACCTTGGCGGCCACGGCCTTGGCAGCCTTGACCGTCCCGACCACCGCCATCACCAGCAGCGTCACGCCGAGCAGCGCCACCAGCGCTACGACGACACCGACGGCTTCCATCGGGAGCCCACCTCCGCCCGTGACCGGCGGCGGCCCGCCCACTGCGGCCCGCCCTGTCCACCGGTCTCCACCGTAGCTCGGCCCGGCAGCGGGCAGCAGCCGTTCAACCCCTCGGAGAAAGGAGATCAGGGACAGCTCAGGGATTTCCCCCAAGCAATCACCCGGAGACCGCCAGTACACACCGCGCGATCGACACCCCGACGAAGAACGGAGCCATCTTGTTCGAGCTCTTCCACCGCATCCGGCCCGTCCGACGAGACAGACGAGTCGGACGAGTCAGGCAGGCCCGCAGCATCACCCGGATCCTTCACGCCCTGCCCCTGTCCGGATCGCTGTTGCTCACCCTCGTCGCTGGGTGCGCCGCCTCCCGCGAGTCGGACCTCCCGCGTCCACGGACGGCGAAGGGCCGGCCTCCCCGCGTTCGGGGCGACCGGCCCTACCGATCCGACGACGGCTCAGCAGAGGCGTCGTCAGCCGGTGACGATGTTCACCAGCTTCGGCGCGCGGGCGATGACCTTGCGCACCTCCGCGCCACCGATGGCCGCGACCACGGTCGGGTCGGCCAGGGCCAGCGCCTCCAGCTCGGCGTCCGAGATGGACGGCGAGACCTCCAGGCGGGCCTTGACCTTGCCCTTGATCTGCACGACGCAGGTCACGGTCTCGTCGACCACGTACGCCGGGTCGGCGACCGGGTAGTCGGCGAAGGCCAGCGACTGCTCGTGGCCCAGGCGACGCCACAGCTCCTCGGCGATGTGCGGTGCCAGCGGAGCGATCATCAGAACGATCTGCTCGGCGACCGAACGCGGCGTGGAGCCGCGCTTCACCAGGAAGTTGTTCAGCTCGATGGCCTTGGCCACCGCGGTGTTGAACCGCAGGTTGGCCATGTCGCCGCGGATGCCGTCGATCGTCTTGTGCAGCGCGCGCAGCGTCGCCTCGTCCGGCTCCTCGTCGGTCACCACCAGCTCGCCGGTGACCTCCGAGACGACGTTGCGCCACAGCCGCTGCAGGAAGCGGTAGGAGCCGACCACGGCGCGGGTGTCCCACGGGCGGGAGACGTCCAGCGGGCCCATCGCCATCTCGTACAGGCGCAGGGTGTCCGCACCGTACTCGTCGGAGATCTCGTCGGGGGCGACGGCGTTCTTCAGCGACTTGCCCATCTTGCCCGCCTCGCGGCGGACCGGCTCGCCCTGCCAGTAGTACTGGCCCTCGCGCTCCTCGACCTCTGCCGCGGGCACCGGGAAGCCCCGGTCGTCACGGTAGACGTCGGCGGTGATCATGCCCTGGTTGAACAGCTTGTGGAATGGCTCGACCGAGGAGACGTGACCCAGGTCGTGCAGCACCTTGTGCCAGAAGCGGGCGTACAGCAGGTGCAGCACCGCGTGCTCGGCACCGCCGACGTACAGGTCGACGCCACCGGCCGGCTTCTCGGCGGTCGGGCCCATCCAGTAGGCCTCGTTGGCGGGGTCGACGACCGAGGTGGAGTTGATCGGGTCGACGTAGCGCAGCTCGTACCAGCAGGATCCCGCCCAGTTGGGCATGGTGTTGGTCTCGCGGCGGTAGGTCTTCACGCCGTCGCCCAGGTCCAGTTCGACGTTGACCCAGTCCTCGTTGCGGGACAGCGGGGTCTTCGGCGAGGAGGTGGCGTCGTCGGGGTCGTAGGTGTGCGGCGAGTAGTCGTCGACCTCGGGGACCTCGACCGGCAGCATCGACTCCGGCAGGGCGTGCATCGCGCCGGTCTCGTCGTAGACGATCGGGAAGGGCTCGCCCCAGTACCGCTGACGGCTGAACAGCCAGTCGCGCAGGCGGAAGTTGACGGTGCCTTCACCGATGCCCTGCTCGGCCAGCCAGGCGGTCACCCGGGCCTTGGCGTCGACCACGGACAGGCCGTTCAGCGACACGCCGTCCCGCTCGGAGTTGATCAGTACCGAGTCGTAGGTGTCGAAGGCGTCGTCCCAGGTGTGCGGGTCCTCGCCACGCCCGTCGGTGGGCTGGACGACGCAGCGCATCGGCAGGTTGAACGCCTGCGCGAACGCGAAGTCGCGGCTGTCGTGCGCGGGGACGGCCATGATCGCGCCGGTGCCGTAGCCCATCAGCACGTAGTCGGCGATGAACACCGGGATCTGCTCGCCGCTGACCGGGTTGGTCGCGAACGCACCGGTGAAGACGCCGGTCTTCACCTTGGCGTCGGCCTGGCGCTCCACGTCGGACTTGGCGGCAGCGGCGGCACGGTACGCGGCAACGGCCTCGGCCGGGGTCGCGGCGCCACCGGTCCACTCGTCGCGGGTGCCGGCCGGCCACGCGGCCGGGACGATGGTGTCGACCAGGGCGTGCTCGGGGGCCAGCACCATGTAGGTGGCACCGAACAGCGTGTCGGGTCGGGTGGTGAAGACGGTGACGGTGTCAGCGCCGACGCCGAAGTCCACCCGAGCACCCTCGGAACGGCCGATCCAGTTGCGCTGCTGCAGCTTGATCGCCTCGGGCCAGTCCAGCAGGTCCAGGTCGCCGATCAGGCGGTCCGCGTAGGCGGTGATCCGCATCATCCACTGGCGCAGGTTGGACTTGAACACCGGGAAGTTGCCGCGCTCGGAGCGGCCGTCCGCGGTGACTTCCTCGTTGGCCAGCACGGTGCCCAGGCCGGGGCACCAGTTGACCGGCACCTCCTTGGAGTACGCCAGCCGGAAGTCACCCAGCACCTCGTCGCGCTCGACGCCGGACAGCTCGGCCCAGGCACGGCCGCCCGGCACCTCGCGCTCGCCGGACCCGAACTGGGCGACCAGCTCGGAGATCGGACGCGCCTTGCCGGCCTCCTCGTCGTACCAGGAGTTGAAGATCTGCAGGAAGATCCACTGCGTCCAGCGGTAGTACTCGGGGTCGATCGTGGAGATCGAGCGGCGCGAGTCGTGGCCCAGGCCCAGTCGGCGCAGCTGGCGCCGCATGTTGGCGATGTTGTCCTCGGTGGACACCCGCGGGTGCACACCGTGCTGCACCGCGTACTGCTCGGCTGGCAGGCCGAAGGCGTCGTAGCCCAGCGTGTGCAGGACGTTGTACCCGTTCATTCGCTGGAAGCGGGCGTACACGTCAGTGGCGATGTAGCCCAGCGGGTGACCGACGTGCAGGCCGGCACCCGACGGGTACGGGAACATGTCCATGATGAAGCTGTGGGGCTTCGCGGCGACGGCCGACCCGTCGGCCAGCGGGCCGGTCGGGTTGGGGGCGTTGAACGTCCCCTCCTTCTCCCACAGGTCCTGCCAGCGGGACTCGATCTCGGCGGCCAGCGCGGCGCCGTAGCGGAAAGGCTCGGTGGCGGCTTCGGCCGCGCCGGAAGCGGGGGTCGTCTCGCTCATGGTCCTTCAGGCTCCATCGTCATCAGTCAGCGAACAGGCCGTAGAAAGCAGAAAACCCCTCCGCAGGAGGGGACGCCACGCCGACTCCGGCACCCAAGCCGGTCCTGGTCAGCGCGGCCGGCTAAGAAGCAGGCGCACAGTTCGCATGGGCTCAGGGTACCGCACCCCTTCAACGCCCTTTCGCGTCACCGCGTCAATCCCCCGACCACGGTCGCAACCAGCTCGCCCGCCACTCCCACGACCGCTCCCCCGCCCATCTCCCCGGACCGACCGCCGACTCAGGCCGGTACCCCACCGGCTCAGGCCTGCGCCCCGACCACCCTCCCGAGCCAACCGCCCGCCCAGGCCGGCGCCGCACCTGCTCAGACCAGCGCCCGGCCCTCTCAGACCAGCGCCCCACCTGCTCAGACCAGCGCCCCGCCCGCCCAGGCCGGCGCCCCGCCCGGGCTCCCGCTATGCCTCCGCACGCATCGCGGAGTCGAACTCGCGCAGGGCCCGCGCCACTCGGGCGGACTGCATGCCGGCGGCGAGTCGGCGGGCCCGGTCGGCGGCCTGTTCGGCCTCCTTGCGTTCGCCGGTACGGCGGTAGGAGTCGGCGAGGCGCACCATCAACAGCGCCTTGACCCGGGCCCGTTCCGCGGTGAGCGTGTCGATCGCGCTCTGCAGCAGGCCTCGGGCCTGCTCGTGCTCGCCGAGCAGCAGGAAACCCTCACCGACCATGCCCTCAAGGTCGGCGCGCTCCTGGTCGTACCCGTCCAGCCCCTCCAGCACCCGGAACGCCCGCTCGGCGACTGCCTCGGCGCTGATCTGCTCGCCCTTGCGGCCGTGCGCCCGGGCGATCCGGCCGAGTTGCAGGGCCCGTTCACAAGGCGTCAGCACATCGTCGGCGGCGCGCAGCGCGGTGGACAGCATCGCCACCGGGTCCAGCCCCCGCCCGCCGGAGTTGTAGGTCGCCTGGACGGCGAGACAGCCGACCACGCCGACGCCGAGCCGGGGGTCGCCGGAGACGTGGGCGGCGCGCAGCGCGGCGACGAAGGCACGCTGCGCGGCGGCGTCGTTGCCCATGTCGTAGTTCGCCCAGCCGACCAGCCGGGCCAGCCTGCTGGCGGCCCCGTACAGTTCCCGGCCGAGTGGCTCGTCGTAGCTGCCCAGCTCCAACAGCTTTCCCACCATGGCGAGTTCGGCCCTGGCGAGGTCGAGGATCAGTCCGCCGCCGTAGGCGCGCTCCAGTCGCTGCTTGGAGTCGTAGGAGAGCCGCAGGTCGGCGAGCTGCTCGGGGGCGATCCGGAGTGCGCCCTCGCCACCGGTGACGGGCGGCGGCGGGGAGGCCCAGTGCCGGGCCGCCTGCTCCAGCTCGTCACCGCGGAACAGGTCGGTGAGCCGTACCGGAGCGCCGTCCGCGCCGGCCTCGCGAAGCGCGGTCTGTGCGGTGTCGGCGGTCCACGGATCCGTCAGCAGCCGGGGCGAGAGCATCTTGGCGCCCCGGTTGGAGCCCATCTGCCCCCACAGCTGCTCGTACGTGACGGCGATGCCGACGGAGCGGCCGAGAACCTCGCAGACGGTCTGGTCGTGCGGCGAGCGCGGCACCATGCCCCGGTCGCGCCACTTGTAGGGCGCGGTCGAGCTGATTGCCATGCCGGGCGGCAGCATCGCGTTCACCTCGCGGGCCAGCCGCTCCGGGCTCCATCCCAGCTGGTGGAGTATCCGGGCGAGCTCGTCGTTCCGTTTTCGCGCCAGATCGGCCATGGCACGACGGTAGCGGTCCCGCGCTCCGGGTGGCAGAGGAGTCGGGTGAACGACCGAAGGCCGCCCCTTGCGGGACGGCCTTCGGACTACTGTGGAGCTAAGGAGAATCGAACTCCTGACCTATTGCATGCCATGCAATCGCTCTACCAACTGAGCTATAGCCCCATGTTGTTGCTGCTGTCACCTGCGGTTTCCCTTGCGGTTCCCCCTGGCGACATCGGTAACTCTACACGGTCGGCGGCCCAGGCCCTAATCCGTTCCGGGCACCGCGCAACCACCCCCGGGAACACCGAAGGCCGCTACCCGTATCGGGTAGCGGCCTCGCGGAACTGCTGTGGAGCTAAGGAGAATCGAACTCCTGACCTATTGCATGCCATGCAATCGCTCTACCAACTGAGCTATAGCCCCGCAACACTGACGACCACTCACGGACCATCGGTGCGGAGTGGAGCTAAGGAGAATCGAACTCCTGACCTATTGCATGCCATGCAATCGCTCTACCAACTGAGCTATAGCCCCGCAGTCCCGCGACTCTCGCCCCCGGTTTCCCGTCTGCGTTCCTCGCTGCGAACGAGGAAAACTCTAGCTGGTCAGAGCCGGAACTGTGAAATCCGGGTCGCGCGGCCCCCCGGTCGCGCCCCTGGTCACACCTCGGATCTCCCCGGTCGCGACTCAGGTCTCGTCGCCGATGACCGGCTGCGGGAGCGTGCCCGCGTTGTGCTCCTGGAGCCGCCAGCCGCGCGCGTCCTGGCCGAGCACCGACCAGCAGCAGTTCGAGAGACCGCCGAAGCGCTCCCACAACTGCGGCTCCATGCCCAGCAGCCGGCCGATCATGGTGCGGATGGTGCCGCCGTGGCTGACCACCACCAGGATGCCGCCCTCGGGCAGCTTGTCGACGGCGTTCAGCACCACCGGGACGGCCCGGTCGGCCACCTCTGTGGAGAGTTCACCGCCGCCGCGCCGGACCGGCTCACCGCGGACCCAGGCCTCGTACTGCTCCGGATACCGCGCCCGGATCTCGGAGTTGGTGAGCCCCTGCCACTCCCCCGCGAAGGTCTCACGGAGACCCTCGTGGTGCTGCACCTCCAGGTCGGTGAGCGCGGCCAGCTCGGCGGCGGTGCGCCGAGCCCGCGTCAGGTCGGAGGAGACCAGCAGGTCGGGGCGGAGCGCAGCGAGCAGCCGCGCCGCCCGCTGCGCCTGGAACAGCCCCTGCTCGGTGAGATCCACGTCAGTGGTGCCCTGGAACCGCGATTCGAGGTTCCAGGACGTCTGGCCGTGCCGCCAGAGGACGATGCGCGGCCGCGCCGCCGACCGGCTCAGAGGTCGCCGCCGGAGACGGCATTGCCGGCAGCGTCGGTGACGGCGTTCTCCGGGCGGTTGCGGGTCGCCAGCGCGTCCTCGGGGAGGGGCAGCTCGGGGCAGTCCTTCCACAGGCGGTCGAGCGAGTAGAAGGAGCGCTCCTCGGAGTGCTGGACGTGCACCACGATGTCCAGGTAGTCGAGCAGGATCCAGCGGCCCTCGCGCTCGCCTTCCCGGCGCACCGGCTTGACGTCGAGCTTCTCGCGCAGCTGGTCCTCGATCTCCTCGGCGATCGCCCGGACCTGGCGGTCGTTGGCGGCGGAGGCGATCAGGAAGGCGTCGGTGATCGACAGCACCTCGCTGACGTCGAAGGCGATGATGTCGTGCGCCAGCTTGTCGGCCGCCGCCTGTGCGGCGACGGTGATCAGTTCCTGGCTTCGGTCGGTGACGGTCACGATGCTCTTCCGGATCGGCTGTGGGGATACCTTCCCAGGATCTCACGAACGCGCCGGGGCCCCGGAGTGATTTCCACCCCGGGGCCCCGCCCGCAGCGTCAGACGCGTCACCGACGTCACAGCGACGCCGCCACGGCGCTACTGCACGGTCTTCTGCGGCGGCTGGTAGTCCTTGCCGATCACCAGCACCAGGTCCGCGTTCTGCGGATCCGTGACCTTCTTCACCACGGAGTCGGGCAGGCCCAGGCTGGTCGCCAGGGTGAGTGCCGCGGGCTTCTTGGCGTCGTCGGTGTAGTGGATCTCGGAGGTCGCCTGCACCGGGGCCTTCGCACTGGACGGCACGGCGTCCATGCCGCTGTTGGTGACGGTCACCTGTGCCGTGGCTGCCGCGGTGTCGTTGCCGGAGGCGTTGACCACGGTGACGCGGGTGCTGCCGCCGCTGCCCTTGGCCTGGCCGAGGGTGCCGCCGAGGATGTCCTTCACCTGCTTGCCGGCGGTGGCGTCGTCCAGGGTGCCGTCCGGCTTCGCGATGAGCGTGGCGGTGGTCAGGTGGCCGCCCTTGGCCTGCTTGGCCAGGTTGACCAGGACGCCGGCCAGTGCGTTCTCCGGCAGCGACGGGTCGGCGACGGCGTTCATCCGGTGCACGTCGTCGACGGCGTCCGCCATGGTGACCGGCATCGTGTCGATCAGGGCCGCCATCACCTGCCCGAAGCGGGCGAGTTGGGCGTCCCGGGGCTCGCCGGGGGCCTGCAGCGTGGCGTAGTCGACGGCGGCGCGGCCGGACAGCAGGACGCCCTTGCCGGCCGCGGCGATCACCTTGCCGTCGGGCTTGTTGTTCTCGCGCACCTCGGCGTTGGTGTCCACCTTGACCCCGCCGAGCAGGGACACCAGCAGCTGCAGGTAGGGGGTGTCCAGCCGCCAGGTGCCAGCCACCTTGGCGCCGAGCAGGGAGGACAGGCCGTCGCGGGTGGCGGAGGCGCCGACCTCACTCATGGCCTGGCCGACGGTGGTGGTGGAGGTGTCGCCGTTGCTGGGCAGCTGGAGGGTGTCGGGGAGCATCAGCACGGTCGCCTTCTGCCCGCTCCGGTCGTCGACCAGCAGCGCGGTGGTGACCTTCTGCTGCGGGTCGATCAGGTGCACCACGTTGACGTACCGGCCGCCGGCCGCCTTGTTCGAGTCGTTGCCGTCGCCGAACGCGCCGGACCACCACAGGTAGCCCGCCGCACCGGAGGCCAGCACCGCCAGCACCACCACCAGCGCGATCAGCCGGTTGCGCAGCCTCCGCCGCCGCTCCGCCCGGACCTCGCTGCGGGACTCGGCGAACTTCAGCCAGTCGATGGCGTCCTCGGAGTCCTCCGTCACCTCGTCGACGAAGTTGAACTCGCCCGTGGTGTAGGAGTCGTCCGCAGCGCCCTTGGCCCGGGCTGCCGCCGCGGCCGCCGCCCGCCCGCCGACCATCTCGGACGGCTCGGCGAGCTCCTCGCCCACCGGCCCCGGCGGCGACGCCGTCGCGGCCGCCCGCGCCCGGGGCGGCAGCCCCGCACCGACCGGCGCCGCAAGCGGACTCACCGGAGGCACCGCCCGCCCGGCGGCCCCGGACTGCTGCGGCATCCGCCCCTGCGTCCCCGGTCGCTCGGTCGCCCGGCCGCCCGGCACCTGCCCGCCCGTCGGCTGCGTGCCCGGCGCCTGCGGCTGCTGCTGATAGAACCCCTGCGCGGGCTGCTGCCCGTAGGAGGGGTCGTGAGTCTGCTGCTCGTGGACGTCTCCGCCGGACTGCTGCCCGGCGCCCTGCTGGCCGCCGAACTGCCGTCCGTACCCGCCCTGTTCGAAACCCTGCGCCTCGTGGCCGCGCTGCGCGTACCCGTCCGGCTGCCCGTACCCGGACCGGTCGCCGCTGTACGGGTCCTGCCCGTACGCCCCGTGCTGCCCGGTCTGCGGCGTGCCCTGCTGGTCGTACCGTCCGTACGGATCGGCCTGCCCGTACCCGGACTGGTCGTACCCCTGCTGCCCGTATCCCTGCTGCGCGCTCCCGCTCTGCTGCGCGTTCCCGCCCCGGTGTCCGTACCCCTGCTGCGCGCGCCCGGAGTCGCCGTACCCGGAATCCCCGTACCCGCCGCCCTGGTCGTACCCGGCCTGCCCGTACCCGGACTGGTCGTAACCACCCTGGTCGTACCCCGCCTGCGCGTACCCGGTCTGCCCGTAACCACCCTGGTCGTACCCGGCCTGGCCGTACCCCGGCTGCTCGAACGCCTGCTGCTGGTAAGGCTGTTGTTCGGCCGACTGCTGCTCGTACCCCTGCGGGGGGTAGTACCCGGGCTGCTGCTGGTGGGGCGGTTGGGGCCGGCGGCCGTACCACTGGTCGTCGTCGGACGTTCCGGTCATGCCTTCCCTCCCGGGGATCAGGGCCGGGCCGACGCGTACAGCGCCCGCTTGTGGATGTAACGGACCACGCCGTCCGGCACCAGGTACCAGATGGGTTCGCCCTTGGCGACGCGCATCCGGCAGTCGGTGGAGGAGATGGCGAGGGCGGGCACCTCGACCAGCGAGACGCCGCCGACCGGCAGGCCGGTGTCGGAGAGAGTATGGCCCGGCCTGGTGCAGCCGATGAAGTGTGCGAGGTCGAAGAGTTCCTCGGAGGAGCGCCAGGAGATGATCTGGGCGAGGGCGTCGGCGCCGGTGATGAAGAAGAGCTCGGCGTCGGGGTGAAGGGCCTGCAGCTCACGGAGGGTGTCGACGGTGTAGGTGGGGCCGTTGCGGTCGATGTCGATCCGGCTGACCGAGAACTGCGGGTTCTCGGCGGTGGCGATCACCGTCATCAGGTAGCGGTCCTCGGCCGGCGAGACATCCCGGTCGGACTTCTGCCAGGGCTGCCCGGTGGGGACGAAGATCACTTCATCCAGGTGGAAGGCGCTGGCCACCTCGCTCGCGGCGACCAGGTGTCCGTGGTGGATGGGGTCGAAGGTGCCGCCCATCACGCCCAGTCGGCGTCGCCCGTGCGGCGCACTGCCCGGCGCACTGACCGGCGAGGGGGTGCCCGACGCGGTGTCCGTCCCGGAGGTGTCGACCTGCTCTCTCATGGCGCCACACCTTACGCGACCCGGATGTCCCGGGGATTCCGCCCGTTCGCGGGCCCCGGGCACTCCGTGTCCGGCCGCCGCGGCGGGCGGCGGCGCGCCCGGCTCAGCGGTCGCGGTTGAAACGGGTGGTGACGAACAGCAGGAGGAGCAGGATGAACAGCGCCGCGCCGCCCGTCAGGAAGGGGTTGAGGCTGTCGTGGTTTCCGCCCTCCTCGGCGAGGTGGACGAGGGTGGGCAGGGCAGCAGAGGTCATGATCGGCGGGACCTTCTCGGCTCGGTGTGAGGACCAGGCGGTCACGGACCGTGTGGCCCGCGGGCCTCATCGTACGGGGACCTGACACGCAACCGCTCGGCGGCCCACCGCGTCTGACCACCCGTGACCCGCCCCGGGTCTCCACCAGGTCTTCACCCGGTCACCGCTCCCAGTCGCCAGTCACCGGCAACCGCTCACCAGCCGTCAGTCCCCGACCAGGCACCGGCCGGTCACCGGCCACCTGCCACCGGTCCCGCCGCCCGGAACGGCAACGCCCCGGCCGGGGCCCTCGCTCAGCCCCGCTCGGCGGCCTCGGCCGCTTCGGCGAGGGCCTGCTCGCGCGCGGCCTCGCGCTTGGCACCGTCGCGGCCGGCCCGGGCGATCGCCCACACCAGCAGGCCGACACCGACGAAGGAGGCGATCAGGATGATCCTCAGGAACAGGCCGGGGCCGCTCTCGCTGGAGATCGGTCCGGCGAGCTGGACCAGGTCGGCAGGGGACATCACAGGGCTCCTTTTCGGTACGGCACAGCCAGAGTAGACCCGTTTATCACCGTTCCCGCCCCCACACCCCGTCCGGTACACCCCCTTCGAGTCGCGGCACGGTCGGCGTACCGTGGCGCGCGGGGACGAGTGCGGACACAACGACGTTAAGAGGAAAGCAGCGGGGGCCGGCCACGGGAGCCGGTGCCGGCGTCGATCCAGGAGAGGTACTCAATGACCGACATGACCAAGGGCAACGCGCCGAGCCGCCGCCGCCAGCGGTTCCCGGAGATCTCCACCCGCGCCTGGGAGCACCCGGCGGACCGTTCCGGGCTGGTGGCACTGCGCAAGCTGAGCGGTTTCGACGACATCCTGAAGAAGCTGGCCGGGCTGGTGTCCGAGCGCAGCGTGCGGCTGCTGTTCCTGGCCACGGCGGTCAAGACGTCGGAGCGTCAGTTCCCGGAGCTGTACGACATGGTGCGGGACGCGGCGTACGTGCTGGACCTGGAGAAGGTCCCGGACCTGTACGTGACCCAGGACCCGAAGGTCAACGCGTACTGCATCGGCATGGACACCCCGGTGATCGTGGTGACCACCGGTCTGATCGAGCTGATGGACGAGGAGGAGCTGCGCGCGGTGATCGGCCACGAGGTCGGTCACGCGATGTCGGGGCACGCCGTCTACCAGACGATGCTGCTGATCCTCACCAACCTGGCGGCCCGGATCGGCTGGCTGCCGCTGGGCAACCTGGCGATCACGGCGGTGATCACCGCGCTCAAGGAGTGGTTCCGCAAGGCCGAGCTCTCCAGCGACCGGGCCGGTCTGCTGGCCGGCCAGGACCTGCAGGCGTCGATGCGCGGTCTGATGAAGCTGGCCGGCGGCGCGAACATGGCCGAGATGAACGTGGACGCGTTCCTGGAGCAGGCCGCGGAGTACGACAAGGCCGGCGACCTCCGCGACAGCGTGCTGAAGCTGCTGCAGGTGCTGCCGCAGACCCACCCGTTCGCGGTGGTGCGGGTGGCGCAGCTGAAGAAGTGGGCGGAGAGCGAGGAGTACCGGTCGATCATGGCAGGCGCCTACCCGCGCCGCGGGGACGACCCGGACACCTCGATCGGCGCGCAGTGGAAGGCGGCCGCCGACTCGTACTCGCAGTCGGTGAAGGAGAGCAAGGACCCGCTGATGGGCCTGCTGCGCGATCTCGGCAACGGCGTCGGCACGGTCGGCGGCAAGCTCCGCGACACCTTCACCGGTGCCGGCCGCACCAACGGAAACGCGGAGAAGAGCGAGCAGCAGGACTGACCGGGGAGGGTCTCAGCCGGTGATCGGCCCGAGCACCCCGCAGGTCTGCCAGGCCGGCTTGCTGTGGTCGCTCGGGTTCACGGCGGGCGGGGTGCTCGGCTGCACGCCGCCCGCGGTGGCCAGCACCGGCTGCAGGTAGTCGCTCTGCACGGCGCCGCAGGAGGTGGGCCCGGCCTGGACGGTGGAGTCGACCACCCGGATGCGTCCGGCGTCCAGGTCGGCCCGGTCGACGTCGATCCGCACCTCCCGGCGCACCGCGTACAGGGTGACCGAGGAGTCGCTGGTGGTGCCGGCCGGGCGCAGCGCGTACACCAGGGTGTGGTCCGCGGTGATCTCCAGCGTGCCGGAGTCGACCTCGCCGACCTGGACGGCGCCGGTGACCTTCACGGTGTCGCTGGCCAGCGCGACCTGCCCGGGGTCGAAGCGGACCATCCAGCCGGTGGCGGCGTGCTGCTGGTCGTCGCGCGGCGTGTTGACGCTGTCGTCGTACTGGGCGAGTTCGCCGGGCGTGAGCAGCGAGCGGACCTGGCCGGTCTCGTTGGCGGTCAGCGTGGCCGGGGTCAGCTCGGAGACCACCAGGTAGTGCTGGGCGGAGTCCAGGGCCCGCTGCACGTCGGTCCCGGCGAAGTGCGCGGTGGCCGAGGCGGGCGGCATGCCGAGGCCCGCCTGGCCGTCCGCGTAGCCGGCCGGAAGCGCGGCGAACGGGTGCGCCGGGTCGGGGACGGCGCCGACCGTACCGGACGGGCTGAGCGGGGCGACGGCGGCGGTCAGCTGGGTGCCGCTGGGCGGGACGGCCGCTCCGTGCGGCGCGCTGATGCCGAAGTAGACGGCCGCGGCGAACGCCATCACCACCACCAGCAGCAGGATCACGGCCTGCCGGGGCAGCGACCCGAACGGGCCCCAGCCGCGCATCCGGGTGGCCCGTCCGAGCGCGCCGGTCAGCCGTTCCTGCGCCGACAGCTCCTGGATCCGGGCAGCTTTCACGAACGATTCGTCGAAGACGACGGACCGGAACTCGTCATCGTCGGAACCACCCTGGGGCGTGCCATCGGGAGGCTCGCGCCGGTCACCCATGAGACCAGGGTAGGCTCGGGGGCCGCCCGCGACGAGGGGTGGGCGGGTAACGAGAGTGCCACGGCGAGTGATCGCCAGCGCGCCCGCGGGCCGGTCAGCCCACCGTCACAGCCCGGCCAGCCCGCCGATACGACCACCGTCACAGCCCGGCCAGCCCGCCGACACGCCCACCGTCACAGCCCGGTCAGCCCGCCGGTACGGCCACCGTCACGGGCGGGTGCACGAAGGGCGTCGCGCCGGGGCTGCTGGTCCCGCTGGACGGCCGGGCCGGCGACTCCTGGCTGCCGCCGACGCCGCGGTACACGGCGGCGACGGCCAGCGCGATCACGCCGACGCCCATCACCAGGGCCAGCACCCACGCCACCGGCCGGTGCCAGCGCTGCTGGGCGACCGTGCCGCCGCGCAGCGGGTCGAAGGCGCGCAGCCGGGAACGGCGGGTCCGCCGGTGCTGCCGGTCGCCGCCCGACCACGGGTCGGGGTAGAAGCGGTCGTCGTCCAGTCCGCCGGGCAGCGGGCGCAGCTCCAGCGGCAGCACCTCGCTCCCGGAGGTGAACTCGTAGCTCCGAGCCGCACCGGCCTGATCCGGCTCGAACCTGGTCTCGGCGGCGGCGAGTTGCCGCTCCCGGGCGCTCGGCTCGTGCACGGCGGCGGAGCGGACGAAGCTCTCGTCGAAGACCACGGTGGCGAACTCGTCGTCCGCACCACCGTGGTCGGCGCCGTCGGAGTACGGCGAGCCCCCCACATCCTCAGCCACGGAACTCAATGTATTACCGGCCGGGGCGTTTGTCTGTGGGTCGGGCCGATCGGGTCCGAGACTCCTGCGGCATTCAGTCGCCGAGGCCGCCGACGGTCTGCCGGGCCTCGCCGCGCACGTGCCCGTCGCCGGTGACGATGTACTTGGTGCTGGTCAGCTCCGGCAGGCCCATCGGGCCGCGGGCGTGCAGCTTCTGGGTGGAGATGCCGATCTCCGCGCCGAAGCCGAACTCACTCCCGTCGGTGAACCGCGTCGAGGCGTTGACGGCCACCGTGGTGGAGTCGACGAGCTGGGTGAAGCGGCGGGCAGCGGCCTGCGAGGTGGTGACGATCGCCTCGGTGTGGCCGGAGGACCAGCGGCGGATGTGCTCCACGGCCGCGTCCAGCGAGGGCACCACGGCGGCCGCAAGGTCCAGCGACAGGTACTCGGCCCCCCAGTCCTCCTCGGTCGCCGGGACGGCCGTCACGCCGGTGCCCTCGGCGGCCTTCAGCACCGCGTCGTCGCCGTGCACGGTGACGCCGGCCTCGGCGAGGGCGGCCAGCGCGAGCGGCAGGAAGGCGTCCGCGACGTCCTGGTGCACCAGCAGCGTCTCGGCGGCGTTGCAGACGCTGACCCGCTGGGCCTTGGAGTTCAGCAGCACGCCGACGGCCATCGCCAGGTCGGTCCGGGCGTCCACGTACACGTGGCAGTTGCCGGTGCCGGTCTCGATCACGGGGACGGTGGAGCCCTCCACCACGGTGCGGATCAGCGAGGCGCCGCCGCGCGGGATCAGCACGTCGACCAGGCCGCGGGCGCGCATCAGCTGCTGCACCGACTCCCGGCTCTCCCCCGGCACCAGCTGGATCACGTCGGCCGGCAGGCCCGCCCCCGAGACGGCCGCGCGCAGCACCTCCACCAGCGCCGTGTTGGAGCGGTACGCCGAACCCGAGCCGCGCAGCAGCACCGCGTTGCCGGACTTCAGGCAGAGCGCCGCGGCGTCCACCGTGACGTTCGGCCGGGCCTCGTAGATGATGCCGACCACGCCGAGCGGCACCCGCACCTGGCGCACGTCCAGGCCGTTCGGCAGCGTGTAGCCGCGCACCACCTCGCCCACCGGGTCGGGCAGGCCGACCACGCTGCCGACGTCGGACGCGATGGCGGCGATCCGCTCCTCGGTCAGCGTCAGCCGGTCGATCACCGACTCGGCGGTGCCCGCGGCACGGGCCCGGGCGACGTCCTCGGCGTTCGCGGCGGTGATCTCCCCGGCCCGGGCGACCAGCGCGTCCGCGATCGCCAGCAGCGCGGCGTCCTTCACCGAACGCGGCACTGGTGCCAGGGCGGCAGCCGCCTCCCGGGCACGGCGCGCGGCGGCGAGGACGGGGCTGTCGGCAGTGGCGGTGAGGTCGCTCATGCGGCAAGCCTAGCGAGACACCGACCCCGCCCAGGTGTACATTTCGCCCGCTGAGACGCCGCCGGGACGCCGCCGCGGCGTCCCGTCAGTACGGGTGCACCCCGCCCAACTGCGGCAGCGGGCCGCCGAAACCCTCCGCGACCCGCTTGTGGTACGTCGGGCGGTCCACCACCTCCAGGCCGACGATCTCCCACGCCGGGAGCTTGGCGCTGGCCTTGTGCTCGCCCCACAGCCGCAGCGCGATCGCCGCCGCGTCGTGCAGGTCCCGGGCCTCTTCCCAGTACCGGACCTCGGCGTGGTCGGCGGCATAGCGGGCCGTCAGGAAGAACGAATGGTCGTGCGCCAGCTTCTCCAGCGCCGTCCGCAGCTCCGGCAGCGGCGTCGGCGCCCCGGCGACACTCAGCACCACGTGCCACAGCCGGCCCTGCTCCGCCTCCTGCTCCTCGACGCCCCGGCCGCCCTCGATGCTGGTGAGCCGCCGCTCGGACTTCTGTCCCGGCAGCGCTTCCTCCCGCCTGCGAACCACCGGCGGCCTCCCATTCAGCGTGTCGCGCGGGCCCCCCGGCCCGCTGCTCCCACCCCCCGTACCGGCCCCGCCGCCGCGCTCAGGCGCGCAGCACCACCAGGTCGTCACGGTGGACGACCTCGCGTTCGTACGCGGCACCGAGCTCCTGGGCCAGCTCTCGCGTGGACCTGCCGAGCAGACGGGGCAACTCCCTCGCATCAAAGTTGACCAGTCCGCGGGCGACGATGTGACCGTTTTCGCCAAGAAGGTCGACCGGATCACCCGCGACGAACTCCCCCTCCACCCCGGTCACCCCGGCCGGGAGCAGCGACTTCCCACCGTGCACCACGGCCGCCACCGCACCGTCGTCCAGGGTCAGCGTGCCGCGCGGCGAGGACGCGTGCTCCAGCCACAGCAGTCGGTCCGCGGAGCGGCTGCCGGTGCGCAGGAACAGCGTGCCGGTGGGCCGGCCCGCCAGCGCGTCGGCCGCCTGGCTGGCCGCCGTCAGCACCACCGGGATACCCGCGCCGGTGGCGATCCGGGCCGCCTCCACCTTGGTCACCATGCCGCCGGTGCCGACGCCCGCCCGGCCGGCGCTGCCGATCTCCACGCCCGCCAGGTCCTCCGGGCCGCGCACCACGTCGAGCCGGCTGCTGCCGGGCTTCGACGGGTCGCCGTCGTACAGGCCGTCCACGTCGGACAGCAGCACCAGCAGGTCGGCCCGCACCAGGTGCGCCACCAGCGCCGCCAGCCGGTCGTTGTCGCCGAACCGGATCTCGGCGGTGGCCACCGTGTCGTTCTCGTTGACGATCGGCATCGCACCCATCGTCAGCAGCTGCTCCAGCGTCCGGAACGCGTTGCGGTAGTGCGCCCGCCGGCTGGCGTCCTCGGCGGTCAGCAGCACCTGCCCGACCCGCACCCCGTACCGCGCGAACGACGCGGTGTAACGGGCCACCAGCAGCCCCTGCCCGACACTGGCCGCCGCCTGCTGCCGGGCCAGGTCCTTGGGCCGCTTCTCCAGCCCGAGCGGCGCCAGACCGGCCGCGATCGCACCGGACGAGACCAGCACGATCTCCGGCGCGTCCTTCCCCGCCCGCGACTTCGCCAGCGCGTCCACCAGGGCGTCCACCCGGTCCGCGTCCAGCCCGCCGGCGGCGGTGGTCAGCGACGACGAACCGACCTTCACCACGATCCGCCGAGCCGAGACGACCTCCTCGCGGAGCAACTGATCCACCATCAGTCCGACCCTTCCGACACGACGTCCTGTACGCCCGCAATGTAGCCATTCGGCAAGCGAGGGACGAAATCGGTGCAGGACGTGAGACGGGAACAGCCCGGAGGACGCGAGGGCGGGCGCGCACCGAAACAGGGGCGCGGGGTACCGTGCGAGCAACGGACGCCGACCGGCAAGGTCGCGGACACGAGCAACTCATTGCCCGCGTCGCGACCTTGCGGTCGGGTGCCTTCCGCTGCGCGCCGTACCCCGCGCCCCTGCTTTCGCGCCCGCTCGCGCGTTACTGGTCCAGCTCTTCCCGGCCGGAGCTGAGCGCCTCGAAGTCCAGGTACTCCTGCTCCGCCGCGTCCCGGCCGCGCTGCTTCTCGCGGCGGCGGTCGACGGCCGGCCGCTGGGTCTCGAAGCGGTGGTCCTCGCCGCGGCGGCCGAGCATCTCCGCGCCGGCGGCCATGGTGGGCTCCCAGTCGAAGACGACGGCGTTCTCGTCGGGGCCGATGATGACGGTGTCGCCCTCCCTGGCGCCGACCTTCCAGAGCTCCTGCTCGACGCCGAGGCGGGCGAGCCGGTCGGCGAGGTAGCCGACGGCCTCGTCGTTGGCGAAGTCGGTCTGGCGGACCCAGCGTTCGGGCTTGATGCCGCGGATGCGGTACGCGCCGTCCTCTTCCTCGATGGTGAAGCCGGCGTCGTCCACGGCGGTCGGCCGGATGACGATGCGGGTGTTCTCCTGGACCGGCTTGGCCGCGCGGGCGACGGAGACGATCTCGGCGAGGGCGAAGGAGAGCTCGCGCAGGCCCTTGTGGGCGAGCGCGGAGACCTCGAAGACCCGGTAGCCGCGCTCCTCCAGCGAGGCGCGGGTGAGGTCGGCGATGTCCTGGCCGTCCGGGACGTCTACCTTGTTGAGGGCGACCAGTCGCGGCCGGTCCTCCAGGCCGCCGTACTGGGCGAGTTCGTCCTCGATGGTCTCCAGGTCGGTGAGCGGGTCGCGGCCCGGCTCCAGGGTGGCGCAGTCGAGGACGTGGACGAGCACCTCGCAGCGCTCGACGTGCCGCAGGAACTCCAGGCCGAGGCCCTTGCCCTGGCTGGCGCCGGGGATCAGGCCGGGCACGTCGGCGATCGTGTAGACGGTCGAACCGGCGGTCACCACACCGAGGTTGGGGACGAGGGTGGTGAACGGGTAGTCGGCGATCTTCGGCTTGGCGGCGGAGAGCACCGAGATCAGCGAGGACTTGCCGGCGCTCGGGTAGCCGACCAGCGCGACGTCGGCGACGGACTTGAGCTCCATCACGATGTCGCGGGCCTCGCCGGGCTCGCCGAGCAGCGCGAAGCCGGGGGCCTTGCGGCGGGCGGAGGCGAGCGCGGCGTTGCCGAGGCCGCCGCGGCCGCCCTGGGCGGCGACGAAGGTGGTGCCGTGGCCGACCAGGTCGGCCAGCACGTTGCCCTTGCGGTCGAGCACGACGGTGCCGTCCGGGACGGGCAGGATCAGGTCCTGGCCCTCGGCGCCGGTGCGGTGGCCGCCCGCGCCGGGCTTGCCGTTGGTGGCCTTGCGCTTGGGCGAGTGGTGGTACTCGAGCAGCGTGGTGACCTGGGAGTCCACCACCAGGGTCACCGAGCCGCCCTCGCCGCCGTTGCCCCCGTCGGGGCCGCCGAGCGGCTTGAACTTCTCGCGGTGCACGGAGGCGCAGCCGTGGCCTCCGTTACCCGCGGCGACGTGCAGTTCGACGCGGTCCACGAAGGTGGTCATGTGTCTGCCTCCTGTGCGAAGAAGAAAAGTGGTCCTGCAGGTAAAGCACGAAGGGTGGGCCCGGATAGTCCCGGCCCACCCTTCACAGCGAGTCTGTACAGACTCAGGCCTCGACGGCCACGATGTTGACGACCTTGCGGCCGCGACGGTTGCCGAACTGAACGGCACCGGCGGTCAGCGCGAACAGGGTGTCGTCGCCGCCACGGCCGACGTTCGCACCCGGGTGGAAGTGGGTGCCACGCTGGCGAACGATGATCTCGCCGGCGGAGACGACCTGACCGCCGAAGCGCTTCACGCCGAGGCGCTGGGCGTTCGAGTCACGACCGTTGCGAGTGGAACTCGCACCCTTCTTGTGTGCCATCTGGCTATCCCCTTTCTAGGAAGACCGCAGTAAGTGTGATTACTTGCTGACCGAGTCGATGCTGGTGATGCGCACCGCGGTGTGCTTCTGGCGGTGGCCCTGACGACGGCGGTAGCCGGTCTTGTTCTTGTAGCGCAGGATGACGATCTTGTCGCCCTTGGTCTGGTCGACGACCTCGGCGTGAGCCTTCACGCCACCGAGCACCCACGGGTCGGAGGTGACGGACTCACCGTCGACGACGAGGATGGTCGAGAGCTCGACCGAGTCACCCGGCTTGGCGTCAATACGGTCGATCTCCAGCACATCGCCCACGGCGACCTTGTGCTGGCGGCCGCCGGCGCGAACGATCGCGTACATGCGGTACCTACTTTCCTAACTCGGTCGGAACTCCCGATGCCAGCGGCCTGGGTATGGACACAGGCCGCCTCCCCCGAAAAGTGCCGGAAACCGGCTCTCGCTCGGGAGGTGAAGTGCTCAGGAGCATGGCGTCAACACGCCGAGGGTCAAGAATACGGACCGGTCCAGCCGAAGACAAACCGGGCCGTACGAAGGGCCGGGGCCGTCACCGATGTGGTGGCGGCCCCGGCCCCGGGGCTCACTCTGCGGCGCCGTCACCTTCGGCGGCCGCGGCCTTCTTGGCCGCCGCGCTCGTCCGCTTGGTGGCGGTCTTGCGGGCGGTGGTCTTCTTGGCGGCCGTGGCGGTGGTCTTCTTCGCCGCGGTCTTCTTTGCGGTGGTGGTCTTCTTCGCAGCCGTCTTGGCGGCGGCCTTGGTGGCGGTCTTGGCGGCCGTCTTGCGGGCGGCCCGCTTCTTCGGCGCCGGCTCCTCGGTCTCCACCTCGACGGCGACCTCGGCCTCCGGCTCCACCGCGGCGACCGCCTCGGCCGTCACCTCGGCGGCGGTCTCGGCGACCTCCTGCTGCGCGCCGGCGGACTTCTCCGCGGCGCTCAGCGCGGCCTCCATCGCGGCCTCCGCGCGGGCCTGCAGCACCACGATCTCGGCCTCGCCGGACGCCCCGGCCGGAGCGGTGGCCTTGCGCACGGCACGACGCCGGGTACGGGCCGGAGCGGCCGACGCGGCCGGCGGGATCTCCACCAGGCTCGGCTTCTCCTCGACGGTCGGCTCGGCCACCGGGGCCTCCTCGACCGCGACCGGCTCGACGATCTCCTCGACCTCGACGGCGGGCGCCTCGACCGGCGCCGGCTCCTCGACGAGCTCCACCGGCTCGACGCCCTCGACCGTCTCGACGGTCTCCGCCTCGGCCTGCCCGGCCCCGCCGCGGCCCCGGCGACGACGCTTGCCGCCGCCCTCGCCCGCAGTGGTGGCGGTGCTCGCGGCGGCGCCGCCGCCGTGGCTGTGCGGCTGGTCCATGTGGACGATCACGCCGCGGCCGTTGCAGTGCACGCAGGGCTCGGAGAAGGACTCCAGCAGGCCCTGGCCGACCCGCTTGCGGGTCATCTGGACCAGCCCGAGCGAGGTGACCTCGGCCACCTGGTGCTTGGTCCGGTCACGGCCCAGGCACTCCAGCAGGCGGCGCAGCACCAGGTCCCGGTTGGACTCCAGCACCATGTCGATGAAGTCGATCACGATGATGCCGCCGAGGTCGCGCAGCCGCAGCTGGCGGACGATCTCCTCGGCCGCCTCGATGTTGTTGCGGGTGACGGTCTCCTCGAGGTTGCCGCCCTGGCCGACGAACTTGCCGGTGTTGACGTCGACGACGACCATCGCCTCGGTCCGGTCGATCACCAGCGAACCGCCGGAGGGCAGCCAGACCTTGCGGTCCAGCGCCTTCATCAGCTGCTCGTCGATCCGGTACGTGGCGAACACGTCGACGTCCGAGGTCCACTTCTGCAGGCGCTCGGTGAGGTCGGGGGCGACGTTGGAGACGTACTCGTGGATGGTGCTCCAGGCGTCCGCGCCGCTGACGATGACCTTGGTGAAGTCCTCGTTGAAGATGTCGCGGACCACGCGCACGGTCATGTCGGGCTCGCCGTAGAGCAGCGCCGGGGCGTTGCCGGAGGCGGCCTTCTTCTGGATCTCCTCCCACTGCGTCTGCAGGCGCTGGACGTCGCGGGTCAGCTCCTCCTCCGAGGCGCCCTCGGCGGCGGTGCGGACGATCACGCCCGCGTCGTCCGGGACGATCTTCTTGAGGATCTGCTTGAGGCGGGCCCGCTCGTTCTCCGGCAGCTTGCGGGAGATGCCGGTCATCGAGCCCTCGGGCACGTACACCAGGTAGCGGCCGGGCAGCGAGATCTGGCTGGTCAGGCGGGCGCCCTTGTGGCCGATCGGGTCCTTGGAGACCTGCACCAGCACGGACTGGCCGGACTTCAGCACCGACTCGATCCGGCGCGGGCCGCTGTGGCCGCCGAGCGCGCCGAAGTTGACCTCGCCGGCGTACAGCACGGCGTTGCGGCCCTTGCCGATGTCGACGAACGCGGCCTCCATCGACGGCAGCACGTTCTGCACCTTGCCCAGGTACACGTTGCCGACGTAGCTGGTGGCCTGCTCCTTGTTGACGTAGTGCTCGACCAGCACGCCGTCCTCGAGCACGCCGATCTGGGTGCGGGTGCCGGTCTGGCGCACCACCATGACCCGCTCGACGGACTCGCGGCGGGCCAGGAACTCGGCCTCGGTGATGATCGGCACCCGGCGGCGGCCCAGCTCGCGGCCTTCGCGGCGGCGCTGCTTCTTGGCCTCCAGGCGGGTGGAGCCCTTGATGGACTGCACCTCGTCCGGGTCGAACGCGGGCTCGGTGGAGCGGCGGCGCGGCTCGCGCACCTTCACCACGGTGCGCACGCCGTCCTCGGTGGTCTCGCCGGCGTCGGCGCCGCCCTCGCCGCTGCGGCGGCGACGGCGACGGCGACGGCGCGAGGAGGACAGGCCGGCGGCCAGGTCGTCGTCCTCGTCCTCGCCCTCGTCGTGGCCGTCCTGGGCCTCGGGCTCCTCGTGGGTGTCCTCGGCCTCGGTCTCGACGGCCTCGGTCGGCTCGCCCGCGTCCTCGGCGTCACCGCGGCGGCGGCGACGGCCGCCCCGACGGCGGCGGCGGGACGGACGGCCGTCCTCCTCCCACTCCGACTCCTGCTCGGGGCCGGTGGCGGGCGCCTCGACCTCGGCCGGGGCCTCGACCTTCACCGGCGGGGCGGCCTTGACGGGCTCCGCGGCCTTGACGGGCTGGGCGGCGGCCTTGGCCGGCTGAGCGGCCTTGGCGCCCCGGCCGCCCTTCGCGGGCTGCTGGACGCGCACCTGGGTGCGCACCCGGCGGCGGCGGCCGACGCCGCTGTACTCGAACTCGTCGTCGCCCTCGGTCTCCTCCTGCGGCGCGACGGCGGCCGGGGCCGGCTCGGCCTTGGCGGCGGGCGCGGCCGCGGCAGCGGGTTCCTGGAAGACCGGCGCCTGGAAGATCGCGGTGGAGGGGCGGACGGCACGGCGGCGGGCGCGCGGCGGCTCGGCCGAGGTCTCGACGACCGGCTCGGCGGCGGGCTCCTCGGCGACCGGCTCGGCCTCGGGCTCCTCCTCGACGACCGGCTCCTCGGCCACGACGGGGCTCTGGGCGGGCGCGGAGACGCGCTTGCGCGCCCGGCGGGCACGAGTGGGCTTCTCCTCCGCGGCCGGTTCGGCGGCGGGCTCCTCGGCGACCGGCTCCTCGACGGTCGGCTCCTCGGCCGCCACGGGGCTCTGGGCGGGCGCGGAGACGCGCTTGCGCGCCCGGCGGGCACGAGCGGGCTTCTCCTCCGCGGCCGGTTCGGCGGCGGGCTCCTCGGCGACCGGCTCGGCAGCAGCGGGGGCAGCGGGGGCGGTCTCCGGCGCACCGGCCGGGGACTCCGCGCGCTTGCGGGTGCGCCGGGCCCGGGCGGGCTTCTCGGCGGCCGGGGGCTCCTCGGCGCTCGCCGGGGCGCCCGTGACGACGGTCTCGGCGCTCTCGCTCGCGGCGCCCTGCGGGGAGCCGGCCGGGCGGGATACCGCCCGGCGACGGCGGCGCGGCGGGGCCGCGGAGGCGCCGTCGTCGTTGTGGTCGGCCGCAGCGGACTGCGGGTCGGTGTTTTCGAGCATGCGGGTGTGTCTCCCGTCAGGCCCCCGGGCTCCGCATCCGGGCACGACGTGCCACCGCATTCACCAGCCGGCCGCGCCTTTCGGGCGGTTCCGGCTCCCACGGTGCCGTCGTTCGGACGCGAGGCCGCACAGGGGCTCGTAGTCTCGCTCGACCCCCGCAGGACGCGGGGAGTCGAAAAGTCTTCTGGTCTGACCAGTCTTCTCAGTTTTCAAGCGGCCGGGCCGAGGACGGCCGGGCCTGCACGCAACGACGCCCGCTCCCCTGGGGAGCTGCGGAGGCCGGGGAGCCGCAGACGCGGAGACGAGCTCCGTGCCTGCGCTCCCGCCCACTCGGCGGACGGCGGTTGCGCGCGGCGGGGCGGCCTACCGGCCGACCTCGGCCGCGGCGCGGTCGAGCGCCAGCGGGTCGGTCACCGTGCCGGTCTGCTCGTCGAGCG
Organism: Kitasatospora sp. NPDC092948; assembly: GCF_044754805.1. Classification (NCBI taxonomy): domain Bacteria; kingdom Bacillati; phylum Actinomycetota; class Actinomycetes; order Kitasatosporales; family Streptomycetaceae; genus Kitasatospora; species Kitasatospora sp. NPDC092948. The sequence goes on along the minus strand of NZ_JBIVPU010000004.1, from coordinate 77,951 downwards.
GCCCCTGCGCCAGCCTGGTCACCTCTGCGGGGACCGGCGGCGCGAGGTCGGCCGTCGAACGGAGGCCGGACAATACGTCGTCGGGTCGTACGGCGGGTGTGGCGTGTCGTACTACCAGGCGCAGTATCGCACAGGGAGCACCCGTACGAACATCGCCCGCACCCTGGGTGAGTGTGTCGTCACCGATCCCGACCTGCGAGGTGCCCTCGGGCAGCACGTCGAGGGCGGCGACAGCGGCGCGCGCATCGAAAGTGCGCAGGCCGTTCTTGGTCATCCGCTGGACCTCGACCGCCTCGGCGGCCAGGAACGCGGCGGCAGCCCGCCCGGCCTGCTCGGGCTCCACGCCGGGCAGGCGCAGCAGCCACTCGGAGGCCTCCAGGCGCTCCACGAAGTTGCTGGTGCGGACCTCGACGGCGTCGGTGATGTCCAGGCCGTCCGGCAGCGACTCGTCGAGCTGGCGACGCAGCGCCTCCGGGTCGCGCTCCTGGGCGAGACCGATCTCCAGGTACTCGGCCTCGCTCGCGGTGCCGGTGGGGGCGGCATTCGCGTAGGAGACCTTCGGGTGCGGGGTGAAGCCGGCGGAGTAGGCCATCGGGACGGCCGAGCGGCGGAGCGCGCGCTCGAACGCCCGCTGGAAGTCCCGGTGGCTGGTGAAGCGCAGACGGCCGCGCTTGGTGTAGCGCAGACGGATGCGCTGCACCGTCGGCGCGGGCGGCGGACCGTCGGGCGTGCGGCGTGCCAGGGAGCTCAGTCCTTCGTCAGTATGTCCCCGTCCGGCCTCGCACCGCTTGCGGCTCCGGCCGAACTCTGTCGTTCCAAGGGTACGCGGTACCCCACCCCACCCGCGCCGGGCCTGTTACCGCCCCGGCCGCTCAGCCGGTCGAACCGGGCTCCGCCGGCCGGCGGGTCCTCCGCTCGCTTCGCTGCGACGCAGCACAACGCCCCCGCCGCAACATGGGCGACGGGGGCGAAGTTCCGCTGCGGGGGCGTCAGTTGTTGACGACCGTCAGGGGGAGGAGCTTCTTGCCGGTGGGGCCGACCTGGATGTGGGTGTCCATCTGCGGGCAGACGCCGCAGTCGAAGCACGGGGTCCAGCGGCAGTCCTCGACCTCGACCTCCTCGAGGGCGTCCTGCCAGTCCTCCCAGAGCCAGTCCTTGTCGAGGCCGCTGTCGAGGTGGTCCCAGGGGAGGACTTCCTCGTAGGTGCGCTCGCGGGTGGTGTACCAGTCGACGTCGACGCCGGTGCCGGTCAGGCCCTTCTCGGCGGAGGCCATCCAGCGGTCGTACGAGAAGTGCTCGCGCCAGCCGTCGAATCGGCCGCCGTCCTCGTAGACGGCGCGGATGACGGCGCCGAGGCGGCGGTCGCCGCGGGAGAGCAGGCCCTCGACGATGCCGGGCTTGCCGTCGTGGTAGCGGAAGCCGATGTTCTTGCCGAACTTGCGGTCGCCGCGGATGGAGTCGCGGAGCTTGGTGAGCCGCTCATCGGTGGCCTCGGCGGACAGCTGCGGGGCCCACTGGAAGGGGGTGTGCGGCTTGGGGACGAAGCCGCCGATGGAGACGGTGCAGCGGATGTCGTTGGTGCCGGTGACCTCGCGGCCCTTGGCGATGACGTTCTTCGCCATCTCGCCGATCTGGAGGACGTCCTCGTCGGTCTCGGTGGGCAGGCCGCACATGAAGTACAGCTTCACCTGGCGCCAGCCGTTGCCGTACGCGGTGGCCACCGTGTTGATGAGGTCCTCCTCGGACACCATCTTGTTGATGACCTTGCGGATCCGCTCGGAGCCGCCTTCGGGGGCGAAGGTGAGGCCGGAGCGGCGGCCGTTGCGGGAGAGCTCGTTGGCGAGGTCGATGTTGAAGGCGTCGACCCGGGTGGAGGGCAGCGAGAGGCCGATCTTGTCCTCGGCGTAGCGGTCGGCGAGGCCCTTGGTGACGTCGGCGATCTCGGAGTGGTCGGCGGAGGACAGCGAGAGCAGGCCGACCTCCTCGAAGCCGGTGGCCTTCAGGCCGCGCTCGACCATCTCGCCGATGCCGGTGATGCTTCGCTCCCGCACGGGGCGCGTGATCATGCCGGCCTGGCAGAAACGGCAGCCGCGGGTGCAGCCGCGGAAGATCTCGACGGACATCCGCTCGTGCACGGTCTCGGCGAGCGGGACCAGCGGCTGCTTGGGGTAGGGCCACTCGTCGAGGTCCATGACGGTGTGCTTGGAGACCCGCCACGGCACGCCGGGGCGGTTCGGGACGACGCGGCCGATCCGGCCGTCCGGCAGGTACTCGACGTCGTAGAACCGCGGGATGTACACGCCGCCGGTCTTGGCGAGGCGCAGCAGCAGTTCGTCGCGGCCGCCGGGGCGGCCCTCGGCCTTCCAGGCGCGGACGATGTCGGTGATGTCGAGGACGGCCTGCTCGCCGTCGCCGATCACGGCGGCGTCGATGAAGTCGGCGATCGGCTCGGGGTTGAACGCGGCGTGGCCGCCGGCCAGCACGACCGGGTCGTCCATGGTGCGGTCCGCGGCGAGCAGCGGGATGCCCGCCAGGTCGAGCGCGGTCAGCATGTTGGTGTAGCCGAGCTCGGTGGAGAACGACAGGCCGAAGACGTCGAACGCCTTGATCGGGCGGTGCGCGTCGACCGTGAACTGCGGGACGCCGTGCTCGCGCATCAGGGCTTCGAGGTCGGGCCAGACGCTGTAGCTGCGCTCGGCGAGCACGCCCTCGCGCTCGTTCAGCACCTCGTAGAGGATCATGGTGCCCTGGTTGGGCAGCCCGACCTCGTACGCGTCGGGGTACATCAGCGCCCAGCGGACGTCGCAGGCGTCCCAGTCCTTGACGGTCGAGTTGAGCTCGCCACCGACGTACTGGATCGGCTTCTGGACGTGCGGGAGGAGGGCCTCCAGGCGTGGGAAGACCGATTCGACTGTCATGCGCAAGGACCTTTACGGCAGAAAAAGCAGTGACCCTCAAGGGTAGCCGAGCCCCGAGGGTCACTGTTTCCACGCCCGCAAGGGCCGAACGGGTCAGATCGCTATCGGCCGTTGCGAGCGGACCGACTGCAGCAGTCCGATCGCGATCCAGACCGCGAACATCGACGAGCCGCCGTAGGAGACGAACGGCAGGGGGATGCCCGCGACCGGCATGATGCCGAGGTTCATGCCGATGTTCTCGAAGGCCTGGAAGGCGAACCAGGTGACCGCGCCGGCCGCCAGGACGGTGCCGAACAGGTCGGTGGCCTGGCGCGCTATCCGGCAGGCCCGCCACAGGATGACGCCCAGCAGACCGATCATCACCAGGGCGCCGATGAAGCCGAGTTCCTCGCCGGCCACGCTGAACACGAAGTCGGTCTGCTGCTCGGGCACGAACTGGCCGGTGGTCTGGGTGCCGTGGAACAGGCCCATGCCGGTCAGGCCGCCGGAGCCGATGGCGATCCGGGCCTGGGCGGTGTTGTAGCCGACGCCGGCCGGGTCGAGCGCGGGGTTGGCGAAGGCCGCGAACCGGTCGATCTGGTACTGGCTGAGGATGCCGAGCTTCCACACCGCGAGCGCGCCGACGGTGCCACCGCCCAGCAGGCCGAACACCCAGCGGTTGGCGGCGCCGGAGGCCAGCAGCACGCCGAACATGGTGACCACCATGACCATCACCGAGCCGAGGTCCGGCATCAGCAGCACCACGCACATCGGGAAGCCGGCCACCGCCAGCGCCTGCAGCACGCTGCGGGAGGGCGGGAACTCGCGTTCGCCGGCGTCCACCCGGGCGGACAGCACGGTGGCCATGCCCAGCACGATCGCCAGCTTGGCGAACTCGGCGGGCTGGATGGAGAAGCCGCCGCCGAGCTGGATCCAGCTGTGCGCGCCGTTGATGGTCGAACCGAGCGGGCTGAGCACCGCGAACAGCATCAGCATCACGGCGAGGTAGAGGAACGGCACCGCGGTGCGCAGCCGGCGGGTGCCGAGCGTGATCGTCGCGACGCACAGGCCGATGCCGATCATCAGGTTGGTCAGGTGCCGGTACAGGAAGTACTGCGGGTCGCCGTGGGTCAGCGAGTCGCGGCCGCGGGTGGCGGACCAGACCAGCAGCGAACCCATCATGGAGAGCGCCAGCGCCGCCAGAATTATGATCCAGTCGACCCGGCGCAGCGGGGAGTCCTTGGCCAGCGCCCGGGACAGCGAGGAGCGCCGCGGCGAGAGCCGGACGGTGCGGTACGAGCCGTAGGACGTCATGACCGGCCCCTTCCCTGGCTTCCGGTCCGGTTGGGTTCGAGTGCGGCCAGCGCCACCGCGGTGGCCGGGTCGGCCTGGGCGGGGCGGGCCGGGTCCAGGAAGGAGCGGTTGCCCTCGTAGGTGTACGCGGCCTGGACGATCGCGGTGCCGTCCGGGTTGAACTTGGGCAGTTCGGCCTGCGGCTGCGGCAGCAGCGCCTTGGCGTTGTCGATGTTGCCCTTGTCGTCGACGCCGTACAGCGCCTGGTAGATCCGGCGCACCGAGTCGCCGGAGCCGCCGGAGCCGGTGCCGCCCTGACTGATCGTCATGACCACCGCGTAGTCCTTGCTGTAGGTGGTCAGCCAGGAGGTGGTCTGCTTGCCGGCGACCTCGGCGGTGCCGGTCTTGGCGTGCAGTTCGATCTTGCCCTGCGGCCAGCCGGCGCCGGTGAACTTCCAGGCGGCGGTGCCGCTGGTGATGACGCCCGCGGTGGCCTGGTCGATGTAGTCGAGCAGCTGTCCCTGGGCGGGGATCTTGCCGTCCTCGTGCGGGGCGATGTCGCGCACCAGGGTGCCGTCGGGGCTGACGACCGCCTTGCCGATGCTGGGCCGGTACAGGGTGCCGCCGTTGGCGAGCGCCGAGTAGATCCGGGCCATCTGCAGCGGGGTGACCAGGGTGTCGCCCTGGCCGATGGCGAAGTTGACCATGTCACCGGCGCGCATCTGGTTGCCGTCGACGCAGTTCTCGCGGGCGATCTCGTCCGCGTACTCGTGGCCGCCCTTGGCCGCCTGGTCGCACCAGGACTGCTTCATCGCCTCGTAGTACGACTGCTTCCACTGCCGGTCGGGGACCCGACCGGTGACCTCGCCCGGCAGGTCGATGCCGGTCTTGGCGCCGAGGCCGAACTCGTGGGCGGTCTTGAAGAACCAGTCCGGGGCGTCCTTCTTGGGCTTGAGGCCGCCGTCCTTCATCCACTGGTCGTAGGCCAGGCCGTAGAAGACGGTGTCGCAGGACACCTCCAGCGCCTTCTCCAGGGAGATGTCACCGAACTGCTCGGACTCGAAGTTCTTGAACTCCCGGCCGCCGATGGTCAGCGACTTCGGGCAGGGGTAGTGCCCGTTGAGGTCGTAGCCGGCCTGCACGGCGGCGGTGGTGGAGATCACCTTGAACGTCGAGCCGGGGGCGGACTGACCCTGTATGGCCCGGTTGATCAGCGGGTAGTTGGAGTCCTTGCTGTTCAGCGCCTCGTAGTCCTTGGCGGAGATGCCGCCGACCCACAGGTTGGGGTCGTAGGTGGGGGCGCTGGCCATCGCGACGATCCGGCCGGTGTGCACGTCCATCACCACGGCCGCGCCGGAGTCGGCGACGTAGTTCTTGCTGGTCTCCTTGTCGTACACCTTGCGGGCCTCGACCATGGCCTGGTTGAGCTGGTCCTCGACCACCTTCTGCACCCGGGCGTCGATCGAGGTGATCAGGTTGTTGCCGGGCTGGGCGGGGGTGGTGCCGGCGCTGCCGATCACCCGGCCGAGGTTGTCGACCTCCAGCCGGTCGACGCCGGTGGTGCCGCGCAGGTCGTCGTCGTAGACGGACTCCAGGCCGGCCCGGCCGATCTGGTCGGACGGCAGGCGGCGCTCTCGGCCGGTCTTGTCGGCGGTCCTGGTGACCTCGTCGTCGGTGACCGGCGACAGGTAGCCGAGGATCTGGGCGGCGCTGGCGCCCTCCGCGCCGGTGTAGCGGCGCAGCGCGGTGGGCTGGGCGGTGACGCCGGGGAAGTCCTCGCGGCGCTCCATTATCTGCATCGCCTGCTGGGTGGTGGCCTGCTGGGTGACCGGGATCGGCTGGTACGGGGAGCCGTTCCAGCACGGCTGCGGGGTCTTCGCGTCGCAGAGCCGGACCTTGTTCTTGACGTCGTCGGCGGGCACGCCGAGGACGTCGGCGAGCCGGGTCAGCACCGCCTTGCCGTGGTCCTTCTGCTGCATCAGCGCGGTGCGGGACACCGACACCACCAGCTTGGTCTCGTTGCCGGCCAGGATCCGTCCGGCGGCGTCCAGGATCTCGCCGCGGACGGCGGGCTCCACCACCTCGCGGATGTGGTTGCCCTCGGCCTTGGCGGTGAACTCCTTGCCGTTGCGGATCTGCAGGTACCACAGCCGGCCGCCGAGGGTGGCCAGCAGCGACAGCACCAGGATCTGCAGCACCACCAGCCGGATCGTCACCCGTCGGGTGCGGCCGGTCTCGGGAATGTTCGTCACGTGTGCGGGCTCCGTACCGGGCTCAGGGGCGCTTGGCGAGGCCGAGCGAGCGCCTCTTCTTGTAGGAGGCGGTGGACGCGGGCTCCCGCGTGGTCCGGTACCGGGCGAGCGCGCCGAGGCCGGAGCCGCCGTCCGCGCCGCGCACCGTCTCGTTGACCACCCGGTCGCCGTCGAAGCGGCGGGCCAGCAGCATCACCAGCGGCACCGTGAACGGGGCCAGCAGCACGTCGTACAGCAGGGCGCTGAACACCAGTCCGGTCAGGCCGACATGCCGGGCGGCGGTGTCGCCGACCAGGGCGCCGACGGTGGCGTACAGCAGGGTGGAGACCACCGCGGCGACCGCGACCACGCCGATCGCGCCGAGCGCGGAGCGCTGCCGGCCGCTGTCCGGGCGGAGCAGCCCGGCGCCGTAGCCGACCAGGCAGAGCACCAGCGCGTACCGGCCGACCGCGTGGTCGGACGGCGGGGCGAGGTCGGCCAGCAGGCCGGCGGCGAAGCCGGTCAGGCAGCCGCCGGTGGACCCGTAGACCAGGCCCAGGCCGACCACCACCAGCATCAGCAGGTCCGGGGTGGCGCCGGGCAGTTGGAGCCGGCCGAGGACGCTGACCTGGATCACCAGGGCGAGCACCAGCAGGACGGCGGACAGCAGGATCCGAGACGGACGAAACATCAGTTCCCCCCGGTGGTGGGCGGTACGGCGGCGATCGGCGCCTGCGGGTTGCCCCCGGCGCCGGCGGAGGCGGCGGGGACCGGCGGCAGCACGGCGTCCCGCGGGTCGGTGCGCGGCGGCACGACCACCACGCCGACCAGGTCGAGCCGGGTGAACTGCACGTACGGCTCGACCAGGATGGTCTTGGTGAGCTGGCCCGGGGTGGCCTGCACCTCCTTGACGGTGCCGACCGGGACGCCGGGGACGAACGGGCGTCCGCTCTGCGAGCCGAAGGTGACCAGCCGGTCGCCGGCCTTCACCTGGGCGCGGCCGTTGAGCAGCTCGATCTTCATCGGCGAGGCGCCCTGCCCGGCCGCGAAGCCGATCTCGTTGTTGCCCTCCAGCCGGACGCCGGCGGTGAAGCCGGGGTCGGAGGCGAGCAGCACGGTGGCGGTGGTCGGGGCGACGGTGGTGATTCGGCCGACCAGGCCCTGGCTGTCGATGACGGTCATGTCGCGGGTCAGGCCGTCGTCGCTGCCGGCGTCGATGGTGATGGTCCAGGAGAAGCCCTGGGCCGCGCCGATCGCGATCACCTGCGCGGCCTTGATGGTGTAGCCGCCGGTGCCGGCGGTGCGCAGCATGTCGTCCAGTTGCTTGGTACGGCCGGTCGCGGCGTCCGAGGAGGCCAGCCGCTGGCGCAGCTCGGTGTTCTCCCGGGTGATCTGGTGCAGCCGTTCCTGGTCGGTGCTGGCGTCGCGGATCGCCTTGACGTATCCGGCGACCGGGTCGACCGCGCCGGCCGCGGCGTTCTCCACCGGCCCCAGCACGGAAGCCACCGCCCGGCGCGGGGCGCCGAGCGGCGAGTCCTGCCCGCCCTTGATGTCGACGGTGATCAGGGCAAATGCGAGCGCGACCAGGAGGACCAGCAGTAGTCGACTCTGTCGGGTGTCCCTCACGGTGCTGGTGCCGCCCCTTCGTGCCGATTGTCCATCTGCTGGTCCATCAGCTCAGTCAGCTCTGTCTGTTCTTCAGTTGGAAAGTTGTCTAGCGACGCGGCTGGGCGTCGAGTACCTGCTGGAGTGCCTCGAACTCCTCGACACACTTGCCCGCCCCCAGGGCCACCGAGTCGAGCGGGTTCTCGGCGATGTGCACCGGCATGCCGGTCTCCCGGCGAAGCCGCTCGTCCAGGCCGCGCAGCAGGGCGCCGCCGCCGGTGAGCACGATGCCCCGGTCCATCACGTCGCCGGCCAGTTCCGGCGGGCACTGGTCGAGGGTGGTCTTCACCGAGTCGATGATCGAGTTCACCGGCTCGTCGATGGCCGTGCGGACCTCGGCGGCGGAGATCACCACGGTCTTCGGCAGGCCGGAGACCAGGTCGCGGCCGCGGATCTCGGCGTGCTCGTCCTTCTCGCCCTCCAGGCCGAACGCGGAGCCGATCGACATCTTGATCTGCTCGGCGCTGCGCTCGCCGAGCAGCAGGCTGTACTCCTTCTTGATGTGCTGGACGATCGCGTTGTCCAGCTCGTCGCCGGCGACCCGCAGCGACTGGGCGGTGACGATCCCGCCGAGCGAGATCACCGCGACCTCCGTGGTGCCGCCGCCGATGTCGACCACCATGTTGCCGGTCGGCTCGTGCACCGGCAGGCCGGCGCCGATCGCGGCGGCCATCGGCTCCTCGATGATGTGCACCTGGCGGGCGCCGGCCAGCATGCTGGCCTCCACCACGGCGCGGCGCTCGACGCCGGTGATGCCGGACGGCACGCACACCACGACCCGCGGGCGGGCCAGGTAGCGGCGGCGGTGGATCTTCAGGATGAAGTACCGCAGCATCCGCTCGGTGATCTCGAAGTCGGCGATCACGCCGTCCTTCAGCGGGCGGATCGCCACGATGTTGCCGGGGGTCCGGCCGATCATCTGCTTGGCCTCGGCGCCCACCGCGAGGATGCCCCCGGTGTTGGTGTTCACCGCGACCACCGACGGCTCGTTCAGCACGATGCCCTTGCCCCGGACGTACACCAGTGTGTTCGCGGTGCCGAGGTCGATCGCCAGGTCCCGGCCGAGGAACGACAGGTTGTTCGCCATGGGATGTCGAGTGCCTTCCCGAATGTGGATCAAGGGCGGGGGGAGAGAGCCGGCCGCCTGGGCCCGCAGCGGGGCTGACGGCGGCTGAGCAGCCGCTCGGGGCCCGTGAGTTGGGGTCCATCGTAGTCACGCCGCGCAGGACGAGCGGCGGGCACGGCGTCCCGCCCATTCTCCGGGGACTGATCGGCTTCTCCTGGCATTGGGACGCCGTGTCGGAGCGCAGGGTTCCGTGATTTGAGGATTAACGCCCACTTGGGCGAAGTGCCCCCGCCGAGGCGGGGGCACCGGGGCCGTACCGGACTCCTACCGAGTCCCCACAGGGTGTCCTCAGACGTGCGCCGGGAAGAAGATCTTGATCTCCCGCTCGGCCGACTCCGGGGAGTCCGAGGCGTGGATCAGGTTCTCGCGGGTGATCGTCGCGTAGTCGCCGCGGATGGTGCCCGCGCCCGCCTGCAGCGGGTCGGTGGCACCGGCCAGCGCGCGGATGCCCGGGATCACGTTCTCGCCCTCGACGATCAGCGCGATCGACGGGCCGGAGGTCATGAACTCCAGCAGCGGCTCGTAGAACGGACGGCCGACGTGCTCGGCGTAGTGCTGCTCCAGGGTCCCGCGGTCGAAGGTGCGGAGCTCCATCGCAGCGAAGCGCCAGCCGGCCTTGCGCTCGATCCGGCTGATGATCTCGCCGGCCAGGCCGCGCTTCACGGCGTCGGGCTTGAGCAGGACGAGAGTGCGCTGGGACACGGGGCGGCTCCTGGAGTGGTCGGTGGTGCGGTGTGTGCACCTGACACTACCCGGCCGGGAGGCCGCCCCCGCGCCCAGCCCGGTCAGGCCGCAGCCGGGGCTGCGGCCTCGGCGGCCGCGGCGCGCTGCGCCTTGAGCTCGTCGATCTTGCGGCCGTAGTGCACCGAGCACCACCACAGGGCGCCGAACACCACGCCGAAGGCGTACATCGTCGGCAGCACCAGGCCGCTTGCCAGCACGCCGACCTGCAGCGCCCAGCCGACCCAGACCGCGCCGGGGCGGGTGATCACGCCGCACAGCAGCAGGCAGAGCAGGATGGCGACGCCGCTGACCGCCCAGATCGTGCCGGTGCCGACGTCGGTCAGCTTCATCGCGACCAGGCCGGCGAACATGATCAGGAGTGCCTCGCCGATCAGCGTCGAGGAGCAGAGCGTCCTCATGTCACTTCCTTCCGAACAGCAGGCGCGCCTCGCCCACCGTGATGACGGAGCCGGTGACCAGGACACCGGCGCCGCCGAGGTCCTCCTCCTCGGCGAGGGTGACCGCGGCGTCGATGGCGTCGTCCAGCCGGGGCTCGACCTGCACCCGGTCCTCGCCGAACACGTCGACGGCGAGCGCGGCCAACTGGTCGACGGGCATCGCGCGGTGGGTGGAGTTCTGGGTGATGACGACCTCGGCCAGGATCGGCTCGAACGCCTCCAGCAGGCCGGTGACGTCCTTGTCCCCGCTGGTGCCGATCACGCCGACCAGCTTGGTGAAGCCGAACGCCTCGCCCAGCGCGGCGACCGCGGCCTGCGCGCCGTGCGGATTGTGCGCGGCGTCCAGGATCACGGTGGGGCTGCGGCGGACCACCTCCAGGCGGCCCGGCGAGGAGACGCCGGAGAACGCCTGCCGGACCTTGTCCTCGTCCAGGTGCTCGGCGCCGCCCTGGCCGACGCCGAAGAACGCCTCGACGGCGCTCAGCGCGAGGGCCGCGTTCTGCGCCTGGTGGTCGCCGTGCAGCGGGAGGAAGACGTCCTGGTACTCGTGGCCGCCGAGGCCGCGCAGGGTGACCAGCTGGCCGCCGATGGCGACCTCGCGGCGCAGCACGCCGAACTCCATGCCCTCGCGGGCCACCGTGGCGTCCACCTCGACGGCCCGGCGCAGGATGGTCTCGGCGGCATCCAGCTGCTGCTGGGCGACCACGGCGAGGGCGCCGGGCTTGATGATCCCGGACTTCTCGACCGCGATCTTGCCGGTGGTGTCGCCGAGCTTGTCGGTGTGGTCCAGGCCGATCGGGGTGATCACCGACACCTGGGCGTCGATCACGTTGGTGGCGTCCCAGGAGCCGCCCATGCCGACCTCGACCACCGCGACGTCCACCGGGGCGTCCGCGAAGGCCGCGTACGCCATGCCGGTGAGCACCTCGAAGAAGGACATCGCGACCGGCTGCGCCGCGTCGACCATCTGCACGTACGGCTCGATGTCGCGGTAGGTCTCGACGAACCGCTCCGGGCTGATCGGCTGCCCGTCCAGGCTGATCCGCTCGGTGACGGACTCCACGTGCGGGGAGGTGTAGCGGCCGGTGCGCAGTTCGAACGTGCCGAGCAGCTGCTCGATCATCCGGGCGGTGGAGGTCTTGCCGTTGGTGCCGGTGATGTGGATGGACGGGTAGGAGCGCTGCGGCTGGCCGAGGATGTCCATCAGCGCCTCGATCCGGTCGAGCGAGGGCTCCAGCTTGTTCTCCGGCCAGCGGGTGGCCAGTTCGGCCTCGACGGCGCGCAGTTCGGAGTCGGTGCCGCCGGCGTCGGCGGGACGGACGGTGTAGGGGTTGGGCTCGGCCTTGTCGCTCACCCCGCCAGTCTAAGGACTCCCGACGCGCGTCCCCGACGGCCACCCCGGGGGCCGCGCGCCGGGTAGAAAGTCCCGACCGAACGGGTCCGAGGTCCACGGCCGGGGGACCCGGCGGCCGGTGAGCCTAGTGGTATGGACCTGTTCTTCCTGCGGATCGCCCCGGTGCTGTCGCTGCTGGCGCTCGCCTACATGGTGCTCGTGCTCGGCCGCTACCTGGTGTACTGGGCCGGCTCGGCGGACGCCCTGCGGCGCGGGCGCACCCTGCCGCCGGGCGACGCCGACGCGTTGCAGTGGCACCTGGTGGTGCCCTGCCGCGACGAGCAGGCGGTGATCGGCGCCACCGTCGCCGAGCTGCGGTGGGCCGCCCCGCAGGCGCACCTGTGGGTGGTCGACGACGCCAGCGAGGACCGCACCGGCGAGATCGTGGCCGCCGCCGCCGAGCGGGACCCGATGGTGCACCTGGTGCGCCGGACCCGCCCGGACGCCCGGATCGGCAAGGGCGCGGCCCTGAACGCCGCCTACCGGGCGGTCTCCGCCTGGCTGCCGGCCGGCGCCGACCGCTCCCGGGTGGTGCTCGGGGTGATCGACGCGGACGGGCGGCTGGAGCCGGGCGCGCTCGGCCACGTCGCCAACGCCGAGGCGATGGGCCGCCCGGACACCGCGGCGGTGCAGATCGGCGTGGTGATGCGCAACGCCGACGACCGCGAGCCGATGCCGTCCCGGGGCCGGGCCGTGAACGCGGCGGCCCGGGCGCTGGTGCGGATGCAGGACGTCGAGTTCCTGGCCGCGAACACCGCGATGCAGCTGCTGCGCCGCCGCACCGGCAGCGTCGGCCTGGGCGGCAACGGCCAGTTCGTCCGACTGTCGGCGCTGGACGCGCTGGCCGAGGACGGCCGGCCGTGGCCGCAGCGCGGGCTGATCGAGGACTACGAGTCGAGCCTGGAGCTGCGGCTGGCCGGGCACCGGCTGACCCACGTGCCCGAGGCCCGGGTGTCGCAGGAGGCGCTGGTCTCCGGGCGGCGCTTCCTGACCCAGCGCACCCGCTGGTCGCAGGGCACCCTGCAGTGCCTGCGCCACCTGCCGCGGGTGCTGCGCTCGCCGCACTACGGCGTGCACGGCAAGGCGGAGGTGCTCTACACCTGCCTGCAGCCGGTGGTGGCGGTGGCGCTGGTGGTGCTGACCCCGCTGACGCTGGGGATCTCGCTGGCCACCGAGACCTTCTACCCCGAGGACTCCGCGGCCTTCTGGTCCCGCTTCGGGCTGCTGATGCTGGCCGCCTTCGTGGTCGGCGCGCTGCCGATGGCGCTGTGGGGCCTGGGCTACCGCAAGCGCGAGTACCCGGACCGCAGTTGGGCCACCGGCCTGGCCTGGGGCCTGGCGCTGTGGCTGTACACGTACCACCTCTTCCTGGTGGCGCCGCGCGCCGCCTGGCGGGAGGCGCGCGGCCGGACCGGCTGGGCGAAGACCCGGCGCAACGCCGAGCTGACGGTGGTCGGCGCGCCCACCGCGCTGGAGAACTGATGACCTTTCGGACGACCTCGCAGGAGAGCACCTCGATGACCGTTTCCCGCCCGTCGCCGCGGCTGGCGCCCAGGAGCGTGGCCGTGGTCCTCGGCACCCGCCCGGAGCTGGTGAAGCTCGCCCCGCTGGTGCACGCGCTCGGCCCGGCCGCCCGGCTGGTGCACACCGGCCAGCACTGGGACGAGGCGATGTCGGGCCGGTTCCTGCGGGAGCTCTCGCTGCCCGAACCGCAGGTGCTGACCGGCGTGGGCGGCCGGCCGCGGGCCGGCCAGATCGCCGCCTCGCTGGACCAGTTGGACACCGCGTTCACCGCCGACCGGCCGGCCGCCGTGGTGGTGCAGGGCGACACCAACGCCACGCTGGCCGGGGCGCTGGCCGCCAACGCCCGCGGCATTCCGCTGGTGCACGTCGAGGCGGGGCTGCGCAGCCACGACCGGGCGATGCCGGAGGAGCACAACCGGGTGATGGTCGACCACATCGCCGACCTGCTCTGCGCGGCCACCCCGGAGAACGCCGCCAACCTGCGCGCCGAGGGCGTGGACGGGCGGCGGATCGCCACCACCGGCAACACCGTGGTCGAGGTGGTGCGCGCCCAACTGCCCGGCCCCGCCGAGCAGGCCGCGCTGCTCGACCGCCACGGCCTGCGCGCCGACCGCTACCTGCTGGCCACCGTGCACCGCCCCGAGAACACCGACACCGCCGAGGCGCTCGGCGCGGTGCTCGGCGCGCTGGACGAACTGGCCACCACCGGCCTGCCGGTGCTGCTGCCGCTGCACCCGCGCACCGTGGCCGCCGCCGAACGCTTCGGCCTGACCCGCCTGTTGGCCCGGCTGCGGGTGGTGGAGCCGCTCGGGTACGCCGAGTTCCTGGGCCTGGCCGGGCAGGCCGCGCTGCTGGTGTCGGACTCCGGCGGGGTGCAGGAGGAGTGCACGGTGCTGGGCCGTCCGCTGCTGGTGGTGCGCCGTTCCACCGAGCGGCCGGAGGCGGTGGACACCGGGTTCGCCGCGCTGGTCTCCCCCGGCGCCGACCTGGCGGCCGCCGCCCGCGCCCGGCTCGCCGAGGGCCCGACGCTGCTCGCGCGGCTGGCCGCCGTGCCGAGCCCGTACGGCGACGGGCACGCGGCGGAGCGGATCGCCCGGCTGACCGCCGAGTTGGCCGCCCCGTCGGCGGCAGCGGCCCGACGCATCGCCAACCCGCCCTCTTGACACCGGAATTGGTCCAGTCCACCGTGTGAACCACTCCCCCGCACCGCACCCCCATCGACACTCCCCCACATGGAGATGGCATGCGTGCACCACATCGACACCCGCGCGGCGCGCGGGCGCTGCTCGCCGGGCTGCTGGCGGCCGCGCTGGCCCTGGTCGGCATGGTGCTGACCGGCACCGGAACGGCCAGCGCCGCGAACGTGGACGTGATCCAGAACGGCGACTTCTCGGCCGGCAACCACATCGCCCCGTGGAGCTGCGGCCCCACCGTCACCGCGGTGAACAACTCCGCCACCGGCTGGGACCTGCAGGGCACCCCGGCCGGCTCGGACTACGCCAACTGCAGCCAGCAGGTCACCGTGCTGCCCAACTCGACGTACACCCTGTCCGCGGTGGTGCAGGGCACGTACGTGTTCCTGGGCGCCACCGGCACCGGCGGCACCGACCCGTCCACCTGGAGCTCCAACACCGGGTGGAACACGCTCAGCAGCACCTTCACCACGGGCGCCTCCACCACCTCGGTGCAGGTGTGGTTCCACGGCTGGTACGGGCAGTCCGCGTACCTGGTGGACAAGGTCTCGATGGTCGGCCCGGGCAGCTCCTCGCCCAGCCCGTCCGGCTCCGGCTCGACCTCGGCGTCGCCGAGCGCGTCCGACTCCGCCTCGCCGTCCCCGTCGACGTCCACCTCCGCGTCGCCGTCGCCCAGCAGCTCGACCACCACTCCGCCGCCGCCCGGGCAGAAGCACCTGCTGACCGGCTACTGGCAGAACTTCTACAACGGCGCGACCCCGCAGCGGATCAGTGACGTCCCCGCGGCGTACGACATCATCGCGGTGGCCTTCGCGGACGCCACCAGCACGCAGGGCGCGATCAGCTTCACCCTGGACCCGACGCTGTCGACGAAGCTGAACGGCTACACCGACGCCCAGTTCAGGGCCGACATCGCGGCCAAGCGGGCGGCCGGGAAGAAGGTCATCGTCTCGGTCGGCGGGCAGAACGGCACGATCTCGGTGGCGAGTTCGGCCGCGGCGACGAACTTCGCCAACTCCGCGTACAGCCTGATCCAGACGTACGGTTTCGACGGGATCGACATCGACCTGGAGAACGGCGTCAACTCCACCTACATGGCGCAGGCGTTGCACACCCTGGCGGCGAAGGTGGGGGCCGGATTCGTGCTCACCATGGCTCCGCAGACCATCGACATGCAGTCCACCGGCACCGAGTACTTCAAGCTGGCGCTGGCCACCAAGGACATCCTGACCATCGTCAACATGCAGTACTACAACTCCGGCGCGATGCTCGGCTGCGACGGCGGCGTGTACTCGCAGGGCACCGAGAACTTCCTCACCGGCCTGGCCTGCATCCAGCTCCAGGGCGGCCTGAACCCGAGTCAGGTCGGCCTCGGGGTGCCCGCCTCCACCAGCGCGGCCGGCGGCGGCTACACCAGCCCGGCGACCGTGAACGCGGCCCTGGACTGCCTGGCCGCCGGCACCAACTGCGGTTCCTTCAAGCCCTCGACGACCTGGCCGGGCATCGGCGGCGCAATGACCTGGTCCACCAACTGGGACGCCCTCGCGGGCGGCGGCATCGCGAACACCATCGGCTCCCACCTGCACGCCATGCCGTAGCGGCAGCCCGGCGAAGGGCCCGGCGGGACGCCCCCGCCGGGCCTCCGGCAGTGACGATCCGTCAACTCGTGGCGCGGGGCGTGGGCAGCCGGGCGGCGTGCCGACGGCGCAGTTCGGCGGCGATCTCCTCGGCCTCGCCCTCCGGCAGCAGCGGCAGCATCATCGCCACCGCCTGCACCAGGCCGCCCAACAGGTAGGTGGTGTCGGCGGTGCCCGCCACCAGGGCGCGGACCGCGGCGACGTCCCCGTCCGCGACGGCCTCCAGCAGCAGCGCGGCGCTCGCCGTCTCCTCGTCCACCGCGACCTCGGCGGCGCCGTACGGGGCGCGGCGGGCCAGGCCGCGCAGCACCCGGTCGGCGACCTCGGGGGCGTAGGCCTTGCGGACCGCCTCGGCGGCGATCCACACCAGCAGAGTGGTCGCCTCCCGCTCGGCGTTCTCGGCGAGCAGCAGGTCGAGTTCGGTGTCGAAGGCGAGCTGGTTTCCGTGCCGGAATGCCAGCAGGAGGGTCGCCGCCCGGGCCTTGGCCGCCTCCACCTCTTCCATCGGAAGTTCGTCCGGAAGTTCGTCGGCCAACTCCCCGGTCGCCACCATGCGTCTGCCCTCCGTTCGCTGCCCCGCCCGAATGGGAACTCCGCCCACCGTACACATTCGATGTGCGAAGTTCGCTGAACGCGCGGGGTCGACAACGCGATGTATTCCCTTTGGCGGAACGCGCCAATTGCCGGGAATACCGGACGAATAGCCGCAGCGAAACCGTTACCGCGACGCGCGGCCAAGGGAATTGACAAACCGTCGGAGCCAACTCGGGAAAGCCGAAGGGCCGCTGCCCCGCAGTGCGGGAGCAGCGGCCCTTCCTGACCTGCGGTCAGCCCTGCGGCAGCGCCGCGAGCTGGGCGGTGATCCGGGCGATGTCGGCCTCGGCGGTCTCCAGCCGGGTACGGATCTTGGCGACCACCTCGTCCGGCGCCTTGGCCAGGAAGGCCTCGTTGCCGAGCTTGCCGGTGCTCTGCGCCTTCTCCTTCTCGGCCGCCGCCAAGTCCTTCTGCAGGCGCTTGCGTTCGGCCGGCACGTCGATGGTGCCGGACAGGTCGAGCGAGACGGTGGTGCCGGCCACCGGCAGCGAGGCGGTGGCCTGGAAGCCGTCCTCCGGCGCCGTCAGCCGCAGCAGCGAGCGGATCGCCGCCTCGTGCACCTCCAGCCGGTGACCGGCCAGCTCCAGCTGCGCCGGGACCTTCTGGGTGTCGCGCAGCCCCTGGTCGTTGCGGAACCGGCGGACCTCGGTGACCAGCTGCTGGAGCTGGTCGATCTCCGACTCGGCGTCGGCGTCCCGGTAGCCGGAGTCCTTCGGCCACTCGGCGATCACCACGGACTCGGCGCCGGTGAGCGTCGTCCACAGCGCGTCGGTGACGAACGGGACGATCGGGTGCAGCAGGCGCAGCGTCACGTCCAGCACCTCGCCGAGGACCCGGCGGGCGTGGTCGGCCTGGACGCCGCCCTTGTTGAGCGTGGTCTTGGACAGCTCGACGTACCAGTCGAAGACCTCGTCCCAGGCGAAGTGGAACAGCGCGTCGGAGACCTTCGCGAACTCGAAGTCCTCGTAGAACGCGTCCACTTCGGCCACGGTGGCGTTCAGCCGGGACAGGATCCACCGGTCCGCGGCGGTGAGCTCCTCGGGCGCGGGCAGCGGGCCCTGGACGGTGGCGCCGTTCATCAGCGCGAAGCGGGTGGCGTTCCAGATCTTGTTGCAGAAGTTCCGGGCGCCCTTGACCCAGTCCTCGCCGATCGGCACGTCGGCGCCGGGGTTGGCGCCGCGGGCCAGCGTGAAGCGGACGGCGTCGGCGCCGTAGGCGTCCATCCAGTCCAGCGGGTCGACCGCGTTGCCGGTGGACTTCGACATCTTCTTGCCGAACTCGTCGCGGACCAGGCCGGTCAGCGCGACCGTCTTGAACGGGGCCTCCCCGTCCATCGCGTACAGGCCGAACATCATCATCCGGGCGACCCAGAAGAAGATGATGTCGTGACCGGTCAGCAGGACGTCGGTCGGGTAGAACTTCTCCAGCTCCGGGGTCTTCTCCGGCCAGCCGAGCGTGGAGAACGGCCACAGGCCGGAGGAGAACCAGGTGTCCAGGACGTCCGGGTCCTGCACCCAGCCCTCGCCGGTGGGCGGCTCCTCGTTCGGGCCGACGCAGATGACCTCGTCGTTCGGGCCGTACCAGACCGGGATCCGGTGGCCCCACCAGAGCTGGCGCGAGATGCACCAGTCGTGCATGTTGTCGACCCAGTCGAAGTAGCGGCGCTCCAGCTCCTTCGGGTGGATCTCGACCCGGCCGTCGCGGACCGCGTCGCCCGCGGCCTTCGCCAGCGGCTCGACCTTGACCCACCACTGCAGCGACAGCCGCGGCTCGACCACGGTGTGGCAGCGCGAGCAGTGGCCCACCGCGTGGTCGTAGGGGCGCTTCTCGGCGACGATGCGTCCCTGCTCGCGCAGCGCGCCGACCACGGCGGAGCGGGCCTCCAGCCGGTCCAGGCCGAGGAACGGGCCGTGCACGGTGATCGCGCCGCGCTCGTCCATGACCGTCAGGTTGGGCAGGTTGTGGCGCTGGCCGATGGCGAAGTCGTTCGGGTCGTGGGCCGGCGTCACCTTGACCGCGCCGGTGCCGAACTCCGGGTCGACGTGCTCGTCGGCGACCACCGGGATCTCCCGGTCGGTCAGCGGCAGCTTGATGGTCCGGCCGACCAGGTGCGCGTAGCGCTCGTCGGACGGGTGGACGGCCACCGCGGTGTCGCCCAGCAGGGTCTCGGCGCGGGTGGTGGCGACCACGATCGAGTCGTCGCCGTCGCCGTAGCGGATCGAGACCAGCTCGCCCGGCAGGTCCTTGTGGTCGACCTCGGCGTCGGACAGCGCGGTCAGGCAGCGCGGGCACCAGTTGATGATGCGCTCGGCGCGGTAGATCAGGCCGTCGTCGAAGAGCTTCTTGAAGATGGTCTGGACGGCCTGCGACAGGCCCTCGTCCATGGTGAACCGCTCGCGCGACCAGTCCACGCCGTCGCCGAGGCGGCGCATCTGGCCGAGGATCCGACCGCCGTAGTTCTCCTTCCACTCCCAGACCTTCTCGACGAAGGCCTCCCGGCCCAGGTCGTGCCGGGACAGACCGGACTCGGCGAGCTGCTGCTCCACCTTGTTCTGGGTGGCGATGCCCGCGTGGTCCATGCCCGGGAGCCAGAGCGCCTCGAAGCCCAGCATCCGCTTGCGGCGGGTCAGCGCGTCCATCAGCGTGTGCTGGAACGCGTGGCCCAGGTGCAGCGCGCCGGTGACGTTCGGCGGCGGGATGACGATGGTGTACGCGGGCTTGTCGCTCTTCGCGTCGGCGGTGAAGTAGCCACGCTCTACCCAGCGCTCGTACAGCTCGCCCTCTACCTCGGCCGGGGCGTAGGTCGTCGGGAGGGTGGCTGCTTCGTCCCCGGGCTTCGAGCTCGCGGGGCGCTGGTTCGTCGTGTCGGTCACGACGCACAGTTTACGGAAGCCGGAACACCGGTCGTGACCCGACAGTGCGCCGGTCGCGCAGGCGCGGCGGGGGAGCCGTACGGTAGCGTGCCCGCATACTCGATCGGACGGGGCCGCGCAACAGAGGCGGCGGGGGAGACTGAGACATGTACGGCCAGGGTCAGGGACCGCAGCAGTATCCGCAGGGGCAGCCGCAGCAGCCGTACGGCGCTCCCCCGCCGCAGCCCGGCTACGGCGCCCCGCAGCAGCCGCCGGCCTACGGCGCACCCCAGCCGCCCGCGTACGGCGCGCCTCAGCCGCCGGCCTACGGCACCCCGCAGGACCAGCCCGGCTACGGCGCCCCGCAGCAGCCGCCGGCCTACGGCGCCCCGCAGCCGCCCGCCGGGCAGCCGGGGTACGGCTACCCGCAGCAGGCGCCGCCGCCCCAGCAGCAGTGGGGCGGCGTGCCCCCGCAGCCGGGTCAGCCCGGCCAGCCCGGCTACGGCGGCTTCCCGCCGCCGGCCGCCCCGTCGAAGGGCAAGGGCGGGATCATCGCCCTGGTGGTCGTCCTGGTGCTGGCCGTGGGCGGCGGCGTCGGCTGGTGGGCGCTGAGCGGCACCAAGGGCGCGGACACCGCGGGCAAGTACAAGCTGTCCGCGCCGGAGAGCGTGGCCGGCTACACCATGAAGAACTCCTCCGAGAAGGGCTCGCTGACGGGCCTGGACGCCATCGGCTCCTTCGAGGGCTCGCTCAGCGCGACCTACCAGAAGACCGCCACCGACGTCGCCAGCTTCAGCGGCTCCTGGGGCAGCATCCCGGACCCGGGCAAGGCGCTCGACACCGCCACCCAGAAGGTGAACGAGGGCGACGGCGAGGCCGACGCGGAGAAGCCGGTCTGGAAGCAGGAGCTGACGGAGGTCGACGCGGGCGACCCGAAGGACCCGGGCGCCAAGCTCCGCTGCGGCGTGAGCGCCCTGGACACCGGCACCAGCAAGGGCTCGATGGACGTCCCGATCTGCCTGTTCGCCAGCCACTCCACCATCGGCGTGGTCGCGTTCGTCTCCATGGACCCCTCCGGCAAGACCATCAGTGTCGCCGACGCCCAGGCCCGCGCCCGGCAGATCCGCGACGCCGCCACCGTCGCCAAGTAGCCCCGCACCGCACGTCACGCGCGAACGGAGTACCGCCCCGTGTCCGACGGCCAATTCGGCCCGCCGCAGCCCGGCTTCGGGCCCGCCGGGAACGGCCCGATACCCCCGCAGGGCGCGCCCGCCGCGCCCCAGGGCGGCTACGGCCGGCCGGCCCCGCCGCAGCAGCAGCCGTGGGGCGCCGGCGGCGGGGTGCCGCCGCAGGCGTACCCGCCCGGCGTCTACCCGCCCGGCGTGCCGGTGAGGAAGTCCCGCAAGGGCCTGTGGATCGGCCTGTCCGTGCTGGCCGCGGTGATTCTCGGCGGCGCCGGCGTGATCGGCTACCTGATCTACGACACCGCGGCCGACACCGGCAAGAACAAGATCGCGCTGCCGCCGACCTTCCACGACCTGACCAGCGACCCGAACGACGAGGACACCAAGCAGCTCGCCACCAGCCTCCAGGAGGGCATGGCCGAGGACAAGGCCTCGTTCACCCAGCCCGAGCCGGTCAGCGGCATCTACCGCTCCTCGGACGGGGACCACATGCTGGTGGTGTCCGGCCTGACCGGGCACGTGCTGCTCCCGTCCCAGCAGGTCGACGTGGTCTTCAAGGACTTCTCGGCCAACGTCTCCAACCGCAGCGACGTCGACGCGGGCCCGCTGGGCGGCCGGCTCTCCTGCGGCGAGATCTCCCTCGGCGGCGAGCAGGGCGGCATCTGCGTGTGGGGCGACAGCTCCTCCGTGGTGGTCGTCATGGAGGTCGACCGCGGCAGCGACACCGGCGTCACCAAGGACAAGGTCGTCGCGGACACCCAGGAGCTGCGCAAGCTCGCCGAAGTCCCCAAGTAGCCTGCGCCGCACCACGGCTGCGACAGCGAAGGGGCCCCGCACCGTTCACCGGTGCGGGGCCCCTTCGCTGTCGCCGGGTTGACGCCGGGTCAGGCGCTCTTCTCCCGGCGCTCACGCTTGATCATGTCGCGCGGGACCAGGGTCGGGATGGCGTGCTTGGAGACCACGTCCCCGGTGACCACCACGCGGGCGACGTCCTGACGGGACGGCACCTCGTACATCACGGACATCAGCACCTCCTCCATGATGGCCCGCAGACCGCGCGCACCGGTGCCCCGCAGGATCGCCTGGTCGGCGATCGCCTCCAGCGCGTCCCGGGTGAACTCCAGCTCCACGCCGTCCAGTTCGAACAGCTTGCGGTACTGCTTCACCAGCGCGTTCTTCGGCTCGGTGAGGATCTGCAGCAGCGCCTCGCGGTCCAGGTTGTGCACGCTCGTGATGACGGGCAGCCGGCCGATGAACTCCGGGATCATCCCGAACTTCACCAGGTCCTCCGGCATCACCTGACGGAAGTGGTCCGAGGCGTCCAGCTCGCGCTTGGAGCGGATGGTCGCGCCGAAGCCGATGCCCTTCGCGCCCGCCCGGCCCTCGATGATCCGCTCCAGGCCCGCGAACGCACCGCCGACGATGAACAGCACGTTGGTGGTGTCGATCTGGATGAACTCCTGGTGCGGGTGCTTGCGCCCGCCCTGCGGCGGCACCGAGGCGGTGGTGCCCTCCAGGATCTTCAGCAGCGCCTGCTGCACGCCCTCGCCGGAGACGTCCCGGGTGATCGACGGGTTCTCGCTCTTGCGGGCGACCTTGTCGATCTCGTCGATGTAGATGATCCCGGTCTCGGCCTTCTTGACGTCGTAGTCGGCCGCCTGGATCAGCTTCAGCAGGATGTTCTCGACGTCCTCGCCGACGTAGCCGGCCTCGGTCAGCGCGGTGGCGTCCGCGATCGCGAACGGCACGTTCAGCATCCGGGCCAGGGTCTGCGCGAGCAGCGTCTTGCCGGAGCCGGTCGGGCCCAGCAGCAGGATGTTCGACTTGGCCAGCTCGATCGCGTCGTCCCGGCCGGAGCCGGAACGACCGGCCTCGCCCGCCTGGACGCGCTTGTAGTGGTTGTAGACCGCGACCGACAGCGCCTTCTTCGCGAGGTCCTGGCCGACCACGTACTGGTCCAGGAACTCGTAGATCTCGCGGGGCTTCGGGAGTTCCTCGAAGCGCACCTCGGAGCTCTCGGCGAGCTCCTCCTCGATGATCTCGTTGCACAGGTCGATGCACTCGTCACAGATGTACACGCCTGGCCCGGCGATCAGCTTCTTCACCTGCTTCTGCGACTTGCCGCAGAACGAGCACTTGAGCAGGTCGCCACCGTCTCCGATGCGTGCCACGAGGTGCTTCCCCTTCGCCAGGGGCCCCGCGGGGGTCCGGGGCCTGGTGCTGTGAGACCGGCTGCGCCACCGGCGGTCGGTCTGGTATCCGACGGTACTCTGCCGAGCCGTAGTTTCAGTCGACTTCGGCCGCTCTGCCGTACGCCCTGGGCGAATTGATACCGAACAGATGCCGTCGCGGGTGCATGACCCGACAGCCATTGTGCCGGGGCGCCGGCCCCGACCGGAACGCCCCGGGGCGGGGCGTACATCACGTACGCGCCGCCCCGGGGCGAGCGATCACTCCATGTAGGAGTTCTTGCGGGTCGAGATGATCTGGTCGATCAGGCCGTACTCCAGCGACTCCTCGGCGGTGAGGATCTTGTCGCGCTCGATGTCCTCGCGGACCTGCTCGACGGACTTGCTGGAGTGCTTGGCCAGCATGGTCTCCAGCTGCTCGCGCATCCGGAAGATCTCCTTGGCCTGGATCTCCAGGTCCGACACCTGACCGCGGCCGGTCTCGGTGTACGGCTGGTGGATCAGCACCCGGGCGTTCGGCAGCGCCATCCGCTTGCCGGGGGTGCCGGCGGCCAGGATGACCGCGGCGGCCGAGGCGGCCTGGCCCATGCAGACCGTCTGGATGTCGGGCTTCACGAACTGCATGGTGTCGTAGATCGCCGTCAGCGCGGTGAACGAGCCACCGGGCGAGTTGATGTACAGCGAGATGTCCCGGTCCGGGTCCATCGATTCCAGGCAGATCAGCTGCGCCATGATGTCGTTCGCGGAGACGTCGTCCACCTGCGAGCCGAGGAAGATGATGCGCTCCTCGAACAGCTTGGCGTACGGGTCGTACTCACGGACGCCCTGCGAGGTGCGCTCGACGAACCGCGGGACGATGTAGCGGCCCTCGGCCCGCATGTCCTCCAGGCGGGCCTTGGCACCGGACAGGCTGGGGATGTTCATGTTCTGTGGTCCTCCGAAGCGTGCGGTCTGGGTTCCGATACCGATCAGCCGGCCTGGCCGGCGCCGGTGCCGCCGCCGCCCGGGACGTCCGCGGCGCTGTGCATGATCTCGTCGATCAGGCCGTACGCCTTGGCCTCCTCCGGCGTGAACCAGCGGTCGCGGTCGGAGTCCGCGGTGATCTGCTCGAAGGACTGGCCGCTGTGCTGGGCGATCAGCTCCGACATCCGCTTCTTGGTGCGCAGCAGCTGCTCGGCCTGGATCCGGATGTCGGTGGCGGAGCCGCCGAGGCCCGCGGAGGGCTGGTGCATCAGGATGTTGGCGTTCGGCAGCGAGAAGCGCTTGCCCTTGGCGCCCGCGGTCAGCAGGAACTGGCCCATCGACGCGGCCATGCCCATGGCGATGGTCACCACGTCGTTCTTGATGTACTGCATGGTGTCGTAGATCGCCATGCCGGCCGAGATCGAGCCGCCCGGGGAGTTGATGTAGAGGTAGATGTCCTTCTCGGGGTCCGCCGCGAGCAGCAGGAGCTGGGCGGTGATCTTGTTGGCGATGTCGTCGTCGACCTGCTGGCCGAGGAAGATGATGCGCTCGTTGAGCAGCCGGTTGTAGACCTGGTCGCCCAGGCCGCCGCCCACGTCGCCGCCGGCGGCGTGCGGTGCCATCGGGCCAGGCATCTGCATCTGCGGGAACGTCACTTAGCCACCTGCTCAGTCGATCTGCGTGTGTGTCGCTGTCCACCGACCCTAACGCGCAGGCCCCGCCGCTGAATCCCCCACGCAGAACTGTTCGCTGTGAGCGCAGGGTGAGCAGCCCGAACGAGAACGGGCCCGGGCACCGTGCGGTGCCCGGGCCCGTGCCCGGTCTGACTCTCCGTCGGAATCCCGGCGGTTACGAGGCTCAGGCCTCGGTGGTCTCCTCGGCGGCGGCCTCGGTGGCAGCCTCCTCGGCGGCCTCGTCGTCCTCGAACGAGACGACCTCGCCGTTGGTGTCGGTGACCTTGGCGGCCTCGACGACCAGGGCCAGCGCCTTGCCGCGGGCGACCTCGCCGACCAGCAGCTGCACCTGGCCGCCCTGGACGACCTGCTGGGCGAACTGGTCCGGGGTCATGCCGGAGCCGGCGGCGCGACGGATGAGGTGCTCGGTGAGCTCCTCCTGGTTGACGCCCAGCTCCTCGTTCTTGACGATCTGGTCCAGCACGAACTGGGTCTTGATGCCCTTCTTCGCCTGGTCCTCGGTCTCCTTGTCGTAGTCCTCGCGGGACTTGTCCTGGGAGGCGAGGTAGGTGTCGAGGGTCAGGCCCATCGGCTCCAGCTGGTGGTGCTCCAGGTTGTGCTTGCGGGTGCCGATCTCGTCCGCGAGCAGCTTCTCCGGGTACTCCATCTCGACGCGCTGCAGCAGCTCGTCGAGGACCTTCTCCTGGGCCTGGGTGGCCTGGTCGAACTCCTTCATCCGCTCAAGGCGCTTGCGGGAGTCCCCGCGCAGCTCCTCCAGGGTGTCGAACTCCGACGCCAGCTGCGCGAACTCGTCGTCCAGCTCGGGGAGTTCCTTCTCCTGGACGGTGGTCACGGTGACGGTGACCTCGGAGTCCTGGCCGGCCTGGGTGCCGCCCTTGAGGGTGGTGGTGAAGGTCTTGGCCTCACCGGCGGACAGGCCGACGACGGCCTCGTCGATGCCGTCCAGCAGGCGGCCGGAGCCGATCTCGTAGCTCACGCCGGTGGCGGTGCCGTCCTCCGGCACCTCACCGTCGACCTTGGCCTCCAGGTCGATGACCACGACGTCGCCCTCGGCGGCGGCGCGCTCGACGTCCTTCACGGAGCTGAAGCGCTCGCGCAGCTGCTGCAGCGACTTCTCGATGTCCTCGTCCGAGACCTCGACCGGGTCCACCACGACGGCGATCTCGGTGAAGTCCGGCAGGGTGACCTCGGGACGGACGTCGACCTCGGCGGTGAACTTCAGGTCACCGCCGTCGGCCAGGTTCTCGACACCGGCGATGTCGGTGATGTCCGGCTGGCCCAGCACGTCGATCTGGCCCTCGTCGACGGCCTGCGTGTAGAAGCGCGGAAGCGCGTCGTTGACGGCCTCCTCCAGCACCGCGCCCCGGCCGAAGCGCTGGTCGATGACCCGGTTCGGGATCTTGCCCTTGCGGAAGCCCGGGACGGTGACCTGCTGGTTGATCTTCTTGTACGCCGCGTCGAGGCTGGGCTTGAGCTCCTCGAAGGGCACCTCGACGGTGAGTCGAACCCGGGTCGGGTTCAGAGTCTCGACGGCGCTCTTCACGGTTAGGTCTCCTAGGGGGCTTGCGGTCAGGGCGATAGGCGGTTGGGGCTGCAATGCTGTCCGTACTACCGCCAGCGGTCCATCCTACCGGTACCACGAAAGCGACTGTGCCCGGCACCGGGTGCACGGCGGAACGGCCCCCGATATCCGGGCCCCACAACGACAACAGGGCCCCGCCCACCGGCGAGACCCTGCCGCACACGGTCGGGGTGACCGGATTCGAACCGACGGCCTTCCGCTCCCAAAGCGGACGCGCTACCAACCTGCGCCACACCCCGTGGTGCCGAGCAGAAGAGTACACGTCGGCCCGCCCCTGACCGGGGCGATATTCGCGAGCCGACGACGCGGAAGAAGTGTGCAATCCACCCGCGCGACCAGGTACCCTGATCCAGTCCTCGCCACCGCGACCGCGGTGCGGGTACGCCTTTGCGGGTGTAGCTCAATGGTAGAGCCCCAGTCTTCCAAACTGGTCACGCGAGTTCGATTCTCGTCACCCGCTCCACCACGGCCGACGGCCCCGACTGCCCATGCAGTCGGGGCCGTTGCCGTTTCTGCCTGCGGGCCGCACCCGGCTTCGGTCCTCGGTCCGCAGATCGCCGGGCATCCCGAGATCCGCCCGCGCACTGGCGTGGAGCACGCCCAGCGCGGCGATCAGCCCGCGCGCCGCGCGCTCCCGTTCCTCCCCCGGCCCGTACACCCGCCGGGTCGCCATCGCCCGGCGGCGCTTGGAGCGCTCGGCCGCCGAGGCGGCAAGGTGCGAGGCGAGAGCGCCGGTCAGGACGCCGGCCGAGGTGACGACCCGACTGATCACCGCGCGACGCCAACAGCGGGACTCCGCTCGCAAAATGGCGCCCGGGCAGCCCGAAGGCCCCGCGCAGCGGAGTGCGCGGGGCCTTCGGAGGGGTGAGGCGTGGGTCAGACGTTGACGCCGTGGGCCGCCAGGTAGGCGATCGGGTCGATGTCGGAGCCGTAGTCCGGGGTGGTGCGGATCTCGAAGTGCAGGTGCGGGCCGGTGACGTTGCCGGTGGCGCCGGACAGGCCGATCTGCTGACCCGCCGTCACGGACTGGCCGGCCGAGACGGAGATCGAGGACAGGTGGGCGTACTGGGCGTACTTGCCGTCGGCCAGCTTGATGACGACCTGGTTGCCGTAGGCGCCGCCGTTGCCGGCGGAGACCACGGTGCCGGCGGCGATGGCCTTGAGGCTGGTGCCGGTGGCGACCGGGAAGTCGATGCCGGTGTGGTAGCCGCTGGACCAGCTGGAGCCGACCACCTTGTAACCGGTGGTGACCTTGCCCGGCGCGGGGGCGACGTAGGCGGCGGACGAGCTGCTGGACGCGGCGGCCGGCACGACCGGCACGTCGACGACGGCCGGGGTGGACGCCTTCGGGGCCGGCTGCTGGGTCTTGGCGGCGTCGGCGGTGGCCGACTTCGCGGTGGTGTCGGCCTTCGGCGCGGCAGCGGCCTTCGGGGCGGCGGCCGTCTTCGGGGCGACGGCGACGGCGGCGGCGTCCGTGGAGGTGGACTTGGCGGCCGGGGCCTTCGCGGGGGCGGCGGGCTGGCCGTTGATCGCCAGCTGCTGGCCCGGGAAGATCAGGTCGGGGTTGCCGCCGACCACGGAGCGGTTGTCCTGGTACAGCTTCTGCCAGCCGCCGTCCACGTGCTGCGCGGCGGCGATCTTGGACAGGGTGTCGCCGGAGACGACTCGGTAGCTGTGCGACTCGGCGGTCGGGGCGGCGTCCGCCGAGACCTTGACCGCGGGGCGGTCGGCGCCCTGGTCGGTGGCGGTGTGCGCGGAGGCGGCGGTGACGGGGAGGCCGATCGCGGCGCCGGCCACACCGGTGGCGATGGCGATGCGGGCGATGGTGGCCAGGCTCGGCTTGCGGTGCTTGCCCTGAGCGGACATGAAGCATTCCTCTCCGACGCCTGCGAGGTGAGCTGTCGGGTTCGGGCGAGAGTTGCCCGGCCGCAGAACTGCGGCTTCACCCCTAGCCGTTCCCGGATGTTCCCGGGCCCGGCGACTTACCTGTGGGTCCCCCGCTCCTGCCGTGGCGTGGTATCTGGTCGGCACCGGACGACGGCAGGACTAGGCGTTCCGTCCGGTGGCCCGCCCGGTCGCTGGCCGGGCTGCGGAGGAAGCAAATCCCACGGCCCGTGAGGCTGGCAAACGCCGATCGGCCCCGTTCCCAAGATCGGGAAGGGGCTGACGATCCACCAGGTCACGCTGTGCCGACACACCCGCTGCGGTGCGCGTACGGGATCATGACAGTGCGCACACGAACCCCGCACGGTGGGCGACTTCGACCACCGTGCGCGCCCGATCGCCGACTCGGCGTGACGCCACGGGTGAGCCTGGTCACCCGCCGGCAGGCCGAAGGGACGGCGCGGGGGTGCCTCCCGCCCGTCGTGACGTGCCGCGGTCGAGCCGACGCGGCGTCAACCCGCGATGGACGCGATGGCCTTGGACACCGAGGTGAGGAACTGCTGGATCGGACCGGCCATGGTCGACTGGCTGAGCATGAAGCCGAACAGGGCGGCAACGATGGCGTGCCCGGTCTTCAGCTGCTTGTTGCGAATGAAGATCGCGCAGATGATGCCGAACAGGACAAGCGCGGAGACGGAGAAGGCCACCGGGACTCACTTCCTCGATTCATGGCGGGGTTCGGGTGGGAGTCGGCGATGGCTCCCAGGCGGAAACCGGCCCCTGCCCCCCGTGTCCCCACCACTCCATCCGGACTCAGTGTGGTCGCTCGTGCGGAGGGCGTAAAGAACTTGCCCGGCCACCGGGCGCCCGAACCCGCCTGGTAGGACTGATTTTCGCCGACCGCGACGATAGCGGACAGGTTCTGACGGCCCGTCGGCGGGCGGCGGTTCGCGCCGGTCGGCGCGGCAAACCGGCAGGCAGATCGGCTGTCGCCGCCGAACCTGGACGGTGCACCGGAATTGGCCGAAGATCAACGCCCGGGTTTGACACTCCGTGGACACTCCACGCTCACCGTGCCTGCACCGCGGGCGAGTTCAGCGACGCCAGATCAGCAGCACCGCGCGGTCGTCGTTGACGTGCTTGGCGACGGTGTCGATCAGCCGCACCGCGGCGCCGGACCGGCCCGCCACGGGGGCGGCGGCGACCAGCCGGTCGGCCTCGCCCATCAGCCGGTCCATGCCCTCGGCGAGGTCGCGGCCGGGGATCTCCACCATGCCGTCGGTGCACAGCATCAGGACGTCGCCGGGGCCGAGGACGCCGCGCACCCCTTCGAACTTGGCCTCGTCGTAGACGCCGAGCAGCGGGCCCTCGGCCTCCTTGACCTCCCAGTACCCGGCCCCGGCCAGGCGGTGCATGCCGGGCAGGTGGCCGGCGGAGAGCAGCTCGTACTCCCCGGTGTCCAGGTCGACCACCAGGTGGACGGCGGTGGCGAAGCCCTCCGCCCAGTCCTGGCGCAGCAGGTAGCCGTTGGCGGCGGGCAGGAAGTCGTGGGCGGGCAGCGAGCCGAGCAGTCCGCCGAACGCGCCGGACAGCAGCAGGGCGCGGCTGCCGGCGTCCATGCCCTTGCCGGAGACGTCGGCGAGGACGACTTCGAGCATCCGCCCGCCGGGGCCGGTGCGGGCGGCGGCCATGAAGTCGCCGGAGAAGGACTGTCCGCCGGCCGGGCGCAGCGCGGTGTCGGTGTGCCAGCCGTCGGGCAGGTGCGGGATGCGGCCCTGCACCCGGATCCGCTCGCGCAGGTCGAACAGCATGGTGGAGCCGCCCCGCCAGGGCACGCCGATCCGGCGGCGGAACTGGGCGACCAGCAGTCCGGCGACGCCGACCGCGCCGACCACCAGGGCGGCACCCGGGGTCACGCCGTGGGCGTAGGCCTCGGGCTGCGCGCTGGCGACGCGCTCCCCGGTGTGCACCAGGGACTCGGTGATCAGGCCGCCGGCCGCGACGGCGTACAGCAGCACCAGGGTGCCGGGGCGCAGCAGCAGCGCGCCGGCCAGCACCGGCAGCACCAGGGCGGTGGGCGGGGCCCAGTCGGGGACCACGATGTTCAGCAGGGCCAGCAGCGGCACGGTCAGGGCGAGGGCGGCGAACGCCCACCAGTCGGCGCCGTCGCCGCGGAAGTAGTCGACGCCGGTTCGGCGCAGCCTGCGCCGGGCCCGGTACAGCGCAGCGCGCAGCCGGGCCGTCACGGGCTCGCGGGACGGTCCGCCGTCCCGGCCCGTCGCTCCGCTGCGCGCGCTGTCGGCCATGGGGACCGACCTTATCCACCGGCGGTGCGCGCGTCGACGGCCCGGGTGGCACCGAGTGCAACGGGGGCGGCACGCTCCGGTGGGTTTCGGCCGTGCGCGCCGGGACGGCGGGCACCGGAGACCGGTGACGACATGCGCGTGACAAATCACTCGCACGGTTCCGTTTCCGGTGGTAGGCAGGCGTCATGACGATTCGACACCCCGATCTGACCGTACGGCCGCTGCGCGCCGAGGAGTGGGAGACCTGGTACAGCACCCTGGACGTGGCCTTCGGCGGCGGCGGGGAGGCGCCCGCGGAGCACGCGCTGTGGCACGAGCTGACGGAGGTCGAGCGTTCGCTGGCGATCTGCGAGGGCGAGCGGATCGTCGGCGGCGGCTCGGCGTTCAGCTTCCGGCTGGTGGTGCCGGGCGGCGCGGTGGTCCCGGCGGCGGGCGTGACGATGGTCGGCGTGCTGCCCACCCATCGGCGCCGGGGCGCGCTGACCGGCATGATGCGCCGCCAGCTGGCGGAGGTGCGGGCGGCCGGGGAGTCGCTGGCGGTGCTGACGGCGTCCGAGCCGGCGATCTACGGCCGGTTCGGCTACGGGCAGGGCACCCGCAAGGTGGCGGTGTCGATGATCCGCGGCCGGGTGAAGGTGCACACCCCGGAGCGCCGCGGCGACCTGGTGCTGCGGCTGGCCGATCCGGTGGCCGAACTGGCGCGCTGCGAGGAGCTGTTCGCCCGCCTCGCCACCGGCCGTCCGGGCATGCTGCTGCGGCAGCCGAAGTGGGAGAAGCTCCCGGTGCTGGACGCGCCGGAGTCCCGCGGCGGCTTCTCCCCGCTCCAGTCGGTGCTGGCGGAGGACCCGGAGACCGGCGAGCTGCTCGGCTACGCCCGGTACGCGGTGAAGGACGACTGGAACGACCGCGGCCCGGCCGGCGTGGTCCGGGTCCGCGCGGTGCAGGCGGAGCAGCCCTGGGTGTACGCCCGACTGTGGGAGTTCCTGCTCGACCTGGACCTGACGGAGCGGGTGGAGGCGTTCAACCTGCCGGTGGACGACCCGCTGCTGCACCTGGTGTCGGACGTCCGGCACCTGACGCCCCGGCTGGTGGACGCCATGTTCGTGCGGCTGGTGGACGTGCCGAAGGCGCTCGGGGCGCGCGGCTGGGCGCAGCCGGTGGACGCGGTGCTGGAGGTCACCGACGCGTTCTGCCCGTGGAACGCGGGCCGTTGGCGGCTGACGGCCGCGCCGGGCAAGCCGGCCTCCTGCGTGCCGACCGACGAGCCGGCCGATCTGGAGCTGGACGTACGGGAGTTGGGCTCGGCCTACCTGGGCGGCACCTCGCTGGCGTCGCTGGCCGCGGCGGGCCTGGTGCGGGAGCTGCGGCCGGGCACGCTGGAGCCGGTGTCGGCGGCGTTCCGCTCGGGGCTGGAGCCCTGGTTGCCGCACAGCTTCTGACCGTCGGCCGGAAAGCGCGCGCCCGCCCGGGGCAACTCCCGGGCGGGCGCGGTGCGTCGGGGGCGGGGCTCAGCCCTGCGGGTGGTGGGCCGGAATGGGCGGCAGCTCACCGGTGGTCTCGTACTCGGAGAGCATCTCGATCCGGCGGGTGTGCCGGGCCTCGCCGCTGTACGGGGTGTTCAGGAAGATCTCGACGAACTTGGTGGCCTCGTCCAGGGTGTGCATCCGGCCGCCGACCGAGATCACGTTGGCGTTGTTGTGCTCGCGGCCGAGGGCGGCGGTCTGCTCGCTCCAGGCCAGCGCGGCGCGGACGCCCTTGACCTTGTTGGCGGCGATCGCCTCGCCGTTGCCCGAGCCACCGATCACCACGCCCAGCGCCTCGGGGTCGGCGGCGGTGCGCTCGGCCGCCCGCAGGCAGAACGGCGGGTAGTCGTCCTCGGCGTCGTAGATGTGCGGGCCGCAGTCGACCGGCTCGTGCCCGGCCTCCTTCAGCCACTCGACGAGGTGGTTCTTCAGTTCGTATCCGGCGTGGTCGGAGCCCAGGTAGACGCGCATGGTCACGAGTGTGACATGCCGCCGGGCCCGCGCCCCGGCAGGGGCGGCGGGCCCGGTTCGGACGGGTCGTCAGCGGCGGCCGACGAGCTTCCAGGTGAGCGGCAGGGCGCCCATCGCCAGCACCATCTTCAGCGCGTCGCCGATCAGGTACGGGTACATGCCGAGGCTGGCGGCCCTGGCCAGCGGGACGTCCAGGGCGAACGCCAGGTAGGGCACGCCGACGGCGTAGATCACCAGGCTGCCGGCCGCCATCGCGCCGGCGGTGTACAGCGGGCTGCGGTCGGCGCCGCGGCGGGCCAGCGCGCCGGTGAGGGCGGCGGCCAGCACGAAACCGATCACGTAGCCGAAGGTGGCCATGCCCGCGCCGGAGGTGCCCTCGGCGAACCAGGGCAGGCCGGCCGCGCCGGCGGCCAGGTAGAGGCCGAGCGCGGCGGCGCCGCGGCGGGCGCCGAGCGCGGTGCCGACCAGCAGCGCGGCGAAGGTCTGCCCGGTCACCGGCACCGGCGAGCCCGGCACGGGGACGGACAGCTGGGCGGCGATGCCGGTCAGGGCGGCGCCGCCGGCCACCAGGGCCAGGTCGCGGGCCCGGGCGCCGATCCGGGTGGACGCCTGCGGCAGCAGGTCGGCAAGGACGGCGGTGGACGGTGTCGACGCGGCGATGGCCATGGCTGCTCCCGGTTTCCGAGGATGTGTGGATCATCTGTGAACCTACGCCGGGTCAGGGCTCCGCAACCGCGTCGGGGCGCGACAAAGCCGACCGGCCCGGGCTTGTCGGGTCCGGCCTGTGACCAAGCCCTCACCGACTGCTCACGGTGGTCCCGACGTCACTGTCCGTCGGTCCGGCGTCCGGATGCCGGTCCCGATTGGGGCGTCCACGTCATATGCCGAATAGTGGACAGACCCCTCCGAAATGGTCGGGCAGTCACACAGTCTGGAAAACCCTCCGCATGACCCGTACCTCCCCCACTTCTCAGGTGCCCACCCGGCCGGACGCCGGCCAGGGCCCCGAGGACTCCGGCCTGGGCCACGGGCTCAAGCAGCGCCACCTGTCGATGATCGCGCTCGGTGGAGTGATCGGTGCCGGGCTGTTCGTCGGTTCCGGAGCCGGCATCGCCGCCGCCGGGCCCGCCGTGGTGCTCGCCTTCGCCGCCTCCGGGCTGCTGGTGATGCTGGTGATGCGGATGCTCGGCGAGATGTCGGCCGCCCGCCCCGCCTCCGGTTCGTTCTCGGTGCACGCCGAGCGGGAGATCGGCCCGTGGGCCGGGTTCACCGCCGGCTGGCTGTTCTGGGTGCTGCTGTGCGTCGGCGTCGGGGTGGAGGCGATCGGCGCGGCCGGCATCGTCTCCGGCTGGCTGCCCGGGGTCCCGTCCTGGGTCTGGGTCGCCGTCTTCATGTCCTTCTTCTGCCTCACCAACCTGGCGGCCGTCCGCAACTTCGGCGAGTTCGAGTTCTGGTTCGCCGCCATCAAGGTGCTGGCGATAAGCGCCTTCCTGGTGATCGGCGTGCTCGCCATGCTCGGCATGCTGCCCGGCACCGCCTCCCCCGGCGCCGCCAACCTCACCGGCCACCACGGCTTCCTGCCGCACGGCGCGACCGGGCTGGTCACCGGCCTGCTCGCCTCGGTCTTCGCGTACGGCGGGCTGGAGACCGTCACCATCGCCGCCGCCGAGTCCGAGAACCCGCGGCGCAGCGTGGCCGTCGCGGTGCGCACCGCGATGTGGCGGATCGCCCTGTTCTACGTCGGCTCGATGGCGGTGATCGTCACCCTGGTGCCGTGGGACGACCCGGCCGTGGTCCGGCCCGGCCCGTACGTCGCGGTGCTGCAGACCCTGGGCATCCCGGGCGCCGCGCAGCTGATGAACGTGGTGGTGCTGATAGCGCTGCTGTCCGCGATGAACGCCAACATCTACGGCTCCTCCCGGATGGCGCACTCGCTGATCGCCCGCGGCCACGGCCCGCGCGCGCTGGCCCGGATCTCCGGCGGCGTCCCGCGGCGTGCGGTGCTGGCGTCCTGCGCGTTCGGGTTCCTCGCCGTGCTGCTGTCCTACTGGTGGCCGGAGACGGTCTTCTCCTGGCTGCTCAACATGGTCGGCGCGGCCGTCCTGGTGGTGTGGGCCTTCATCGCCGTCGCCCAGCTGCGGATGCGCCGGAAGGTGCCGGCGGCGCAGCTCCCGGTCCGGATGTGGGCGTTCCCCTACCTGACGTACGCGGCGCTGGCCGCGATCGCGGTGGTGCTGGTGCTGATGACGCTGGACTCCGCCAACCGCATCCAGCTGTACTTCACCGCCGGTCTGACGATCACCCTGGCCGTCGTCGGCCACCTGCGCAGCCGCCGGACGGCGTCCTGACGCACGAAACCCCCGCATCCCGTCCGAGGTGCGGGGGTTTCTGCGTGCGCCCTACTCGAACGAGGGCGCTGCGGTGCGGGTGCGCTTGATCTCGTAGAAGCCGGGCGTGGAGGCGACCAGCAGCGTGCCGTCCCAGAGCCGGGCGGCGGCCTCGCCGCGCGGGGTCGGGGTGACGACCGGGCCGAAGAAGGCGACCCGGTCCCCGTCCGGTCCCTCCACGGCGATGACCGGGGTGCCGACGTCCTGGCCGACCAGGCCGATGCCCTCGGCGTGGGAGGCGCGCAGCTTCTCGTCGTGGGCGTCGGTGTCGGCGGCGTCCGCGAGCTCGGCGGGCAGGCCGGCGGCGGTGAGGGCGGCGACCACGGTCTCCCGGGTGTTGGGCAGGCCCTGGTTGTGGAAGCGGAGGCCGAGCTCGGTGTAGAGCCGGCCGAGCACCTGCTCGCCGTGCGCCTCGGCGGCGGCGATCAGCACCCGCACCGGGCCCCAGCCGGCGTCCATGATCTCGCGGTACTGCTCGGGCAGGTCGTCCCGCTTCTCGTTCAGCACGGACAGGCTCATCACGTGCCAGCGGACGTCCACCGGGCGGAGCTGCTCGACCTCCAGCATCCAGCGGGAGGTCATCCAGGCCCACGGGCAGATCGGGTCGAACCAGAAGTCGGCGGTCTTGCGGCTGTCTGCAGTACTCACGGGCGGCGTCCCTCAGAAGTCGGCGATCGAGAGGTGCGGGGTGTCCCCATCGGAGCTGCAACCCGGACCGGTCCGTGATGATTCCTCACCCAGTGCAATGGCACAGCGGGGAGGGCGTGAAAGGATGCCTCCGAGGGGTGCCATGAACACTCCGAAGAGCCGTGTGTTCCGTACAGAGGAGTGCCGCCGTGCCGGGCAAGAACCTGAGCCGTGAGGAGGCCCGCGACCGGGCCGGGATCATCCGGGTGGAGAGCTACCGCGTCCACCTGGACGTGAGTGCGGCGGCCGACCCCGGCCGGCCCACCTTCCGTTCCACCACCCGGATTTCGTTCGACTGCAGCGCCCCGGGCGCGTCCACGTTCGCCGACCTGCTCGCCCCCGAGGTGGTCGCGGTCGAGCTGAACGGCCGCTCGCTGGACCCGGCCGAGGTGTTCGACGGCGCCCGGGTCACGCTGCCGGAACTCGCCGCGCACAACGAGCTGACGGTGGTCGCCGAGTGCGCCTACAGCCGTACCGGCGAGGGCCTGCACCGCTTCGTCGACCCGGCGGACGGCGAGACCTACCTGTACACCCACTACGAGCCGGCCGACGCCCGCCGGGTGTTCGCCGACTTCGAACAGCCCGACCTGAAGGCCCCGTTCAGCTTCACGGTGACCGCCCCCGCGGCCTGGGACGTGTACGCCAACGCGGTGCACGAGGAGATCACCGAGGACGGCGCCACCCGCACCTGGACGTTCGCTCCGACCAAGCCGATCTCCACCTACCTGACCGCCGTGGTGGCCGGCCCGTACCACGTGGTGCGCGACCACTACTCGCGCGAACTGGCCGACGGCACCGTGCTGGAGATCCCGCTCGCCGCCACCTGCCGCCGCTCGCTGGCCCCCTACTTCGACGCCGACGAGATCCTCACCGTCACCAAGCAGGGCCTGGACTTCTTCCACGACGAGTTCGACTACCCGTACCCGTTCGGCAAGTACGACCAGTGCTTCGTGCCCGAGTACAACATCGGCGCGATGGAGAACCCCGGCTGCGTGACCTTCCGCGAGGAGTTCATCTACCGCTCGAAGGTCACCGAGGCCGCCTACGAGGCGCGCGCCAACGTGATCCTGCACGAGATGGCGCACATGTGGTTCGGCGACCTGGTCACCATGAAGTGGTGGGACGACCTGTGGCTGAAGGAGTCGTTCGCCGACTTCATGGGCTCCTTCGCGCAGATCGAGGCCACCAAGTACCGCTCCGCCTGGATCACCTTCGCCAACCGCCGCAAGGCCTGGGCGTACCGGCAGGACCAGTTCCCCACCACCCACCCGATCACCGCGGACATCCGCGACCTGGAAGACGCCAAGCTCAACTTCGACGGCATCACCTACGCCAAGGGCGCGTCCGTCCTCAAGCAGCTGGTCGCCTACGTCGGCCGGGACGCGTTCTTCGAGGGCGCCCGCCGCTACTTCAAGAAGCACGCTTATCGCAACACCGTCCTCGGCGACCTGCTGGACGCCCTGGAGGAGACCAGCGGCCGCGACCTGCGCGCCTGGTCCGCCGCCTGGCTGCAGACCTCCGGCGTCAACGTCCTCACCCCCGAGGTCACCGCCGACGCCGAGGGCCGGATCACCGAACTGGCGATCCGTCAGGACGGGGAGGTGCTGCGCCCGCACCGGATCGCGGTCGGCCTGTACGACCTCGCCGAGGACGGCGCGCTGCGCCGCACCGACCGCTACGAGCTGGACGTCACCGGCGCCCGCACCGTGGTCGCCGACGCGGCCGGCCGTTCGCTGCCCGCGCTGGTGCTGCTCAACGACGACGACCTGACGTACTGCAAGGTCCGCTTCGACGAGCGCTCGCTGGAGACCCTGCGCTCCGGCCTCGGCGACCTCGACGGCGAGAGCGGCCTGGCCCGGGCGCTGGCCTGGTCCGCGGCGTGGAACCTGACCCGGGACGGGCTGATGCCCACCCGCGACTACCTCGACCTGGTGCAGCGCTTCGCCGGCCGGGAGTCCGACATCGGCGTGCTGCAGTCCCTGCACCTGCAGGCCGGCGTCGCCCTGGAGGTGTACGCCGACCCGGCCCGCCGCGCCGAGTACGGCGCCGCGCTCGCCGAGGTCGCGCTGCGCGAGCTGGCGCAGGCCGAGCCCGGCAGCGACCACCAGCTCGCCTGGGCCCGCTTCCTGGCCGACACCGCCGAGCGGGCCGACCACCTGCAGCTGCTGCGCGGTCTGCTGGAGGACACCGCGCGGATCGACGGCCTGGCGGTCGACCAGGAACTGCGCTGGAACTTCTGGCTGGCGCTGGCCACCAACGGCGCCGCCACCACCGAGGAGCTGGCCGCCGAACTGGCCCGCGACAACACCGCCAGCGGCCGCCGCCAGCACACCCAGTGCCTGGCCGCGATGCCCACCCCGGAGGCCAAGGCCGCCGCCTGGAGCGCGGTGGTCGACTCCGACGAGCTGCCCAACGCCCTGGTCGAGGCGCAGATCGCCGGCTTCAACGTGGCCGGGCAGCGCGAGCTGACGGCCGCCTACACCGAGCCGTACTTCGCGATGCTGGAGTCGATCTGGGCGGACCGCTCGATCGAGATCGCGATGCGGATCGTCGGCGGCTTCTTCCCCCGGTACCGGACCACGCCCGAGACCCTGGCCGCCACCGACGCCTG
This sequence comes from Kitasatospora sp. NPDC092948, assembly GCF_044754805.1. Taxonomy (NCBI): domain Bacteria; kingdom Bacillati; phylum Actinomycetota; class Actinomycetes; order Kitasatosporales; family Streptomycetaceae; genus Kitasatospora; species Kitasatospora sp. NPDC092948. The sequence goes on along the minus strand of NZ_JBIVPU010000004.1, from coordinate 39,883 downwards.
GCTGACGGCCCACCAGGACGCCGCGCCCGCGCTGCGCCGCCTGGTGCTGGAGTGCCGCGACGACCTGGCCCGCGCACTGCGCGCCCAGGCCTGCGACGCCGAGTAGCCGAACCGCTCAGTGGGGCAACTCCCGTTCCATTGACGGGAGTTGCCCCACGGCGTGGAGGCTTCCGCTACTTCAGCGTGGCGGAGGTCAGGCCCGCCTGGACCTGGCGCTGGAAGGACAGGTACACCACCAGCACCGGCAGCATCGCGATCGTCATGCCGGCGAACAGGCCGGGGAAGTCGCTGGCATAGCCGGACTGCTGGGCCAGGTTCATCAGGCCCTGGGCGAGCATCGAGTGGTCCGGGTCGCTGCTCTTGTTCTGCTGCATCAGGGTCAGCGGGAGCAGGTACTGGTTCCACTGGCCGAGCACGTTGAAGATGAACACGCTGATCAGGCCGGACTTCGCCATCGGCACCATGACCTGGAAGAACGCCCTGGTGTGCGAGCAGCCGTCGATCATCGCGGCCTCGTGGACGGCGCTGGGCAGCGACCGGAAGAACGAGTGCAGGAAGAACACCGTGAACGGCAGCGAGTAGGCCGTGTAGACCAGGATCAGGCCGGCGTACTGGTTCAGGCCGAGCCACGGGACGACCGTGCCGAGGTTCTTCATCATGAAGAACAGCGGGACGAGCGCCAGGTAGACCGGGAACATCGAACCGGCCACGAAGAAGAAGTAGATGAGCCGGTTGCCGCGGAACTCGTACCGGGCCAGCACATAGGCGGCCATCGAGCCGAGCAGCATGGTCAGCGTCAGCGAACCCGTCAGCACGATCACGGTGTTGAGGAAGAAGTCGCCGATGCCCTTGTTCCAGGCCCGGCTGAAGGCGTCGAAGCCCCAGTGCGAGGGCCAGCTCCAGGCGCTGTCGCCGATCTCCGCGTTGTTCTTGAACGAGCCGAGGATGATCCAGATCAGCGGGCCGATGATCAGGACCGCCCACAGCGCCAGGAAGCCGTGCGAGAAGACGTTGAGGACTCCCCCGCCGTCGGCGAAGCGCTGCTCCTTGCCGGGCTTGCGCGGCTTGTCGGCCCCGCTGCTGCGCTGGTCCGGGATGCCGGTGGTCGCGTCGGTGTTGGTGCTCATGCCGGGAACCTCAGAACTCGATCTTCTCGCGCCGGCTGACCCGGAGCGAGACGACGGACAGGACCAGGGTGACGAAGAAGATCACCACACCCATGGCGCAGGCGTAACCGGCCTTGCCGAAGGTGATGAAGTTGCGCATCAGCAAGGTCGCCATGATCTCGCTGTGGTGGTCCGGGCCACCGCCGTAGTACGCGCCGGGGGTCATGGTGGAGACCAGGGCGAAGGCGTCCATCGCGGCGATCGCGAGGTAGACCCAGGCGGTCTGGATGCTCTCCCAGAGCAGCGGCAGCGTGATCCTGAAGAAGGTGGTGCCGCGCTTGGCGCCGTCCAGCATGGCGGCCTCGTAGATGTCCTTCGGGATGCTCTGCATGGCGGCCGAGAACAGCACCAGGTAGAAGCCGACGCCGGACCAGATGATCACGGCCATCACGCACCACAGGCCGAAGGTCGGGTTGGTCGTCCAGTCCCAGGGGTGCTGCTCGTCGACGATGCCGAGCGAGATCAGGACGCCGTTGAGCAGGCCGCCCTTGTCGGTCCGGTACATGCCCTGGAACAGCACCGACAGGATCGCCACCGAGAGCACCTGCGGAAAGAAGAACACGACCTTGTAGAAGGCCGAGCCGCGGACGCCCTGCACGCCGCCGGTGCCGCTCCTGCCGCCCACGTTGAGCATGAAGGCGAAGAACAGCGCCAGCAGGATGGTGGCCAGCGGCAGCACGATCAGCAGCAGCAGGTTGTGCTGGAGCGCGGACAGGAAGGCGCTGTCCTTGAACAGGGCGACGTAGTTGTCCAGCCCGACGAATTTCTTGGGGGGCGCGGCGCCCGGCCAGTCGGTCAGCGAGTAGCCGAAGGTCTGGAGGTAGGGCCAGATGACCAGAAGGATGTACAGCACGACGGGCGCCACGAGGAACCCGAAGATGAACGGTGTTTTACGGTGTCGCATGGGAGCTGCTCCTGTCCGCCGACAGCCTGTGGTCAGACAGGCCTGGAACTGCGGTGTCGCGTGGAACGGCCGGGGTCCGCGAACGGACCCCGGCCTTGCGGTGTCAAGCCGTCGGCCTGCTGGGGGTCGGTCAGGCCTTCTTGGAGGTCGCGGCCTTGCCGCGGGCGACCCACTCCGCCGGGGTGATGCGCTTGTTGACCAGCTCGTTGGTGGCGTTCTCGACCTCGGCGTCGAACGCGGTCTGCAGGTCCTGGAAGCTGAAGCTGAAGGTGACGTCGCCGGCCGCCTTGACCGCCACGGCCGAGGACTTGGTGCCCGGCTTGAGCTGGACGTCGGGGTTGACGCCGTCCTTCAGGACGGTCAGCGAGTTCGCGGTGGCCACGAACTTCGAGGACCCGTCCTTGGTCAGCATCATGCGCAGGAACTCGAGACCGCCGGCCTTGTTGGCGGCCTTGCTCGGAACCATGAACGGCTCGCCGGCGCCGGCCCACAGGGCGGTGGCGGGCAGCTTGTCGCCGGGCAGCGCCGGGATGGGCAGGAAGGCCATGTCGAAGTCGGCCGGGGTGGCGGCCAGCATCTCGTTCTCCAGCCAGGAGCCGGACGGGATGAAGGCGGCCTTGCCCTGGCACCAGGCGGTCTGCGACTCGGTGTGGGTCATGCCGTTGGTGCCGGGGAGGAGGAAGTCGCCCTCCATGATCTTGTTGAACGCGGTGACGCCGGCCAGCACCGCCGGGTCGTCCCAGGCCGTCGCGTCACAGGCGTTGATCTTCTTGACCAGGTCCTGGCCACCCTGCTTGGCGATCAGGCTGAAGATGACGTAGTTCGCGTAGTAGGGGTACTTGCCCTGGTGCGCGAACGGGGAGATGCCCGCAGCCTTGATGGTGCCGCAGAGGGTGATGAACTCGTCCCAGGTCTTCGGGGCGGCCCAGCCCTTGTCCTTGAACAGCTTGGCGGAGTACCACAGGCCGAACACGGTGTAGACGTAGTTCAGCGAGTACATCTTGCCGTTGATGGTGCCCTGCTCGATGGTGCCGGGCAGCAGGACGTCACGGATCTTCTTGCTCGGGTCGTCCAGGTACGGGGCGTCCAGCAGCACCGTCAGGTCGGTCAGCTGGTCGGCGCCGACCAGGACGTCCGCCTTCATGGCCTGGCCGCCCGAGTTGTCGAAGACGTCCGGCGGGCTGCCGGCGTTGAAGCGCGGCTGCAGCTTGCCGCTGATCTCCTGGGTGCCAAGGTGCGAGACGTTCGCGCCGGGGTAGGCCTTCTTGTAGGCGTCCTCGAAGACCTTGGCGTAGTCGTCGCCGTAGCCGCCCTTGAAGATCACCACGTCGAGCGCGTCGCCGGCCTTCACGCCGAACGGGTTCTTGTTGTCGCTGCCGAGCGTCGGGGTGGCACCCGACTTGTCGTCGCTGCTGGCGGAACCGCCGGCACAGGCCGCGAGCAGCGAGCTGCTGCCGGCCGCCAGGACGGTGATCGCAGCCGCGCGCTTGAACAGGTCGCGACGGTTGTACTCAGTTGCAGAGCCCATGCGTGCCCAACCCCTCAGTTCCAGAAGATATGAGCCGGAGCTGACGTCCCGTCAACTCCCTTGGCCCGAAAGGTGCCCAGCGGCTTAGGTGCCGGTCAGAGGCGGTGAGATGATGCGCAAAGGTATAGTCCACTGCTTCATCTGACAGCAATAGGCCGCCGGTCCGATAACAAACCTGACAGTCAAAGCGTTGTCGGCGGTGCAGCATGTGCAACGTGCAGGGACCCTGCACATTACGTGTCCGCGCCAGCCGTGAGCGCGAATCTAGCGCGCGACTGTTTGCTTGAACATAGAAATGCGCAGCTTCGCGCATCACGGTTCGAGAACCGTGACGGCGGAGCTGCGCACCGGAGACCGCCTGACGACCCCTCGGCAATCCTCAGTCGTCCCGAAGTCCCTTGTCCAGTGCGGCGATCATGCTGCCCTGGGCGTCGTCGCCGTCCAGCGACCAGACCATCACACCGGCCAGGTCGTTCTCCTGGACGTAGCGGGCCTTGGCGGTCGCCATCTCCGGGGTGTCGTACGTCCAGAACTCGTTGCCGTCGTACTTCCAGCTCACCCCGTGCGCCCGGTCCGTCCAGACCTTGCCGGGCAGGTCCTTGATCTGCCTGTAGGCCAGGGTGCCGCCGCGGGCCAGGCCGGTGGCCGGCTGGTACAGGCCGTTGCCCCGCGGGCCGCCGGGCACGCCCGTCCAGCCGAAGCCGTAGAGCGGAACGCCCACCACGGCCTTCTTCGACGGCAGGCCGCGGTCCGTGTAGGCACCGACCAGCCGGTCCACGCTCAGCTGAAGCCCGGTGGGGTCGTTCGGGTCGGAGTACAGGTTGGACTCGTGGTTGGTCGGGCCCTTGACCTCCCACGGGCCGTGCAGCTCGTAGGCCATCAGGTTCAGCCAGTCCACCGGCTTGGCGACCTTGTCGATCTCGAACTTGTCGATCGCGGACTCGCCGGCCGGCACCGCGGCGGTGAGCAGGTAGTGCGGGCCCTTCTTGCCGGACAGCGCGTCCAGCTGGGTGCGGAACTCCTGCATCAGCAGGGTGAAGTTCCGCCCGTCCTCGGGGCGCACCACGTTGCCGTCGTCACCGGGGGTGCCCGGGTACTCCCAGTCGATGTCGATGCCGTCGAACACTCCGGCGCCCGCGCCCGCGCCGCCCTCGGCGGAGCCCAGCTGCGGCAGGTCGCCCTTGAGGTACAGGTCGATGCAGGAGGAGACGAACTTCTTCCGGGAGGCATCGGTCAGCGCCGCGTCCGAGAAGTGCTTGGACCAGCTCCAGCCGCCCAGCGAGATCACCGCCCGCAGCTGCGGGTTCTTCGCCTTCAGCTTGCGCAGCTGGTTGAAGTTGCCCTTGAGCGCCTGGCCCGGGGCGTCCGCCACGCCGTCCACCGACTCCTCGGCGCCCACCGGCCGCTGGTAGTCGGCCCAGGCGTCGCCCTCCCCGGCCGCGTTGGCCTCGAAGCAGGTGCCGTCGGCGGAGACGTTGCCGAACGCGTAGTTGAGCACGGTCAGCTTGCCGGCCTGGCCGCTGTCCTGGACCTTCTTGGCGGAGAACCCGCTGTAGATGCCCCACTGGGTGAAGTAGCCGACCCGCTGGCCGTTCAGGTGCGGGGCCTTCTCCTGGGTCTGCGCGGCCTGCGCGGTGACCGGGGAGACGAGCAGGGCGCCGATGGTCGCGGCGGCGAGGAGGGCCGAGGTGCGTCTGGTCATTCCGTGAATCTCTCCGATTCAGCGTCAGATTGGTATGGACCAAGTGCTGATGGAGAGGTCTAGTCCACTCGACCGGTACCGCACAAGAGGATGGCCGAATTCCTCCAAGAAATGGCAAAGAGCCGCACCACTCCTCGCGGGAGCGGTGCGGCTCTTGACTGCGCGTCAGGTCAGCAGCTGTGCCCGATCAGCCGATCAGGCTGCGCAGCACGTACTGCAGGATGCCGCCGTTGCGGTAGTAGTCCGCCTCGCCGGGGGTGTCGATGCGCACCACGGCGTCGAACTCGACGGCGCCGGCCTTGACCTTGACGGTCTTCGGGGTGCGGCCCTCGTTCAGCTCGGTGACACCGGTGAACTCGAAGGTCTCCTCGCCGGTCAGGCCCAGCGAGTCGGCGTTCTGGCCGGCCGGGAACTGCAGCGGCAGGACGCCCATGCCGATCAGGTTGGAGCGGTGGATGCGCTCGTAGGACTCGGCGATGACGGCCTTGACGCCGAGCAGCGCGGTGCCCTTGGCCGCCCAGTCGCGGGACGAGCCGGAGCCGTACTCCTTGCCGGCCAGGACCACCAGCGGGATGCCCGCGGCCTGGTAGTTCTGCGAGGCGTCGTAGATGAACGACACCGGCGCGTCGGCCTGGGTGAAGTCGCGGGTGTAGCCGCCCTCGGTGCCCGGCGCGATCTGGTTGCGCAGGCGGATGTTGGCGAAGGTGCCGCGGATCATGACCTCGTGGTTGCCACGGCGCGAGCCGTAGGAGTTGAAGTCACGCTTCTCCACACCGTGCTCGGTGAGGTACTGCGCCGCCGGGGTGCCCGGCTTGATGTTGCCGGCCGGGGAGATGTGGTCGGTGGTGACCGAGTCGCCCAGCTTGGCCAGCACGCGGGCGCCGGCGATGTCGGTCACCGGGCTCGGGGTCTTGGCCATGCCCTCGAAGTACGGGGGCTTGCGGACGTAGGTGGACTCGGCGTCCCACTCGAAGGTGTTGCCGGTCGGGACCGGGAGCGACTGCCAGCGGTGGTCGCCGGCGAAGACGTCCTGGTAGCCCTTGTCGAACATGGCCTCGTCGATCGAGCCGGCGACCGCGTTGGCGACCTCCTGCTCGGACGGCCAGATGTCGGCGAGGAAGACGTCGTTGCCGTCCGCGTCCTGGCCCAGGGCGTCCTTGGTGATGTCGACGTTCATGTTGCCGGCGAGGGCGTAGGCGACCACCAGCGGCGGGGACGCCAGGTAGTTCATCTTGACGTCCGGGTTGATCCGGCCCTCGAAGTTGCGGTTGCCGGACAGCACCGAGACGACCGCCAGGTCGGACTCGTTCACCGCGGCGGAGACCTCCTCGGGCAGCGGGCCCGAGTTGCCGATGCAGGTGACGCAGCCGTAGCCGACCAGGTTGAAGCCCAGCTTCTCCATGTACGGGAGCAGGCCGGCCTTCTCGTAGTAGTCCATGACGACCTTGGAGCCGGGCGCCAGGGTGGTCTTGACCCAGGGCTTGACGTGCAGGCCCTTCTCCACGGCCTTCTTCGCCAGCAGGGCAGCGCCCAGCATGACGGAGGGGTTGGAGGTGTTGGTGCAGGAGGTGATCGAGGCGATCACGACCGCGCCGTTGTCGATCTCGTAGGTCGAGCCGTCGGGGGCGGTGACGGCGGTCGGCTTCGAGGCCTCGGCGGAGTAGGTCGGCAGCGCCTCGGCGAACTTCTCGGCGGCCTCGGCCAGGATCACGCGGTCCTGCGGGCGCTTCGGGCCGGAGATCGACGGGACGACGGTGGAGACGTCCAGCTCCAGGTACTCGGAGAAGACCGGCTCGACCGACGGGTCGTGCCAGAGGCCCTGCTCCTTGGCGTACGCCTCGACCAGGGCGAGCTGCTGCTCGTCACGGCCGGTGAGCTTCAGGTAGTTGATGGTCTCGGCGTCGATCGGGAAGATCGCACAGGTCGAGCCGAACTCCGGCGACATGTTGCCGATGGTGGCGCGGTTCGCCAGCGGGATCGAGGTGACGCCCTCGCCGTAGAACTCGACGAACTTGCCGACCACACCGTGCTTGCGCAGCATCTCGGTGATGGTGAGCACCAGGTCGGTGGCGGTGGTGCCGGCCGGCAGCTGGCCGTTCAGCTTGAAGCCGACCACGCGCGGGATCAGCATCGAGACCGGCTGGCCGAGCATCGCGGCCTCGGCCTCGATGCCGCCGACGCCCCAGCCCAGCACACCCAGGCCGTTGACCATGGTGGTGTGCGAGTCGGTGCCGACGCAGGTGTCCGGGTACGCCTGGCCGCCTCGCACCATGACGGTGCGGGCCAGGTGCTCGATGTTGACCTGGTGGACGATGCCGGTGCCCGGCGGGACGACCTTGAACTCGTCGAACGCGGTCTGGCCCCAGCGCAGGAACTGGTAGCGCTCCTTGTTGCGGCCGTACTCGATCTCGACGTTCTGGACGAAGGCGTCCGGGGTGCCGAACTTGTCGGCGATGACGGAGTGGTCGATGACCAGCTCGGCCGGCGCCAGCGGGTTGATCTTGGACGGGTCGCCGCCCAGCTCCTTCACGGCCTCGCGCATGGTGGCCAGGTCGACCACGCAGGGCACGCCGGTGAAGTCCTGCATGATCACGCGGGCCGGGGTGAACTGGATCTCCTCGGACGGCTCGGCCGTCGGGTCCCAGCCGCCCAGCGCGCGGATGTGGTCGGCGGTGATGTTGGCGCCGTCCTCGGTGCGGAGCAGGTTCTCCAGCAGGACCTTGAGGCTGTACGGCAGCCGCTCGGAACCCTCGACGGCGGAGAGCTTGAAGATCTCGTACGACTCGTCGCCCACCTGCAGCGAGCTGCGGGCGTCGAAGCTGTTCGCGGACACGACTGACTCCTTCTTGGTCCACCCGGTGGTAAGGTAAGGCTTGGCTAACCTGTCGGTCGCCTGCCCACCGAGCCGATGATGGAAGGCCCGCCGAACGCGGGGCCTGCGCCTCTCGGCAAGTATCTTGACGTCAAGATAAAGTCTAACGCCGAATGTATCTCGATGTCGAGATAAACCATAGTGCATGGCTCCGTCCAAACTTCACCGGCACATCCTGTAACGCAACCGCAGCCCCGGCGCATCTGTCCTCATGTACCGAGCAGGCCAGGCGGGGCCGCCGGAACCGGCACGTGACGAGGGGTGCGGATGGCGGTGGGGCGGCGACGGGCCGAGGAGCGACGCGAGTTCGAGGAGTTCGCGCACGCCCGCGGCACCGCGCTGTTCCGCACCGCCCTGCTGCTCTGCGGCGACTGGCACCTCGCCGAGGACCTCACCCAGACCGCGCTCGCCCGCATCTACGCCTCCTGGGGCCGGGTCCGGCAGGCCGACAACCCGGTCGCCTACGCCCGCACCGTGCTGCTGCGCTGCTACCTCTCCCACCGGCGGCTGCGCCGCAGCAGCGAACTGCCCGGCCTCGACCTCCTCCCCGAACAGGCCGCCCCCGACAGCGACCCGGCCCTGCGCGTCGCCCTGCTCGCCGCCCTCGCCGAACTGCCGCCCAAGGACCGGGCCGTCCTGGTGCTGCGCTACTGGGAGGACCGCAGCGTCGAGGAGACCGCCGCGGAACTCCAGCTCTCCCCCGGCACCGTCCGGGTCCGCGCGCTGCGCGCCCTCACCCGGCTGCGCCGCCAACTCGCCCCGCACCTGGACACCCTCGTCCCGTGACCCCTCCCCTGCTGCCCTGCTGGGACCGTTCGGCCGCCCGGCCGCCCGCCGACCCGACCGACGTGCCGTCAGAAAGCGAGAACTCCCCGATGCCCGAGCAGGAGCTGAACGACGTCTTCCAGCGGGCGGTCGGCGACGCGGCACCCGATCTCGGCCTGCTCGTCGCCGGGGCCACCGCCCGGGGCCGGTCCATCCGGCTGCGCCGGCGGGCCGCGCTGCTCGGGACCGTCCTCACGGTCGCCGGGCTGGCCCTCGGCGGCGGACTCCTGCTGCGCCCCGCCCCGCCCGCCCCCGCCGTCGCCCCCGCCGCCGCCGGGTCGGTGGCGCCCGTCCCCTCGCCGCAGCCGACCCTGCCGCCGGGCTGGGCGCCGATGAACGGCACCCGCACCCGGGCCATGCTGGAGAAGCTGCTGAGCCCGGAACTGACCATCGACACCTGGAACGGCCGCCGCGCCACCTCGGACACCCAGGTGCAGACCGTCTTCCTGGCCCGCCTGCGCAGCCTCGGCGACCAACGCACCGGCACCTTCGAGATCCAGGTGTCGTTCCCGACCGGCCGGACGCAGCCGCCGTTCGACCGCCTCGACTGCACCACCAACCCCGCCGACGAGAACTGCCGACCGCTCACCGGCGGCAAGGGCGACACCGGCGTGGCCTTCACCAGGTACGACGAGGCCGGCCAGATCAGCTACGTGACGAAGCTGCGGCAGGCCGACGGCGTCCTGATCACCCTGATCGCCGTCGGCACCGACGGGGACGAGCCCTTGGTGAGCCTCTCGAGCCTCATGAAGTGGGTGACCGGACCGGACTGGCCGACCTTCATCGCCCAGGAGAACGCCGAGACCCCCGCGCCGCAGCCGGAGCCCGGCCCCGACCGGACCTCGACGGGGCGGCCGACTGCGGCGGTGTCGCACCTGCCCCTGGGCGCGCACCCCGGCACGCCGCTGGGCGGGACGTCGCAATAGCCGGGCAGCGAGCGCCGGTTGGGGCACCCCGACGCCGAGCCGCAGGCAGCGAGCCCTGGTTGGGGCAGCACGCCGCCGAGCCGCAGGCCGGGAACGGCGGTTGGGGCACCCCGACGCCGAGCCGCGGGCCGGGCGGGCTACCGTGGGCGGGTGATCGTGGTGGACGCTTCCGCAGTGGTGCTCTCGCTCGCCGACCAGGGCCCGCGAGGGGCCGCGGCCCGGGCAGCACTGGCCGCCGACCCCGACTGGGTCGCGCCCGAGCACGTGCTGATCGAGGTGATGCAGTCGCTGCGCGGGCTCTACCTCGCCAAGGAGGTGACCGCCGAACAGGCGGCCGAAGTCGCCCGGCGGCTGCCGGAGCTGACGATCCGCAAGGTGGAGATTGCGCCGCTGCTCGGCCGGATCTGGGAACTCAAGGACAACCTGACCCCGGACGACGCCGCCTACGTCGCGGTCGCCGAAGCCTGCGACGCCCCGTTGATCACCGCCGACCTGCGGCTGATGCGCGCCAGCGGTCCGCGCTGCGAGATCCGCGGCATCACCGCAGCGGGCTGAGCGGGCCGGCGCAGCCCCGGGGTGGCCCGGCCTCGTCACTGCCGGGCTGCCGGCTTCGACCGGGACGGGCTGTGACAGGCTGGGCTGGGACGGGCCGGGCTGGGCTGGGACGGGCCGAGCCGGGGCCGGGCCGGTTGCCCGCTGACGGTCCGTCGAGGTCGACCGGGACGGTTCTGCGCCCGGCCGGGCGTTCTCGTACGGGTGACTGCGGGCGGCACTGCGGCACGGCGACGTGCGTGACGGGGCGACCGGCGGCCACGGTGGGCGATGTTCCCTGACGGCCCGTCGGAAGGTCCGCGATGCCCCTGCCCTCCGTCTCCGGTGCACTGCTGATGCCGCTCGCCCTGCTGCCGGTCGGCCCGCCCGCCGTCGCGGGCCCGGCCGGGACGCCGCTCGGGGCCGTCCCCGACCAGGTGGTGGACGCCCGCTTCGACCGCGCCGACGGCATCGTCCCCGCCAGGGCGATCACCCACGAGCCCGACCTGGTGCCGTACGGCGCGCAGGTGCGGGTCACCGTCCACCGGGAGGCGGGCCGGACGACCGTCGCGGTGGAACTGGCCGGGGTGGCAGGCTCGCACGAGTTCCCGACGCACGTGCACACCGGCCACTGCAGCGCCGACCCGACGACGTCCGGGCCGCACTACCAGCACACGGCGGGTTCGGACGCCGCGGACAACGAGCTGCGGATGACAGTGCGCACCGACCCCGGCGGGCGCGGCGACGCCTCGGCGACCGTCCCGTGGACGTTCCGGCCCGACGGGGCGCACTCGCTGGTGCTGCATGCCGGCCCCGATGCCGGGTCGCACGCGCCCACCGACCGGGTGGGCTGCGTGGACGTCGATTTCTGACCCTCGACGCCCGGCGATCGGCGGCGCCGGGCGCCGAAGGTCAGGAGTCGGGGGCCAGGAGTCGGCAGGCAGGTGGCGGCGGTCAGGAGCCGAGGGTCGCCACCATCACGGCCTTGATGGTGTGCAGGCGGTTCTCGGCCTGGTCGAAGACCACGGAGTGCGTCGACTCGAAGAGTTCGTCGGTGCACTCCAGCTCGGACATGCCGGTGAGTTCGAACATCTGGCGGCCGATCTCGGTGCCGAGGTCGTGGTACGCGGGCAGGCAGTGCAGGAACTTGACCGCCGGGTTGCCGGTGGCGCGCACCGTGTCCATGGACACCTGGTACGGCTTCAGCAGCGCGATCCGCTCGGCCCAGACCTCCTTGGGCTCACCCATCGACACCCAGACGTCGGTGTACAGGAAGTCCGCACCGGCCACGCCCGCCGCCACGTCCTCGGTCAGCGTGATCAGCGCGCCGCTGGCCTCGGCCAGCGTGTGCGCGGCCTTCTGGACCTCCTCCGACGGCCACAGCTGCGCCGGGGCGACGATCCGGATGTCCATGCCCAGCAGCGCGCCGGTGACCAGCAGCGAGTTGCCCATGTTGGAGCGGGCGTCGCCGAGGTAGACCAGGGTGGTCTCGTTCAGCGGCTTGGTGGAGTGCTCCCGGATGGTGAGCACGTCGGCCAGCATCTGGGTGGGGTGCCACTCGTCGGTCAGGCCGTTCCAGACCGGGACGCCCGCGTGGGCGGCCAACTCCTCGACGATCTCCTGGCCGTCGCCGCGGTACTCAATGCCGTCGAACATCCGGCCCAGCACCCGGGCGGTGTCCTTGACCGACTCCTTGTGACCCATCTGCGAGCCGGCCGGGTCCAGGTAGGTGGTGGACGCACCCTGGTCGTGGGCCGCCACCTCGAACGCGCAACGGGTGCGGGTGGAGGTCTTGGCGAAGATCAGGGCGATGTTCTTGCCCGTCAGCCGCGGCTGCTCGGTACCGGCGTACTTGGCGGCCTTGAGCTGCGCGGCAAGGTCGACCAGGTGACGGAACTCCTGGGGAGTGAAGTCGATCTCCTTGAGGAAGTGCCTGTTCCGGAGGTTGAACGCCATACCGGTCTCCTGGGTCGGTCAACGGACTGAGACGGGAAGTGTATACGAGTTATCGAATATTCATGCACATCGAGGTCCGTTTCCGGCGGCGGGCCCGACGGGGGCGGCGAACCGGCGGCACCGGAGCCGGCCGCACCCGACCCGGCCGGGGCAGGGCTCCCCGGCCGGATCCGGCGGTGGGCGTCAGAGGCGGGGGTCGACCGGCTCGGACTCCAGGGCCAGCACCGCGAACACCGCCTCGTGCACCCGCCAGAGCGGCTCGCCGGCCGCCAGTCGGTCCAGCGCCTCCAGGCCGAGCGCGTACTCGCGCAGTGCGAGCGAGCGCTTGTGGCCCAGCGACCGCTGCCGGAGCCGGTCCAGCTGCCGGGTGTAGTCCGGGCCGTAGATGATCCGCAGGTACTCGCGGCCGCGGACCTTCAGGCCGGGCTGGACCAGCCGCCCCGTACCGTCCCGGTGCAGTGCCTCGACCGGCTTGACCACCATGCCCTCGCCGCCCGCGCCGGTCAGCGCGTCCCACCAGGCGGTGGCGGCGGCCACCGAGGACTCGTCCTCGGTGTCGACCAGCATCCGCCCGGTGCGGTGCAGCAAGGCGGTGGTGCCGTCCGACGCCTCGGCGAGCCGGTGGTCGGCGTCCACCAGGCGGTCGATCAGGTCGAGGTGCTCGGTGTGCGGGCGCAGCGCCAGGTTGGTGCCCTCGGCGGCGAGCAGCTGGAACGGGGCCAGCCGGATGCCGTCGAGGCCCTCGGTCGGCCAGCAGTAGCGCCGGTACGCCTCGGTGAAGGCCAGCGCGTCGGCGGCGCGCTCCTGCTGGCGTCCCGTCAGCTCCGTCACGTCCAGTCCGCGGGCGGCGGCCTTGGCGAGGGCGTCGAGCGCGACCGGCAGCGCGGCGCCGGCGGCCGCGCCGACCGCTGCGTACTGGCGGCGCAGCAGCTCGACGGCCTTCAGCGACCAGGGCATCAACTCGGCGTCCAGCAGCAGCCAGCCGGTGTCGAGTTCGTCGAACAGACCGGACTGCTCGGCGGCGGCCCGCAGCCGGTCGAGTATCGCGCCGGTGAGCTGCTCGTCGGACAGGAAGGCCCGGCCGGTCCTGGTCCAGATCGCGCCCCGGCCGGGCAGGCCGAAGCGCTTGTCGAGCGCGGTGTCGTCCCGGGCGACCAGCACGACGGCGCGCGAGCCCATGTGCTTCTCCTCGCAGATCACCTGCCGCACCCCGTCGTGCCGGTAGGCGAGGATCGCCTCCTCGGGGTGCTCCAGGAAGCCTTCGCGACGGGAGGTCGGCGAGGGCGCCATGGTCGGCGGCAGGTAGGCGAGCAGCCGCGGGTCGAGCGCGAAGCGGCTCATCACCTCCAGCGCGGCGGCGGCGTTCTCCTCCCGGACGCCGACGTTGCCGAGCGTGGCGGTCTCCACCACGCGGCGGCCGGCCACGTCGGCGAGGTCCAGCGGGCGACCCTCCCGGCCGCCGGGCGCGTCCTTGCGCAGCGGGCGGACCGGCTCGTACCACTCCTGCTCGGCCGGCACGCCGACGATCTCCCGCTCCGGGTAGCGCAGCGCGGTGAGGCTGCCGCCGAAGACGCAGCCGGTGTCGAGGCAGATGGTGTTGTTGAGGAAGCTCGCGACCGGCACCGGGGTGTGGCCGTAGACCACCAGGGCCCGGCCGCGGTACTCCTCGGCCCACGGGTAGCGGACCGGCAGGCCGTACTCGTCGGTCTCACCGGTGGTGTCGCCGTACAGCGCGTGCGAGCGGACCCGGCCGGAGGCACGGCCGTGGAACTTCTCGGGCAGGCCCGCGTGGCAGACCACCAGTGCGCCGCCGTCCAGCAGGTAGTGGCTGACCAGGCCGCGCATGAACGTCCGCACCTGGGCGCGGAACTCCTCGCTCTCGCCGGACAGCTGATCGATCGTCTCCTGCAGACCGTGCGAGACGGTGACCTTGCGGCCGTCCATCCAGCGGCCGAGCTTGTTCTCGTGGTTGCCGGGCACGCAGATCGCGTGGCCCGCCGTGACCATGCCCATCACCAGACGCAGCACGCCCGGGCTGTCCGGGCCGCGGTCGACCAGGTCGCCGACGAACACCGCGGTCCGGCCGTCCGGGTGCGCGGCGTCGACCGGGCGGCCCTGTTCGTCGCGGGTGATCGCGTAGCCGAGCCGGCCGAGCAGGGTCTCCAGCTCGGAGCGGCAGCCGTGGATGTCGCCGACGATGTCGAACGGGCCGGTCAGGTGCCGGAGGTCGTTGAAGCGCTTCTCCGGGACGATCTCGGCGTGCTCGATCTCCTCGACCCCGCGCAGCACGTGCACCTTGCGGAAGCCCTCGCGTTCCAGGCCTCGCAGCGAGCGCCGCAGGTCGCGCTGGTGCCGAGGGATCACGTGGGCCGGCAACTGCCGGTCCGGCCGGGCCCGGTTGCGTTCGGCGCACACCTCGGCGGGCACGTCCAGCACGATCGCGATCGGCAGCACGTGGTGCTCCCGGGCGAGGGCGATCAGCTGACGCCGGGCGTCCTGCTGGACGTTGGTGGCGTCGACCACGGTGAGCCGGCCGGCCGCGAGCCGCTTGCCGACGATGTAGTGCAGCACGTCGAAGGCATCGGCCGACGCGGACTGGTCGTTCTCGTCGTCGGAGACCAGCCCCCGGCAGTAGTCCGAGGAGATCACCTGAGTGGGCAGGAAGTGCTTCCGGGCGAAGCTGGACTTTCCGGAGCCGGTGCTGCCGATCAGCACCACCAGCGAGACATCGGTGACGGGGAGCCGCCGGCCGGTCGGGGTTCCGGCCTCCAGGGTTTCGGTGGTCATCGGTGGGCGCTCCCTTCCGGGGCGAGGTCGTTCGACGGGGCGTCGGTGCGGTCGGTGGAGGTGGTCGGGCCGGCTGCGACAGCGGCGGCCGCGCCGGTGGTGGTCACGCCGGTGGTGGTCGTATCGGGCTCGGTGACGCGGAAGTGTGCGAGTTGGGTGGGTGCGCCGACCTCCGGGTCGACAGGGCCGACCGGCTCGAACGCCACCGTGTAGCCGTAGTTCTCCGCCACCCGCTCCGCCCAGGCCACGAACTCGGCGCGGCTCCACTCGAAGCGGTGATCTCCGTGCCGCACGTGCCCGGCGGGCAGGCTCTCCCAGCGCACGTTGTACTCGACGTTCGGGGTGGTGACCACGACCGCGGCGGGCCTGGCCGCACCGAACACGGCGTACTCCAGCGCGGGCAGCCGAGGCAGGTCGAGGTGTTCGATCACCTCGCACAGCACCGCCGCGTCGTAGCCCTTCAGCCGGGCGTCGGTGTACGTCAGCGCGCCCTGGACCAGCCGCACCCGGCTGGCCTGACGCTCCGACATCCGGTCCAGCCGGAGTCGGCGAGCGGCGATCGCCAGCGCCCGGGAGGACACGTCCACACCGAGCACCTCGCTCACCCGCGGCTCCTTGAGCAGCGCGCCCACCAACTCGCCCTGGCCGCAGCCCAGGTCGAGCACCCGGGCGGCACCGGTGCGGGCCAGCGCGGCCAGGATCGCGGTACGCCGCTGCTCCGCCAGCGACCCGACGCGCCCGGCTGCCTCGCCGCCCGCGAAGGGGGAGTCGGCGCCCGGTCCGCACGGCTCCGGCTCGGTGGTCGGCGGTGCCTGCGCGGCCGACGGTGACTGCACGGCCTGCGCGGCCTGCGCGGCCTGCGACGGAGTTGACGCGGCGTCGACGGCAGGCCCGGCCGGGCCGCTGGCCGACACGTCTGCGGTCGGTTCGGTGATCGGTTCGGTGATCGGTTCGGTGATCGGGTCGGTGGTCGGGTCGATGGGGGTCACCTCCTCCGGGTCGTCGGGAACGGCGTTGTCGAGTTCCTCGGCCTCGCGGTCGTCGGCCTCGGCCAGGCGGGCCAGGGCGAGGCGTTCCATCGCCAGCCTGGTCAGCGACCAGCGGCGGGACAGGTAGCGGCGGGTGATCAGGGCGCGTTCGGGGTGCTCGGCGAGCCAGCCCTGGCCGGCCGCCAGCAGCTTGTCGACCTCGTCGGGCGCGACCCAGTAGTGCTTGGAGCCGTCCAGCACCGGCAGCAGCACGTACAGGTGCTGCAGGGCGTCGGCGAGCCGCAGGGTGCCGGTGAGTTCGAGCCGCACGTACCGGGAGTCGCCCCACTCGGGGAAGGACTCGTCCAGCGGGACGGGCGTCGCCTCGACCTGCCAGCCCAGCGGGGCGAACAGCCGCTCCACCAGGTCCGCTCCGCCGCCCACCACGGGAACGGCGGGCAGGGCGATCCGCAACGGCATGACGCGGCCGGGCAGTTCGGGGCGGTGCGCGCACTCGCCCTTCATCGCGGACCGGAACACCGTGCGCAGCGCCACCGCGAGCAGCGAGGACGCGGCGTACGGCCGGTCGTTGACGTACTCGGCGAGCGCCAGGTCGGGCGATCCGGCGCGGCCCTTGCCGCGGCCGTGGCGCAGCAGCGCCGCAGGGTCGATCTCCAGCAGGAGCGCGGCGGTGCACGCTTGCTCCCCGGATTCGGGGTAGAAGACATGCGCGGTGCCGTGCGCGGTGGTGAACCGCTGCACCCGGTCGGGGTGCTTGTGCAGGAGGAAGCCCAGGTCGGAGGCAGGATTCTCGGCAGTGCCGACGGTGGAGATGGATACGAACACCAGGCCGAGTATGGTCGTCGGGCCTGTTCACGGGCATCTGGTTTTGTCCGTCCGGTGAGCGTGTTGGTCAGCCCTCGCCCCAATTGGTTAACGTGCGGGATGTGACTGCTGAGACCTCCACTCCCGCAAACGGTGCGGTGGCCGCCGGCCTGGCGACCATCGCCGCCGACGGCACCGTCCTCGACACCTGGTTCCCCGCGCCCGAACTGGCCGCTGCCCCCGGCCCGTCGGGCACTGTCCGGCTGAGCGCCGAGGAGGCCGAGCTGGCGCTCGGCCCGGGCGCCGCCGAGGCGCTGCGCGCCGACGCTCGGCGCGGCGTCGAGGTGGTGGCGGTGCGCACCGTGATCTCCTCGCTGGACGAGAAGCCGCTGGACGCGCACGACGTCTACCTGCGACTGCACCTGCTCTCCTCCCGGCTGGTGAAGCCTCACGGCCAGAACCTGGACGGCATCTTCGGCCTGCTGGCGAACGTCGCCTGGACGTCGATCGGCCCGGTGCCGGTGGGCAACGTGGAGCAGGCCCGGCTGGCGGTGCGCGCCCAGGGCGGGCAGCTCGCCGTGTACGGCATCGACAAGTTCCCGCGGATGACCGACTACGTGGCGCCGAGCGGGGTGCGCGTCGCGCACGCCGACCGGGTCCGCCTCGGCGCGCACCTGGCCGAGGGCACCACCGTGATGCACGAGGGCTTCGTCAACTTCAACGCCGGCACCCTGGGCACCTCGATGGTGGAGGGCCGGATCAGCGCGGGCGTCGTGGTCGGCGACCACAGCGACATCGGTGGCGGCGCCTCGATCATGGGCACCCTGTCCGGTGGCGGCAAGCAGATCGTCTCGGTGGGCGAGCGCTGCCTGCTGGGCGCCAACGCGGGCATCGGCATCTCGCTGGGCAACGACTGCGTGGTGGAGGCGGGCCTGTACGTCACCGCCGGCACCCGGGTCACCGCCCCGGACGGCACGGTGGCGAAGGCGGTGGAGCTGTCCGGCCAGGACAACCTGCTGTTCCGCCGCAACTCGCAGTCCGGTGCGGTCGAGGTGATCGCCCGCTCCGGTTCGTGGGGCGGTCTGAACGCGGATCTGCACTCGCACAACTGATCTCCTTTCAGGTGCTGTCGGCCTCCGCTCGGCGCCGTAGCCGAGCGGGGGCCGGGCTCGCAAACTCGGCTCACCCCTGGGGCTGACCGGGCCCCGGGGTTGGACCGCTACGGGTGGTCCGGGGTGACCGTGCGTGGCGGGGGCTCGTTGGACCGGCGGCGTCGATCCCCCGGCGCTTCACCCCGCACCACCGAGCTGAAGGGGCCCTCTCATGTCCGAGCCCTGGACCGAGCCGCCCGCCCCGGGCACCCCCACGGGCGGCGCGCCCGCCACCACCAAGTCGTTGCTGGAGCAGATGCAGGAACTGCTCGCCTCGATCAACACCGACCTGGCCGGACTCGACTCCGAGCTGCGGGACGCCGCACCCACGACCGAGCCGGACGACTCGGCCCACGACTGAGCGCGCGCCACCGGAACCGGCGGGCCCAGCGGGACCACGAGCTTCGACTCCCCCCGCAGGGCCCCGCCCGGCACCTCCTCCGGCGCCGGACGCGCCGCCGGTTCGACCGGTGCCCCGCCCTCCGCCGCTTCCGGTGACAACCCGTCGGGCGCCTCGACCCGCCGCCGCTCGCGCAGCAGTTCGGCGACCAGATCCCGGCATTCGGAGTTCGCGTCGAGCCCGTCGATGCAGGCCCAGTACAGGCTTTCGGTCTCCGCTCCGCAGGCCAGCACCACCAGGCTCTCGCCTGCCTCCGCGAGCAGCTCCGCGAGCTCCGTCAGTACCGGCTCCAGCTCGCCGAGCTCGGTGAGCCGCTCCACCAGCGGCGGCCCGGACCAGTCGCCCAGCCCGTTGACCGGCCCGTCGCCCAACAGGCCTCCGGACCCGTAGGGGCCACGGTCGGGCGGGTGCCGCAGGCAGCTCGCGGCGTGCGAGCCGGCCTCCGAGAGCAGCTGCCCGAGGGTGGCGAACTCCTCGCCCTCGTGGTCGGCGATCCGGGCCCCGACCGTCTCGGTGAGCAGCCCGGACTGCCAGGCCTGGTGCAGGATGTCGGCGGTGGCCCGGGCCTCGGCCAGGGCGTGCCGGACGGTCTTGATCAGTCGCAGTGCCTCCACGGTGCAGCGCTCCCCTCGTTCACCGCCGCCGTCGGTCGGCGGTCGGTCAGGGGCTCAGCGTGCCGCCGCCGGCCGGGTGCTCCCAGCGCATTCGCCGCACCTGTGGAAAACCCGGCCCTGTGGAAAACTCCGGTCCCCCGCAGGAGGGAAAACCGGATGATTTTCCCGCCCGCCGGGAACTGCCTCGGGGGCGGGGAACTGCCGCCGCCGCAGGGCTCCAGGAGCTGCCTCAGGGCGCGGGGAACTTCCTCAAGGCGCAGGAAGAAGCTGCCTCAGGCCGCCGGGAATCGGCTCTCGTTGCGCTCGATTTTCTCCGTGAGCGCCCGCAGCGGATCCACCTCCAGCACGGTGCACAGCTGCAGCAGGTAGGCCAGCACATCGGCGACCTCGTCCCGGACGCGGTGCGCGGACTCCGCGTCCGCCATCACCGCACCGGCCTGCTCGGGCGTCAACCACTGGAAGATCTCCAGCAGTTCGCCGGCCTCGACGCTCAGCGCCGAGGCCAGGTTCTTCGGGGTGTGGAACGGCTGCCAGTTCCGGGCGGCCGCGAACTCGGCAAGTCGCCGCTGGAGTTCGGGCACGGTGAGATCGTCGTTCATTCCCCCAGGTCTACCACCGCGGAGTCGTCGCGCGCCGCGCCCTGGACGGGCACCCGGGCGACGGGTTCGGTGCGGCGCAGCAGGCTGTGACCGGTGGCCGGATCGCGGCGGCACTCGACCAGTTCGACGCCGTCCAGGCCGAGCGCCGCACCGGGGTCCTGGAGGGTGGCGAGCAGCCGGATGTCGCCCTTGCCGGTGACTTCGCGGGCGAGGCGCAGCAGCGCGGCCACCTGCTCGGCTGCCAGACCGGCCCCGAGGTCCTCGGCGAGCAGCACCAACTGCCGGTGCGCGTCGGGGACTTCGGCGGCCGGGTCGACGTCGATGACGTCTGCGCCGGTGAGCAGGACGGCGGCGAAGGCGAGCAGCCGCAGCATGCCGTCGGAGGCCTGGTCGGCGCCGGTGCGGCCGAGTACGCCCTCGTCGAAGACGGCGATCAGCCGCTGCTGCGCGCCGTCGCCGCGCCGGGCGACGTCCAGGCCGAGCAGCGGGTGCGGGGCGGCGGCCTGGACGGTGCGCAGCAGCCGGGCCCAGCGGCGCTGGCATTCCTGTTCGAGGCGGCCGAGGACGGCGGAGATGTTGGCGGCGGTGCCGAGCAGCCGGGCCTGCGGTTCGGGCCGGGCCCAGCCGCGCATCGCGGCGGGCACCGGGTGCAGGGCGAACACCTCGCGCAGCGCGGTGAGCAGCTGTTCGGAGGCGGCCAGCACCTTGCGTTCGCCGTTGGACGACCCGGCCACCCGCAGCGGCAGTTGGGCGGTGATCAGGCTGCTGCTGGACAGCGGTGCGCGGATGTCGCCCTGCCGGGAGTCGTTGTGCCAGGTGACGTTGACCCGGCCGCGGGCGAGGTCCTGTTCGCCGGTCTCCATCAGGGTCCGGCCGTCCAGGGTGAGCCACTCGCGGGCGATCCGGACGCGTTCGTCGGTGCGCACCACCACTTCGAGCCGGACCGGCCCGACGCCGGTGCGGACGGTGCAGCCCAGGATGATCGCGTTGCGTCCGTGCGGCACGCAGCCGACCAGTCCGCCCCGCACCGGGACGGCGAGCGGGCCGCCGATCCCGCCGATGCCGTCCAGCGAGGGCCTGATCTCCTCGCCGAGGGCGAGCCGGGAGAGCACGGCGAGGGCGTCCAGCGCGTTGGACTTGCCCGCCCCGGACGGGCCGTGCAGGACGGTCAGCGGCGACAGCGGCAGGGTGGCGCGCCGGTAGGACTTGAAGGACGTCAGCCGCAGTTCCTCGACGGTCGGGCGCTTCACCAAGGGAGTGGGCTCCGCGAGCGGACGCCGGCCCGGCTGGGCGGAGGAGCGGTCGGGCGGCCCGACCGGGGGCGGGGCCAAGGGGGCTTCGCTGGTCACTCCGAGCACTCTAGGCCCGCAGTGAGCTGGAGAATCGTCTCTCCTGACGGCCTTTCACCCCTTCGAGTCCCAACCGTCCCCGGGCCTCCGGCGGGGTGTCACTCGTACGCGGTGATCCGCACCGAACCGGTGACCTGCACCGGCTGCGGCAGCCCGTCCAGCGCGGCGGCCAGCGCGGCCGGGTCGGTGTGCCAGGCGCTCGGCCCCATCCCGACCACCGCGGCGGCGTCCGTCCGCGACAGCCGCAGCGCGAACTCCACCTCGGTGCGCCCCACCGGCGTGAACCACGGGCCGAGCTTCTCCTCGATCCGCCGGTCCTTGTCCTCGTCCACCGACAGCAGGCCCAGCACGCCCACCAGTTCCCGCAGGTGGCGGGAGGTCGGCGCGGCGACCAGCAGCCGCCCGCCCGGGCGCAGCACCCGCCTCATCTCCGGTCCGTTGCGCGGCGCGAACACGTTCAACAGCACGTCCGCCGCGCCGTCCCGCAGCGGCAGCGGGCGCCACGCGTCGCACACCACGGCCCCGATCCTCGGGTGCGCCTTCGCGGCCCGCCGCAGCGCGTACTTCGACAGGTCGAGGGCCGCGCCCGCCGCGCCGGGCCGCGCTTCGAGCACCCGCGCCAGGTAGTGGCCGGTGCCCGCGCCCAGGTCGGCCACCAGGCCGGTGTCCGCCGCGACGTCCGCCGCGGCCTCGGCCAGCGCCTGCTCCAGCGGACGGTAGTGGCCGGCCGCCAGGAACTCGCTGCGGGCGGCGACCATCTCCGCGGTGTCGGCGGTGCCCGCCTTCGCGTCACCGGCCAGCAGGCTGACGTAGCCCTGCCGGGCCTGGTCGAAGCTGTGGCCCTGCGAACAGCGCAGGGTGCGGCCGTCCAGGGTCAGTGGGTGGGCACAGTGCGGGCAGACCAGATAGGGCTCGATGTCCTGCAGCAACTCGGTCGCATCCTCGCGGGATCGTCAGGGGCCGGGGGAACGTCGAGGGTATCCCGGCTGCGGACGCCTCGTCGCTCTCCCGACCCCTGACCCGACCTGCGCCGACGTATCGACGTGCCGACGTATCGACGTGCCGGCGGCTCACTCCTCGCCGTCGTCGCCGACCTCTTCCTCCTCCGACTCGTCGACGACCCACATGGCCAGCCGCTCCGCCACACCCGTGATCCCGAGCTTGCCCTCCCGGATCGCCCGGGCCAGGCTGCGCACCTCCCGCGCGGTGGTCGCCACCCGGCAGCCGCTGGCCACCAGGTACGCGTAGGCCACGGCGGTGGCGAACAGCTCGTTGTTGCGTTCCAGCGCGGGGACCCGGATCAGCTGGTGCATCAGCGCGGCCGCACGGTCCTGCGGCTCCGGGTAGACGGCGATGTCGAAGATCTCGGCCTGATGCCTGGTGACCGCTGCGAGCAGCGATCCGTAGTCGGTGACCTGCGGGTCACCGGGCGTGTACTGCTCGGCGGTCATGAGCAGCCACGAGAGGTCGACCTCAAGTTTCAACGGCGCACGTCCTGGAGTTCGCTCGGCGACCCGAACTCCGCGAGGAACGCCGCCTCGTGCTCCTTCATGAACTGCGCCGCGGCATCCACGAAGTTGCGCCCGGCCTCGCCCATGTCCTGCTGCACCAGACGCTCGATGTACTGGTTCATGCTGATCCCCTGCTGCTCGGCCCGCTCGCGGGCCATCTCGGCGGTGGTCGCATCCACCCTGACGTTCAGCTGCTTCTTGGCCATACTTCACGCTAGCGCCGAGGTGCTAGCACAACAAGGGCGCAAACCGGCCGCACCCCCACTCCCCACCCTGTCCGCCCACGCCCCGACAAAAACCGGCCACCTGTCCCGAACCGTCAACTCCCCAGCACCACCGGCCGACCGCAGCCACAGCGCACTACTCCACCTCCACGCCGTACCCGCGGACCAGGGCCTCCAGGCCGTGGTCGTATCCCTGGCCGACGGCGCGGAACCGCCACCGCGAGCCCCGGCGGTAGACCTCGGCGAGCAGCAGCGTGCGTTCGCTGGTGGCGGCGTCCAACGTGGACTGGGCCACCGCCGGAGCGTCGACACCCGGCGCGACCGCCAACTGCACGGCGCCGACGTCCCCGAAGTTCTCCGCGCCGTCGATGGCGGCGGCGATCGCGATCCGGTGCGCGGCGGGCGGCAGCGCGGCGAGGTCGATGGCGATGGTCTGCTCGGTCGGGCCGTCGCAGAGCAGGCGGACGGTTCCGTCCGGGCTCTCCGGCGCACCGTAGAAGACGAAGTCCTCGTCGCAGGAGACCTGTTCGTCCTCGTCCAGGACGAAGGCGACGACATCGATCTCGCAGTTCGCCTGCTGCGCCCAGGACGCGGCCACATGCCACAGCCCGGCGCTCGGAAGGTCGACCACCGCGCCGCGCCGCAGCACCTCCGCCACCGCGCCGTCCTGGACGGGGGCGTCGGCCGACTCCGCAACGGGGGCTCCGAGCCACCCGTGCGGGTGAACCGGAAGTCCCAGCACAGTGACGCGGGCCATCCGACGGTCGAGCTCGCCGCCGGGGAGGAGGACGACGTCCGTGACACTGGCCGAGAGGTTGATCGCGGCCGTCCCGCCCAGCTCGACGATCCTGGCCCGGGCCGTGGACGCCTCCTCGTGCGTGCCGCCCAGGACCAGCACCCGCCGTCGGCCGAACGGCCTGGCCACGGACGCGGCAGGCCGTCGCGGAGCCGTCACCACGGGGGAAGGATCGGGGGCCGCCACGACCGGGACGGGGTCGGGAGACGCCACCGGCGGCACGACAGGTGCGACAGGTGCGACAGGTTCGACGGGCTCGGCAGGTGCAACGGGCTCGGCAGGTGCGACGGACGGCTCCGGCCTGGCGGCGGGGATCTCGACCACCGCCGGCTCCGTCCGTGTCGGCCCGTCGTGGGGCGTCCCGGGCCGCACGTCCGCCAGCAGTGCGAGGAAGGTGCGCTCGTCGACGACCGTCACCCCCTCCGCGACCGCCCGCCGGGCCTTCGCCGAACCCGAGGCCACGTTGTTGGTGACCAGGACGCCGGTGTGCCGGCTGACCGTCGACATCACGTTCAGGCCCGCGCCGACCGCTCGGGACACCAGTTCGGCCCGGGCGACGGCGGTCTCGCCCGTGATGGCGATCTTCACGCCCTGCACCAGCGGCTCACCGGGCGCCGGACGGCCCGGGTTCCGGTAGGCGCACGGGGTCTTCGGCGGCGTCGGCGTGAACTTCGGGTCCTGCCGGGGCGGACAGGCCACCAGCGGCAGCGGGACGCCGAGCCGCGCGGCCTCGACCAGGGAGGACCGGAAGATCCCGGCGAGGACACGGGTGTCGTCCAGCGCGTCGTGGGCGTTGGTCTGCGGCACGCCGTAGTACTCGGCGAGGGACGCCAGACTGAGGCCCGCGACGGGCGGCTCCACCCGGCGGTTCAGGGCCAGGGTGCACAGGCGCCGGGCGACCGGGAGGTAGCGCCGGGCGCGGGAGAACTCGTGGGCCAGGAAGTCGTAGTCGAACTGGGCGTTGTGGGCCACCATGACGCGGTCCTGGAGCAGCGCGCCGATCCGGTCCGCCACCTCGTCGAACGTCGGGGCGCCGCTCAGCCGTTCCGCCGTCAGGCCGTGGACGTGCACCGGCCCGGGGTCGCACCCGGGGTTGAGCAGGGTCGAGTACTCGCCGGTCTGCACCCCGTCCGGACCGAACGTCAGCACCGCTATCGACAGGACCCGGTCGCGCCGGGCGATCAGGCCGGAGGTCTCGACGTCGACCAGGGCCCAGTCGTACGCGTAGTCGGACAGCTGTGGCATATCGAGCGGGGCAGCGAGCGGCATGGCAGCAAGGATGAGCCGGGCGTGATCGCCACTTCAAGTGGAACGCCGATTCGTCCCACGGTCCGTCGGTCGGGCCCTAGACACGGAACGGGCGCGCGACGGCCCCGGAAACGCGGAACGGGCGCGGGGAAGAAGTCCCGCGCCCGTCCTGACGGTGGATCGGCTACTGCTGGTCGGCGATCGGCTCCAGGATGGCCACGCACTCGAAGTGGTGGGTCATCGGGAACAGGTCGAAGGCCCGCAGCGAGACCGGGCGGTAGCCGCCCTCGCGGAAGAAGGCCAGGTCGCGGGCGAGGGCGGCGGGGTCGCAGGCGACGTAGGCGATGCGGCGGGCGGACAGCGAGCAGAGGTGGGCGACGGTGTCGCGGCCCGCGCCGGCCCGCGGCGGGTCGAGGACGATCAGGTCGGTGGAGGTGATGCCGGTGCGGGGCAGCAGGGTCTCGACCTTGTCGCACTCGATCCGGACGTTCTCCAGCGCGGCCAGGTTGTGCCGGGCGTCCACGACGGCCTGCTTGCCGGACTCGATGCCGAGCACCGCGCCTTCCTCGCCGACCCGCTCGGCGAGCGCGCCGGCGAACAGGCCGACGCCGCAGTACAGGTCGAGGGCGTTCTCGCCCCACTGCGGGTCGAGGCCGGTGAGGACGGCGTCGACCAGGGTGTCCGGGGCCTCGGGGTGGATCTGCCAGAAGCCGCCGTTGGAGACCCGCCAGGTGCGGCCGGCGGCGCGCTCGCGGACGAAGGTGCGGCCGTGCACGCGGTGGAAGAGGTCCTGCTCGTCGATCCGGGCGATCGAGGCCTCCCGGTCGAGTTCGACCAGCGGGAGCTGCTCGCCGGGCTGCGGCCGCAGGATCACCTGCCGGTCGGAGGAGCCGGACGCGGCGATCGCCTCGACGCCGGCGACGCCGGTCCAGTCGCGGGACTCGATGCCGAGTTCGGTGACGCCGGGCGCGGCGATCAGGCAGCGGTCGATCGGCTGGATGTCGTGCGAGCGGTGCTTGCGCAGGCCGATCGTGCCGTCCTCGTCGACGGCGTACTGGACCCGGCTGCGCCAGGCCGGGACCTCGCCCGCCGGGAGCTTGCCGCCGACCGGCTCGACGGAGCCGTCCCAGCAGGCCTCCTCCGGGGTCAGGCCGGCCAGCTTGGCGAGCTGCTCGGTGAGCACCGAGCCCTTGAGCTTGCGCTGCCCGCCGGGGGTGACGTGCTGCCAGTCGCAGCCGCCGCACTTGCCGGGGCCGGCGAACGGGCAAGGGGCCTCGATCCGCTCCTTGGCGGGCTCCAGCACCTCCACCGCGTCCGCCCGCAGGAACCGCGACGTGGTGGTGCCGTCGGTGACCTGCGCGATCACCCGCTCGCCGGGCAGCGCGTGCCGGACGAACAGCACCCGGCCCTCGTGCCGGGCCACGCAGTGGCCGCCGTGCGCGACCGGCCCGACCTCGACCTCGTAGCGCTCGCCGACCAGCGGGTCCCCGGAGGGCTGGCGCAGCACCGGCTGGGCCGGCCGCACCGCCTTCGGCGCCCGCACCGCACCGGGCTTGCGCCCCTGCCGCTCGGCCTTCTTCGCCGGAGCCCCGCCCGGCGCGCCCTTGGTGCCCCTGGTGTCCTTGCCGCCCTGGGCGGCGCCCTTGCCGCCGCGCGCCCCCTTCTCGGCGGCGGGCCGCTCGTCGGCGGGACGGGCGGGACGCTGCTCGCCCGGCACCGGCGGCAGGCTGCGGGCGGTGTTGCCCTCCCGGTCGGTGGCCTCGGGCCGGGCCGGCCGGCTGCTCCAGCGCGGGTGCGCCACCTGCCCGGGCTTGGCGCCGGACGTGCGGCCGGCACGGCCCTGACGACCGGAGGAGCGGGGCGGGTTGTTGCGGGTCACAGGGCGCTTCCTTACGCGTTACGAAAAGACAGGGGACGGACGGTGGGAACACGGCGGCCCGTGGCGGACCGGGAACGATCCGCCACGGGCCCATTGAAGGCCATCGGGAGGCCGGACGGGCTGTGCGCCGCTCAGTCGCGCGGCGCGGCGTCGTCCTTGCCGCCCCGGGACTCCCCGGGAGCCTGCCCGCGGCGCGGACGGGGCTCACCGCGGCGCACCGCGCCGGGCGCGGACCACGCCTTGGGCGCCTTGCGTCGCTCCGAGGACTCCAACTGCCAGGGTACGGACGTCACCATCACACCGGGCTTGAACAGCAGACGTCCCTTGAGCCGCAGCGCGCTCTGGTTGTGCAGCAGGTGCTCGTACCAGTGGCCGACCACGTACTCGGGGATGTAGACCGCGACCACGTCCCGCGGGCTGTCGCGGCGCAGGTTCTTCACGTACTCCAGCACCGGGCCGGTGATCTCGCGGTACGGCGAGTCGAGGACCTTCAGCGGCACCTCGATGCCGCGCTCGTCCCACTCCTTGCGCAGCGCCGCGGTGTCGGCCGGGTCCACGTTGACGGTGACGGCCTCCAGGATGTGCGCCCGGGACAGCTGGGCGTACGCGAGGGCGCGCAGGGCGGGCTTGTGCAGCTTGGAGACCAGCACGACGGCGTGCACCCGGGTCGGCGGGGCGACGTCCGCGGCCTCCTCGGCGGCCTTCAGCTCGGCGTTGACGCTGTCGTAGTGCCGGCGGATCGCCTTCATCATCACGAACAGCACCACCATCAGCGCGATGGCGATCCAGGCGTGACCGATCTTGGTGGCGAGCACCACGATCAGCACGGCCATGGTCATCACCAGGCCGAAGGTGTTGATCGCCCGGCTGCGCTGCATCCGGGCGCGCTTCTTCGGGTCTGTCTCGGTCTTCAGCAGCCGGGTCCAGTGCCGGATCATGCCGGACTGGCTCATGTTGAACGCCACGAAGACGCCGACGATGTACAGCTGGATCAGCCGGTTCGGGTCGGCGCCGAACGCCACGATGAACAGGATCGCCGCGCCGGCCAGCAGCACGATGCCGTTGGAGAACGCCAGCCGGTCGCCGCGGGTGTGCAGCTGCCGCGGCAGGTAGCGGTCCTGGGCCAGGATCGAGCCGAGCACCGGGAAGCCGTTGAACGCGGTGTTCGCGGCCAGCACCAGGATCAGGCCGGTGGTGCCTGCCACGAAGTAGAAGCCCGGGGTGAAGTTGGAGAACACCGCCTCGGAGATCTGTGCCAGCACGGTCTTCTGGTGGTAGTTCTCCGGCGCGCCGATCAGCTGCTCGGCCGGGTTCTCGGCCATCTGCGTCCCGGTCAGGTGCGCCAGGTAGATGATGCCCATGAACATCGTCACGGCGATGCTCGCCATCATCAGCAGCGTGGTCGCCGCGTTCTTGCTCTTCGGCTTGCGGAAGGCCGGCACGCCGTTGGAGATCGCCTCCACACCGGTCAGCGCCGCACAGCCCGACGAGAACGCCTTCAGCAGCAGGAACACCAGCGCGAACCCGCCCAGCGCCCCGTTCCCGGGCGTCGCCTCCAGGTGGTACGCCGAGCTCTCCGCGGGCAGCGCCGCGTTGAACCCGAAGTGCCGCACCAGGCCGTAGACCACCATGCCGAGCACGCCCACCATGAACGCGTACGTCGGCACCGCGAACGCGCTGCCCGACTCGCGGACGCCGCGCAGGTTCATGCCCATCAGCAGGATGACCACGAACACCGACAGGGCCATCTCGTGCCCGCGCAACGCCGGCACCGCCGACACCACGTTGGCGACGCCCGACGTGGTGGACACCGCCACGGTGAGGATGTAGTCGACCATCAGCGCACTCGCCACCACCAGGCCGGAGTTCGGCCCGTGGTTGACGGTGGCGACCTCGTAGTCGCCGCCGCCGCTGGGGTACGCGTGAACGTTCTGCCGGTACGAGGCGACCACCGCGAGCATCACGATGGCGACCACGACGCCGATCTGCCAGGAGAAGTGGATCGCCGACGCGCCGGCCAGCGACAGCGTGAGCAGGATCTCCTCGGGCGCGTACGCCACGGAGGAGAGCGCGTCCGAGGCGAACACCGGCAGCGCGATCCGCTTGGGGAGCAGCGTCTCCCCCAGCTTGTCGCTGCGCAGCGCACGCCCGATCAGGATGCGTTTCGGTAGGTCAGCAGGCATAGGCACAGCAACGAATGCTAAGGGCTCGCACTGGCAGTCGACGCCTCACGGGGGGCACCTTGCCCGCGAGTGTGTTCGGTGGACCGGCTAGCGTGTCGGACTTAGGGTTTGCGGGCAACACCACGTTGCCTCCTGCGTCGGATCACAGGCGCGGCCGACAATTCGCCCCCTCATTCGGGGGCACGGAAGGACGATGAGCGGTGTTTACGCAGGTCATGACCCCAACGGATCGGGTGAGGTAGTCGCGTGCACATCGTCATCATGGGCTGCGGGCGCGTGGGCTCCGCCCTCGCCAGAACGCTCGAGAAACAAGGCCACTCGATCGCGGTCATCGACCAGGACCCGACCGCCTTCCGCCGGCTCGGCGCAGGCTTCAACGGCCGCCGGGTCACCGGCGTCGGCTTCGACCAGGACACCCTGAGGGAAGCCGGCATCGAGGAGGCGGGCGCCTTCGCCGCCGTCTCCAGCGGTGACAACTCGAACATCATCGCGGCCCGGGTGGCCCGCGAGAACTTCGGCGTCGAGCACGTCGCGGCCCGCATCTACGACCCGCGCCGCGCCGAGGTCTACCAGCGTCTGGGCATCCCGACCGTCGCCACCGTCCGCTGGACCGCCGACCAGATGCTGCGCCGGCTGCTGCCCAGCGGCGCCGAGCCGGTCTGGCAGGACCCGTCGGGCGCCGTGCAGCTCGCCGAGGTGGCGTTCAACCCCTCCTGGATCGGCCACCGCCTGTCCGAGCTGGAGGCCGCTGCCGGTGTCCGGGTGGCCTTTGTCACCCGGGTCGGCGAGGGCGTGCTGCCCACCCCGCAGATGGTGGTGCAGGAGGGCGACCTGGTGCACGTCATGCTGCGCCGCAACGAACTGACCGCGGTCGAGGCGGCCTTCGCCAAGGGCCCCGAGGAGGCTGGTCACTGATGCGCGTCGCAATCGCCGGAGCCGGTGCCGTCGGCCGTTCCATCGCCGGAGAGCTGCTGGAGAACGGCCACGAGGTCCTGCTGATCGACAAGAACCCGAACTCCATCTCGGTGGAGCGGGTTCCGCTGGCGGAGTGGCTGCTCGCCGACGCCTGCGAGATCACCTCGCTGGACGAGGCCGCGCTTCAGCGCTGCCACGTGGTGATCGCCGCCACCGGTGACGACAAGGTCAACCTGGTCGTCTCGCTGCTCGCCAAGACCGAGTACGGGGTTCCCCGGGTGGTCGCCCGGGTGAACAACCCGAAGAACGAGTGGCTGTACAACGAGTCCTGGGGCGTGGACGTCGCCGTCTCCACCCCGCGCCTGATGTCGGCGCTGGTCGAGGAGGCCGTCAGCGTCGGCGACCTGGTCCGGCTGATGCGCTTCTCGCAGGGCAACGCCAACCTGGTCGAGCTGACCCTGGCCGCCGACACCGGCCTGGTCGGCACCCGGGTCGCGGACGTCGCCTGGCCGGTGGACACCGCGCTGGTCACCATCATCCGGGCCGGCCGGGTGCTGGTCCCCGGCGGCAGCGACACCCTGGAGGCCGGCGACGAGCTGCTGTTCGTGGCCGCCCAGGAGCGCGAGGAGGAGCTGGAGACGCTGCTCGCCGGCTGATCCGCCCCGCCGTACGACGAAGGGCCCGCGCACCACGCGCGGGCCCTTTGTCACATCTGCGGCGTCACTTCCCGGGTTCTTCCTCGTCCTCCGGCAGCTCCGCCTTGATCGGCGGCGGCGCCTTCAGCAGGATCTGCCAGGTCACGTACATCGCCAGCAGCATCGGCGGGATGCCGAGCGCGACCTTCAGCCAGCCCAGCAGGTTGACGTTGTGGGTGAAGTACAGCGGGAAGAGGATCATCGGCTTCAGGCCCATGATCAGCACCCAGGCCCAGGTGGCCCGGGTGTAGGCGGCCAGCCGGCCCGGGTTCTGCTTGCGCCAGGTGAACATCTCGCCGGTGATCGGGCCCAGCATCAGTCCGATCATCGGCCAGCGCACCAGCGCGGAGATCGCCAGCGCCACGCAGTAGCCGACGTTCCACAGCAGGCCCGGCAGGTAGAAGTCCTCGGCCTTGCCGGTCTTCATGGAGATCCAGGCGCCGAGCGCCACGCCGAACACGCCGGAGAAGGCGTGCTGGATGGTCTCCCGGCGGGCCAGCCGGACCACCACGAACACCGCGCACAGCGCCAGCGCCGACCAGGCGGCCACCGGCACCTTGTGGGTGATGTTGAAGGCGACGATGAACACCAGGCCGGGCAGCGTCATGTCGATCATGCCGCGGACGCCGCCGAACGCCTTCAGCACCGTCTCGGCCGCCTCCTTGGAGGCGTCCCGCTCGTACACGCTGCCCGGTTCGTCGCTCTGCTGGTCGTGCGCGGCCATCCGGACCGCCTCGGCCTCGTTGCTCACGCGGACTCGCTCCCGTGTCCCACCGGACGCAGTTCGTAGCGGGGGTTGAAGAGCACCCGGCGCCCGCGTGCGTGGCCGATCCGGCCGCTGGCGATCAAACGGCGGCCCGGCTCGATTCCCACGATCGAGCGACGGCCCAGCCACACCACGTCCAACGCCTCGGTGCCGTCGAACAGCTCGGCCTCCAACGCGGGCACACCCGCGCGGGGGCGCAGCGTGACGGTCCGCAGCGTGCCGGCCACGGTGACGATGTCCCGGTCGCCGCAGGCGGCGATCGGGGTGCAGCCCGCCTCGGCGGTGTCCTGCCGCAGTTCCTCGGCGGCCAACTCCTCCGAGGAGGTCGTCAGCCGACTCAGCATGCGGCGGAAACGGCCCTGCGGCTGGTCGCCGGTGTTGTCACCACTCATGCCGGAAGGGTACCGGTTCACCCCCGCCCGGCGGCAGAGCCACGGGTGGGCCGGGTCACGCCCCGGTCACGGCTCGAAGCGGTAGCCCATGCCCGGTTCGGTGATGAAGTGGCGGGGGTGCGACGGGTCGGCCTCCAGCTTGCGGCGCAGCTGTGCCAGGTAGACCCGCAGGTAGTTGGTCTCCTTGCGGTAGGCCGGGCCCCACACCTCCTGAAGCAGCTGGGTCTGGCTGACCAGCCGCCCGGAGTTGCGCACCAGCACTTCCAGCAGGTGCCACTCGGTGGGGGTGAGTCGGACGTCGTGGCCCTGACGGTTGACCTTCTTGGCGGCCAGGTCGACGGTGAACGACTCGGTGGCGACCACCGGCTCGCCCTCGGCGGTGACCGGTTCGGCGCGGCGCACCGCGGCCCGCATCCGGGCGAGCAGCTCGTCCATGCCGAACGGCTTGGTGACGTAGTCGTCGGCGCCGGCGTCCAGCGCCTCGACCTTCTCGTCGGAGGCGTGCCGGGCGGACAGCACGATGATCGGCACCCTGGTCCAGCCGCGCAGGCCGCGGATCACCTCGACGCCGTCCATGTCGGGCAGGCCTAGGTCGAGCACCACCACGTCGGGGTGGCGGGCGGCGGCCAGTTCCAGGGCGCTCGCGCCGTCGTGCGCGGAGTCCACCTCGTACTTGCGGGCCTTGAGGTTGATCACCAGGGCGCGGACGATCTGCGGTTCGTCGTCCACCACGAGGACCCGGGTCATGCGGGACCGGCCTTTCCGTTGTCAGCGTGGTCGTGCAGGTCGACGGCGGGCAGGGAGACCACCATGGTCAGCCCGCCGCCGGGGGTGTCCTCGGCGGTGACGGCTCCGCCCATCGCCTCGGCGAAGCCGCGCGCCACCGCCAGGCCGAGACCGACGCCGGTGCCGCGCGGGGCGTCGCCGTAGCGCTGGAACGGGGCGAAGATCCGCTCCCGGGCCTCCTCGGGGACGCCCGGGCCGCGGTCGACGACACGCAGCTCGACCCGCCCGTCACGCGGCAGCAGGTCCGCCTTGACCAGCACCTGGCTGTCCGGCGGGCCGTACTTGACGGCGTTCTCCACCAGGTTGGCCAGCACCCGTTCCAGCAGGCCGGCGTCGGCGCGCACCATCGGCAGCGACTCGGCGACGTCCAGGCGGACGCTGCCGGGCGGGACACCGCCGAGCGCGAACGGCACCACCTCGTCCAGGTCGGTGGGCTGCAGCAGCGGGGTGACGGTGCCGGTCTGCAGGCGGCTCATGTCCAGCAGGTTGTTGATCAGATGGTCGAGGCGGTCCGCGCCGGACTCGATGCCGGCCAGCAGCTCGGCCTCGTCCTCCGGGTCCCACTCGACGTCCTCGGCGCGCAGCGAGGTGACGGCCGCCTTGATCCCGGCCAGCGGCGTGCGCAGGTCGTGCGAGACGGCGGCCAGCAGCGCGGTGCGGATCCGGTTGCCCTCGGCCTCGCGGCGGGCGGCGGCGGCCTCCCCGGCCAGTCGGCGGCGCTCCAGCAGCACGGCGGCCTGGTTGGCGAACGCACCGAGCATCCGCCGGTCCGCGGCGGGCAGCACCCGGCCGCGCAGCACCAGGGCGAGCCGTTCGCCGACCGGCACGTCCACGTCCGCCTGCTCGGGGCCGGCGGGCGGGCGCGGGCCGACCGAGGCGGCGGCGTGCCAGGGGGCGTGCGGGTCGGTGCGTTCGACCAGCGCCACGGCCTCCTGCTGGAAGGTCTCCCGGACCTGCTCCAGCAACGCGGTCAGCACCCCCTCGCCGGTGGGGGCGCCGCGCAGCACGGTGCCGGCCAGCGCCGACATGGTCTGCGCCTCGGCCTGGGCGCGGGCCGCCTGGTGGCTGCGCCGGGCGGCCAGGTCGACCACGGTGGCGACCGCGATGCCGACCGCCGTGAAGATCGCCACCGCCAGGATGTTCTGCGGCTCGGCGATGGTGAAGGCGTGAATGGGGGGCGCGAAGTAGTAGTTGAGCGCCGTCGATCCGACCAGTGCCGAGGCGATCGCCGGGTACAGCCCGCCGACCAGCGCCGCGCACACCGTCAGCGACAGGAACAGCAGCATGTCGGTGGAGAGCCCCTGGCTGTGGAACCGGCTCAGCACCAGCGCCAGCAGCGGCGGCCCGGCCACGCCGATCAGCCAGCCCGCCACCGTCCGGGTCCGGCCCAGGTCGGTGACCTTGCGGATCGGGATCCGGCCCCGGCCGCGCGCCGCGTGCTCGTGGTTGACCATGTGGACGTCGATGTCCCCGGAGTCCCGGGTCACCGTGAGGCCGACGCCCGGCCCGTACACGTACTGCCAGAGCTTGCGGCGGCTGGTGCCGATCACGATCTGGGTGGCGTTGACGCCGCGCGCGAAGTCCAGCAGCCCGGCCGCCGGGTCGTCGCCGAGCACCGAGTGGAAGCTGCCGCCGAGGCTCTCCACCAGCGCGCGCTGCTCGATCAGCGTCTGCGGCGAGGAACCCGACAGGCCGTCGGACCGCGAGATGTGCACCGCCAGCAGCTCGCCGGCGCTGGCCCGGGCCGCGATCCTGGCGGCGCGGCGGATCAGCGTGGCGCCCTCCGGGCCGCCGGTCAGACCGACCACGATCCGCTCCCGGGCCTGCCAGGTGCCCTGGATGCCCTGCTCGGCCCGGTACCGCTGCAGGTACTCGTCGACCCGGTCGGCCGTCCACAGCAGCGCCAGTTCGCGCAGCGCCGTCAGGTTGCCGGGCCGGAAGTAGTGGGCGAGCGCCGCGTCCACCTTCTCCGGCGCGTACACGTTGCCGTGCGCCAGGCGGCGGCGCAGCGCCTGCGGCGACATGTCGACCAGCTCGATCTGGTCGGCGCGCCGCACCACCTCGTCCGGCACGGTCTCCCGCTGGCGGACGCCCGTGATGCCCTCGACCACGTCGCCGAGCGACTCCAGGTGCTGGATGTTGACGGTCGAGATGACGTCGATCCCGGCCGCCAGCAACTGCTCGACGTCCTGCCAGCGCTTGGTGTGCCGGGAACCAGGGACGTTGGTGTGGGCCAGCTCGTCGACCAGCGCCACCGCCGGGTCGCGGGCCAGCAGCGCCTCCAGGTCGAGTTCGGTGAACTCGGCGCCGCGGTGGGTCAGGGTGCGCCGCGGGACGATCTCCAGACCGTCCAACAGTTCGGCGGTGCGGGCGCGTCCGTGGGTCTCGACGAATCCGACCACCACGTCCGCGCCGCGTTCGAGACGCCGGTGCGCCTCGGCGAGCATGGCGTACGTCTTGCCGACGCCCGGGGCCGCCCCGAGGTAGATCCGCAGCCGGCCGCGGCCCGTGTGCACCATGTCCTTGAGATTACGGCCTGCGATCGGAATATCCGCTGATCAGGCTGGTCCGGCTGAAGAATTGTCAACTTCTTGACGCACCTTGCGCCAGAATGCCGAAACCAAGCGATCGATTCCAGGGGGACCCTCATGCGCGGACTCGTACTCGGCGGCGGCGGACTCACCGGCATCGCCTGGGAGACCGGCCTGCTCCACGGCCTCGCCGAAGCCGGCCTCGACCTCCCCGGCACCGCCGACCACATCCTCGGCACCTCCGCCGGCGCCACCGTCGGCGGCCAACTCGCCTCCGGCCTCCCGCTCTCCGAACTCCACCTCCGACAGACCGACCCGGCCCGACAGAACCACGAGATCGTCCCGCCCCTCGAAACCGTCGGACAGGTCCTCGAAACCTGGAACGCCCTGATCGCCGAGCTCACCGACCCCGTCGAACTGCGCCGCCGCATCGGCCGCCTCGCCCTGGACGCCGACACCGTCCCCGCCGCCGAACGCCGCGCCGTCATCACCGGCCGCCTCCCCGCCCACGACTGGCCCGCCCGGCCGCTCACCCTGGTGGCCGTCGACGCCCACACCGGCGAACCGCGCACCTTCGACCGCCACAGCGGCGTCCCCCTGATCGACGCCGTCGCCGCCAGCTGCGCCATCCCCGGCATCTGGCCCACCGTCGAGATCGACGACCACCGCTACATGGACGGCGGCATCCGCAGCAACACCAACGCCGACCTGATGACCGGCCAGCAGGCCGTCCTGATCATCGCCCCGATGACCGACCACAACCTGGCCGGCGAACTGGAGACCCTCCGAACCACCGGCGCCGTCCTCGCCCTCACCCCCGACGAGGACGCGCTCGCCGCCTTCGGCGTCAACCCGCTGGACCCCGCCGTCCGCGCCCCCGCCGCCGAAGCCGGCCGCGCCCAGGCCCACCGGGTCGCCGACCAGGTCCGCGAGCTCTGGGCCTGAACCGCTACTCGACGATCCTGCCGTCCCGCAGCTCCAGCACCCGGTCCGCCAGGTCCATGAGCTGCGGGTCGTGCGTCGCCACCAGCGCCGTCACCCCCTCGCTGCGCACCACCGCCCGCAGCAACTCCATGATCGCCAGACCGGTGTCCGAGTCCAGCTGCCCGGTCGGCTCGTCCGCGATCAACAGCGCCGGCTCGTTCGCCAACGCCCGCGCCACCGCCACCCGCTGCTGCTGACCACCCGACAGCTCCGTCGGCCGCTGCCCCGCATGGTCGGCCAGACCCACCATCGCCAGCAGGCCCCGCACCCGATCCTCGCGCTCCTTCACCGCCACCCGGCGCAACCGCATCGGCACCCCGACGTTCTCCGCCGCCGTCAGCACCGAGATCAGCCCGAACGACTGGAACACGAAGCCGATCCGGTCCCGCCGCAACGCCAGCCGGCCCGCCTCGTCCAGACCCGACAGGTCCATCCCGGCGATGCTGATCCGCCCCGCCGACGGCGTGTCCAGACCGCCCACCAGGTTCAGCAGCGTCGTCTTCCCCGACCCCGACCGGCCCCGCAGCGCCGTCAACTCCCCGGCCTTCGCCGTGAACGACACCCCGCGCACCGCGTGCACCGCCCGGTCACCCGCACCGAACGTCCGGTGCACGTCCTCCACCACCACCATTGCGCCGGTCACCCGCGTACCTCCGACCCCTCCGCACGCCACACCCCGATGTGGTCCTCCTCCAGCGCCAGCCGCACCCGGCGGCTCAGCCCCAACGCCTCCGTGAAGTCCTGCGGCAACTGCAACCGGCCCACCCGGTCCAGCACCGCGTACTCCACCCCCGGCTCGCCCCGCTCCGGACGCAGCACCTCCGTCGAGGTCCGCCCGTTGCGGATCCGCACGGTGCGCCGCACCTCCTGAGCCACCATCGGATCGTGGGTGACGATCAGCACCGTCACCCCCAACTCCTCGTTCACCGAACGCAGCGCCGCGAAGATCTCCTCGCTGGTCGCGCTGTCCAGCTCACCCGTCGGCTCGTCCGCCAGCAGCAGCGCCGGCGAGTTCGCGTTCGCCACCGCGATCGCCACCCGCTGCTGCTCGCCGCCCGACATCTCCGCCGGCCGACGCCCCGCCAGGTGCTCGACGCCCAGCATCTCCAGCAGATCCGTCGCCTGCCGCTGCCGGTCCTGCCGCGGCACCCCCGCGTACCCCATCGGCAGCATCACGTTCTCCACCGCCGTCAGGTACGGCAGTAGGTTCCGCGCCGTCTGCTGCCAGACGAACCCCACCGTCCGACGGCGGAACGCCAACCGCTCGCGCTTGTCCATCGCCAACAGATCGTGGCCCGCCACCCGGGCACTGCCCGCCGTCGGCACGTTCAGCCCCGCCAGAATGCCCAGCAGCGTCGACTTCCCCGAACCCGACGCGCCCACCACCGCGATCAACTCGCCGTCCTCGACCGTCAGATCGAGGCCCTGCAGGGCCTGCACCTCGACGCCCTCGGAGCGGTGGATCCGCACCAGGTTCTCGCACACCACCATCCCGTCGACCGGCTCCGGCACCGCCGCGGTCGCCCGCCTGCGCAGCTCGTCCAGCCCCTTGGGCTCCCCCACCGCTCCAGCCCCCACCACGATCCCCTCCGGCCGGCGAACCCACCGTCCACCACGGCCTGCACTCCGGGCCGACATCCGACCGGACGGCCGGGGCAGTCCCCTGTTCTGCCCCGACCACCCGACCGGACGTTCCCCCCGTGCACCGCCGCCCCGATCGGCAGCGGCCTCACCACTCCAACGCGGCCCGGAGCAACCCGGTTGCACCGGGTTGCGGACTTTTTTCGAAACCTCCGCCCGCCACCCCGGACCGCCGCTGCCCGGGCGTCGGCCGGCCGCCCGCCGGGCGTCAGCCCGACACGGCATCGGGCGCGCGCAACTGCAGGAACTCCCCCGCCGACGCCCGGAACGGATCCGACAACCCCGCAGCCGGCGACACCCCGCGCCCACCACGACGCACCGTCAACACCGCCACCATCGTGCCGCTGATGTGCACCGCGACCTCCTCGGCGTACGCCACCGGCTGCCGCAGCCCCAACGCCACCACGGCACCGACCTGTTGCTCCACCGTCCAGCCCGCGCCCGAACTCACGCACTCCCCGCCCCGCATCAGCCGGCTCGCCTGGTACTCCGCCTCCAACGGCGACCCGAACTGCATCACCACCTGCTGCGCCGACGCCTCCGGGTGGCCGTAGTCCACGTACCGCTGCCCCCACACCTGCTCGGCGCCCGACGTACGGACCAGGCCCGACGTGCACCCGTCCGCGAACGCGTCCGCGAACGCATCCGCGCCGCGGGCGCCGGTCGGGCTCCCCGAGGGCGCGGCGGAGCTCCAGGAAGGTACGGCAGGGCCGCCGGAGACCGCGGACGGGCTCCCGGACGGTGAACTCCCGGCAGAACCCACCGAGTTGTCACCCACCGGCGGCACCGCCGCACCGGGCTTCTCCGCGGACGCGCTCGCCGACGAATCGGCCACCACCGGGTCCACCGCCGGAAACACCGTCCACGGGCCGTACCCGCCCAACATGCTCGGCAGCCGCGACACATCCAGCGCCAACGCCTGCACCACCGGATCGGCCGACTCCAACGACGCCCACTCCGCCGACCGGTCCACCGACGGCAGCAACGGCAACTGCGGTGCCGGCAAGGGCAGATCACCCGTCGGCCCAGGAGCCGGAGCCAGAGCCGTCGGCGGCACCGGATACCCCGCCACCCCGTGCCCCGCCGGCCCGGGCACCACGGCCGCCGCAGACCACAGCACCGCGACGCCCACGACCCCCGCCACCACCACCGCACCCGTCCGCCGCCGACGACGCCTCGCCCCGCGACGCACCACCTCCGCACTCGGCGGCGCCGACACGCCCAGCACCACCTCGCGCCGCAGCCCGTCGAACATCGCCTCCAACCGGGCCGCCCCGATCGCCGGACGGTCCTCCGCCTCCACCGACGGCTCCACCTCGGGTCTAGACATGCGAACCGCAGTCCTCCGCCACCCGCACCCCGGCCCCCGTCACCCGCACGGCCACCGGCTCCCCGCCACCATCGCCGACCCCCGTCAACTTCCCTCTCCCCGAAGCCCGTTCACCCGCGGCAGCCGCCGGAGCCGACCGCAGCGGCGCGATCCTCGGCTCCTCCACGACCGCCGCCGGCTCTTCCCCCAACAGCACCGCCAACGCCTGCCGCCCCCGATGCAACCGCGCTTTGACCGTCCCCACCGGCACCCCCTCGTCCGCGGCGATCTCCGCCACCGAACGACCCCCCATGTGATGCCACACCAACGCCGACCGCTGCGCTTCCGGCAACTGCCGCAGCGCCTTCACCAACGCCACCGTCTCCGGCCCCGGCCCCGGAACCGGCGAATTCCCGTCCCCGTGCCGGATCCAGCTCTGCAACGCCGTCCGCGCCCGCCGCCACCGACTGATCGCGATCCGCTGCCCCGTCAGCCGCACCCACGCCACCGGATTCTCGTGCGCCACCAGCCGCCCCCAGTGGTTCCACGCCCGGACGAACGCCTCCTGGGCAGCATCCTGTGCCTCGCCCAGATCACCCGTCAGCGCGTACAAGTGGGCGACCAGTTGACCGTACGCGGCCTCATAGAACACCCGAAAGTCGTCGCCGCCCCGACCGACTCTGCCGCCGGCCCCCTCGCCTTGCTCCACGACCATGACGCCACAGTGTGCCGTGCCCCGAACCACCCGGCAACAGTCGGCGCACACCGGAACCTGCCCCCGGAAATGCAGAAAGGGCCCCAGCCATGTGGCTGGAGCCCTTTCCAGAAGAATTGTTCGGCGGCGTCCTACTCTCCCACAGGGTCCCCCCTGCAGTACCATCGGCGCTGTGAGGCTTAGCTTCCGGGTTCGGAATGTAACC
>NZ_JBIVPU010000003.1:0-907110 GCF_044754805.1 Kitasatospora sp. NPDC092948 | reverse complement strand
CGCGACCCGCCACGGATCAACTGGGTGGTTCTCGAGGATTGGCCGCCCCGGGACCGTCCACACAGATGCGTGTCCGGTGCTCCCTGCCGAGCGACCAGTGAACACTACGCCGGATCCGCCCCAGGTGCAAACACCTCCCCAGGCGACGCGCCGCCATCCGACGGCGACCAGTCTTGAGCAGTCGCTCAAATCTCTGCCATGATGGCCACGCCAAGCGTTGAGCGGTCGCTCAAATTCGTGACAGGGGGGACATCCATGCCTGGGCAGGGGCGGCGCCCGACCAAGCCGATCTATGTGGAGCTGTCGATCCGGACAGATCTGGACACGCTCTGGGAGCTCACCCAGCGGCCGTGGCACCACCAGCGGTGGGACGCCCGCTTCAGCCGCATCGACTACCTGGACTCCCCCGGCGTACACCCGACAGCCGGACCGACTACCGAACCGACTACCGAACCGACTACCGAACCGACTACCGAACCGGCTGCCGGGCAGGCGACCGGACGCGGCCCGGGAAAGGGGGCGGAGCCGGTCCGGTTCCGGTATCTGCTGGGGCCGGCCCGAGGGCCGGCGCTGACCGGGACCGGGGTGACCACGGCCGAGCGGTGGCGGGCGGACGGGCAGCGGGTGAGTGCGCTGCGGTTCGCGGCCGACTCGGGCTGGTCGCCGTTGCAGGAGGGTGCGGGGTACTGGCGCTACCTGCCGGGCGGCTCCGACGGCCCGGTGGCTGACGGGGCGGCGGCGGGCCGGGAGCCGCAGGTCACCTTCGTCACGGGCTACGACTACCGCAGCTGGTCTTGGCGTGGTGGGGCGCAGCTGGACCGGTGGCTGGTGCGGCCGTTCGTGGGGTGGCTGACGGCCTGGTCGTTCGACCGGCTGCGGCTGTGGGCGGAGCGCGGGATCTCGCCGGAGCGCGGGCTGTGGCACGGGCTGGCCGAGCTGGCGGTCCGGGTGGCGGCTGCGGCGCTGGCGGGGCTGATGAGTGGGGCGGCCACGGGGCAGCCCTCCGTGTCCGTGCTCGCGGCCGTGACGGTGCTGGTGCTCTCGGCGCTCGTCCCGCCCGCTCCGCTCACTCCTGCTGCCCGCCGCTGCCGCCGGCGGCCACGCCCGAATGCGCGCGGCCGGGCCGCCGCCCGTCCACCCCGGCTCCTGAGCGCGCTCACCCCGCCGTCCGACCGCCCCACCCCTTCCACAAGCCGGAACCAGAGCCAGAACCAGAGCCGGAACCACTTCGCCCCGACCGACCCCGGCCGGAGCCTGGGCACGATCTCCCTGGAGCAGCCATGACCGTCACCGTTGCCGTCACCGACCCGGTCGGCCCGCCCGCCGCGGGGGCTTCCACCCGTTCGATCTTCCAGTCGGCGCTCGGCTCGGACTTCGAGCGTCTGCACCCGCAGTTGCAGCGTCGGTTCGGCTTCTCCAGTGCGGACGGGATCGCCTGTGTCGGGACCGGGCGGATGGAGCGGATCGAACGGGGGTCGCGGCTGCTGGTGCCGTTTCTCCGCATGGGGGCGCGTCGCAACATCCTGTTTCCGGAGCAGGGGTGGGACATTCCGTTCACGATCGCCAATTACGCGTACCGGGACGGGTTCGGGCGGGAGACGGTGACGTTCGTCCGGACGTTTCAGTTCACCCGGCCGCGGCGGTTCGACGCGACGATGGTCGCGGCGTCCGGCCGGCCGGGGACGGTGCTCGACTATCTGGGGACGCGGCAGGAGCTGGCGGTGGACCTGCGGCTGGGGGTGACGGCGCGTGGCGGGTTGACGATCTCCTCGGCGGCACAGCGGGTGGCGTCGCTGGTAGGGGCGCCGGTGGTGCCGGAGTTGCTGACGGGGCGGGCGGAGTTGCACGAGTGGTTCGACGACGAGGCGGGGCGGTTCCGGATCAAGGTGCGGGTGACCAATCCGGTGGTGGGGCTGGTGCTGGGGTACCGGGGGTGGTTCACGGCGGAGTACCCGCGGGTGGGGGCGGAGGGGATTCCGCGTCATGTCCGTCCGGTGCGCGAGAGCTTCCGGATGTAGCGCGGGCCTCCGGGCGGGCGGCGGCGACTACGCTGCGGCGCATGGGCGACACACGTGAGCGGTTGATGGATGCGGCGATCAGTGCGCTCAAGCGGCAGGGGATCGCGGGGGTGTCGGCGCGGACCATCGCTGCGGAGATCGGGGCCAACCAGGCGCTGGTGTTCTACCACTTCAAGACGGTGGAGGGGCTGCTCACGGCGGCGGCGCTGCGGGAGACGGGTCTGCGGCTGGAGCGGTACCGCGAGCAGTTCGCGGAGGTGGGGTCGCTGCGCGAGCTGCTGACGGTCGGCCGGGAGCTGCACGCGCGGGAGCAGGAGGAGGGGAACGTCGCGCTGCTGGGGCAGTTCCTGGCGGGGGCGACGGGCTATCCGCAGCTCGCGGAGGTGACGGCCGACGGGCTGCGGCTGTGGACGGTGGAGATCGAGGCGGTGCTGGTCCGGCTGTTCGCCGGGCATCCGCTGGCGGAGTTCCTCGATCTGAAGGGGCTGGCGCAGGCGGTGACGGCCGGGTTCATCGGCCTGGAGCTGTACGACGGTGTGGACCCGGCGGGCGCGGCGGGGGCGTTCGTGGCGCTGGACCAGCTGGGGGTGCTGGTCGAGGTGGTGGACGGCCTCGGCCCGGTGGTGTCGCGGGCGGTGCGGGCGACGGTGCGCCGTCAGGTGCGGAACAACAGCGCGGAGTAGCGGAACGCCGAACGGCCGGCCCCCTGCCCGGGGCCGGCCGTTCGTGTCGTGGCGTGTCGTGCCGTGGTTCTCGACAGCCTCAGCTGTTGGTCGGGAACCCGAGGTTGATGCCGCCGTGCGACGGGTCGAGCCAGCGCTGGGTGACGGCCTTGCCGCGGGTGAAGAACTGGACGCCGTCGGCGCCGTAGGCGTGGCTGTCGCCGAACAGCGAGGCCTTCCAGCCGCCGAAGGAGTAGTAGGCGACGGGGACGGGGATCGGCACGTTGATGCCGACCATGCCGACCTCGACCTCGTTCTGGAAGCGCCGGGCCGCGCCGCCGTCGTTGGTGAAGATGGCGGTGCCGTTGCCGTACGGGTTGTTGTTGATCAGTTCCAGGCCCTCGTCGTAGGAGGGGACCCGGACGATCGACAGGATCGGGCCGAAGATCTCGTCGTTGTAGACGGACATGCCCGGCTTGACGTGGTCGAACAGGGTGGGGCCGAGCCAGAAGCCGTCGGCGGTGGGGGCGCCGGCGGCGTCCTCGCCGGCAATGGCGTGCTTGCGGCCGTCGACGGCGAGTTCGGCGCCGTCGGCGACACCGGACTCGACGTAGGAGGTGACCTTGTCGCGGTGCTGGCCGGTGACCAGCGGGCCCATCTCGGAGTCGCCGTTGCAGCCGGGGCCGACCTTGAGGGTGGCCATCCGCTCCTTGATCTTGGCGACCAGCTCGTCGCCGATCGGGTCGACGGCGACCAGGACGGAGACGGCCATGCAGCGCTCGCCGGCCGCGCCGAAGCCGGCGTTGATGGCGGCGTCGGCGGCCAGGTCGAGGTCGGCGTCGGGGAGCACCAGCATGTGGTTCTTGGCGCCGCCGAGGGCCTGCACGCGCTTGCCGTAGCGGGTGCCGGTCTCGTACACGTAGCGGGCGATCGGGGTGGAGCCGACGAACGAGACGGACTTGACGTCGGGGTGCTCCAGCAGGCGGTCGACCGCGACCTTGTCGCCGTGCACGACGTTGAAGA
Organism: Kitasatospora sp. NPDC092948; assembly: GCF_044754805.1. Taxonomy (NCBI): domain Bacteria; kingdom Bacillati; phylum Actinomycetota; class Actinomycetes; order Kitasatosporales; family Streptomycetaceae; genus Kitasatospora; species Kitasatospora sp. NPDC092948. The sequence continues at coordinate 903,407 of NZ_JBIVPU010000003.1, read as the reverse complement.
CGCCGTCGGGGAGGCCGGCTTCCCGCCACAGTTCGGCGATGAAGTTGGCGGCGGACGGGTCCTTCTCGGAGGGCTTCAGCACGACCGTGTTGCCGGCCGCGATGGCGATCGGGAAGAACCACATCGGCACCATGGCCGGGAAGTTGAACGGCGAGATGATGGCGACCGGGCCGAGCGGCTGGCGGATCGAGTAGACGTCGACGCCGGTGGAGGCCTGCTCGGTGAAGCCGCCCTTGATGAGCTGCGGGATGCCGCAGGCGTACTCGACGACTTCCTGGCCGCGGGCGAGCTCGCCGAGGGCGTCGGAGTGCACCTTGCCGTGCTCGGAGACGATGATCGAGGCGAGTTCGTCCTTGCGGGCGTTGAACAGCTCGCGGAAGTTGAACAGCACCTGGGTGCGCCGGGCGATGGACGCCTTGCGCCAGGAGGTGAAGGCCTGGGCGGCGGCGGCGACCGCCTGGTCGACCTCGGCGATCTCGGCGAAGTCGACCTGGCCGGTGATCTGGCCGGTGGCCGGGTCGAAGATGTCGCCGCGGCGGGGCGCGGTTCCGGCGGTGGCGACGGACTGGCCGCCGATCCAGTGCGTGATGTGCTTGCTCAAGGGTCTCTGCCTCCGATGTCCACGGATGTCCCGCGCTCGTTCTCCAGTCTGCGCGGCGCGCCCGGCCCGCTCAACGAGCACCCTGACGGGGAAGCGTGATTCACCCTTACAGGTCGTCGGGAGCGTCTTCGGCGGTGCCGTCCGCGGCGCCGTCGGACGTCTCCGCGGCGTCCAGGTAGGGATCGTGCAGGCCGTCGGCGAGTTCGGTGGTCTCCAGCAGGTCGAGCCGTAGGTCCTGCGCCCAGTTCTCGGCCCACTTCCGGGTGTCGGCGGCACCGGACGGGAGCAGCGCGGCGGCGCTCTCCAGCCGATCGGCGAGCGTCGCGGCGGTGAACTCCTCGTCGAACGCGCCGGCCAGGGCCAGGAGTTGGCCTTCGCGCAGCCGGGCGGTGAGGGCGTGCAGGGCGAACAGGTCGGTGGGCAGGGCGCGTTCGCAGAGGGTGAGGACGGCCAGTGCGGCGGTGTCGTCCAGTGCGGCGACCGGGAGCGGGGCGCCGTCGGGCAGCACGGGCGGGTGGCGCAGCGGTTCGCGCCGCAGTTGGACGCCGAGCGCCGGGCGGGTCGGGTCGGGGAGCCCGAGGCCGGCGGTGTGGCCGGCGGTGACGGTGAGTTGGTGGCGTCTGGCGGTGCCGGGGGTGTCCACGGTGCGGTGGCCGGCGGCGCGCAGGGTTTCGGCGAGCCCGGTGGCGAGGTCGGCGAGCGGCGGGCCGCCGGCGCAGACCAGCAGCAGGTCGGCGCCGTGGCGGCGGACGGGCAGGCCGTGCAGGCGCAGGGCGTCGGCTCCGGCCAGGGCGAGGGCGTGCTGCAGGCAGTACGGCTGGGCGGCGGCGAGCAGCAGGGTGCGGTCGGTGGGCCGGTCCCCGGTGGGTGGCCCGGGGTCGGCGGTGCTGGTGTCCATGGGGACAGTGTGGTCCGCTCAGCGCGGGAACCGTGGGCAGCGCAGGTGCGCGGCGATGTCGTGCAGCGCGAGGGCGAGGGCGGCGGGGTCGACGAGGCGTCCGCTGCGGTGCGGGGGGATCAGCCAGTGCGGGCCGCGGCCCGGGCGGTCGGGGTGCGGGACGGCGATCCAGGTGCCGTCGCCGGAGCGGCGGATGCCGGTGCCGATCCAGCGGTCGGCGGTGCCGACGGGGACGAGGAAGCCGACGGTGTCGTCGGCCGGGTCCTCCAGGACGGGTCCGCCGCCGGGCCGGTCGAGCAGCGCGGCGGCGGGTCGGCCGAGCGGGCCGGGGACGTGCAGCACGTCCCAGCGGCGGCCGGCGGGCAGCAGGGCGAGGCCGAGGCCGGTGCGTTCCCAGCTGCGGCGGCAGTCGTCGGGGTCGGGGGCGGCGTCGGTCAGCCAGTGCAGGGCGCTGGGGTGGCGGGCGGTGCTCACGTGCGGTTCCTCGTCTCTCCCGGACGGCGGGCGGTGGACGTTCGTCATCCGGGAGAGCGGGGCGGTGGTGGTCTCTTACACGGGTCGCGCCCGACGGGCCGTCAGCGGTCGCCGAAGATGGTGCGGTGCCAGTCCTTGCGGGCGACCGCGGTGGTGTCGAACATGACGTGCTTGACCTGGGTGTATTCGTCGAGCGAGTACTGCGACATGTCCTTGCCGTAGCCGGAGGCCTTGTACCCGCCGTGCGGCATCTCGCTGATGATCGGGATGTGGTCGTTGACCCAGACGCAGCCGGCGGCGATCTCGCGGGTGGCGCGCAGCGAGCGGTGGATGTCGCGGGTCCAGGCGGAGGCGGCCAGGCCGTAGGGGGTGTCGTTGGCGAGCCGCAGGCCCTCCTCGTCGCTGTCGAAGGGCAGCACGACGAGCACGGGGCCGAAGATCTCGCCCTGGACGACCTCGCTGTCCTGGGCGGCGCCGGTGATCAGGGTGGGGCGGTAGTAGGCGCCGAGCGACAGGTCGGCGCCGTCGTGGCCCTTGCCGTCGGCGGGGCCGCCGGTGACCACGGTGGCGTAGGAGCGGGCGCGCTCGACGAAGCCGGCGACGCGGTCGCGGTGGGTGAAGGAGACCAGCGGGCCGAGGTCGGTCTGCGGGTTCATCGGGTCGCCGAGGCGGATCGCGGCGTACAGCTCGGCGACGCCGGCCACGAAGGCGTCGTACAGCGGGCGCTGGACGTAGGCGCGGGTGGCGGCGGTGCAGTCCTGGCCGCCGTTGATCAGCGAGGCGGCGACGGCGCCGTGCACGGCGGCGTCCAGGTCGGCGTCGTCGAAGACCACGAACGGGGCCTTGCCGCCGAGTTCGAGGTGGGTGCGCTTGACGGTGGCGGTGGCGATCTCGGCGACCCGCTTGCCGACGGCGGTGGAGCCGGTGAAGGACACCATGGCGACGTCGGGGTGGCCGATCAGGTGCTCGCCGGCGGTGCGCCCGGCGCCGGTGACGACGTTGACGACGCCGTCGGGGATGCCGGCGTCGGTGCAGGCCCGGGCGAACATCAGCGAGGTCAGCGGGGTGATCTCGGCGGGCTTGAGGACGATGGTGTTGCCGGCCGCGATGGCCGGGAGGATCTTCCAGGCGGCCATCTGCAGCGGGTAGTTCCACGGCGCGATGCTGCCGACCACGCCGATCGCCTCGCGGCGCACGTACGAGGTGTGGTCGCCGCTGTACTCGCCGGCGGCCTTGCCTTCGAGGTTGCGGGCGGCGCCGGCGAAGAACGCGGTGTTGTCGACGGTGCCGGGGACGTCGAACTCGGTGGACAGCTTGATCGGCTTGCCGGTCTGCGCGGTCTCCACCCGGGCGAACTGCCCGGCCCGGTCGGCGAGGATGCCGGCCAGGCGGTTCAGCGCCTCGGAGCGGGCGCCGGGGGTGGCGCCGGACCACTCGGGCAGCGCGGCGCGGGCGGCGGCCACCGCGGCGTCGACGTCGGCGGTGGTGGCGAGCTCGACCTGCTGGACGGTGCTGCCGTCGGCGGGGTTGACCACGTTGAACGGTTCGCCGCCGGAGCCCCGGGTCAGGCGGCCCGCGAGGTACTGCGCGCCGTCGTTGAAGCTGGTCAGGTCCATGAGTTGCCTCCATTGCCTACTCGACCCGGCCGACGATGCCTCGGTTCGGGTGTCGGAGGCAAGCGTCACTCAGCAAGGGCCCTCCCGACCGTCCTTACAGGCTGCAAGGGCCGCCCCTGGGCGACAGGGCGTCGCCCCGCAGCATGATTGACTTGACACCCTGAACCCCCTGGAGGTGTCCGCGATGCTCCCCACCGTCGCCCGCGTGCTCGATCTCGACGTGATGCGGCGCGGCCTGCCCCAGGTGGTGGCCGGAGCCTCCGCGCTGGAACGGCCGGTGCGCTGGGTGCACGTCAGCGAGCTGCCGGACCTGGCGGGGCTGCTGCACGGCGGCGAGCTGGTGCTGTCGACCGGCATCGCGCTGCCCGAGGACCGGGACGGGCTGGCCCGGTACGTCCGGGAGCTGGCCGAGGTCGGGGTGGCCGGCCTGGTGATCGAGTTCGGCCGGCGCTACTTCGACTCGCTGCCCCGGGCGCTGGTGGCCGCCGCCGAGCGGCACAACCTGCCGCTGGTGGTGCTGCGCCGGGAGCTGAAGTTCGTCGCCGTCACCGAGGCGGTGCACGCCCTGGTGGTGAACGCGCAGCTGGAGCAGCTGCGGGTGTCCGAGGCCGTGCACCAGGTGTTCAACGAGCTGGCCACCGAGGGCGCGGAGCCCGCCGAGGTGGTTCGGCAGGTCGGCCGGATGGCGGGCGCACCGGTGGTGCTGGAGAACCTGGCGCACCAGGTGCTGGCGCACGACACGGCGGGCCGCGGCGAGCAGGAGCTGCTGGAGAACTGGGAGCACCGCTCGCGCGGCGTCAACCCGCCGGGCCGCACCGGCTACGACCCGCGCTCGGGCTGGCTGGTGACCACGGTCGGCGCGCGCGGCCAGGACTGGGGCCGGCTGGTGCTGGTCGACGAGCCTGCGCCGCTCCCCCCGGACGTGCCGCACCGGCACGCAATGCTGCTGGAGCGCGGCGCGGCCACCCTCGCGCTGAACCGGCTGGTGGTGCGCGATCGCGAGTCGCTGGAGCGGCAGACCCACCGCACCCTGCTGTCGGGCATCCTCACCCACGCGCTCACCGTCTCCGAGGTGTCGCTGCGCGCCCAGGCGCTGGGCGTCCCGCTGGAGGGCCGCCGGCTGGTCGGCGTCGTCCTGAGACAGCGTCAGGGTCCGCTGCCCGCAGCCCTGGAGGCGCAGGCCCGGCTGCGCGACTTCACCGAACTGGCGGCCACCGCGATCCGTTCCGCCCGGCTGTCCGCGCTGGTCGGCGCGCTGGACGACGAGGGCGTGGGCGTGCTGATCGCGCTCGGCTCGCAGCAGGACGAGCACACCTCGCTGGAGGCGTTCGCCGCGGCGCTGCGCCGGCTGTCCGCGGAGGCGGGCCGGGACGGCGCGGCCGCCGAGCCGGTGATAGCGGTCGGCTCCTCGGTGGGCTCGGTCCGCGACGCCCGCCGCGCCCTGCTGGAGGCCACCCAGGTCGCCGACGCCGCCCTGCACGACGCCCCCGGCAACCGCGCCGCGTACTACCGCCTCCCTGACGTGCGGCTGCGCGGCCTGCTCCACCTGCTGCGCGACGACGAGCGCCTGCAGACCTACGTGGAGCGCGAACTCGGCCCGCTGCTGGCGCACGACGCCGAGCACGGCGGCCAGTTGGTGCAGATGCTGCGGATCTACCTGGAGCAGGGCCGCAACAAGTCCGCGGCGGCGGACGCCGCCCACCTGTCCCGCCCGTCCTTCTACGACCGCCTGCACAAGGTCGAGCGCATCCTCGGCGTCGACCTCGACCAGGTGGAGTCGTGCCTGTCGCTGCACGTGGCCCTGCTGGCGCTGGACGCGGTGCGCCGCTGACGGGGCGCCGTCGGCGGAGCGGACCGCCCCGACCCCGGTCACCTGATCGCGGATCAACTGTCCGTAGCCCGCCGGTTGTTCGGGATGGACTCGAAAGCCCTGTTCCCCCGTGGCTTCCCCAGGATCGGGCCAAGAATCGGCCGATCACCGTACAGAACTCCCCGAACCGCGTTGCGGCAGCACGAAGAGGCCCCGGGCAGTCGCCCGGGGCCTTCGTCACCGACGCACCGTCAGACGGTGTGCGCGTCCGCGAGGGTGAGCACCTCGTCCAGGACGGCGAGGCCGGTCTTGGCGTCCTGCTCGCTGATGTTGCACGGCGGGACCACGTGGAAGCGGTTCATGTTGGTGAACGGCCACAGGCCCCGCTGCTTGCAGGCGGCGGCGAGCTCCGCGATCGGCGCGTTGTCGGCGCCGGCCGCGTTGTAGGGCACCAGCGGCTCGCGGGTCTCGCGGTTCTTCACCAGGTCGAGCGCCCAGAACACGCCGAGGCCGCGGACCTCGCCGATCGAGGGGTGACGCTCCGCCAGCTCGCGCAGACCGGGGCCGAGCACGTTCTCGCCGATGTGCTTGGCGTTCTCCACGATGCCCTCCTCGGCCATCGTGTTGATGGTGGCCACCGCGGAGGCGCAGGCCAGCGGGTGGCCGGAGTAGGTGAGGCCGCCGGGGAACGCCTTCTGCGCGAAGGTCTCGGCGATCGCGCCGGAGATCGCCACGCCACCGAGCGGCAGGTAGCCGGAGTTGACGCCCTTGGCGAAGGTCAGCAGGTCGGGGGTGATGCCCCAGTGGTCGGCGGCGAACCACTCGCCGGTGCGACCGAACCCGGCCATCACCTCGTCCAGGATGAAGACGATCCCGTACTTGTCGCAGAGCTCCCGCACGCCCGCCAGGTAGCCGGCCGGCGGCACCAGGATGCCCGCGGTGCCGACCACGGTCTCCAGGATGATCGCCGCGACGGTGCCCGGGCCCTCGAACGCGAGGGTCTGCTCCAGGTGCGCCAGCGCGCGCTCGCACTCCTGGGCCTCGTTCTCGGCGTGGAAGTTCGAACGGTAGGCGTACGGGCCCCAGAAGTGCACGATGCCGGAGACGCCGGCCTCGTTCGCCCAGCGCCGCGGGTCGCCGGTCAGGGCGATCGCGTTGGCGGTGGCGCCGTGGTACGAGCGGTAGGTGGAGAGCACCTTGTGCCGGCCGGTGTGCAGCCGGGCCATCCGGATCGCGTTCTCGTTCGCCTCGGCGCCGCCGTTGGTGAAGAAGATCTTGTCCAGGTCGCCGGGGGTGCGCTCGGCGATCAGCCGGGCGGCCTCGCTGCGCGACTCCTCGGCGAAGCCCGGGGCGATGGTGCACAGCTGGGCGGCCTTCGCCTGGATCGCCGCGACCACCTTCGGGTGCTGGTGGCCGATGTTGGTGTTCACCAGCTGCGAGGAGAAGTCCAGGTAGCGGTTGCCGTCGTAGTCCCAGAAGTACGAGCCCTCGGCACCGGCCACCGCGAGGGGGTCGATCAGTGCCTGGGCGGACCACGAGTGGAAGACGTGCGCGCGGTCGGCGGCCTTGACGGCCTGCCCGGCGACCGAGTCAGCGGTGGGAGTGCTCATGCCCCCAGGTTAGGGACGCGCCCCCGCCCCGGGCAGCTGCATCGTGTCACGCGAGCCTCATGTCGCCCTGACAGGCTGAAAAGCCGAGGGCGCGAGGAGACAGTCTCCTCGCGCCCCGGTCCGTCCGCTACCCGATTCAGATCGCGGTCATGACGTGCTTGATCCGGGTGTAGTCCTCGAACCCGTACGAGGACAGGTCCTTGCCGTAGCCCGACTTCTTGAAGCCGCCGTGCGGCATCTCGGCGACCAGCGGGATGTGGGTGTTGATCCACACCGCGCCGAAGTCCAGGCGGCGGGACATCCGCATCGCGCGGGCGTGGTCCTTGGTCCACACCGAGGAGGCGAGGGCGAACTCGACGCCGTTCGCGTACTCGACGGCCTGCTCCTCGTCGGTGAACCGCTGCACGGTGATGACCGGGCCGAAGACCTCGTTCTGGATGATCTCGTCGTCCTGGTTCAGGCCGGAGACCACGGTCGGCGCGTAGAAGTAGCCGACCTCGCCGACCCGGTGACCGCCGGCCTCGACCTTGGCGTGCGCGGGCAGGCGCTCGATGAAGCCGGTGACCTGCTTCAGCTGGTTGGCGTTGTTCAGCGGGCCGTAGAGCACGTCCTCGTCGTCCACGCCGCCGGTCTTGGTCTCGTTGGCGGCCTTGGCGAGCGCCTCGACGAACGCGTCGTGGATCGACTCGTGCACCAGCACGCGGGTGGCGGCGGTGCAGTCCTGGCCGGCGTTGAAGTAGCCGGCCACCGAGATGCCCTCGACGGCCTCGGCGATGTCGGCGTCCTCGAAGACCACGACGGGGGCCTTGCCGCCGAGCTCCAGGTGGACCCGCTTGACGTCCTTCGCGGCGGACTCGGCGACCTGCATGCCGGCCCGGACCGAGCCGGTGATGGAGGCCATCGCCGGGGTGCGGTGCTCGACCATCAGGCGGCCGGTCTCACGGTCGCCGCAGATCACGTTGAAGATGCCGGCCGGCAGCTCCATCTCCTTCAGCACGCCGCCGATGATCTCGGCCAGCAGCACGGTGGAGGCGGGGGTGGTGTCGGACGGCTTGAGGACCACGGCGTTGCCCGCGGCGATCGCCGGGGCGAACTTCCACACGGCCATCATCATCGGGTAGTTCCACGGCGCGACCTGCGCGCAGACGCCGACCGGCTCGCGGCGGACGATCGAGGTCATCCCGTCCATGTACTCGCCCGCGGCCTTGCCCTCCAGCAGGCGGGCGGCGCCGGCGAAGAAGCGCAGCTGGTCGACCATCGGGCCGATCTCCTCGGAGAGGGTCAGCCCGCGCGGCTTGCCCGTGTTGCGGACCTCGGCGTCGACGATCTCGTCGGCCCGGGCCTCGACCGCGTCGGCGATCTTCAGCAGCAGCTTCTGCCGGGTGGACGGGGTGGAGTCGCGCCAGATCGGGAAGGCGGCAGCTGCGGCGGCCATCGCGGCGTCCACGTCGGAGGCGCCGGACAGCGGGGAGGTCGCGTACACCTCGCCCGTGGTCGGGTCGACGATGTCGAGGGTGCGGCCGTCCGCAGCGTCGACGAACTCACCGTTGATGTAGTTGCGCAGCGTACGAAGCTCGCTCACGGGTCTCTCCTCGGTCTGGGCCTGCCTCGTTGCATCCCCGGGCGCCAGATTACTCCGCACCGGGGCAGACACAGCATGTCAGCGACAAGCCACGATCGGCGGTGTGCACGCTCGCGCGTGTACGTCGTCAGACTACCTCCGACACTGCTGGAATCGACAGAACCCCGCCCAGAGCGCCACGCATTCCGTTCTCGATCATGGAATGCACGACGAAATCAGCAGAACCACCGCTTGCGATTCCTTCGCCCGTCGGGCACAGTGTCGGCGTGGCCAACCGTGACCGGAACGCCAGCGTTCCCCTCGACGCCGCCTCCAAGGCGATCATCGAGCAACTCCAGGAGGACGGGCGCCGTCCGTACGCCGCCATCGGCAAGGCCGTCGGCCTGTCCGAGGCGGCCGTTCGGCAGCGCGTCCAGAAGCTGCTCGACCAGGGCGTGATGCAGATCGTCGCCGTGACCGATCCCCTCACCGTCGGCTTCACCCGCCAGGCGATGGTGGGCATCCGCGTCGAGGGCGACATCGAGCCGGTCGCGGACGCGCTGGCCGCATTCGACGAGGTCGACTACGTGGTCTGCACCGCGGGTTCGTTCGACCTCCTCGCAGAGCTGGTGTGCGAGGACGACGAGCACCTCCTCGAACTGATCAACAAGCGCATCCGCGCGCTTCCCGGCGTGCGGAGCACCGAGAGCTTCGTTTACCTGAAGCTCCGGAAACAGACCTACACCTGGGGCACCCGATGACAGCCGAGCCGGCGCAGAAGGACCTTTCCAAGACCGCCTACGACCACCTGTGGATGCACTTCACCCGCATGTCGTCGTACGAGAACTCCCCCGTGCCGACGATCGTCAAGGGCGAGGGCACCTACGTCTGGGACGACAAGGGGCGCAAGTACCTCGACGGGCTCGCCGGCCTGTTCGTCGTCCAGGCCGGCCACGGCCGCGAGGAGCTGGCCGAGGCCGCTGCCAAGCAGGCCAAGGAGCTCGCCTTCTTCCCGGTGTGGAGCTACGCCCACCCGAAGGCCGTCGAGCTGGCCGAGCGCCTGGCCAACTACGCCCCGGGCGACCTGAACAAGGTCTTCTTCTCCACCGGTGGCGGCGAGGCCGTCGAGACCGCCTGGAAGCTCGCCAAGCAGTACTTCAAGCTGACCGGCAAGCCGACCAAGTACAAGGTCATCTCCCGCGCGGTCGCCTACCACGGCACCCCGCAGGGCGCCCTGTCGATCACCGGCCTGCCGGGCCTGAAGGCCCCGTTCGAGCCGCTGGTGCCGGGTACCCACAAGGCCCCGAACACCAACATCTACCGCGCCCCGTCCTTCCTGACGGCCCCCGACGGCACGGTCGACCCCGAGGCCTACGGCCGCTGGTGCGCGGACGAGATCGAGGTGGCCATCCTCAACGAAGGCGCCGAGACCGTCGCCGCCGTCTTCGTCGAGCCGGTGCAGAACGCCGGTGGCTGCTTCCCGCCGCCGCCCGGATACTTCCAGCGCCTGCGCGAGATCTGCGACCGCCACGACGTGCTGCTGGTCTCGGACGAGGTCATCTGCGCCTTCGGCCGCCTGGGCACCATGTTCGGCGCCGACAAGTTCGGCTACCAGCCCGACATGATCACCTGCGCCAAGGGCATGACCTCGGGTTACTCCCCGATCGGCGCGACCATCATCTCGGACCGCCTCGCCGAGCCGTTCTACAAGGGTGACAACACCTTCCTGCACGGCTACACCTTCGGCGGCCACCCGGTCTCCTCCGCGGTGGCGCTGGCCAACCTCGACATCTTCGAGCGCGAGGGCCTGAACCAGCACGTCCTGGACAACGAGTCCGCGTTCCTGGGCACCCTGAACAAGCTGCGCGACCTGCCGATCGTCGGCGACGTTCGCGGCAACGGCTACTTCTACGGCATCGAGCTCGTGAAGGACAAGGTCACCAAGGAGTCGTTCAACGACGAAGAGGTCGAGCGCGTCCTGTACGGCTTCCTCTCGAAGGCGCTGTTCGACAACGGCCTGTACTGCCGCGCCGACGACCGTGGCGACCCGGTCATCCAGCTGGCCCCGCCGCTGATCTCCGACCAGTCGACCTTCGACGAGATCGAGCAGATCCTGCGGACCAGCCTGACCGACGCGTGGGCGAAGATCTGATCGTCTGAGCTTTCTGCCCCACCCTCCACCGAAGGGCGGCCCCGACTCCTCACGTCGGGACCGCCCTTCGGCGTATCTCGGGACGAATCTGCGACCAACACGCCGCTTTCGCGGTGATTCCTCCCTGTTCGGGCCAGTGCGGCGCACCCGCACTGCCGTCCGATCGTTCTAATCTGACGACTGTCATATCCCCGTCGGCACCTGGATGGATCACATGTCAGCGGCCCCGCCCGACAACGACGTGCTCTGGGCCCGAGGGATCGTCAAGTCCCACCACGGCACCCCCGCACTGCGCGGCGTCTCCCTGAGCGTCCGTGAGGGCGAGATGCTCGCCGTCACCGGCCCGCGCGGCTCCGGCAAGTCCACCCTGCTCGGCTGCCTGTCCGCCCAACTCCCGGTCGACGAGGGCGAAGTCTGGTTCCACAGCTCCCCCGTGCACACCCTCGGCCGGGCCGGACGCGAACGGCTGCGCCGCGAACGCTTCGGCTGGGTCGGCTCCGAACCGCACCTGGTACCGGAACTGACGGCCCGTGAGAACGTCGCCCTGCCCCTGCTGCTGGCCGGCGCCGGCCACCGGGCCGCCCACCGCGCCGCCGCCGAATGGCTCGACCGCCTCGACGTCGCCGACTGCGCCGGACTGCGGCCCGCCGACCTCCCGCAGGACCGCCGCCAACGGATCGCCGTCGCCCGCGCCCTCGCCCCCGAGCCGCCCGTGGTCTTCGCCGACGACCCCACCGCGCCACTGCACCACGACGCCCGCGAACAGGTCCTGCGGATACTGGCCAGCGCCGCCCGCTCCCACCACCTGACGCTGGTGCTCGCCACCCACGACCCGGTGCTCGCCCAATTCGCCGACCGCACCGTCCACCTGGTCGACGGCCGGATCACCGCCGCACCCGCCGCGGTCCCCGCCGGGCACTGAGAGGGCCGACGTGTACTACCTCAGACTCGCCCGCGGCTACCGCGCCCCCGACCTGCTCCGCGGGCTGCTCACCGCCGGCGCCGCCGCCGTGGTCGCCGCCTTCCTGCTGCGCGCCCTCGGCCGGGCCCTGGCCGAACCCGCGGGCGGCGCCGACCGGCTGCTGTGGTGCCTGCCCCCGCTCGCCGCCGTCGCCTGGTTCGCCGCCGTCACCGCCCGCGCCGTCCCCGCCCAGCACCCCGAGCGGATCGCCGGCCTCACCGCCGCCGGCGTCGGACCCGGCCGGATCCGGCTGCTGATCGCCGCCGAGACCGCCCTGACCTGCGCCCTCGGCTCCGGCCTCACCCTGCTGCTCTTCCTGGTGCTGCGCAACGACGTCGCCGGGCCCTCGCTCGCCGCCGACATCGGCATGGGCATCCCGCTGCCCACCGCCGCACCCGTCACCCTGCTCGCCGTCCCCACCCTGGTCGCCGGCGTCGCCGCGGCCTGCGCCGTCCGCTTCCCCGACGCCCTGCCCGGCCGGCCCGCCGAACCCGCCCGCCCCCGCTGGAGCGCCCGCCGGCTCGCCCTGCCCGCCCCCGTGCTGCTCGCCGGGATCGGCCTCGAACTGTACGGACTGCGGCCGAACGCCACCGCCGCGGAGGACACCCTCCACCTGCCCGGCGGCCTGCCCGCCACCAGCCCCGCCCTGCTGACCGGCTGGACCTTGGCCGCCCTCGCCATCGCCCTGTGGACCGGCCCGCTGCTCGCCCTCGCCGGACGGCTGACGGTGCTCCGCAGGCCCTCGCCGCTGCGTCTGCTGGCCGGCCGCGCGCTCACCGCCCAGGCGCCCCGCCTCGGCACGCCGCTGGCCGTGCTCACCGCCGTCGCCGCACTGCTGCTGGTGGCCGGCCGCGAATGGTCCCGCCACGACACCGACGTCCCCGCGCTCACCCTGGTCGAGGGCCTGCTGATCCTGGCCTGCGCCGTCGCCGCCGTCGCCGCCCGCCTGCTGGAACTGCGCGGCGACCGCCGCCCCACCCTGGCCATCCTGGACCGCCTCGGCACCCCGACCGGCCTGCTCACCGGCACCCTCGCCCTGCGCGCCCTCGCCGCCGGCACCGTCCTGCTGGTGACCGGCGGGCTCACCCTGGCGCTCTGCCCGCTGGGCTGAGGCCCCCGGAGAACGACGAACTCCCCGGCGCTTCGAGCAGCGCCGGGGAGTTCGCGTATGTCGTCGTCGTGGGCCTCAGCCCGCCGCGGCCAGCTGGCCGCACGCGCCGTCGATCTCCTGCCCGCGGGTGTCGCGGACAGTGGTCGGCACCCCGTGCGCCTGGAGGCGGCGGACGAACTCCCGCTCGTCCTCCGGGCGGGAGGCCGTCCACTTCGAACCCGGCGTCGGGTTGAGCGGGATCAGGTTCACGTGCACCCGCTGGTTCTTGATCAGCCGGCCGAGCAGGTCCGCCCGCCACGCCTGGTCGTTGATGTCCTTGATCAGCGCGTACTCGATCGACACCCGACGGCCGGACTTCGCCGCGTAGTTCCACGCCGCGTCCAGCACCTCGGCGACCTTCCACCGGGTGTTCACCGGCACCAGCTCGTCGCGCAGCTCGTCGTCCGGGGCGTGCAGCGACAGCGCCAGGCGGCAGCTCAGGCCCTCGTCCGCGAACCGGTGCATGGCCGGGACCAGGCCGACCGTGGACACCGTGATGCCGCGCTGCGAGAGGCCGAAGCCGTCCGGCGCCGGGTCGGTGAGGCGGCGGATCGCCGACAGCACCCGGTTGTAGTTCGCCAGCGGCTCGCCCATGCCCATGAACACCACGTTGGACAGCCGCGCCTCGCCGCCGGACACCGTCCCGGACTTCAGGTCGCGCATGCCGGCGGCGATCTGCTCGACGATCTCGGCGGTCGACAGGTTACGGGTCAGACCGGCCTGGCCGGTCGCGCAGAACGGGCAGTTCATGCCGCAGCCGGCCTGCGAGCTGATGCACATCGTCACCCGGTCCGGGTATCGCATCAGCACCGACTCGACCAGCGTTCCGTCGAACAGCTTCCACAGCGTCTTGCGGGTCTCGTCGTCGTCGCACGAGACGTGCCGCACCACGGACATCAGCTCGGGCAGCAGCGCCTCGGTCAGCTTGCCCCGGCTGGCCGCCGGGATGTCCGTCCAGCTCTCCGGATCGTTCGACATCCGGCCGAAGTAGTGGTTCGACAGCTGCTTCGCGCGGAACGGCTGTTCGCCCAGCTCGGCGACGGCCTCCTTGCGCTCGGCAGGGCTGAGGTCGGCAAGGTGTCGCGGGGGCTTGGCGCCGCGCGGCGCGACAAAGGTCAGTTCTCCGGGCTTAGGCATGGTTCATCCAGTGTCGCAGACCGCCGACCCTGCCCCGTCGCTACCTCTTCGCCGCCCGGTGCCGCCTGAGCAGCGCCGTCAGCGTCGCACGGTCGACCCCGGCGTTCAGCGCCGCCACCAGCTCGTCCGGGCACAGCTCGTACAGGTCGCCCCAGCAGCGCCGCGACCGGTTGTCCCAGATCCGGTAGCCGCCCGGAACGCCGCGCGCCACGTACCGCCGTCTGCTCAACCGCACCCCCTCCGTCACGGCGGACGCTACCCGGCCGGGGGCACGGCCTCAACCGAAAAACGGCCCCCGGAAACCGGGGGCCGTCGCGGGTGTGCGCGGGTCAGCTGCCGACGAAGACCGTGAGCAGCAGCCAGACCACCGGGGCGGTCGGCAGCAACGAGTCGAGGCGGTCCATGATGCCGCCGTGGCCGGGGAGCAGGGTGCCCATGTCCTTGATGCCCAGGTCGCGCTTGATCATCGACTCGGCGAGGTCGCCGAGGGTCGCGGTGACCGCCGCGCAGCCGCCCAGGATCAGGCCCTGCCACCAGGAGCCGCCGTCGATCAGGAAGTGCATCAGCAGCGCGCCGGCGATCATCGACAGGCCGATGCCGCCCGCCAGCCCCTCACGGGTCTTGCCGGGGCTGATGGTCGGGGCGAGCTTGGTGCGGCCGAACTTGTAGCCGACGGCGTACGCGCCGGTGTCCGAGCAGATCGTGACGACCAGGAACAGCAGGATCCGCCAGGCGCCGTCGTCCGCGGCCAGCATCAGCGCGACGAAGGTCGCCAGGAACGGCACGTAGAAGGCCGTGAACACGCCGGCCGTTATGTCGCGCAGGAAGTTCTCCGGCGGCGTGGCCATCCGGGCGACCATCATCGCCAGGCCGGTGAGCGCCAGGATCGCGGCCGCCCACTGGCCGCCCTCGAAGTAGCCGGTCACCACCATGCCGACGCCGCCGATCAGCAGCGGGATCTGCGGGACGTGGATGTCCTTGCGCTCGGCGAGCCGGCTGGTGAGCTCCCAGATGCCGACGGCGACGGCGGCGGCCACCACGACCATGAAGACCGCCTTGACCACGAACAGCGAGGCCGCGATCACCGCCCCGAGGCCGACTCCCACACCTATCGCGGCGGGCAGGTTGCGGCCGCCGCGCGGCTTGCGGGGCTGCTGGTCGGTCTGGGCCACGGAGGTCTCCTGGGCGGGGGGCATGAACTGAGTCTGTGCCGCGCCGCCCCCTCGCCATACCGGAGGCCGCCGCGCGAGTGACCCGTCTGGCGCCGGCCCGGGTCGAGCCGCGCCCCGGACCGGGCGGACGGGCCGCCGGTCCGGGGCGTACGCGCGGGGTCTGGGATCAGACCTCCAGCAGCTCGGCTTCCTTGTGCTTCAGCAGCTCGTCGATCTGCGCCACGAACTTGGCGGTCAGGTCGTCGAGCTCCTTCTCGCCGCGGCGGCCGTCGTCCTCGCCGATCTCCTTGTCCTTGACCAGCTTGTCGATCGCGTCCTTCGCCTTGCGGCGGACGGAGCGGACCGAGACCTTGGCGTCCTCGCCCTTGCCGCGGGCCTGCTTGATGTACTCGCGGCGGCGCTCCTCGGTGAGCTGCGGCAGCACCACCCGGATGACGGAACCGTCGTTCGACGGGTTGACGCCCAGGTCCGAGTCGCGGATCGCGGTCTCGATGGCCTTCAGCGCCGTCTTGTCGAACGGGGTGACCATGGCCATCCGCGGCTCCGGAACGGAGAACGAGGCCAGCTGGTTGATCGGCGTCAGGGCGCCGTAGTACTCGGCGACGATCTTGGCGAACATCGCCGGGTGTGCACGGCCGGTGCGGATGGCGGCGAGGTCGTCCTTGGCGACCGCGACGGCCTTCTCCATCTTCTCCTCGGCCTCGAGGAGGGTCTCGTCAATCACTGTGTGCTCCCTGTCCGGTTCATCTGCTGTTGTCCCGTACCGGTGCCCCGGACGGCTGTTGCTGCTCAGTGCCCCCGACGCCTAGGCCCGGGCGGAGTCCTCGCTGATGAGTGTGCCGATCTTCTCACCCTTGACCGCACGGGCGATATTGCCCTCGGCGAGCAGTTCGAAGACCAGGATCGGCAGACCGTTGTCCTTGCACAGGGTGATCGCGGTCAGGTCGGCGACCTTCAGGTCGCGGGAGATCACCTCGGTGTAGTCCAGCGAGTCGAACCGGACCGCGGTCGGGTTGCTGCGCGGGTCGGAGTCGTAGACCCCGTCGACGCCGTTCTTGCCCATCAGCAGGACGTCGGCGTGGATCTCCAGCGCGCGCTGCACGGCGGTGGTGTCGGTGGAGAAGTACGGCATGCCCATACCCGCGCCGAAGATCACCACGCGGCCCTTCTCCAGGTGCCGGATGGCACGCAGCGGCAGGTACGGCTCGGCGACCTGGCCCATGGTGATCGCGGTCTGCACGCGGGTCTCCATGCCCTCCTTGATCAGGAAGTCCTGGAGCGCGAGGCAGTTCATCACGGTGCCCAGCATGCCCATGTAGTCGGAGCGGGCCCGGTCCATGCCGCGCTGCTGGAGTTCGGCGCCGCGGAAGAAGTTGCCGCCGCCGATCACGATGGCGACCTCCGTCCCCGCGCGGACCACCGTGGCGATCTCACGGGCGATGGCGTGCACCACGTCCGGGTCGACGCCGAGGCCGCCTCCGCCGGCGAACGCCTCGCCGGACAGCTTGAGCAGTACCCGGCGGCGGGTGCCGTCCGGTGCGGTCTCCTGCGTCTCCTGCATGGACTTTCCCTTCTCCGCCTGCTGGTCAGCAGATCTGCAAGTGCTACTCACGGCGCCGGGCGTGCGGGCCAGGTGCCGTGTATGCGCGAGGAGGCCACTGCCGCGGGAACCGGTACGGTCTCCTGCACGGCAATGGCCTCCTCTTCGTTCATGGTGCCGACGCCGCCCTCATGGGGTACTGGAGGGCTCGGTCGGCGCGTTCCTCCGCCCCTGCGGGCGGGCGCTCTCCTACCTTATGTCCGGCCCGGGGCCGGTCCTGGCGGGATGAGCTGCGCGGAACGGTCTCAGGCGCCGACGCGGAAGCGAACGAAACGCTTGAGGGCGACGCCGGCCTCGTCGAGGACCTTGGCGACGGACTTCTTGTTGTCCTTGGCGAACGCCTGCTCCAGGACGGCGTTCTCCTTGACGAAGCCGGTGACCCGACCCTCGACGATCTTCGGCAGGGCAGCCTCGGGCTTGCCCTCCTCGCGAGCGGTGGCCTCGGCGACGCGGCGCTCGTTCTCCAGCTCGTCGGCCGGGATCTCCTCGCGGGAGAGGTACTTCGGCGCGAAGGCGGCGATGTGCTGCGCGACGTCCTTGGCGGTCTCGGCGTTCTCCTGGTCGAGCTCGACGAGGACACCGATGGTCGGCGGCAGGTCCGGGTCCGACTTGTGCATGTAGACCGCGACGAAGCCGTCGTTGTCGAACTGGGCGAAGCGACGGAAGACGATCTTCTCGCCCAGGGTCGCGTTGGCCTCGTCCACGAACTGCTGGACGGTCTGGCCCGGGTTGATCTCGGAGGCCAGCGCGGCGTCCAGGTCGGCCGGGGAGGTGGCGGCAACGTGCGCGGCGATCGCGTTGGCGACCTCGACGAACTTGCCACCCTTGGCGACGAAGTCGGTCTCGCAGTTCAGCTCGACCAGAACGCCGGACTTCTTGTCCTCGGCGATCAGCGCGGCGACGGCGCCGTTGGAGGCGTCACGGCCCTCGCGCTTGGCGACGCCCTTCTGGCCCTTGATGCGCAGGAGCTCGACGGCCTTCTCGACGTTGCCCTCGGCCTCGTCCAGAGCCTTCTTGCAGTCCATCATGCCGGCGCCGGTGAGCTCACGGAGCTTCTTGACGTCCGCGGCGGTGAAGTTCGCCATCGTGTGATCTCTTCTCACGTCTCGCGTGTCTGCGTGGGAAAGTGCCGGGGCTCCGGGTGCGGACCCCCGGCACGGGAGAGAGGGGCACCCACCGGCTCAGCCCGGCCGGTGCCCCTCACCCTGGTGGTACGTCAGGCCTGCTCGGCCTCGGCGGCCGGAGCCTCGACGGCCGGGGCCTCGGCGGCGGGCGCCTCGGCGGCGGGGGCCTCGGCGGCCTTCTCGCCCTCGAGGATCTCCTTCTCCCAGGCGGCCAGCGGCTGGTCGGCGCCCGGCTCGGCCTTCGCGTCGCCCTTGGCGACACCGGCGCGGGACTTCAGGCCCTCGGCGACGGCGTCGGCGATCACGCGGGTCAGCAGGGTGACGGAGCGGATCGCGTCGTCGTTGCCCGGGATCTTGTAGTCGACCTCGTCGGGGTCACAGTTGGTGTCGAGGATGGCGACGACCGGGATGTTGAGCTTCCGGGCCTCGCCGACCGCGATGTGCTCCTTCTTGGTGTCCACGATCCAGACAGCGCTGGGAACGCGCTGCATGTCGCGGATACCGCCGAGGGTCTTCTCCAGCTTGTCGTACTCGCGCTGGAGGACCAGGAGCTCCTTCTTGGTGAGGCCCGAGCCGGCCACATCCGTGAAGTCGATCTCGCCGAGCTCCTTGAGGCGCTGCAGACGCTTGTAAACGGTCGAGAAGTTGGTCAGCATGCCACCCAGCCAGCGCTGGTTGACGTACGGCATGCCCACGCGGGTCGCCTGCTCGGCGATGGCCTCCTGGGCCTGCTTCTTGGTGCCGACGAAGAGGACGCTGCCGCCGTGGGCAACGGTCTCCTTGACGAACTCGAAGGCGCGGTCGATGTAGTTCAGCGACTGCAGGAGGTCGATGATGTAGATGCCGTTGCGCTCCGTGAAGATGAAGCGCTTCATCTTCGGGTTCCAACGACGGGTCTGGTGACCGAAGTGGACGCCGCTCTCCAGCAGCTCCCGCATCGTGACGACGGCCATGTGCCGTGCTCCTCTGTGGTTGCCCGGCTCGCCGCGAGGCAGGTGCGCTCTGCGGGGTGCCGGGGCTCTCGGTTTGTCCGTGTCGGTCGGGCGACCGCCACGCCTGACGCCCCGACGTGCCAAGCCGCTTGGCCTGCACGGGGCTTGCGGCCTCGGCAGGCTCGGCGGACCGAGCGGCACTCGCACCGTGGACCGTTCCCGGAGGGGGACAGGCCGTCGGTGGCGGGGCGTGCGAAGTCGACCCGGCAGACCGGGTCGCGTGTGAAGTGTACGGGAAGCCCCGAGCGGCGGGCGACTCCGCGCGGTCCCGCCGCCCTGTTCAGCACCGCTGCGGGCGGGGCGCCGCCCACCCTTCACCCCTGTGGGGGACGGCAATTGTCCACAGGCCCGGTTTGTCCACAGCTTCCGGAATCGGCGGGCGGCACCGGCGCTGTGACCCCCATGGTGGGGCACCCGGGGCACTGGGCGGCCCGGGCTCCGAGGGAGGTTCGAGATGGGGTGGTGGGACGCGCGGGGTCGGGGTGCGATCCGGCGGGCGTGGGTGATGCTGCTGGTGACCGGGCTCGTGTCCGTGGGCGCCGGTGGGGGCGGTTCGGGGAGTCCGGCGGCGACAGCGGTCGCGACGGGGTTCTCGGGGGTGGCGGGGTCCGGGGTCGCGGGGCCGGGGCGGGTATGGCCGGTGGGCGGTCGATCCGCGCTGTTTCGGCGGTTCGACCCACCGCCGGAGCGCTGGGCGGCCGGGCATCGCGGCGTGGACCTGGCGGCCCCGCCCGGGGCAGTCGTGCGAGCGGCCGCAGCCGGCGTGGTGACGTTCGCCGGAGAGGTGGCCGGGCGCCCGGTCGTGGTGGTCACCCACCCCGGCTCGGGCACTCCCCCGCTGCGGACCACCTACCTCCCGGTGGCCGGTTCCGTCCCGGTCGGCACCGCGGTCTCGGCGGGCGACCCGATCGGCGAACTGACCGCCGGCTCCGGGCACTGCCCCGTCGACTGCCTGCACTGGGGCCTGCTCCGCGGCACCCGCTACCTCGACCCGCTCGCCCTGTTCGGCACCGGCCGGGCCCGGCTGCTCCCGCTCGACTCCCCCTGACGCCGGATCAGCCCCGGCCACGGCTCGGCCCCGGCCACGGATCAGCCCTGACCACTCCCGGCGGAGCCGGAGCCGGAGTCCGTCCCGACCGGGGCGGTGTCGGCGGCGGCCGCGCCCGGGCCGAGGCCGTCCAGGGCGAACCGCACCGCGGTGTCGGCGATCTCCGACGCGTCGGCGGCCTCCCGGCTCCGCTCGATCTGGCGGACCGCCGCCTCCACCACGCCCTGCAGCAGCGAGGCTGCGACGACCGGCCTGGAGTGACCGAGTTCTTCCAGGGTGCGCACCACCATCGCGGTCAGACCGGTGTGCGCGGCCCTGATCCGTGCCCTCGCGGCGTCGTCGAGCTCGAACTCGGCGACGGCCACCACGGCGCGGTGCACCGGATCGGCGGCCAACGCCAGCTGCCCGCGGACGTACGCCTCGATCCGCTCGGCCGCACCGTCGCAGGCCGCCATGCCCGCTTCGATCTCGGCGGCCCACAGCGGAAGGTCCACCGTGCAGAGCGCTTCCACCAACTCGGACTTGGACCGGAAGTATTCGTACACCGAGGACCTGGCCAGCCCGGTACGCGCAGCGAGGGCACCGAAGTTCAGCGCCTCCCTGCCGCCCTCCGCCAACAGGACGCGCGCGGCGTCCAACAGTGCTGCCTGCTGCAACTGTCGATGCTCGGCCACCGTGGCCGCTCGGATTTTCGGCACGCACCAACTCTACGGACGCCGACGGCCGACGGGGGCCCACACCGCGCACCCGCCGGCCCGCCACCGCCACCGCCGCGTTGCCGCCGTCATCGCATTTGCCGCCGCACCTCCTCAGCGGACGTCGGACATCTTCGCCCGCAGCTGCAACACCGACTTGGTGTGGATCTGGCTGACCCGGCTCTCGGTCACCCCGAGCACCTGACCGATCTCGGCCAGCGTCAGGCCCTCGTAGTAGTAGAGAGTCACCACCGTCTTCTCCCGTTCGGGCAGCGTGTTGACCGCCGAGGCCAGCAGGCGGCGCAGCTCGCGGTCCTCGGCGATCTCGACCGGATTGTCGGCACCGTTGTCCGGCAAGGTCTCCATCAGCGTCAGCCGGTCACCGCCCTCGCCCGCCGAGTGCAGCAGTTCGTCGAGCGCCACGACATTGGCCAGCGACAGCTGGCTGAAGATGGTGTGCAACTCGTCCAGCGCGATGCCCATCTCCGCCGCCACCTCGGGGTCGTGGGGCGTCCGCCGCAGTCGGGCTTCCAGGGTCGCGTAGGCCCGTTCGACCGCCTTCGCCTTCTGCCGCACCGACCGCGGGATCCAGTCCAGCGCCCGCAGTTCGTCGATGATCGCACCGCGAATCCGGCTGATCGCATACGTCTCGAACTTGATCGCCCGGTCGATGTCGAACTTCTCAATGGCATCGATCAGCCCGAAGACCCCCGAGGACACGAAGTCCGCCTGCTCCACATTGGCCGGCAGCCCGACCCCGACCCGGCCCGCGACGTACTTCACCAACGGCGAATAGTGCAGGATCAGCTGGTCGCGCAGCCCCTGGTCTCCCGTCTCCTTGTACGAGCGCCACAACGCCTGTAGCGCCGACTGATCCCCGCCCTTCCCGCCGCCTCGCTCACCTCCCCTGCCCTGGCTCCCGACCGACCCCGCCTCGACACCCACGCCGCCCGCCCCGGAGGCACCCACCACAGGCGCCACCGCCGGCGCGGGCACCGTCGCCCCCGCAGGTTCCCTCGCAGGTGCCCCGGGCCCGGGCACCGAAACCGATGACGGCCCGACCGGTGGCGGTCCGACCACTGGCGGCTCCGCCGGCGGCAGCCCCACCGATGCCGGCCCCGTCGGCGACGGCCCGCCCGACAGTCCGGGCTTCGACGCTCCCGACCCCTGCCCCGGGCCGGCCGGCGGCGTTGTCTTCTCCAGGGAACGTTCCGCCTCCGGGCCACTCGCCTGCCTGCGAACCTGCGAGCTCCGGACGGGAGGTTCTCCCGGTTTCACCTTCGACCGCACGCCGCGCCTGGACTGGCCGCGCACCGCTCTGCCGTTCGCCGCAGGCGACGCGTCGGCGGTGGAGGCATCCGCCGGCGCCTCGACCGCAGTCCGCTCGGGCTGCGGTCCATCGCCGCCCTGGCCTTCGCCGAGTCGACCGCCGCCCGCACGGTCGACGCCCTGCTGATCGACGTCCGACCGATCAACGCCCGACCGATCGACGTCCGACCGATCAACGCGCTGATCGGAGCGCTGACCGCCGAGCGGTGCCGACCCGTCCGGCGGGCCGCCGGTGTCATCACCGCGCGGCCGGGGATTGGCCGGGGCGCTCAGCGGCACTGCCTGTGGGCAGGGCAGCAGTTGACCGGGGCGCTCGACGGGTGGGCGCGTCGAGGACTGCCGGTCCGACGGCCCCTGTGGGACGGGAGGACGGGGAAGGGGCGAGGGCGAGGTGGGACGGGCCTGGGACTGTGGGGGCGCGGTCGGGGAAGTGCCCGGACGCGTCATTCCCACGACTCCCGAGGACCTGGCCCGCAACTCCGCGGCGTTGCGGATCTCGGCCCCCGGCCCGTCCGGGGGCCGACCGTCACCGGTCACCCTGTGTCCGGGAATGTGAGTGGCCATGCGTTGGTCTGCGCCGTTCTGCCGAGTCATGTGCTGATAGGGACGCCATAACCGAGCGTAGCGTGACCGAGTAGCTGCACAGTGCTACCGCCACTCGGGCGTCGCCCGATCCGGTGGCAGTGGCGGGCTCCCCCGGCGCGTCGCGGTCCGGGCCCCGATCGACAGTCGGGCGTCCCGCCTCCGCTGGGCCGCCGACCAGCACAGACCTCCCCCGACACATCGGAATCTTTGAGTCACACCCGTTCCCCGGTGTCGCCCACCCGGGCTCAGCCGTCTCAGCGCCGCTCTCAACTCACCTGGGGTTCCTTCCTGTTGACGGGATGCTCCGTTCGGTCGACCTTCCGTGTCCGCTGTTGTGCAGATCCGATCACTTGCGTCGCACCAACCTCCAGTGCGCTCCGTAACGCTCGACGAAGCCCAGCGAACTCAGCTCGTGCAGGTGGTGCACGGTCTCCTGCGGGGAGAGCGCGGCGTACTGGGCGAGCCGCTGCACCGGCGCGCCGTCCGCGTTCGCCGGCACCGCCTCCAGGACGCGGGCCACCGGTGGTGCCAGCACGTCGCGAGGCAGGATCGGACCGGCTCGCTCGGGTGCCAGATCGTCACCGACAGAGCCGATCAGTTCGCCCACTTCGGCACCGTTGGTGACCAGAGTCGCGGCACCACTTCTGATCAATGCGTGGACTCCAGCCGAGAGTTCGGACGTCACCTGGCCGGGGACGCCCATGGTGTGCCGGTTGAGATCCAAGGCGCGCCGCGCGGTGGAGAGCGCGCCGCTGCGCGGTGCGGCCTCCACCACGACGGTGCCTCGGGTGAGCGCCGCTATCACCCGGTTGCGCAGCACGAATCTGAACCTGGTCGGGTTCATTCCGAGCGCCAGCTCACTCACCAGCAACCCATCGCCCCCGATCCGGTCGATCAGTGCTTTGTTCCCACGCGGGTAGCAAATGTCAACTCCATTGGCCAGGACTGCGATCGTCATTCCGTTGACGGCCAGCGCTCCCATATGGGCGGCCGTGTCGACGCCGTAGGCGGCCCCGGAGACCACCACCCAGCCGCGCTCAGCCAGCTCCGACCCGAGTTGACCGGCGATGTGCCGCCCGTATGCGGTGCAGGCCCGGGATCCGACGATGGCGACCGATCTCAGAGCCAGCAGACGCAGCGACGGCAGCCGCGGCCCCGGCCGGCCTCGGATCCACAGTCCGACCGGGCGGCTGTCGCCGAGGTCGTCCAGTTGTGAGGGCCACTCGGTATCGCCCGGAATGATGAACTTCCCACCGAGCTTGGCGATTCGTTCAAGGTCGGTGGCCGGGTTGAACTTTCGCAACCTCTCCTGGTAGGCGGCGATCCGGTCCGCCCCGAGCCCCAGCCGACTCGGCGACGCTCCGTTGTAGAAGCCCTGCACCAGGCCGACCACACCCAGTCGCTGAATCGCCCGGCCGATGGCCGCGTCACCCGGTTCGATCAGCCTGGTGAGCGCCGCTCGGGCCACCCGCTCGGGCTCGGGCGGGTCCGGGGTGGTCACTGCTGCAGCCCACCGGGTGGGGCGGATTGCTCGGTGGTCACCCCGCACCGCCTCCGGACGGATGGCATGACCTGCCGCGACCGGTTCGGCCGTGCAGTGCCGGCTCGTCACGGCAATGTGGCCGGCACGAACAGCAGTTGCCGCGGTGTCCGGTGACGGCGGGCAGTGGTCGGCCGCATCCGGGCCCGGCCGGTGGAGGCCGGGCGGACCAGCTCCTCGGATCAGGTGGCGCAGCCGCTCGTGGCCGCCGTCCGGCGCAGGGCCGTTGGGCGGGCGGGGCGGGCAAGGACTGCCGGATGGATCGGGCGGGGCGGGCTCGTCCACCAAGTGCAGTGTGCCGGGCTTGGGTTGTGCGGGGCGGGCCGGACCGTGTGGGCGCTCGGTGTCACCGTCACAGGCCGGACTGCCGGGCGGCGAGGTCAGCACCGTCGACGCTGTCGCGGCGTCGGCCTGCTGCTGGGGAGCGGGAACTGCTGCGGTCACGAGGTGGTCCTCCTACGGTGACTCGACCAATGGGCGGTCGGGGCGGGGGCGTGTATCGGGCTGGCGGCCTGCACGCCGGCCGGTGCTGCCGGCCGCCAGCAAGGTGATGGGTGATCAGACCTCGGCTCCCACTTCGGCATCCGCGTCGTAGTACATGTCGGATCGGCGGTCTGTCGGTCGGGTGACGCGCTGGACTCCGGTGCGGAGGGTGAGCGCGGTCTGGACGTCGGTGCGGGTGGGGCGGGGTCGGTGGGCGAGGTCGGCGACCGTCCAGGCGACGCGGAGGATCCGGTCGAGGCCTCGTGCGGTGAGCAGGCCTCGGTCGAGGTCACGCTCGGCGTCGGTGAGTGAGCCGGGTGCGAGTTGCCAGCGCGTGCGCAGTTCGTGCCCGGGTACTTCGGCGTTCGTCCGCCACGGGGTGTCGGCGAGGCGAGCGGCGGCTCGTTCGCGGGCCTCCCTCACGCGTTCGGCGACTGTGGCCGTGCTCTCGGCCTTTCCGCCTTGCTGCATCAGCTCGGCCCTGCTGACTCCGGCCACTTGGACCTGGAGGTCGACCCGGTCCAGCAGCGGCCCGGACAATCGCGCCTGGTAGCGGTTGACCATGACGGGTGTGCATTCGCAGCCTTCTCCTCTCAACGAATAGCGGCCGCAGGGACAGGGGTTGGCGGCCAGGCAGAGCAGGAAGCGGGCGGGCAGCCGCATCGAGCCTGCGGCTCTGGCGATCATCACCTCCCCCGATTCCAGGGGTTGGCGCAGGGCGTCGAGGACCCGGACCGGGAATTCGGGTGCCTCGTCGAGGAAGAGCACGCCGCGGTGAGCGATGGAGACGGCGCCGGGTCGGGGCAGTCCCGTCCCGCCGCCCACGATGGCGGGCATGGTGGTCGAGTGGTGCGGAGCGCAGTAGGGCGGGGTGTCGATCAGCGGGCGGTCGGGTGGGAGCAGCCCGGCCACGGAGTGGATCGCGGTCACTTCGAGGGCTTCGGCCTGCGTGAGTGGTGGGAGCAGGGCGGGTAGTCGTTCCGCCAGCATGGTCTTGCCGGCTCCGGGCGGCCCTTTGAGGTACAGGTGGTGGCCGCCCGCTGCGGCGATCTCCAGGGCTTGGCGGGCTTCGTACTGCCCGGCCACGTCGGCGAGGTCGGGTCGGTGCGCATGGTCCGAGGTGACGTCCCGGACTCCGAGCCCGGGGAGCAGGAGTCCGGCGAACGAGGAGTCGGGGCGACCGGTGGACGGGTCTGGCGGTTCGTCGGGGACGGGGGCGTTGGTGAGGATGGCGATGAGTTGCCGCAGGCTTCGCACGCCGAGGACGGAGACGCCTGGGACCAACTCGGCTTCGGCGGCAGTCTGTTCGGCGACCACGATCTGGCGGTAGCCGGCGTCCGCCGCGGCGAGGACCGCGGGCAGGACACCGCGCACCGGGCGTACCCGACCGTCCAGTCCGAGCTCGCCGATGATCAGCAGGCCGTCGATCGACGCGGGGTCGAGGCGTTCGGCGGCTGCCAGGACCGCGCAGGCCACGGCCAGGTCGTACCCGCTGCCGCTCTTGGGTACGGAGGCTGGGGTGAGGCCCACGGTGAGTTTGCGCAGCGGCCACTTCTCGCCGCTGTTGGAGACCGCTGCGCGGACCCGGTCGCGGGCTTCGAGGAGGGCCTTGTCGGCGAGGCCCACCAGGCTGAAGGCTGCGAGTCCGGGTTCGAGGTCGGCCTGCACCTCGACCACGACGCCGTCCACCCCGACCAGGGCGACCGAGCAGGTACGGGCGAAGGCCATCTCACACCGCCCCGCGAAGGTGCTCGACCGCGGCGGCACCCCTGAGCGGGTTGACCACGGCGACCAGGTCGATGCGCACTCCCCCGGGCGGCGGAGGCGCCGGCCCGCCGACTGCGGCTTCGTCCAGCGGCTCGCCGCCCTCGACCCGCTCGGCTGCGGCCAGCACCAGTCGGCAGAAGTGCTCGGGCCAGCGTTCGGCGAGCCAACGCTCGGCGAGGTGGCGCAGTCGGTCGGCCTTGGTCCGGTCGATCGCCTCGGACGGCTGCTGGAAGCCCCGCTCGGACCTGGTCTTCACCTCGCACACCGCGAGGGTGTCCCCGTCCAGTGCGACGATGTCGAGCTCGCCCTCGGCGCAGCGCCAGTTGCGCTCCAGGATGCACAGCCCGCCCTCCGTGAGCCGGCGGGCAGCGACCTCCTCGCCGTAGCGTCCGAGGCCGTTGGTGGAAATCTTGTTGGGATTCTGCACGGCAATCACCTCCGGCCGGAAGGTTGCCGTCACAGCCGGGAAGTGAGCCAGTGAAATCGTCAGGCCTGTGGATAACTCGGGCCTGTGGATAACTTAGCTCGCTCGTTCGAGCGACAAAGCCAAAAATGCGCTGGACAACCGGCGAACTCAGCGACCAGTCTCGGTGGCCCGGGCATCGCCGCACCTCATCACCGTGCGGTCGCCCGGAGGGAAGGGCGCGGTCGGCCGCGCCGTTCCCCGCCCACCCCGGGCGGTCGGGCCCGGGGCGCTCCCGGGCCGGCCGTGCAGCCGCAGAACGGTCAGTTCCCGAACGCGGAGTCGTCCGAGGGCAGCTCAAGATCGCTCTTGGCCAGCTCCTCGATATTCACGTCCTTGAAAGTCAGCACGCGGACCTTCCGAACGAACCGGGCCGGTCGGTACATGTCCCAGACCCACGCATCCGCCATCGACACCTCGAAGAACACCTCGCCCTGCACCGAATGCACCTGCAGGTCGTAGTCGTTCGTCAGATAGAAACGCCGTTCGGTCTCGATCACGTACTTGAACAGGCCGACGACATCCCGGTACTCCCGGTAGAGCTTGAGCTCCATCTCGGTCTCGTACTTCTCGAGGTCTTCGGCACTCATTCCAAGCGTCCCCTCACTCGTCACGTCCACCCCATTGTGGACCACCGGGCCAGTGCTCAGAGCCGTACTGGCGGTTCTGGCGGCCCTTCCCTCAGAACCTGCTCCAACAGCGCCGCCAGTTCGCGCGGATACACGGTCTCCTCGGTGGCCCTCAACTCCGCCACCGTCCACCAACGGACGGCGAGCAACAGCGCGTGCTCGTCCGCCCCGCTCTGCCGCAGTGCCACCTCGCCCCGGCCGGTGCGGGCGAGGTGGAACCACTGTTCCTGTTCGTAGTCCCTGCCCCGGAAGGAGAACTCCACCGTGCCGTACGCAACCAGCGGTCCCCACTCCACCTCGGTCAGCCCGATCTCCTCGCCCAGCTCGCGCCGGGCTGCGTCGGCCGGGCTCTCGCCCGGCTCGATGCCGCCACCCGGGGTGATCCACCAGTCGACGCCCGGCCTGGCCGGGTCGGTTCCGTGCAGCAGCAGGACGCGCCCGTCCGGGTCGACCAGCAGCACGCGAACGGCCCTGCGACGCTCGACCACCACCTGGTTCAGCTCCGTCCTGAGGTTCTGCGCACGTCTCCGGGCCGGCCTCCGGGTGCCGCCGGCCCCCGATTCAAGCCTTCCGCCGCCCCCGCAGCATGCGACCCAGCGAAGCCGCCCAGCCCGCCGCCGAGGCGAGCACGATCAGGACCGCCCCGCCGATCGCCGTCCAGCCGGCGGGCAGCAGGGCTCCCGCCTGGTGCGCACCCGGCGCACCCAGTTCGTCGAAGGCCGTGGTGCGCCCCTCCAGCCCGGCCCGGGACAGCGGCAGAATCACCGCCTCGACCCGTGCCTTCACCCCGGAGGCCGGGACGGTGCCGGAGGCCACGTCCAGGTGGCTGCGCGAGTCCAACGAGTTCCCACGGAAGTCACCGAGCAGGAACAGCCGCCCCTCGGGCACCGTCACCGAGAACTCGGTGGTGGCCACCGTGGCCTTGGCCAGGTAGGGCTCGTTCAGCTGGTGGCCGTTGACGGTGATCCGCCCCTCGCGGTCGCCGGAGACGGTGTCACCACCGACTGCAGCCACCCGCTTGACCAGGGTGGCGTTGCCCCAGTCCGAGTCCTGGAAGACCACGATGTCGCCGCGTCCGATCGACGTCCCGTCGGCGGTGTGGGCGAGGACGGTGTCGCCGATCTCCAGGGTGGGGCTCATCGACCCGCTGGGGATCTTGTAGGGCCGGTACTGGACGGCGAGCACCGCGAAGCCGCCGACGAGCATCACGAATCCGATCGCGATCACCAGGCTCTGCACGATCGACGCCGAGCTCCGGCGGCGGGCGGGTCTGGCCTCGGTCGGCGGTGTCCGCTCCGCGACACTGGTCATCGGCTTCGCCCTCTCCTGGCGCTCACGCGCTCCGGGCGAGCGCTCGCTACCTGCCCGGGGCTCGCCGTCCTGGGCTGGACAGCACTGCGGGCCGTGGCACGTGCGAGCAGACTACTCACGAGTACCACGGCCCGCGCAAGAGTCAATCGCGGACGGTCTGCGACCGGTCAGCGACGGCGCTTGCGTACCCACCACACGCCGGGAACGGCCAGGGCCGCACCTGCCAGCGTCGGGGCGAGCGGCCCACCGGCCGCCAGACCCTTCTGGTCGAAGGTGTCGGGGACGGGCAGCGTCGCCCAGTCGCCGATCGGCCAGGCCACCACGAACGCGCGGCCGACGACGTTCCCGACCGGCACAGTGCCGCCGCCCGGCTGGTCCATGTGGAAGCGGGAGTCCAGGGAGTTTGCACGGTGGTCGCCCATCACCCAGATCCGGCCCTCCGGTACCTTCACCGGACCGAACGGCTTCCCCCCGCACGGGGTGTTGCCGGCGAAGATGTACGGCTCGTCGAGTGCGATGTTGTTCACCTTGACCGGGCCGGAGCCCTCGCACTCGACGGTGTCACCGCCGACCGCGATGACGCGCTTGATCAGGTCCTTCTCGTCGCTGGACGGCATCAGCCCGATGAAGCTGAAGACATCCTGGATCCCGCGCACGAAGGTGTTGCTGCTGCGCTGGGCGGGCTCGTCGTTCAGCCAGCCGCCCGGGTCCTTGAAGACCACGACCTCACCGCGCTCCGGCTCCGCGCCGAACCACGGGGTGAGCTTGTCCACCAGGACACGGTCACCGACCTGGAGCGTGTTCTCCATCGAACCCGACGGGATCGAGAACGCCTGGACGAAGAAGGTCTTGATCACCAACGCCAGGATCAGTGCGATGCCGACCAGGATCGGCAGTTCCTTCCAGAAGGAACGCTGCTTGGGAGCCTTCTTGGCCTTGGCCGACGCCTCCGAATCGCTCTCTTCCACCGCGTCGGACTCCTCCGCCATCAGGGCGTCACCGTCCTCTGCGTTTCGCCCCTCGGCGTTGCCCGAAGGCTCCCCGTCGGGCTCCGGAGCACCTGAGCGGGCACCGATCACCAGATCCCCCACGACATCTCCTCCCTGCTGTGCGGACGCCTGCGCGTCCGCGCTCACCAGTGCCGCACAGCGGGCACCACACTCTGCGATCGATCGAAAACCCGCCTCTGGCTTGCCCTACCCGGGCACGCCCGACACCAGGCCGGAACCGAGCACTTCAGCACTTCTCTATCACTCCCGGTCGACCAGCCCGTGTTTCCACGCGCCGACCGGACCGTCAGTCAGCCATCGGCCCGATCCCTCGGTGCGTTCCCCACCGCCGGACAACGACGGGGAGGACGCCCAACACACCCATAACGAGCGGGGGTTCCGCAGGAATCGGCCCAACGGCCGATGATCCTGCCACTCGCACCGGTACAGAGGAGAGTGAATCAGGAACACCCAGTTGACCGAAGTGGGAGATCGGCCACGCGACCACGAATGCACGACCGACCACGTTCGCCACCGGAATGGTTCCGGCGCCGGGGTTGCCCATGTGGTAGCGGGAGTCCGCAGACAGGTCGCGGTGATCCCCCATCACCCACAGTCGGCCCTGAGGGACCGTCACCTTGAAGGTGATCCGCGAGGGCACGTTGCCGGGCGCAATGTAGGGCTCGTCCAGCGGAGTGCCGTTCACGCTCAGCCGGCCCTGCGCATCGCAGCACTCCACGGTGTCACCGGCGACACCGACCACCCGCTTGATCAAGTCCCGCTCGTCCTCGGAAGGAAGGAACCCCACCGCCGAGAACACCGACTTCACGTCGTGCAGCACCGGCCCGTCCGTGGACGGCTTGCGGTTGTCCTCCAACCAGCCGCCCGGGTCCTTGAACACCACCACCTCACCGCGCTCCGGCTTCGCGCCGAACCACGGGGTGAGCTTGTCCACCACGACCCGGTCACCGACCTGCAGGGTCGGCTCCATCGAACCGGAGGGAATGACGAACACCTGGACCAGGAAAGTCTTCAACACCACGGCGATGACCAACGCCACCAGCACGATCACCGGCAGCTCACGCAGAAAGGAGCGACGGCCACGACGCGCGGCCCGCTTGGCGGTTCGCCGCCGCTCGGCGCGGCCTCTGACGGGCCCGTGGCGGTCCACCGCGTCCCGCCCACCGCCTGCGACGGCCTCCTCGGCATCGTCGGCCCGGTCAGTGCCGTCCGCTCCCTCGGCGCTGTCCACGCCCTCGGCACCGTCGGCCTGGTCGATGCCGTCCGCTCGGTCGACTCCGCCGGCGCCCTCGACTCCGGCTGCGCCCCCGACACCGTCGGCTCTGCCGGAGCCCCCGGAGCCCCCGGGGGCGGGCAGGTACACGGAGTCCGAGGATGCACGGTGCGAATCGGGAGATCGGTTCTCGGGCTGGGGCGTGCCGTCGATGGCGGCCCTGGGTCTACCGTGGCTCCCCATGGCCACCGGTCCCCTCAATCGCGGCGAATGCCGCCGGCCGGTCGAGCGAGGTCGTCCGACCGAGGGGGAACAGCAGCCAGTCGGCGCGTCCGATCACCCGGTTCACGGGCACGGTGCCGCCGCCGGGCTCGCCGAGGTGGTCCCGTGAGTCGCGGGACGCACTGCGGTGGTCGCCCATCACCCACAACTTGCCGGAAGGAACCACGATGTCGAACGGTACCGCCGACGGTGCGTCGCCGGGGAGCAGGTAGGCGCTCTCGTCCAACGGCACCCCGTTGACCCGGAGGCGGCCGTCGGAGCCGCAGCAGGTGACCCGGTCGCCGCCCACCCCGATCACCCGCTTCACGTAGACGGTGTCGCCGGCGGGGGCCAATCCGGCCTCGGTCAGCAGGCGCTTCACCCCGGACGGTTCGTCCCGGTACGGCAGAAAGGAGCCGATGCCGTCGAAGACCACCACATCGCCCCGCTGCGGGTGCCCATCGAAGGCGTAGGCGAGCTGGTTGACCAGGACCCGGTCACCCGGCTGCAAGGTCCCCTCCATCGAGCCGGACGGCACCGCGAAGGGCCGCGCGACGAAGGCGTTCACCAGCAGCAGTGTGACCACGCACACCGCACCGATCCACAGCAGGTCCCGCGACCACCGCCGCCCACCACCGACCTCGGCACCGTCGCCACCCTCGCCGTCCCCGGTGTCCTCGCCGTCCCCGGTGCTATCGGCATCGCCGGCACCCTCAGCGCCCTCGGAGCCCTTTCCGCCCTCGGAGCCCTCGGCGTTCTTGCCCGCATCCGGGTCGGCCGCGGCTGCGGCCGCAGCTACCGCATCGGCTCCGCCCGTGTCTCCGTCCCCGGAAACGAGAACGGACCGCGTCGGCGTGTCCGTACCCGTGGGTGCGGGACTGCCGTCGCGGTCCGTCGGTGGTTCGTGCGTGCTCATCGGGGGTGAGCCTATCCTCCCGGGTTAAACCGGTCGGAGGGCCTTCCCCTGTCGAGCCTGCGCGATCACGCGTCGCGCTTCTCCTTGATCTTCGCGGCCTTGCCGCGGAGGTCACGCAGGTAGTACAGCTTGGCGCGGCGGACCGCACCGCGGGTCACGACCTCGATCTTCTCGACGACCGGGGTGTGCACCGGGAAGGTGCGCTCGACGCCGACGTTGAAGCTGACCTTGCGGACGGTGAAGGTCTCACCGATGCCGGCGCCGTGACGACGGATGACAACGCCCTGGAAGACCTGGACGCGCGAGCGGTTGCCTTCGATGACTCGGACGTGCACCTTCAGGGTGTCGCCGGGGCGGAAGGCGGGGATGTCGGTACGCAGCGAGGCCGCGTCGACAGCAGCGAGCTTGTTGCTCATCGTTGCTCTCCATCGCAGGCGCCACGGGCCGCCCACGGAAATTCGTCTCAACTGGGTGGTGCTGCGGGCCGCTTCGGCTGACGATGAACCCCCCGTGGCGGGGGCACCGGTCCACTGGCCCCGCGAAGGGGGCCGGGCGACAGACAGCAGTCGCCTATTCTTCCACAGGCTCTACCGCAGACCGAAATCGGCCGGCGGTGTCGTCCCAGGCCAGGCCGAGGACGCTGAGTGCTTCGCGTTCCTTCTTGGTGAACGAGTCGCGCTGCCAACGGGCCACCAGGTCGGGCCGGTTGGCGAGGGTACGGGCGAAGGCCTGCTCGCGCCGCCACTGGGCGATCTTCCCGTGGTGGCCGCTGAGCAGGATTTCCGGCACCTCGCGGCCACGCCACTCGGCGGGCTTGGTGTACACCGGGCCCTCCAGCAGGTCGGCCATGGCGCCGGGGGCGAAGGAGTCGTCCCGGTGCGACTCGGCGTTGCCGAGCACCCCGGGCAGCAGCCGGGCGATCGCCTCGACCATCACCAGCACGGCGACCTCGCCTCCGGCCAGCACGTAGTCGCCGATGGAGGCTTCGACCACGGGCATCCGGGTCGCGGCTTCGTCGATGACCCGACGGTCGATGCCCTCGTAACGGGCGGGCGCGAAGGCCAGCCAGTTGCGGGCGGCCAGGTCCTGGGCGAGTTCCTGGGTGAACGGTCGACCGCTGGGGGTGGGCACCACCAGGGTCGGCACCTCACCCTCGGGGCCGGCCGCGAGGACGGTGTCCAGCGCCGCACCCCACGGTTCGGGCTTCATCACCATGCCGGGCCCACCGCCGTAGGGGGTGTCGTCCACGGTGCGGTGGATGTCGGTGGTCCACTGCCGCAGGTCGTGCAGGTGCACGTCGAGCTGACCCCGGGCCCGCGCCTTGCCGACCAGCGAGACGTTCAGCGGCTCCAAGTACTCGGGGAAGATCGTGACGACGTCGATCCGCATGTCGGTCACACCGCACCCCCGGTCGAGTCGTCCGAGTCGTCCGAGCCACTGGAGCCGTCGTCGTCCGAGTCACCAGAGCCCTCGTCGTCCGAGCCACTGGAGCCGTCGTCCTCCGAGTCACCAGAGCCGTCGTCGTCCGGGCCACCAGAGCCGTCGGAGTCCTCCGAGTCACCGGCGGCAGCCCCCTCGCCCTCGCGCGACGAGGCGACCACCGCGTCGGCAGGGTCGATCAGGCCGGGCGGCGGAGTGATCACGGCGCGCTGCTCGTCCAGGTCGATGATGGGGACGATCTGCTCGACGAACGGGATGAGGACCTCGGTGCCGTCGGGGCGCTGGACGGTGAGCAGGTCCTGGTACGGGAGGTGGACCACCTCGGTGAGTTCGCCGATCAGGGTGCCGTCGGTGAGGACGACGTCCAGGCCGATCAGCTGGTGGTCGTAGTACTCGTCGGGGTCCTCGGGGGCCTCGTCCGGGTCGACCTCGGCGATCAGGAAGGTGCCGCGCAGCGCCTCGGCGGCGGTGCGGTCCTTGACGCCGGCGAAGCGCAGCAGCAGACGGCCGCTGTGCACCTTGCCGGACTCGACGGTCAGCGGTCCGATGCCGGCCGGGTCGGTGAGGAGGACCGCGCCGGGTCCGAGCCGCAGTTCCGGCTCGTCGGTGCGGACCTCGACGCTGACGTCCCCTCGGATGCCGTGGGCGCGGCCGATCTTGCCGACGACGAGCTGCACGGTGATCGTTCTCCTGAGATGAGCCTGGGTGAGGCGAGCGAGGTGTGAGGTTCAAAAAACGAACAGGGCCGGAAAACGGGAAGGACCGGCCGGGACGGATGCGTCCCGGCCGGTCCGGAAACCCGGTGGTCGACCTGTCGGTTGACGTTGCCGGTCGATCGAGGAGGTCAGCGAAGGCTGTCCACGTCGACCAGGTCGACCCGGACGTTGCGACCGCCGAGGGCGCCGACCACGGTGCGCAGTGCGCGCGCCGTGCGGCCGCCCCGGCCGATCACCTTGCCGAGGTCGTCGGGGTGCACCCGCACCTCGATGGTGTGACCGCGGCGCAGGTTCCGCGAGCGGACCTGCACCTCGTCGGGGTGCTCGACGATGCCCTTCACCAGGTGGTCGAGGGCTTCCTCGATCATGCTCAGGCCTCGGTGGAAGCGGCCTCGGCCTCGTCAGCCTTGTCCGACTTCTTGGCCTTCGGGGTGATGGCGACACCGGTGGTGGCGTCCTCGAAGCCGGCGACGGCCTTGGCGAACAGGTGCGAGAAGTCCTCGACCTTGGGCTCGGCGACCTTCAGCGGCTCCGGAGCCGGCAGGCCCTTGAACTTCTGCCAGTCGCCGGTCAGCTTGAGGATGGCGAGCACCGGCTCGGTCGGCTGGGCGCCGACGGACAGCCAGTACTGGGCGCGGTCGCCGTCGACCTCGATCTTCGAGGGGTTGTAGGTCGGCTGGTAGATGCCGATCTCCTCGATCGCGCGGCCGTCACGCTTGGTGCGCGAGTCGGCGACGACGATGCGGTAGTGCGGGGAGCGGATCTTGCCCAGACGCTTCAGCTTGATCTTGACAGCCACGGGTGTGGATTCTCCTGGTTTTGACGTGGGTGAGCAGCGCTCCGCCGCGTGGGGCTGCGGCGCGAGGTGCCGTTCAAGGGACACGCCAGCCGTTAGGAGAGAGGGTCCTGCCTGGCTGCCGAGTACTCAGCTGTCCATTCTGCCACATTGTCGAGGTCCCCCCGACCGCCGCCGGTACGACAAGCGACACACCGACTGCACGCCGACCGCACGCCAAGCCCGCGCCAACCGCACACAGATCACGCGGCGGCCGGACACCGACCACACGCCCGCCGCTCCCCGAAAAGCACCCGGAGCACAACCGAGCACCCGGAGCACCCGGAGTACTTGGAAGCGCCCAGAAACACTCGGAACCACACCCGGAAGCGCTCAGAAGCACCCGCGAAACACCGCGGAAAGCCTCCGCGAAAGTGTCCGGAAAAAGTTGTGTCGACCGCCCCCCGAAGGGGCCGGCCGACTCACGGCCGGCCCGCGGGCACCCCCGCCCGCGGTCCGGATCAAGCGTTCTTCAGCAGCACCGAATGTCAAGCGATCTTGAACGGCTGCTGGCAGGCGCCGCAGACGATCGAGGCCTGCGCCAGCACCGACGGGACGACGCGGACGTTGCGACCGCAGCCGCAGACCGCCTTGACCCGCACGCCGCCGCCCGAGGAACCGTGCCGGGCGGCCGGTCCGCGGAAGGCGCGGTGGTTGCCCTCGCCGGCGACGGCGAGCTGGTGCGCCCCGAGCGCGCGGTCGAGACGCTCGATGGTCTCGGCGTAGCGTTCGCGGGTCTCGTGGCCCATCGTCACCTGGGAGAACCCGCTGCTGGCGTGCGGCTCGACCGGGTGGGCCAGGCCCAGCTCGGAGGCGAGCAGCAGGAAGCGGCGGTTGTGGTAGCGCCCGGCCCGCGACGTGTCGCGGATCTCGCGGGCTGCGGCCAGGCCGTGCGCGGCCTCGTGCAGCAGGCGTTCGAAGTTGAGCCGGGTGCCGCAGGCCGACGAGGACTCGCCGATCAGCGCCTCGGGAGACGCCAGGTCGGGCAGGTCCCGGTGGTGGGCCTGGATGTCGCTCCAGGCGGCGGCCAGTTCGGCCGCAAGGACGAGGGGCTGTGTCGTGCTCACGCTGTACCAACGATGGGGAGAGAGCCGATGTTCCGCCGGACCCCGTGGTTCGGGAATTCCCAGCGAACTCTCAGGAATGCACTTCCGCACGCGAATTGTGCGGTTCCGGACTGACGCAAGACCAACCCCCTGCACGTTTGGACCCGGCGCTCTCGCCGGGGCTCTCGGCACCCGTCGCGGAGCCCAACATCCCCACGACGGACGGCCCGCGACCTGTCCGAAAATTGACAGGGCCACGGGCCGTATACCGTACCGCTTGTCAGGTACCGCCGGGAGTTGACTGGTCGGTAGTCTCAACTACCAGTATGTAAAACGGGGTTCGGGTTCCACCGGGGTCACCCCGCGGCTTCGCCGGCGCTTCCGCAGCTCACCGCGGTGATCACGCTCCGCACACGGTCCCCGGGCCGTCGGCCCGGGGACGCTCGCGGTGATCGGATCAGTACGCGCGGGCGACCAGGGCCAGGTTGCCCTCCTGGTCGTCGGCGGCCGGCACGGTGCCGTCCGCGGCAATCAGGCAGCGCACCGACACGCCCTGCTCGGCCAACTTCGCCTCGCCCTCCGGGCCGAGGTCGGCCCAGGAGATCCGGCCCCAGCCGGTGGCGGCGGCCTCGACGGCCTCGTCGATGGTCTTCACATCCGCGGTGCGGGCCTCGCGGCGCTCGCGGGACTCGCGCAGCAGCAGCGCCTGGTCCTCCTCCAGGATGCCGGGGACGATCGCGGCCAGGGAGTCGACCTGGACCGGCTCCTTGCCGCCGGCGATCCGGCGGGCCAGCATCGCGGTGCCGGCCTCCAGGTCGCGCGGGCCGACCTCGATGCGCAGCGGCACGCCCTTGAGCTCCCAGTCGACGGCGCGGCGGCCGAACGGGGTGTCGGTGCGGTCGTCGACGACCACCCGAACGCCCGCGGCCTCCAGCTGGGCGCCGATCTCGCGGACCTTGGCCAGCACCGCGTCCTCGCCCTTGATGGCCAGGACCACGACCTGGACGGCGGCCAGCCGCGGCGGAACCCGCAGGCCGTTGTCGTCGCCGTGGGACATGATCAGGCCGCCGACCATGCGGGTCGAGACGCCCCAGGAGGTCTGCCAGACGTACTCGCGCTCGGCGCCCTGGAGCTGGTAGGTGGTGTTGAAGGCCTTGGCGAAGTTCTGGCCCAGCTCGTGGCTGGTGCCCATCTGCAGGGCCTTGCCGTCACGCATCATGCCTTCGAGCGTGAGGGTGTTGATGGCGCCGGCGAAACGCTCGCGGGCGGTCTTGCGACCGAGCACCACGTCGATGCCGAGCACGTTGGTCATGAAGTCGCCGTAGACGTCCGTGTGGATCTGCGAGGCGTACGCGCGGGCGTCCTCGTAGGTGGCGTGGGCGGTGTGGCCCTCCTGCCAGAGGAACTCGGTGGTGCGCAGGAAGACGCGCGGACGCAGCTCCCAACGGACCACGTTGGCCCACTGGTTGATCAGCAGCGGCAGGTCGCGGTGGCTCTGCACCCACTTGGAGAAGTACTCGTTGATGATCGTCTCGGAGGTGGGCCGGACGACCACCGGCTCCTCGAGCTCCTTGCCGCCGCCGTGGGTGACCACCGCGAGCTCGGGGGCGAAGCCCTCCACGTGCTCGGCTTCCTTGGTCAGGTAGGACTGCGGGATGAACATCGGGAAGTACGCGTTCTGGGCGCCGGCCTTCTTGATCCGGGCGTCCATCTCCTGCTGCATCCGCTCCCACAGGCCGTAGCCGTACGGTCGGATGACCATGGTGCCCCGTACCGGACCGTTGTCGGCCAGCTCTGCCTTGTTGATGAGGTCCTGGTACCAGCGGGGGAAGTCTTCCGCCTGGGGGGTGAGAACGGGTGCCTTAGCCATGGGCCGAATGGTACGGGGCGTGACGGCCGGACCGTGAATCCGTTTACCCCACCGCGGCCCGTTGACGGGGCGGTGGCACGCCCGCGCACACCCCGGGGCGCACACCCGCAGCGCGCGGATACCTGCTCGCACCCCTCTGGACGACGGGGGCGACCCGCTGTTCGCTGAGAGGGGCCGGGGGGTGCCGGGCTGCGGCACGGGCAGCCGATTCCGAGGACCGACGTGGACCGATTGGGAGGCCGCGATGGCTTCAGCGCAGGTGACCGGCAGCACCGTGGACCGGGTCCGGGCGGACGGTCCGGTGGAGCGGTGCGGTCGGGCGCGGGACTGGGCGGAGATCCAGGAGCGCATGCTCGTCCCCCTCTACCAGGACGTCTACCGGCGGCTGGAGGTCGGCGCGGCGACCAGCCTGCTGGGGGTGGGGTGCCGGTCGGGCCTGGCGCTGCTGCTCGCCGAGGGGCGCGGCGCACAGGTCGCGGGGGTGGAGTGGAACGGCGAGCTGCGGGAGCTGGCGGCGGCCCGCGGGCTGCAGGTGGAGCCCGGCGGGAGCCTCGCCCGTGCGGCGCACTCCGTCCCCCGGCCGGCGCACTCCCTGGTGACGGTTTTCGAGCAGCCGCCGACGCCGGCACTGGTCGCCTGGTCCGCGCAGCGCACGCTCCCCGGAGGCCTGCTGGTACTCGCGGACCGGGGCCCGGCGGAGCGCTGCGGGAGCACCGCGGTGCTGGAGGTGGCGCGTCGGCACGCCCCTGCGGAGGAACCGGCCGCCGGGACGCCGCAGTCGCTGCTGCGCTCCGCGGGTCTGCGCCCCTCCGCCACCGGCCGGGTGGTCTGTCCGTTCGCGTACGCCGACCTGGACTCGGCGGTCCGCGGGCTGCTGGCCACCGGTCTGTTCGACCGGGCGGAGCAGCGGGCCGGGGCGGCGCTGGTGGCCAAGGAGTTGGAGGAGGCGCTGCATCCGTACCTGGGCCCGGACGGTTCGGTGCGGATGGTGGACGAGTTCCGCTGGGTGGCGGGCGCCCGGCCCGCGGACGCTACTCGCGGCTGATCCCGGCGGCGGCGTAGGCGGCCTCCTCGTCCAGCGTCTCGGCCTCCAGCAGGGCGGTGGCGAGGGCGTCGAGCCGGTGGCGGTGCCGGTTGAGCAGGACGATCGCCTCCTCCCAGCATTCGGCGACGATCCGGCGGGCCTCCTCGTCGACCGCGTCCAGGGTGGTGGGGGCGGCGGACAGGCCGTACGGGGACTGGCTGTCGTTGGGGATGGCGGTGACCCGGCCGACCAGGCTGCTCATGCCCCAGCGGCCGGCCATCGAGCGGGCGATGGTGGTGAGTTGTTCGAGGTCGCTCTCGGCGCCGGTGGTGACCACGCCGTACACCACCTGCTCGGCCGCCATTCCGCCGAGTGCGCCGATGATCCGGCCGCGCAGGTACGGCTCGGTGTAGGAGTAGCGGTCGGTGTCGGGGGTGGAGAGGGTGACGCCGAGGGCCCGGCCGCGCGGCACGATGGTGACCTTGCGGACGGGGTCGGCGCCGGGTTGCAGCATGCCGAGCAGGGCGTGCCCGGACTCGTGGTAGGCGGTGCGTTCGCGTTCCTGCTGGGGCATCACCAGCGGTCGCACCGCGCCGAGTTGGACCTTCTCCAGGGCCTCGGACAGGTTCTCCTGGTTGACCGCGTCCTGCTGGCGTTTGACCGCCAGCAGCGCGGCCTCGTTGACCAGGTTGGCCAGGTCGGCGCCGGTCATGCCGGGGGTGGTGCGGGCGACGGCGTCCAGGTCGGTGCCCTCGGCCAGCGGGACTTCGCGGCTGTGGATCCGCAGGATCTGTTCGCGGCCGGTCCGGTCGGGCGGGCTGACGGTGATCCGCCGGTCGAAGCGGCCGGGGCGCAGCAGGGCGGGGTCGAGGATCTCGGCCCGGTTGGTCGCGGCGATCACGATCACGCCCTCGGAGCCGGTGAAGCCGTCCATCTCGGTGAGGATCTGGTTGAGCGTCTGTTCGCGTTCGTCGTGGCCGCCCATGCCGCCACCGCCGCCGCGCTGGCGGCCGATGGTGTCGATCTCGTCGATGAAGATGATCGCGGGGGCGACCTTGCGGGCCTCGGCGAACAGGTCGCGGACCCGGCTGGCGCCGACGCCGACGATCATCTCGATGAACTCGGACGCCGAGGCGGAGAAGAACGGGACGTCCGCCTCGCCGGCCACCGCGCGGGCCAGCAGGGTCTTGCCGGTGCCGGGCGGGCCGGAGAGCAGGACGCCGCGCGGCATCTTCGCGCCCAGCCGACGGTAGGCCTGGGGGTTCTTCAGGAAGTCGACGACCTCGCTGAGTTCGGCCTCCACCTCGTCGATGCCCGCCACGTCCTGGAAGGTGGTGCGCCGGCCCTGGCTGGTGTCCACCGGCTTGGGCGGGGCCTTGCGACCGAGCGCGCCGCCGCCCAGGCCGCCGGCCATCCGGCGGGCCAGGAACACCCAGACCGCGATCAGCAGCAGCATCGGGGCGAGCGAGATCAGCAGGTTGGCCAGGAAGCTGCGCTGCTGCACCACCGGGCGGGCGGTCACCTCGACGTTGTGCGACTGGAGGGTGTCCCAGAGCGGGTCGGTGGCGAACGCCGGTCGCTGGGTGGTGAATTCGGTGTAGTCGCCCTTGCCGCCGTCCGGCTTGGGCTGCTTGTTCCGCAGGGTGCCCTCGATGGCATCGCCCTTGGAGTAGATCTTGGTGATGTTGTCGCTGTTGAGCTGCTTGCTGAACTCGGTGTACGAGACGGTGGTGGACCCGCCGCCGCCGAAGAAGCTCAGCAGCAGGTCCGACAGCAGGAACACCACCAGGGCGGTGAGGATCAGGCCCGTCCAGCCGCCCGGCATCTTCCGCTTCGGCGGAGCGGGGGGCGGTGCCCCCTCGGACCGCCAGGGCTGGTCGGGGGTCTGACGCGGCGGCACGGGGTTGCTCACCCGTCGGACAATACGGACATTCCGTCCGACGATCGGTGCGCAACGCCGCGACGCGAATCAGCGCACGGGGGTCGGCCACTCCTCCGCCGTCAGCGCGAACCGCTCGTGGTCGCGCCACGCGTTCTGCAGGAACAGCATCCGCGGCGTGAACCCCTCGTGCCGGAAACCCAGCCGACGCGCCATCGCCACCGAACGCTCGTTGTCCGGCTGCACGTTGATCTCCAGCCGGTGCAGCCCCAGCCCGCCCTGCTCGATCGGCGTGAAGCACCGGTCCACCACCAGCCGCATGCCCTCCGACATCCGCCCCGTCCCTTCGAACGGCACGTACGAGTCGTAGCCCAGCACGCCGTTGCAGTACCGGGCCATCACGATGTTCGCCACATTGCACTTGCCGACCATGCCGCCGGTCTCCCGGTCGAACATCAGGAACGTCCGCAGCGCCGATCCCTGACGGTTCAACAGCTCCGGCAGCACGTCCGGCTCCACCGGATTCCACCGCCCGATGTGCTCGGCGGAACGCCGCACGGCCTCGGCATAGGGGACGGCGTCATCGGGGCGAGGGGCTCGGATCGTTACGCGCATGCCAGCCATCATCGCGCAAGGGGTCCGCGAACAGGGGGCGAACCCAGGTGGGCGCCAACGCAGATGGGCCGGGGTACCCCCGGGCGAAGCCCAGGGGGCGGAACGGCGCGGAGGGGAACGCACCACGTCCGCAAGATCGCGACGCAGGCCGATGACCTGAACGTGATCG
The DNA here is from genome assembly GCF_044754805.1 of Kitasatospora sp. NPDC092948. NCBI lineage: Bacteria > Bacillati > Actinomycetota > Actinomycetes > Kitasatosporales > Streptomycetaceae > Kitasatospora > Kitasatospora sp. NPDC092948. The sequence goes on along the minus strand of NZ_JBIVPU010000003.1, from coordinate 861,705 downwards.
CGACCTTGCGGACGTGGTCTGCGCCTGTCGCGCAGTTCCTGCTCTCGCGCCCGCCTGCCTTACAGCAGGTCCTTGAACTCCTTGGGCAGCTCGAAGTCCGACGGGCCCTTCCCCGCCGGCAGGCCGAACGCGTCGCCGCCCTGGCCGCCCGGCCCGAGGGCCTTGCGCTCCGCCGCGGCCGCCTCCTCCTGGGCCCGCTTCAGCGGGTTGCCGCTCTTGCGCTTGCCCTTGGCGACCGGCGCCTTCTTGCCGGAGCGCTTGCCGCCGCCGCCCATGCCGGGGATGCCGGGCATGCCGGGGATTCCCTTGCCGGAGGCCATCGCGGACATCATCTTGCGGGCGTCGAAGAACCGCTCGACCAGGCTGGAGACCTCGCCGACCTGGACGCCGGCGCCCTTGGCGATGCGCAGCCGGCGCGAGCCGTTGATCAGCTTCGGGTCGGTGCGCTCGGCCGGGGTCATCGACTTGATGATCGCGCCGACGCGGTTGACGTCCTTGTCGTCGATGTTGTTGATCTGGTCCCGGATCTGGCCCATGCCGGGAAGCATGCCGAGCAGCTTGGAGATCGAGCCCATCTTCTGGACCTGCTCCAGCTGCGACAGGAAGTCGTCGAGCGTGAACTCCTTGCCGCCGCCCTGCAGCTTGGCGGCCATCTTCTCGGCCTCGGCCTGCGAGAAGGTCTGCTCGGCCTTCTCGATCAGCGAGAGGACGTCACCCATGCCGAGGATGCGCGAGGCCATCCGGTCGGGGTGGAAGGCGTCGAAGTCGTCGACCTTCTCGCCGTTGGAGGCGAACATGATCTGACGGCCGGTCACGTGCGCGACGGAGAGCGCGGCGCCGCCGCGGGCGTCGCCGTCGAGCTTGGAGAGCACCACGCCGGTGAAGTCGACGCCTTCGAGGAAGGCCTGCGCGGTGGTGACCGCGTCCTGGCCGACCATGGCGTCGACCACGAACAGGACCTCGTCCGGGTCGACCGCGGCGCGGATGTCCGCGGCCTGCTGCATCAGTTCGGCGTCGATGCCGAGGCGGCCGGCGGTGTCGACGATGACAACGTCGTACTGCTTCTGCTTGGCGTACTCGATGGAGTCGCGGGCGACCTGCACCGGGTCGCCGACGCCATTGCCCGGCTGCGGGCCGTAGAACGCGACGCCCGCGCGCTCGGCGACCACCTGGAGCTGGTTGACGGCGTTGGGGCGCTGGAGGTCGCAGGCGACCAGCAGCGGGGTGTGCTTCTGGGCCTTCAGCCAGTGGCCGAGCTTTCCGGCCAGGGTGGTCTTACCGGCACCCTGGAGACCGGCCAGCATGATCACCGTCGGGCCGGTCTTGGCGTACCGCAGGCGGCGGGTCTCGCCGCCGAGGATGCCGATGAGCTCCTCGTTGACGATCTTGATGATCTGCTGGGCGGGGTTCAGCGCGCCGGAGACCTCGGAGCCGAGGGCGCGCTCCTTGACCTGCTTGATGAAGGCGCGGACCACGGGAAGCGCGACGTCCGCCTCCAGCAGCGCGATCCGGATCTCCCGGGCGGTGGCATCGATGTCCGCCTCGCTGAGGCGGCCCTTGCCCCGGAGGTTCTTGAACGTCGCTGCGAGGCGATCGGAAAGAGTGTCGAACACGTCGGTCGCGGGTCCCTTGCGGCATCGGTTGTGAGTACGGTCGTCGCCCCCCAGGGTATCCGGCCGCTCGACCGGGCGGTCCCGTCAGGCCCGGTGGACTCCTTCGGGGCCCGCTCGCCGCCACGCCGGATGTCCTCCACGGCCGGCTTCGGGCGCCGGTCCAGCCACTCGGCCGGCGATCGTCCGCCCGGCCGACGGATCGGCCGGGCGACCACCGGCATCGCCAGCGACCCGGCAGCCGACCAGCGCGTACGCGTTCACCCGGCGGTGCGGCAGGTGGATGATCGCCCGGCCGTTCTGCCCGTGGACCGGGTACCGCGGCGGCTCGGCGCCCCGGCGACTCGGGCCTGGCCGGAGCGGCAGGCGCGGGCACCTCCCGAGCTGCGTGCGGACGCGTGACGCAGTCACCCTGCGGCGCTGTCGTCACCCGGTCGGCGCAGCGCCCGCTGCACCCGCTCGGCCAGGGCCCGCGCGGCGTCCGGTGCCAGGGGGCGGCCGGCCCCGTCCGTCAGGTAGAAGGCGTCCACGGCGTCCGCCCCCAGCGTGCTGACGTGGGCGGTCCGCACCCGGGCGCCGGCCGCGTCCAGCGCCCGTCCGATCCGGTGGAGCAGTCCCGGGGCGTCGTGCGCCCGCACCTCCAGCACCGTCGCGGTGGCCGAGGCGCCGCCGGGGGCCACCGTCACCACCGGTGGCGGCGGGGTGATCCCGGGCCGGCGCGGGGCGGCCGCGTCCCGCTCGGCGAGTCGGCGGCCCGGGTCCAACGAACCGTCCAGCGCCCGCCGCAGGTCGGCGCGCAGGCGTGCGGCCGACGGGACCTCGCCGAACGCGGCCGCCACCCGCCAGCGCAGCAGCAGGACCGGTCCGGCCCCGATCGGGTCCAGCTCGCCCAGGGTGAGCGACCGCACGGTGAGCCGGTTCAGCGCCAGTACTCCGGCGACGGTGCCGAGCAGCCCGGGCCGCTCCGGCACGGCCAGCGACAACTCGGCCCCCGCCGGCCCGCCCGGCTCCCCCGTCGCGGCGCGCAGCTCCAGCACCGGCTCCCCGGTGCGGGCCGCCCGCACAGCCAGGCGTTCCTCGTCCGCGTCGGCCGGCGCGGCGGGCGGCGCGGGCGGCGTACCGGCCAGCGCCGCGGCCGACCTGCGGACCAGCCCCGCCACCAGCGAGGCCCGCCAGGCGCTCCACGCGGCCGGCCCGGTGGCCAGCGCGTCCGCCTCGGTGAGCGCGTGCAGCAGTTCCAGCACGGGCGCGCTGCCGACCGCCCCGGTGATCAGCGCCGGCGTGGCCGGGTCGTCCGGGTCCCGCCGGGTGGCGGTCTCCACCAGGGTGAGGTGGTGCCGGACCAGCAGCGCCAGGGTGTCGGTGTCCGCGCGGTCGAAGCCCATCCGGACGGCCACCGCACGGGCGACCCCCTCGCCGGCCCGTGCGTGATCGACCGCCCCACCGACCGGCGCGTGGTCAACGACCCCACCGACCGGCGTGTGTTCGCCGGGACCGCCCTTGCCCAGGTCGTGCAGCAGGGCCGCGACCAGCAGCAGGTCGGGCCGGGCCACCCGGCGGGTCAGCGCGGACGCCCGGACGGCTGTCTCCACCAGGTGCCGGTCCACCGTCCAGGTGTGCACCGGGTTGCGCTGCGGGCGGCAGCGCACCCGCTCCCACTCCGGGAGCAGTCGGACGATCAGCCCGGCCGAGTCCAGCGCCTCCCAGACCGGGAGGCAGGCCCGGCCCGCGCCGAGCAGGGTGACCAGCTGCTCCCGCGCCTCGGCGGGCCACGGCACCGGCAGCGCCGGGCACTCGGCGGCCAGTCGACGCACCGTGGCCTGCGAGATCGGCAGCCCGTGCTGGGCGGCTGCGGCGGCCGCCCGCAGCGGCAGCACCGGGTCGTCGGCCGGGCGGGCGGCCCGGGCCAGCACCGCCTCGCCGTCCTGCGCCACCACCCCGTCGGCCAGCGGCTCGCGCACCGCGCCCGTCCGGTCGGGCCTGCCGAACGGACGGCGCAGCAGCGGCCGGCGGCGGGCGGCCAGCAGCCGGTCGACGGCCCGCCAGGTGACGTCGCCCGCGTAGGCGACGGTCCGGGCGGCCCGGTAGACCTCGCGGAGCAGGGCGTCGGCGTCCGGCAGCCCGAGCAGGGCCGCCGCCCGGTCCTGGTCCTGGAGGTTGAGCCGGTCGGCGGCCCGGCCGGTGGCCAGGTGCAGCGCGTCGCGCACGTCGGCGAGCCGCTGCCGGGCGGCGGCCAGTCCTTCCCTGGGGGCGTCGGCCAGCCAGGTGGCGGCGACCGCGTCCAGGTCGACCGCGTCCCGCAGGCCGCCCCTGGCCTCCTTGAGGTCCGGCTCCAGCAGGAAGGACAGCTCGCCGTGGCGCTCGGCCCTGGCCAGGCCCAGCTCGCGCAGTTCGGGCAGCCGGCGGGCGGCGCCGGTCCGCCAGTCGGCCAGCACGGCGGTGCGCAGCGCGGCGGTGAGATCGGGCTCGCCGGCCAGGTGCCGGGCGTCCAGCAGGCCGAGCTGGGCCCGGAGGTCGGCGGCGGCCACGGCGCGGGCCTCGGCGAGTCGGCGCACCGAGTGGTCCAGCGCGACTCCGCTGTCCCAGACCGGGTACCAGAGCCGGTCCGCCAGTTCGGTGACGGCCTTCCCGCTGCCGGCGCCGTCGTGCAGCAGGACCAGGTCGAGGTCGCTGCCCGGGGAGAGCTCGCCGCGCCCGTAGCCGCCGACCGCGACCAGGGCGGTGCCGGGCGGCGGGTCGGCGCGCCGGAAGAGCCCTGCCAGCCAGTCGTCGGTGAGCCGGGCCAGCGCCGCCCGGCGGGCCGGGCCGGTGAGCGCCGGGTCGGCCAGCAGCGCGGCCCTGTCCCGGCGGTGCCCGGCGGGGTCCACGAGGTCCGCTGCCATGTCAACGGCCTTTGCCGACACGGCAGTTACAGGGCATCGGGGCCGCGCTCGCCGGTCCGGACGCGCACGGCGGTCTCCACCGGGACCGACCAGACCTTGCCGTCGCCGATCTTCCCGGTGCGGGCGGCCCTGACCACCACGTCGATCACCTGCTCGGCGTCCTCGTCCTCGACGAGTATCTCCACCCTGGCCTTGGGCACCAGGTCGACGGTGTACTCGGCGCCCCGGTAGACCTCGGTGTGCCCGCGCTGCCGGCCGTATCCACTGGCCTCGGTGACGGTCAGCCCGTGCACCCCGAAGGCCTGCAGGGCGGCCTTCACCTCGTCCAGGCGGTGCGGCTTGATGACGGCGGTGATGAGCTTCATCGGGCGTCGACCTCGGTCTTCTCGACAACGGCGGGGGCGGTGGCGGGGGCGGTGGCGGTGCGGGCCCGGCCGACCGCGAGGGCGGTGAAGTCGTAGGCGGATTCGGCGTGTTCGGCCTGGTCGAGGCCGGACAGCTCGACGTCCTCGGCGACCCGGAAGCCGATCGTCCGCTGGATCGCCGCGCCCAGCAGCCAGGACAGCACGAACGAGTACACCAGCACGGCGGCCACGCCGAGCGCCTGCCGGCCGAGTTGTCCGAAGCCTCCGCCGTAGAACAGGCCGGCCGCGCTCTGCCCGACGTGGCCGGTGGCGAACAGGCCGACCAGCAGCGAGCCGATCACGCCGCCGACCAGGTGGACGCCCACCACATCGAGCGAGTCGTCGAGGCCGAAGCGGTACTTGAGGCCGATCGCGGCCGCGCACACGGCGCCGGCGACCAGGCCGACGGCGATCGCGCCGAGCGGCGACACCGAGCCGCAGGCCGGGGTGATGGCGACCAGTCCGGCCACCGCGCCGGACGCCGCGCCGAGGGTGGTGAACGCGCCGTGCCGCAGCCGCTCGTACGCCAGCCAGCCGAGCATCGCGGCGGCGGTGGCGACCTGGGTGTTCACGAACGCCGTCCCGGCGACGCCGTTGGCCGCCAGCGCCGAGCCCGCGTTGAAGCCGAACCAGCCGAACCAGAGCAGGCCGGAGCCGAGCATCACCAACGGCAGGCTGTGCGGGCGCATCGGGTCCTTCCGGAAGCCGATCCGCGGGCCCAGAACCAGCACCAGGGCCAGGCCCGCCGCACCGGCGTTGATGTGCACGGCCGTACCCCCGGCGAAGTCGATCACGCCGCTGCGGTCGCCGAGCCAGCCGCCGTGGCCGCCGTCGAAGTAGAACACCCAGTGCGCGACCGGGAAGTAGACGATCGTCACCCAGAGCGCCACGAACAGGCTCCAGGACGCGAACCTGGCCCGGTCCGCGATCGCGCCGCTGATCAGCGCCGGGGTGATGACCGCGAACATCAGCTGGAACGCGGCGAACGCGGTGACCGGGATGCTGCCGGTGAGCGCGTTCAGGTCGATGCCGCGCAGCCCGACGAAGTCGAGGTTGCCGATCAGACCGGCCCCGGCGTCCGGCCCGAAGGCCAGCGAGTACCCGTAGAGCACCCACAGCACGCTGACGATCGCCAGCGAAACGAAACTCATGGCGAGCATGTTGAGGGTGCTCCTGACCCTGACCATGCCCCCGTAGAAGAAGGCCAGACCCGGGGTCATCACCATGACCAGGGCCGCACTGATGAGCACGAAGGCGGTGTCGCCCGCGCTGAAGCCGTCCGACATCGGCGTCTCCTCCGAGGTGGAAGCCGTTCCATGCCGGGAGGTGTGGCTGTCCCGGCATGTCGGCCATGGGAGGAGCGTGTCGAAGCCGGGTTTCCACCGATGCGGCCCGGTGTTTCACCACCGTGACGTGGTTCACGCGCCCGTTACGGGCACGTGAACCACCGGCGGCGGTCAGACCACCGTGACGAACTCCGGGATGTCCTGGATCACCCGCTCGGCGAGCCGGTCCACCCCAGCCACGCCGCGGAAGTCCCGGGTGGCGGCCTCGGAGGTCTTGCGGACCCGGGTGTTCAGCCGCTCGGAGCGGACCTTGCGGGCGATGTCCACCGCCGCCTCGCAGTACTCCGCGGCCTCCTCCGGCTCGCGCTGCAGCAGCCGCACCGAGGCCATGCCGACCAGGTTGAACGCGTAGGTGCGGACGTGGTCGCCGTCGTCCCGGAACATGTCGACGGCCTTGGTGATCATCGGCTCGGCGGCCTTGGCCATGGCGACGCCCCGGTCCGAGGTGTACGCCAGGTCGCGGTAGGAGTGGCCGTTCTCCGCGTTGAGCTCGGCCGCGGAGAAGAACCGCAGCCAGTTCGGCGCCTCGTCACCGCTGTTGATGTCGCTGAAGGTGTCCTCCGAGAGCCGGATCGCCCGGGAGCAGCGGTTGACCTCGCCGATGGTGGCGTACGCCCGGGCCTCCATCGCGTACAGCAGCGACTGCTGGCGGGTGGTCGCGGTGTCCCGGCTGCCGTACTGGGCCAGGTGGATCAGCTCCAGCGCGTCCTCGCCGCGGTTCAGGTGGATCATCTGCCGGCACATGTCGGTCAGCACGTGCGCGCCGAACGGCCGGTCCCCGGCCTCCTTGGCGGCGTGCAGCGCCAGCACGTAGTACTTCTGCGCGCTCGGGTGCATGCCCACGTCGTACGACATGAAGCCCGCCAGGTGGGCGAGTTCGGCGGTGAGCCGGAACAGCCGCTTGGTGGTGGTCTCGGGGTAGGTCTCCTGCAACAGGTCGGTGACTTCGTGGAGCTGGCCCACCACGGCCTTGCGGCGCAGGCCGCCGCCGTTCTGGGCGTCCCACTTCCGGAACATCTCGGTGGTCTGCTCCAGCAGTTGCAGCTCCGGCTCGGACAGCCGCCCGGAGAACTGCTCGCCGCCGTTGGCCGCCGCCAGGATCGGGGTGGGCTCGCCGTTCGGGCCCGGCGTCAGCCAGCGCTGCATCGGCTCGATGAGCGCGGCGCCGGCCGTCAGCGCCAGCGAAGTGCCCAGGAAGCCACGGCGGTTGAGCATCAGGTCGCTGCGCGAGTACTCGCTGATCGCCTGCACCGTCTGCTGCGGGCTCCACGGCAGGTCCACCCCGCCGCCGACGGTGGTCACCGGGATGGCGGCGCGCAGGCCGAGGTCCTCGATCGACACCACCGAGCCGAAGCGCTCGGAGAACAGCTCCGACATGATCTTCGGGATCGGCTCGCGCGGCTGCTCGCCGTCCAGCCACCGGCGCACCCGTGAGGTGTCCGTGGAGACGTGGTGCGCACCGATCTGCCGCGCTCTCCGGTTCACCTGGCGCGCCAGCTCGCCCTTCGACCAGCCGCTGCGCGCGAACCAGGAGCCCAGCTTCTCGTTCGGCTGCTTCTCACCCATGGGACCGTCCCCATCCCGCCCCGACCCGGGGCTCCCGCTCGCCTTGACGACTCGTCATTTCGCCGACCGCTGTGACCGGTCCGCTGCATTCCGTATCCAGAACGTAGCGTCCCTCCGCCATCCGAGGGAGCAACGTCCGGGAAACGCCACCATTCGCCACCCCCACGAGTGAACTGCCGGGCGTGGAGCCGCGCTTCACTATGTGTCAGCTCGGCATGACCCCGGCACATGCCCGGACCCGACGGAGGCACGCGTGCGGCAACGACGATCCGGCATCGGAAGCACCGGTGCAAGGTTCCTGCTCACCCGAGCCGCCCGAATCGGTGTGCGCCGGTCCGCGCGCGCCTCCGGCGCACCACGCGCCACACGCCCCCCGGGCGACGCATCGTCACCATCCCGTAACCAGCGGCAACCGGAACCGGTTGGGGGAGGCATGGACAAGCTGTTCGGCACCCTGCGACTCGTCGGCGGCCGTCGCCGCACCCGGCCCACCGCGCTCCGTACCGCCACCGAGTACTCGGAGCGCTGGGGTTGGACGCTCGCCGTCGGCAGCCCGGCGCCGCACACCTCGCTCCACTGCGACTGCGCCGTCCCGCTCTGCGCCGCACCCAACCTGCACCACGAGGTCGGCCCGCTCATCGCCCCGGGCGCCGATGCCGCGGAACTCGCCGCGCGATGTCCGGCGGACGCGCCGCTGCTGCTCCCCACCGGCCACCAGTTCGACGTCCTGGACGTGCCGGCCCAGCCCGGCCTGCAGGCCCTGGTCCGGCTGGAACGGATGGGCACCCAGGTCGGCCCCGTCCTCGCCTCCCCCACCGGCCGGCTGCTGTTCTTCGTCGCCCCGCGCACCGCCGAACGCCTGCCAGACCTGCTCTACCGGATGGGCTGGGACGACGCCTCGCTCGACCTCGCCTGCCACGGCCTCGGCTCCTACCTGGCCGCCCCACCGGTCGCCCTCGGCCCGCTCGGCCCCATGCGGTGGCTGCGCCGCCCCACCGCCGACACCCCGCCGCCGGAGGCCCGCCTCCTGCTCGGCACCCTCGCGTACGCCTGTCACCGCACCCGCGACCGGGAGACGTCCCTCGCCGGCTGAGGACGCACGCAAAGAAAGGTCCGTTCGAGGAGAGAACTTCCCTCCTCGAACGGACCTTTCTGACGGGTGCCTCCCGCTTCGCGCAGTTCCCCGCGCTCCCGGTTTCGCACCCACCGGGTCTCGCGGCCCGGGCGGCTAGCCCAGGAGCGCGTCCACGAACGCCCCCGGCTCGAACGGCGCGAGGTCGTCCGCGCCTTCGCCGAGACCGATCAGCTTGACGGGCACGCCCAGTTCGCGCTGCACCGAGATCACGATGCCGCCCTTCGCGGTGCCGTCGAGCTTGGTGAGCACGATGCCGGTGATGTCGACGACCTCGGCGAACACCCGGGCCTGCACCAGGCCGTTCTGGCCGGTGGTGGCGTCGAGGACGAGCAGCACCTCGTCGACCGGGCCGTGCTTCTCGACGACCCGCTTGACCTTGCCGAGTTCGTCCATCAGACCGGTCTTGGTGTGCAGGCGGCCGGCGGTGTCCACCAGGACGGTGTCGACGCCGTCGGAGATGCCCTGCTTGACGGCGTCGAACGCGACGGACGCCGGGTCGCCGCCCTCGGGGCCGCGGACGGTGTGGGCGCCGACCCGCTCGCCCCAGGTCTGGAGCTGGTCGGCGGCGGCGGCGCGGAAGGTGTCGGCGGCGCCGAGCACCACCTTGCGGCCGTCGGCGACCAGGACACGGGCGAGCTTGCCGGTGGTGGTGGTCTTGCCGACGCCGTTGACGCCGACGACCAGGACCACGGCGGGGCCGCCCTCGGCCTTGACGGAGTGGACGGTGCGGTCCAGCTCGGGGTTGATCAGCTTGACCAGCTCGTCGCGGAGCAGCCCGCGCAGCTCGTCGGGGGTGCGGGTGCCGAGCACCTTGACCCGGGTGCGCAGGTTGTCGACGAGTTCCTGGGTGGCGCCGACGCCGACGTCGGCGGTGAGCAGGGTCTCCTCGATCTCCTCCCAGGTGTCCTCGTCGAGGCGGTCGCGGGAGAGCAGGGTGAGCAGGCCCTTGCCGAGCGTGGACTGCGAGCGGGAGAGCCGCGAGCGCAGCCGGACCAGGCGTCCGGCGGTGGGTTCGGGGACCTCGATCGCGGGGGCGGCCTCCGCCTCCTCGATCCGCACTTCCTCGGCGGGCTGCTCGACCGCCGGCTCCTCGACCGACGGCTGCTCCGCCGCCGGCTCCGCCACCGCGGGCTCTTCGCCCGTCGGCTGTGCGGCTACCGGCTTCTCGGCGGTCGGCGGCGCGGCCGTCTCGGCCGGCGCGCCCTTGGTTCCCGCGGCGGGCGGCGCGGTGATCGTCGGGGTCTGGCTGGGCTTGTCCAGCTCTTTGCGTCGTTTGCCGGAAACGACGAGTCCGGTGATCGCGCCGATGGCGACCACCGCGATGACAACGGCAAGGATCACGTATTCCATAACCCGTCCAGTATCACTTAGCGCCTACGCCGGCCCGGGTTCCGCGGGCTCCAGCCTTTCCGTGCTGTGCTTCCGTGCCTTGCCGGGCATCCGCAGGCGCTGGCTGATCACCTGGGAGATGCCGTCGCCCTTCATGGTCACGCCGTACAGGGCGTCGGCGGATTCCATGGTGAGCTTCTGATGGGTGATGACGATCAGCTGGGAACTCTCCCGCAGCTCCTCCATGATCGCGATCAGCCGGCGCAGATTGGTCTCGTCCAGCGCGGCTTCGACCTCGTCCATGACGTAGAACGGGCTGGGCCGCGCCTTGAAGATCGCCACCAGCAGCGCCACGGCGGTCAGCGAGCGTTCGCCGCCCGAGAGCAGCGAGAGCCGCTTGACCTTCTTGCCGGGCGGACGGGCCTCGACCTCGACGCCGGTGGTGAGCATGTTGTCCGGGTCGGTGAGGACGAGTCGGCCCTCGCCGCCGGGGAACAGCCGGGCGAAGACGCCCTCGAACTGGGCGGCGGTGTCCTGGTACGCGGCGGTGAACAGCTGCTCGACCCGGGCGTCGACGTCGCGGACGATGTCGAGCAGGTCGCGGCGGCTCTTGCGCAGGTCGTCGAGCTGTTCGCCGAGGAACTGGTGGCGGGCCTCCAGCGCGGCGAACTCCTCCAGCGCGAGCGGGTTGACCTTGCCGAGCTGCTGGTAGGCGCGTTCGGCGGCCTTGAGCCGCTTCTCCACCTCGGCCCGGACGAAGGGACGCCCCTCACCGACGCTCCCCCCGACGCCCTCGCCGCCGCGCTCCTCGACGCCCCCGACGCCCTCGCCGTCCTCGGCCGGCGGCGCGGGGACGGGCCGGTCGGGGCCGTAGCCGGCCAGCAGTTCGGCGCCCTCGATGCCGAACTCCTCCAGCGCCCTGGCCTCCAACTGCTCGATCCGGAGCCGCTTCTCGGCGCGCAGCACCTCGTCGCGGTGGCCGGCGTCGACCAGCCGGTCCAGTTCGGTCTGGAGTTCGCGGCCGCTCTCGCGGAACTGGCGGAGTTTGCCCTCCCGGGCCGCCCGGTCGGCTTCGACGGCGACGCGCTCGGTCTCCGCGGCGGCGAGGGTCTCCTCGATCCGGCCGAGCAGGTGGCGGGCCGCGGTGGCGACGGCTCCGGCGACGGCGGCTTCCCGGCGGGCGCGGGCGCGTCGTTCGGCGGCGCGGGTCCGGGCCTCGCGTTCGGCGCGGGCGGCCCGGTCCAGCTGCTCGGCGCGGCCGGCCAGTCCGCGGGCCCGTTCCTCGTGGGTGCGGACGGCGAGCCGGGCTTCCATCTCGGTCTGCCGGGCGGAAGTCCCGGCGGCGGCCAGCCGGTCGCGTTCGGCGCTGTCGGGTTCGTCCTCGCCGCTGTCGGCCAACTCCTCGGCGGTGGCGAGGCGTTCGGCGAGTTCCTCGGCGGCGGCGCGGGCCTCGGCGAGGCCGCTCTCGGCCTTGGCGACGGCGCCGGCGGTGCGTTCGGCCTCGCCGGCGGCGGCGCGGGCGGCCCCGCCGGAACGCCCGAGCGCTCCGGCGAGTTCGGCGCGCCGCTTCTCGCCCTGGCGGCGCAGCGCGGCCAACTCTTCGACTTCGGCGGCGAGTTCGTGGCGGTGCTGCTGCGCCTCGGCCAGCCGGTCGGCCAACTCGGCGCAGCGGGCGTCGAGTTCTTCGATGCCGCGGGCGGCCTCGGCGACCGCGGCCCGGGCCTCCAGCGGGCTGGGGGCGCCGGCCGAGCCGCCGTGCGCGAGGACGCCGGAGAGCAGGTCGCCGTTCTCGGTGACGGCCGTCCAGTCCGGGTGCCGGTCGATCAACTGCCGGGCGGCGGCGAGGTCTTCCACCAGGGCGGTGCGGCGCAGCAGCCGTCGGGCGGCGGCCGCCATCGGGCCGTCGATCAACTCCCCTGCCCAGCGCGATCCTTCGGGCGGCGTTTCGGCAACGCCCGGGTCCGGGGCGGCGATCAGCAGCGCGGCCCGGCCGCCGTCCTCGGCGCGCAGCCGGTCGAGGGCCGCGGCGGCGGCGGCCGCGTCCTCGACCGCGACGGCGTCGGCGGCGGGTCCGAGCCCGGCGGCGACCGCGAGTTCGTGTCCGGGTTCGATGTGCAGCAGTTCGGCGGCGGGTCCGAGGACGCCGGGCCGGCCGAGCAGGGCGGCGCTGCCGTCCTTGCGGCGCAGGGCGAGGGCGAGGGTGTCGTGCCGGGCGGTGAGCGCGGCGCGTTCCTTCTCGGCGCCGGTGAGCGCCTCGCGGGCGGCGCCGGCGGCCCGTTCGGCCTCGGCCAGGGCGGCGCGGGCCCGGTCGTGGCGGCTTTCGGTCTCCTCGTCCCCGGCCTCGGTCTGCTCGCTGTGTTCGAGGAGTTCCCGGTGTTCGGCCTGGGCGGCCTCGGCGCGCAGCAGGGCTTCGTCGCGGGCGGTGGCGAGCCGTTCGATCTCGGCTTCGGCAGCGGCGGCCCGGGAGCGGGCGGCGGCGGCCAGGCCCTGCAACCGGGCCAGGCCCTCGCGCCGGTCGGCGATCGCCCGGGCGGCCGCTTTGAGCCGCAACTCTTCGCCGGCGAGGGCCCGTTCGAGTTCGGTGCGCTCCTCGACGGTCTCGGCGAGCGCGTCCTGGGCCTGTTCCAGGGCCGCTTCGAGGGCGGCTTCCTCCTCGCGGACCCGGGCGGCCTCCCGTTCCAGGTCCTCGGGGTCGCGGCCGCGCCGTTCCTCCGACTGCCCGGCGGTGGTGGCGGCCCGCACCCTGGCTTCGGCCAGTCCGATGGTGCCGCGGGTGCGTTCGGCGAGCGCGGACAGCCGGTACCAGGTCTGCCGGGCGGCCTCCAGGGCCGGTCCGAGCTGTTCGACCTGGGCCTCCAGGAGGGCTTCGCGCCGGCCGGCTTCGGCGAGCTGCTGTTCGACGGTGGTGCGGCGGAGCTTCAGCGCCAGCTCGTCGGCGACTTCCGCCTCGACGGCCTTGCGCAGGGTGAGCAGGTCGTCGGCGAGCAGCCGCAGCCGGGCGTCGCGCAGTTCGGCCTGGATGCCGGCGGCCCGCCGGGCGATCTTCGCCTGTCGCCCCAACGGGCCGAGCTGGCGGCGCAGTTCGGCGACCAGGTCCTGGACGCGGTTCAGGTTGGCCTGCATCGCGTCGATCTTCCGCAGCGCCTTCTCCTTGCGCTTGCGGTGCTTGAGGACGCCGGCGGCCTCCTCGATGAAGGCGCGCCGTCCCATCGGGTCGGCGTGCAGCACGGAGTCGAGCTGGCCCTGACCGACGATCACGTGCATCTCGCGGCCGATGCCGGAGTCGGAGAGCAGCTCCTGGATGTCGAGCAGCCGGCAGACCGTGCCGTTGAGCGCGTACTCGCTGCCGCCGTTGCGGAACATCGTCCGGGTGATGGTGACTTCGGTGTAGTCGATGGGCAGCGCGCCGTCGGTGTTGTCGATGGTGAGGCTGACCTCGGCACGGCCGAGCGGGGGGCGCCCGCTGGTCCCCGCGAAGATCACGTCCTCCATCTTGCCGCCGCGCAGCGTCTTCGCGCCCTGCTCCCCCATCACCCAGGACAGTGCGTCGACCACGTTGGACTTGCCGGAGCCGTTGGGGCCGACCACGCAGGTGATGCCGGGTTCGAAGCGCAGCGTGGTCGCCGAGGCGAAGGACTTGAACCCGCGCAGGGTCAGGCTCTTCAGGTGCACCCGCCCGTCCTCCTCGCCCTGCCGTGATCACCGGCCGCCGGGCCTTCCCGCACGGAGGCCCACCGCTGGCGACTGTATCCGGCCGGGCCGCCCGGCTGCCCTCAGGCGCGGGTTTGGCCACGCCGCGAGCGGGGCATGTTGGGTCAGAAGAAGACACGGACACGACGAAGGGACGTCCGCCTCGGACGTCCCTTGCAGGCAGCCATCCCCTCATCGGGGACGCTCAGTGCGTCACAGCGTCGATCGTGAGGACCACGAGCGATCGGTCGGACCTTGTCGATCAGGTGAGGGCCGGCTCGCGCTGGTCCAGGTCGATGCTGTTGAGCAGCGAGTGCTCGTCGGCGACGGCGATCAGCGCATCGTTCTCGGCCTGGAGCTTGATGAGCTCGTTCTCCAGGTCCTGGACACGCTGCTGCAGCCGTCGCATCTCGGAGAGCATTCGCGGGTCGGGGCCGCCGACGTACCCGAGAAGCGCCTTTGCCATGATGTGTGGTCCTCCACGCTGAGTGACCGAACCGTGTACGGTGTGGGTCTTGGGGGAAGGGATACGCACGAGCCTGCGCGCCGGACGTGCTGGCTGGGCACTACGAAACAGCCGCTGGTGAGTGGCATGCTCACGCGGCGGAGCTTCGCCGGTAAACTCAGACCTGTACGCGGGTTTCCAGCGTCTCACCAAAGACGGTACGGGTCAACACGATCACCGCACGCTACCGCGCCCCTGTCACCTGCATGGCGGGGTCGTCACGCCATCGGCCGGGGTAGTGGATCACTACGCTTGCGGAGTCAACCACGAGTCTGCCCGGTTGGCAACCACACGACACCGGCAGTTGCCGGCGGCTCTCCTCCGACCGGCAACCGCGGTGTACTCATCGGATCGCGAAGCCGTCGTACCCGTCGCCCACGGCGCTCCAGATTTCCGTGACCCCACTGACCCGACCTGGCGTTCCGGGCCCGCGCAGCGCGGCGAGCAGCCGCTCGCAGTCCGCGCGCGACCCCTCGGCGACCACCTGGACACGACCGTCACCGAGGTTGCTCGTGTAGCCCGTCAGCCCGATCTCCAGAGCCCTGGCCCTGGTCCACCAGCGGAACCCCACCTGCTGGACGCGCCCACGCACCCAGATGGTGGCGCGGACGGGACGGTGACTGTCGTGACCTTGCATGCGTCGACCATAGTCGGGCACTTCAGGGGCGCACGGAACGGGTTTCACGCCCCTTCCACCGTGCCTCCGCACCGGCCCGCGCGCATTCACGGCATCGGCATCGCGGCCATACCTCGCCGTGGCGTACGGGTTCAGCGGCGCGGCTCGGCCAGCCGGTGCAGCGTCCAGCCGCGGCCGGCCGGGTCCAGTGGGGCGGTGGCGGCGGTGAACAGTTCGGCGGCCCGGCGGTAGGAGAGCCGGGCCCGGCCGGTGAGCGGGCAGCGGTCGCGCTCCGGGGTGCCGGCCGGAGCCCGGCGGCCGGTGAGGAACAGCGGGCCCGCGCTGCGCCCGGCGATCAGCAGCGGCAGCAGCCGGGCGGTGCCGCCGCGCCAGCGCAGCGGACGCTCGCCGCCGGCGGGCCGGGTCTGCCGGTCGGCCGGGTCGAGCCGGTCCACGTCCAGCGCCAGCAGCCGTTCGATCGGCGCGCCGGTCTCCCGGACCAGGTGCCACAGCACCTTCTCGCGCAGTGGCGCCCGCAGCGCCAGCACGGCCCGCACCTGGGCGTCGGTGAGCGCGGGTTCGGGCGCGGCGGCGGGCAGCGGGCGCAGGCCCTCGGCGGGGTCGGCGGCCAGCCAGCCCCGCTCGCACCACCATCGGACGGCGGCCCGCAGCACGGACAGTTCGCGGTTGGCGGTGCGCACCCCGACCGCCTCGGCGCGGGCGGCGAACGCCTCGGCCACCCGCCGGGACGCGTCCGGCCCGTCCAGCCGGGCGAGCGGCAGCACCGGCGGCGCGGCCCGCCGCCGGTCGGCGCCGACCGGCGGGGTGCGGCCGACCAGCAGCCAGGCCCAGGTGTGCAGGGCGATCCGGTAGACCCGCCGGGAGCCCTCGGACAGTCGGGCCTCCGCCAGGTAGTGCTCGGCCGCGACGGCGAACTCCACAGGTGTCACAACCGCAGTAAACAGCGGACCCGAAGGATCGTCAACACCGCTCCCCACTGCGGTAAACGACCCATTTACTGCGGCCGATCGAGGCTCTCCGAAAATTGATGCCCCAACACTCAACTTTTTCGCCGGAAGCCCTTGTCGGACGCCTCTGCGGCGGGGCACTCTGCCGGTCATGGTGCTGACCTCACGGCGGCTCGCCGTCCTGCGCGGACGGGAGTTCCGCCTCTTCTTCATCGGCTTCGCCGTCTCCCTGTTCGGTTCTTCGATGGCCTCGGTGGCCGTGGCGTTCGCCGTGCTCGACAGCGGCGGGGGCGGCTCCGGGCTCGGCGTGGTGATGACCGCGCGGATCCTGCCGATCGTGCTGCTGCTGGTGCTCGGCGGCGCGGCCGCGGACCGGCTGGGCCCGCGCCCGGTGATGCTCGGCTCGGACGGACTGCGCTGCGCGACCCAGGCGGCGATGGCGGTGCTGATGTTCACCGCGCACGACCGGATCTGGGCGATGGCCGCGCTGATGGTGCTCTGGGGCCTGGCCGAGGCGGTGTTCATGCCGTCCCTGGACGCACTGCTGCCACGGCTCGTCCCGGCCGGGCAACTCGGCGACGCCAACGCCCTGTTGGGGATCGCCCGGAACGGCACCGCGGTGGCCGGCCCGGCCCTCGCGGGTGGGCTGACCGCCGTCGCCGGCCCCGGCTGGGTGCTGCTGGTGGACGCCGCCACGTACGCGGTCGGCGGCGTGGCGCTGGCCCTGCTCCGGCTGCCCGCCGTCGCCCGGGACACCTCCGACCAACCCTCGCTGCTGGCCGAACTGCGGGACGGCTGGGCGGAGTTCAGCTCCCGCCGGTGGCAGTGGGTGAGCACCCTGCAGGCCTGCCTGTTCAACCTGCTGGTCTGGGCGCCGTTCCTGATCCTCGGCCCGGTGGTGGCGGAGCAGCGCCTCGGCGGGGCCGGCGGCTGGGGCGTGGTGATGGGCGCGTACGGGGCGGGCGCGGTGCTCGGCGGGCTGCTGCTGCTCGGCCGCGAACCGGCCCGGCCGCTGCGGACGGCGATCGCGGTGACGGCGGGCTGGGCACTGCCCTCGGGCGCGCTGGCGCTGGGCTGGCCGCTGCCCCTGGTGGCCGTCGCGGCGGTCGGCGCGGGCATCACCTCGATCGTCTGCGGCACCCTGTTCGTCACCCTGACGCAGCGTCACGTCCCGGCCGAGGCGCTGGGCCGGGTCAGCGCGTACGGGACGCTCGGCGCGTTCGCGTTCGGCCCGGTCGGGCTGGCGCTGGCGGGGCCGATCGCGGACCGGGTCGGCACGGCCTCGGTGCTGGGCTTCGGCGCGGCCTGGCAGCTGGTGTCCTGCACGCTGACCCTGCTGGTGGTGGGCCGCCGGGAGCCCGCCGGCCCCGCGCCCGCCGGCGTCGCCGAGACGTCCGCCCCCGCCCGGGCATGACAGCGGCCCCCGGTCCACGAGGGGACCGGGGGCCGGGCAGCGGGCGAACGGGCGTCAGTCGCCGAAGCTCCCGCCGAAGTCGCCGCCGCCACCGAAGTCGCCGCCACCGCCGAAGTCACCGAAGCCGCTGCCGCCACCGAAGTCGCCGGAGAAGTCGGAGGAGTTGAAGGCCGCGCCCGAGTACTCGCCGGCGTCCGCGCCGCCGTTGTAGTCGACGTTGCCGCCACCGCTGTAGTCGTGGTGGCCGCCGGCGTAGGCGTAGCTCGGGCCGGAGAGCATCGAGCCGAGCATGGTGCCGACCAGCAGGCCGGGGAGCATGCCGCCGCCGAAGTAGCCGCCCGCCCACGGGCTGTAGGCCGGGCCGGCGTTCCAGTACGGCTGGTGGCCGTGCTCGGTCTCCACCGTGCGGATGTAGGGGTCCTGGCCGACGGCCAGGCGGGCCGCGTCGTCGGCGCACGCGGGGACGGAGCGCGGCGCGCCGCCGGCCGGCGCCCACTGGACGTCGGTGGTGGAGGGGCCGTGCCGCGGGTCGAAGAAGCACGGGACGCGGCGCTCCGGCAGCGGACGGCCCTCGCGACGGGCGGACAGGGTGGCCAGCGCGAACCGGCCGTCCTCCAGCGCCTCGGTGACCGGGCGGACGTCGTCGGGCTTGGTGGCCTCGTCCATGGTCCGCTTGGCGCGGTCGTAGGAGTCCAGCGCGCGGGTGTAGTCGGCGCGCTGGGTGTCGTCCGCGCCGGGGGCGCCGGGGTTGAAGTCGAGCCGGTCGAGTTCCTCGCCGAACGCGGTGATGTCCTCGTCCACCACGGTGCGCAGCTGGGCGAGTTCGGCCCGGGCCTTCTCCTCCTTGCGCTTCTTGGCGCGGCGGAACAGCAGGAACACGCCGCCGCCGGCCAGCACCAGCAGCACCACGGGGACGACGACCCAGGCCGCGGAGACGCTGTGCTGCGGGCCGTCGCCCTTGGTCTGCTTGGCGGCCTGGTCGACGAAGTCGTTGACGGTGCCGTTGATGTCGCCGCTGTGCGAACGGAAGGACGAACCGGCGATCTTCTTGGCGGAGGTGAGCGGCAGGGCCTTCGGGTCCGAGCCGACGTCGAACGCGTTGCCGCGCCACACGCCGTAGACGCCGACGATGCCGACCTGGGTGCGCAGGTCGCTCAGCAGGGTCTTCGGGGCGTACGCCTGGCTGTCCGGGACCACCGCGACGAAGATCGGCTTGTCGGCGTTCTTCAGCTTCTTCGCCAGCGCGTCGGCCTGGTCCTTGGAGAACCGGCTGCTCATCGCCGGGTCGACGTAGACCTGGACCTTCTTCAGCGAGTCGGCCGCGTCGGCGATTCCGGCCGCCTGCGCGGGCGCTGACAGGCCGAGGACCATCAACAGGCCGAGCAGAGCTGCCAGCACGGCGGCCGGCCCGGTGGCTCGGGAGCGGCGAAGCACAGTTCTCATACCGAAGACCGTACCGGGCCCGATGCCCGATCCACGCCCTCCCACGGGACGGTCCGACCCTGAGATCTCCCCCTACCCGGGGACGAGCCCGACCGGGAGAACCCCCGCCGACCGGCCGGAGTTGGGCCCCGAGCCACCGCGGCCGGGCGGCGAGCAGGCATAGTGGTGACGATCTTCCCTCCCGCGACAGGAGACCCCAGCGTGATCCTCGGCCTCGTCACCGCCGTCGCCGCGTCCGTCTGCTACGGCACCGGCTCGGTGCTGCAAGCCGTCGGCGCCAGGCGTTCGGCCCGGCAGGAGGCGGCCGACGGCACCGTCACCGAGCACGGCGGGCCGAGCCTGGCCTCCACCGCGAAGGCCGCCGTCACCTGGGAGTTCATCCTCGGCACGGTGCTGGACTTCATCGGCTTCGGGCTGGGCGCGCTGGCCGCGCGGCTGCTGCCGCTGTTCCTGTCGCAGACCATCATCAGCGCCAACCTGGTGATCACCGCGCTGCTGTCGGTCAAGCTGCTCGGGCTGCGGCTGCGGCAGCTGGAGTGGCTGTCCATCGGCATCCTGTGCAGCGCCCTGGTGCTGCTCGCCGTCGCCGCCGGGCCGGAGGGCGGCCACCACGCCGCGCGGGCCTTCCACTGGGCGCTGCTGATCGGCTCCGCGGTGCTGATCGCCGGCGGCTCGCTGATCGTCCGCCGGCTGGGTTCCGGCGGGGCGATCGTGGCGGGCCTGCTGTCCGGCCTCGGCTTCGGCGCGCTCGGCATCGGCGTGCGCATCCTGGACGGCATCGAGCCGTTCTCGATCACCGCGCTGCTCGCCGACCCGGCGCTGTACGCCATCCTGATCGGCGGCATCGGCGGCATGTACCTGCACACCGTCGCCCTCCAGGTCGGCTCGGTGAACGGCGCGACCGCCGCCCTGGTGGTCGGCGAGACGGTCGTCCCGGGCGCGGTCGGCGTCCTCTGGCTCGGCGACTCCTCCCGCCCGGGCCTGGCCTGGCTGGCCGTCCTCGGCTTCCTGCTGGCCGTGGTCAGCGCCGTCGGCGTCGCCTACTTCGGTGAGGACGGCGGCGCACTCCAGGCCGCGGCCGAGGAGGAGAAGGCCGCCGCCGGGAAGTCGAGCTGACGGCCTTTCACCGCCGCCGCACCGCGGAACGCCTCGGTCAGGCCGCCGTGACCGGCGGTGTCACGCCGTGGCCGGAACGGTGCGCGCAGGCGGGCGCCGCGTGCGCCGAGCGGCGGCTCCAGGAGATCGAGCGGGTCGCGTCGCGTACGGCTGATCAGCGCGGGCGGCGCTGGCACTTCGGGCAGTAGTAGCTGGACCGGTTCATCCAGGCGTCGCGGCGCATCGCCGTCCCGCAGCGGCGGCACGGTTCGCCCTCGCGGCCGTAGGCGTCCAGGTCGCGGGAGAAGTAGCCGCTCTCGCCGTTGACGTTGACGTACAGCGAGTCGAAGCTCGTCCCGCCGACGGCCAGCGCCGCCGTCATCACGTCCCGGGCGTGGCCGAGCAGTTCGAGGGCGGCGGGCCGGGTCAGGGTGGCGGTGGGGCGGTCGTAGTGCAGGCGGCTGCGCCACAGCGCCTCGTCGGCGTAGATGTTGCCGACGCCGCTGATCAGCGTCTGGTCGAGCAGCGCCCGCTTCACGGTGGTGCGCTTGGCCTTCAGCGCGGTGACGAACGCGGTGTCGTCGAAGCGCGCGTCGAGCGGGTCGCGGGCGATGTGGGCGAGCGAGAGCGGGGTGGCCTCGGGGTCGTCCGGCTCGGTCTCCTCGACGGCGAGGCCGCCGAAGGTGCGCTGGTCGACGAAGCGCAGCTCGGTGCCGCCGTCCGCGAACCGGAGGCGCACCCGCAGGTGCACCGAGTCCGCCAGGTCGGCTTCCTGGACGAGCAGTTGGCCGCTCATGCCGAGGTGGCCGATCATCGACAGGCCGTCGCCGAGCGGCACCCACAGGTACTTGCCGCGGCGCTGCGGCTCCCCGAAGGTGCGGCCACTCAGCAGTGCGGTGAACTCCTCGGCGCCGCCTGCCTGCCGGCGGACGGCGCGCGGGTGCAGCACCTCGACGTCGCTGACGGTCCGGCCGGCGGCCCAGCGGGCCAGGCCGCGGCGGACGACTTCGACTTCGGGGAGTTCGGGCACGTCAGGCGGTGGCGGTCGGCTGGTCGCCGTCCTGCTTGGCCTTGATGGAGCGCCACGCGGATTCGGCGGCCTTCTGCTCGGCTTCCTTCTTGGAGCGTCCGCTCCCGGAGCCGTAGTCCTGGCCGGCCACCCGGGCGGCGGCGGTGAAGGTCTTCTCGTGGTCCGGTCCGGACTCGGTGACCACGTACTCGGGAACACCGATGCCGACGGCGGCGGTGAGTTCCTGGAGGCTGGTCTTCCAGTCGAGTCCGGCGCCGAGCAGCGCGGATTCCGCGATCAGCGGGTCGAAGAGCTGGTGGACGAAGTCCGTGGCCGCCCCGAGGCCCTGATCGAGGTAGATGGCGCCGATCACGGCCTCGACGGTGTCGGCGAGGATCGACGACTTGTCGCGGCCGCCGGTTCCTTCCTCACCCTTGCCGAGCCGGATGAAGGCACCGAGGTCCAGGCTGCGGCCGACCTCGGCGAGCGCGCGGGAGTTGACCACCGCGGCACGCAGTTTGGCGAGCGTCCCCTCGGCGACCTCCGGGTGGAGGCGGTAGAGGGTGTCGGTCACCACCAGGCCCAGCACCGAGTCGCCGAGGAACTCCAGGCGCTCGTTGGTGGGCAGCCCGCCGTTCTCGTACGCGTACGAGCGGTGGGTCAGGGCACGTACCAGAAGGGCGCGCTCAAGTGGGTACCCGAGGCGCCCTTCCAGGACGTCGTATTCGGTCGAAGCCGGCCCGCCGCCCTTACCCCCGTTGGTCGCGGGGTTCGGCTTGCGAGAGGAATTGCTGCCGTCCGACATCGATCCGTGCACCCCGCCGATCAGACCGAGAGGACCTGGCGACGGTTGTACGTGCCGCAGCTCGGGCACGCGATGTGCGCGAGCTTCGGCTCGTGGCAGCGGTCGCACGCGACGAGCGCGGGCACGACGGCCTTCCAGTTGGAACGCCGGTGACGCGTGTTGCTGCGCGACATCTTCCGCTTCGGAACAGCCACGGTAAATCTCCTGGTTCTACGGCGAGACCCTCACGGGTACCGCTGTGTCTTATTCCTCGTCACCCTCGTCGCCGGGGGCGGCGGAGAGTCCCTGCAGAGCCGCCCACCGGGGGTCGGCGGCGTCGTGGTGGTGCGACGGGTCGTCGCTCAGGCGGGCCCCGCACTCGGAGCACAGACCCAGGCAGTCGTCCTGGCACACCGGCTGCAGCGGCAGTGCGAGCACCACCGCGTCACGCAGCACCGGCTGGAGGTCGAACAGGTCGCCCTCCAGGCGGTAAGTCTCGTCCTCGGACTCCTCGTCGAAGTCGCCCCCCGCGATCGCGCGGTGACGCTCCTCGGACTCCGGGTAGTAGTACAGCTCCTGGAAGTCGACCTCCAGGTCGTCCTCCATCGGCTCCAGGCAGCGGGAGCACTCGCCGGTCACGTGGGCTTCGGCGGTGCCGGTGACCAGCACGCCCTCGACCACGGACTCCAGGCGGAGCTCCAGCTTGATCTCGCTCTTCTCGGGGACGCCGATGACGTCTGCAACGCCCAGCTCCGCCGGGGCCTCCGCGGTGCGGGAGACCTTGCGCAGCGAACCGGGGCGACGGCCGAGCTCATGCGTGTCGAACACGAGCGGGTCGCGGTGGTCGAGGCGGTTCAAGGTTTCCTGACTTCCTGGCGGCGGCACGCATCCCTGCGTGGCGCGGATGTGGTTCCTGCAGTGCGCGGCCCGGACGCGGGCACACGGCGAACCCGGCACGAGCAGGCCGGAGTGGTCAGACTACCCGAGAGTCCGGGCCGAACCCAACTCGCCCGGTCTACCGGCCGCCGAGCTCCCGCAGCCGGGTCATGTCGATCATGCTGGTGTCGAAGAAGCTGGTCTCGTCCAGCCCGGGCTGCTGCGGCACCTGGGGCAGCTGCTGCGGCTGCGGCGGGTAGCCGTTCGGGTCGGCGGGCAGCGGGTTGCCCCACTGGTCGTAGCCCGGCTGCTGGTACTGCTGCTGGTAGTACGTCGGGTCGACCGGCTGCTGATAGCCGTAGGGCTGCCCGTACGGGTCCGCCTGCGGGACCGCCGCCGGGTCGTAGCCGCCCCCGTACACCTCGGCGTACTGCGGGGTCTGCGGCTGGCCGTACTGGTCCTCGGCGGGGTTCTGCCAGCCGGCCGCGGCCGGGGTCTGCTCCGGCCAGGTCTGCTGCTGCGGGACGTCCGCGTACCAGGACTGCTCGCCGTCGGTGGTGGCGAAACCGGCCGCCACCGCCTCGGCGCGGTCCTTGAGCTGCTGGGCCTCGTCGGCGGCGGCCAGGTAGGCGCCCAGCTCGTCGATCGGGGCCTTGCCGAGCAGTTTGTCCCGGCCCTTGCCGACCGCCTCCAGGGTCGCCGAGAGCACCGCCTCCAGGGTGGCGAGCTTCACATCGACGTACTCGTCGGCCTCGGGGCTGGGGCTGATCCGCTGCGGCTGGAACTCCTCGCCGTCCTCGGCGCTCTCGCCGTCCGGCTGGTACACCCCGGCCTCGCCGCGCAGCTTCTGCCGGCCGCGGCCGACCGCGCCGAGCGTCTTGGTGAGCACCACCTCGAAGTTGGCGAGCTTGGAGTCGACGTAGTCGTCCGCCTCGGCGCGCTTGGTCCGCTCCTCGGCCCGGGCCTCGCCCAGGATCCGGTCCGCCTCGGCCTGCGCCTGGCGCACCACCTCGGTGTCGGAGATCAGCGAGCCGCGCTCGTCGTGCGCGCCGCGGATGATCTGGTCGGCCTGCGCCTGAGCGTCCGCCACCATCTGCTGATGGTCCGCCACCACCGATTGCGCCTGGGCGAGTTCGGCGGGCATCGCGTCGCGCAGCTCGCGCAGCAGGCCGGTCAGCTCGGCACGGTTGACCACGCAGGAGGCCGACATCGGCATCGCCTTGGCCTTCTCGACCGTGGCGATGATCTGGTCGAGTTTCTGCTGCACGTCCACGGGCGTCTTCAGTCTTTCCGTGTGCCGCCGAGGTGCGGCGGAGGCAGTGCCACGGAGCCGCGAATCGCGGTCCCGGGGCCGGGAGTACAGACTGTACGGCCACCCACCCCGCCGCTCACAACGCCTCCGTCACTTGCGGCGTTCGGCGATCCGCTCGACCAACCGCCGGTGCACCAGGCCGGGCAGCAGGTGGGACACGTCGCCGCCCAGCGTGGCTACCTCCTTGACCAGGCTGGAGGAGAGGAAGCTGTAGGTCGGCGAGGTCGGCACGAACAGCGTCTCCACACCGGTCAGGCCGTGGTTCATCTGCGCCATCTGCAGCTCGTAGTCGAAGTCGCTGACCGCGCGCAGGCCCTTGATGATCGCCGGGATGCCGCGCTGCTTGCAGTAGTCCACCAGCAGGCCGCTGTGCGGCTCCACCTCGATGTTGCCCAGGTGTGCGGTGGTCTCCTCGATCAGCGCGATCCGCTCCTCGGTGGAGAACATCCCCTGCTTGTTGTGGTTCACCGCCACCACCACGTGCACCACGTCGTACAGCTTCGAGGCCCGCTCGATGATGTCCAGGTGTCCGTTGGTGATGGGGTCGAAGGACCCCGGGCAGACGGCGCGACGCATGGGTGTGCTCCCTTGTGGGGCGGGATGTTCTGCTACGAGTCTTGGTCAGCCCCGGTAGCGGCGCGACCGTACCAGAGCGTGCCCTCGCCGTACCGGCGCGAGCGCAGCCCCTCGAAGCCGTCCGGCCAGCCGAACTCGCCCCCTCGGGTGCTGCGTTCCACGGTGACGAGAACATGCTCGGACAGCCAGCCCCCCGAGCGGAGTGTGACCAGCATCTCCCGCAGCACGGCGTCCTCGACCGCGTACGGCGGGTCCAGGAAGACCAGGTCGTACGGCTGGGCCGGAGGAGCGCCCGCAATGACCTTCTCCGCCTTGTCGGCCCGCACCTCCGCGCCCGGCAGCCCCAGCGTCCGGACGTTCTCCCGCACCGTCCTCACCGCGCTCGCGTCCGCCTCCACCAGCAGCGCGTGCGCCGCGCCCCGGGACAGCGCCTCCAGCCCGACGGCGCCGCTGCCCGCGAACAGGTCCAGCATCCGCGCCCCGGCGATCGGCCCGAACAGCGACTCGACGGTGGAGAACATCGCCTCCCGCGCCTTGTCGGAGGTCGGACGGGTGTTCCGGCCGGGCGGCACGGCGAGACGGCGGCCTCCGGCACGGCCGGCAATGACGCGGGGCATGGAAAGTCCTTAAAGGCAGGGGCGCGTGGGGGTACCCCCAGCCCGCTGGGGCTGGGGGAGAACTGCGCCCGACCATAGCCGACAAATAGTGCACGGCAGGTCGGCGCAGCCCCTCGCGCCCCGGTGTCTAGAGCAGGCGGTCACTCATTGGACGCCGCGCCCAACAGGGTCGGCGACGCGTACCGGGACCAGGACAGGCACCCGTCCGGCGGGCAGTACTCCGGGCGGCGCGGGTCGTGGCCGAGTTCGCGCAGCTTGGTGCGGACGGAGTCGGGCGTGCGGCCGTAGCGGGCGGCGATCCGGGCGATGGTGTCGCCGTCGTGGAAGCGGCGGACCAGCTCCTCCTCGTGCTGCGGCACCCACGGGGAGCCGTGGCCGGGGTAGAGCTCGCGCAGCACGTCGCGGTCGGGGATGGGCTCGGAGACGTCGGCGACGATCGCCAGCGCGCGCAGGGCGCGGTTGAGCGCGATGCGCAGCGAGGCGACGTCCTCCACCGGGAGGCGGAGCTTGCCGGAGGCGACCGGGTTGGCGGAGTTGCCCTCGCGCCAGCCGGTCAGGGTGAGGGTGACTTCGCGGTCGTCCTCGCTGGCGACCTCGATCCGGAAGACCTTGTCGCCGAGCGGGAGCTCGTTGAGGTGACGGAATGCCATGCAATGACCCCCAAATCTCGCGCCGGGGACGCCACTTGGAGTGCGCCCCGAACACCTTCATTCTCTCTCGGGGCACTGACAGTCCGGCCTGATCACACGGCCCGTCAGCCCTTCTCCAGGTACTCCGCGCGGTCCTCGTCGAGCAGGCTCTCCAGCGCGGTGCGCAGGTCGGGGTGGGCGGCCAGCGAAGGGTCGGCGGCGACCAGCCGGGTGGCCTCGGCCCTGGCGGTGGCGATGACGTCCTCGTCGTCGAGGACGGAGAGCACCTTGAGCGAGGACTTCACGCCGGACTGGGCCTGGCCGAGCACGTCGCCCTCGCGGCGCTGTTCGAGGTCGATCCGGGAGAGCGCGAAGCCGTCCAGGGTGCCGGCCACCGCGTCGAGCCGGGCGCGGGCGGCGCCGGCCGCGGGCATGTCGCTGACCAGCAGGCACAGGCCGGCGGCGGAGCCGCGGCCGACCCGGCCGCGCAGCTGGTGGAGCTGGGAGACGCCGAACCGGTCCGCGTCCATGATCACCATGACGGTGGAGTTGGGGACGTTGACGCCGACCTCGATGACGGTGGTGGCGACCAGCACGTCGACCTCGCCGGCGGCGAAGCGGCGCATCACGTCGTCCTTGGCCTCGGGGGCGAGCCGGCCGTGCAGGATCTCCACCCGCAGCCCGGCGAGCGGGCCCTTGGCGAGCTTCTCGGCGGTCTCGACCACCGCCAGCGGCGGCCGGCGCTCCTCGCTGTCCGCTCCCCCGCCGACCTCCTCCGGCTCCTCCTTGCGCTTCTTCTTCCCCTTGGTCTGTTCGTCCTCGTCGCCGATCCGCGGACAGACCACGTACGCCTGGTGGCCCTTGCCGACCTCCTCGCGGACGCGTTCCCAGGCGCGGGTGAGGAAGTTGGGCTTCTCCAGGGCGGGGACGACGTGGGTGGAGATCGGGGAGCGGCCGGACGGCAGCTGGTCGAGGACGGAGGTCTCCAGGTCGCCGAAGACGGTCATCGCGACGGTGCGCGGGATCGGGGTGGCGGTCATCACCAGCAGGTGCGGGGGCTGTTCGCCCTTGGCGCGCAGCGCGTCGCGCTGTTCGACGCCGAACCGGTGCTGTTCGTCGACCACCACCAGGCCGAGGTCGGCGAACTGCACCTTGTCCTCGATCAGCGCGTGCGTGCCGATGGTGATGCCGGCCTTGCCGGAGGCCATGTCGAGCATCGCGCCGCGGCGGGCGGCGGCGCCCATCGAGCCGGTGAGCAGGGCGACCCGGGTGCCGATCTCGGAGCCGCCGATCATGCCCGCCTCGGCGAGGTCGCCCATCATCTCGACGATGGAGCGGTGGTGCTGCTGGGCGAGCACCTCGGTGGGCGCCAGCAGCACGGCCTGGCCGCCGGCGTCGACCACGGCGAGCATGGCGCGCAGCGCGACGAGCGTCTTCCCGGAGCCGACCTCGCCCTGGAGCAGGCGGTGCATGGGGTGTTCGGTGGCGAGGTCGGCGAAGATCTCGGCGCACACCTTCTGCTGACCGTCCGTCAGGGTGAACGGCAGCCGGGCGTCGAAGGCGTCCAGCACGCCGCCGGGGACGGCGCGGCGCGGGACGGCGGGCAGCGCGGAGTCGGCGGCCCGGCGCTGGGCGAGGGCGACCTGGAGGACGAACGCCTCGTCCCAGCGCAGCCGGTTCTGGGCGCGTTCCTTCTCCACCTGGTTGCGGGGGCGGTGGATCAGCTCCAGCGCCTCGGGCAACGGGATCAGGTCGTGCTCGGCGCGCAGTTCGGCGGGCAGCGGCTCGCCGACGTCCGCCAGGTGCTTGGTGAGGGCCATCTCGACGCAGAGCGAGAGCTTCCAGCTGGGCAGCTGGGCGCTGGCCGGGTAGACCGGGATGAGCCGGCCGGCGAACTGCTCCGCCGCCGACGAGCCCTCCTCGTCGTCGATCAACTGGTAGTCGGGCGAGGCGAGTTGGCGGGTGCGGTTGAACATGCCGACCTTGCCGGCGAACAGGCCCTGGAGGCCGGGCTTGAGGTCCTTCTGCCGCCAGCCCTGGTTGAAGAACACCAGGGACAGCCGGGACCGGCCGTCGGTGACCACCACTTCCAGCCGGTCGCCCTTGCGGCCGCGGAACGGGATCAGCGTCACCTTCTCGATCCGGGCCAGCACCGTGACGTGCTCGTCCACGTCCAGCTCGTCCAGGCTGGTGAGCTGGCCGCGCTCGACGTACCGGCGCGGGTAGTGGTGCAGCAGGTCGCCGACCGTGCGCAGCTTGAGGGAGTCGGCCAGCACCTTCGCGGTGCGGTCGCCGACCAGGTCCTTCAGTGGTTCATCGAGAGCGCCCATCGGGTCCCATTTCACACCACGGGACCGACGTCCCGGCTCACTCGACGCCGATCAGCAGCGGCGCGGCCTCCTGGCCGCCCCGGTAGGCGACGGTGTCGACCTCGGGGCGGGTGCGCCGGGCGTGCGCGATCAGCCGGTCGGCGAGCTCGGCGGGGGCGTCGTCGCCGAGCACCAGGGTGACGAGTTCGCCGGACGCCGCGATCATCCGGTCCAGCACGGTGAGCGCGGTCTCGGTGAGGTCGCGGCCGATCACCGCGACGTCGCCGTCGATCAGGCCGAGCACGTCGCCGGCCTGGCAGACGCCGGCCATCGTCCAGGACTCGCCCTCGGCGACGGCGAGTTCGGCGTACCGGGTGGCGCCGGCGGCGGACGTCATGGCGACCACGTCCTCGTCGAAGCGGCGGCCGGCGTCGTGCACGGCGAGCGCGGCCAGGCCCTGCACCGGGGAGCGGGTCGGCAGCACGGCGATCCGCACGCCCTCCTCGCGCAGCTGGTCGGCGGCGGCGCCGGCGGCGGCCCGCAGCTCGGGGTCGTTGAGCAGCAGGATCACCTCGCGGGCCGCGCAGCGGTGCACGGCGGCGACCAGCTCGGCGCTGGCCGGGGCGCGGTCCGGGTCCGCGGCGAGCACCACCGAGCCGGCCTGCTCGCACAGCTGGGCCAGCCCGCTGCCGGTCACCACGCTGAGCACGGCCCGGCCGTGCGAGACGGTCTCCTCGCGCTCGCCGGAGCGGGCCGCCGCCTCGGCGAAGTGCGTGATCCGGATCCGGTACGGCCGGCCCGCCTCGACACCGGCCTCGACGGCCGCGCCCGCGTCGTCCACGTGCACATGGACGTTCCACAGGCCGTCGCCGCCGCCGATCACCAGCGAGTCGCCGAGCCGCCCCAGCCGCTCGCGCAGCCGCGGCAGCCGCCCGTCCTCCGCCTCCAGCAGGTAGATCACCTCGAACGCGGGGTGGCCGGGGCCCGGCGGACGCTCGTGGCCCTCGCAGCCGGCCACCAGCACAGGGTCCACCTCGCGCCGCAGCGCGACCGGCCCCATCGGCTGCTGCCCGGACACCGCGTCCACCAGCGCGCCCAGCACCGCGACCAGGCCGCGACCGCCGGCGTCCACCACGCCCGCCTCGGCGAGCACCGCCAGCTGGTCCGGCGTGAGCAGCAGCGCCTGCCGGGCCGCCCGGTACGCCTCCCGCGCCTGGCCGGTCAGTCCCGCCACGGCCTTCGCGGCGTCGGCGGCGGCCGCGGCGACGGTCAGCAGCGTGCCCTCGACCGGCTCCGCGACGGCCAGGTACGCGGAACGCGCGCCGTTGTCGAGGGCCTCCCCCAGCTCGCCGTTCTCCGCCAGCACCTCGGCGAGACCCCGCAGCCACTGCGCGAGGATCACCCCGGAGTTGCCGCGGGCCCCGATCAGCGCCCCCCGGGCCGCGGCGGTCGCGGCGGCGGCCAGCTCGGGCGTCTCCCCACCCGCGAACAGGGTGTCGAGCGCCTCGGCGGCGGACTCCACCGTCAGATACAGGTTGGTGCCGGTGTCGCCGTCCGGAACCGGGTAGACGTTCAGCGCGTCGATCTCCTCGCGGGCCTGGCCGAGGGCCGCCAGCGCGAGCCGGCACCAGGTGCGGACGGCCGGGGCGTCTAGGGTGTCGAGCACCAGGTCTCCTCCGGGTGAACGCCACGGAAACGCGACGGGACGCGGTGGCGAGGGGCGATGCTGGCAGGTTATCGGCCCCCGGGACACCGCCTGCGGCACCCTCCGGTGCAGGTCGCGGGAACGATCACCCCGACGATCGTGGTAGTTTCGTTGAGCGGGAGTCACCGTTGTATGCTCTCCCGGTTGCCTGGAACACCCCGGGCTGTTCAAGTTCCTGATCTGAAGTCTTGGAGTGACTCCTGTGGCTGCCAACTGCGACGTCTGCGGCAAGGGCCCGGGCTTCGGCAACAGCATCTCCCACTCGCACCGCCGCACCCCCCGTCGTTGGAACCCCAACATCCAGACGGTGCGCGCTGTGGTTGGGCGCACGCCGAAGCGGCTCAACGTCTGCACCTCGTGCATCAAGGCCGGTAAGGTCTCGCGCTGACGCGCAGACCGGCATGCCGGTCACCTTTCTTGCTGTAGCGAAAGCCGATCATTCCCTCCGGGGGTCATGGTCGGCTTTCGTGTTTTTCGCGTTCAGGGGGGGGTGCGAATCCAGGGGCCCGGGGAACGGCGGGGTCCTGTTGCTGGCGGCCAGAGACAGCGGTTGGTCATGGCTGCGGCGGGCCTCAAGACAGGAACCCGAAACGGCGGAACGCCAAGCGCCCTGTTGATCACTCGCAGACATGGCCTCGCCGTTCCCCGAGCCCCTGGTGGTGCCCCCCCCTGACGGAGCGCTACCTCTGCTGCCAGAAGTGGTCCACCGGCCCGATGCCGGAACCCAGGGCGAAGCCGTGTTCGATGGCGCCCGTCACGTAGGCCTTGGCGTTCGCGACCGCCGTCGGCATCTCGTCGCCCTTGGCGAGCTGGGCGGCGATCGCGCTGGCGAGGGTGCAGCCGGTGCCGTGGGTGTGGCGGTTGTTGTGGCGGGGGGCCCGGTACCAGTGGGTTTCGCCGGTGGGGCCGAGCAGGAGGTCCGCGGCTTCGCCTTCGAGGTGGCCGCCCTTGACCAGGACCCAGCGCGGGCCGAGGTCGCGCAGCGCCTTCGCGGCACCGAGCATCCGGCTCTCGTCGGCGACTTCGAGTCCGGTGAGTTGGGTCACTTCGTGCAGGTTGGGGGTGACCAGCGTGGCGACCGGCAGGAGCCGCTCGCGGACGGTGGCGACGGCCTCCGCGGCGAGCAGTGCGTCGCCGTGCTTGGAGACGCCGACGGGGTCGACGACCACGGGGGCGGGGGCGTCGGCGAGGAGCGCGGAGACGGTTTCGACGAGTTCGATCGAGGCGAGCATGCCGGTCTTGATCGCCTGGACGCCGATGTCGTCGACGACGCTGCGGTACTGGGCGCGGACGGCTTCGGCGGGCAGTTCCCAGTAGCCCTGGACGCCGAGCGAGTTCTGCGCGGTGACGGCGGTGATGACGCTCATGCCGTGGACGCCGAGGGCGAGCATCGCCTTGAGGTCGGCCTGGATGCCGGCACCGCCGCCGCTGTCGGAGCCGGCGACGGTGAGCACCCGGGGCGGGGCGGTGTTGGTGGTCATGGGCCCCAACCTACCCACCGGGGAGGTCGGGTCAGAGCACGGCCTCGGACTCGACCCAGCGGTCCGGCGGGACGGTCTTGAGCCGGACCACGCCCTCGGCCATCGGCACGAGCCGGATCTCGGTGTGGTGCAGCGCGGTGAAGTGGCCGTAGGCGCCCTGGTGGACGGCTTCGACGGCGTGCCAGCCGAAGCGGGTGGCGAGGACCCGGTCGAGCGCGGTGGGGGTGCCGCCGCGCTGGGTGTGGCCGAGGATGACCGGTCGGGCCTCCTTGCCGAGCAGGTTCTCCAGTTCGAGGGCGAGCCGGGTGCCGATGCCGCCGAAGGTCTGGTGGCCGAACCGGTCGACCTCGCCGTGTTCGAAGCGCAGAGTGCCGGGCATCGGCTGGGCGCCCTCGGCGACGGCGATGATGGCGAACTTCTTGCCGCGCCGGAAGCGGTCCTCGATCATCCGGGCGACGGCCTCGATGTCGAAGGGCTTCTCGGGGACGAGGATGCCGTGGGCGCCGCCGGCCATGCCCGCGGTGAGGGTGATCCAGCCGGTGTGGCGGCCCATCAACTCGACGACCATGACGCGCTGGTGGGATTCGGCGGTGGTCTTGAGCCGGTCGATGGCCTCGGTGGCGACGTGCACGGCGGTGTCGAAGCCGAAGGTGACGTCGGTGGCGTCGATGTCGTTGTCGATGGTCTTGGGGACGCCGACCACCGGCAGTCCGGCGTCGCTGAAGAGTTTGGCGGCGGTGAGGGTGCCTTCGCCGCCGATCGCGATCAGCGCGTCGATGCCGATCCGGGCGGCGAGTTCGGCGCTGTTCTCGACCGCCCAGCGGATCTTCTCGCGCTGCACCCGGGCGGACCCGAGGATGGTGCCGCCGAGGGTGAGCAGGCCGGTGACATCATCGTGCGAGATCGGGCGGGCGCGGCCCTCGATCAGGCCGAGGAAGCCGTCCTCGATGCCGATGATCTCGTCGCCGTGCACGTCGGTGCCGCGGTGCACGACGGAGCGGATGACCGCGTTGAGGCCGGGGCAGTCGCCGCCGCTGGTGAGAACGCCGATGCGCATGGTGGCTGTGCTCTCCTGCTCCCGGGGGCCGGTGCAGGCCCCCGCGTAGGTGGGACCGGGCCGCCGACGTGGCCGGTCGGCCGACAGTCGCCACCCTACGCGTTCACCGAGCTACCGAGGGGTAGCCACAAGGCCTACTGCTCGGCGAAGTGGTCCCAGCCGGCGGTGCGGTCCCAGGGGGCGCCGTCGACCGTGACCACTCCCCCGCGGCCGGCCCGGGCGGGGCGCACCACTTCGCCGATCTGCCGCCAGCGGGCCGGGAGTTGGGTGCTCTTGGGGAAGGTCGCGACGATCGCGTGGTCCTCGCCGCCGGACAGCACCCACACCAGCGGGTCGACGCCGACGGCCTGGCCGATGTCGGCCATCTGCGCGGGGACGTCGAAGTCGGCGGCCCGCAGGTCGATGTCCACGCCGCTGGCCCGGGCGACGTGGCCGAGGTCGGCGACCAGCCCGTCGGAGACGTCGACCATGGCGGTGGCGCCGAGGTCGCTGGCCGCGGGGCCGGCGTGGTACGGCGGTTCGGGGCGGCGGTGCGCCTCGACGAAGGCCCGCGGGGAGCGGAAGCCGCGCTGGAGGACCGTCAGCCCGGCGGCGGACCAGCCGAGCCAGCCGGTGACGGCGACCACGTCGCCGACCTGGGCGCCGGAGCGGACCACGGGGCGGCGGCCCTGCAGGTCGCCGAGGGCGGTGATGGCGAGGGTGATGGTGTCGCCGCGGACCACGTCGCCGCCGACCACGGTGGCGCCGGCCACCTGGCACTCGTCGCGCAGGCCGTCCATCAGTTCGGTGGCCCAGGTGGTGGGCAGGTCGGCGGGTGCGACCAGGCCGAGCAGCAGGGCGGTGGGGACGGCGCCCATCGCGGCGATGTCGGCCAGGTTCTGGGCGGCGCACTTGCGGCCCACGTCGTACGCGGTGGACCAGTCGCGGCGGAAGTGCCGGCCCTCGATGAGCACGTCGGTGGTGGCCACCACCCGGCCGTCGGGGGCCTTGACCACCGCCGCGTCGTCACCGGGCCCGAGTTCCACCGCCGGCGTCATCGGCAGCCGTGCGGTCAGCTCCCGGATGAGCCCGAACTCGCCGAGCTCGCCCACGGTCCCCTGCATCAGCCCGTCCTCCCGCGTCCTTCACGTGATCCGTCTGGGGTGCGCCCCCCGCGCGGCAGCGTACGCCCTCCAGGGGTGCCGAGGTCTCCCCTGTGCCGCTGTCGCGCGGTAGCGTGGTGATCAGACTGCCGGTCAGCAACTCCCCCCGCCCAGCCGCCTGGAGGTCCACCGTGGTGCAGGCCTACATCCTGATTCAGACCGAGGTGGGCAAGGCCACCGCGGTCGCCGAGTCCATCGCCAAGATCCCCGGGGTGCTCACCGCCGAGGACGTGACCGGCCCGTACGACGTGATCGTCCGGGCCGAGGCGGAGTCGATCGACGAGCTGGGCCGCATGGTGGTGGCCCGGGTGCAGCAGGTGGAGGGGATCACCCGCACCCTGACCTGTCCGGTGGTTCGCCTGTAGGGGCGCTTACCATCGACGGGTGCCCTCTCGCGACCTCCTGAACCGCCTGCCCGCGCCGGTCCGCTGGCTCGCGCCCCCCGCCGTGCTGCTGGCGCTGACGGCGGGGCTGGTCGCGTTCTGGAGCGGCGAGCCCGACGTCACCCCGCCCACGCCGAGCGCCCAGGCCGCCGAGTACTGCCGGGCACTGGACGCGAAGCTGCCCGGCGAGGTGCTCGGCCACCCGCGCAAGGACCCGTCCCCGGCCTCCCCGTACACGGCGGCCTGGGCGTCCTCCCCGCGCACCGTGATGACCTGCGGCGGGGACCGGCCCGACTACCTGAACAGCGACCGCAAGGGCCCGTGCATCGACGAGGTCAGCTGGGGCCTGAACGAGGACGGGCAGGGCGGCTACTGGTTCGCCACCGGGCTGCGCAAGGCGTACGTGGAGGTGCACGTCCCGGCGGGCGCGTACGGCAACTACGCGGATCCGCTGAGCTCCTTCGCCGACGCCATCCGGTCGACCGTCCCGATCATCGACGGGCAGGCCGACTCGGACTGCTTCGGCGCCAACGCGTAGGGCCTGTCCGGCCGAGCCCGCTAGCGCAGGCCGGTGGAGCGGCGCAGCGCGGCCGCCAGCAGGCGGTCGATCAGCTCGGCGTAGGGCACGCCGGTGGCCTCCCACATCTTGGGGTAGGCGGAGATCGGCGTGAAGCCGGGCATGGTGTTGATCTCGTTGACCATCCACCGGCCGTCGTTCAGCAGGAAGAAGTCGACCCGGGCCAGGCCCTCGCAGCCGAGGCCCTCGAACACCTCGACGGCCTGGCGCTGGAGTTCGGTGCGCTCGGCGTCGGTGAGCTTCGCGGGGATCTCGACCTCGGAGGAGTCGATGTACTTGGCCTCGAAGTCGTAGAACTCGAAGTCGGCGTCGACCAGTACCTCGGCGGGCACCGAGGCGCGCGGGCCGTCCTCGAACTCCAGCACGCCGCACTCGATTTCGCGGCCCTCGACGCCCTTCTCCACGATCACCTTCGGGTCGTGGCGGCGGGCCTCGTCGATCGCGGCGTCCAGGTCGGCGAGGTCCTTGACCTTGGTGATGCCGATCGAGGAGCCGGCCCGGCAGGGCTTGACGAACAGCGGCAGGCCGAGCGCGGCGATCCGCTCGCGGGCGGCGGCCCGGCCGTCCTCGGACTGCCACTCGCGCGGCTTGACCACCGTGTACTCGCCCGCGTACAGGCCGAGCGACTCGATGATCCGCTTGGTGAACTCCTTGTCCATGCCGACCGAGCTGGCCAGCACGCCGGAGCCGACGTACGGCACCCCGGAGAGCTCCAGCAGGCCCTGCAGCGTGCCGTCCTCGCCCCAGGGGCCGTGCAGCAGCGGCAGCACCACGTCGACCTCGCCGAGCACCTTCGGCGCGGCCCCGGGCTCGCTCCACACCACGTCGCGGTTGCCGGGCGCGAGGGGCAGCGCGACCTGGCCCTCGGGGGACTCGGCGACCTGGTCGACGTCGGGCATCCGGCCGTCGGTGATCGCCATCCGGGCGGGTTCGTCGCCGACCAGGGCCCA
Organism: Kitasatospora sp. NPDC092948; assembly: GCF_044754805.1. Lineage (NCBI taxonomy): Bacteria > Bacillati > Actinomycetota > Actinomycetes > Kitasatosporales > Streptomycetaceae > Kitasatospora > Kitasatospora sp. NPDC092948. The sequence continues at coordinate 826,295 of NZ_JBIVPU010000003.1, read as the reverse complement.
GCGGCCCTCGTGGGTGATGCCGATCGGCAGCACCTCGTACTTGCTGCGGTCGATCGAGCGCAGCACGCTGGCGGCGGTGACCACGGACACGCCGTGCTCGGAGCTCCGACCGCCGAAGACGATCGCGACGCGCGGCTTGGCCGACTGGTTCGGGGAGGTCTGTTCGATGCTCATATCGGCCTTGAGACTACCGTCCGATTCCGGTCACCGGCGTTCAGGCTTGGCCGAACGGGCCATCAGCCCCTCCAGCACTTCCTGGGTCGGCCGGCCGTTGTGCACCACGTCGACCACGGCCTCGACGATCGGCATGTCCACACCGTTGCGGCGGGCCAGGTCGAGCACCGACTCGCAGGACTTCACGCCCTCCGCGGTCTGGCTGGTCGCCGCGATGGTCTCGGCGAGCGTCATGCCGCGGCCCAGGTTGGTGCCGAAGGTGTTGTTGCGGGACAGCGGCGAGGAGCAGGTCGCCACCAGGTCGCCCATGCCCGCCAGGCCCGCGAAGGTGTGCGCGTCGGCGCCCAGGCGCAGGCCGAGGCGGGTGGTCTCGGCCAGCCCGCGGGTGATCAGGGTGGCCTTGGTGTTGTCGCCCAGGCCCATGCCGTTGGCCATGCCGACCGCCAGGCCGATCACGTTCTTCACCGCGCCGCCGAGCTCGCAGCCCACCACGTCGGTGTTGGTGTACGGGCGGAAGTAGGGGGTGTGACAGGCCTTCTGGAAGCGCTTGGCGACCTCCTCGTCGGTGCAGGCGACCACGGTGGCGGCGGGCTGCCGGTTGGCGATCTCGCCGGCCAGGTTGGGGCCGGACACCACCACGACGCGCTCCGGGCCGACCTGGGCGACCTCCTCGATCACCTCGCTCATCCGCTTCGCGGTGCCCAGTTCGATGCCCTTCATCAGGCTGACCAGCACCGTGTCCGGGGCGAGCATCGGCGCCCAGTGCGCGAGGTTGTCGCGCAGCGTCTGGGACGGCACCGAGAGCACCGCGAAGTCCGCGCCGGCCAGCGCGGCGGCCGCGTCGGTGGTCGCCCGGATCGACGCGGGGAGCGCCCGACCCGGCAGGTAGTCCGGGTTGACGTGGTCCTTGTTGATGGCGTCGGCGAGTTCCTGCCGGCGGCCCCACAGGGTCACCTCGCAGCCGGCGTCGGCCAGGATCATCGCGAAGGCGGTGCCCCAGGAGCCCGTCCCCATCACCGCGCAGCGGGTCATCGGCCGTCCTCCTTGGCTGCCCGCTCGCGCTTGGCCTCGGCGGCCGTGGCCCGCTCCCGGGCGGCCTTGCGCATGTCGTAGCGCTCGGCGGGCGCCTGCTCGCCTCGGATCCCCTCCAGCACGGCGGTGATCGCCGCCATGATGTCGTCGGTGGCGTCGCGCAGCACCTGGGCGGTGATCTCCTGGCCCTGGTACTTGCTCAGGTCGACCGCCGGGCCGGCCGCGACCGTCACCTTGTGCCGCGGGAACAGGTGGTACTTGCCCTTTCCGCCCTTCCCGTACGGCGGGATGATCTCCTGCGCGCCCCAGTGCGCCACCGGGATCACCGGCGCACCCGTCATCAGCGCGACCCGGGCGGCGCCGCTCTTGCCGGTCATCGGCCACATGTCCGGGTCCCGGGTGAGCGTGCCCTCCGGGTAGAACTGCACGCACTGGCCGGAGTTGACCGCGTCGATGGCGGCCCGGAACGCGTCGGCGGCGTCGGTGGACTCCCGGAACACCGGGATCTGGCCGGTCTTGCGCAGCATGAAGCCGATGAACGGCACCGAGAACAGCGAGGACTTCGCGAGTATCCGCGGCGGGCGGCCCGAGTTGTACTGCCAGTGCCCGTAGAACACCGGGTCGATCACCGAGTTGTGGTTCACCACGGCGATGAACCCGCCCTTCTCGGGCAGGTTCTCCCAGCCCCGCCAGTCCGTCTTCGCCAGGGCGTTTGTCACCGGCTTCACGAGCACCGCCGCGAAGCGGTACCAGATCCCGTAGTCGGCGTTTCCGAACCTGGCATTAGAGCGGCGGGCCACCCCAGCTCCTCCTCATTCGCGCGGCGTCCCGCCCGAGCGGTGCCGCTGGTCTCTCTCCCTCGCCGGGGGGCCGGGCAGTGGCTCCGAGGCGCCGACCAGTCTCACCCGCGAGGGAAGTCCGTGTCGAGCAGCCACCACCGCCACCGGCCGTCCGGTGCCCCGCCGACGGCCCGGACTCCCCGGAACCGCTGGCCAGGCCTCCCCGGCCGACGTCACAATGACGCCGATGACAGAGGACACCGTACGCCCCGCCACCGTCCGCCCGTCCGTCCCGGGGCCGGGCCCGGGACGGGCGACACCGCGGCTCGGCTGGACCCTGGTCGTCCCGGTCAAGCCGCTCGCCGAGGCGAAGAGCCGCCTCGTGGCGCTGGGCGCGCTGCGGCCCCGGCTCGCCCTCGCCTTCGCGCTCGACACCGTCGCCGCGGCGCTCGCCTGCCCCGCGGTGGGACGGGTGCTGGTGGTCGGGCGGGATCCGCACGCCGCGAGTGCGCTGCGCGCGCTGGGGGCCACCGTCCTCGACGACGAACCCGGCGACGGCCTCAACCCGGCGCTCTCGCACGGCAGTAGCGCCGCGCACCGGCTGCACCCCCGCTCCCCCGTCGCCACCCTGTCCGCGGACCTGCCGGCGCTGCGGCCCGCCGAACTCGCCCGCGTCCTCTCCGCCGTGCCCCCGCACGGCCGGGCCTTCCTCGCGGACGCCCCCGGCACCGGGACGGTCCTGCTCGCCGGCCCGCCCGGCGTCCCGCTGCGGCCGGCCTTCGGGCCCGGCTCGCGGCACCGGCACGCGGCCGGCGGGGCGGCCGAACTCCACCTCCCCGACGTGCCGTCCGTCCGGCGCGACGTCGACACCCCCGAGGACCTGGCGGACGCCCACCGACTCGGCCTCGGCCCGGCCACCGGGGCCCTGCTCGAAAGCTCTATGCTGCTTCCCATGCAGGCCACCGCGTTCACCTTCGACCCCACGACCCGCTCCGGCTCGGTCCTGCTCGACGACGGCACCCCCGTCCCCTTCGACGCCCCGGCCTTCGACGCGGGCGGCCTCCGCCTGCTCCGCCCCGGCCAGCGCCTGCGCATCCGCACCACCGGCGAGGGCCCCGCCCGCCGCGTCGTCTTCCTCACCCTCTCCACCTTCCCGGACCCCGAGTCCGCCTGACGCTCCTCGGCGACCGCCGCGCGGCCGGGGCTCCGGTCAGGCGCTGCGCGGGAGGCGCAGCCCCGGGCCGGAGTACCCCGCCGAGTCGTGCAGGCAGAGCGCCATCACGGCCGGGGTGTCGAGCAACTCCAGGCGCTTCGGACCGAGTTGCAGCGGGCCCGCGGTGGTGGGCAGCACCCTGATCAGCCGGGTGTGGCCGAGCAGGGCGAAAGTCAGCACCAGGTGCCCGTCCCGGGCCAGGAACCCCTCGGTGCGCTGCGCGACGCCCGGGCCGAAGAAGTAGCGGTAGGCCTCGTACTGCGTCCAGCCGAGCGGAAGCGTCCGCAGGGTGCCCCAGAGCGAGGCGAGCGCGTCGGCGAGGGAGAGGAACGAGGCCGATTCGGTGATGCCGTCGATGCTGACGGCGTATCCGGACTGCTGGCCCTTCACGGCGGCTCCTGTGGCGGGTCGAGTTCGGCCCAGACGGTGTGGGACCGGGAGGTATGGCGATGGCCGTACCGGTCGGCTTCGGTGAGGACGTCGAGGAGCACCAGGTGGGCCTCGGCGTCCGGGTTGCCGGGGAGGGTGGCTTCGATCCGGTGGCCGCCGCCGGGAAGGCGGCGGATCCGGGCTTCGGCTCCGGTGGCGGCGGCGAGCCTGGATGCAAGGTCGAACACCCTGGTGGTTCGCACGCCACGCCTCTCCCCCGAAGTCGGCCGATCACGCAAAGTGAATCTAAGCCATTAGATTCCACCTGATGCATTAGATTGTCAAGCTGAATCACCCGTCCTGCCGCATCCCGGCAGGTCTCGCCTTTCGCCGGGAGATGCCAGATGCCCTCACAGGACCCGCCGTACCTCCGCATCGCGGACCATCTGCGACGCCGGGTGGCGGACGGCGAGTGGGCGATCGGCGAGCGACTGCCGTCCCGTGCACAGCTGGCCGTGGACTACGGCGTCGGGGCCAACGTGCTCCAGCGGGCACAGGAAGTCCTCATCGCCGAAGGCCTGTTGGAGGGCCGGGCCGGTTCCGGGACGTATCTGCGCGAGCCGGTGGAGCGGCGCCCGATGCTGCGCACCCGATCGGCCGGCGCGTTCCCCGTCTCCGCGGTGCCGAACGGGAGTTGGGAGTCCCACACCGACTCGCGGGTGCCCGCCCCGCCCGCGGTGGCGCGCCGACTGGCCATCGAGCCGGGCGAGTTGACCGTGCACACCCGCTACGAGTTCACCCTGGAGCACAAGCCGGTCCAACTCGCCGACTCCTGGGAGCCGATGGCGATCACCGACGGAACTCCCGTCCTGCTCCCGGAGTTGGGGCCGCTGAGCGGTCGCGGCGTGGTGGAGCGGATGGCCTCGATCGGGGTCCGGGTGGTGCGCGCCGAGGAGCGGCCGCGCCCCGGGCGGGCGACGCCGGAGCAGGCGAACCTGCTGGGGATCGGCGCGGGCGATCCGGTGATGCTGATCGAGCGGACGTATCTCGACGACTCCGGGCGGCCGGTGGAGACCTCGGATCTGGTGATTCCGGATTCCCGCTGGGAGATCATCTACGAGCTGCCGGTGGAACAGCCGGAGTAATTCCGGCCGGCCCCGCGCATTTCCCGGCCGGCCGCGCTCGCCCGGCCGCCGCCCGCTCGCCGTTCACCCGAACAGCCCGTCCCCCGCTGTCCGCCGCCGCTCCCCGAACAGCCTGCCCCCGCCGGCCGTCCGAGCGGTCCGACCCGCGGCGCCCCTCACCGACGCTCGCCGCCCCTCGCGGCCCCTCACGGACGCGAAAAGGCCGCGACGGCCCCGGTCCGGGGCCCCGGAGGTCCGGGTTCCCTGGCGTGGGGCCGTCACGGCCTGGCCGCCCCGGCGCCGGCTGATCCGGCACCGGGCTCGGTACGACTACTTGGCGGTGGACTTGCGCGCCGTGGTCTTGCGCGCGGTGGTCTTCTTCGCCGGAGCGGTCTTCTTGGCGGCGGCGGCCTTCTTGGTCGCGGCCGCGGTGGTGGCCTTCTTCGCCGCGGTGGTCTTGGTGGTGGTGGCCTTCTTCACCGCGGTGGCCTTCTTCGCCGCCGTGGTCGCGGTCTTCTTGGCCGCGGCGGTCTTGGCGGTGGTGGCCTTGGCGGTGGTGGCCTTCTTGGCGGCGGTCTTCTTGGTCGCCGGGGCGGCAGCAGCGGCGGCGGCGCGCTTGGTGGCGGCGCGCTTGGCGGCCGGGGTGGCGGCGACACCGGACTTGCCCGGGGTCAGCGAGCCCTTGGGGGCCTTCTTGACGGACGGGCCGTCCTTCGGCAGCTTCTTGCTGCCGGAGACGAGGTCCTTGAAGCCCTGGCCCGGGCGGAACCGCGGCACAGCGGTCTTCTTGACCTTGACCCGCTCACCGGTCTGCGGGTTGCGGGCGAAGCGCGCCGAGCGCTCCACCTTCTCGAAGGTGCCGAAGCCGGTGACCGACACCCGGTCACCCGCCACGACGGCACGCACCATGGTGTCGAGCACTGCGTCGACGGCCTCTGCGGCAGCCTTGCGACCGCCCAGCTGCTCGGCCACCGCTTCGACAAGCTGAGCCTTGTTCACGTCTTCCCCTTCGGAAACGGGCGCCGGATGATTCCATCCGTTCTTTTCGCACGTTAGGTATGTATCTGCGGACTTTCAATTACCAAACGCGTGAATCACCCTAGTGTCGCAACATATTTGCGCATGGAGGTGCTCACCGGGGAGGCATCCGCCCCTCGTCGAGGTCCTGCACAAAGCGACTCAACCGCCGTGCCGCCTCCGGGAGATCACGCTTGGCGGTCTCGGTGACGATCAGCAGTTGTCGGGTGAGAGCGGTCTTTGCGTCCGTCGACACGTTCAGCGCGTGAACGCGGGCGTGGGCTTGCTTCAACCGCTCGGCCACCAGTGCGTGGAGCAGGGTGACTTCCGAGTCGGCAGCACCGTCCCGATCCTCCGCAGACGCGGGTTCGCCACCCGGGTACGGCGGTTCGGGGTTGTGGTGCATGCAACGATTGTGCCATCTGTGCGCAGTTGCGCTGAACCAGGGTCTATTCCCGGCTGACGAACTCCCCTGCGAACAACGAAGACCCGCCCCGGAGGGGGGCGGGTCTTGTTGTCGGACCGTCAGAATGCCGTCACTCAGACGACCGGGAGGGTGCGCGGCTTGAAGGCCGGTCGCTTCGCTTCGAACGCGGCGACATCGGCCTCGTTCTGCAGCGTGATGCTGATGTCGTCCAGACCGTTCAGCAGCCGCCAGCGCACGTTGTCGTCCAGCTCGAACGGGGCCGTGACGCCCTCGGCGCGGACCTCGCGGGCCTCCAGGTCGACGGTGATCTCCGCGGTCGGGTCGGCCTCCGTCAACTCCCAGAGGCGCTCCACGGTCTCCTGCGGCAGCACCACCGTCAGCAGGCCGTTCTTCAGCGAGTTGCCGCGGAAGATGTCGGCGAACCGGGACGAGACGACGGCCTGGAAGCCGTAGTTCTGCAGCGCCCAGACGGCGTGCTCGCGGGACGAGCCGGTGCCGAACTCGGGGCCGGCCACCAGCACCGTGGCGCCCTGGCGCTCGGGGCGGTTGAGGACGAACTCCTCGTCCTTGCGCCAGGCCTCGAACAGGCCGTCCTCGAAGCCGGAACGGGTGACCTTCTTCAGCCAGTGCGCCGGGATGATCTGGTCGGTGTCCACGTTGGAGCGGCGCAGCGGGACGGCGCGGCCGGTGTGGGTGGTGAACTTCTCCATGGCTCAGGCCTCCACGGCGACGTTGTTCGACAGGTCGGACGACGCAGTCAGATCGGAAGGGGAGGCCAGTCGGCCCAGCAGCGCGGTGGCGGCGGCGACCTGGGGCGACACCAGGTGGGTGCGACCGCCCTTGCCCTGGCGGCCCTCGAAGTTGCGGTTCGAGGTGGACGCGCAGCGCTCGCCCGGGGCCAGCTGGTCGGGGTTCATGCCCAGGCACATCGAGCAGCCGGCGTGCCGCCACTCGGCGCCCGCGGCGGTGAACACCTTGTCCAGGCCTTCCTCGACGGCCTGCAGGGCGACCCGGACCGAGCCCGGAACCACCAGCATCCGCACGCTGTCGGCGATCTGACGACCCTCCAGAACCGCGGCGGCGGCGCGCAGGTCCTCGATCCGGCCGTTGGTGCAGGAGCCGACGAAGACCGCGTCGACCTTGACCTCGCGCAGCGGGGTGCCGGCCTCCAGGCCCATGTACTTCAGGGCGTTCTCGGCGGCGATCCGCTCCTGCGGGTCCTCGAAGTCGGCCGGGTTCGGCACGTCGGCGCCCAGCGGCGCGCCCTGGCCGGGGTTGGTGCCCCAGGTGACGAACGGGGTCAGCTCGGTGGCGTCGATGAGCACCTCGGCGTCGAACACCGCGTCCTCGTCGGTGGCCAGGGTCTCCCAGTAGGCGACCGCGGCGTCCCAGTCCGCGCCCTGCGGGGCGTGCGGGCGGCCCTGCAGGTAGTCGAAGGTGGTGCGGTCCGGGGCGATCATGCCGGCCCGGGCGCCCGCCTCGATGGACATGTTGCAGATCGTCATCCGGGCCTCCATGGAGAGGCTGCGGATCGCCGAGCCGCGGTACTCCAGGACGTAGCCCTGGCCGCCGCCGGTACCGATCTTGGCGATCACGGCCAGGATCAGGTCCTTGGCGGTGACGCCCTCGGGCAGCTCGCCCTCGACGGTGATCGCCATGGTCCTGAACGGGGCCAGCGGCAGCGTCTGGGTGGCCAGCACGTGCTCGACCTGGCTGGTGCCGATGCCGAACGCCAGTGCGCCGAAGGCGCCGTGGGTGGAGGTGTGGGAGTCGCCGCAGACCACGGTCATGCCCGGCTGGGTCAGGCCCAGCTGCGGGCCGACCACGTGGACGACGCCCTGCTCGATGTCGCCCAGCGAGTGGATGCGCACGCCGAACTCCTCGGCGTTCTTGCGCAGCGTCTCCAGCTGGACCCGGGAGACCGGGTCGGCGATCGGCTTGTCGATGTCGAGGGTCGGGGTGTTGTGGTCCTCGGTGGCGATCGTCAGATCGGTGCGCCGCACCGGGCGGCCGGCCAGCCGGAGGCCGTCGAACGCCTGCGGGCTGGTCACCTCGTGCAGCAGGTGCAGGTCGATGTAGAGCAGGTCGGGCTCGCCCTCGGCGCGCCGGACGACGTGGTCGTCCCAGACCTTCTCTGCGAGTGTCCGTCCCATCGGATTCCCTCCAGCCGGCCGCGTTGCCGGCCTTCTCGTGATCGTCGAGGTCTTGTCCCGTGCCGCCCTGTGAGGCTCGCTCGGCATCGTGACCCGCACGCCGGACCGTCCAGCATGCGGACACCGTGGTGACGGCTCCGCGCTGGGTGTTCTCCCGGGCTGCTGACTCCAGAGTGGCGGTTTTCTCGAAAGATTGAACTTGCGTCTCGCTGATTGAGACTGCAGTATCGAGACATGGACAACACTAGCGGCGTCGGCGTTCTCGACAAGGCCGCTCTGGTGCTGAGTGCACTGGAGTCGGGCCCCGCCACGCTGGCGGGGCTGGTCGCCGCCACCGGTCTGGCCCGGCCCACCGCCCACCGACTCGCCGTCGCACTCGAACACCACCGCCTGGTCACCAGGGACATGCAGGGTCGTTTCATTCTCGGCCCCCGGCTCGCCGAACTCTCCGCCGCCGCAGGGGAGGACCGCCTCCTCGCCGCGGCCGGCCCGGTACTCACGCATCTGCGCGACGTGACGGGCGAGAGCGCCCAGCTCTACCGTCGCCAGGGCGAGATGCGGATCTGCGTGGCCGCCGCCGAGCGCCTCTCGGGTCTGCGCGACACCGTCCCGGTCGGCTCCACCCTCCCGATGAAGGCCGGCTCCGCCGCCCAGGTGCTGCTCGCCTGGGAGGAGCCCGAGCGCCTCCACCGCGGTCTCCAGGGCGCCCGCTTCACCGCCACCGCGCTCAGCGGCGTCCGCCGCCGCGGCTGGGCCCAGTCCATCGGCGAACGCGAACCCGGCGTCGCCTCCGTCTCCGCCCCCGTCCGCGGCCCCTCCAACCGCGTCGTCGCCGCGGTCTCGGTCTCCGGCCCCATCGAGCGCCTGACCCGCCACCCGGGCCGCCTCCACGCCCAGGCCATCATCGAGGCGGCCAACCGCCTGACCGAGGCGCTCCGCCGCAGCTGACCCGCCCCCACCGCCACGCGCCCCCGGCCATCGGCCGGGGGCGTCCGCGTTCTCACGGCCGGGCAGTTGACGCGGGCTCAGCGGAGCGCGGGGGAGCCGGTCCTGCGGTGGCCCGCGCGGGCTGACGGGTGCTCGGACGGAACGGCCCGGGAACGCAAAAAAGCCCCGGTTGCCCGGAGCTTGTTTCTTCTTGAGCGTTTGGCTGGGGTACCAGGACTCGAACCTAGACTAAATGAACCAGAATCACTCGTGCTGCCAATTACACCATACCCCAAAAGTACCCCCGACCGGATTCGAACCGGCGCTACCGCCTTGAGAGGGCGGCGTGCTAGGCCGCTACACAACGGGGGCCCTAGCTTGAATGAGTACCCCCGACCGGATTCGAACCGGCGCTACCGCCTTGAGAGGGCGGCGTGCTAGGCCGCTACACAACGGGGGCTTGTCTCATTCATTCTGCAATTGTCAAGAATTGCGTACCCCCGACCGGATTCGAACCGGCGCTACCGCCTTGAGAGGGCGGCGTGCTAGGCCGCTACACAACGGGGGCTTGCGTCACTTGCGTGCTGCGCTGGGGTACCAGGACTCGAACCTAGACTAACTGAACCAGAATCAGTCGTGCTGCCAATTACACCATACCCCACCAGAGTTCAACCCCCTGCGGGGATCTTCCTCGGTGTCTTGCGCCTCCCTGCCCGGGCGGCGCAGAAAGAACATTACCCGACGCCCCGCCCGGCTCCAAAATCGATAACCGCAGGCAGTGCCCCGGACACCTGCGGGCCAGGTCAGGGACCTGGCCCGCGAGGGGTCGGAGGCGGCCCCGGAGGGCCGCAGGGGGGCTCAGGAGGCCGGGAGCAGCTCCAGGGCGGCGAGCAGGCGGCGCAGCGTCTCCTCGCGGCCCAGCAGCTCCATGGACTCGAACAGCGGCGGGGAGACCCGGCGGCCGGTCACCGCGACGCGCAGCGGGGTGAAGGCGAACTTGGGCTTGATGCCGAGGCCGTCGACCAGGGCCTCGCGCAGCGCGGCCTGGATCGGGTCGGGGGTGAAGTCCGTCAGCTCGGTGAGCGCCTTGACGGAGGCCTCGATGACCGGGCGGGCGTCCGCGGTGAGCACCTTCGCGCCGTCCTCGGGGTCGACCGCGAAGTCGGCCGGGGAGACGAACAGGAAGCCGGCCATCGTGACGATCTCGGAGAGGACGACCATCCGCTCCTGGGTGAGCGGCGCGACCTTGGCGAGCAGGTCGAGCTGCTCGGCGGTCGGCTCGGCCGGGAGCAGCTCGGCGGCCTGGAGGTAGGGCACCAGGCGCTCGACGAACTCCGCGGGGGCGAGGCGGCGGACGTGCTCGGCGTTGAGGTGCTCGGCCTTCTTGAGGTCGAAGCGGGCCGGGTTGGCGTTGACGTCGTCGATGTCGAACGCGGCGACCATCTCGTCGATGTCGAAGATGTCGCGGTCGTCGGAGAGCGACCAGCCCAGCAGGGCCAGGTAGTTGAGCAGGCCCTCGGGGAGGAAGCCGCGCTCGCGGTAGAGGTTGAGCGAGGCCTGCGGGTCGCGCTTGGAGAGCTTCTTGTTGCCCTCGCCCATCACGTACGGCAGGTGGCCGAAGCGCGGGGTGGTGCCGTTGCCGACGCCGATGTCCGCGAGGGCGGCGTAGAGCGCGATCTGACGGGGCGTCGAGGAGAGCAGGTCCTCGCCGCGGAGCACGTGGGTGATCTCCATCAGGGCGTCGTCGACCGGGTTGACCAGGGTGTACAGCGGGGCGCCGTTGGCCCGGACGATGCCGTAGTCGGGGACGTCCTTCGGGTCGAAGGAGATCGGGCCGCGGACCAGGTCGTCGAAGGTCAGCGTGGTGTCGGGCATCCGGAAGCGGAGGATCGACGCGCGGCCCTCCTGCTCGTACACGGCGATCCGGTCGGCCGTCAGGTCGCGGCAGTGGCCGTCGTAGCCGGAGGGCTTGCCGGCGGCGCGGGCGGCCTCGCGGCGGGCGTCCAGCTCCTCGGTGGTGCAGTAGCAGGGGTAGGCGTGGCCGGCCTCGTGGAGGCGGCGCGCGACGTCCGCGTAGATGTCCATCCGCTGCGACTGGCGGTAGGGGGTGTGCGGGCCGCCGACCTCGGGGCCCTCGTCCCAGTCGAAGCCGAGCCAGCGCATGGCGTCGAGCAGCTGGTTGTAGGACTCCTCGGAGTCGCGGGCGGCGTCGGTGTCCTCGATCCGGAAGACCAGGGTGCCGCCGTTGTGGCGGGCGTAGGCCCAGTTGAAGAGCGCCGTACGGACCAGGCCGACGTGCGGGTTTCCGGTCGGGGACGGGCAGAAGCGGACCCGGACGTCGGGGTTCTTGTCAGCCACGGTTACTGCATCCTTCATCGCTTGACGACCTTGTTGGCGAGGGTGCCGATGCCTTCGACGGAGACGGCGACCTCGTCGCCGATGTTCAGGGGGCCGACACCCGCGGGGGTGCCGGTGAGGATGACGTCGCCCGGGAGCAGGGTCATCGCTTCGGAGATGTGCGCGACCAGTTCGGCCACCGAGCGGGCCATCTGGGAGGTGCGGCCGGCTTGCCGCAGCTCTCCGTTGACGGTGCAGGTGACGGCCAGGTCGGCGGGGTCGAGGTCGGTCTCGATCCACGGGCCGAGCGGGCAGGAGGTGTCGAAGCCCTTGGCGCGGGCCCACTGGCCTTCGCGCTGCTGCACGTCGCGCGCGGTGACGTCGTTGGCGCAGGTGTAGCCGAAGATCACTTCGGGCACCCGGTCGAGCGGCACTTCGCGGCACATCCGGCCGATCACCACGGCGAGTTCGGCCTCGTACTGGACGTCCGAGGAGAACGGCGGGTAGGCGATGGACTCGGTGGGGCCGATGACGGCGGTGGAGGGCTTGAAGAAGGTCAGCGGCACGGCCGGGACCTCGTTGCCCAGTTCGGCGGCGTGGTCGGCGTAGTTGCGGCCGACCGCCACGATCTTGCTGGGCAGCATCGGGGCCAGCAGCCGGACGTCCTGCAGCCGGTGGGTCTCCCCGGTCGGCTGGGGGGTGCCGAAGGGGTGGCCGGCGAGGGTGTGCACCACCAGCGAGTCGGGTTGTGCGGCGTCCCCCTCGATGACGCCGAAGGAGACCGAGCCCGCCGCGGGGCTCCCTTCACGGACGGAGAACCTGGCGATACGCACAGCCCTGCAACCTCTCGGTTCGTCGGCCGCCCGGACGCTCCCGGGCGGTTGCCGAGCCCGCAGTGCCGGGCCCGGCTGTGCCACCAGGTTATCGGCGCGGAGGTCAGCTCTGCGGCAGGCGGGGTGCCGGTGCGGCCATCAGGACGGTGCGGCGCGGGTTGGCGGTCGCGGTGGGCAGCTCGACGGCGTACTGGCGGACCGTGCGGGCGCCGAAGCCGGGCAGCTGGGAGAAGTCCGCGACGGAGGCCAGCGTGGTGCGGCGCGGGTTGGCCGTGGAACGGGCGGCCTTCGTGGTCGTCTCGGACATTTGCGTCTGCACCCTGTTTCGCTCGAACGGACTTTTGCGCGAGCCCGCCGCTGGGCAGGCTCCGGTCAACCCTGCCAGGTTAGGGAGCGCATTCCACAGCGGCCGTGACCAAAGCTATACATCCAGCTGTGATTTTGCTCACAATTTCTGGTTCAAAGGGCACGGAAGTGACGATTCCGGACCAATGGCAAAATCCGCTATTCGGGATATCACGGACATTTGCCACACAAGCCGATCTTCCTCTTTCTTGACATGACTGCGGCGAGTGTCCGAAAAGGACCATATTCCGAGCCCGAAGCGACACGGACCGTGAGTCGCCGCACGCGGTGGGTAGCCCTGGACACCGTGTCGTAACGGCCCTTGTTGGACTTCCCCCGCTGTGCTGGAATGCCACGGAAAAACTCGACACCGCCTTCTCTCCGCCCGGCGGGGAAGGGCGCCCGGTCCAGAGGTTGCGACGCCAGTGCAGGGACGTTTCAAGAAGGGCAACGGCGCTGCGGGTGAGCCGGAGTCGCGGGAGCCCGTGACCGGCCCCCACCAGGCGGCGCCGACGCCGGGCCAGGGCGAGCGGCCGTTCGGCGCCCCCGCCGTGGCCGCCGCCGACAGCAGTGCCCCGGGTGCCGCGAGCGCGCCCCAGCAGGAGGACGGCGGTGCGCCGGCCGACAAGCAGAGCCGCCGCTCCAGACTGCGCGGCACGCTGAACCGCCGCCGTGCCACCGGCATGAGCCGCTTCGCCATGCGCAACTGGCGAATCCGCACCCGCCTGATCGCGCTGCTCTTCCTGCCCGTGGTGGTCTCGCTGGTGCTGGGCGGTCTGCGGGTGCAGACCTCGATGGAGAACTCCCGCCAGCTGTCGCAGATGAGCGACCTGGCCGAACTCGCCCGCAACGCCACCGCCCTGGCCAACGCCCTGCAGTACGAGCGCGACGTCTCGGCCGGCCCGCTGTCCGCCGGCGGCAGCGCCGACAGCGACCCCGAGATCAGCGACGCGTACAAGCAGACCAACACGCTGTCGAAGACCTTCAACGTCAGCGCCGACAAGTTCGACAACCTCGACCTGGCCGGCTCCAAGACCCTGCTGCTGCAGGTCCGCAAGGACCTCAACACGCTGCCCCGGGCCCGTACCGGCGCGTTCAAGAGCCCCGACAACATCCAGGCCACGATCACCAACTACGACGTGATCATCAAGGACCTGATCGGCGCCGCCCAGGACATCGCGATCACCTCGAACTCGACCGAGCTGATCAAGACCACCCGTGCGCTGTACCAGTTCTCCACGGCCAAGGAGTACACCTCGATGCAGCGCGCGCTGATCAGCGCCGCGCTCGCGAACCCGTCCGGCCCGTCGATGTCGGCCTCCGACGAGACCTTCGGCGTCCGGCTGATGAGCTCCGAGGACAACGCGCTCGCCAACTTCACCGCCATCTACGGCGAGGCCGAGGCCCGCGCGCTGCGCACCAACATGAGCCTCAACCAGGTCGTCGGCGAGGCCGACCGGTTCGCCAAGGCCGCACTGAACACCAACGGCATCCGGCAGGCCGAGAACCCGTCCTACAAGGACTGGTTCGACAAGTCGACCGCCAAGGTCAACGCCGAGAAGACCATCGAGAACAACCTGCTCAACGTCCTCGACGGCAAGGCCCAGGCGCTCCAGTCGGACATCGACACCGAGTCGGTCATCAACGCCTCGCTGGTCGCCCTGGTGCTCGTCGTCGCCATCGCCGGCGCCGCCCTGGTGGCCCGCTCGATGGTGCGCTCGCTGACCCGTCTGCAGTCCGCGGCCGAGGACGTCGCCGAGCGCCGCCTGCCCGAGCTGGTCAAGACGCTCTCCGAGAGCGACCCGCACGACGTCGACGTCACCGTCGAACCGGTCGGCATCGACTCCGCCGACGAGATCGGCCACGTGGCGCACGCCTTCGACATGGTGCACCGCGAGGCGGTCCGACTGGCCGCCGAGCAGGCGCTGCTGCGAGGCAACATCAACGCGATGTTCACCAACCTCTCGCGCCGCAGCCAGGGCCTGATCCAGCGTCAGCTGTCGCTGATCTCCGAGCTGGAGAGCCGCGAGGCCGACCCGGACCAGCTAGCGTCGCTGTTCAAGCTCGACCACCTCGCCACCCGTATGCGCCGCAACGGCGAAAACCTCCTGGTCCTCGCGGGTGAAGACCCCGGACGCCGGTGGACCCGCCCGGTCCCGCTGGTCGACGTGCTCCGTGCCGCCGCCTCCGAGGTGGAGCAGTACGAGCGCATCGAGCTCGCCTCGGTGCCCACCGCCGAGGTCGCCGGCCGCGTCGTCAACGACCTCGTCCACCTGCTCGCCGAGCTGCTGGAGAACGCCACCTCGTTCTCCTCCCCGCAGACCCGGGTCCGGGTCACCGGCCACGCCCTGCCGGACGGCCGGGTGCTGATCGAGATCCACGACACCGGCATCGGCCTCTCCCCCGACGACCTGGCCGACATCAACGAGCGCCTGGCCAACCCGCCGGTCGTGGACGTCTCGGTGTCCCGCCGCATGGGTCTGTTCGTGGTCGGCCGCCTGTCCCTGCGACACGGCATCCGGATCCAGCTCCGCCCGTCCGACTCCGGCGGCACCACCGCGCTGGTCATGCTGCCGGTGGACGTCACCAACTCCGCCGAGCGGCGCGGCAACCGGCCCGGTGCGGGCGCCGGGGCCGGCCAGGGCGGACGCCAGCAGCAGCGCGGCGTCGCGCCGACGCCGCGTCAGCAGGGCCGCCCCGCGGGCGACCTGCCCGGCTCGCGCACCGCGCTCGGCCAGGCGCCGGCCGGCGGCGGCCAGGGCGGCCGTCCGCAGCTGGGCCAGGGCCCGATGGGCGGCAGCCCCGACCTCTTCACCCCGGGCGCGACGTCCGGCCCGTCCGCGCCCTCGGGCCCGGCGGGCACGGGCAGCCGGCGCGGGCCGAGCGAGGCGCCCGGTCAGGGCGGCTTCGGCCCCGGCGGCGCGTTCGGCAGCGGTCCGGCCCAGGGCGGCCGCACCGGTGGTCTGCCGACCCGTTCGGTCGGCCAGTCGCTGCGCGACAACCCGGCGCCGGGCGCCTCCGGCCCGTCGGCTCCGGCCGGTCCGGGTGCGGGTGCCGGTGCGCCGGCCGGTGGCGGGCTGCCGCCGCGGCGGGTGCCGGGTGCGTCCGGCGCCCCGGGCCTGCAGGGCGGGCCGGGCGGCCAGGGCGGGCTTCCGCCGCGCCGGCCGCAGGGCCAGCAGGCTCCGCAGCCGCCGCAGGGCGGCCCGCGTCGGCCGCAGGGCCCGCAGGGTCCGCAGGGCGGTCCGGAGCGGACCCGTCCGGCCGAGGGCCGTCCCGGACTCGAAGGCCGTCCGGCCGAGGGGCGCCCCGGGTTCGAGAACCGTCCGGGCTTCGAGGGCCGTCCGGGCGCGGAGCCGACCCAGCACGGCCGCGCCGAGCAGCTGCCGCCGCGCCGTCCGCTGCCGCAGCAGCAGCCGGCCGCGCCGCTCGAGGCCGCCCCGGCGGACCAGTCGGGCGGGTTCGCCCGGCCGCGGTTCGAGGCGTCCGACATCGACCCGCGCGACCCGCTGGGCCTGGGCCTGGTGGAGCCGGTGCTGCCGGACCCGGTGGGTCAGGGCATGCCCGTGGTCGCGCCGCAGCCGCAGCCGCAGGAGCGCTCGGCCCCGCCGCAGTTCGCGGAGCGGCCGCAGCCGATGGCGCTGCCGACGGCCGGCGAGTCGGCTGCCGCCCCGGCGCCCGCGCGTGAGCAGGTCCGCTCCCGCGGCTACCAGCCGCAGCGGCCCGGCACCAGCGCGCCCGGGTTCGGCGAGCAGCCGCAGCAGGCCCGGCCGGCCCCGCAGGCCGCCCGCCCGCAGCCGCAGGCCGAACCGTTCCCGCAGCCCGAGCAGTTCCAGCAGCAGCAGCGTCCGCAGGGCATGCCGCAGCGTCCGGCGGCCGAGCGGCCGGCCCCGCAGCCGCAGGCCCAGCAGCCGCAGCAGGCCCAGCAGCCGGCCGGTCCCGGTCCGGACGCGCCGTGGCGGCCGTCCGCGAACGACGAGCGCTGGCGGCGGGCCGAGCAGATGCGCGAGCCGCAGACCGACGGCCTGACCACCTCGGGGCTGCCGCGTCGCACCCCGCAGGCCAACCTGGTCTCCGGCAGCGCCGAGGCCAGCCCGCTGACGGGCCCGCAGGTCTCGCGCAGCCCGGAGGAGGTGCGCGGCCGGCTGACCAACCTGCGCCGCGGCATCCAGCAGGGCCGCCAGGCCGGTTCTCAGCAGCCGGGCTCCGGCCGTCCCGCGCCGCAGCAGCGGCCGGGCTTCGACTTCGGCGGCACGTCCGAGGGCCACCGGGGAGCCCAGTTCGACGCCGATGGCAACAACGGCTTCGGCCCCGAGCACCAGGAGCGTTGAGTTGAGTCAGATGATGAGCCAGGCCGCCCAGAACCTGAACTGGCTGATCACCAACTTCGTGGACAACACCCCCGGGGTGTCGCACACGGTGGTGGTCTCCGCCGACGGTCTGCTGCTGTGCATGTCCGAAGGCTTCCCCCGGGACCGCGCCGACCAGCTCGCGGCCGTCGCGTCCGGGCTGACCTCGCTGACCTCGGGCGCCAGCCGGATCTTCGAGGGCGGCGAGGTCAACCAGACCGTCGTGGAGATGGAGCGGGGCTTCCTGTTCCTGATGGCGATCAGCGACGGCTCCGCGCTCGCGGTGCTCGCCTCGCCGGACTCCGACATCGGCCTGGTCGGCTACGAGATGGCCCTGCTGGTCGACCGGGCCGGCGCGGTGCTCACCCCGGCCCTGCGGGCCGAGCTCCAGGGCAGCCTGCTGCACTGACGGCGAGTCGGCCCCTTCGACTCCTCTGCACCACCCTCACCGTGCCGGACCCGGCTGAACCCGGGTCCGGCACACCCACCCCCAAGTCTTCGCGGTTCGGTGGCTGACATCCGGTCAGCCGGCCGGCCCAGGGCTCCGGCCGCGGACGACTGCAGCACAAGGAGGACGCATGCCCCCGACACCCGCCGGCTCATACGGAAACGGGTACGGAAACGGCTACGGCGGCCAGCAGTCGGACGGCTACGAGCAGCAGCCGCTGGTCCGCCCGTACGCCATGACCGGCGGACGCACCCGGCCGCGCTACCAGCTCGCCATCGAGGCGCTGATCTCGAGCACGGGCACCAACCCGCCGGGCACGCTGCTGCCCGAGCACCAGCGGATCGTGTCGCTGTGCCGTGAGGTCAAGTCGGTCGCCGAGATCTCCGCGCTGGCGGGAGTCCCCCTCGGGGTGGCCCGCATCCTCGTCGCAGACCTGGCGGAAGCCGGTCTGGTCGCCATCCACCAGCCCGCCGCGGCGGGCGAGTCGGGCGGTACGCCTGACGTCACGCTGCTCGAAAGGGTCCTCAGTGGACTTCGCAAGCTCTAACGCGGCCGCCCCCAGCCGCGCGACCACCTCCGCCAAGATCGTCGTCGCAGGCGGATTCGGCGTGGGCAAGACGACGCTCGTCGGCGCGGTCTCCGAAATCAACCCCCTGCGCACCGAAGCCGTCATGACCTCGGCCTCCGCCGGCATCGACGACCTCAGCCACGTCTCCGGCAAGACGACCACCACCGTCGCCATGGACTTCGGCCGCATCACCCTCGACGAAGACCTCATCCTCTACCTGTTCGGCACCCCCGGACAGGACCGCTTCTGGTTCATGTGGGACGACCTCGTCCGCGGAGCCATCGGCGCCGTCGTCCTCGTCGACACCCGACGCCTCGCCGACTGCTTCCCCGCCCTCGACTACTTCGAGAACTCCGGACTCCCCTTCGTCGTCGCCCTCAACGGCTTCGACGGACACCAACCCCACACCGCCGACGAAGTCCGCGAAGCCCTCCAGCTCAGCGCCGACATCCCCATCGTCACCCTCGACGCCCGACGCCGGGACAGCGCCAAGAGCGCCCTCATCACCCTCGTCGAACACGCCCTCCTCGCCCGCCTGCGGTGAGGGCCGGAGGCCCGGAGGGGGGCGCGCGCCAAGGGTGGTTCGCGTCCCCCGGTAACAGTTCGAACAGACATTTGCCGGGCCGTTGTGACCGTCCGTAGTCGCCCGCTTCCGGTCCGCCCCAATGGCCTAGACCTTTGCGGAAGTTCAGCCGCAAATGTCCGCTTTCGGCCCCGGGCGTGCGGGGCGGGGCAGCCGTTTGTCCGCTTCTCCGGCTCGTGTTGAATTCCAGCTACCCCGTAGTATCCGAGCGGGTCGCGGCCCGTCGGGGGGTAGCCGCCGGATAGATCCATGGCCGCCAGTCGGTCGAGAGGTTGTTGTCGAGTGAGGCGTAAGCAGCCAGTCACCCCGCAGCGGCGCTCCGAGCCCCGCCCGCAGGAACCGGTAAGCGGCCAGACCACCGGTCAGTTCTCCGCGTTCACGGCGGCCGAGGACCGCGGCGAGCCTCAGCGCACCGCCCCCGCCGCAGCCGGCGAGTCCGCCGAGCGGCCCGGCGCCGGCCGGCCGGCGCCGCGTCCGAGCAGCAGCCGGGCCGACTTCCTGTCCCCGCTGAACTGGCGGGTGCCGACCCGTCTGGTCGCCATCCTGGTCATCCCCGTGGTGATCGCGCTGGTCTTCGGCGGTCTGCGCGTCAACACCTCGCTGGACGACTACACCAACGCCGACCGCGCGGTGCGCGTCGCGAAGGTGGCGAGCGCCGCGACCAAGCTGGCCGACGCGCTGGAGGTGGAGCGCGACGAGAGCCTGGTGCCGCTGCTCACCGGCCAGGGCGACCAGGGCGAGGTGAAGAAGCTCCGGGACAAGACCGACCAGGCCCTGGCCGAGTACCGCTCCGCCTTCTCCAGGATCAAGGACGACCCGACGGTCGCCCGCCGCAACGGCCAGTTCGAGTCGATGGTCGTCTTCCTGCCCCACCTGCGGCAGAACGCGTACAAGAAGGAACTGTTCGCGACCGCGACCACCAACGCGTACTCCATGATGTACGCGCCGCTGCTGGCGATGGACAACTCGGTCGGCTTCGGCTCCTCCAACGTCACCTCCAAGGGCCGCGCCATCTACGCGATGTCGCTGGCCAAGGCCGCCGCCTCGACCCAGCGCGCGCTGATGCTCCACCTGCTGGTCGGCCTCAGCGGCGGCGGCAACGTGGACGGCCACCAGGGCCAGGACCTGATGCAGGCGCTGACGGTCGCCGCCAAGCTGGAGCAGACCGCCCGCGACGAGTTCAACACCGCCTCCAGCGACGAGGAGGTGAAGGTCTACTCGGACGCCGAGGTCGCCCAGGCCACCGCCGACCAGCGGCTGCCGCTGCGCATGCCGGACGGCCACACCATGCCCTCGATGGGCGCGCTGCTGACGGTCGGCATGAGCTACGGCAACCAGCTGGCCACCGCCGCCTCCGACCGCGACGCCGCCGCCAGGATCATCACCCAGGCCGGCGCCGACGGCCTGACCCGCCCGCTGTGGGACCAGGCCACCAAGAGCCACATGAGCGCGCTGCGCGCGGCCGAGGGCGAGCTGCTCGACCAGGTCGTCGCCGACGCCCAGAGCATCAAGGACCGGGCGTTCACCGACTGGGTGCTCAACGCGCTGATCGTGATCGCCTCGCTGGTGCTGGCCGGCCTGCTCACCGGCTACATCGCCCGCTCGATGATCCTCGGCATGCGGACCCTGAACACCGCCGCGCTGGACATCGCCAACCACCGCCTGCCGGAGCTGGTCGACAAGCTCTCCAAGACCGACCCGGAGCGGGTCGACACCGCGGTCGCCCCGATCCCGCTGCACGGCAAGGACGAGATCGGCGAGGTCGCCCGCGCCTTCGACCAGGTCCACCAGCAGGCCGTCTCGCTGGCCGCCGAGCAGGCGCTGCTGCGGGGCAACGTCAACGCGATCTTCACCAACCTGTCGCGCCGCAGCCAGGGCCTGATCCAGCGTCAGCTGGCGCTGATCACCGACCTGGAGAACAACGAGGCCGACCCGGACCAGCTGGAGAACCTCTTCAAGCTGGACCACCTGGCCACCCGCATGCGCCGCAACGGCGAGAACCTCCTGGTCCTCGCCGGCGAGGAACCCGGCCGCCGCTGGAACACGCCCGTCCCGCTGGTCGACGTGCTGCGCGCCGCCGCCTCCGAGGTGGAGCACTACGAGCGCATCGAACTGGCCGGCATCCCCGAGGCCGACGTGGTCGGCCCCGCCGTGACCGACCTCGTCCACCTGCTCGCCGAGCTGCTGGAGAACGCCACCACGTTCTCGTCCCCGCAGACCCGGGTGCTGGTCAACGCCACCGGCCTGCCGGACGGCCGGGTGCTGATCGAGATCCACGACAAGGGCATCGGCCTGACCGCCGACGACTTCGCCGAGATCAACGAGAAGCTCGCCGAGCCGCCCACCGTGGACGCCACCATCTCCCGCCGCATGGGCCTGTTCGTGGTCGGCCGGCTGTCCCAGCGGCACGACATCCGCGTGCAGCTGCGCCCCTCCGGCGAATCGGCCGGCACCACCTCGCTGGTGATGCTGCCCCAGCAGCTCACCCAGCTGGCCCGGATGCCCGAGCCGCAGGGCGAGGAGTTCACCGTCTCGCGGATCTTCGAGCAGGAGCCCACTCCCGCGGAGTGGACCTTCGACGGCCCGGAGCGCACCGCCGCCGAGCTCGGCTTCGACGACCACCTGCCCACCCCCGGCCTGCCGGCCGGCAACGGCGGTTTCTCCCCCGCGCTGGAGTCCATGCAGCGCTCGCAGCGACTGGAGGAGCGTCGCCGGGCCGCCCTGGAGGTGGGCCCGAGCGCCGCCGCCGACGTCCCGATGGAGGCAGAGCTCCTGGAGTCGCCGTACGGCGCCGAGGAGCCCCCCGCCGAGAACGGCTACCAGGCCCCGTACGCGGACGACTACCGCCGTCCGGAGTCCGACCCCTTCACGGCCCCGTACGAGCCGCAGCAGGCCGCCCAGGACGCCGGCTACGGCTATCAGGACACCGGCTACGGCCATGACCAGTACACGTCCGCCGGGCAGTACCAGGACGACCCGTACGCGCCCGTCGAGCAGTACCGGGCCCCGTACCCGCCGACCGGCTACCAGGACGACCCGTTCCAGGGCGGCCGGCCGTACGACGACGGCGGGCAGTACGACGGCGGACAGCAGTACGGCGACGGGCAGCAGTACGGCGACGAGTACCAGCAGCCGTACGCCGCCGGGCAGTACGCCGACGAGCAGTACCCGGAGGCGCAGTACGCCGACGAGTACCAGCAGGAGTACGGCTACGAGGAGCCCGCCGGGCACCCGTACCCGGCCGAGGAGCTGCCGGCGCTGCCGCCGGCCGGCGGGACGACCGACAGCGGACTGCCGCAGCGCCGGCCCGGCCAGCAGCTGGCCGGCCAGGGCGGCGGCCAGGGCGGCACGGAGAGCCCGAACTGGTTCACCGGCGCGAAGGACACCTCGGCGCCCGTCGAGTCGCGCGGCCACGACGTGTCGGCGCTCGGCGGCTACGGTCCGACCGGCCCGACCGCGGCGCCCAGCGAGTGGGAGTCGCCCAACGACGGCGACTGGCAGCGCGCGGAGAAGCTCCGCGAGCCCTCCAGCTCCGGAATGACCTCCTCGGGCCTGCCGCGCCGAGTGCCCCGGCAGAATCTGGTGCCGGGCAACGCCAAGCCCACCCCGCAGGAAGGCCCGCAGGTCTCCCGCGACCCGAACGAGGTCCGCGGCCGCCTGACCAACCTGCGCCGCGGCGTCGAGCAGGGCCGCCAGGCCGGCGGCGACTCCGGCACCACCGGAACTTTCCGCATCGACCCCGACCAGGGGGCGTACGGTGATGGACCGCACAACAGCAGCACCGATCTCTTCGGCGGCTCGAACCAGCAGGAGCGTTGAGTTGACCCAGATGAGCCAGGCCGCACAGAACCTGAACTGGCTGATCACCAACTTCGTGGACAACACCCCCGGGGTGTCCCACACGGTGGTGGTCTCCGCCGACGGTCTGCTGCTGTGCATGTCCGAAGGCTTCCCCCGGGACCGTGCCGACCAGCTCGCGGCCGTCGCGTCCGGGCTGACCTCGCTGACCTCCGGCGCGAGCCGGATCTTCGAGGGCGGAGACGTGACCCAGACGGTGGTCGAGATGGAGCGGGGCTTCCTGTTCCTGATGGCGGTCAGCGACGGCTCCGCGCTCGCGGTGCTGGCCTCGCCGGACTCCGACATCGGCCTCGTGGGCTACGAAATGGCCCTGCTGGTGGACCGCGCCGGCGCGGTCCTGACGCCCGCTCTGCGGGCTGAACTCCAGGGCAGTCTCCTGCATTGACGGTTCGTCGGATACCGTCCTGGTATTCGAAAGACCTCATTGCCCGTCCCGAGGTCGCTTCGGCGGCCTCGGGACCGGGCGTTGTACGGCCTTCGCACCACCGGCCTCGGCGCTCCTCCGGCGACGCGGCCAGCTACGCACCGCCGCACCCCTTTGAGGAGATGAACCGTGACACCGCCCGACCACAGTGGCCAGTTCGGCGTCCCGTACGCGGGCTCCGGCCACGACGCTTTCGGGGCTCCCGGCGTCGGCCACGGTCAGCAGCAGCAGTACGCGCCGCAGTTCGACAACGGTGGCCAGTCGTACCTGCCCCCGCAGTCCGACCCGCGCTGGCATCAGCAGCCGGGCGGATACGGCCAGGCCTACCCCGGGCCGGAGGCGTTCCCGCACGACGGCATGCCGCACCGCTACCACGCGCCGCACGTCGAACAGCCCTATGAGGACGACGAGTTCGACGACCACGAGGACGCCGAACCGCTGATCCGCCCGTTCGCCATGACCGGCGGACGCACCCGGCCGCGCTACGAACTCGCCCTGGAAGCACTGGTCTCCGCGTCGGTCGACCCGGCCCGGATGGCCACCCTGCTCCCCGAGCACCAGCGGATCTGCTCGCTGTGCGCCTCCGACGTCAAGTCGGTGGCGGAGATCTCCGCCCTGCTCGGCCTCCCCCTCGGGGTGGCCCGCATCCTCGTGGCGGACCTGGCCGAGGCCGGCCTGGTCGCCATCCACCAGCCCGCAGCCGGCGGTGAATCCGGCAACCAGCCCGACGTCACGCTGCTCGAAAGGGTCCTCAGTGGACTTCGCAAGCTCTAACGCGGCCGCCCCCAGCCGCGCGACCACCTCCGCCAAGATCGTCGTCGCAGGCGGATTCGGCGTGGGCAAGACGACGCTCGTCGGCGCGGTCTCCGAAATCAACCCCCTGCGCACCGAAGCCGTCATGACCTCGGCCTCCGCCGGCATCGACGACCTCAGCCACGTCTCCGGCAAGACGACCACCACCGTCGCCATGGACTTCGGCCGCATCACCCTCGACGAAGACCTCATCCTCTACCTGTTCGGCACCCCCGGACAGGACCGCTTCTGGTTCATGTGGGACGACCTCGTCCGCGGAGCCATCGGCGCCGTCGTCCTCGTCGACACCCGACGCCTCGCCGACTGCTTCCCCGCCCTCGACTACTTCGAGAACTCCGGACTCCCCTTCGTCGTCGCCCTCAACGGCTTCGACGGACACCAACCCCACACCGCCGACGAAGTCCGCGAAGCCCTCCAGCTCAGCGCCGACATCCCCATCGTCACCCTCGACGCCCGACGCCGGGACAGCGCCAAGAGCGCCCTCATCACCCTCGTCGAACACGCCCTCCTCGCCCGCCTGCGGTGACGAAGCGGTCATGGTCACGCCCAGAAGGGGGCGTGCGGAGCTTTCCGCACGCCCCCTGGGCACTTCCTCGCACCGACCGCTGTTACGGCTGCTGATCGGCCCTCAGCAGGCCGTACGTGTAGGCGTCTTCGAGCGCCACCCAGGACGCCGCGATCACATTGTCGGCGACACCGACCGTCGACCAGGTCCCGGTGCCGTCGGTGGACTCGATCAGCACCCGGGTCTTCGAACCGGTGCCGTGCTGGCCCTCCAGGATGCGGACCTTGTAGTCCACCAGCTCCAGCTTCGCCAGCGGCGGGAAGATCGGCTCCAGCGCCGCCCGCAGCGCCTTGTCCAGCGCGTCCACCGGGCCGTTGCCCTCGCCGGTGGCGACCTTCCGCTCGCCCCGCGCCCACAGCTTCACGGTGGCCTCGTTGCCGGCCCGGCCCTCCGGGCCCTGCTCGCTGATGGACCGCCAGGACTCCAGCTCGAAGAACCGCACCCGCTCGCCGCCGTTCACCTCGTCGCGCAGCAGCAGCTCGAAGGAGGCGTCCGCCGCCTCGTAGGTGTAGCCCAGGTTCTCCTGCGCCTTCACCCGGGCCACCACCCGGCCCGCCAGGTCGCGGTCACTGGACAGGTCGTAGCCCAGCTCCTTGCCCTTCAGCTCGATCGACGCCCGGCCCGCCATGTCGGACACCAGCATCCGCATGCTGTTGCCGACCAGCGCCGGGTCGATGTGCTGGTACAGGTCCGGGTCCACCTTGATCGCGGAGGCGTGCAGGCCCGCCTTGTGCGCGAACGCCGAGAAGCCGACGTACGGCTGGTGCGTGGACGGGGTCAGGTTGACCACCTCGGCGATGGCGTGCGAGATCCGGGTCATCTCGGCGAGGCTGCCGGCCGGCAGCACCCGGCGGTCGTACTTCAGCTCCAGCGCCGCCGTCACCGGGAACAGGTTGGCGTTGCCGACCCGCTCCCCGTAGCCGTTCGCGGTGCACTGCACGTGGGTGGCGCCCGCGTCCACCGCGGCCAGCGTGTTGGCGACCGCGCAGCCGGTGTCGTCCTGCGCGTGGATGCCCAGCCGGGCGCCCGTCTCCGCGAGGACGGCGGCGACGATCTCGTGCACCCCGGCCGGCAGCATGCCGCCGTTGGTGTCGCACAGCACGACCACGTCCGCGCCGGCCTCGTGCGCGGCCCGGACCACGGCCACCGCGTACTCCGGGTTCGCCCGGTACCCGTCGAAGAAGTGCTCGCAGTCGATGAACACCCGGCGGCCCTGGGAGCGCAGGAACTCCACGCTGTCCCGGACCATCTCCAGGTTCTCCTCCAGCGTGGTGCGCAGCGCGAGCTCCACATGCCGGTCGTGGGACTTCGCCACCAGCGTCACCACCGGCGCGCCGGACGCCACCAGCGCCGCCAGCTGCGGGTCCTCGGCGGCCTTCCCGCCGGCCCGGCGGGTCGCCCCGAACGCCACCAACTGGGCGTTCTTCAGCTCAAGTTCGGCCTGGGCGCGGGCGAAGAACTCGGTGTCGCGGGGGTTGGCGCCGGGCCAGCCGCCCTCGATGAAGCCGACGCCGAACTCGTCCAGGTGGCGCGCGATGGCCAGCTTGTCCGCCACGGTGAGGTTGATCCCCTCCCGCTGGGCGCCGTCGCGGAGCGTGGTGTCGAAGACGTGGAAGCCGTCGTGCAGGCGGCTGTTGGCCTCGGTCATGGCCCTGGGTTCTCCGTTCGGTGGAGTGGTGCATTGTTGCCGGGATCGGAATCCGGCTCCACTGTCCAGCATCCCGCGCGCATCCCCGATGTCTCCGGTCCCCTCGTGAGGGCCCGGGCCGGTCCGGGACAAAACAAAAGACCCCTCGCGGGTGCGAGAGGTCTGCGCGCGGGTCTGGACGCTGGTGGTCGCTCCGCGGTCAGGGTGTTGCCACGGAAGCGGTCACTGCGGACCGGCGCGCCTGCTGCTAATAATCAGCGAAAGCGAGGACACCCTCGCAGTCTTGCACACACCTTCTCCACCGCCGGAACCCGTCTCGCCATCCGGAACGGCTACGCGAACAGCCCGGCGGCGGCCGGCTCGAACCCGAACGGCTCGGGCAGCGGCAGCGGACGCCCGACGGGCGCCGTGGCGGTGGTGGCGTGGTCGCCGTCGGCCGGACCGCGGCACAGCACCCCGCACAGAAGTCACCCCGGGGACGCCGCGGCGGCGCACCCGGGGTGGTTGTCGGGTCAGACGATCTTGTGCAGCCAGCCGTGGGTGTCCGGGCGGTGGCCGCTCTGGACGGCGAGGAGGGCCTCGCGGAGCTGCATGGTGACGGGGCCGGGCTCGCCGGTGGCGACGGTCCAGTCGGCGGCCGCGGACTTGACGTGGCCGACGGGGGTGATGACGGCGGCGGTGCCGCAGGCGAAGACCTCGGTGATGGTGCCGTCGGCGTTGCCCTGCTTCCACTCGTCGGTGGAGATCCGGCGCTCCTCGGAGGCGTAGCCGAGGTCGTTGGCGAGGGTGAGCAGCGAGTCGCGGGTGATGCCGGGGAGCAGGGCGCCGGAGAGCTCGGGGGTGACGACGGTGGCGTTCTCGCCCTCGCCGACGACGAAGTAGAGGTTCATGCCTCCCATCTCCTCGACCCACTTGTGCTCGGCGGCGTCCAGCCAGACCACCTGGTCGCAGCCCTTGGCGGCGGCCTCGGCCTGGGCGACCAGCGAGGCCGCGTAGTTGCCGGCGCACTTCGCGGCGCCGGTGCCGCCCGGCGCGGCGCGGACGTAGTCCTCGGAGAGCCAGACCGAGACCGGCTTGACGCCGCCGGAGAAGTACGCGCCGGCCGGCGAGGCGATGATCATGAAGAGGTAGGAGTTCGCCGGGCGGACGCCCAGTCCGACCTCGGTGGCGAACATGAACGGCCGCAGGTAGAGGCTCTGCTCGGGCTGGTTCGGCACCCACGCCTGGTCCTGGGCGACCAGCAGCTCGACGGCCTCGACGAACGCCTCGACGGGCAGCTCGGGCATCGCCAGGCGGCGCGCGGAGGCCTGGAAGCGCTCGGCGTTGGCCTCCGGGCGGAAGGTCGCGATGGAGCCGTCGGCCTGGCGGTAGGCCTTCAGGCCTTCGAAGATCGCCTGGCCGTAGTGCAGGGTCATGTTGGCCGGGTCGATCTCCAGCGGCGCGTACGGCGTCAGCTGGGCGTCGTGCCAGCCGCGGCCCTCGGTCCAGCGGATGGTCACCATGTGGTCGGTGAAGATCCGGCCGAAGCCGGGGTTGGCCAGTCGGGCCTCGCGCTCCGCGTCGGACAGCGGCTGCGCCGAGGGCTTGAGGTCGAACGTGATGGGCGCCTGGGTGGGCGTGCTCATGGCTGTCTGTCCTTCACCGTGGGTTTTGGCTGGGCCACCGCCGGGCGGAGGAACGCATGACGGCACGGCCCACTGTCGATACTCGCATCCAGAGGGCCGTGCCGAACAGCCGGGAGGCTGTACGTCTATGAACCGGCCCGTCGGCCGGAATTGTGGTCCGGCCGGTCAGCCCGATACTCGGGCGGCGAGCGCGTCGCCGACCTCGGAGGTGGACCGGGCGCCGGCCCGCTCGGTGAGGTCCGCGGCGACCGCAGCCTCGACCTGGGCGGCCTCGGCGGCGAAGCCGAGGTGCTCCAGCAGCATGGCGACCGACAGCACGGTGGCGGTCGGGTCGGCCTTGCCCTGGCCGGCGATGTCCGGGGCGGAGCCGTGCACCGGCTCGAACATCGACGGGAAGTCGCCGCTCGGGTTGATGTTGCCGGACGCGGCCAGGCCGATGCCGCCGGTGACGGCCGCGGCGAGGTCGGTCAGGATGTCGCCGAACAGGTTGTCGGTGACGATCACGTCGAACCGCTCGGGCTGCGTGACGAAGAAGATCGTCGCCGCGTCCACGTGCAGGTAGTCGGTGGTGACCTCGGGGAACTCCCGGCCGACCTGCTCGAAGATCCGGGTCCACAGGTGGCCGGCGTGCACCAGCACGTTGTTCTTGTGAACCAGCGTCAGCTTCTTGCGCGGGCGGGCCTGGGCACGGCGGTAGGCGTCCCGGACGACCCGCTCGATGCCGAACGCGGTGTTCAGGCTGACCTCGGTGGCGACCTCCTGCGGCGTACCGGTGCGCAGCGTGCCGCCGTTGCCGACGTACGGGCCCTCGGTGCCCTCGCGGACCACCACGAAGTCGATCTCCGGCTGCCCCGCCAGCGGCGACTGCACACCCGGGAACAGCTTGCCGGGACGCAGGTTGATGTGGTGGTCGAACGCGAACCGCAGCTTCAGCAGCAGCCCCCGCTCCAGCACCCCGGACGGCACGCTCGGGTCGCCGATCGCCCCGAGCAGGATCGCGTCCTGCCCCTTGAGCTCCTCCAGCACCGCATCCGGCAGCGTCTCCCCGGTCCGGTGGTACAGCCGGGCCCCGAGGTCGTACTCGGTGGTCTCCAGCTTCACATCGGAGGGCAGGGCGGCGCGAAGCACCTTGAGGCCCTCGGCCACGACCTCCTGGCCGATGCCGTCACCGGGAATCACTGCAAGACGAATGGTGCGAGACATGTTTCGGACAGTACAACCGTCCCAGGCCCTGAGCACGCACCGTCCACCATCTGGACGGAAGGCCGGCTCAGCCCGGGGTGAGGGCCTGGACGCGGCGGCCGACCGGGTTGAGGTGGTGGAGCAGGAGGGCGTCGCGCAGGGGGGTGTGGAGGATCTCGCCGGGGCGGACGGCGTGCAGGACGGGGGTGGGGCGGGTGAGGTCGACGGGGAACGGGCCGAGGGTGGCTAGGGCGGTGGCGGGGTCGGGGGTGGGGCCGGTCCACAGGGTGTAGTGGAGGGCGGTGGCCGGGGGGAGGGCGGCGAGGCGGACGGGGAGGAGGACGGTGTCGGAGTCGAGCAGGGCGGTGTCGGTGTCGCCCCAGCGGCCGCCCAGCGGCTGGACGTCGAGTTCGGCGCCGGTGCGGGCGTCGAGGGTGCGGGCGACCAGGACGTCGCTGCCGGGGAGGCGGTCGGCGACGACGGTCGCGTCGGGGGCGCCGTCGCCGTCGAGGTCGAGGGAGGCGCGGACGCCGGTGATGCCGGCGGGGGTGGCGGCGGGGGCGGACCGGACGGCGGCGAGGTAGAGGATGCCCTGGTCGTCGACGGCGGCGGCCGCGTACCTCAGGTCGGAGTCGGAGGCGCCGCCGGGCTGCAGGACGGTGAGCAGGTCGGGCCCGGCGACGGCGAACGCGGCGGGGGCGCCGAACGCGGTGGCGTCGGTCGCGTGGCGCGGCGCGGCGAACAGCGGGACGCGGAGGGCGGGCAGCGCGGGGTCGGCGGGAGTGAGCAGCAGCCGCCCGGAGAGTTCGCTCCGGTAGGTGCGGGGGTGCCCGGCCTGGACGAGGTCGAGGGTGGGGTCGGGGGCGCGTCCGAGGCCGCCGGCGAGCCGCAGCGTGACGGTGACGTTCGCGGTGCCGTGCGGCGGGAGGACGACCCGGGGCGGGGCGAACGCGAAGGACGCCCCGGGAACGTCGGTCGAGGAGGAGTAGCCGACCCCGTAGGCGAGTTGACGGTCACTCAGATTGTGGACGGCGACCTCCCGGCTCGCGGTGTACGCCCCGGTCGCCTCGACCACGCCGAACGAGACGCCGACCGCCCCGTCGAGCTGGGTGCCGTAGGCGAGCGCGGGGGTGCGGACGGCTTCGTCCGCCCGGACCCGGCCGCTGCCGGTGCGCTCGGGGCCGTACACCGGCCCGGTGCGGTCGTCGTGCAGGTAGGTGTCGGTGGCGGTGTTCATCAGCGCGGCCTTGATCTCGGCGGCGCCCAGCCCGGGGCGGGCGGAGCGGACCAGCGCGGCCAGGCCGGCCAGGTGCGGGGTGGCCATCGAGGTGCCGTCCTCGCGCATGCCGCCGCTGCCGGTGCCGGCCTTCGCGGACCAGATGGTCTCGCCGGGCGCGGCCAGGTCGGGTTTGACGATGCCGTCCACGCCGATGCCGCGGGAGGTGAAGGAGGCGAGGGTGTCGACGCGCTGCGGCTGGTCCTGCGGGACGGCGCCGTGCAGCGGGTTGCCGGGGGCGGCGAGCCGGACGGTCACGGGGCCTTCCCGGGTGGCCGCCAGCAGGCGTTCGCCGTCGGCGCGGGCCAGGATCGCGGCGGGAATGCGTTCGTCGCCGGCGATCTCGCCGAGGTTGTCGCCGTCGGCGGCGTACAGCGCGCCGATCGCCCCGGCGTCGGCGGCGTGGTCGGCGCGCGGGCCGGAGCCGCAGGCCCGGTCGGCGTCCTTGGTGGTCCAGCGCAGCAGGGCGATCCTTCCGCGCAGTCGGTCGGCGTCGGCCGCGTCGAACGCCGCACAGCCGTCGGAGTCGGCTGCGGGGACGGCGAGTTCACCGCCGACGGCGGCGGTGTCCCACCGGGTGTACCGGTTGCTCCAGTGCGCGGGGACGGTTCCGGCGAGGGCGGCGGGGGCGAGCACGGTGATGCCGTCGGCGTCGCCGTGCCCGTCGACGGAGGCGGCGGCGGTGAGCACCCGGGCGGCGGCGCCGGGGCTGCCGCCGATGCCGTACACGTCGCCCTCGTTGCCGGCGGCGGCGACCACCACGGTGCCGAGTGCGGCGAGCCGGTCGGCGGCGAGGGCGTCGGCGTCGTCGGGGCTGCCGAAGGAGCTGCCGAGGGAGAGGTTGACGACGTCGAGCCGGTCGGAGAGGTCGCCGTCGCCGTTCGGGTCGGCGGCCAGGTCGAGGGCGGCGGCGAGCTGGTCGGTGGAGCCGTGGCAGCCGAACACCTTGATGGCGTACAGCTGGGCGC
Organism: Kitasatospora sp. NPDC092948; assembly: GCF_044754805.1. Taxonomy (NCBI): domain Bacteria; kingdom Bacillati; phylum Actinomycetota; class Actinomycetes; order Kitasatosporales; family Streptomycetaceae; genus Kitasatospora; species Kitasatospora sp. NPDC092948. The sequence continues at coordinate 795,261 of NZ_JBIVPU010000003.1, read as the reverse complement.
CGGGGGCCGCGCCGGGGGCGACCTTGAAGTCGGCGGGGTTCAGGCCGGGCCGGTAGGGGCCGCGGTAGGTCTTGCCGTCGGCGGTGACGCCGAGGCCGGCGGCGGTGCCGGCGACGTGGGTGCCGTGGCCGTTGGCGGCGCAGTCGAGCGGGTTGTCGTCGGGGTGCGGGACGGGCTGGTGGTCCTCGGCGGCCGGGTCGGGGTCGTAGTCGTCGCCGACCAGGTCCTTGCCGCCGATCACCTTGTCGTTGGGGAACAGTCCGGCGGGCGCGGGCTTGGCGCTGTCGACGGCGCGGTACGCCTCGGGGGTGCCGGGGCCGCCGAAGTCGGCGTGGGTGTAGTCGATGCCGGAGTCGACGATGCCGATCCGGACGCCTTCGCCGGTGTGGCCGGCGGGCCCGTCCCACACTTTCGGGGCACCGGTGAGCGGCACCGCGTACCCGTTGGCGCGCTGCTTGAGCGTCACGGGGTGGACGGCCCGGACGCCGGGCAGGCCGGCCAGGCGCGGGAGTTCGTCGGCGGGCAGCCGCAGGGCGAGCCCGCTGACCAGGGTGCGGGTGCGGTACAGCGGGCGGGCTTCGGGGACGGCGCGCCGCAGCGTGGCGGTGAGGGTGTCCAGCGAGCGGTCCGCGGCCGCGCGCTGGGCGCTGCCGGCCGCGGCCGCGGCGCGCCTGGTCTGGTCGGGGGTGCGGCGTTCGCGCCGGGCGCCGTCCTGGGCGCGGCGCCAGGCGGTGGCGGCGGGCTCGGTGGTGAGTTCGAGTAAGACCGCGGTGGTCGCCGCGTGCGGCCGGACGGGTGGGGCGGCCGCCGCGGGGGCGGTCGGGGCGAGCAGGGCGAGGACGGCGAGGAGGCCGAGGGCGGTGCGCACCGCCCCAACCTAGGAGCCGTCGCCGGGCCGGGTGCGGACGTTCACCGCATGGGTGACGGTAAGTCACCCGACCGGCCCAGTACGGCCGTTGGGGCTCAGCGTTCCACGGGGGCGCCATTGTCGCGGCGGTCGAGGGCGCGCTGCAGGGCGGCGGCGGTGCGCGGGTCGGCCTGGGCGCGGCGGCGGCGCAGCTGGGCGACGGCGGTGACGGTGGCGGGCGCGGTGGGGGCGGTGGTGCGGTCTGCGACGAAAGGCATACCGGGCTCCTTGGTGCGGGGGCGCAGCAGCGCGCGGGCGAGAGTGGTGAGGAGAGTAGAAGTACGCCCGGCGAGGGTCGCCCGCCACTTCGCGTACGTGCACACGGGCCAGGCGCCCCGGCGTTGCGGGGGTGGCGCACCGTATGACTACTCCACAGTACGGCGGGCGGACCGCGCTGTCGCCGAATTACTTGGATTTCCTAGTATCTGAGACGGCGACGGCCCCCGGGTACACGAACGGCCCTTCCGTCTCAAGGGCGGAAGGGCCGTTCGGGCGTACTGCGGGGGCGTCAGCCCAGGTTCACCGCGCGGGCGAAGCCGGCGCCGATGGCGGCGGAGATCTCCGTCAGGACCTCCTGCGAGACCTCGGTGTCCACGGTGATCGAGGCGAGCGCGTTGTCGCCGTCGCGGGCCACCTGCATGCCGGCGATGTTGATGCCGGCGTCGCCGAGGATCCGCCCGAGGGTGCCGACCACGCCGGGACGGTCCTCGTAGTGGAAGAACGCCATGTGGTCGGTGAGCGCCACGTCCACGTCGAAGCCGTCGACGCCGACGATCTTCTGGGTCTGCTTGTGGCCGGAGAGGGTGCCGGAGATCGACACCTCCCCGCCGTTCGCCAGGGTGCCGCGGACGGTGATCACGTTGCGGTGCTCGGGCGACTCGCTGGAGGTGGTCAGGCGGACCTCGACGCCGCGCTCCTGGGCGAACAGCGGGGCGTTGACGTAGGACACCGTCTCGGCCACCACGTCCTCGAACACGCCCTTCAGCGCGGAGAGTTCGAGCACCTTCACGTCGTGCTGGGTGATCTCGCCGCGGACCTCGACGTCGAGGCGGACGGCGACCTCGCCGGCCAGCGCGGTGAAGATCCGGCCGAGCTTCTCGGCCAGCGGGAGGCCCGGGCGCACGTCCTCGGCGATCACGCCGCCCTGGACGTTGACCGCGTCCGGCACCAGTTCGCCGGCCAGCGCGAGGCGCACCGACTTGGCGACCGCGATGCCGGCCTTCTCCTGCGCCTCGTCGGTGGAGGCGCCCAGGTGCGGGGTGGCGACCACGTTGTCGAAGGCGAACAGCGGCGAGTCGGTGCACGGCTCCTTGGAGTAGACGTCCAGGCCCGCGCCGGCCACCCGGCCGTCCTGCAGGGCGCGCAGCAGCGCGTCCTCGTCGACGATGCCGCCGCGGGCCGCGTTGACGATCCGCACGCTCGGCTTGACCTTGTGCAGCGCCTCGTCGCCGATCAGGCCGATGGTCTCGGGGGTCTTCGGCAGGTGCACGGTGATGAAGTCCGCGACCTCCAGCAGCTCTTCGAGGGAGAGCAGCTTGACGCCCATCTGGGCCGCGCGGGCGGCCTGGATGTAGGGGTCGTAGGCGACGATCTTCATGCCGAACGCGGACATCCGCTGCGCGACCAGGACGCCGATCCGGCCGAGGCCGACCACGCCGAGGGTCTTCTCGCTGAGCTCGACGCCGGTGTACTTGTTGCGCTTCCACTCGCCGCCCTTGAGCGCGGCGTTGGCGGGCGCGATGTTGCGGGCGACCGAGATCAGCAGACCGCAGGCGAGCTCGGCGGCGGTGACGATGTTGGAGGTCGGCGCGTTGACGACCATCACGCCGGCCTTGGTGGAGGCGGCGACGTCGACGTTGTCCAGACCGACGCCGGCGCGGGCGACGACCTTGAGCTTCTTGGCGGCGGCCAGCGCCTCGGCGTCCACCTTGGTGGCGGAGCGGATCAGGATGGCGTCGACGTCGGCGATCGCGGCCAGCAGCTCGGCGCGGTCGGCGCCGTTGCAGTGCCGGATCTCGAAGTCGGGGCCCAGCGCGTCCACGGTGGCGGGCGAGAGCTCTTCGGCGATGAGGACGACGGCGTTCTTGGAGGTCACAGCGCTCACGACAGTGTGTCCTTAACTGTCCGGTTCACCCCACCGGGCGGAGGGCACGTGAGGTGGCGTGCGCGCGGCGGGGGAAGGTGGCATGTCGCGTAGCTAGACGCACGACGCTGTGGGCCTGACGCGTATTCGGGAGTCTATCGGCGGGCCGCCGGGGGGACTGCTCCCGTCCGGCGAAATCACCCGGACGGGAACAGCCTTGTTGTACAAGCCGATCAGGCTTCCTGGTCCACCCAGGACATCAGCTTGCGGAGCTTCTTGCCGGTGGTCTCCAGCAGGTGGTCGGCGTCCGCGTTCTTGTACTCGTTGTACTTCGGCAGGCCGGCCTTGTACTCGGCGATCCAGGTGTTGGCGAAGGTGCCGTCCTGGATCTCCGCGAGGACCTTCTTCATCTCGGCCTTGGTGTCGGCGGTGATGATGCGGGGGCCGGTCACGTAGTCGCCCCACTCGGCGGTCTCGGAGACCGACCAGCGCATCTTCTCCAGGCCGCCCTCGTACATCAGGTCGACGATCAGCTTCAGCTCGTGCAGGCACTCGAAGTAGGCGATCTCGGGCTGGTAGCCCGCCTCGACCAGGGTCTCGAAGCCGGCCTTGACCAGGGCGGCGGTGCCACCGCAGAGGACGGCCTGCTCACCGAACAGGTCGGTCTCGGTCTCCTCGGTGAAGGTGGTCTTGATGACGCCGGCCTTGGTGCCGCCGATGCCCTTGGCGTAGGACAGCGCCAGGTCGAAGGCCTTGCCGGTGGCGTCCTGCTCGACGGCCACGATGCACGGGACGCCGCGGCCCTCCTGGTACTGGCGGCGGACCAGGTGGCCCGGGCCCTTCGGGGCGACCATGCAGACGTCGACGTCGGCCGGCGGCTGGATGAAGCCGAAGCGGATGTTCAGGCCGTGGCCGAAGAACAGGGCGTCGCCCGCCTTCAGGTTCGGCTCGATGGCCTCCTTGTAGACGTCGGCCTGGATCGGGTCCGGCACCAGGATCATGATGACGTCGGCCTCGGCCGCGGCCTCGGACGGGGTGACCACGCGCAGGCCGGCCTCGGCGGCGGCGGCGCGGGACTTGGAGCCCTCCAGCAGACCGACGCGGACGTCGACGCCCGAGTCACGCAGCGACAGCGCGTGGGCGTGGCCCTGGCTGCCGTAGCCGATGACCGCGACCTTGCGGCCCTGGATGATGGACAGGTCGGCGTCGTCTTCGTAGAACAGCTCGGCCACGGGGGCACATCTCCTTGCGTGGTGGTGTTGCCGGGTGCTCCTACCGTAGGCGCACCCGGCGGGGGTTCGGTGGTGCTGCTTGAGTGTTGAGACGGCGCGCGTCAGGCGCTGCGGTCGAGCGCGCGCAGCGAGCGGTCCGTGATGGAGCGGGCGCCGCGGCCGATCGCGACCAGGCCGGACTGCACCAACTCCTTGATGCCGTAAGGCTCCAGCATCTTCAGCATGGCCTCCAGCTTGTCCGACGAGCCGGTCGCCTCGACCGTCACCGCGTCGGGCGACACGTCGACGGTCTTGGCGCGGAACAGCTGGACGATCTCGGTGACCTGGGAGCGGGTCTCGGCGTCGGCGCGGACCTTCACCAGCACGAGTTCGCGCTGGACGGCCTGCGCCTGGTCGAGCTCCACGATCTTGATCACGTTGACCAGCTTGTTGAGCTGCTTGGTGACCTGCTCCAGCGGCAGCTCCTCGACGTTGACCACGATGGTCATCCGGGAGATGTCGGGGTGCTCGGTCGGGCCGACCGCCAGCGAGTCGATGTTGAAGCCGCGGCGGGAGAACAGCGCGGCGATCCGGGCGAGCACGCCGGGCTTGTTCTCGACCAGGACCGACAGGGTGTGCTTGGACATGGTGGTCATCGCTTTCCGACTCGTCAGTCCTGGTCGTCGCCGAAGTCGGGGCGCACGCCCCGGGCGAACTGGATCTCGTCATTGCTGGTGCCGGCCGCGACCATCGGCCAGACCATCGCGTCCTGGTGGACGATGAAGTCGATGACCACCGGGCGGTCGTTGATCTCCATGGCCTGCTTGATGACGGCGTCCAGGTCCTCGGGGCGCTCGCAGCGCAGACCGACGCAGCCCATCGCCTCGGACAGCATCACGAAGTCCGGGATCCGGGTGCCCTGGGCGGGCTGCTCGATGCCGTCGTGGCCGGGGCCGGAGTGCAGGACCGTGTTGGAGTAGCGCTGGTTGTAGAACAGCGTCTGCCACTGGCGGACCATGCCCAGCGAGCCGTTGTTGATGACCGCGACCTTGATCGGCAGGTTGTTCAGGGTGCAGGTGGTCAGTTCCTGATTGGTCATCTGGAAGCAGCCGTCGCCGTCGATCGCCCAGACCGGGACGTCCGGCTTTCCGGCCTTGGCGCCCATCGCCGCCGGGACGGCGTAGCCCATGGTTCCGGCGCCGCCGGAGTTCAGCCAGGTCGCGGGCTTCTCGAACTGGATGAACTGGCTGGCCCACATCTGGTGCTGGCCGACGCCCGCCGCGTAGATCGCGTCCGGGCCGACCAGCTTGCCGATCCGCTCGATGACCTGCTGCGGCGACAGCATGCCGTCGGGGGCGGGCTCGTGACCGATCGGGTAGGTCTGCTTCCAGTGGTTGAGCTTGGTCCACCAGTCCGCGTAGTCGCCGCGGTGGCCGGCGTCGAACTCGGCCTGGACGGCGACGATCAGGTCGGCCAGCACCTCGCGGGCGTCGCCGACGATCGGGACGTCCGCCGGGCGGTTCTTGCCGATCTCGGCCGGGTCGATGTCGGCGTGCACGACCTTGGCGTTCGGGGCGAACGAGTCGAGCTTGCCGGTGACCCGGTCGTCGAAGCGGGCGCCCAGGGTGAACAGCAGGTCGGACTTCTGCAGCGCGGTGACCGCGGGGACCGAGCCGTGCATGCCGGGCATGCCCAGGTGCTGCGGGTGGCTGTCCGGGAAGACGCCGATCGCCATCAGGGTGGTGACCACGGGGGCGCCGGTCAGCTCGGCCAGGATGCGCAGCTCGGCGCCGGCGTTGGCCTTCAGCACGCCGCCGCCGACGTACAGCACCGGGCGCTTGGAGCCCACCAGCAGCTTGGCGGCCTCGCGGATCTGCTTGGCGTGCGGCTTGGTGACGGGGCGGTAGCCGGGCAGCGAGGCCTCGACCGGCCAGCGGAAGGTGGTGGTGGCCTGCAGGGCGTCCTTGGCGATGTCGACCAGCACCGGGCCGGGACGGCCGGTGGCGGCGATGTGGAACGCCTCGGCGATCACCCGGGGGATCTCGGCGGGGTCGGTCACCAGGTAGTTGTGCTTGGTGATCGGCATGGTGATGCCGCAGATGTCCGCCTCCTGGAAGGCGTCCGTGCCGATCGCCTTGGAGGCGACCTGGCCGGTGATCGCGACCATCGGGACCGAGTCCATGTAGGCGTCGGCGATCGGGGTGACCAGGTTGGTGGCGCCGGGGCCCGAGGTGGCCATGCAGACGCCGACCTTGCCGGTGGCCTGCGCGTAGCCGGTCGCGGCGTGGCCGGCGCCCTGCTCGTGGCGGACCAGGATGTGCCGGACCTTGGTGGAATCCATCAGCGGGTCGTACGCCGGGAGGATGGCGCCACCCGGAATGCCGAAGACCGTGTCGGCCCCGACGGCCTCGAGCGAGCGAATGAGCGACTGCGCGCCGGTCATGGTCTCGATGGTCTGCTGACCCGGAGCGTGGGCGGCCGGGTGGTCCCCACGACGGGGGGTTGCGGCGTGCTCAGTCATCTGCCTGTCTCTTCTCGGGTTCTGCTCGGGGTGGCGCCGGCCCGGGTGGCGGTGGCTCCCTGGGCGGTCTCCGGCGGTGCCTCGATCGTCCGGATTTCGGGGGGTTGAGGCCAGGATTCCTGCGGTGGCCGACCCGGATTCGTGCAACAAAAAACCCCTCGTGCCAAGGGCATGCGAGGGGGAGGCGCGTCAGGCTGTTCTTCAGCCGACGCGCCCGCCAAGTACGAGAATTCGGGTGGTCATGGCACCGACCTTCCTCCCACGCAGCGGTGGGTGTCAAGCTGGTGGGACCGACGTCTCACCATTCGGGCCGCCGATCGGACCCCCGACGGTGTGGCGTTGCGGCAGCTCAAGGCCGCTGTGGAGGTGCCCCGGACGGCCTGCCGAAGCCTCCGCCAGGCCACCTGTGCGGGGCTCGGGGGTGAGCAGCGGGCGCCGGCCGGGGTGGCCCTGGCCGGGGCGCGGGACGGGGTAGCCGCGGCGCAGCAGGGCGCGGCGCAGGCGCAGTTCGTCGAGCGGGCGGTCGAAGGCCAGGCCCTGGCCGCGCCGGCAGCCGAGTTCCTGGAGCACCGCGATCTGCCGGGGGTGGTCGACGCCGTCGGCGCCGGTGACCAGGCCGAGGTCCCGGCCGAGCCGCAGCGCGTGCCCGGCCAGCGCCCGGGTGAGGGTGGAGTCGGCGATGTCCTGGACCAGGCTGCGGTCCAGTTTGAGCGCGTCGAACGGCATCCGGGCGAGCGCCCCGAGCGAGCCGCCGCCGGCGCCGAACCCGGCGAGTGCGGTGGACACCCCGAGCCGGCGCAACGCCGCCAGCCGGCGGCCGAGTTCGTCGGCGAGCGCGTCGGGGCCCATCCGGGAGACCTCCAGGACGAGCAGGTCGGGCGGCAGTTCGGTGTCCCGCAGGGCGCCGGCCAGGGTCTCGTACATGCCGGGGGCGCAGAGCCGTTCGGCGGCCAGCCGGACGGTGACCGGGACGGGCGGCGCGGCGGGGCCGTCGGCGCGGCGGCGGGCGGCGGCGGCGACCGCCTCGGTGACCAGCCAGCGGGCGAACCGGGTGGCGCCGTCGCCGGTGTCGGCGGTGCGCAGGAACTCGGCGGGGGTGAGCAGCAGGCCTTCGGCGGAGCGCCAGCGGGCCTGTGCCTCGACGCCGGTGAGCCGGCCGCCGGCCAGTTCGACCACGGGCTGGTGGAGCAGCGCGAAGGAGCCTTCGCGGACGGCGGCGCGCAGCCGTTCCTCCAGTTCGCCGCGCCGGTCGAGTTCGGCGCGCATCGCCGGGGTGTAGAGCACCACCCGGCCCTTGCCGCGGGACTTGGCCTGGTACATCGCCAGGTCGGCGTTGCGCAGCAGTTCGTCGGCGGCGCTCGCGGCCCGCGCGTCGGCGCTGCGGGCGAGGGCGTCCTCGTCCTCGCCGGGGACGGGGTCGGGGGCGGGCGGCGGGGCGTCGGGGCCGAACGCGATGCCGATGGAGGCGGCGACGCCGAGTTCGGCGCCGCCGATCCAGTACGGCTCGGAGAGCGCGGCGCGGATGCGTTCGGCGAGGTCGCGGACCTGCGGGTGGCCGAGCCGGCCGCGGACCAGGACGGCGAACTCGTCGCCGCCGAACCGGGCGACGGTGTCCTCGGTGCGGACGGCGGTCTGGAGCCGGCGGGCGGCCTGCACCAGGAGTTCGTCGCCGACCTGGTGGCCGGCGGTGTCGTTGACGGCCTTGAAGCCGTCCAGGTCGAGGAAGAGCACGGCGACGGCGGTGCCGGCCGGGCCCTGCGCGGAGAGCGCGGCCCGGACGCGGTGCGCGAACAGCGCCCGGTTGGGCAGGTCGGTCAGCGGGTCGTGGAACGCGTTGTGCTGCAACTGGGCCTGCAGGCGCACCCGTTCGGTGATGTCGCGGCTGTTCAGGATCAGCCCGTCGCGGTACGGGTTGACGGTGGACTCGACGTGCAGCCACTCCCCCTCGCCGGAGCGGATCCGGCACTCGACCCGGGCGGAGGGTTCGCCGTTGTGGAACCGGGCGCCCCGGGCGCGGGCCAGGATCCGGCGCACCTCGGCGAGCACCCGGTCGACGTCCTCGGGGTGCACCAGGTTGAGCAGGTTGCCGCCGACCAGCTCCTCCGGGTCCCGGTTGTAGACCCGCAGCGCGGCGGGGCTGACGTAGGACAGCGCCCCGGACGGGCCGGCGATCATGATGACGTCGCTGGAGCCCTGCACCAGGGAGCGGAAGTGGGCTTCCTTGGTGGCGAGTTCCTGGGCCAGCGAGAGGTTGTCGATCAGCATGACGCCCTGACGGATGATCAGGGCCAGTCCGACGGTGCTGGCGGCGGCGAGCATCACCCGGTCCAGCGGGCGTCCGCCGAGCGCGTTGTACAGGATGCCGGCGGTGCACACCGCGGCGGCGGCGTAGGGCGTGAGCGCGCTGAAGGTGGAGGCGACCCGGCGGCGCGGCGAGCCCTGGGTGGAGGGGTGTTCGCGGCTGGGGCGGCGGGTGTGCGACCAGGGGGCCCAGGCGAGCAGCAGGGAGCCGGCGAACCAGCCGGCGTCCAGCAGCTCGCCGGAGTGGTAGTCGCTGTGGAACTGCGGGGTGGTGAACAGCGCGTCGCACACCACGGTGACGGCGAGGCCGATCATCGCGGTGTGCACGGCGGCCCGATTGCGGTCCCGGCCACGGACGTTGAGGCCGACCACCAGGCTGACCAGCAGGATGTCCAGCACCGGATAGCCGAGGCCGAGGGCGAGCTTCAGCGGGTCGTCGCCGTCGCCGGCGGCGACCCGGCCGAGCGCCAGGCTCCAGCTGAGGGTGAACAGCGAGCCGGCCACCAGCCAGGCGTCCAGCACCAGGCAGAGCCAGCCGGCCGGATTGCGCGGGCGCTGGGCGAGCACCAGCAGGCCGGTGATGGCGAGCGGGGCGAACAGCAGGAACGGGAAGTCGGCGGCGGAGTCCGGCGGCAGCGGCCGGCCGAGCACCACCTCGTACCAGCCCCAGACGCCGTTGCCGAACGCCACCACCGCCGAGGAGAGGCCGAACAGCAGCCAGGCCGGACGGGTGTGGCCGCCGACCGCGATGCCGTGCGCGAGGCAGGACAGGGCGGCCGCGAGGGCGGCGGCAGCAAGGCCGAAGTCCCCCATGAACAGGGCGAGTTCGCACGATCCCCAGCCGATCCCGGCACCCACCGCGTAGCCGGCGCAGAGCACCGCGAGCAGCGCGGCCGTGAGCCGGCGCAGGGCGGGGCGGGCAGGCAGCACCGATTCGGTGGAGTTCATCGACATCTCCCCCTCCGGCCCGTGGCCGTACCGGTGTTCCCGCTTCGGACCCTACACCAATCCGGTCACGCACCGGCACGCATACTCAACTCAGCGTAATGACTGCCAGGTGGGGCGGGGGCCCTTCGGAACGGTGTCGCCCGTTCGGCCCAGACCGGCGGGAGAGCGACGGCCACCCGTGGCCCGCCCGGGGCCCAGTCAACTCCCGTTGCCCACCCGACCCTTGACGGCCCGCCAGTGGACCTTCGGAGGTGGTTCTCGTCCCGAAAACGACGGTGCCCGCCCCCACCTCGGGGACGGGCACCGTGCGGAGCGGCTCGGCCTCAGGCCAGCTTCTCCAGGATCAGGTCCTTCACCTTCGCCGCGTCGGCCTGCCCGCGGGTGGCCTTCATGACCGCGCCGACCAGCGCGCCGACCGCCTGCACCTTGCCGTCGCGGATCTTCGCCGCGACGTCCGGGTTGTCGGCGATCGCCTGGTCGACGGCCGCGCCGAGCGCCGAGTCGTCGGAGACCACGGCCAGGCCGCGCTTCTCCACGACCTGGTCCGGCTCGCCCTCGCCGGCGAGGACGGCCTCGATGACCTGGCGGGCCAGCTTGTCGTTCAGCTTGCCCTCGGCGACCAGCGCGCAGACCCGGGCCACCTGGGCCGGGGTGATCGGCTGCTCGGACAGCTCGGTGCCGGTCTCGTTGGCGCGCCGTGCCAGCTCGCCCATCCACCACTTGCGGGCCTGGTCGGCGGGGGCGCCGGCCGCGATGGTCTCGGTGATCGGCTCGACCGCGCCGGCGTTGAGCACCGACTGCATGTCCTGGTCGGACAGGCCCCACTCGGCCTGCAGCCGGGACCGGCGGACCCGCGGCAGCTCGGGCAGAGAGGCCCGCAGCTCCTCGACCCAGGCACGGGCCGGGGCGACGGGGACCAGGTCGGGCTCCGGGAAGTACCGGTAGTCCTCGGCGTTGTCCTTGATCCGGCCGGAGGTGGTGGAGCCGTCCTCCTCGTGGAAGTGCCGGGTCTCCTGGACGATCGTCCCGCCGTCCGTCAGCACGGTGGCGTGCCGCTGGATCTCGAACCGGGCGGCCCGTTCGACGCTGCGCAGCGAGTTGACGTTCTTGGTCTCGCTGCGGGTGCCGAACTTCTCGGTGCCGTTGGGGCGCAGCGACAGGTTGACGTCGCAGCGCATCTGGCCCTTGTCCATCCGGGCCTCGGAGACGCCCAGCGCCTTGATCAGCTCGCGCAGCTCGGCGACGTACGCCTTCGCCACCTCGGGGGCCCGGTGGCCCGCGCCCTCGATCGGCTTGGTGACGATCTCGATCAGCGGGATGCCGGCCCGGTTGTAGTCGAGCAGCGAGTACTCGGCGCCGTGGATGCGGCCGGTGGCGCCACCGACGTGGGTGGACTTGCCGGTGTCCTCCTCCATGTGGGCGCGCTCGATCTCCACGCGGAAGATCTCGCCGTCCTCCAGCTGCACGTCGAGGTAGCCGTTGAAGGCGATCGGCTCGTCGTACTGGCTGGTCTGGAAGTTCTTCGGCATGTCCGGGTAGAAGTAGTTCTTCCGGGCGAACCGGCACCACTCCGCGATCTCGCAGTTCAGCGCGAGACCGATCCGGATCGCGGACTCCACGCCGACCGCGTTGACCACCGGCAGCGAGCCGGGCAGGCCGAGGCAGGTCGGGCAGGTCTGCGAGTTCGGTTCCGCGCCCAGCTCGGTGGAGCAGCCGCAGAACATCTTGGTCTTGGTACCCAGCTCGACGTGGACCTCAAGGCCCATCACCGGGTCGTACGAGGCGAGAGCCTCCTCGTAGGAGACCAGGCTCATGACGCTCACAGCGTCCCTTCTTCAGTCATGGGAGGTTCAGCCGAGCAGGACGTCGTCGTCGCCGAGCCGCTTGAGCTCACGGACGAGGAGCGCGGTGCCGGTGATCAGGGCGGCGGCGCCGACCAGGGCGTTGATCAGCTTGAGGGTGTCGTCGTCCTCACGGGCGCTGCGGACGTCCTTGACGATGGAGATCGCCCCGAACGCGCTGGTGCCGATGGACAGCCACAGGCCGGGCTTCGAGTGCTTCCAACCCTTGGCCTTCTCGATCTTGCTCACAGTGCCGGTGCCTCCTCCAGCAGGGTGTGACCCCACTTGTCGTTGAGCGCGGCCTCGACGGCGCCGCCCACGCGGTAGAGGCGGTCGTCCGCCATCGCGGGGGCGATGATCTGCAGGCCGACCGGGAGATTGTCCTCCGGGGCGAGCCCGCAGGGCAGCGACATGGCCGCGTTGCCCGCGAGGTTCGAGGGAATGGTGCACAGGTCGGCGAGGTACATCGCCATCGGGTCGTCCGCCCGCTCGCCGATCGGGAAAGCCGTGGTCGGCGTGGTCGGCGAGATCAGCACGTCGACGCCGGCGAACGCGGCGTCGAAGTCGCGGGAGATCAGCGTCCGGACCTTCTGCGCCGAGCCGTAGTAGGCGTCGTAGTAGCCGGACGACAGCGCGTAGGTGCCGAGGATGATGCGGCGCTTGACCTCGTCGCCGAAGCCGGCCTCCCGGGTCAGCGCGGTGACCTGCTCGGCGGAGCGGGTGCCGTCGTCGCCGACCCGCAGGCCGTAGCGCATCGCGTCGAACCGGGCCAGGTTCGAGGAGCACTCGGACGGGGCGATCAGGTAGTACGCGGGCAGCGCCAGCGTGAACGACGGGCAGGACACCTCGACGACCTCGGCGCCCAGCTCGCGCAGCAGCTCCACCGACTCGTTGAAGCGCTGCATGACGCCGGCCTGGTAGCCCTCGCCGGCGAACTCCTTGACGACGCCGATCCGCATGCCGCGGATGTCGCGCATCTTCGCGGCCTCGACCACGGCCGGGACGGGCGCGTCGATCGAGGTGGAGTCCAGCGGGTCGTGGCCGGCGATCGCCTCGTGCAGCAGCGCCGCGTCCAGCACGGTGCGGGCGCACGGGCCGCCCTGGTCGAGCGAGGACGAGAAGGCGACCAGGCCGTAGCGGGACACCGAGCCGTAGGTCGGCTTGACGCCGACGGTGCCGGTGACGGCGCCGGGCTGGCGGATCGAGCCGCCGGTGTCGGTGCCGATCGCCAGCGGCGCCTCGAACGCGGCGAGCGCCGCCGCGGAGCCGCCGCCGGAGCCGCCGGGGATCCGGGTCAGGTCCCACGGGTTGCCGGTCGGGCCGTACGCCGAGTTCTCGGTGGAGGAGCCCATCGCGAACTCGTCCATGTTGGTCTTGCCGAGGATGACGACGTCCGCGTCCTTCAGCCGCCGCGTCAGGGTGGCGTCGTAGGGCGGGATCCAGCCTTCGAGCATCTTCGAGCCGCAGGTGGTCGGGATGCCCTTGGTGGTGAAGACGTCCTTCAGCGCCAGCGGCACGCCGGCCAGCGGGCTGAGCTGCTCGCCCTTGGCCCGCTTGTCGTCGACCTTGCGGGCGGCGGCCAGCGCGCCCTCGCCGTCGACGTGCAGGAAGGCGTTGACCTTCTTGTCGACGGCGTTGATGCGGTCCAGGTGGGCCTGGGCGACCTCGACGGCCGAGACCTCGCCCTTGGCGATCGCGGAGGCCGTCTCGGCCGCCGTGTACTTGATCAGGTCGGTCATCTCGGTCAGTCCTCCCCGAGGATCTGCGGCACGCGGAAACGCTGGTCCTCACTCGCCGGGGCGCCGGACAGCGCCTGCTCCGGGGTCAGCGACTGTCGCACCTCGTCCGCCCGCATGACGTTGCTCAGCGGGAGCGGGTGGGAGGTCGGCGGGACGTCCTGCCCCGCGACCTCGGAAACGCGGGCGACCGCGCCGATGATCACGTCGAGCTGCTCGGCGAAGTGGTCCAACTCCTCCGCCTGCAACTCCAGACGCGACAGCCGGGCGAGGTGGGCGACCTCCTCGCGCGTGATGCCAGGCATGCAGCGATCCTCAAGGGTGAGTTCCGGTGGACCGGGCGGCCCTGGGCACACCCGTCCTTTTGGTCTTGAGGGCCCATCCTATGGCCACCGGGACGCGGTCCAGGGGACGCGTGGGGGCACCGCCCCTACCGCCGGGGCCGGGAGAGAACCGCGCGGGCCGCCGGGCAGGCGCGGAAAGGTCCGCCCGAGGACCGGACTCCCCTCCCCGGACGGACCCCTCAGGAGCGTTATCGCGGCACCGAGGAGACCGGCGCCGCCCCGGTCTGCCGCACCTGCACCGGCGCCGCCCCCGTCTGCCGCACCTGCAACCACGCGGTGGCCTGATCGGCGGGCAGCGCGGCCGACACCAGCCACCCCTGCACGGCGTCGACCCCGAGGTCGTGCAGGCGCTCCCACGTCTCGTCGTCCTCGACGCCCTCCGCCACCACCGTCAGCCCCAGCGAGTGCGCGAGCTCCACCGAGCAGCGGACCACCGCCGCGTCGTGGTCGTCGGCGACCATCCGGGAGACGAAGGAGCGGTCGATCTTCAGCTCGCCGACCGGGAGGCTGCGCAGCCGGACCAGCGAGGAGTGCCCGGTGCCGAAGTCGTCCAGCGACATCCGCACGCCGTAGCGGCGCAGTTCGGCGAGCGTGTCGGCGGCCCGTCGGCTGTCGTCCAGCAACAGCCGTTCGGTGATCTCCAGTTGGAGCGCCTCGGCCGGAACCTGGTGCCGGGTGAGGTGTCCGGCGACCCGGGCGGCGAAGCCCGGGTTGAGGACGTCGCGCGGCGAGACATTGACGGCGACCGGCACCATCAGGTCCTGGTGGCGCCAGCGGGCGATCTGCCCGACGGCGCTCTCCAGGACGTAGTCGGTGAGCCGGGGCATCAGGCCGGAGGACTCGGCGAGGCTGATGAACTCGTCGGGGGGCACCCGGCCCTGGCCGGGCCGTTCCCAGCGCACCAGCGCCTCCAGGCCGACCACCCGGCCGTCGAAGGCCACCTTCGGCTGGTAGTGCAGGGCGACTTCGTTCATCTCCAGCGCCCGCCGCAGGTCGCCGAGCAGGCCGATCCGGTACGGGGTGTCCAGGTCCCGGGCCTCGTCGTACAGTTCGACGCCGCTGCGGCTGTGCTGGGCGTGGCCCATCGCCACGTCGGCGCGCCGCAGAAGCGATTCTGCATCCGGGGCGTGCGTCGGGTGCACGCAGACCCCGGCACTGGCCTCCAGCACCAGCAGCAGCCCGTCCAGCCGGATCGGCGCCGCGAGTTCGGCGATCAGCCCCTGCGCGATCCGCTCCAGCAGCTCGGGGCTGCCGACGCCGGGCAGCAGCACCGCGAACTCGTCGCCGCCCATCCGGGCCACCACCGGGCGTTCGCTGCGGCGGCGCACCTGCGGGGGCAGCACGGCGTCGTCCGGGCCCTGCGCGAAGCTGGGGCCGGAGCGCAGCGCCCGGTGCAGCCGGCGGGCGATGTGCACCAGCAGCCGGTCGCCGGCCGTGTGTCCGAGTGCGTCGTTCAGTGACCGGAAGCGGTCCAGATCGAGCAGGATCAGGCCGACGCTGTACCCGGGTTCGCCCTCGTGCGCGGCCAGCGCCTCCTGGGTGGCGATCAGCAGGGCCTGCCGGTTGGGCAGGTCGGTCAGCGGGTCGGTGAGCTGGTCCCTGGCCCGATCGCGGGCGATCCGCCACGCGGCGACCAGCACGGCCAGCGGAACCGCGAACAGCGGCAGCAGTTCGGGTTCGTAGCGGTACACCAGGACGGCCAACGGGATCAGCGGCGCGGCGCCGGCCAGCAGGACGCCGAACAGCAGCACCGCCCCCGCCATCCCCTGCGGCGGGCGTGTGGGCGCGCCGCCGGTCGTACGATCCATAAGCCCAGTCCTCCGTCGGGCCCGCCCCCGCTGGGCCGCCTCACGGTGAGGCACCCCCTCCTCGGGATGCCGGTGGACGTCAGACGAGGGCGTGTCCCCGGGGCTCCGGCAGAACCGGTGCCACACACTCCTGCTGACAGTTCGTAGCGCCCAGGGTAAGCCGGGGTCCGCCGTACGGGCGCACTTTCCGGTCACCTCCGAGCGCGACGTCATCTCCGCGCGCTGCTCGATGACACAATGCCCGATTTCGCTCTCGAACACCCGACTGACGCGGCATCAGGACGATAACGACCTGTCAGGAAACGTTCTTCTCCGGTGCTTTTCCGGCATTCTCCTCGTCGACTGCGCCGCCCCCGCCGGCTGCGGCGTCCTCGCCCTCGACGGGCAGCCCGAGGTGCCGGCGGGCGGCGTCCGCGCCCTGACCGAGCAGCACCTCGAAGCCGGCGTCGTCCAGCACCGGAACGCCGAGCTGCACCGCTTTGTCGTACTTGGAACCGGGATTGTCCCCGACCACCACGAAGTGCGTCTTCTTCGACACCGAGCCGGTCACCTTCGCGCCCCGCGAGGTCAGCGCCTCCTTCGCGCCGTCCCGGGTGTGGCCGGCGAGCGTGCCGGTGACCACCACCGTCAGGCCCTCCAGCGGGCGTTCGCCCTGCTCCTCGCCGGCCTCCTCGGTGAACCGCACCCCGGCGTCCCGCCACTTCCGGAGGATCTCGCGGTGCCACTCCTCGGCGTACCACTCCTTGACGGACCGGGCGATGGTCGGCCCGACGCCCTCGACGGCGGCGAGTTCGGTCTCGTCGGCGGCGAAGATCCGGTCCAGGTCGCGGAACTCGCGGGCCAGCTCCTGGGCGGCCACCGGGCCGACGTGACGGATCGACAGGCCGTTCAGGAAACGCCACAGCGGGCGGTCCTTGGCCGCGGCCAGGTTGTCCAGCAGCACGCCGGTGTTCTTCTTCGGCGCGCCGGCGGTGGTGGCGAAGAAGGACGTCTGCTTCTCCTTGCCGGTCTTGTCGTCCAGCTTGGGCATGCCGGTCTTCGGGTCGCGCACCAGCACCTTGATCGGCAGCAGCTGCTCCTCGGTCAGCCCGAAGATGTCGCCCTCGTCCTTGACCGGCGGGTCGGCGGGCTCCAGCGGCTGGGTGAGCGCGGTCGCCGCGACGTAGCCGAGGCCCTCGATGTCCAGGCAGGACCGCCCGCCGAGGAAGGCGATCCGCTCCCGGACCTGGGCCGGGCAGAACTGCGCGTTGGGGCAGCGCAGGTCGATGTCGCCCTCGGACATCGGGCGCAGCTCGCTGCCGCACTCCGGGCAGTGCGTGGGCATCTCGAAGGCCCGCTCGGTGCCGTCGCGCAGGTCGTAGACCGGGCCGAGGATCTCCGGGATCACGTCGCCGGCCTTGCGCAGCACGACGGTGTCGCCGAGCAGGACGTCCTTGGCCTTGACGATCTGCTGGTTGTGCAGCGTCGCGTACTGCACCATCGAGCCGGCCACCTTCACCGGCTCGGCCAGCACCGCGTACGGGGTGGCCCGGCCGGTGCGGCCGATGCCGATCTTGATCTCGGCGAGCCTGCCGGTGACCTCCTCCGGCGGGTACTTCCAGGCGATCGCCCAGCGCGGCGACTTGGAGGTGGAGCCGAGCCTGCCCTGCAGGGCGATCTCGTCGACCTTGACCACCACGCCGTCGATCTCGTGCTCGACGGAGTGCCGCTGCTCGCCGAAGTGCTTGATGAACGCCCGTACGTCGTCCAGCGTCCCGACCACCTTGTTGTGCCTGGCGGTGGGCAGGCCCCAGTCGTGCAGCAGCCGGTAGGCGTGCGACTGGCAGTCGATGTCGAAGCCGACCCGGGCGCCGATGCCGTGCACCACCATCCGCAGCGGGCGGGCGGCGGTGACCAGCGGGTCCTTCTGGCGCAGCGATCCGGCGGCGGCGTTCCGCGGGTTCATGAACAGCCGGATCATCGCCCGGGGCCGCTTGCCCTCCTTGGCGCGCTCCTCGTTCTCCTGCCGGCGGCGCTCGTTCTCCTCGGCGAAGGAGGCGTTCAGCGCGTCGAACTCCTCGGTGGGGAAGTACACCTCGCCGCGGATCTCGACCAGCGCCGGGATGTCGTCGCCCTTGAGCCGGTGCGGAATCTCCTTGATGGTGCGGACGTTGGCGGTGATGTCCTCGCCGACCCGGCCGTCGCCGCGGGTCGCGGCCTGCACCAGCGCACCGTTCTCGTACGTCAGGTTGACGGCCAGGCCGTCGACCTTCAGTTCGCACAGGTAGTGGTACTCGATGCCGGCGAGCTCGGTGGCGACCCGCTCCGCCCAGGCCGCCAACTCCTCGGCGTCCATCGCGTTGTCCAGGCTGAGCAGCCGCTCGCGGTGCTCGACCGGCGCGAACAGCACGGTGGGCGCGCCGCCGACCTTCTGGGTCGGCGAGTCGGGCGTCACCAGTGCCGGGTGCTCGGCCTCCAGCGCCTCCAACTCGCGCATCAGCGCGTCGAATTCGGTGTCGCTGACGGTCGGCGCGTCCAGCTCGTAGTACCGGGACCGGTGTTCCTCGATCTCGGTCGCCAGTTCGGCGTGCCGGGTCCGCACCTCCGCCGGGACGTCCTCCCAGCCCTCCACAGCCGCCACCGCGCCGTCCTCCTCGCTCGTCACTCCGGGTTGTCCACCAGGCTCCGCGCCGCCCTCACGGCCTGTGACAGCGCCCGCCGGGCGTACGCCGGGGACGCCCCCGCCAGCCCGCACGTCGGCGTCACCACGACCCGGCGGCCCAGGAGCTCCGGCGCCAGCCCCAACCTGCGCCACAACGTCCTGACACCCTGGACACTACCGGCCGGGTCCGACACTGCTTTTGATTGGACCGCAGCCGTGTCGGTGGACGGCACCACGCCGGCGAGGATCAGCGTTCCGCCCTCGATCGCCTCGCCGAGGTCGTCGTCGTGACGCTCCGTCAACAGTCCGAAGTCCAGGCTGATCCCCGCCACCCCCGCCCGACGCAGCAGCGGGATCGGCACCTCGGGCGCGCAACTGTGCACCAGCACGGGCGCGTCCAGGCCCCGGATCACGTCCCGCAGCGTCTGCTCGGCAACCTGCCGGTCGATCGCCCGCAGCCGCTGGAACCCGCTCGCGGTCTTCACCGACCCGGCCAGCACGGCGGGCAGCAGCGGCTCGTCCAGCTGCAACACGACCGTCGCGCCCGGCACCCGGCGGCGGACGTCCTCCAGGTGTCGGCGCAGCCCCTCGGTCAGCGACTCCGCGACGTCCCGGCAGGCGCCCGGGTCGCTGAGCGCCTTCTCCCCGTGCTTCAGCTCGATCGAGCCGGCCAGCGTCCACGGCCCGACCGCCTGCACCTTCAGCAGTCCCCGGTACCCCTGGGTGTACTCCTCCAGCGCGTCCAGGTCCTCCCCCAGCCACGACCGGGCCCGCTTGGTGTCCCGCCCCGGACGGTCCGTGAACCGCCACCCGCTCGGCTCCGTCTGCACGAACAGCTCGGTCAGCAGCCCCGCCCCACGCCCGATCATGTCCGCCCCGGGCCCCCGCCCGGGCAACTCCGGCAGGAACGGCACCTGCTCCAGCTCCGCCGTCACCCCGCGCGCCATGTCCCGCACATCCCCACCGGGCATCGACCCGATCCCGGTAGCGGCCCCGGCCAGGTCCCCGAAAACATCCACGTCAGTCACGGGACAGAGCCTACGCAGCCTCGACCGGGATACGGCTCCGCCCGCCGTCACCGGCTGGGCGTTACTGGCCCGGGCGGACGGTGATTTCGGTGATCTCCGCGTCGCGCGGCAGGTCGAGCGCGGTGAGGATCGCGGTGGCGACGGACTCGGGGGCGATCCACTTCGCGGGGTCGTACTCCTTGCCCTCCTGCTGGTGGACCTTCAGCTGCATCGCGGTGGCCGTGCGCCCGGGGTAGACGGTGGTGACTCGGACGCCGTTGGGGTGTTCCTCCTGGCGCAGTGCGTCGGCGACCGCGCGGACGGCGAACTTGCTGGCCGCGTACGAGCCCCAGGTGGGGTCGGCGCGCAGGCCGGCGCCGGAGTTGACGAAGACGACGTGGCCGCGGGCGAGGCGGAGGGAGGGGAGCAGCAGGCGGGTGATCTCGGCGGGGGCGACGGCGTTGACGTTCAGCTGGTGCTGCCACGCCTTGACGGGGGTCTCGGCGACGGTGCCGAGTTCGACGACGCCGGCGATGTGCAGCAGCGAGTCGAGTTCGACGGGCAGCGCCTGGTGGCCGAACGCCCAGGACAGCTTGCCCGGTTCGTCGAGGTCGCCGACCAGCGTCCGCGCCTCGGGGTAGCGCTCACGCAGCTGCGCGGCACGGCGGGCGTCCCGGGCGAGCAGCCAGACCTCCTCGCCGCGGGAGGTGAGCTTGTCGGCGACGGCGGCGCCGATGCCGGAGCCGGCTCCGGTGATCAGGTGGGCACCCATGGGATTCCTCAGTTCTGCTGGAGGTTCTGCTGGACGGTCGCGTGGGCGAGGGCTTCGGCGGGAGTCTGCGCGAAGGACACCAGCTCGGCGAGCGGGCGCGGCAGGAACCCTTCGCGGTCCATCCGTTCGAGCTGCGTCCGCGTCCCGGCGTAGAACCCCTCGGTGTCGAGGAACACGATCGGCTTGTCGTGCTGCCCGTGCTTCTTCAGCTCCAGCACCTCGGTCACTTCGTCCAGCGTCCCGAGCCCGCCGACCAGCACCACCACCGCGTCCCCGCGGGCCAGCAACTCGGCCTTCCGGGCGGCCAGATCGGGCGTCACCACCAGCTCGTCGGCGCCTTCGTACGCCTTGTGCCGCAGGAACTCCACCGAGATCCCGACGAGCCGACCGCCGGCCTGCTGCACCTCGTCGGCCAGCAGCCCCATCAGTCCGGTGTGCGATCCGCCCCACACCAGCGTGTGCCCGCCGGCGCCGAGCAGTCGCGCGAACTCGGCCGCCGGGGCGGTGTACTTGGCGTCGAGCAGGTTCGCCGAACAGAAGACCGTGATGTTCATAGTGCAACCAGTCCTATCACCGCCCGCCACGCCCGGGTCAAACCGATAATCCGACGGACCGGCTAGACCCCGACCGCCCGCTCGGTGCTCGCGATGGTCGCCGAGCCGACCACCCGGGTGCCGTCGTACAGGACGACGGCCTGCCCGGGGGCGATGCCGCGGGCCGGGGTGTCGAGGCGGACGCTCAGCCGGTCGTCCGCCAGGACGGCCGTCACGGGGACCTCCTCGCCGTGGGCGCGGAGCTGGGCGGTGTAGCGGCCCTCGCCGGTCGCCGGGGCGCCGCACCAGCGGGGGCGGATGGCGGTGAGGGCGTGCACGTCGAGGCCGCTGGCGGGGCCGACGGTGACGGTGTTGTTCACCGGGGAGATGTCGAGGACGTAGCGGGGCTTGCCGTCGGCGGCGGGGCGGCCGAGCCGCAGGCCCTTGCGCTGGCCGATGGTGAAGCCGTAGGCGCCGTCGTGCTCGCCGAGCTTGGTGCCGTCGGCGTCGAGGATGTCGCCGGGGGCGGTGCCGAGGCGTTCGGCGAGGAAGCCCTGGGTGTCGCCGTCGGTGATGAAGCAGATGTCGTGGCTGTCGGGCTTCTTGGCGACGGCGAGGCCGCGCCGGTCGGCCTCCTCGCGGATGACGTCCTTGGTGGTGTCGCCGAGCGGGAACAGCGAGTGGGCGAGCTGGTCGGCGTCGAGCACGCCGAGCACGTACGACTGGTCCTTCGCGCCGTCGACCGCCCGGTGCAGTTCGCGGGTGCCGTCGGGCAGGTCGACGATCCGGGCGTAGTGGCCGGTGCAGACGGCGTCGAAGCCGAGCGCGATCGCCTTGTCGAGCAGGGCGGCGAACTTGATCTTCTCGTTGCAGCGCAGGCACGGGTTGGGGGTGCGCCCGGCGGCGTACTCGGCGACGAAGTCCTCGATCACGTCCTCGCGGAAGCGCTCCGCCAAGTCCCAGACGTAGAACGGGATGCCGATCACGTCGGCGGCCCGGCGGGCGTCCCGGGAGTCCTCCAGCGTGCAGCAGCCGCGCGCGCCGGTGCGGAAGGACTGCGGGTTGCTGGCGAGCGCCAGGTGGACGCCGGTCACCTCGTGGCCGGCTTCGACGGCCCGGGCGGCGGCGACGGCGGAGTCGACGCCGCCGGACATCGCGGCGAGCACGCGCAGGCGGCCGGTGGACGGGGTGGTCGGGGCGCCGGGGAAGTCAGTCATAAGGAGTCCAGCGTAACGGGGGCCGGGCGCTCGTCGGACGGCCCCGGCGCCGGCGGCCCCGGCCCCCGGCGGTCAGTTCGCCACCAGGACCGGCGGCCCGGCGTCGGCCGGAGCCGGGGCGGTGCGCGCGGGCAGTGCGGTGGCCAGCAGGAACGCGGCGAGCAGCAGCGTCGCGCCCACGCCGAAGGCCAGGCGGAAGCCCCCGACGGCGTCCCCGGAGCCGCCGGCCAGCGCGGTGAGGACGGCGACGCCGAGGGCCGCGCCGACCTGCTGGGTGGTGTTGAGCACGCCGGAGAGCAGTCCGGCGTCCGCGGGCCGGGCGTCGGCCATGCCGAGGGCGGTGAGCGCGGTGGCGGCGAAACCGAAGCCGCCGCCGAGCAGCAGGGTGGGCAGCAGGTCGGCGGCGTAGTCGAAGCCGCCGGCGGGCAGCCGCACCAGCAGCCCGAGGCCGACGGTGAGCAGGGCGAGGCCGAGCAGCAGGGTGCGGCGCTCGCCGAACCGGCCGATCGCACGGGCGGCGAGCAGCAGCGAGACGACGCCGATGGTGAGCGCGGCGGGCAGCATGGCCAGTCCGGTGCCGAGCGCGCCGTAGTGCTGGACGTTCTGCAGGTAGAGCGCCAGCAGCACCTGGAAGCCGAACATCGCGCCCACCAACAGGATCTGCGTCAGGTTGGCGACCGCGGTGGTGCGCCGGGCGAGGATCCGCAGCGGCAGCAGCGGGGTGGCGGCGCGGGCCTGCCGGAGGACGAACGCGGCGAGCAGGACGAGCGCGGCGGCGGCCGGGCCGAGGGTGCCGGCGGAGGTCCAGCCGTGCGGGCCGCCCTCGACGATGGCGTACACGCCGAGCATCAGGCCGCCGGTGACCAGCCCCGCGCCCGGAACGTCCACGCCGCCCTTCGCCGCGACGGCCCGGTCGCGGGGCAGCAGGCGCAGGCCGGCGAGCAGCGCGGCGGCGCCGATCGGCAGGTTGATGAAGAAGATCCAGTGCCAGCCGAGGCCTTCGGTGAGCACGCCGCCGAGCACCTGGCCGAGCGAGGCGCCGGCCGAGCCGGTGAAGCCGACGGCGCCGAACGCCTTGGCCCGGTCGGCGGGTTCGGGGAACAGGCCGACCACCATGCCGAGGCCGACGGCGGAGGCCATCGCCCCGCCGATGCCCTGCACGAAGCGGGCTCCGATCAGCATCGCGGGGGTGGCGGCGAGGCCGCACAGCACGGAGGCGGCGGTGAACGCGGCGATGCCCGCGAGGTAGATCCGGCGGCGGCCGAGCAGGTCGCCGAGGCGTCCGGCGAGCAGCAGCAGGCCGCCGAAGGCGATCACGTAGGCGTCCACCACCCAGGCCAGTCCGGCCCGGCCGATGTGCAGGTCGTCCTGGATGGCGGGCAGCGCGACGGTGGTGATCGAGCCGTCCAGGATCACCATCAGCATGCCGGCGCAGACCACCGCGAGGGCCAGCCAGCGGGCACGTGACGGGTTTTCGGACATGGGTGTCTCCCTCCCCTGGGGCACGCGGACGCGCGCTCCCCCAACAAGAGAGACCGTAACAGATAGTTTTGTAGTAGACGATCCTGAACGGAACGACTTGCCCGGCGATCCGAAGAGCCGCTACCCCTGCCGGGACCGGCGGGGCCGCCGCACCACGCCGCCCTCCCCCACCATCGGGAACTCCACGTCCTTCTGCAGCCGGTCCAGCGCGTCCACGAACACCTGCCGCTCCCCGGCGGACAGTTCGCCCAGCGCCTCCCCGTGCACCCGGTCGACGATCACCTCGCCGCGCCGCACCAGCTCCTCGCCGGCCGGGGTGACCCGGATGACCTTCACCCGCCGGTCGGTCGCGGACGGGTGGCGCTCGGCCAGGCCGTCCCGCTCCAGCTCGTCGGCGGTGACCACCATGGTGGTCTTGTCCAGCCCGGCGATCGCGGCCAGCTGCGACTGGGTGTGCTCGCCCTCCATGGCGTGCAGCAGCACGCAGTGCCGGCGCGGGGAGCTGTCGATCTCGGCCAGGGCCAGCGACAGACGGGTGTTCATGGCGTGCGCGGCCTGGACCAGCAACCCGGTGAGGTCACGGACGGTGCGCTCGGGAAGGGGTGCGTTCATGACCCCAGAATACGTCCGCCAGTAGATGGTTCCGCTACCGAACAAACCGGTCAGCGGGCGGCGCGCACCAGCCCGGCCCGCCGGGCCCGCTCCACCGCGCCGGGCAGCGCGGCGGCCAGCGCGTCCACGTCCGCCCGGGTGGAGGTGTGGCCGAGCGAGAACCGCAGCGAGGCGCGGGCGAGCTCGGGGGCCACGCCCGTCGCCAGCAGCACATGGCTGGGCTGCGGAACGCCCGCCGAGCAGGCCGAGCCGGTGGAGCACTCCACGCCGGCCGCGTCCAGCAGCATCAGCAGCGCGTCGCCCTCGCAGCCGGGGAACGAGAAGTGCGCGTTGGCGGGCAGCCGGCCCGCCGGGTCGGGGTCACCGTTCAGCAGCGCGTCGGGCGCCGCCGCCCGGACCACCGCCAGCAGGTCGTCGCGCAGCCTGCCGACACCCGCCGCGTACTCGGGCTGCCGCTCCACGGCGAGCGAGGCCGCCACCGCGAACCCGGCCGCGCCGGGCACGTCCAGCGTCCCGGAGCGGACGTCGCGCTCCTGGCCGCCGCCGTGCAGCAGCGGCACGGGCGTGGCCGAGCGCGACAGCAGCAGCGCGCCGACCCCGTACGGGCCGCCGACCTTGTGGCCGGTGACGGTGAGCGCCGTCAGCCCGGAATCGGCGAAGGACACCGGGACCTGGCCCAGCGCCTGCACCGCGTCCGAGTGCATCGGGATGCCGAACTCGGCGGCGACCGCGGCCAGTTCACGGACCGGCTGGACGGTGCCGACCTCGTTGTTGGCCCACATCACGGTGACCAGCGCGACCGTCTCCGGCGCCCGCCCGATCGCCTCGCGCAGCGCCTCGGGGTGCACCCGGCCGACCGCGTCCACCGGCAGGTACTCGACCTCGGCGTCCTCGTGCTCGGCCAGCCAGTGCACCGCGTCCAGCACCGCGTGGTGCTCGACCGGGCTGCTCAGCACCCGGCGGCGGGCCGGATCGGCCGCCCGCCGGGCCCAGTACAGGCCCTTGACCGCCAGGTTGTCGGACTCGGTGCCGCCCGCGGTGAGCACGATCTCGCTGGGCCGCGCGCCCAGCGACTCGCCCAGCGACTCCCGGGACTCCTCGACGACGCGGCGGGCCCGCCGCCCGGCGGCGTGCAGCGAGGAGGCGTTGCCGACGGCCCCGAACTGCGCCGTCATCGCGGCGATCGCCTCGGGCAGCATCGGGGTGGTGGCGGCGTGGTCCAGGTATGCCATAGCGGGTCCAGTGTAGGCGGCCCACGGATCACGATTTGGCCATTGCACCCCCTGCAACGCGCCGTTAGCCTTCCGGCCACGCCGCTGTGAGAGGGGGAGGGCCGTGTCCCAGACGGTCGACCGCGCGCTGACCATCCTGGCCTCGCTCGGCGAGGGCCCGGCCTCGTTGGAGCAGGCCGCGTCCCGGATCGGGGTGCACAAGTCCACCGCCCTGCGGCTGCTGCGCACCCTGCAGGAACACGGCTTCGTCACCCGCCAGTCCGACCACCGCTACCGGCTCGGCGGCCGCCTGTTCGCGCTCGCCAACCAGGCGCTGGAGGGCATCGACATCCGCCAGGTCGCCGCCCCCTTCCTGGCGGTGCTGAACGAGCGGTACGGGCACACCGTCCACCTGTCGGTACTGGAGGGTGACGAGGTGCTCTACCTCGACAAGGTGGACGCCCGCTACCCGGACAACGCCCGCGGCTGGCTCGGCGAGGACAGCCGGATCGGCCGGCGCGCCCCCGCGACGGCCACCGCCGCCGGCAAGGTGCTGCTCGCCGACCTGCCCGCGGACCGGCTCGCCGCCTTCCTCGCCGAGGCCGAGTTCCCGGCCCGCACCCCGCAGTCCATCCGCGGCCCGCAGGCGCTGCTGGACGAGCTCGCCGAGGTGCAGCGGCTCGGCTGGGCCGCCGACCAGGCCGAGTACCACGAGTCGGTGAACTGCATCGCCGCCCCGATCGCCGGCACCGAGGGCACCGCGATCGCCGCCTGCTCGATCTCCGCCCCGGTCCAGGTCGCCTCCGTCGTCGAGCTCTCCAAGCTGCTGCCCGAGCTGCTCTGCACGGTCGAGGCGATCTCGCTGGCCTACGGCGGCTCCCCTACTCCTCGCTGGTGCGAGAACCGATGCGGTGCCAAGCACGCGGTGCGCGCCAGCCGAACTTGAGCGCCAGCATCCGCACCGCGAACGCGGCCACCGCCGCCAGCGCCGCGCTCACCGGGGTGAGCTGCCCGGTGCTGATCAGCAGCGCCGTGATCGCCGCGCCGATCAGCGCCGGCACCGCGTAGATCTCCCGGTCCCAGCGCAGCAGCGAGGGCGGCTCCATCGCCAGCACGTCGCGCACCACGCCGCCGCCCGCCGCGGTCAGCATGCCGCAGGCCACCGAGGCGACCGCGCCGAGCCCGTAGTCGTGCGCCTTGATGGTGCCGGTGACGGCGAACAGGCCGAGGCCCGCGGCGTCCAGCACCATCACCGCCCGGGTGATCCGCTCCACCTCCGGGTGCAGGAAGAACACCACCACCCCGGCCACCAACGGGGTCGGGAAGTAGCCGGAGTTGGTGAACGCCGCCACCGGCAGCGCGCCGATCACCAGGTCCCGCAGCACGCCGCCGCCCAACGCGGTCGCCTCGGCCAGCACGCAGATGCCGAAGATGTCCATGTTCTTGCGGACCGCCATCAGGCCGCCGGACAGGGCGAAGACGAAAATGCCCACCAGGTCGAGGATCTGCTGGACGTCGTGCGGGAAGATCTCGGATGTCACCTGGTCAGTGTCCACGTCGCCCGACCGGCGCCGGTCGCCGGGCGGTCAGACGAACGACTCGTGCGGAGCCGGCCCGCCCAGCGCGTTCAGCTTGGCCGGCATCCGCAGCGTCGTCATCCGCCGCCAGCCGCCCGCCCGCTCGAACCCGTGCACCGCGTGGATGCCCGCGGCCAGCGTCGCCGACTTGGCCCGCGGCCAGTGCAGCAGCTCCCCCAGGTGCGCCATCACCGCCAGGCTGACGTCCCGGTAGGTGCGGATCTCGGCCCGGGCGGTCTCCTGCAGGGTGTCCAGGATCAGCCGGCCGTGCCCGCGGTGGGCGAGCCGCAGCAACTCCTCGTGGCAGAACGCCAGGTGGTTGTCCTCGTCGTTGGAGATCATCCGCACCGCCCGGCCCAGCTCCGGGTGGTCGCCGAAGATCCGCTTCAACATCAGCATCTGCTCCGACGCCCGCTGCTCGGTCACCCGGCTGTGCGCCAGGTACGTGATCACGTCCTGCTCGGTCAGCGGCTCGTCCCGGCGCAGCCGGGAGTGCGCCAGGCCGATGCCCTGGCGCTCCAGGATCATCGTGTAGTCGGTCTCGTCCGGGACGTCGGTCGGGTGCAGGCCGCGCTTGTGCATCAGCGCCTTGAAGATCCGCCCGTGCTTGTCCTCGTCCGCGCCGTGCCGGGCCACCTTCGGCGCCAGCTCCCGGTCGGGCACCAGCCGGGCGATCCGGCCGTTCTCCCAGCCGCCCTGGTCCTCCCCCTTGGCCGCGATCGAGCAGAACAGCCGGAACGCCCGGTCGTCGTCGTGGATCTCCTGGAACAGACTGCGGGCCGACAGCATGGCGGACCTACCCCTCGGACGGGAGCCGGAACATTCCGGTCCAGCTCAAGGCACCCCCGCCCACCCGGGCAACAGCTCACGCCCCGCACTGCGCCGGACGGAGGAAAGCCGTGCCGACTCGGACTACCCGACCAGCCGGCGCCGCCAGTCCAGCTCCACCACGTCGATCGCCCGTGCCGGGTCGCCGTCCCAGCGGACCGTCAGACCGTGCTCCTCCAGCGCCGCGACCACCTCCCGGCCGACCGCGGTCGTGGTCTGCTCGGAGTCGTCGAATCCGCCGTAGTACAGCGACAGGCTATGGCCGAGGACGGCGTGCTCGGTGCCCTGGGAGTGGAAGTAGACGAAGCCGCGGGCCTCCGGGTTCTCCGCCCCGATCTCCCCGTTGCCGCAGCTGCGGCAGCAGGTGAAGTTCTCCCGGGCGGTGATCCCGGTCGTCTCCAGCGCGGCGAACGCCCTGGCGACCCGCTCCGGATCGGTCTCCCCGACCCACGTCCGCTGCTCGGCGACCCGCTCCAGCCACATCCGGTCGACCAGCTGCTTCGCCTGAGCCCCCGTCACCGGCCTGGTGTCCCCGTCGACCAGGTACTCCTCGGCGGCCTCGGCCGCCCGCGCGAGGGTCGTGTAACCCCCCGCCAGCAGTCGCCGCACCTCGTCGACCAGGCTCTCCTCGTCCTCCTCGGACAGCTCCAGCGGCGCGGGCTCCGGCTCCGGCCCGAAGTCGATCCGCCCCCACTCCGCCCCGGCGTCCCAGCCGGCGTCCTCCCGGGCCCAGCCGAGCAGCAGCTCCGCGACCCGCTCCAGCTCGTGCACCTGCGTCCCGTAGTGGCGCGTCGGGCTGCCGTCCCGGTGCTCCACCGTCCAGGCGCCGTTCTCCGGGCAGGCCTGCGCGTACGTGTCCGGCAGGTCCGGCACCCGCTGAAGCACCAGGAACGAGCCCTGCCACGCCCCCATGTCCTGCACCAGGTCGAGGAGTTCGTCCTCCGACACCCGCACTCCGACCCTGCCGGACTTGTCCCGCACCGCGATTTCGAGCATGTGCCCACTCTGCCACCCGCCACCGTCGGTTCCCGCGCCCCGCCGGGGGCGCGGGGCCAAGGGCGGGCAACCGCCCGCAAAACGGCAAGGTCCGCCCCGGGAGGGAACCCCCTCCCGGGACGGACCTCGGAACCTGCGACTACTCGGCGTTCTCCGGGAAGTGGCACGCCACCTGGTGCCCGGCCCGCACGGCGTCGAGCGGCGGCTCCTGGCTCGCACAGATGTCCTGCGCCTTCCAGCAGCGGGTGCGGAAGCGGCAGCCGGACGGCGGGTTGAGCGGCGAGGGCACGTCACCGGTGAGCAGGATCCGCTCGCGGCGCTCCTTGCGCCGCGGGTCGGGGACCGGCACCGCGGACATCAGGGCGTTGGTGTAGGGGTGCATCGGCCGGGCGTACAGCGAGTCCCGGTCGGCGATCTCCACCACCTTGCCGAGGTACATCACGGCGACCCGGTCGGAGACGTGCCGGACCACCGAGAGGTCGTGCGCGATGATCAGGTAGGTCAGGCCGAGCTCCTTCTGGAGGTCGTCCAGCAGGTTGACCACCTGGGCCTGGATGGAGACGTCCAGCGCCGAGACCGGCTCGTCCGCGACGATCATCTTCGGGCGGAGGGCCAGCGCGCGGGCAATGCCGATGCGCTGGCGCTGGCCGCCGGAGAACTCGTGCGGGTAGCGGTTGTAGTGCTCGGGGCTGAGTCCGCAGAGCTCCAGCAGGTCCTGCACGGCCTTCTTGACGCCGCTCTCGGTCTGCACGTTCTGCAGCCGGAACGGCGCACCGACGATGGTGCCGATGGTGTGCCGGGGGTTCAGCGAGGAGTACGGGTCCTGGAAGATCATCTGGATGTCGCGCCGGTACGGCCGCATCGCCGAGACGCCCAGGTGGGTGATGTCGGCGCCCTCGAACTCGATCTTCCCGCTGGTGGGTTCGTCGAGCCGGGTGACCAGACGTCCCATCGTGGACTTGCCGCAGCCGGACTCGCCGACCACGCCGAGCGTCTCGCCGGCCATGACCTCGAAGTCGATGCCGTCGACCGCGCGGACCGCGGCGACCTGACGCTTCAGCAGGCCCTTGGTGACCGGGAAGTGCCGGGTCAGCCCGGTGACCCGCAGCAGGGGTTCACGGTCCTTGCCGGGTGCCTGGGCGGGCACCTTCGCGGCCTGCGGGGCCGCCGTCTGGCTGTCCGTCATCGGTTGTCTCCAAGTGGGTGGTACGTGCTCACAGCCGGGGCGCGATCTCTTCGGTGAAGATCCGGTGGCGTTCGGCGATCGGCAGGTGGCAGGCGGCGTGGTGCCGGGGCGCGGCCTCGGCGAGCACGGGCACCTCGCTGGTGGAGCGGCCGCCGGTGAGCTCGGCGTACGGGCAGCGCGGGTGGAACGCGCAGCCGGACGGCACGTTGATCAGGCTCGGCGGGGTGCCCTTGACCGGGATCAGCCGGTCCTGGAGCTCCCGGTCGAGTCGGGGCATCGAGCCGAGCAGGCCCCAGGTGTAGGGGTGCTCGGGGGATTCGAAAATGGTGGTGGCGGGGCCGCGCTCGACGGGCTTGCCGCCGTACATGACCAGGATGTCGTCGGCGATCTCGGCGACCACGCCCAGGTCGTGCGTGATGATGATGACCGCGGAGCCGAACTCCTTCTGCAGGTCCCGGATCAGGTCGAGGATCTGCGCCTGGACGGTGACGTCCAGGGCGGTGGTCGGCTCGTCGGCGATCAGCAGCGACGGGTCGTTGACCAGCGCCATGGCGATCATCGCGCGCTGACGCATACCGCCGGAGAACTCGTGCGGGTAGCTGTCGACGCGTTTGTCGGGCTGCGGGATGCCGACCCGGTCGAGCATCTCGATGGCCCGGGTGCGGGCCTCCTTCTTGGAGGCGCCCGGGTGGTGGGCCCGGTAGCCCTCGATGATCTGGGCGCCGACCGTGAAGTACGGGTGCATCGCGGTCAGCGGGTCCTGGAAGATCATCGCCATCTTCTGGCCGCGGAGCTTGCGCACCCGGTCGGGGCCGGCCGCGATCAGGTCCTCGCCGTCCAGCCAGATCTCGCCGGAGATCTGCGGGGCACCGCGCTTGGTGCCGGTGCGGTGCAGACCCATGATCGACAGCGAGGTGACGGACTTTCCGGAACCGGACTCGCCGACGATGCCCAGGGTCTTCCCGCGCTCCAGGTCGAAGCTCAGGCCGTTGACGGACTTGACCAGTCCGTCGTCGGTCGGGAAGTGCACCTTCAGGTCGCGGACCGAGAGGAAGCTCTTGTCTGCCAGGTTGGGCTTGTCGGTGTTGCTCATGCCAGCCTCACCCGGGGATCGACAACGGCGTACAGCAGGTCAACCAGGAGATTGGCCATGACGATGAAGAACGCGGCGAACAGGGTCGCGCCCATGATGATCGGCAGGTCACTGGACTGGATCGAGGTGACTGCCTCGTAGCCCAGACCACGCAGGTTGAAGGTGGTCTCGGTGAGCACGGCGCCGCCGAGCAGACCGCCGAGGTCCATGCCGAAGATGGTCAGGATCGGGGTCAGCGTGGAGCGCATGGCGTGCTTGCCGATGACCACGGGTTCCTTGAGGCCCTTGGCGCGCGCGGTGCGGATGTAGTCCTCGCCGAGCACGTCCAGCAGGGTGGCGCGACTGAGTCGGGCGTAGGTCGCCGCGAACAGGAACGCCAGGGTGATCCAGGGCAGGACCAGCCCCTGGAACCAGGCCACCGGATCGTCCGCGAAGTCCGTGTAGTTGTTCGGGAACCAGCCGAGCTGATGGACGAACACGGCGAGCGAGACCAGACCGGTGAAGTACATCGGCAGCGAGACGCCGGCCAGCGCGACGGACATGCTGATGCGGTCCAGCGCGGTGCCGCGGCGCAGCGCGGAGACGACACCGGTGGCGGTGCCGAACACCAGCCACAGCACGGAGGCGCCGATGGCCAGCGAGATGTCGACGCCGACGCGGTTGAGCAGGAGCGGGAAGACCTCCTGCTCCGTCTTGAACGAGTAGCCCAGGCAGGGGGCCTTGCAGTGGGTCATGTCGACGCCGGCGTTGTAGTCGCGGCCGACGAAGATACCCTTCAGGAAGAGCCAGAACTGTTCGATGATCGACTTGTCGAGGCCCATCTTGTGGCGGATACCCTCGACAGCCACCTTGTCCGCGATCTTGCCCACGTAGAGCATCGCGGGATCGGTTCCGGTGAGCTTGGGCACCATGAAGAAGATGCCGAAGGTCACCGCGGCGACCACCAGCAGCATGAAGACGACGTTGATCAGTCGCCTGATGAGATACACGAGCACTGCGGTCGGCCCTGCCACGGGCCGGCCGGGGCTCCCCGGTGGGGGAGCGTCCCGGCCGGCCCTGGCAGGGCCTTCACCTGCCCTTCGGACTAGCGGTGCGAACTAAAGGGGAAGGTCAGGTCACTTGCCGTCGGAGACGCCGAGGGCCTGGAAGTCGACCTCGCCGAACGCGTCGGTGATGTAGACGTTGGTCAGGCGCGGGTTGCGCCAGTTCAGGGCCTTGTCGGCGACGATGGGCAGGTAGTAGGCGCCGTCGGTGACCTTGTGGTTGATCTTCTTGTACAGGTCGGCGGCCTTGTTCGGGTCGGTCTCGGCAGCAGCCTGGTCGAACCAGCCGTTGATCTCCGGGTCGTTGATCTCGGAGTAGTTGGTGTTGCCGTTGCTGACGATGAAGCGGCCGTCGACGATCGGCTGCAGGTAGCCGGAGCCGGTCGGGTAGTCGGCGCCCCAGCCCATGACGATCAGGCCGTAGCCCTTGGCCCGGACCACGTCGGGCGCGCCGATCACCGAGGAGATCAGCTTGCCGTCGTACTGGTCGACGGTGACGTCGATGCCGACGGCCTTCAGCGCGGTCTGCAGCGCCACCGCGGAGTTGACCTCCTTCGGCTTGTTGCCACGCACCGCGATGGTGGTCTTGAAGCCGTCCGGCTTGCCGCAGGCCGCGAGCTCTTCCTTCGCCTTGGCGATGTCCGGCTTGCCCTTGGTCAGGTTGAACGGGTCGTAGTCGTCCGAGCCGAGGATGTTCGGGGGCAGCATCGAGCCGTAGATCGAGCCGGCCACCGAGCCGCCGCGGGCGGTCTGCAGGGCGGTGGTGTCGGCCGCGTACAGCACCGCGTTGCGGCAGTGCTGGTTGTCGAACGGGGCGACCGCGGGGACGACGCTGACGTAACGGATGAAGCCGTTGTACGGGTCGTCGGTGTTGGCCTTCAGGGCCTGGTCCTGCAGGACCTTGACCTGGGCGGCCTGCGACAGACCGGTCTGCGACCAGTCGAGGTCCGCGGTGTTCGCCAGCAGGCGCGCGTCCATGTCGTCGGAGTTGGTGGTGACGGTCAGCTTGACCGCGTCCGGCAGCGCCTTGCGGAACGGGTCGGAGGCCGGGTCCCAGTTCTCGTTGCGGACCAGCTCGTACTCCTTGCCCGGCTGGACCGACTTGAACTTGTAGGGGCCGGAGGAGACCGGCTGGTCACCGTACTTGGAGCCGGTGTCCAGCTTCTGCGGGACCGGCGAGGCGGAGCCCATGGCCAGCAGGTACGGGAAGTCCGAGTTCGGCTTGGCGAGCTTGAAGACGATGGTGGTGTCGTCCGGGGTCTCGACCGTCTTCAGACCGAGCTTGTTCGGGTCCGAGTCGGTGTAGGGGCCCTTGTAGTTCTGGCCCTGGTCCAGCTCGTTGAGCAGGTAGGTCGGGCCACCGGAGACGACGTCCTGCGCGAAGATGCGCTCGATGCCGTACTTGATGTCCTTCGAGGTGATGACCGAGCCGTCCTCGAACTTCAGACCCGGCTTCAGCTTGAAGGTGTAGGTCTTGCCGTCCGCGGCGACCTCCGGCTGGGCGGCGGCCAGGTCCGGAACCAGCTTCAGGCCGTCCTTGCCCGGCTTGCCGTCGAAGGCCAGCAGGGTGCGGGCGTAGAAGCGCTCGAAGTTCCACACCGAGGCGTAGTACGCGCGACCGGGGTCGAGCGAGTCCACGTCGGTGCTGGTCCACAGGTTGAGGGTGCCGCCCTTCTTGTCGGACGGGTTCACCACCTTGTCGGCGGCGGCGTTGAAGCCGGCCGCGCCACCCTTGGCGGCGTTGTCGCCACCCGAGCCGCCGCTCTTGCTGCCGCCACAGGCGGAGACGGTGAGGGCGAGGGTGGCCGCGAGGGCGGCGACCGCGAGCGTCCTGTTTCGCTTCATGGGTTGGGGAACCTCCAGAGTTGCGGGCTCAGTTGCCCTTGGGGTCGAGCGCGTCGCGCAGGCCGTCGCCGAACAGGTTGAAGGCAAGCACGGTGATGAAGATTGCGAGGCCGGGGATCACCATGTACGTGGGGTCCGCCTGGTAGATCTTGACCGCGTCGGAGAGCATCTGGCCCCAGGACGGGGTGGGCGGGCGGACACCGGCCCCGAGGAAGCTGAGCGCCGCCTCGTTGAGGATGTTGGTGGGGATGATCAGGGTCGCGTAGACCAGGATCGGCGCCACCAGGTTCGGCAGCAGTTCGCGGAACAGGATGTGCGCGCGGCCGGCGCCGAGGCTGCGGGCGGCGTCGACGAATTCACGGTTGCGCAGCGACAGGGCCTGGCCTCTGACGATGCGTCCGATGTACGGCCAGCCGAAGAAGCCGATCACCACCGCCAGGATCATCACGCGCAGCCACTTGTCCGGGATGCCGAACGCCGAGGTGGGCATCACCGACACCAGCGCGATGCTGAACAGCAGCTGCGGAAAGGCCAGCAGGATGTCCATGACGCGGCTGATGATCGCGTCCACCCAGCCGCCGAAGTAGCCGGCCATGATGCCCATGACCACGCCGATGCCGACCGAGAGCACGGCCGCGAGCAGCGCCACCAGCAGCGAGATTTGCGCGCCGTAGAGGATCCGGGAGAACACGTCGCGGCCGAACGTCGGGTCGACGCCCAGCAGGAAGTCGCTGCTGATACCGCCGAACGGGCCCTTGGGCAGGCCGAGATCGGGGTTGATCTGATCCGGGTGCGGGTCATAGGGCGAGTGCCCGAACAGCGAGGACAGCACCGGCGCGAAGATCGCGGCGAGGATCAGCAGGATCACCACGGCACCGCCGGCCAGCGCGATCTTGTCGCGCTTCAGGCGGTCCCAGGCGATGCGGCCCGGCGAGCGGCCCTCGATCTTCTTGGTCGGCTCGGTGGTTGACGCGCCGTCAGGCTGCGCACCGGCGGGCGGACCCGAGGTCTCGGTGGGTGTGGTCATGAGTCAGTTCGTTCCCCTCGCCGACGGTGGCCGGCCCACGGAGTCGCGTTTGGTGCGGAAGTTGCAGAGCGGATGCGGTGGTGCCGGGTGCCGATGCGGCGGTGCAGAAGTGCGTTTGGCAAGCAGGGCGGTGCGGGTGGTGCCGTTCGACGCCGGGAAGGATCGCCCCGGCGCGCATGGTGCCGCCGCACGGAGATGCGCGTCGTGCGGGTTCATGCTGTGGCGGCGGCACGTTCACCCTCGTGAGGATCGTCTCGCGCTCCGCATAGGGCAGCACTCTCTGTCATGGGAAGTACCCGACGGAAGACCCCCATGGCGAAGGATGCCTAACTGTGATCTGCTCGCATGCACTTTCGTTGCGCTGGCATATCGCTCTTCACACAGGCGTCACACACGCGTCAAGGGGCGCGCTGACGACACCCCGCCAGTGGCGGGGAAACGCCAGGTGGCGCCGGTGACGACGCGCGGAGACCCCGGGAAGACGGAAAACCCCCGCCGACCTTGGAAAAGGTGCAAGCGGGGGATTTCCGACGATCCGTCAGGATATGGTCAGCGTCCGGGATATCCGGGCCACTGGGGCTGCGGCCAGCCCGGCGCAGGCCCCGTCGGCGGTTGCGCTGCGTAACCAAAACCGGTGGCGTACGCGCCCGGTGCGCCCTGCCGGTCCACGAACGGGCGGGAGTTGGCCCGCAGCCACATCACCACCGGGTCGAACTCGTCGGCCATCAGCACGGTGGAGACGGCCGGCCCCTCGGGGGCGTGCGCGGCGGCCCGCTGCACCAGCGCCCGGGCGGCCTCCACGGCCGGCGGCGAGGTGTCGTACAGGTCCAGACCGATCGTCAGATACGGCTCGCCCAGCACCGGTTGCACCCAGGCCCGCCACAGCGCGCGCAACGGCCGCACCTCGACCGCCTGCTGCTCCAGCACGGCGAAGAGCTGCGGCGCCTGCACGGCCGGATCGGAGATGCGCAGCGGCCCGGCCGGCACCCGGTCCAGGCCGACGGAGATCCGTCTCAGGTCGGCCCACGGCACGCCGACGCCGCCGCCCGGGCGGTGCGGGTCCAGCCACAGGCCCCAGCGGGAGCGGTACAGCGAGCCGGCGATCTCCGGCCCGGACACCAGCTCGTGACCGCGCGCCCACCCACTGGCCGCCAGCTGGCCCGGGGACGTCACGCAGGGCGCGTAGCCGTGCCCGCCGACGTCCATGTTCCCGTACTGGGCGTCCGGGCTGCCCGGGCTGCCGTGCCACAGCAGCATCCAGACCTGCCCGTTCGCGAGGGCGCGCAGCAGCCCCTCGTACGCCTCCCAGCGCTCCGGTGCGACCGCTGCGAGGGCGCGCTCGATCGCGCCCGGGTCACCGGCTGCTCCCGTCACGTCGCCGCCCTCTTTCTCGTCCACGTCCACCGCGCCGCGGTGTGCCGGGGCAACCCTATGGGGCCCGCCCGACAGCCGTCATTCCGCCGTTCCGGATGCCGCCCGGTCCGGGGCGGAGCCCCGGGTCACGGCCGCACGTAGAACGGCTGTACCCGCCCCAGCAGCCAGTCCACCACCGGGTCGGCGACCAGATCGAGCAGCACCAGGTGGACGCCCCAGCTCGGCGGCGCGGTTCCGAGTGCCCGGCCGAGCGCCAGGTTGACGTCGCCGGGGTCGGCGGGGGCCGTCGGGTCCAGCTGGACGCCGATGTACAGCAGGGTCGACTCGCCCTCCACCCGGGCCAGCGCCCGACGGGCCGTCAGCACTCCCGGCACCGCGGCGAGTTCGCCGGTCGCGGCGGCCAGGAAGGCATACGGCTCCTGGTGCGGCTCGGGCTCCTTGAGCGCCACCCGGGCCCCCTCGGTCACGCCCTGCGCCTCCCACTGGTCGCCGCGCGGCCCGCGCCGCAGCTCCCCGACGCCCTCCGGCGGCACCGGGATGCCCACCGGCGCCTCCGGGTTGACGGCGATGCCGATGCCCAGCGGCAGGCCCCGGGCGAACTCCCACATCGGGGCGATCGCGAACGGGATGCCCGGGACGTGCTGCAGGTACAGCTCCTGCGAGCTGTACACCGGGACGTAGGGCGCGCCCGCGAGTTCGAGCGTCGGCAGGTCGAGCGAACCGGACTGCGGATCGGCGCCGGACGGCAGCGGGATCCACACCTGACTGCGCGCCAGCACCTCGATCACCCGGGGCGTCGCCCCCGGATCGCCCAGGGCCGCCATCAGGACCTGCTCCAGCTCGTTGGCCGGCCAGCTCCCGCCTTCCGGAACCTGACCCAGCGGGAACTCCATCTCGCCCCTCCACACTCACGGTTGCGATCAGGTTAGCGGCGCGCCCGGTCGCCCTGCGGCGGCTGTGATCCATCCCCACTCCCACCAGGGGGTCGCGGCATGCCATGATGGGCCCGCCCTAACTTCATACCGGCCGCTCGAACCCGCGCGGGAGAGCCGGAACGACCGTCACCCGGTCGCGACCGGCGCCGAAGGAGCAAGTCCTCCCCGGAATCTCTCAGGCCCCCCTACCGCCCGGGCGAGGCAGATCTGGAAAGAGGACACGGCCGCGCCGTGCGCCCACCCACGGTGCAAACCGCCATCCTGTCCGGGATGCGGTGAAGCTCTCAGGTTCGACGACAGACGGGGAGATTCGCCCCAGCCTGCCCGTTTCCAGATCCCGGGAGTCCTGTCGTGTCCCTCCGCCTGACCGCGCTCGACGCGCTGCACCGCTCGCTCGGCGCCACCATGACCGACTTCGCGGGCTGGGACATGCCGCTGCGCTACGGCAGCGAGCGCGAGGAGCACCTCGCGGTCCGCACCAAGGCCGGCCTGTTCGACCTCTCGCACATGGGCGAGATCACCGTCTCCGGCCCGCAGGCCGGCGAACTGCTCGACCACGCGCTGGTCGGCTTCATCTCCGCCCTCGGCGTGCTGCGCGCCCGCTACACCATGATCTGCCGCGAGGACGGCGGCATCCTGGACGACCTGATCGTCTACCGCACCGCGGAGAACGAGTACCTGGTCGTCGCCAACGCCTCCAACGCCCAGGTCGTCCTGGACGCCCTGACCGAGCGCGCGGCCGGCTTCGACGCCACCGTCCGCGACGACCGCGACGCCTACGCGCTGCTCGCCGTCCAGGGCCCGGAGGCGGGCGGCATCCTGGCCAGGCTCACCGACGCCGACCTGCCCGCCCTCAAGTACTACGCGCTGCTGCCCGCCACCGTGGCGGACCGTCAGGTCTGGCTGGCCCGCACCGGCTACACCGGCGAGGACGGCTTCGAGATCTTCTGCGCCCCCGCCGACGCCGAGCACCTGTGGACGGCGCTGAGCGGGGCCGGCGCCGCCGAGGGCCTCGTCCCGTGCGGCCTGTCCTGCCGCGACACGCTGCGCCTGGAGGCGGGCATGCCGCTGTACGGGCACGAGCTGTCCACCGAGCTGACCCCGTTCGACGCCGGCCTGGGCCGGGTGGTGCGCTTCGACAAGACCACCAACGGCGGCGAGTTCGTCGGCCGCAAGGCACTGGAGGAGGCCGCCGCGGCGGCCGAGGCCAACCCTCCGCGCAAGCTGGTCGGCCTGGTCTCCGAGGGCCGCCGCGTCCCGCGCGCCGAGTACTCCGTGGTGGACGCCGAGGGCGCCGTGATCGGCCGGATCACCTCCGGCTCGCCGTCCCCGACCCTGGGCAAGCCGATCGCCATCGCCTACGTGGACGCCACGCACGCGGAGCCGGGCTCCACCGTCGCGGTGGACGTCCGCGGCAAGGCCGAGCCGGTCCAGGTCGTCG
This sequence comes from Kitasatospora sp. NPDC092948, assembly GCF_044754805.1. Taxonomy (NCBI): domain Bacteria; kingdom Bacillati; phylum Actinomycetota; class Actinomycetes; order Kitasatosporales; family Streptomycetaceae; genus Kitasatospora; species Kitasatospora sp. NPDC092948. Next base: position 756,741 of record NZ_JBIVPU010000003.1, on the reverse strand, counting down.
CGCTGCCGTTCTACAAGCGCGCCCGCTGACCCTCGATCGGCCCTTCACCTGCTGTCCGAGCAGCTCTTTCCGGTTCGTCCGCCCAGCGGACGGCCGTGCCCTCCCCTCTTGCGATCCTGGAGAATGACGTCATGAGCAACCCCACGCACCTGCAGTACACCAAGGAGCACGAGTGGCTGACCGCCGCCGTGGACGGGGTGTCGACGGTCGGCATCACCGCGCACGCGGCCGACGCCCTCGGCGACATCGTCTACGTCCAGCTCCCCGAGGTCGGTGACACCGTCACCGCGGGTGAGACCTGTGGCGAGCTCGAGTCCACCAAGTCGGTCAGCGACCTCTTCTCCCCCGCCACCGGCGAGGTCACCGAGGTCAACCAGGAGGTCATCGACGACCCGGCCCTGGTCAACTCGGAGCCCTTCGAGGGCGGTTGGCTGTTCAAGGTCCGGGCCACGGCGACCGACGAGCTGCTCGACGCCGACGGCTACACCGCCTTCACCGGCGCCTGACCGGGAGACCCCCTCATGACGGTTCTCAACCAGTCCCTCCACGCGCTCGACCCGGAGATCGCCGCCGCGGTCGACGCCGAGCTGCACCGCCAGCAGACCACCCTGGAAATGATCGCCTCCGAGAACTTCGCCCCGGTGGCGGTCATGGAGGCCCAGGGTTCGGTTCTCACCAACAAGTACGCCGAGGGCTACCCCGGTCGCCGCTACTACGGCGGCTGCGAGCACGTCGACGTGGTCGAGCAGATCGCGATCGACCGGGTCAAGGAGCTGTTCGGCGCCGAGCACGCCAACGTGCAGCCGCACTCCGGCGCGCAGGCGAACGCCGCGGCGATGTTCGCGCTGATCCAGCCGGGCGACACCATCCTGGGCCTGAACCTGGCCCACGGCGGTCACCTGACCCACGGCATGAAGATCAACTTCTCCGGCAAGCTCTACAACGTGGCCGCCTACCACGTGGACGAGAAGACCGGCCAGGTCGACATGGCCGAGGTCGAGCGCCTCGCCAAGGAGCACCAGCCCAAGCTGATCATCGCCGGCTGGTCCGCCTACCCGCGCCAGCTGGACTTCGCCGAGTTCCGCCGCATCGCGGACGAGGTCGGCGCCCTGCTGATGGTCGACATGGCGCACTTCGCCGGCCTGGTCGCCGCCGGGCTGCACCCCTCCCCGGTGCCGTACGCGGACGTGGTCACCACCACCACGCACAAGACCCTGGGCGGCCCGCGCGGCGGCGTCATCCTGTCCAAGGCCGAGTTCGCCAAGAAGATCAACTCGGCGGTCTTCCCCGGCCAGCAGGGCGGCCCGCTGGAGCACGTGATCGCCGGCAAGGCGGTGGCCTTCAAGGTCGCGGCCTCCGACGAGTTCAAGGACCGCCAGCGCCGCACCCTGGAGGGCGCGAAGATCCTCGCCGAGCGCCTGCTCCAGGACGACGTGACCGCCTCCGGCGTCTCCGTGCTGTCCGGCGGCACCGACGTCCACCTGGTGCTGGTCGACCTGCGCAACAGCGAGCTCAACGGCCAGGACGCCGAGGACCGCCTGCACGAGGTCGGCATCACCGTCAACCGCAACGCCGTCCCGAACGACCCTCGCCCGCCGATGGTCACCTCGGGTCTGCGCATCGGCACCCCGGCGCTGGCCACCCGCGGCTTCGACGCCGAGGACTTCACCGAGGTCGCCGACATCATCGCGGAGACCCTGAAGCCCGGCTTCGACGCCGAGTCGCTGAAGGCCCGGGTGACGGCGCTGGCCGCCAAGCACCCGCTGTACCCCGAGCTGTAACCCCTCCCCGCGTCCGCCGACATCCGGCGGCCGCCCGGAACCCCCGGGGCACCGCGCACACTGGAAGACGTGCGCGCGGTGCCCCGTTCCATGCGCAGCCCCCGTCCCACCGGACGGACCACTCCACGAGACCAGACAAGGACGTCACCCCGTGGCCATCAGCGTCTTCGACCTCTTCTCCGTCGGCATCGGGCCGTCCTCCTCGCACACCGTCGGCCCGATGCGCGCCGCCCGGATGTTCGCCCGTCGGCTCGCCACCGAAGGAATCCTCGACCAGGTCGCCTCGCTCCGCGCCGAGCTGTACGGCTCGCTCGGCGCCACCGGCCACGGGCACGGCACCCCCAAGGCCGTCCTGCTCGGCCTGGAGAACAACTCCCCGCGCACCGTCGACGTCGACCAGGCCGACCTGGACGTCGAGCGGATCCGCGCCGCCAAGCGGATCAACCTGCTGGGCCGCCACGAGATCGCCTTCGACCCCGACACCGAACTGGTCCTGCACCGCCGCAAGGCCCTGCCCTACCACGCCAACGGCATGGCCCTGTGGGCGTACGACGCCGCCGGCGCCGTCCTCCTCGAAAAGACCTACTACTCGGTCGGCGGCGGTTTCGTGGTCGACGAGGACGCGATCGGCGAGGCCCGGGTCAAGCCCGACGACACCGTGCTGCGCCACCCCTTCCGCACCGGCGAGGAGCTGCTCCGCCTCACCCGGGAGACCGGCCTGTCCATCTCCGGCCTGATGCTGGAGAACGAGAAGGCCTGGCGCACCGAGGCCGAGATCCGGGCCGGGCTGCTGGAGATCTGGGACGTCATGAAGGAGTGCGTCGCCGCCGGCATGGCCCGCGAGGGCATCCTGCCGGGCGGGCTCAAGGTCCGCCGCCGCGCCGCCTCCGCCGCCCGCGCCCTGCGGGCCGAGGGCGTCGGCCCCGGCAACGCGATGGAGTGGGTCACCCTCTACGCGATGGCCGTCAACGAGGAGAACGCCTCCGGCCGCCGCGTGGTCACCGCCCCCACCAACGGCGCGGCCGGCATCATCCCTGCCGTCCTGCACTATTACCTGAACTTCATCCCGGGCGCGGACGAGGACGGCATCGTCCGCTTCCTGCTCGCGGCCGGCGCGATCGGCATGCTCTTCAAGGAGAACGCCTCCATCTCCGGCGCCGAGGTCGGCTGCCAGGGCGAGGTCGGCTCCGCCTGCTCGATGGCCGCCGGCGGCCTCGCCGAGGTCCTCGGCGGCAGCCCCGAGCAGGTCGAGAACGCCGCCGAGATCGGCATCGAGCACAACCTCGGCCTCACCTGCGACCCGGTCGGCGGCCTGGTCCAGATCCCCTGCATCGAACGCAACGGCATGGCCTCCGTCAAGGCCATCACCGCCGCCCGCATGGCCCTGCGCGGCGACGGCCGCCACCACGTCTCCCTCGACAAGGCCATCAAGACCATGAAGGAGACCGGCGCCGACATGAAGATCAAGTACAAGGAGACCTCCCGCGGCGGCCTCGCCGTCAACGTCATCGAGTGCTGACGGCTACGCCGGGCCCGCGCCACCGGACATAGCCAGAAGGTCCCGACCTGAGGGACCATCAGACCCTGGTGGCGTAAGTCCGGACTGTGAGACAATCTCGCTGACGCCTGGAATCCAAAGGTGAAGCGCGACTCAAACCTTGGTTTCGACTTGTTTCAGGCGCAGAAACGTGCGATAGTTATGTGCGCTGGGAGGTACCACCCGGCCACTTCCATCCGGCGACACGCACCCCCTTGGTTGCCGGATGACGCGCAGGGGCCCCGGACCGCGAACAACCGCGGACAGGGGCCCCGCATCGTTTCTTCAGAGGGTTGCAGAGGGTTTCAGAGGGTGGCGGCGGACCGATCCCTGGTCCGGACTTCGAACCAGACGCCCTTGCCGCGTGGCAGCAGGTCCGCCCCCCAGCGGTCGGAGAGTTCGTCGACGACGCGCAGGCCGTGCCCGTTCTGGTAGCGGCCGGTCTCGGGGGCGAGGATCAGGCAGGGCATCGCCCGCGAGGAGTCCCGGACTTCGATCCGCAGCCAGCCGGGGCGTCGGACCAGCTTGAGGCCGATCATCCGCCCGCCGGCGTGGCGCACGGCGTTCGCGACCAGTTCGCCGGTGAGCAGCTCCCCCACCTCCAGCAGGTGGGGGAGGTTCCAGGACTCCAAGACCGAGAGCACCAGTCGCCGCGCGACCCCGGCCGACTCCGGGCGGGAGGGCAGTCGCACCTCCTCGCCGGCCTCCGGATCGCCGAGCACGCCGAGAAAGGCCCGCTCCATTTCGTCCGCGGTCATCCGTTCCAGTTCGGCGAGCACCACCGCGGCGCCGACTCCTGACGAGCCGTCACCGCGCGTGTCGACCGATGGAAGTGCCCGTTCCGCTTCGCCCCATCCCGCCATGGGGCCCATCATTGCGGAACGTGGGCGGCCGCGTACGGACAATGAGCAAACGATCACGGCTCATTTGGCATATGCCGTCAGCAACCGAACAGCCGCCCGACGGTCACCACTGCGACCAGGCGAGGTTCCAACCGCCCAGACCGTTGACCGGATCGACCACCGGTCCGCGGGAGTTGACCACCGTGACCACGTCTCCGACCAGCGTGGAGGCGTAGAACTTGCCCGCCGGGCTGCTCGCGCTGCCACCCTGGGTGTCGGTCAGGCCGATGCACCCGTGGCTGCCGTTGGAGCGCCCGATCACGCTGCCGCTCCAGTAGTTTCCGTGCACGTAGGTGCCGGTGTCGGTCAACCGGAGGGCATGCGGAACCACCAGATCGTATTCGTCCCCGGAACCCGACTTGGTGACGCCGGCGGACGTCATCCGGGTGGTGCCCTCGGCCGCCTCGACCACCATGGTGCCGTTCCAGGTGTCGTAGCCGGGCTTGCCCGCGGTGAACGCGATGGAGTCGGTCTGCTGGCCGTCGCGGACCACCGTCATCCGGTGGGTGTTGATGTCGGCGGTGGAGATCTGGGAGCGGCCGATGGTGAACGGCTCGTCCTTGTCGATGCCGCCGTACACGCCCGGGGCGGTCTCCACGTCCTTGAGCTTGTAGTGGATGGTGACCTTGGTGTTGGGGTTCCAGTACTTCTCGGGGCGGAAGTCCAGCCGCTTGTCGTTGAACCAGTGCCCCTTGACGACGGTGCCGTCGGCCGCCTCGAAGGCGATGCCGGCCAGCACCGCGTCCTTGTTCTTCACCGCCCGGTCGAACCGGACCGAGACGATCATGCCGACGCCGTACTCGCCGTTGTCGGCGACGTTGTCGCTGACGCCCGCCTCCTTCGCCGGAGTCAGGGTGTTGAAGGTGGAGCGCGCGTTGGCGACCACGCCCTGCGCGTCCTCGGCGAGCGCGTCCACCGTGTAGGCGGTGGAGACCTTGAGGTTGCCGGTCGGCGCCCACGAGGCGCCGTCGGCGGCCAGGGCGCCCTGTACCTCGACCCCGTCGGGGCCGGTGACCTTGACCGAGGTCAGCTTGCCGCCGGTGGCGGACACCTTGACCTCGCCGGTCGGCTTGACGTCGGTGGCGCCGTTGGCGGGTTCGATGGCGATGGTCGCGGCCGACACGGTCGGCTTGGCCGAACTGGCGGCGGCCTTCGGGCTGTCGGCCTTCGCCGTGTCCGTGCTGCACCCGGCCGTGGCCATCAGTACCAGAGCGCCTGCGAGCGCACCCACCGCGTAACCCCCGCGTATAGCCTTCACGTTCCGCTCTCCCCACACACCTGCCTGTCGGCTGACAGGTCTTTCGGTTGATATGACGGGTCGACAGCGGAAAACGTTGCGAGGCGGCGTGTCCCGGTACGGTCACGAACGGACGACGGCCCGGCGATCGGAATCGCCGGGCCGTCGTGCCGAGTTGAGCGTCTCGGCTACCACTTGCTCCACGGGATGGTCCAGCCGCTCAGGCCGTTGTCCCCGGAGACGGTCTTGCCCACCGAGTTCACGACCTTGACCACGTCGCCGACCATCGAGGTGTTGAAGAACTTGCCGGCCGTCGAGCTGTCGCTGCCGCCCTTGGCGTCCGCGATGCCGATGCAGCCGTGGCTGGCGTTCGCGACGCCGAACGAGCTGCCCCAGTAGTTGCCGTGCACGTAGGTGCCGGAGGAGGTCAGTCGCATCGCGTGCGGCACGTCCGGGACGTCGTACTCGTCGCCCTTGATGTTGGACACCGTGGCGGAGTTCATCCGGGTCATCTTCTCCTTGGAGGAGATCACCATGGTGCCGTTCCAGGACGGGTTCTGGTCGTTGCCGGCGGTGATCGGGATCACCTGGCTGTCGCTGCCGCCGTGCGAGACCGTCATCTTGTGGGTCGCGGCGTCCACCGTCGAGACCTGGTAGCGGCCGATGGTGAACGGCTCGTCCTTCTCGACGTCGCCGTACACGCCGGGCGAGACCTCGACGTTCTTGAGCCGGTACTTGACGGTCACCTTGGTGCCCGGCTTCCAGTAGTTCTCCGGCCGGAAGTCCAACCGGGAGGAGCCGAACCAGTGGCCCTTGGCCACCGTGCCGTCCGAGCCCTCGACGGTGATGCCGGCCAGCACCGCGTCCTTGTTCTGGATCGCCTTGCTGAAGTTCACCGAGACGATCATGCCGACGCCGTACTGGCCGTTGTTGGCGATGTTGTCGTTGGTGGCGACCTTCTTGGCCGGCGTCAACGTGGTGAAGGTGGTGGTGGAGGCGGCCACCAGGCCGGCCGAGTCCACCGCCTGCGCGTTCACCGTGTACGTGGTGCCGACCGCCAACTGCTCGCTGGGCTTCCAGCTCAGGCCGTCGGCGGCTATCTCGCCGGCCACCGCCTTGCCGTCCTTGTCGGTCACCGCGACCGTGGTCAGCTTGCCGCTGGCCACCGCCACCTGCAGACCGTCCTTGGGGGCCACGTCCGCCGCCCCGTCGCCGGGAGTGATCGACAGCTGAGCGGTCGACACCTTCGGCGTCGCGTCCGCCGCGGCTCCGGAGCCACCGCCCTTGGCGTCGGTCGAACCACCGCCGCCGCCGCTGTTGCAGGCCGTGCCGAGCAGCAGGACGCCGCCCACCAACAGGGCTGCCGCGGCCCGACGCGCCCTCCGCCCGCTCCCGACCAGGACTGTTCCGGCCTCGGCCTTCTGATCCGCCTTCACCGCGCTGCTCCCCTCCAGGTATCCACAGCGATACACGTGTGACGCCCGGAATCGGTTCCGCCGGGTCGGATGCGCTCACCGCGCTCCCGATCGTCTCGGGCGTGCGCGGGGGCAAGGATAACCGGCGAAGCTGAGTGAATCTTCGGAGGGAGCCGGGTGCCGGTTCAGTGAACTGCTGCGGGCCTCCCGACCGTCCACTGCGCCCACGGGAGGTTCCAGCCGTTCAGGCCGTTGTCGGGCGAGACCTGGTCGCCGTGCGAGCCCTGCACCTCGATCACGTCCCCCACCAGGGTGTGCCGCCAGAGCCAGGCCGCCGGGGTGTTGGCGCTGCCGCCCTTGCTGTCGGCCAGGCCGATGCAGCCGTGGCTGGTGTTGGCGGCCCCGAACACGGCGCGGTCGGACCAGTAGTTGCCGTGCACGAAGGTGCCGGAGGTGGTCAGCCGCAGCGCGTGCGGGACGTCCTTGATGTCGTACTCGTCGCCGAGGCCGACGGTCTCCGAGTTCATCCTGGTCTCCTCGAAGCGCTCGGAGACCACCATGGTGCCCAGGTAGGTGGTGTGCTCGGGGCTGCCGCCGCTGACCTCCAAGGTGCGGATCAGGTGCCCGTCCTGCTGGACCGTCATGACGTGCCGGTCCAGGTCCACGGTGGCGATCAGCGAGCGGCCGACGGTGAAGTGGACGTCCTTCTGCTGGGTGCCGAGGAAGCCGTGCGCGCCCTCCACGCCCTTGAGCCGCAGCCCCAGGGTGACCTTGGTGCCGGGCGGCCAGAATCCGTGCGGGCGGAAGTCGAGGCGCTGGTCGCCGAACCAGTGGCCGGCGATCTCCAGCGGCGGGTCGGCGGTGACGGCGACCGCCCCTTCGACGGCGGCGCGGTTCTCCACCGGGCGGGAGAAGCGCAGCGAGACCGGCATGCCGACGCCGACGGTGGAGCCGTCCTCGGGGGTGAAGAAGGCGACGAAGGTGTGCTCGGGCGGCACCGTGGCGAACCCGGCGTGCTGGACGGCGCGCAGCCCGGCGGCGTCCTCGGCGATCACGTCGAGGGTGTAGGCGGTGGCGGTGTCGAGCCGGCTGTCGGGCGTCCAGCCGGCGGCGTCGCCGGTGAGGGTGCCCGGCACCGTGGCGCCCTTGTCGCTGGTCAGCCGGACCTCCAGCAGGCGGCCCTCGGTGACCGCCACCCTGACGCCGTCCACCGCCACGCCCTGCGCGCCGTCGGCGGGGCTGACCGCGAGCTGGGCGCGGGAGACCGGCGGGCCGGAGCCGAACAGGCCGGTGCAGCCGGTCAGCAGGACCAGTCCGGCGGCGGCCGCCCACCGTGCCCAGAGCCGTACCGCGGTGTGCATGCCGTCCTCCCGCTGCCGTGCGAAACCACCCGATGCCGGGCACAACGACCGATCGCGGCTCCCGGACACGACCGGATGGTTTCCCCACCCGGCTCCGCCGGGCACAGGATTGGTCACGGTGCGTCACGAACCCCGTCGCGGGGTGACGCGCGCCGTCGTGCAGGGAACAACCGGAAGAACGGGGACGGGCCCCCGAATGGCTGGGAGGGTCGCCATGACGGCGTGGCAGGAGCTGGGTACGGGCACCTCCCGGGCGGCGCGAGCGGCCGCCCGGCTGAACGGCTCGGCGCCCCGGACCGCCCCGGAACCGCCCTGGCCGGGCAGCTGGCAGCCGCTCGGGGCCCGGTTCCGCGCCGACGACGAGGGCGGCCGGGGCACCAACTTCGCGCTCTGGGCGCCCGGCGCGGAGGCCGTCGACCTGTGCCTGTTCGACGAGGACGGCCGGGAGAGCCGGCACCGGCTGACCGAGCAGACCTACCAGACCTGGCACGGCTACCTGCCCGGCGTGCTGCCCGGCACCCGCTACGGCTTCCGGGTGCACGGCCGGTGGGACCCGTGGACGGGCGCCCGGTTCAACCCGGCGAAGCTGCTGCTCGACCCGTACGCCCGGGCCGTCGACGGCGGCTGCACCACGCACGACGCGGTGAGCTCGGCGGTCCGCAACTGGCCGGAGCGGGACGTCGCCGACACCGTCCGCGACGACCGGGACTCGGCGCCGTACGTGCCCAGGGCCGTGGTGGTGCACGACACCGACGACTGGTACGACGACCGGCGCCCGAAGACGCCGTGGGCCGAGACGGTGCTGTACGAGCTGCACGTGCGCGGCTTCACCATGCGCCACCCCGACGTCCCGCCGGAGCTGCGCGGCACCTACGCGGGCCTGGCGCACCCGGCGGCGATCGCGCACCTGACGGGGCTGGGCGTGACGGCGGTGGAGCTGCTGCCGGTCCATCACCACGTCAGCGAGGACCACCTCCAGGAGCGCGGCCTGGTCAACTACTGGGGCTACAACACGCTGGGCTTCTTCGCCCCGCACGCCGGCTACTCGTCGTCCGGCAGCCGGGGCCAGCAGGTCGGCGAGTTCAAGCGGATGGTGCGGGCGCTGCACGCGGCGGGCATCGAGGTGATCCTCGACGTGGTGTTCAACCACACCGCCGAGGCGGGGGTGATGGGCCCCGCGCTGTCCTTCCGCGGCATCGACAACGCCGGCTACTACCGGCCGGACCGCTCGCGCCGCGGCTACGCCGACTACACCGGCTGCGGCAACACCCTGGACACCCGCCGCCCGCAGGTGATCCGGCTGATCACCGACTCGCTGCGCTACTGGGTGGCGGAGATGGGCGTGGACGGCTTCCGCTTCGACCTGGCGGCGGCGCTGGCCCGCGGCAGCGACGCGGTGGAGATGGAGCACCCGTTCCTGGCCGCGGTGTCGCAGGATCCGGTGCTCAGCCGGGTGAAGCTGATCGCCGAGCCGTGGGACGTCGGCCCGGGCGGCTACCAGGTGGGCGGCTTCCCCCCGCTGTGGGGCGAGTGGAACGACCGCTACCGGGACACCGTGCGGGACTTCTGGCGCGGCGCCCGGCCGGACGTGCGCGAGCTGGCCACCCGGATCGCCGGCTCCTCCGACCTGTACCAGCGCGGCGGCCGACGCCCCTACGCCTCCGTCAACTACATCACCTCGCACGACGGTTTCACCCTGCGCGACCTGGTCTCCTACGACCGCAAGCACAACCTGGCCAACGGCGAGGACAACCGGGACGGCACCGACGACAACCGGTCCTGGAACCACGGCGCGGAGGGCGACACCGCCGACCCGGCGATCCGCGGGCTGAGGGTGCGTCAGCTGCGCAACCTGCTGACCACGCTGCTGCTGTCCAGTGGCGTGCCGATGCTGACGGCCGGCGACGAACTGGGCCGCACCCAGCGCGGCAACAACAACGCCTACTGTCAGGACAACGAGATCGGCTGGCTGGACTGGTCGCTGCTGGACGACCCGCAGTGGCGCTCGCTGGCCGAGCTGACGGCCCGGCTGATCCGGCTGCGCCGGGCCCACCCGGTGCTGCGGCAGCGGGCGTTCTTCTCCGGCCGCCCCGCCGGGCCGGACGGCCTGCGGGACGTGAGCTGGCTCGCCCCGGACGGGCAGGAGATGACCGAGGCGGACTGGTTCGCCCCGACCCGCGCGCTGGCGCTGCGGCTGTCCGGCAGTGCGATGGCCGAGCGCGACCAGCGCGGCCGCCCGGTGCACGACGACGACTTCCTGCTGCTGCTGAACGCCGGCCCCGGCCCGCGGCGCTTCGTCCTGCCCGGCCCGCACCGCCCGCTGATCGACACCGCCCTGGCCGGTCCGCCGGAGCCGGACCCGGTCGCCGAGGTGACGCTGACCGGCCGCTCGGCGATGCTGCTGACGGCATGACGGAGGGCCCGGTCTCCCGGGCCCTCCGAAGGTTCGACCGTCAGACCCGGTCGGCGACGATCATCAGGTAGTGGAAGCTGCCTTCCTTGTACGCCGTCAGGAACGGGTCCTCGATGCCGGTGGCCACCGAGGACTGGGCGCGCAGCTCCCAGTACGGGATGGTGTCGGCGGTCAGGTCGACCACGCTGATCGGCACCAGGTTGTTCGCGGCCAGCGCCTTGAAGTACTGGCTGCGCGGGTGGATGTTGCAGATGTAGTGCTCGTCGATCCGGCTGACGGCCTTGGACCGCAGGCCCATCACGTCGTTGGAGCAGCCGGTGATGCAGACGTAGCGGCCGCCGGGGGCGAGCAGGCGGGAGAACTCGCCGAACGCCTCGAAGAGGTCCACGTACATGGTGGTCTCGTTGGTCCAGATCGCCCGGCGGGAGGCGGTCTCGAAGCCGGTGTCCAGCATGTTGCGGAAGTGGAAGCGGACCCGGTCGGCGATGCCGCGCTCGTGCGCCTGGCCGTTGGCGAACGCCACCTGCTGCTCGGAGATGGAGACGCCGTCGACCTCGCAGCCGAACCGCAGGTTGGCCATGATGCTGGTGCCGCCGCGGCCGGAGCCGGCGTCCAGCAGGGCGTCGGTGGGCGCGATGTCGCCGAGGTGGTCGAGCAGCACGTCGGCCTGGGCGGTCTCCAGCCGGTGCATCTCCTTGATCATGCGTTCGTCGCGGGTCTCGTCCGGGCCCTCGAACACCGAGGGGTCGACCGGGCCGAGGCCGTAGTGGTGGTGGTAGAGGCCGTCGACCTCACCGAGCTTGATGTTGACCGGGTCCTTCTCCAGGTTCCAGTAGTTGGCGACCGACTTCTGGAACGCGGTGCGCAGCACGCTGGTGGCGCTCGGGACGGCGGTGGTGGTCATGTACGGATTGCTCCTCAACTGGCGGTGGACGTGGGTCAGTCGGTCTGGTAGCGGGCGCTGCCCGCATGCCACTCGCGGTTGCCGCCGACCCAGGCCCAGGTGCCGGCCAGGAAGCGGCGCAGCTCGGGCGAGCCGGTCAGGGCGAGGGCGGAGGCCTCGGCCTCGAAGGTGTGCATCAGTTCGTCGTGCACCGCCACGCTCTGCTCGACGGCTTCCTCCAGCGAGCAGCCCTCCTCGGTGGCGATCAGCATCGGCAGGCTGAAGTCGCTGGGGTCTTCCTTGCCCATCGAGTACAGGTCGTTCATCAGCACGGTGGCGGTGCCGGCCAGGGTGAAGGCGCGGCGGACCGCGGGGTCGGCGAACTCGGCCTGCGGGACTTCGTAGCCGGCGATCGCGTCGACCAGCACCATGCACGGGATGAAGGAGTTCTCGTGACGGTGCATCAGGTACTCCCACACCGGCGGGCGGTGCCCGCTGGTGTGCCACATGCCCTCCTGGCCGTACGCCACGAACATGATCGCCAGCTCGTGCCGCAGCCGCCGGACCTGGTTCCAACTGGCGTACCCGGCCAGGCCGTCCAGCGCGGAGCGGAACGCCTTGGCAACCGGGTCGCGCTGGATGTGCTCCTCCAGCTGGGGGGCGTAGCGGCGCGGCAGGTGGGCCTGGTCGATGGTGGAGTGGCAGATGGCCAGGCGCTGGCCGAGCACCTCGTACTGGGGTTCCTCGACCTCGGCGTCGACGATGTGGTCGTCCACCGACCACTCGGCCAGGCCGCACTTGGCGGCGGCGAGCAGCCGGTCGGGGTCGTCGGTCTCGGGGTGGCCGAGCATCATCAGCCGGCCGAAGTTGGCCTTGCGCAGCATGTCGGTGCGGCCGGGGTAGATGCCGATTCCCTCGGCCCATTCGATCAGCCGCTCGTTGACCAGGTCGCCGAGCGCCGGGTCGTCGCGCACCGCGGGCGGGCAGTACAGCGCGGGCGCCTTGCCGTTGGTGATCGGCCGGGCCCGGGGGGCGTCCCGGACGATGTCGTCGGTCGCCCCGGTGGACTGGTTCGGGACGGTCGGACGGTGCGTCAGCAGGCCGCTGGTGCCGAGTCCGGTGGGGCCGGGGGCGTGCCAGGTGAGCCGTTCGGGGGCGGGTCGCCCGGGGTCGGTGAGGATGGCGGAGACCAGCGCCGCCAGCTCGTGGGTGCCGTTGGGGGCGGCGAGCGTCCGGGAGAGCAGTGAGGGCATGTCGGTCGTCTTTCGGCGTGGGGGCGGTCAGGACCGGGGGTGGTCGACCTCGACGTTCTCCAGCACGCCCAGCGCGTCGGGGACCAGGATCGCGGCGGAGTAGTACGCGGAGACCAGGTAGTTGACGACGGCCTTCTCGTCGATGCCCATGAAGCGGACGTTCAGGCCGGGCTCGACCTCGTCGGGGATGCCGACCTGGGTGAGGCCGACCACGCCCTGGTTGTGCTCGCCGGTGCGCATCGCGAGGATCGAGGTGCTGCCGCCGCGGACCGGGATCTTGTTGCAGGGCAGCAGCGGGACGCCGCGCCAGGCGGGCACCCGGTGGCCGTGCACCTCGGCGGTGGAGAAGTACACGCCGCGCCGGTTGGCCTCCCGGCCGAACGCGGCGATCGCCTTCGGGTGCGCGAACATGAACTCGGTGTCGCGGCGCATCGCGAGCAGCTCGTCCAGGTCGTCGGGGGTGGGTGCGCCGGCGTGGGTCTGGATCCGCTGGTCGAAGGCGCAGTTGGAGAGCAGCCCGAATTCCGGGTTGTTGACGATCTCGTGCTCCTGGCGCTCGCGGAGCGCCTCGATGGTCAGCTGCAGCTGTTCCTGGGTCTGGTCCATCGGCTGGTTGTAGAGGTCGGCGACCCGGCTGTGCACCCGCAGCACCGTCTGGGCGACGCTCAGCTCGTACTCGCGGGGCCCGAGTTCGTAGTCCACGAAGGCGGTGGGGAGCGCGAACTCGCCCTCGTGGCCGGCCGACATGTCGATCCGGGCCTCGCCGTGCGGGTTCTGCGCGGCGGCCTGCCCGGCCTGGAACACGGCGATCTGCGCCTGGAGGGCCGGGGAGCGGTCCACGATCTCCTGGAAGGCCGGCCAGGACAGCGACATGGCGGTGCCCGCGGTGGCGGCCTTCACGGTGTACGGCCAGTTCCCGTCGGCGATGTTGAGCGCCTCGTCGCCGATGTGGTCGCCGTCGGCGTGCACGGCGATCACCGTCTCGTCGCCGTACTTGCCGGTGCCGATCCGCTCGACCTTGCCGTGCGCGATCAGGAACACCTCGGTGATCGGGGTGCCCTCCTGGACCAGCACCTCGCCGGCGCTGAAGCCGCGCTGGACGAAGCGGCCGGCGAGCTCGTTCAGCACCGCGAGGTCGTCGAAGCCGCGCAGCACCGGGACTTCGGTCAGGGTGGGCCCCGCCACCTTGACCTCCCGGCCGGTCTGCACGAAGGACACCCGGCCGCGGCCGATCGCGTGGGACAGCCGCCGGTTGACCCGGTAGGTGCCGGCCGAGACCTGGACCCAGGGCAGCTTGCGCAGCAGCCAGCGTGAGCTGATCTCCTGCATCTGCGGCTTGGACTTGGTCGTGGTGGCGAGGTTGCGCGCCGCCGCGGTGCTCAGGCTCTGCTGCTTCGCGTCCTGGGCTTCGGGGGCGTGCTCGGTCTCGACCGACATGCTGGTTCTCCTGCGCTGCTCAGGTGATCCACCGCGATCACATCGGCCAGATCAGACACCGTGGGGGCAGGGGGCCTGCAAGCAGGCGCTCGGGGTGTGTCGATCGACCGAAGTGCGCCCCTTGCGCCGGTTCACACCCGGTGTGCGCCCCTGCCCCGGGGGGCTTCCGACCATGGCGCGCGACGCCCGGGGCGGCCCGAACGGCGCAACGGGGAGCACCGCCATTCGGGTTGACGCCCTGTCCGGCCTGGCCGGATCTCACCGACAGGGGCAAAAAAGCGGATGAGAAATGTCAGTGCCTGTGCCTACCCTCTCGGCGATGGCCGAGAACCAGAACCCCGCTCCGCCCACCCCCGCGGAATCGAACACTCCGTCAACCGGCGACACCGGAAGTTCACCCGAATCGGTACCCCGATCGCCGGTGCGCTCCCTGCTGCGCCTGTGGCCGTACGCCCGCGAGGCCCGCTGGCGGATCTTCGGCTCGATGGCCGCCGCCGGGCTCGCCTCGCTCAGCGTGCTGGCCGTGCCGATCGTCCTGCGCGCCATCGTGGACGGGCCGGTCGCCCACCACGACCTGGCCGGGCTGTGGCCGCTCGCCGTCGTCCTGCTGGTGCTCGGCCTCGCCGAGGCCGGCCTGTTCGGCGTCCGCCGGATCATCGTGGCCCGCCCGCTGGCCAAGGTGGAGACCAGGCTGCGCGGCGACCTGTTCGCCAAGCTGCAGCGGCTGCCGATCTCCTTCCACGACCGCTGGCCGTCCGGGCAGCTGCTCTCCCGGGCCACCTCGGACCTGTTCGTGATGCGGCTGTTCCTGGCCTTCCCGCTGGTCTTCCTGGTGGTCAACTCCACCGTCTTCCTGACCGGCACCGCGCTGATGTTCACGCTGGACTGGCGGCTCGCCCTGATCACGCTGATCCCGGCGATCCCGCTGATGATCTACACCCGCCGCTTCGAGGCCGGCTACTCGGCCGCCTCCCGGCTCGCCCAGGACCAGAACGGCGACCTGGCCACCGTGGTCGAGGAGTCGGTGCTCGGCATCCGCATCCTCAAGGCCTTCGGCCGCCACCGCACCATGGCCGAGGAGTTCCGCCGGCACAGCGCCGACCTGCGCGACACCGAACTCCGCAAGGCCGGTCTGCTCGGCAACCTGTGGGCGGTCATCGTCGGCCTGCCCGAACTCGCCCTCGGCGGCGCCATCGCCACCGGCGTCGTGCTGGTCGCCCACGACGAACTCTCGGCCGGCACCCTGGTCGCCTTCCTCTCCACCGCGCTCGCCCTGCGCTGGCCGGTCGAGTCGCTCGGCTGGCTGCTCGGCTTCGCCGCCGAGGCCGCCAGCGCCGCCAACCGGTACTTCGAGGTGATGGACGAGCCGGAGCCCGCCGATCCGCCGTCCGGCAACGCCCCCGCGGACGACCGCGGCATCCGGTTCACCGGCGTCCGCTTCCGCTACCCCGACGCCCCCGCCGGCACCCCCGACCTGCTGGGCGGCATCGACCTGCACATCCGCCCCGGCGAGACGCTCGCCCTGGTCGGCGCCACCGGCAGCGGCAAGACCACCCTCACCGCGCTGCTCCCCCGCCTGTACGACCCCACCGCCGGGTCGATCACGCTGGACGGCACCGACATCCGCGACCTGCCGCGCGAGGACCTGCGCCGCAAGGTCGCCGTCGCCTTCGAGGACCCCACCCTGTTCTCCGCCACCGTCCGCGAGAACGTCCTGATGGGCGCCCCGAACGCCGACCGGCAGCGCCTCGCCCGCGCCCTGGACGTCGCACAGGCCGGCTTCGTCGAACGGCTCCCCGAGGGCCTGGACACCGAGGTCGGCGAACAGGGCCTGAGCCTGTCCGGCGGCCAGCGCCAGCGCCTCGCGCTGGCCCGCGCCGTGGTCGGCGAGCCCCGCTTCCTGGTCCTGGACGACCCGCTGTCCGCCCTCGACGTGCACACCGAGGCGCTGGTGGAACGCGCCCTGCGGCAGGTCCTCGCGGACACCACCGCGCTGGTGGTCGCCCACCGCCCGTCCACCGTGCTGCTGGCCGACCGGGTCGCGCTGCTCGCCGACGGACGGATCACCGCCGTCGGCACCCACCAGGAACTCCTGCAGTCCTCTCCCGCCTACCGGGCCCTGATGTCCGGCGAACCCGAACTGGAAGGGGCCCTGGCCCGATGACCACCGCCGTCGCGGAACCCGCCGTCGAGGACGACGACCTGCTCCCCGCGGCCGAGGACGACCAGGACATCCCCGTCCCGCCCGGCGCCCCGCGCGCCCTGCTCGGCTCGCTGCTCGCCCCGCACCGCCGCCGGATCGTCGTCGCCGTGCTCGCCGTCCTGGTCCAGCAGGCCGCCCTGCAGGCCGGGCCGCTGCTGGTCGCCTACGCCATCGACCGCGGCATCCCCGCCCTGCGCGGCCACGACTCCGGCCCGCTGATCGCCGTCACCGCCGCCTACCTCGGCTGCGCTCTGGTCGCCACCCTGCTGCAACGTTCCTTCATCCGGCTCGCGGCCCGGATCAACCAGGACATCCTGCTGGACCTGCGCGGCCGGATCTTCAAGCACGCCCAGCGGCTCAGCCTGGACTTCCACGAGCGCTACACCTCCGGCCGGATCATCTCCCGCGCCACCAGCGACGTGGACACCCTGCGCGAACTCCTCTCCGAGGGCCTGCAGGAACTCCTGATGGTCTGTCTGTCCGTCGGCTACATCACGGTGGTCCTCGTCCTGATGGACTGGCGCCTGGGCCTGGCCGCCCTGGTGTCCTTCCTGCCGATGTACCTGATCATCCGGTCCTTCCGGCGCCGCTCCCAGCAGGTCTACCGCCGCTCCCGCACCGTCACCGCCGGGCTGATCGTCCGCTTCACCGAGACCATGAACGGCATCCGCCCGGTCCAGGCGTTCCGCCGCGAATCCGCCAACAACCGGGCCTTCGACGCCCTCAACCAGCAGTCCGCCACCGCCACCGCGGACGGCCTGCTGGAGATGGCCCGGTACGTCTTCCTGTCCCGGATGACCGCCAACACCTGGATCACCGGCGTGGTCGTCCTCGGCGCCCTGCTGGTCAGCGACGGCAGCCTCGAACTCGGTGTGCTCACCGCCTTCGTGCTCTACCTGCGCCGGCTCTACGACCCGATCGACCAGCTGGCGATGTTCCTGAACAGCTACCAGTCGGCCGCCGCCGCACTGGAGAAGATGGCCGGCCTGCTCGCCCACGAGCCCTCCGTCCCCGAGCCCGCCGAGCCCGCCCCGCTGCCCGCCGCGTCCGGCAAGGGCCGCGAAGTCGCCTTCCGCGAAGCCCGGTTCGCCTACGCCAACGGCAAGGAGATCCTGCCCGAGTTCGACCTCGTCCTCCCCGCCGGACAGACCACCGCCGTGGTCGGCGCGACCGGCGCGGGCAAGTCCACCCTGGCCAAGCTGCTCGCCCGCTTCTACGACCCCACCGCCGGCGCCATCACGCTGGACGGCGTCGACCTCCGCGACCTCGCCACCGCCGACCTGCGGGCCAACGTCGTGATGGTCACCCAGGAGTCGTTCCTGTTCTCCGGCACCGTCGCCGAGAACATCGCCGTCGGCAAGCCGGACGCCACCCGCGCCGAGATCGAGGCCGCGGCCCGCGCGATCGGCGCCCACGAGTTCATCGCCGCCCTCCCCGACGGCTACGACACCGACGTCCGCAAGCGCGGCGGCCGCATCTCCGCCGGCCAACGCCAACTCGTCGCCTTCGCCCGCGCCCTGCTGGCCGACCCCGCCGTCCTGATCCTCGACGAGGCCACCTCCTCCCTCGACGTCCCCGGCGAACAGGCCGTCCAGCACGCCATGCGGACCGTCCTGGCCGGCCGCACCGCCGTGATCATCGCCCACCGCCTCTCCACCGTCGAGATCGCCGACCGCGTCCTCGTCATGGACCAGGGCCACATCGTCGAGGACGGCACCCCGGCCGCCCTCATCGCCGGCGAAGGCCGCTTCGCGACACTCCACCAGACCTGGAAGGACAGCCTGGTGTAGGAGGGTGCGAACCCAGGAGGCTCACCACCAGGTGCCCCCACGAGCCCCTGGTGGTGCCCCCCCGACGTCAGAGCGTCCCGAGCACGGTAGTCACTCTTTCCTCCCGGCTCCCCCGCACTTCGATCCACCGCTGGCCGGAGGCACTGAGCACCTCGCGGAAGCGCCCGGTCATCCACTCCCGCAGGTGCTCCCCGTCCCGCAGCCCGTCGTCCTCGAACGCGACCCCTTCGTGCGAGGTCAGTACGTACAGCTCACGGCGGGCCTGCCCGGCTGCCGCCGCCCAGGTCTCCGGCTCGGTGCGACCGCAGTAGCGTTCCTCCCACACCGCCGTCGCCAGCAGGTCGGTGTCGCAGATCAGCACCGGCCCGCCGGCCCGCGCCGCGCGCTCCTCCGCCTCCGCCTGCCGCTTCCGGACCAGCGCGAAGTCCCGGTCGTCCCACTCCAGTTGATCGACGGTCGGCGCGGGCGCCCCGGCCATCGCCGCCCGCCCCCGCGCGGCGGCGAGCTTCGCCGCGGTGAGCTCCCGCCCGTACTCGGCGACCCACCCGGTGAGCGCGTGCGCCCCGCCGCGCGAGCGCATCGCGTGGGCGAGGTCGAGCGAGAGCGTGGTGGTCCCGGTGGATTCCGCGCCCAGGACGACCACCCGGCGGGTGAGCCCGGCCCGGACGGCGGGTTCGAGGTCCGCCCAGTGCGCGGCCGGATCGGCTCGCACCTCGGTGCCGGAGACCGGGAAGGTGGCCCGGTCCACGTCGAGCACCACGGGTGCGGCGTCGAAGCGGCGGGCGAGTTCGTAGCCGTAGTCTTCGGAGGAGAACACCGCGTCGATCGTCTCGCCGGCGCGCAGCGCGCCGCGCATCAGGGCGACATGGCCGTCCCAGATCTCCGGGTCGTCGTAGTCGACGGGGATGTTGTCGACGGTGCCGACCACCCGTACGTGCGTCTCGGCCTGCCAGACCTCGCGGATCCAGCGGACCCGGTCGGCGAGCGGGATCGTCTCGCTGTCGGCGGCCATCACCACCACGGTGACCTGCTCGGCGGCGTCCGCGGCGCTGCGGATCAGGAAGTGGTGCCCGGCGTGCGGCGGGTAGAACTTGCCGATCACCAGCGCGTGTCGGAACAGGCTCATGCGGCCACCGCCGGCCGGGCCGGGCGGACGCCGAGTTCGCGCCGCCAGGTGCGCAGGCCGTACAGGCACAGGCCGAGGAACAGCACGTAGACGGCGGCGGTGGGGTACAGCCCCTTCGAGACGTACAGCGGTATGTAGATCAGGTCGGCGGCTGTCCACAGGTACCAGTTCTCGATCCGCTTGGTGTTCAGCAGCCACTGCGCGGCGAGCGAGAGCGCGGTGGTGAGCGCGTCCCAGAACGGTGCGGTGTCGTGAACGGCCGTCAGCAGCCAGGTGAGCAGCCCGGTGGCGGGTATCACCGCACCGATCGCGATCCCGATGGCGCGCGGTCCGCCGCTTCGGACCACCAGCCGTTCGCCGTCGGCGCCGCGGCGCAGCCACTGCCACCAGCCGTGGGCGGCGAGGACCAGGAAGACGATCTGGAGACCGGCGTCGGCGTAGAGGCCGGCGGCGCCGAAGACCACCAGGAAGAACCCGTTGTTGGCGATGCCGACCGGGAAGGTCCACACGTTGGTCCGCACCGTCAGCCATACGCATATCGCGCCGGTGACGAACCCCAGCCACTCCGTCCACTCCATGTGTGCCCTCCTCCAGGCTTTGCGTCGGAGTGACGATAACCGGTCGCACCCGCCCCCACAAGGGCTTTTCCAGTGGGCCGGCGACAGCGGACCGTGCGATGGATCGCACCCGGCGCGACTCCCCCGGCCGGGGGCGGCCGACGCGACCCCCGTGTCCGGACCGGCTCCGGGGCGGCGTCCAACTCTCCGCCGGCGCCGACGACTTCACCGTCACCTGACACCCCGTCGGACCCGGCACTCCACCGGGGCCCGACCCGCCCCGGGTGCACCGGAAATCGATCGACCGGCTCCGCCCACCGACACTAGCCTCGGCCCATGGACGACCCGACCGCCGGCCGTGCCGGCCCCCCGGATGCCCGCAGCCCGCTCCGCTTCCTGTGGTGGCTGGTCCTCAGCCAGCGCCGCCGCTCGCTGGCGGGCACGTTCTACGGCACCACCTGGATGCTCGGGCTGACCGTCCAGCCCTACCTGCTCTCCCGTGCCATCGACGACGGCCTGCGGCCGGGCCGGCCGGGAGTGGTGCTCGGCTGGGCGGCGGCGATGCTCGGCTTCGGGCTGCTGAACCTGCTGCTGGCCTGGTGGCGGCACCGCACCATGACGCTGGTCCGCAACGACGCGTCGTTCCGCACCATCGGCGTGGTGCTGCGGCACAGCGTGCGGCTCGGCGCGGCGCTGCCCCGCCAGGTCTCGGCCGGCGAGGTGGTCACCATCGGCATCTCCGACGTGTCCCGGATCGCCATGGCGCTGACGTTCATCGGGCCCGGCGTGGGCGCGCTGGTCTGCTACCTGACGGTCGCCGCGATCCTGCTCACCCTCTCCCCGCTGCTGGCCCTGGTGGTCCTGCTCGGACTCCCCGTCCTCGCTCTGACGCTCCGGCCCCTGATAGCCCGTCAGCAGACCGCCGAGAGCCGTTTCCGCGACCACCAGGGGCGACTGACCGCCCGGTTCGAGGACCTGGCGGGCGGGCTGCGGGTGCTGAACGGCCTGGGCGGCAAGGACGTGTACGCGGCCCGCTACCGGGCCGACTCCCAGGCGGTCCGCGCCGAGGGCTACCGGGTCGGCGCGGCGGTCAGCTGGATCCAGGCACTCGGCGGCGGACTTCCGGTGGTGCTGCTGGCCGCCGTCACCTGGCTCGGCGCCCGGCTCGCCGCCGAAAGCGAGTTGACGCCGGGTCAGCTCGCGGCGGCGTTCGCGTACGCCGCCGTGCTGGTGGCCCCGGTGTACTTCCTGATCGAGAACAGCCAGGACATCGGCCGCGCCCTGGTCTGCGCCCGCCGGGTCACCGACTTCCTCAACCTGGCCCCGGACCCGGACCTCGGAAGCGTCCGACCCCCGTCGGCCGCCGTCGAGTTGGTCGACCACGAGTCGGGGGTCCGGCTCACCCCCGGCGAGCTGACGGTGCTCGCCGCGGCCCGGCCCGCCGACACCGCCGCCGTCGCCGAACGCCTCGCCCGGCTCACCCCCGCCACCACGGCCGACTGGGGCGACACCCCGCTCACCGACCTGCCGCTGACCGAGGTCCGGGCCCGGATCGCCCTCGCCGAGAACGAGGCCGCCCTGTTCGCCGGCACCCTGCGGGAGACCGTCCGCGGCCGCACCGACGCCCCCGACGACGCCCTGCACGCCGCGCTGGAGGCCGCCGCCGCCCTCGACGTGCTCGGCTCGCTCGGCGGCCGGCTCGACGCCCCGATCGCCGCCGACGGCCGCA
Source organism: Kitasatospora sp. NPDC092948 (assembly GCF_044754805.1). NCBI lineage: Bacteria > Bacillati > Actinomycetota > Actinomycetes > Kitasatosporales > Streptomycetaceae > Kitasatospora > Kitasatospora sp. NPDC092948. The sequence continues at coordinate 735,117 of NZ_JBIVPU010000003.1, read as the reverse complement.
ACCTGTCCGGCGGACAGCGCCAACGCCTGCGCCTGGCCAGGGTGTTGACCGCCGAACCGGACGTCCTGCTGGCCGTCGAACCGACCTCCGCGGTGGACGCCCACACCGAGGCCGCGATGGCCGCCGGACTGCGCGCCGCCCGGACCGGCCGCACCACCGCCCTCACCAGCACCTCCCCGCTGCTGCTCGACCAGGCCGACACCGTGCACTACCTGGTGGACGGCAAGGTCGCCGCCACCGGCACCCACCGCGAACTGCTCCGCACCCAGCCCGGCTACCGCGCCCTGGTCACCCGCGGCGCCGACTCCCGCACCGAGGCGGCCAAGTGAACCTGCTGCCGATCGCCACCGCCCGCCAGGTCCGCCGGGCCGCCGCCCGACTGGTCCGCGAGGACGGCCGGGCCTTCACCGTCGTCCTCGCCCTCAACGGCCTCGCCGCGCTGCTCGGCCTGGCCGGGCCCTGGCTGCTCGGCCGGATCATCGACCGGGTCACCTCCGGCGGCACCACCGCCGACATCGACCGCCTCGGCCTGCTGCTCCTCGGCTGCGCCACCGCCCAGATCCTGACCAACCGCCAGGCGCTGTACCTGGCCCACCGGTTCGGCGAACGGGCCGCCGCCCGGGTCCGTGAACAACTCCTCGACCGGGTCCTCGCCCTGCCCGCCGCCACCGCCGAACGCGCCGGCACCGGCGACCTCACCTCGCGCGGCACCACCGACGCCACCACCGTCGGCGAAACCCTCCGGGACGCCGCGCCGGAACTCTTCGTGGCCGCCGCCCAGACCCTGTTCGTGCTCGGCGCGATCATCACCGTCAGCCCCCTGCTGGGCAGTTGCGGACTGCTCGGCGTCGTCGGCATCTCCCTCGGCGCCCGCTGGTACCTGCGCCGCGCCCGCCCCGCCTACCTCGCCGACCGGGCCGCCAACGCCGGCCTCGCCGAGACCCTCTCCGCCACCGCGAACGGCGCCCGCACCGTCGACGCCCTCGGGCTCCAGCAGCAGCGCCTCGACACCGGCGACCGGGCCATCGACACCGCCGACCGCGCCCGGCGGCGCACCCTGCACCTGCGGCTGCGCTTCTTCGCCGTCATCAACCTCTCGTACACCCTGCCGATGGTCCTGGCCCTCCCGCTCGGCGCCGTGCTGGTCGCCCACCACACCGTCACCCTCGGCGCGGCCGTGGCCGCCGTGCTCTACCTGCGGCGCATCGAAGAACCCCTCGACACCATCGTCGTCCTGCTCGAATCCGTGCAGAGCAGCACCGCCGCGTACGCCCGGGTCGAGGGCCTGGCCGCCGCGCCGGCCCCCGCCCCGACCGCCGACCGCGAACCCGCCGACGACCGGATCCGGGTCACCGGCGTCCGCTACGCCTACCCGGACGGGCCCGACGTGCTGCACGGCCTCGACCTCGACCTGCGCCCCGGCGAACGGCTCGCCGTGGTCGGCCCGTCCGGCTCCGGCAAGACCACCCTCGGCCGCCTCCTCGCCGGCATCGACCGGCCCCGCACCGGCGCCGTCACCGTCGGCGGCGTCCCGCTCGCCGACCTCTCCCCCGAGCGGCTCCGCCGTCAGGTCGTGCTGGTCACCCAGGAGCACCACGTCTTCCTCGGCACCCTCCGCGACAACCTGCGGATGGCCGCACCCGACGCCGACGACCCCGCCCTCACCGCCGCGCTCGACGCCGTCGGCTGGCGCCACGACCTGCCCGACGGCCTCGACACCGACCTCGGCCCCGCGAATCGCCTGGACGGCGCCCAGGCCCAGCAACTCGCCCTCGCCCGCGTCATCCTGGCCGACCCGCACACCCTGATCCTCGACGAGGCCACCGCCCTCCTCGACCCCACGGCCGCCCGCAACACCGAACGCGCCCTCGCCGCCGCCCTCACCGGCCGCACCGTCATCGCCATCGCCCACCGCCTCCACACCGCCCACGACGCCGACCGGGTGGCCGTCCTCACCCACGGCCGCCTCACCGACCTCGGCCCCCACGAGACCCTCGTCCTGACGGACGGCCCGTACGCGAGGCTCTGGAACTCCTGGCAAGGGTGAGCAGCGGGCTCACCACCAGGGGCTCGGGGGAACGGCGGGGCCGTGTCCGCGGAGGGCCGACAGGGCGCTCGGCGTTCCGCCGTTCCTGGTCCCTGTCTTGAGGCCCGCCGCCGCCATGCCCAACCGCTGTCCCCGACCGCCGGCAACAGGACCTCGCCGTTCCCCGAGCCCCTGAATGTCCTCACCGGAGCACGCCGGCCTCCAGACCGCCCAGCTCCACCGGCACCGCCACCAGCCCCAGTTCCGCGATCGAGGCCAGGCCGGCGTGGGCCGGGAGGACGCGGACCGTGTAGCCGAACGGGCCCGTCCGGGAGAGTTCCAGGTAGCCCTCGTAGCGCTGGCGTCCTTCCAGGTCCGGCCCGCCCACGGCCGGCTTCAGGGCCAGGGTGGTCGCCTCGGAGATCCGGTCGCTCTCGTCGACCCGCCCGGAGACGACCTGCACCTCGACGTCCTCGGGCCCGAGTCGGCCGAGCGCGACCTGCACCCGCAGGGCCAGCGTCGCGCCCAGCTCCTGCGCCTCGCCGACCCCCTCCGCCTCGACGTGCTCGACCCGCACCGCCGGCCACGCCTCGCGGACCGTCGCCTTCCAGCTCGCCAGCGCTTTCGCGCCGGCGTAGTCGGAGGCCGTTCCGGCCAGCCGTCGGCGTGCGCCCGCCGCCGGGACATAGAGCCGTTCCACGTACTCGCGGACCATCCGCCCGGCGAGCACCTTGGGGCCCAGCGTCACCAGGGTGTGCCGGACCATGGAGATCCACCGGTGCGGCAGCCCGTCCGCGGCGCGGTCGTAGAAGCGGGCGGCGACCTGGTTCTCGATCAGGTCGTAGAGCGCGGCGGCCTCGATGTCGTCGCGCCGTTCGGCCTCCCGGCTCTCCGGGTCGAGGACGCCCTCGCCGGTGCCGCCGTCGGCGGTGGGGATGGCCCAGCCGTTCTGGCCGTCGTACCACTCGTCCCACCAGCCGTCGAGGATGGAGAGGTTGAGGCAGCCGTTCAGCGCGGCCTTCATGCCGGAGGTGCCGCAGGCCTCCAGCGGGCGCAGCGGGTTGTTCAGCCAGACGTCGCAGCCGGGGTAGAGGGCCTTGGCCATCGCCATGTCGTAGTCGGGCAGGAAGACGATCCGGTGCCGCACGGCCGGGTCGTCGGCGAAGGCGACGAGTTGCTGGATGAGCCGCTTGCCGCCGTCGTCGGCGGGGTGCGCCTTGCCGGCGACGACGATCTGCACGGGCCGTTCGGGGTGCAGCAGCATGGCGCGCAGCCGGGCGGGGTCGCGGAGCATCAGGGTGAGCCGCTTGTAGGACGGGACGCGCCGGGCGAAGCCGATGGTGAGGACGTCGGGGTCGAGGACCGTTCCGGTCCAGCCGAGTTCGGCGTCGCCGGCGCCGCGCTGCTGCCAGGAGGCGTGCAGCCGTTGCCGGGCCTCGTCGACGAGTTGGGCGCGCAGGGTGCGGCGCAGTTCCCAGACTTCGGCGTTGCCGATCCGCTCCAGGCCGGTCCACTGGCCGGTGGTGCCGACCGCCATGGCCTCCTCGGCGCGTTCCTGGCCGATCTCGGTGGCGCCGAGCCGGACCACGGCGGGGTCGATCCAGGTGGGGGCGTGCACGCCGTTGGTGATCGAGGTGATCGGGACTTCGGGCGCGTCGAAGCCGGGCCACAGACCGCGGAACATCTCGCGGCTGACGGCGCCGTGCAGGGTGGAGACGCCGTTGGCGCGCTGGGCGAGCCGCAGGCCCATCGCGGCCATGTTGAACAGCTTGGGGTCGCCGCCGGCCCAGCTCTCGGCGCCGAGTGCGAGCACCTGGTCGACCGGGACGCCGGGGAGTGCGGCGTCGCCGCCGAAGTGGCGGGCGACGAGGTCCCGGTCGAAGCGGTCGATGCCGGCCGGGACGGGGGTGTGGGTGGTGAACACGGTGCCGGCCCGGACGGCTTCCAGCGCGTCGGTGAAGCCGAGGTCGGGGTGGGCGGTGGTGAGTTCGGCGATCCGCTCCAGGCCGAGGAAGCCGGCGTGGCCCTCGTTGGTGTGGAACACCTCGGGTTCGGGGTGGCCGGTGAGCCGGGCGTAGGTGCGGACGGCGCGGACGCCGCCGATGCCGAGCAGTATTTCCTGCAGCAGCCGGTGTTCGCTGCCGCCGCCGTACAGCCGGTCGGTGACGTCGCGTTCGGCGGGGTTGTTGGCCTCGATGTCGGAGTCGAGCAGCAGCAGCGGGACCCGGCCGACCTGGGCGCGCCAGACCTGGGCGGCGAGGGTGCGGCCGCCGGGCAGCGCGAGGTCGATCCGGCAGGGGGTGCCGTCGGCCTCGCGGAGCAGGGTGACGGCGAGCGCGTGGGGGTCGAGCAGGGGGTAGCGCTCCTGCTGCCAGCCGTCCCGGCTGAGCGACTGCCGGAAGTAGCCGTGGCGGTAGAACAGGCCGACGCCGATGATCGGGACGCCGAGGTCGGAGGCGGCCTTGAGGTGGTCCCCGGCCAGGATGCCGAGGCCGCCGGAGTACTGCGGGAGGGCGGCGGCGATGCCGTACTCGGGCGAGAAGTAGGCGATGCCGGCGGGAGCCCCGTCCTCGGGGCCGGTGTCGCTCTGGTACCAGCGCGGTCCGGTGAGGTAGTCGCGCAGGTCGTCGGCCAGGTCGCCGAGCCGGCGCAGGAACCGCCGGTCGCCGGCCAGGGCGGCCAGCCGGGCGGCGGGGACTTCACCGAGCAGTCGGACCGGGTCCTCTCCGACGGCGGCCCAGACGTCCGGGTCGACGGAGCGGAACAGTTCCCTGGTCTCGGGGTGCCAGGACCAGCGGAGGTTCAGCGCGAGCTCGTGCAGTGGCTGCAGTTGTTCGGGCAGGACGGTGCGGACGGTGAACCTTCGGATTGCCTTCACGGCTTGAAGCGTAGACCCGTTCGCGCGCCTGACGAGGCGTCAACTTGCGGTCACCACACCCGTTCGGAGCAGCGTTGAGATCGTTCCGGGCGCGTGGTGGCAAATCCCGGCGCACGGAGGGCGCAGGCTGGGAAAACATGCGCCGTCGGGTGTGAACTCCTGGGAACGGAGGTGTTGCGGGTGTCTGATTCGGCCTTGCATACCGGCTGAAACCGCACGCCTACCCGCCCGTACCTCTTGCCCGCGGTGCGAGGATGCAACAAGGTCGTGGGTGCCGCTGGTGAGCGATCGGACGGTCGTCCCCCCGCTGCCTCCGGCCGGTGCAGGTCCAGTTTTGACGTGCCCTCACACTCTTTAGCCCATTCGGCCCCAGTGGGCGTGTCTCTGCGTGTCCTCGTTCCCCGACCGGTCGTTTTCCGGTGGGCTGGGTCACGCGGGGGCGCGCACCGAGCGACGCGCGCCGGGACACGTGCGTTCGGCGCGGCGGGTCCCGCTGCGGCGGTCGGCGGGCTGGGTGTCCGGGTCCGTCGACACGGGGCCCGCGCGGGCCGCACGTCCTTCCTCACCCAGCAGTCCTCCCGGTACTCTCCCGGCGTCGCCCGCCGGGCAGAGCTGCCGCCGATCTCGGGCAGGAGCTTGGCATGCACGGCGACACGCGGGACCAGTCCACGGTACCGGCGACGGACCACACCCCTGACGGGCCGTCGGCCGGGGAACCCCCGGTACCGGCCCCGCGTACCGCGGCGGCCCGCCGGAGGGCGGCCGCACCGGGCGAGAAACGCGCGGGAACCCCGCGCCGGGCCGCGTCGAAACGGACCACCACCGTCAGGTCCGCCGCCGCCCCGCCCACCGGCGCCCCAGCGGCCACCGCCGCCTCCGAACCCACTGCGCCCACCACCGGCACCACGTCATCCCCCCGCAGGACGCCGGCCCGCCCGGCCCGCCCCACCCGCACGACGACAGAGAGCGACACCGTGATCGGCCGCATCCCCGTGCTTGACGTGACCCCCCTCGTCGACGCCGGCCGGCGTCCGGCCAAGGCCGTGGAGGGTGAACGTTTCCTGGTCTCCGCCACGGTGTTCCGCGAGGGCCACGACGCGGTCGGGGCCAATGTGGTGCTGCGCGACCCGCGCGGCCGCTCCGGGCCGTGGACGCCGATGCGCGAACTGTCCGAGGGCAGCGACCGCTGGGGCGCGTACGTGACGCCGACCGCGCCGGGCCGCTGGTCGTACCTGGTGGAGGCCTGGGGCGACCCGGTGGCGACCTGGCGGGGGCACGCGGCGGTGAAGCTGCCGGCCGGGATCGACACCGCGCTGGTGCTGGAGGAGGGCGCCCAACTGCTGGAGCGGGCGGCGGCCGGGGTGCCGAAGAAGGACGGCCGGGCCCAGGTGCTGGCCGCGGTGGACGCGCTGCGCGACTCCGGCCTGCCCCCGCTGAGCCGCTACGCGGCGGCGCTGGTCCCGGAGGTGACGGCGCTGCTGGACCGCTTCCCGCTGCGCGAGCTGCTCTCGGCGACCCGCCCGCAGCCGCTCCAGGTGGACCGCAAGCGGGCCCTGTTCGGCGCCTGGTACGAGTTCTTCCCGCGCTCGGAGGGCGCGGTGGTGGACCCGAACGGGGTGGAGCCGCCGGTCTCCGGCACCTTCCGGACGGCCGCCGAGCGGCTGCCCGCCCTCGCCGCGATGGGCTTCGACGTGGTGTACCTGCCGCCGATCCACCCGATCGGCCGGGCCCACCGCAAGGGCCCGGACAACTCCCTGGAGGCCGGTCCGCAGGACGTCGGCTCGCCGTGGGCGATCGGCTCCCCGGAGGGCGGGCACGACGCCGTCCACCCGGACCTGGGCACCCTGGAGGACTTCGACCACTTCGTGGCGGAGGCCGGCGCGCTGGGCCTGGAGGTGGCGCTGGACTTCGCGCTCCAGTGCTCGCCGGACCACCCGTGGGTGCACAAGCACCCGGAGTGGTTCAGCCACCGCGCGGACGGCACCGTCGCGTACGCCGAGAACCCGCCGAAGAAGTACCAGGACATCTACCCCGTCAACTTCGACCAGGACTTCGACGGGATCGTCCGCGAGACGGTGCGGATCCTGCGGTTCTGGATGGGCCACGGGGTGCGGATCTTCCGCGTCGACAATCCGCACACCAAGCCGGTGAACTTCTGGGAGAAGGTGCTCGCGGACATCGCCCGCACCGACCCGGACGTGCTGTTCCTGGCGGAGGCGTTCACCCGCCCGGCGATGATGCACACCCTGGGCAAGGTCGGATTCCACCAGTCCTACACGTACTTCACCTGGCGCGACACCAAGGCCGAGCTGACCGAATACCTGACGGAGCTGACCGGCGAGGCCGCCGCCTACATGCGGCCGAACTTCTTCGCCAACACCCCGGACATCCTGCCCGAGTACCTGCAGACCGGCGGGCCGGCCGCGTTCGCGGTGCGGGCGGTGCTGGCGGCGGCGCTGTCGCCGACCTTCGGGGTGTACGCGGGCTTCGAGCTGTTCGAGAACGAGCCCGCGAAGCCCGGCTCGGAGGAGTACCTGCACTCGGAGAAGTACGAGCTGCGGCCGCGCGACTGGACCCGGCCCGACTCCCTCGCACCGCTGCTGACCGCCCTGAACCGGCTGCGCCGCCGGCATCCCGCGCTGCAACAGCTGCGGGACCTGCGCTTCCACGCCGTCGACAACGAGCGGATCATCGCGTTCTCCAAGAGCGCCGTCACCGAGGACGGCCTGGAGGACCAGGTGATCTGCGTGGTCAACCTGGACCCGCACCACGTCCAGGAGGCCACCGTCACGCTCGACGTGCCGGGGCCGCTGACGGTGCACGACGAGCTGACCGGCGCGACGTACGCCTGGGGCCGTCACAACTACGTCCGGCTCGATCCCTCTACCGGGCCGGCCCACCTCCTCACGGTTCGGAGGAACCCTCAGTGACAGTCAACGAGCCCGTCCCCGACACCTTCGCCGACACCCCCGCCCGGGACCGCGACCCCGAGTGGTTCAAACGCGCGGTCTTCTACGAGGTCCTGGTGCGCTCGTTCCAGGACAGCAACGGCGACGGCGTCGGAGACCTCAAGGGGCTCACCTCGCGGCTCGACTACCTCCAGTGGCTGGGGGTGGACTGCCTCTGGCTCCCCCCGTTCATGAACTCCCCGCTGCGGGACGGCGGTTACGACGTCTCGGACTACCAGTCGGTGCTCCCGGAGTTCGGCAACCTGGCCGACTTCGTGGAGTTCGTCGACGCGGCGCACGCCCGCGGCATGCGGGTGATCATCGACTTCGTGGTGAACCACACCAGCGACCAGCACGCGTGGTTCCAGGCCTCCCGCAGCGACCCGGACGGCCCGTACGGCGACTTCTACATGTGGGCCGACGACGACAAGCAGTACCCGGACGCGCGGATCATCTTCGTCGACACCGAGAGCTCCAACTGGACGTACGACCCGGTCCGCAAGCAGTACTACTGGCATCGCTTCTTCAGTCACCAGCCGGATCTGAACTACGACAATCCGCGGGTGCAGGAGGAGGTGATGGCGGCCCTGCGGTTCTGGCTGGACCTCGGCATCGACGGCTTCCGGCTGGACGCGGTGCCGTACCTGTACGCCCGCGAGGGCACCAATTGCGAGAACCTGCCGGAGACCCACGACTTCCTGCGGCGGGTCCGCAAGGAGATCGACGCCAACTACCCGGACACCGTGCTGCTGGCGGAGGCCAACCAGTGGCCGGAGGACGTGGTCGACTACTTCGGCGACTTCGGCTCCGGCGGCGACGAGTGCCACATGGCGTTCCACTTCCCGGTGATGCCGCGGATCTTCATGGCGGTCCGCCGGGAGTCCCGCTACCCGGTCTCCGAGATCCTGGCGAAGACCCCGGAGATCCCGTCCGGCTGCCAGTGGGGCATCTTCCTGCGCAACCACGACGAGCTGACCCTGGAGATGGTCACCGACGAGGAGCGCGACTACATGTACGCGGAGTACGCGAAGGACCCGCGGATGCGGGCCAACGTGGGCATCCGCCGCAGGCTCTCCCCGCTGCTGGAGAACGACCGCAACCAGGTCGAGCTGTTCACCGCGCTGCTGCTCTCGCTGCCCGGCAGCCCGGTGCTGTACTACGGCGACGAGATCGGCATGGGCGACAACATCTGGCTCGGCGACCGGGACGGCGTACGCACCCCGATGCAGTGGACGCCGGACCGCAACGCGGGTTTCTCCTCCGCCGACCCGGGCAGGCTCAGTCTGCCGCCCATCATGGACCCGGTGTACGGCTTTCAGGTGACCAACGTCGAAGCGCAGCAAAGCAGTTCGAGTTCGCTGCTGCACTGGACGCGTCGCATGATCGAGATCCGCAAGCTCAACCCCGCGTTCGGCCTCGGCAGCTACACCGAGCTGCCCTCCAGCAACCCCGCGGTGCTGGCCTTCGTGCGCGAGTACGAGGGCGACCTGGTCATGTGCGTGAACAACTTCTCGCGGTTCGCGCAGCCGACCGAACTGGACCTGCGGCAGTACGGGGGGCGGTACCCGGTCGAGCTGATCGGCGGCGTGCGCTTCCCCACCATCGGCGAGTGGCCGTACCTGTTGACGCTGGCCGGCCACGGCTTCTACTGGTTCCAGCTGCGCCAGTCCCCGGCGAAGGCGTCCGGGGCGAAGTAGCGGCGGGGGCCGCCGCGCCACGCCCGAGCACCGACGATCCGTCAGGCCCCGATCGGGACGCCCCTTCCGCGGGCGCGCGAGTTGCTCCGCGCGCCCCCGGAGGTCTTCGCACCACCGCGTACGGAGAACAGCCCAACGGCCATCCACACGAAGGCGTGACACCGAGCCAGCGGCTCGCGTGCCGTCGCCGCCGCGCCGTCGAAATCCGGAAGAGTGAAGGGCCCGGCCACGACCCGTCGGGCAGCCGCCCGCTTCCGGGGAAAGGGAGTCATGTCCGAAACCTCCCGTTCTCAAGCCCACCTGCACCGTGATCCGACCGCCGCCCCCGGGCCGGTCGGCACGCGGGCGCCGGGGGTCCGGAGAACCGCCGCGGGAGTCAGCGAGCTGGTCCAGGCGGCCCTGCCGCTGATCGCCGAATGGCTTCCCGTCCAGCGCTGGTACGCCGGCAAGGGCCGGCCGATCGCCGCCCTCGTCCCGGTGATCGGCACCCCGCTCCAGGTCGGCGACCCCGCGCTGCTGCACCTGCTGCTGCGGGTGGACCACGGCGGGGCGGCCGCCGGCCCCGGTGACGTGTACCAGCTGCTGCTCGGCATCCGCTCGGAGCGGCCCGCGGCGGTCGGGCAGCGGGCGGTGCTGGGCCGGCTGGCGGGCGGCACCTACGACGGCGCGGTGCTGTACGACGCGGTGCACGACCCGGAGCTGACGGGCCGCCTGCTGGAGCACCTGGCCACCGGCGACCGGTTCGGCTCGCTGTGCTTCCGCCGCACCCCCGGCCCGGGGCTGCCGGGCAACATCCCCGGACGGGCCTCCACCGCCGAGCAGTCCAACTCCTCGGTGATCTACGACACCGCGTTCATCCTGAAGCTGTTCCGCCGGATCAGTCCCGGGACCAACCCCGACCTGGAACTGTCGCTGGCGCTCTCCCGGGCCGGCTCGACCCGCATCCCCCGGGTCGCCGCCTGGTTCGAATGCCGGCTGGAGCGCTCCGAGCCCGCCACCCTGGGCCTGCTGCAGCGCTACCTGCCGGACGCCGAGGACGGCTGGGAGCTGGCGCTCGACCAGGTCGCCCGGCTCAAGGGCGACCCGTCGCCGGGCAACTTCGCGATCGAGGCGCACCGGCTGGGCCGGGCCACCGCCGAGGTGCACCGGGTGCTGGCCCGCTCGATGCCCACCACCCGGCTGGACCGGCCGCGGATCGCCGAACTGGCCGGTGCGATGGCCGACCGGCTGGACGCCGCGGTCACCGCGGTGCCCGGCCTGCTGCGCTACCGCTCGGCGCTGCGCTCCGCGTTCCAGCAGCTGACCGCCGCCCACCTGGACGGGCTGCTGGTCCAGCGGATCCACGGCGACCTGCACCTCGGCCAGGCGATGCGCACCCCGCAGGGCTGGGTGCTGCTGGACTTCGAGGGCGAGCCCGCCAAGCCGCTGGCCGAGCGCCGACTGCCGCAGCCCGCGCTGCGGGACGTCGCCGCGATGCTGCGCTCCTTCGACTACGCGGCCGCCCACCTGCCGGCCGGCGCCCCCGTCCAGGACCCCGAACTGGCCCACCTGGCCTCCGCCTGGGCGGCCCGCAACCGGGCCGCGTACTGCGCCGGCTACACCGCGGGCGGCGGCTCCGACCCGTCCGGGTCGCCGGAGCTGATGCGCGCGCTGGAGATCGACAAGGCCGTGTACGAGGTGGTGTACGAGGCCCGGCACCGGCCGAGCTGGCTGCCGATCCCGCTGGCCGCGATCAACCGGCTGGCCGACACCGTCTGACTCCCCCCGGCCCCGCGAGGGGCCGGGGGGACCCCCACAAGCCCGGCCGCCGCGGCCGGGCGGTCCGCTCTCCCGGCAGTACCCCCGACCGGCAGTAACCCCGACCCGTTCGCAGGAATCCAGGAGGCCTCCGCCGTGACCCCGCTCGGTCCGCTCGACCCGTCCCTGCCGGCCGACCGCCGGCCGGCCGTCCCGGCCACCTTCCGGAACGGCGAGCACGGCAGGAGGGCCGGGCGGCAGCAGCCGCAGCCGGCGCCCGCGCGGCCGTCCGGCCCGACGTCGAAGACTCCGGCGCCGGCCGAGAACCCGGCGACCGCCCAGAACCCGGCGACCGCCCAGAACCCGGCGACCGCCCAGAGCCCGTCGGCCGCCCAGAGCCCGTCGGCCGCGGCGGCCGGGCCGGGCGGGCGGGCGGCGAAGTCCCGCCCGGCGCCCGTCCGGCCCGCGCCGGGCTCGGCGCTGCGCCTGCCGGAGGCGCCGCTGCCGCCCGGCGAGGTGGACCGCCTGGTGTCCGGCGCGCACCACGACCCGCACGCCCTGCTGGGGGCGCACGCGCTGCCGACGGGCACCGCGATCCGGGTGCTGCGCCCGTTCGCCGAGCGGGTGGTGGTGGAGACCGCGCTCGGCCCGGCGGAGCTGACGCACCAGCAGGCCGGCCTGTTCACCGGGCTGTTGACCGGCCGGCGCTTCCCGTCCTACACGCTGAAGGTGACGTACCCGGGCGGTCCGCCGCTGGAGCAGCAGGACGCCTACCGGTTCGCCCCGACGCTCGGCGAACTGGACCTGCACCTGATCTCGGAGGGCCGGCACGAGCAGCTGTGGCACGCGCTCGGCTCGCACGTGCGCACCGTGGACGGGGTGGCCGGCACCTCGTTCGCGGTGTGGGCGCCGAACGCCGTCGGGGTGCGGCTGATCGGCTCGTTCAACCACTGGAACGGCACCGCGCACCCGATGCGCTCGCTGGGTTCGTCCGGCGTGTGGGAGCTGTTCGTGCCGGGCCTCGGCGAGGGCGCGCAGTACAAGTACCAGATCATGACCCGCTCCGGGCGGATGGTCGAGAAGGCCGACCCGCTGGCCCGCGCGGCCCAGTGCCCGCCGGACACCGCCTCGGTGGTGACGGTGTCCCGGTACGCGTGGGAGGACGCCGAGTGGATGGCGGCGCGGGCGCGGGCCGTCCACCACCGGGCCCCGATGTCGGTGTACGAGCTGCACCTCGCGTCCTGGCGGCCGGACCTGACCTCGTACCGGCAGATCGCCGAGGTGCTGCCCGGCTACCTGAACGAACTGGGCTTCACGCACGTGGAGTTCATGCCGGTGATGGAGCACCCGTTCGGCGGCTCCTGGGGCTACCAGGTGTCCGGTTTCTACGCCCCGACGGCCCGGCTCGGCAGTCCGGACGACTTCCGGTTCCTGGTCGACGCCCTGCACCGGCACAACATCGGCGTCCTGGTCGACTGGGTGCCCGCGCACTTCCCGAAGGACGACTTCGCACTGGCCCGGTTCGACGGCGAGCCGCTGTACGAGCCGGCCGACCCGCAGCGCGCCGAGCACCCGGACTGGGGGACGCTGGAGTTCGACTACGGCCGCACCGAGGTGCGCAACTTCCTGGTCGCCAACGCGGTGTACTGGTGCGAGGAGTTCCACGTCGACGGCCTGCGGGTGGACGCGGTCGCCTCGATGCTGTACCTCGACTACTCCCGGGAGGGCGGCGACTGGTCGCCCAACCAGTTCGGTGGGCGGGAGAACCTGGACGCGGCGTCCTTCCTGCAGGAGATGAACGCCACCGTCTACCGGCGCTGCCCGGGCGTGCTGACCGTCGCCGAGGAGTCGACCGCCTGGGACGGCGTCACCCGGCCCACCGACTCCGGCGGTCTGGGCTTCGGCCTGAAGTGGAACATGGGCTGGATGCACGACTCGCTGGTCTACATGTCCAAGGAGCCGGTGCACCGCAAGTACCACCACAACGAGATGACCTTCTCGATGGTGTACGCGTACTCGGAGAACTACATCCTGCCGATCTCGCACGACGAGGTGGTGCACGGCAAGCAGGCGCTGGTCTCCAAGATGCCCGGCGACTGGTGGCAGCGACGCGCCAACCACCGCGCCTACCTGGGCTTCATGTGGGCCCACCCGGGCAAGCAACTGCTGTTCATGGGGCAGGAGTTCGCGCAGGGAGCCGAGTGGGAGCACGAGCGCGGCCCGCAGTGGTGGGTGCTGGACGAGGCGTGGGAGGCGCACGCCGACCACCGGGGCGTGCAGCGCCTGGTCGGCGACCTCAACCGGGTCTACCGCGACACCCCCGCGCTGTACGAGCTGGACACCGTCCCCGCCGGGTTCCGCTGGCTGGACGGCGGCGCGGCCGACGACAACGTCTTCTCGTTCGTCCGGTTCGCCGCCGACGGCAGCCCGCTGGTCGCGGTCTGCAACTTCTCCCCGGTGGTCCGGCACGGCTTCCGGGTCGGCCTGCCCCGGCTGGAGGGCCGGGACCAGCTGTGGGAGGAGGCGCTGAACACCGACGCGGAGCGGTACGGCGGCGGCGGGGTCGCCAACTCGCAGCCGGTGAAGGCGGAGGGCGCGCAGTGGAACGGCCAGCCGCGCTCGGCCGAGCTGGTGCTGCCGCCGCTGGCCACCGTCTGGCTGCGCCCGGCCGGCCCGGACAGCTGACGACCTGTTCAGGACCTCCGGCACCCCGGAGCAGCCCGAACGGCAGTGCCGCACCTCAGTCCGAATGTCATACGAAGGTATGGTCGTGATGACCGGCCCGAGACAGATGGACGGAGAGTTCCACCGTGGCGAGCAGCGTGTACGTGACCGGGATCGACCGGGGCGACGGCCGACAGGCCGTGGAACTCGGGGTCATGGAACTGCTGACCCGCCAGGTGGACCGGGTCGGGGTGTTCCGGCCGCTGGTGCACACCGCGGACGACGGCACGCCGGCCCCCGACCACGTGGTGGAACTGCTGCGCACCCGGTACCGGCTGGACCTGCCGACCACCGAGCTGTACGGCCTGACCTACGACGAGGCCGCGGCGCTTCAGGCCGCCCGCGGCCAGGACGAACTGGTCTCCACCCTGGTCGACCGGTTCCACCAGCTGGAGCGGCGCTGCCAGGCGGTGCTGGTGCTGGGCACCGACTTCTCCGGCACCAACATCCCGGACGAGCTGGCCTTCAACGCGCGGCTGGCGAACGAGTTCGGGGCGGCCGTGCTCCCGGTGGTCGGCGGCCGGCAGGACGACCCGCAGGCGGTGGTCGCGGAGGTCCGCAACGCCCACCGGGCCTACCGCGACCTGGGCTGCTCGATCCTGGCGATGATCGCCAACCGGGTCGCGCCGGGCGCCAAGCAGCAGGTGCAGCGGGCGCTGACCGAGAAGCTCCCGGTGCCGGTCTACGTGATCCCGGAGGAGCCGGCGCTGGCCGCGCCCACCGTGGCGCAGCTGGTCGAGGCGACCGGCGCCGAGGTGCTGCTGGGCGACGCGGCCGGCCTGTCCCGGGACGTGCGGGGCTTCGTGTTCGGCGGCGCGATGCTGCCCACCTTCCTGAACGCGCTGACCGAGGGCGCGCTGGTGGTGATGCCGGGCGACCGCGCCGACCTGCTGATCGGTTCGCTGGCCGCGCACGCGGCGGGCTCCCCGCCGATCGCCGGCGTCCTGCTGACGCTCGGTCAGCACCCGGGCCCGGACGTGATGGCGCTGGCCTCCCGGCTCGCCCCGGGCACCCCGGTGGCGGAGGTGACGGAGGGCTCCTGGCTGACCGCCGCGGCGCTCACCCACCTGGAGGGCCGGATCGGCCCGGGCAACCCGCGGAAGGCCGAGATCGCCCTCGGCCTGTTCGAACTGCACGTCGACACCGCCGAGTTGACCAGCCGGATCGAGCTGACCCGGTCCGAGCGGGTGACCCCGATGATGTTCGAGCACGCGCTGCTGGAACGGGCCCGCGCCGACCGCCGGCACATCGTGCTGCCCGAGGGCGCCGAGGACCGGGTGCTGCGCGCCGCCGAGGTACTGCTGCGCCGCAACATCTGCGACCTGACCCTGCTGGGCGAGCCGGAGACCGTGCACCGCCGGGCCGCCGCGCTGGGCATCGAGTTCCCCCTGGCCGGCGACTCCGGCGCACAGCTGCGGATCGTCGACCCGGCGGCCAGCCCGCTGCGCCAGCAGTTCGCCGAGCTGTACGCCAAGGTCCGGGCGCACAAGGGCATGACGGTGGAGCGGGCGCTCGACGTGGTCACCGACGTCTCGTACTTCGGCACCCTGATGGTGCAGGAGGGCATCGCGGACGGCATGGTGTCCGGCGCGGTGCACTCGACGGCGGCGACCATCCGCCCGGCGTTCGAGGTGATCAAGACCTCGCCGGGCGCGTCGATCGTCTCCTCGGTGTTCTTCATGTGCCTGGCCGACAAGGTGCTGGTCTACGGCGACTGCGCGGTCAACCCGGACCCGGACGCCCAGCAGCTCGCCGACATCGCGATCCAGTCGGCGGAGACGGCCGCCCAGTTCGGGGTGGAGCCGCGGGTGGCGATGCTGTCGTACTCGACCGGCACCTCGGGCTCCGGCGCGGACGTGGACAAAGTCCGCAAGGCCACCGAGCTGGTCCGCGCGCTGCGTCCGGACCTGCTGGTGGAGGGTCCGATCCAGTACGACGCGGCGGTGGACGCCCGGGTCGCGGCGACCAAGCTGCCGGGCTCGCCGGTGGCGGGCCGGGCCACCGTGCTGGTCTTCCCGGACCTGAACACCGGCAACAACACCTACAAGGCGGTGCAGCGCTCGGCCGGCGCGATCGCCGTCGGCCCGGTGCTCCAGGGCCTGAACAAGCCGGTGAACGACCTGTCCCGGGGCGCCCTGGTCGAGGACATCGTCCAGACCGTGGCGATCACCGCGATCCAGTCCCTGACCCAGTCCGCCGAGGGAGACGCGCAGTGACCACCACCGGTACCCGGGTCCTGGTGCTGAACGCGGGATCGTCCTCGGTGAAGTACCAGCTGATCGACATGCTGGACGGCGCCCGGCTGGCGTCCGGCCTGGTGGAGCGGATCGGCGAGGTCGAGGGCCGGCTGCTGCACCTGCCGCTGACCGGGGAGCCGCGCGAGCAGGTGCGGCGGTTCGCCGACCACGACGGGGCGCTGCGGGCGGTCGCCGACGAGCTGGCCGCGGACCTGATGGGCCTGGACTCGCCCGAGCTGGCCGCGATCGGCCACCGGGTGGTGCACGGCGGGCTGCGCTTCACCCGGCCGACGCTGATCAACGACTCGGTGGTGGCGGAGATCCGCCGGCTGATCCCGGTGGCGCCGCTGCACAACCCGGCGAACATCACCGGCATCGAGGTGGCCCGCGCGATGCGCCCGGACCTGCCGCAGGTCGCGGTGTTCGACACCGCCTTCCACTCCACCCTGCCGGAGTACGCGGCCCGGTACGCGATCGACCGGAAGACCGCCGAGGAGCACCGGGTGCGCCGCTACGGCTTCCACGGCACCTCGCACCAGTACGTCTCCCGGGCGACCGCCCGGCTGCTCGGCCGCGACCCGGCCGAGCTGAACGTGATCGTGCTGCACCTGGGCAACGGCGCGTCGGTGTCGGCGGTGGCCGGCGGGGTGTGCGTGGAGACCTCGATGGGCCTGACCCCGCTGGAGGGCCTGGTGATGGGCACCCGTTCCGGCGACGTGGACCCGGGCCTGGTGTTCCACCTGCACCGGGTGGGCGGCCTGAGCGTCGATCAGATCGACGACCTGCTGAACCGCCGCAGCGGCCTGCTCGGCCTGTGCGGCGACAACGACATGCGCGAGGTGGTGCGCCGCGCCCAGGGCGGGGACGAGGACGCCAAGCTGGCGTTCGACTCGTACGTGCACCGGATCCGCCGCTACCTGGGCGGCTACTACGCGGTGCTGGGCCGGGTGGACGCGGTCGCCTTCACCGCGGGTGTCGGGGAGAACTCCGCGGAGGTCCGGGCGGCGGTCTGTGCCAATCTGGAGGAACTGGGCATTTCGGTGGAACCGGAGCTGAACGCGGTGCGTTCGCGCCGGGCCCGGACGATTTCGCCGTCCTACGGCCGGGTGACCGTCGCCGTGGTGCCCACCGACGAGGAACTGGAGATCGCCCAGCAGACGTTCGCGCTGGTCCATGAGGTGTAGGGCCGACGCGAGCTGACTACCCGTCAGTATCCCATCCCTCGGAATGTTCGTTGGCGATATCTGGCGATTCGAGTCGAATGCATCGATAACACGAACGGATAGACTGACGGATATGCGCCGAGCGAAAATTGTCTGCACCCTGGGTCCTGCCACGGACTCCTACGAACAGCTGAAGGCCATCGTCGAAGCGGGCATGAACGTCGCCCGACTGAACATGAGCCACGGCTCCCACGCCGAGCACGAGGACCGGTACCGCCGCGTCCGCCAGGTGTCGGAGGACACCGGCCGCACCATCGGCGTGCTGGCCGACCTGCAGGGCCCCAAGATCCGTCTGGCGACCTTCGCCAACGGCCCGGTGACCGTTGACAACGGCGACACGTTCACCATCACCACCGAGGACGTCCCCGGTGACCAGCACATCTGCGGCACCACCTACAAGGGCCTGCCCGGCGACGTGAAGCCCGGCGACCCGATCCTGATCAACGACGGCGTCATCGCCCTGGAGGTCGTCAGCGTCGACGGCCCGCGGGTGCGCACCGTGGTGGTCGAGGGCGGCGTGCTCTCCAACAACAAGGGCATCAACCTGCCCGGCGCGGCGGTCAACGTGCCCGCGCTGTCCGAGAAGGACAAGGACGACCTGCGCTTCGCCCTCCGGCTGGGCGTCGACATGGTCGCGCTGTCCTTCGTCCGCAACGCCGCGGACATCGACGACGTCCACAAGGTCATGGACGAGGTCGGCATCCGGGTGCCGGTCATCGCCAAGATCGAGAAGCCGCAGGCCGTCGAGGCGATGGAGGAGATCGTCCTCGCCTTCGACGCGATCATGGTGGCCCGCGGCGACCTGGCGGTCGAGTACCCGCTGGAGAAGGTGCCGCTGGTCCAGAAGCAGCTGGTCACCCTGGCCCGCCGGAACGCCAAGCCGGTGATCGTCGCCACCCAGATGATGGAGTCGATGATCCACGCCTCGCGCCCGACCCGCGCCGAGGTCTCCGACGTCGCCAACGCGATCCTGGACGGCGCGGACGCGGTGATGCTGTCCGCCGAGTCCAGCGTCGGCAAGTACCCGGTCGAGACCGTCAAGACCATGAGCAAGATCGCCGAGAAGGCCGAGGAGGAGCTGCTCTCGCAGGGCCTCCAGCCGCTCAACCCGGGCCGCAAGCCGCGCACCCAGGGCGGCTCGGTCGCCCGCGCCGCGTGCGAGCTGGGCGACTTCCTCAACGGCCAGGCACTGATCGCCTTCACCAAGTCCGGCGACACCGCCCGCCGGCTGTCCCGCTACCGCTCGCCGATCCCGGTGATCGCCTTCACCCCGGACGTCGCCACCCGCAACCAGCTCTCGCTGAGCTGGGGCGTCGAGGCGTACGTCACCGAGCAGGTGGCCACCACGGACGCGATGGTCGAGCAGGTCGACCGCGAGCTGCTGAAGCTGGGCCGCCTCGCCGAGGGCGACACCGTGATCGTCACCGCCGGTGTGCCGGTCGGCATCCCCGGCACCACCAACATGGTGCAGGTCCACCACCTGGGCACCCGCGGCGGCCGCTGACCCGGCACAGCGGAGGGCCCCCGACGGTTCGCCGTCGGGGGCCCTCACGTTCTTCTGACGAAGGATCAGCCGTCGTACGGCTCCTTGTCGTTGAACAGCCGCATGCCCGGGATCTTCAGGTCGCCGCCGAACTGGCCGGCCTGCACCGCCTTGGCGTCGGTGAGGGTCAGGTCCAGCGGGATCGGCACCGCGCCCAGCAGGTCCCACAGCCACTTCGGCAGGGTGTCCGGGGTCAGCGTGATCTGGCCCAGATCGATCGGTATCGGCAGGCCGTAGACCTCCGCCAGGTGCCCGGACAGGCTCTCCACGTACATGGTGACCGGGCCGCTGCGCATGGTGGAGGTCGATCCCGGGCGGCTCTTCACGTGGAAGGTCAGGCCCGGGATCTGAATGGTCGACATGTCCAGGTTCTCGATGTCGACGCTGTCGGTGGTGAACTTCAGCACCCGCTTGGTGCCGCTCGGCGTGGTGACGTCGTAGACGCCGTTGAACACCGAGCCGTGCAGCGCCAGCCGGGTCGACTTCAGCACCCAGTTCTGCTCCGGCACCACGTGGCCCTTGGGCGCGGCCTTCGCCGCCAGGCCCCGGGTGCTCACCAGGCAGTTCGGGTCCTCGGAGGCCGAGGCGGACGCGGACGGCTTCGGCGCCCTGGTCGACGGGGCCTTGGTGGACGGCGCCTTGGTGCTGCCGCCGGCCGGCTGGGACGGCCCGGCCGGGGTGTCCGGGGCGTCCGGCGTGGCGGGCGCCCCGGTGGCCGGCTGTCCGGTGGCCGAGGGGCTCGGCTCGGCGGGCGGCTTCGGGGCGGTGCTCGGGCTCGCGGTGGGCTCGGCCGTCGCGGCCTTCGGCGCGGCCGACGGGCCGGTGGCCGTGGCGGCGCCCGGGTGGATCAGGTTGTTCCACCAGTCGTCGATCACCCCGGCCTGCTGCACCCCGCCGCCCGCCGGCGCGTTGTTCGGCGTCACGTAGGCGGCGGACTGCACGCCGGTCGAGCCGGCGAACACCGCCGGCACCGCGGCGGCACTGCCCGCGGGCGCCTGCCCGGACTGCGCGGACTGCGCAGCGGGCGCCTCGTCCGCCGAGGAGTCCGGCTGCACCGCGATCTCGCTCTTCGGGACGGGCGTCTCCTTGAGCACCGTGTCCGGGCTGCTCGCACAGGCGCCCGACTGCGGGTCGGCGGCGACCGCCAGGGTCGGCGCGTAGGCGGCGCCGACCAGCAGCGCGGTCGGCACGGCGGCGATCGCCAGCGCCCGTCCGCGCAGCCGGGAGCGCACGCCCTCCCGTGGCACCGCGTGCCGCGGGCCGGGAACGGCCGACTTCTCCGAGTCCGTCACCGCTGCTCCCCTTCCGCGTTCGCTGTCGGTGCGGCCTCGTACGCGGGCGGCTGCGCGGCGGCGGCCTGCGCGGGCAGCTGCGCGGTCGGCGCGGCGACGGCCTGCGCGGTCGGCGCGGCGTCCTGGACGGCGGCCTCGGCGGCGGCCGGGTCGGCGGTCTCGGGGGCGGCCGGGAGCGGCGCCCAGGAGACCAGCAGGCCGCCGGCGATCAGGCCGGGGATCGCGCCCATGCCGAAGCCGCCCAGGTTGGAGACCGGGATGGAGATCAGCGCCAGGATGGTGGTCGCCACACCGCAGAAGACCCGCACGATCGGCTGGCACCAGGCGGTGATGCCGAGCAGGATCATCAGCAGGCCGATCAGCAGCGAGCCGGCGCCGGCGGTGGTGGCCATCGCCACGGTCAGGCCGCCCAGGCTGAGCTTGGCGTAGGGGAAGTACAGGATCGGGAGGCCGGCGATCACGGCCAGCAGGCCGCCCCAGAACGGCCGGGTGCGCCGCCAGGCGCGGAACCCCCGCCGACCTCGGGTGGCCAGGCCGGCCGGGCCCTCGGGCCAGGCTTCGACGGTTGCGCTGGACATGGTGCGACTCCTCGATGGTGGGTCCGAGGGGAAATACGGATGGCCCCGGGGTGGCCCGGGGTGCGGCCCGAGGGAGCGGCGTGTCGCCGCTCCCCCGGGCCGGTCAGTCCGTCGTCCGACCCGACTGACGGGCCGTCAACTGCGGACTAGTAGCACTCGTTGACGCCCTGGGTGAGGTTCAGCTTCAGGCCCGGGAGCGTGAAGGTGCCGGCCGAGGTGGCCCAGGCGGTCTGCTGGACGCCCGACAGGTCCGCCGTCTCGGCGGACTGCGAGAAGCCCTGCGCGCCCGACGGCAGGGTGCCGCCGTCCTTCTTCAGCTTGTCGATGCCGGTGCCCTGGAGGGTGCTGGCCTCCTGGCCGATGTTGATGTTGTGGAACTCGGCGTCGGCGTTCAGCTGGTTCATGTCGATCAGCAGCTGCTTGGCGTCGACCGGCTTCTTGTCGCCGGCCTTCAGGACCAGGGTCCACTTGCCGAGCGGGCCGAGGTCGGTGACGACCGACTGGCACAGGTTCTGCAGGGTCGCGTGGTCGAACGCCGAGATGGCGACCGGGTGCGGGGTGTGGTTGGCCTCCATGTCGACGCCGCCGAACTGCGAGAAGTTCTCGCCGTGCAGCTGGTCGACGGTGACCTTGAACTGCTGGCCGGAGACCGCGAACGAGGCCGCGAGCGCGGAGTTGGCCAGGGAGACGCCGATCGCGGCGGTGGCCGCGATGCTCGGCACCATCACCAGGGCGAAGCGCTTCCAGCGGGTCTTGCCGTAAGACGTGGACATGCGAGTCCTCCTTCTAGGACGTACATCTCCGGCCGTTCCGGTGCGTCCCGCACCCGGTTCGGCCCGAAATGGGAGAGAGCTACGTCCTCGGTAGCGGAGAGCGCCTGATGCCGTGGGGACGGCGTCGGCGATCACCCCGAGCGACAACCGTGCGGGCGCGCGGGCTGCGCGACCGCCGAGGCCAGGAACCGCCGCGTGGGATCTGCGGTTACCCCCCTGCCCTCACCCGGTGGGGACCCTCACGGTGGAGGGACCGGGCGTCGCCGATCGTGCTCGAATACCGGGCGGAGCACAAGGGGTGCGTTACTGACGGGTAATCCAACGGTGAACGCGTTCGCTCAGAGGATCGAAAGCGCAACTACGCAGTGTGACGAACGGGCCGGGCCGCCGGGGCCGCGACCGCCGCAAACGCAGACGAAAAACCCCTCCTCCGTCACACAGGGCGACGGAGAAGGGGTGTTATCAAGATTTGGTAAACCTGCCCGGATTACCCGCGAAAGTCGTCAAATCACCGACGACACCGCAGGTCATCCGACGTGTCACCCAGTGCCGTCAGAACAGCACCCGGGCCAGGGCCTGACGGGCCGCCACGGTGCGCGGGTCCTCCGGGCCGATCACCTCGAACAGCTCCAGCAGCCGCAGCCGCACGGTGTCCCGGTCGTCGCCGAAGGTCTTCGCCACGGTGTCGACCAGCCGGCCGAACGCGTCCTCGACGTGCCCGCCGACCAAGTCCAGGTCCGCCGCCCGCAGTTGGGCCTGCACGTCCTTCGGGTCGGCCGCCGCCTCGGTGCGCACCTGCTGCGGGTCGAGCTTCTCCACCCGCTGCAGCAGCTGCGCCTGGGCCAGGCCGAGCTTCGCCTCGACGTGGCCCGGCCGGTCGCTCAGCACGTTCTGGTACGCCTGCACCGCGCCGCCCAGGTCTCCCCGGTCCAGCGCCTCGTGCGCGGCCTCCAGCGCCGGGTCGACCGGCACCCGCGGGGCCGCCTCCTCGGTCGCCCCACCGGCGGCGGTGCCGACGATGCCGAAGCGCTGCTCGGCGACCGCGATCAGCTGGTCGAGCACCTTGCGGACGTTCGACTCGTTCTCGGCGCCCTGGAACAGCGGCACCAGCTGGCCCGCCACCACGGCCATCACGGCCGGGATGCCCTGGATGCCGAACTGCTGGGCGATCAGCGGGTTGGCGTCCACGTCGATCTTGGCGAGCACGATCCGGCCCGCGTACTCCTCGGCGAGGCGCTCCAGGATCGGGCTCAGCTGCTTGCACGGGCCGCACCACTCGGCCCAGAAGTCGACCACCACGGGGACCTCGGTCGACCGCTGGACCACCTCCGACTCGAAGGTGTCCTCGGTGACGTCCAGCACCAGGGGGTGGTCCGCGAGCGCCGGGCCGTCGCCCGCCGCCGCCTGCCGGGCCCGCTCGGCCCGGGTCTGCTCCGCCTTCTGGGCGGCCTCTCCGGCCGCCTTCACCGCGGCGAGGTCCACCGCACCGCGCAGGGCGGAGCTGTTGAGACGCGAATTCCGTGACTGCATGGCTCTATCCTCCCCCGCCGGAGCCGGTACCGGACGCCATCCGCCCGGAAATGCCGAAACCCGGACGGCCCGCCTCACTCGGCGGGGCCCGACCGTTCGGACGCGGATCCCCATCCACGCCCCGCGCCCGCCCGATCCCAGAGGGCAGGGCGCGTTGGTTGTCGCTCTTTCGCTACTGGTCGTAGCGTATCTGCCCCCCGGGCTCCCCCCGCAAGCCCCAACCGCCCTCCGGGAGCGTGAGCTGTCCCACTTTCCGACCCGGGGCGGGTATCGGGCAGCGCCGCAGGTCGCTACCGTGGGGCCAACAAGTTACTTCTGAGTAAATTCGCTGAGGAGGCGCGGTGGCCCCCACCACCAGGCAGCCGGACCCACCGGCCGCCGACACCCCGCCGCCCACCCGCGGCAAGGGCCGCCCCCGCAGCGCCGCCGCCGACCAGGCCATCCTGGACGCCACCCGCGAGGCCCTCGCCGAACTCGGCTGGGGCGGACTCACCATGGGCGACGTCGCCCAGCGCGCCGGCGTCGCCAAGACCACCCTCTACCGGCGCTGGCCGTCCAAGAGCGAACTCGTGGTCGACGCCATCGCCAGCCTCTTCGACCAGCTGGAGTGCGCCGACCGCGGCAGCCTCCAGGCCGACATCGAAGCCGTGGTCGGCCGGTTCGCCGAACTCCTCACCCGCCCCGAGACCCAGGCCGCCCTGCTCGCCCTGTTCGCCGAGGGCACCCGCGACGTCCACCTGCGCCGCCGGATCCGGGAACGGATCGTCCAGCCGCAGAAGGTCCTGGTCCAACTCGGCCTGGCCAACGCCCAGGCCCGCGGCGAAATGGATCCCGACCTCGACCCGGCCGACGCCGACGAGGAGATCGACATCATCTTCGACACCATCGCCGGCACCGTCGAACACCGCCTGCTGGTCAGCGGCGAACCCGTCACCCCGGACTGGATCCGCCGCTTCACCACGCTGCTGCTCAGTCCCTTCCCGGGACTGCTGCACTGACGGTCCGTCAGTCGGGCAGCTTCAGGGCCGCCAGCCGCTCCGGGTCGTTCAGCACGTCGATCCGCGCCACCCGGCCGTCCACCACGGTGAACGCCATCACCGACACCGGACGGCCCTCCCGGACCGTCAGCACGCCGTAGGCGCCGTTCACCAGCACCGGCCGGGCGAACGGCGCCAGGCTCCGGAACCCCGCCGCCGAGGACGCGATCGCCGCCCCGCCGCGCAGCACCCGGGACAGCTCCGCCACCGCGCCGCCGTCCGCACGCAGCACCGCGTCCGGCGCCAACACCCGTACCAGGCCCTCGAAATCACCCTCCCGGGCCGCCGCCAGGAACGCCTCCACGGCCTCCCGCTGCGCCGCCAGGTCCCGGTCCGGCTCCGGCGTCCGCTCCTTCACCCGCCGACGCGCCCGGCTCGCGAGCTGCCGCACCGCCGCCGGGGACTTCTCCAGCAGCGGCGCGATCTCCTCGAACGGCACCGCGAACAGGTCGTGCAGCACGAACGCGAGCCGCTCCGCGGGGCCCAGCGTCCCCAGCACCACCTGCAGCGCCATCCCGACCCGGTCCCCCAGCAGCGCCGCCGCCTCCGGATCGTCCCGCTCGGGCGCCGCCAGCACCGGGTCCGGCACCCGGGCGTCCAACTCCTCCTCCCGGCGCCGGCCCCGACTGCGCAGCTCGTTCAGGCACACCCGCGACACCACCGTGGTCAGCCACCCGCCGAGGTTCTCCACCTCCTCCGCGTGCCGGTCCAGCCGCAACCACGCCTCCTGCACGGCGTCCTCGGCCTCCCCCAGCGACCCCAGCATCCGGTACGCGACGGCCCGCAACCTGGGCCTGTGCGACTCGAACTCCTCCGCGAGCACGGCTCCCCCGCTCCTTTGTCGGATCCTTCCGAAGGCAACAGGAGCACAACCGGGGGCGCCGGGGATACCCCCGGCGCCCCCGTTCCCGCACCCGTCCGCTCAGAAGCTGGCGTTCTCGCGGTACGTGCCCCACTCGTCGCGGAGCGCGTGGCAGATCTCGCCGAGGGTGGCCTCCGCGCGGACGGCCCGGAGCATCGGCTCGATCATGTTGGCGCCCGAGCGGGCGGCGTCGAGCATCTCGTCGAGACCGGCCCGGACGGCGGCTTCGTCGCGCTGCGACTTGCGGGCGGCGAGGACCCGGACCTGCTCGCGTTCGACCTCGTGGCTGACCCGGAGAATTTCGAGCTCGGGGGTGACGCTGCGGGGGTGGCAGTTGACGCCGACCACGCGCTTGTCGCCCTTCTCCACGCCCTGCTGGTAGCGGAAGGCGGCCTCGGCGATCTCGCCGGTGAACCAGCCCTCCTCGATGCCGCGCAGGATGCCGGAGGTCATCGGGCCGATCGGGTGGTCGGCGGCGCCCTTGTCGAGGATCCGCCGGAAGATCTCCTCGACCTGCGCCTCGATCTTGTCGGTGAGCGCCTCGACGTACCAGGAACCGCCCAGCGGGTCGGCGACGTTGGTGACGCCGGTCTCCTCCATGATCACCTGCTGGGTGCGCAGCGCGATCTCCGCGGCCTGCTCGCTGGGGAGCGCGAGGGTCTCGTCCAGGGCGTTGGTGTGCAGCGAGTTGGTGCCGCCGAGGACGGCGGACAGCGCCTCGACGGCGGTGCGGACCACGTTGTTGTACGGCTGCTGGGCGGTGAGCGAGACGCCGGCGGTCTGGGTGTGGAAGCGCAGCCACTGCGCCTTCTCGGTCTTGGCGCCGAAGTGGTCGCGCATCCAGCGGGCCCAGATCCGGCGGGCGGCGCGGAACTTGGCGATCTCCTCGAAGAAGTCGAGGTGGGCGTCGAAGAAGAACGACAGGCCGGGGGCGAAGACGTCCACGTCGAGGCCCCGGGAGAGGCCGAGTTCGACGTAGGCCAGGCCGTCGGCGAGGGTGTAGGCGAGCTCCTGGGCGGCCGTGGCTCCGGCCTCCCGGATGTGGTAGCCGGAGACCGAGAGCGGCTTGTAGGCGGGGATGCCGTGGGCGCAGTGCTCCATCAGGTCGCCGATCAGGCGCAGGTGGGGCTCGGGGGCGAAGAGCCACTCCTTCTGCGCGATGTACTCCTTGAAGATGTCGGTCTGCAGGGTGCCGTTGAGGACGGCGGGGTCGACGCCCTGGCGTTCGGCGGCGACCAGGTACATGCAGAAGATCGGGACGGCGGGGCCGGAGATGGTCATCGAGGTGGTGACCTCGCCGAGCGGGATGCCGGCGAACAGCACCTCCATGTCGGCGGCGGAGTCGATCGCGACGCCGCAGTGGCCGACCTCGCCGAGCGACTTGGCGTCGTCCGAGTCGTAGCCCATCAGGGTGGGCATGTCGAAGGCCACGGAGAGGCCGCCGCCGCCCGCGTCGAGGATCATCCGGTAGCGCTCGTTGGTCTGCTGCGCGTTGCCGAAGCCGGCGAACTGGCGGATGGTCCAGGCGCGGCCGCGGTAGCCGGTGGGGTGCAGGCCGCGGGTGTAGGGGTACTCGCCGGGCCAGCCGATCCGCTCGAAGCCCTCGACCGGCTGGCCGGCGGGCGGGCCGTAGACGGGCTCGACGGTCTCGCCGCTCAGTGTGGTGAAGTCGGCGTCGCGCTTGCGCGCCTTGTCGTACCGCTGCTGCCAGCGCTGCCGGCCGGCTTCGATCTGCTCGGCGTCCATCGGCTCCGACTCCGCTCCGTGCGGCCGCCCCGGTGGGTGGGCGGCACAACTACTTGGATGTCCTACTAATTTACTCGGACGTCCTAGTACCTGTCGATGCCCGTCGCCTTCGAGTCGAACATGCGAAAGGCGCCCCTCCCGACAAGGAAGGGGCGCCCGGCAGAGTAGGCGAGCGGCAGGTCAGGCCGCGGCCGGCTCCGGAGCGGTGATCAGCGGGGCGACCTCGCGGCTGACCTTGCGCTCGACGAAGAACACGGCGGTGGGGATGGTGCCGGCCAGCAGGACCCAGGCGAGCTTGCCGATCGGCCACTTGGCCTTGGTGCCGAGGTCGAAGGCGAGCACCAGGTAGATCACGTACAGCCAGCCGTGCGCGATGCCGACCGCGGTGGTGAAGCCCGCGGCGCCCGAGATGTCGAGGACGTACTTGGCGATCACCCCGGCGGTGAGCAGGATCAGGAGGACGCCGGTGATGTAGGCCATGGCGCGGTAGCGGGTCAGCACACTCTGCTTCATGCCATCGAGAGTAACCGGCCCTACGCGCGTTCCCGGCCGGGCCCCTCCTGGTGCGGCAGCTCGAAGTCGCCGGCCGCGACCCGCAGCGGGCGGAGCAGTTCGAACACCTCGCGGCAGGCGTCCTCGTCGTAGCCGTCCAGGCCGAATTCGACGGCCATCAGCTCGCGGGTGGCGCGTTCGACGACCTGCCGGCCGCGGTCGGTGATGGCGGCGAGGACGCCGCGGCCGTCGAGCGGATTGGGGCGGCGGGCGACCAGTCCGGCGCGCTCCAGGCGGTCGACGGTGTTGGTGACGCTGGTGGGGTGCACCATCAGCCGCTCGCCGATCTTGGACAGCGGGAGTTCGCCGGAGCGGCTGAAGGTGAGCAGCACCAGGGCCTCGTAGCGGGCGAAGGTCAGGCCGTAGGGCTTGACCACCGCGTCGACCCGGGCCAGCAGGATCTGGTGGGCGCGCATCACCGAGGTGATCGCCGCCATGGACGGCACGCTGCCCCAGCGGCGGGTCCAGAGCTCGTCGGCGCGGGCGATCGGGTCGAAGTCGAGAGCGAGGGGCTTGGGCACCACCCCACCGTACCCGCGGGGCGGGGCGGGGGTAGCAGGTGTCCACGATGGTGGACAAGGCCCGCCAGTTGGCGGGTTCGCGCCAAACAGACAACCGCCATCGGGCGTCGGCCTTTTACACCGGATATTCCGTCACTATTCAGTGAAAACACCGGAGTTGGGTCGAGGCCCAGCCAGTGCCGCATGGTTCGCGGTGAAACCTCCGATTTCCTGACCGTTCCATTGCCGGAGCGCTGGCGAGAGTTTGCCAATAGTTGCCGGGGTCCTGTTCCCGGATTTGAACGATTGTCATGCTTCTGCCCAGCCCCGTTCGACACGCCGGCCCCACCCCACCGGCGCCGTCGTTCAGACCGCACGGAGCTGCACGTCAGCACCCGTATCCGCCCCAGCAGGCACTGACCCCCGGTGCCCCGGAACGTGGTGCGACCGCGCACGCGGTTGATCCGGAAGGAACCCGTACGTGAAGCGAAAGCTCGCTGTCGGAGCCGTTCTCTCTGCCTCTGCCCTGCTGGCCGGCGCGATCCAGGTCAGTGCCGGGATCGCGCAGGCCGCCCCCAACCCGGCCGCCGCCGGTCACAGCCGCGGCGACTGGCTGGCGCTGGCCGCCGGGCAGGCCCCCTCCGCCGCCAAGGCCCTGGGCCTCGGCGCCCAGGAGAAGCTGGTGGTCAAGGACGCCATCGTCGACGCCGACGGTACCCGCCACTTCCGTTACGAGCGCACCTACAACGGACTGCCCGTGCTCGGCGGCGACCTGGTCGTCCACCAGGACGCCAAGGGCCAGGTCCGCTCCTCCGACAAGGCCGTCAACGGCAGCCTGGCCCCGGCCTCGCTGACCCCGAAGCTGACGGGCGCCCAGGCCGCCGGCAAGGCGACCGGCGCGGTGCAGGCCACCGTCGGCATCACCAAGGACGCCGAGGCCGCCCTGACCTCGGTCTCCGGCGCCACCGGCAACGCCGAGCTGGTGATCTGGGCCGCCGACGGCTCCCCGCGGCTGGCCTACCGCACCACCGTCGAGGGCATGCGCGCCGACGGCACCCCGAGCCGCCAGAAGCTGGTCACCGACGCGAACACCGGTGAGGTCCTCTCCACCCACGAGGAGATCGAGACCGCCAACGCGACCGGCACCGGCAACGGCGTCTTCGTCGGCAGCGTCTCGCTGACCACCACGCTGACCGGCAGCACCTACACGCTGAAGGACGCCACCCGCGGCAACCAGTACACGACCACCCTCGCGGGCAAGACCTCCGGCACCGGCACCCTCTACTCCAAGACCACCAACAGCTGGGGCTCCGGCGCCGCCTCCAACGGCGAGTCCGCGGCCGTGGACGCCCAGTACGGCGCTGCCGTCACCTGGGACTACTACAAGAACACCTTCGGCCGCAACGGCATCCGCAACGACGGTGTCGGCGCCTACAGCCGGGTCCACTACGGCAGCAACTACGTCAACGCGTTCTGGGACGACAGCTGCTTCTGCATGACCTACGGCGACGGCGCGTCCAACACCCACCCGCTGACCGAGCTGGACGTCTCGGGCCACGAGATGAGCCACGGCGTCACCTCCAACACCGCCGGCCTGAACTACTCGGGCGAGTCCGGCGGCCTGAACGAGGCGACCTCCGACATCTTCGGCAACATGGTCGAGTTCTACGCCAACCTGGCGAAGAACCCGCCGAACTACTGGGTCGGCGAGCTGATCGACATCAACGGCAACGGCACGCCGCTCCGTTACATGGACAAGCCCTCCAAGGACGGCGCGTCCGCCGACTACTGGTCCTCCACGGTCGGCAACAAGGACGTCCACTACTCCTCGGGCGTCGCCAACCACTTCTTCTACCTGCTGGCCGAGGGCAGCGGCGCGAAGACCATCAACGGCTTCAGCTACAACTCGCCCACCTACAACGGGGCGACGCTGACCGGCATCGGCCGGGCCCAGGCCCAGCAGATCTGGTACCGGGCGCTGACCGTCTACATGACCTCCACCACCAACTACAAGGCCGCGCGCACCGCGACCCTGAACGCGGCGAAGGACCTGTACGGCGCGACCTCCACCCAGTACAACGCGGTGGCGGCGGCGTGGACCGGCGTCAACGTCAACTGACCCCCGCCGGGTAGCAGAAAAGCTCGCGGCGGTCGGGCCTCCCACGAGGAGGCCCGACCGCCGCGCACCACGTTGTGGAGTCAGGCCGTGGCCGGCTCGGCCGCGGCCGGCTCGCCGCGCTCCTCCTTGGCCAGCATCCGCTCGGCGAAGAAGCCGCCGGTCGGCAGCACCGACAGCACGAACATCACCGCCGTGCGCTTCGGCTCCCAGCGGCGGGCCCTGGACGCCTGCGCCAGGAAGACCACGTACAGGATGAACAGCACGCCGTGGACCGCGCCCATGACGGGCACGCCGTTGAAGCTGGTGGTGCGCTTCAGCACCGAGCAGATCAGCAGCAGGATGAACGACAGGCCCTCAGGGCCGGAGACCAGGCGCAGGCGGTGGACGGCGGCGATGCTCTTCACGGGATTCCTCACAGGGCACGGACGACGGGGTTTGTGAACGGATGCACAAACCATGCCTATTATCACCGACCGCCCACCGGGGCCGACCCCGGACCCCCTATCCTGCTGTGCTGCGCGCGGCCTGACCGGCAGGCCCGCAGACCCACGGGGGAAGCACGACATGCTGAGGCGAGACTGGGACCGGCACACCTGTGCCCGGCGCGGCCACATCACCTACGCACCCGACGAGACCGACCTGCGCGAGCGGCTGCACGCCACCACCGCTCTCGGCACCGCCTGGCGCTGCCTGCGCTGCGGCGACTTCGCGCTCGGCGAGCCGCACGGCTCCGGCCCCGCCGGGGACGCGCCGCTGGTGCCCCGCGGCAAGGCCCTGCGCGACCTGTTCATCCTGCGCTTCCTGGCCGTCGAACGGCTGCTGCGCGGCCTGCTGATCGTGATCGTCGCCTGGGCGGTGTGGAAGTTCTCCAACAGCCAGGACGCGGTGCACCGGATCTTCGACGAGAACCTCACCGTCTTCAAGCCCGTCACCGACCACTTCCACTACGACGTCGAGCACTCGCCGATCGTCGACACCATCCGCAAGACCTTCGACTACAAGCACAACACCCTGATCTACGTCGCCGTGGCACTCGTGGTGTACGCGCTGATCGAGATCGTCGAGGCGTTCGGCCTGTGGTGGGGCCGCCGCTGGGCCGAGTACCTCACCGTGGTCGCCACCGCCGCGTTCCTGCCCCTGGAGGGCTACGAGCTCAGCGAGCACGTCAGCGTGCTGAAGATCTGCACGCTGCTGCTGAACATCGCCGCGGTGCTCTGGATCATGCTCTCCAAGCGGCTGTTCGGCCTGCGCGGCGGCGTCGCCGCGTTCGAGGCCGAGCGGCACTCCGCCTCGCTGCTGGAGGTGGAGACCTCCGCCGGGGCGCTGCCGCAGGCCGCCTGACGACGCATCCGATGTACGGGTTCCGTACCGACCCGCGCCGGCCCTCTCCCCACATCGGGGCGGGGGCCGCTACATTCCGGAACGTGGCACAGTTCCGACTCCAGGGGTCCAGGGTCCTCGCCGTCGATCTCGCCGGGGACACCGTCAAGGCCCGCAACGGCTCGATGGTCGCCTACACCGGGCAGATGGGCTTCAAGAAGCTCACCGGCGGCGGTGACGGCCTGCGCGGCATGGTCACCCGCCGACTCACCGGCGAGCGCATGGAGGTCATGGAGGTGAAGGGGCAGGGCACCTGCTACTTCGCCGACAAGGCCACCGAGATCAATCTGGTCCGGCTGAACGGCGAGACGCTGTTCGTCGAGTCCGACAACCTGCTGTGCACCGAGGCGACGCTGCGCACCGGCACCTCCTTCACCGGGCTGAACGGGATGGCCGCCGGCAACGGCCTGTTCACCACCAAGGTCGAGGGCCACGGCTGGGCCGCCGTCACCTCGCACGGCCCCGCGGTGATACTCCGGGTCGGCCAGGGCCTGCCGCTGCGGGTCGACCCCGGCGCGTACATCGCGCACACCGGCAACCTGAACCGCGCCCTCAAGTCCGGCGCCGGCTGGACCACGCTGATCGGCGAGGGCGGCGGCGAGGCCGTCCAGGTCGAGTTCACCGGTGAGGGCCTGGTCTACGTCCAGCCCTCCGAGCGCCTCACCTTCGGGGGCGACGTCTGATGGCCTTCACCCGGATCAACCACAAGATGATCTCCGCCCAGGTGCTCCCCGGCCAACGGATCCTGTCCCAGCGCGGCGCGATGCTCGCCTACACCGGCGACGTCACCTTCCAGCCCAACCTGATGGGCGGTCAGGGCGGCGTCATGTCGATGATCGGCCGCCGGGTCGCGGGCGAGGACACCCCGCTGATGACCGTCGAGGGCCACGGCACCGTGATGTTCGGCCACGGCGGCCACCACGTCCACGTCGTCGACCTGGCCGGCGACACCCTCTACGTCGAGGCCGACCGGCTGCTCGCCTTCGAAGGCAGCCTCCAGCAGTCCACCATGTTCATGGGCCAGCAGGGCGGCCTGATGGGCGTCGTCCGCGGCCAGGTCACCGGACAGGGCCTGTTCACCACCCAACTCAGCGGCAAGGGCGCGGTCGCCGTGATGGCCCACGGCGGCGTCATCGAACTCCCCATCACCCCCGGCCTCCCCGTCCACGTCGACCCGCAGGCCTACGTCGCCCACCGCGGCCAGGTCACCAACAAGCTTTCCAGCGCCCTCGGTTGGCGCGAGCTGATCGGGCGCGGCTCCGGCGAGGCCTTCCAACTCGAACTCTCCGGACACGGCATGGTGTACGTCCAGGCCAGCGAGGTGAAGCTCTGATGACCCACCCACCGCTGTTGCAGACCCCCGGTGACGACGCGCCCCGGGTCTGGGACCCGTACACGCTGCCCGTCAACGACAACGTCAACCCGTACTGCTTCTCGGTGGACCTGAACGGCGCGTACTACCTCCAGAAGGGCAAGATGATCGCCTACTACGGCGAGATGCGCTTCTCCGGAATCGGCCGCGGCGTCCTCGACCGGGTCCTCGAACAGAACTTCAACTCCCCGCTGCACGCCGCGGACTGGGTGGTCGCCCAGGGCCGCGGCAGACTCCTGCTCGCCGACCGCGCCTACGACCTCAACTCGTACGACCTGGACGACGGCAACCTGACGGTCCGCTCGGGCAACCTGCTGGCGTTCGAACCCTCGCTGCGGCTCAAGCAGTCGATCATCCCCGGGTTCCTCACCCTGATCGGCACCGGGAAGTTCGTGGCGGCCTCCAACGGCCCGGTGCACTTCGTCGAACCCCCGATCCGGGTCGACCCCGAGGCGCTGGTCGGCTGGGCCGACTGCCCCGCGCCCTGCCACCACTACGACCACAGCTACCTGCACGGCGTCCTCGGCGGCATCCGGCAGCTGACCGGGATCGGCGGCGCGAGCGGGGAGGAGCACCAGTTCGAGTTCATCGGGGCGGGGCAGGTGCTGATGCAGTCCTCGGAGACGGTGATGCCCGAGAAGTCGGTGGGCGTCGTCGGCGAGAGCACGGGCGTGCCGCACCAGCAGCCGACCACGCAGGCGATTCCGAATTTGGGAGAGCTCGGCCGGAGGTTCGGGCTGTAGCGGGCGCGCAACCAGGGAGCGCACACGACCAGGGGCGCGGGGAACTGCGCGAAGCGGAAGGCACCCAACCGCAAGATCGCGACGCCGGGGAATGACCTGCACTTGATCGCGACCTTGCGGACGGGCTTTGCGCCTGTCGCGCAGTTCCCCGCGCCCCTGGTGGTGCGCTCCCCGGCCTCGTGCCCGCTACAGCGCCGTGAACGTCACCGGGAGGGAGACCAGCGCCCGGTGGACCGGGCCCTGGCGCCAGTGGATCTGGTCGACCGGGACGGCGAGCCGGAGGTCGGTGAGGCGGCTGATGAGGTATTCGATCGCGGTGACGGCCATCAGGACCGCGGGCTGGCGGGCCGGGCAGCGGTGGGGGCCGGCGCCCCACGCGAGGTGGGCGTAGGAGCCGCCGAGGGACTCGCTCTCGGAGTCGGGCAGCGCGGCCTGCGCGTTCGCGGAGGCGTACGAGATCAGCACGGGCTGGTCGGGTGCGATCGGGGTGCCGTGGAAGACGAGGTTGTGCCGGGCGTAGTGCGGCGCGAAGTTGGAGAGCGGGGGGTCGGTCCAGAGCACTTCGTTGACCGCGTCGTGCGCGCTCAGCGCGCCGCTGTGCAGGGAGCCGGCGTAGCGGTCGTCGGAGAGCATCCGCAGCAGCGCGTTGGCGGTGAGGTTGGCGGTGGGTTCGTGGCCGGCCATCAGGGTCAGGGTGATGTGCCGGACGACCTCGTCGTCGCCGAGCTTCGCGGGGTGGTTGATGAAGGCGGAGATCAGGTCGTGCCGGGGGGCGGTGCGGCGTTCGGCGACCAGGCCGGTGATGACGGCGACCAGGTCGGCGTACGCGGCGATGGCGCCGGTGGAGGATTCGAAGGACCGGTTCATCGCCTCGCTGATCCGGTCGAGGTCCCGGTCGGGGACGCCGTACCAGGAGCAGAGGATCAGCAGCGGGATCCGGTAGGCGTACTGGGCGAGGATGTCGGCCCGGCCCGCGTGAACGAACTCGGCGATGAGCTGTTCGGCGACGGCGGTGGTGTCGCGTTGCAGCAGGTGGGGTTCGAGGATGCCGACGCTGTCGGTGATGACCTGGCGGTAGCGGGCGTGGACGGCGCCGTCGTTGAAGAGCGCGGTGGGGCGCCAGCCGAGCATCGGCATGATCGGCGAGTCGGCGGGCTGGGTGGCCTGCCAGGCGCGCGAGTCCCGGGTCCAGGTCTCGGTGTCGCGGAGGACTTCCAGGGCGACGTGGTAGTCGGTGACCAGCCAGGCGTCGACGCCGGGGGCGAGTTCGACGGGGGCGAGCGGTCCGCGGTCGCGCAGCCGGGCGTAGTGGGCGTGCGGCTGGGCGGCGAACTGCGGGCCGTAGAGGGCGGTGCGGGTCATGGGGCGGTCTCCTGGGGGAAGCGGTCCAGGACGTGCTCGGTGAGGGCGATCAGGGCGTCCAGGCAGCCTTCGCGTTGCCGGGCGTCGCATTCGATCAGCGGCGTGGCGGGGTCGAGGTCGAGCGCGGCGCGGATCTTGTCGAGCTCGATCGGCGGGGTGTCGGGGAAGCGGTTGACGGCGACCGCGTAGGGCAGGCCGGCTTCCTCGATGAGGTCCATCGCGTCGAAGGCGTCGGCGAGGCGGCGGGTGTCGGCGAGGATCAGCGCGCCGAGGGCGCCGCGGGCGAGGTCTTCCCAGAGCGGGAGGAAGCGGCGCTGGCCGGGGGTGCCGAACAGGTAGAGGACGAGGTCGCCGGCGGGCAGGGTGAGCCGTCCGAAGTCGACGGCGACGGTGGTGGCGGTCTTGCCGGGGATCCGGGCGGTGTCGTCGACCGGAATGCCCTGGGCGGTCATGGTCTCCTCGGTGTGCAGCGTCGGGATCTCCGACAGCGAGCGCACGAAGGTGGTCTTCCCGACCCCGAACGGCCCGGTGACCATGAGTTTCATCAGGATCGGGTCGGTGGCGGGGAGATAAACGGGGCTGCTGCCCGTGCTACTTGAGGGCGCGAAGTCCACTGAGGAGCCTTTCGGCGAGGTCCCGGTTGACCGGCTGGGCGGAGGGGATCGGCGCGCGCACCTTGAGGGCGCCGCGCTCGGCCAGGTCGGCGGCGATGAAGACGGTCGCGCTGACCGGGAGCCGGAGGTGGGCGGCCGCCTCGGCGACGGTCAGTGCGCCGGGGCGGACCAGCTCCCATAACTGGCGGTGTTCGCCGCCGAGTCCGGCGGGGAGGTCGGCGGCGGCGTGCAGAATGCTGAGCCGGTCCAGGCTGTGCTTGCCGGGGGCCAGTTCGCGGCCCTGGGTGGCGAGGTAGGCGGGGACGAGTCGGCGGCGCGGTCCGCTGGGTGTGGTCATGTCCCGCTCGCCTCCCGGGCGGGGCTGGCGAGGGCTCTGGCGAGCGCGGCGACCTGGACCTGCATCTGGTAGGCGATGGTGCCGAGGTCGGCGCCGGGGAGGGCGAACACCGCGAGCGAGGAGTTGGCGCCGGCCGGGGTGACCACGGCGTAGCCGAGGTCGGACTCGACGACGGTCTGGGTGAGCCGGACCTGCTCGGCCTCGGTGAAGGCGACGGTGAAGGCGCGGGCGGCGGCGTGCAGCGAGGCGGTCATCGCGGCGACCCGGTCGGCGTTGTCCCGGCCGAGGTCGGCGGAGTGGCCGGTGACCAGGCCGTCCCCGGTGGCGATGACGGCGTTCTGCACGCCGGGCAGGTCGAGCAGCGGCGTGAGGACCCAGGAGAGGTCCTCGGTGTGGCGGCGGAGCTGGGTGGTCACGGGGTTTCGACTCCTTCGGGTGCGGCGGGTCCCTCGGGGCCCGGGTTCCGGTGGACGGCGCTGCGGCCGGCGAGGGTGCCGGACTGCAGGGCCGACCATGCGGAACGGGCCCGGTCGGGGGTGCTGCCCGCCGGGGACGGGAGAGCGGACGGCGCGTCCTGCTGCGGGACGCGCGGGCTGCGGCGCTTGCGGGTGGGCAGCGCGTCGCCCGCGTCGAACACCGGTGTGGTCTGGGTGATCGGCCGCGGGGCGAGTGCGGAGAGCGGGGCGACCGGGTCGGTCAGCGTGAGCAGGTCGGCGGGCAGGCGCAGGATGGCCCGCACGCCGCCGTACGGGGACGGCTCGACCCGGCAGCCGAAGCCGAACTGCCGGCAGAGCAGCCCGATCACGGCGAAGCCGGCCTGCGGCGGGTCGCCGAGTTCGGTGAGCAGCACCTCGGCCTGCCCGCCGAGCAGGTCGGCGGTCCGTTCCAGCTGGTCGGGCTCCATGCCGACGCCCATGTCGTCGACCACCACCAGGGCGCCGGAGCTGCCCTGTTCGATGGAGACCACCACGCGGGTCTCGGGGTGCGAGTAGGCGGTGGCGTTGCCGAGGATCTCGGCGAGCGCGATGGCGACGGGTTCGGCGGCCCGGGCGGCCACCGCGAGGCGCGGCTCGCGCAGGTGGTTGGTGATCTCGATGCGGGCGTAGCCGGACACCCGGGACTGGGCGCCGACGCAGAGTTCGGCGAGCGGCGAGTCCTCCCGGGTCATGCCGGGCCAGGCGCCGGAGAGCACCGCGAGGGACTGCACCCGGCGCAGCGTCAGTTCGTTGCGGAAGTCCAGCGCGAGCAGCCGCGGGTCGTCGACGCTGAGCTGGATCTCCTCCAGCAGCGAGCGGACCTGGATCAGCAGCGCCTGGATCTTGGACGCGGCGCCGCGCAGCGCGGCCCGGGCGGCGGCGTCGGTGCGGTCGCGTTCGGCGAGCACGGCCCGGACGGCGGCGGTGAGCGTGCTCTCCAGGGCGTGGTGGAGCTCCTCGGTGCCGCCGGTGGCGTCCAGCGGCCCGGGGACGGGCGTCCGGGGGTGGGTGAGCGCGGTGGTGGTGGCGGGCAGCCGCTCGTGCGCGAGGTGGGCGAGTTCGCGCACCGCGGCGGTGTACCGGGTCTCGGCGACGGTGCGGTGGGCCTCCGCGGCGCGGGCCGAGGCGTCGGCGGCGCGGGCGCGTTCCTCGGCGGCGTCGGCCCGGGCGTCGGCCGCGCCGGCCCGATCCTCCGCCGTGCGGGCCGCCGCCTCCGCGGCGTGGGCCGTGCCGTCGGCGGCCCGGGCGCGCTGCTCGGCGGCGTCGGCCCGGGCGTGGGCGGCGCGGGCCGAGGTGTCGGCGTCGGCGGTGCGCAGGTCGGCGGCCCGGGTGGCCCGGGCGGCGCGGCGCAGCAGCCACAGCAGGGGTACTGCGGCCAGGGCGGCGCCGGCCAGGACGTACACGATCACGACCATCGGGTCCTCGGGGGGTGTCGTCGTCGCGGGGCGGGGGTCAGACGGTGCCTGCGGCGGTCTCGGCGCCGCGCTGCCGGGCGAGGCCGGCCATCCGGCCGAAGACCTCCATCATGGCGGGCGGCTCGCTGCCGTCGAGGTGCCGGTACTCGGTCGCGATGGTGATCAGCAGCCGCTCGGGCAGGCCGAGTTCGGGGTAGCGGCGTTCGTCGATGACGGTGCGCGCGGCCTCGGCGGCCGGGACGCCGGCGGCGTGCAGGGCGTGCGCGCGGTCGCGGACGTGGCCGAGGTACTCGGCGTGTGCGCGCAGGTCGTAGCGGGTGAGCAGCGGGCCGTGGCCGGGGACGATCGTCTCGGCGCCGGTGGCGAGGATGCGTTCGACGGCGTCGATGACGTTGCCGAGCGGGCCGGCCCAGTGCACGGGGTGGTCGCCGGGGCGGTCGGCGGTGGAGCCGAAGACGATGTCGCCGGTGAACACGGTGGAGCGGGTGGGCAGGTGGACGATCAGGTCGCCGCTGGTGTGGGCCGGCGGGAGGCTGCTGACCTGCACCGGGATGTCGCCGACGCGCAGTTCGAGTTCGCCGGTGAAGACGGTGTCGGGCTGGATCGGCGGGGTGTCGGCCCAGTCGAAGCAGCCGAAGTGCTCGTGCAGGTAGGAGCCGGTGTCGGTGGCCGGGTCGAGGCTCTGCAGCAGGGCGTGCTGCTGCTCGGGGGTCGGCTCGTAGGCGATGTGGTGCAACGCCTCGTGGGTGGTGATGAGTTCGGCGTCGGGCAGGACGCCCGCGCCCCACATGTGGTCGCCGTTGGCGTGGGTGACGACGATCCGGTCGACGGTGACGCCGCGGGGCAGGACGGCGCGGGTGCGGGCGAGGAACTGCCCGGCCAGCGTGCGGTCGTACGGGGTGTCGATCCACAGCGCGGTGCGGCCGGAGGCGACCAGGCCGCAGTTGGCCAGGCCCCAGCCGCGCTGCTCCGGCTGCCAGGCGTACACGCCGTCGGCTATCGAATGGAAGTTCGCGCTCCGCGTCGTCATGGGCGCGATTATGCCTAACATGCCGTCACCGGCCGAGTGCACCCCGGTAATTGGGCATGCTCGTTTCAATGTCGCCAGGCGGGAAGGCGGTTGTGCGGATACGGAGCAACCCGGGCGGCGACCGCTGGACCCTACACCCTCGCCATCGGTGAACTTGTACAACATTGAACAACATCGGCTATACTCGGACGCATGGATACTCCTGTGACCGAAGCGCCGGCGGTCCCCGCCTCCCCCACGGAGGAGGACGCGCCCTGGCTCGACGCGCGTGAACAGCGGTTCTGGCGCGCCCACCTGGAGGTCGGGAAGCTGCTCGAACACCAGCTGAGCCGGGAACTGCAGGCGCACAACCTCGCCATCAACGACTACGAGATCCTCGTGGTGCTCTCCGAGTCCCCCGAGCGCCGAATGCGGATGACCGACCTGGCCACCGCCACCATGCAGTCCAAGAGCCGCCTCTCCCACCAGATCACCCGGATGGAGACGGCCGGCCTGGTGCTGCGCCAGGACTGCCCCGGCGACCGCCGCGGCCTCTACGCGCACCTGACCGACCTCGGCTGGCAGACGCTGCAGCGGGTCGCCCCCGACCACGTGCGCAGCGTCCGCGAGCACTTCGTCGACCGCCTCACCGACGAGCAGCTGGACGCCATGTACGACGCCCTCGCCCCGATCGCCGAGCACCTGCGGGCGCTGCGCGGCCGGAGCTGAACACCGCCGCTCAGCCGGTGAGTTCGGCGACCAGCCGGTCCGCGGCGGTGTACGGGTCGAGGCTGCCGTCGGCGACCTGCCCGGCCAGCACGTCCAGGTGCCGGTCGCCGCGCAGGTCGCCGATCCGGGCGCGCAGCGCGGCCAGCGTGATCGCCTCGACCTCCTGGGCGGCCCGGCGCCGGCGGCGGGCCGCGAGCTCGCCGGTTTCGGCCAGCCAGCTGTGGTGCTTCTCCAGCGCCTCGACCAGCTCGTCCACGCCCTCGCCGCGGGCGGCCACGGTCTTCACGATCGGCGGCCGCCAGTCTCCGGGCTGCCGGGACTCGCCCAGGCCGAGCATGTGGTTGAGCTCCCGGGCGGTGGCGTCCGCGCCGTCCCGGTCGGCCTTGTTGACCACGAACACGTCGCCGATCTCCAGGATGCCCGCCTTCGCGGCCTGGATGCCGTCGCCCATGCCGGGGGCGAGCAGCACCACCGAGGTGTCGGCCTGCGCGGCGATCTCCACCTCGGACTGGCCGACGCCGACGGTCTCCACCAGGATCACGTCGCAGCCCGCCCCGTCCAGCACCCGCAGCGCCTGCGGGGCCGCCCAGGACAGGCCGCCCAGGTGGCCGCGGGTGGCCATCGAGCGGATGAACACCTCCGGGTCGGTGGCGTGCTCCTGCATCCGCACCCGGTCGCCGAGCAGCGCGCCGCCGGAGAACGGCGAGGACGGGTCGACGGCGAGCACCCCGACCCGCTTGCCGAGCTTGCGGTAGGCGGTCACCAGCGCGGACGTCGAGGTGGACTTGCCCACGCCGGGCGAGCCGGTCAGGCCCACCGTGTACGCCCGCCCGCTGTACGGGGCCAGCGCGGCCATCACCTCGCGCAGCTCGGGCGCGGCGTTCTCCACCAGGGTGATCAGCCGGGCCACCGCCCGGGGGCGGCCCTGCCGGGCCTGCTCGACCAGCGTCGCCACATCGGCCATCGGGTTGCTCCTCGCAGCAGAAAAGACGGGAGCCCCGTGCGGCGGCCGGCCGGGGCTCGGCCGCCTCACGGGGACTTGACGATCGGTCGGGTCAGCCCTGCGCGGGGACCTTGACGATCAGGGCGTCGCCCTGGCCGCCGCCGCCGCACAGCGCGGCCGCGCCGACGCCGCCGCCGCGGCGCTGGAGCTCCAGCGCGAGGTGCAGCACCACCCGGGCGCCGGACATGCCGATCGGGTGGCCCAGCGCGATCGCGCCGCCGTTGACGTTGACGATCTCGTCGCTGACGCCCAGGTCCTTCATCGACTGGTGGGCGACGGCGGCGAACGCCTCGTTGATCTCGATCAGGTCGAGGTCGGCGACCTCCAGGCCCTCCTTGCCGAGGGCGTGCTTGATCGCGTTGGACGGCTGCGACTGGAGCGAGTTGTCCGGGCCGGCGACGTTGCCGTGCGCGCCGATCTCGGCGATCCAGGTCAGGCCCAGTTCCTCGGCCTTGGCCTTGCTCATCACCACGACCGCGGCGGCGCCGTCGGAGATCTGCGAGGAGGTGCCGGCGGTGATCGTGCCGTCCTTGGCGAACGCCGGGCGCAGCTTGGCCAGGCCCTCGACGGTGGTGTCGGCCCGAATGCCCTCGTCCAGGCTGAACAGCACCGGGTCGCCCTTGCGCTGCGGGATGGCGACCGGGACGATCTCGGCCTCGAACACGCCGTCGGCCTGCGCCTTGGCGGCCCGCTGGTGCGAGGCGGCGGCGATCGCGTCCTGCACCTCGCGGCCGATGCCGAGGCGGGTGTTGTGCTTCTCGGTGGACTCGCCCATCGGGATGTTCTCGTAGGCGTCGGTCAGACCGTCGTACGCCATCGCGTCGAGCATCTCGATCGCGCCGTACTTGTAGCCCTCGCGGGACTTCGGCAGCAGGTGCGGGGCGTTGGTCATCGACTCCTGGCCGCCGGCCACCACGATCTCGAACTCGCCGGCCCGGATCAGCTGGTCGGCCAGCGCGATGGCGTCCAGACCGGACAGACACACCTTGTTGATGCTCAGCGCCGGGACGTTCATCGGAATGCCGGCCTTCACCGCGGCCTGCCGCGCCGGGATCTGGCCCGCGCCGGCCTGCAGCACCTGGCCCATGATCACGTACTGGACCTGCTCGCCGGTGACACCGGCCCGCTCCAGCGCCGCCTTGATCGCGAAACCGCCCAGTTCGGCGGCGGTGAAACCCTTGAGCGAGCCGAGCAGCCGACCCATCGGCGTGCGCGCACCTGCGACGATCACAGAAGTAGTCATGGACGAGCCCCTTCGCGCGTCGGACCAGAGGGTATGGGGATGCGGTCAATGTACTGATCCGTTACCTCCGCGTCACCGCCGCGAGGATGTGATCAGCGCTACTGGCACCTTCCAGTGAACACCGTGCCAGTTCCGGGAAGTTCCACCACGGGAAACTCCGATGTGAGCAGGCTCGCAAGGCGCGCCGCTGGCGCCCGGTCGCCGC
This sequence comes from Kitasatospora sp. NPDC092948, assembly GCF_044754805.1. Lineage (NCBI taxonomy): Bacteria > Bacillati > Actinomycetota > Actinomycetes > Kitasatosporales > Streptomycetaceae > Kitasatospora > Kitasatospora sp. NPDC092948. The sequence continues at coordinate 693,227 of NZ_JBIVPU010000003.1, read as the reverse complement.
GATGCGCTGCACTGAGTGCCACCCCTTCACCCGGCTTCGGAGGCCCCTGTGCTGACCCGCATCGACCACATCGGCATCGCCTGCTTCGACCTGGACCGGACCGTCGAGTTCTACCGGAACACCTACGGGTTCGAGGTGTTCCACTCGGAGGTCAACGAGGAGCAGGGCGTGCGCGAGGCCATGCTGAAGATCAACGACACCGGCGACGGCGGGGCGTCCTACCTCCAGCTGCTGGAGCCCACCCGGGAGGACTCGACGGTCGCCAAGTGGCTGGCCAAGAACGGCGAGGGCGTGCACCACATCGCCTTCGGCACCGCGGACGTCGACGGCGACTCCGAGGCGATCAGGGGCAAGGGCGTGCGGGTGCTGTACGACGAGCCCCGGCGCGGTTCGATGGGCTCGCGGATCACCTTCCTGCACCCCAAGGACTGCGGCGGCGTGCTGACCGAGCTGGTCACCGCCGCGGAGCCGGGCGAGCACTGACCGCAGGCCGTACGGGCCCCGAACGGGGCCGGTACGGGGGCGAACAGGGCACGAACAGAACCCGACCGAAGTCCGGCCGAGCAGTAACGAACTGGGCGGTAACTTCCGAAAACGACCTCGCCCCCATTCCCCCCGGCACGGCTCCCACTACAATGCCCAGGTGCGCAGGTGCCTCCGGTCCGCGCACCACAGGGGAGTCCACGACGCGGGCACGGCCGAACGGTCGCCGTTCGGATCTGTCACCATTCTCCAGAGGCAACAGATCGCTCAGGAGTCCACCCGGACGGCGGAGCGATGGCAAGGACCGCCCGGTCCGGCCCCGGCACCTGCCTGGGGGCGGAACGGACCGGTCGAGGACGCGACCAGGAGATGGGCGGGACCGCGGAGTGCGGGGCTACGACCGCGTTGAAGATCACCTCTCCAAGTTCGAGGCCGAGCTGGAGAAGGCCCGCAAGGAGCGGGACAAGACGATCGAGCACGCCGACGACCTCGCCTACCAGGTCGAGGTGCTCCGGGCCAAGCTCCACGAGGCCCGCCGGCAGCTCGCCCAGCCGCGTGCCTTCGACTCCGTCTCCGGCCAGGCCGAACAGCTGCTCCGGAACGCCGAGATGCAGGCCGAGGCGCTGCGCGCCGACGCCGAGCGCCAGCTCCGCGAGTCCCAGGCCGCGACCCAGCGGATGATGGCCGAGGCCGCCGAGCGCACCGCCCAGCTGGAAGCCGAATTCAACGCCCGGCGCCGCCGGTTGGAGGAGGAACTCGCCGAGTTCCGGGCCGCCGCCGAACGCCACGTCAACGAAAACGTCAACTGGGCGGAGCAGACCCGCGCCGGAACCGAGCAGGAGGCCCAGCGCCTGCTCCAGGAGGCCCGCGTCGAGGCCGAGCGGATGATGGCCGCCGTCCGCGCCGAGGCCACCGCGCTCGCCGACCAGGCCCGCGCACAGACCGCCGCCGACGTCGACGCCGCCCGCGGCGAGGCCCGGGCCCGGGCCGAGGAAGCGCTGCTGCGCGCCCAGTCCGACGCCGAACGTCTGCTGCGTGCCGCCTCCGAGCAGGCCCAGCAGACCGGCGCCCAGGCCGAGGAACACCGCGTCGCCGCCGCCACCGCCGCCCAACAGCAGCTGGCCGAGGCGCACGCCGCCGCGGAGCAGAAGCTCGCCGCCGCCGAAGCCGAGATCACCGCCCTCAAGCGGCAGGCCCTCGCCGACCAGGAGCGCGCCGAAGCCGCCCTGGTCGGTGCCCAGACCGAGATAGAGCGGCTGCGCGCCGAGGCCCTCGCCGAGGCCGAGCGGGCCCGCACCGAGGCCGCCCGGATGCGCGAGCAGGCCCTCGCCGCCGCCGAACGCCTGCAGGCCGAGGCCGCCGCCGAGGCCGAACGCAAGGTCGCCGACGGGGACGCCGCCAGCGAGCAGCGCTCGCAGACCGCCCGCGCCGAGATCGCCAAGATGGTGGCCGCCGCCACCCGCGAGGCCGAGCTGATCAAGGCCGCCGCCTCCACCGCCCAGGCCGAGGCGGAGGCCGCCAGGGCCGCCGCCGCCGAGGAGAGCGAACGCCTGCGCGGCGCCGCCGAGTCGGTCGCGGGCGAGCTGCGCGCGGACGCCGAGAAGGAGATCGCCGAGCACTGGACCGCCGCCGAGCGCAAGGCCTCCGAACTCCGCGAGCAGGCCGCCGCCGAGGCCGAACGCCTGCGCGCCGAGGCCGAGGAGACCGGCCGCGCCGAGGGCGCCAAGGACGCCGCGCTGCGCCTGGCCCGCGCAGCCAAGCAGGGCGAGGAGGTGCTCGCCCGCGCGACCGCCGACGCCGAGGCCACCCGCGGCGAGGCCGCCGCCGAGGCCGAACGCCTGGTCGAGCACGCCAAGTCCGAGGCCGGCACGCTGCTGGAGCAGGCCCGGGAGGCCGTCGAGCAGGCGCAGAACGCCGCCATGGAGGACGCCGCCTCGATCCGCGAGCAGCTGGAGCGGATGCAGTCCGAGGCCGCCCAGGCCCGCGAGCAGGCCGAGGAACAGCGCTCCGCCGCCGAGGCCGAGGCCGAACGGGTCCGCGCCGAGGCCCGCCGCCAGGCCGCCGTGAAGATCGAGGAGTCCGCCAAGCAGGCCGAGGCACTCCTGACGAGCGCCAAGACCGACGCGGACACCCTGCGCTCCGGCGCCGCCGACGAGGTCGAACGGCTGCGCACCGAGACCCGCGAGCAGGCCGCCGCCATCCAGGGCCGGGCCGAGCAGACCCTGACCCGGGCCCGCGCCGAGGCCGAGAAGCTCACCACCTCCGCCGCCGAGGCCCGCGACGAGCTGCTGGCCGCCGCGACGGCATCCGCCGAGGAGCACCGGGCCGCCGCCGAGCGCGACGGCGCCGAGGTCCGCGAGCAGGCCGAGGCCGCCGCCGCGACGCTCCGCGCGGAGGCCGACGCCGCCGCCGAGACCACCCGCGCCGAGGCCGACGCCGCAGCCGAGGCCACCCGTACCGACGCCGCCCAGTGGGCCGAGCAGCACCGCGGCGAGGCCGAGGAGGCCGGCCGGGCCGTGCGCGAGGCCGCCGACCAGGCCGCCCGCGCCGTCGGCGAGCAGGCCGAGGCCGCCGCCCAGGCCCTGCGCGACGAGGCCGTCGCCGCCCGCGAGGCGGCCCGCGAAGGCCTGGAGCGCGACCGGGCGCTGACCGCCGAGAAGCTCGCCGAGGCCACCGCGATCCGCGAAGCCGCCGACGGCGAGGCCGAATCGGTCCGCACGGCCGCCGCGCAGGACGCCCAGCAGGTCCGCGCCGAGGCCGACCGGCAACTCGCCGAAGCCCGCACCGAGGCCGACACGCTGGCCGCCGAGGCCGCCGCCGACCGGGCCGAGGCCGCGCAACTGCGCGAGGACGCCGACGCGTACGACCGCGAACTGCGCGACACCGCGGACCGCGACACCGCCGCACTCCGGGCCACCGCCGAGCAGGAGACCGGCGAACTCCGCGCCGCCGCGGAGCAGGAGACGGCCGAGCTGCGGGCCGCCGCGGAGCAGGAAGTCGCCGAACTCCGCGCTGTCGCCGACCGCGAGACCGCGGACCTGCGCACCGTCGCCGAGCGGGACACCACCGCGCTGCGCGAGGCCGCCGACGCCTACGACCGGGAGCTGCGCGAGCGCACCGACGCCGACACGGCCGAGCTGCGCGCCGTCGCCGAGCTGGAGGTCGCCGAGCTGCGCGAGGTCGCCGACCGCGAGACGACCGCACTGCGCGAACAGGCCGACGCCTACGACCGCGAACTGCGCGACACCGCCGACCGCGACACCGCCGAGCTGCGTGCCCTCGCCGAGCAGGAGGTCGCCGAACTCCGCGCCACCGCCGACCGCGAGAGCATCGCACTGCGCCGGGACGCCGCACAGGCCTCCGAGGAGCTGCGGGCCGAGGGCGCGGCGCAGGCCGCCGAGCTGGTCGCGCAGGCCGAGCAGGACGCCGCCGAGGTCCGCCAGTCGGTGGCGGGCCTGCACGAGACCGCGACCAAGCAGATCACCGAGCTGCGCGCCGTCGCCGAGCGGGAGACCGCCGAGCTGCGCGAGGTCGCCGACCGCGAGACGACCGCACTGCGCCAGCAGGCCGACGCCTACGACCGCGAACTGCGCGACACCGCCGACCGCGACACCGCCGAACTGCGCGCCCTCGCCGAGCAGGAGGTCGCCGAACTCCGCGCCACCGCCGACCGCGAGACCACCGAGCTCCGCAACACCGCCATCGCGTTCGACCACGACCTGCGCGCCGGCGCCGCCGCGTTCGACCGCAAGCTCCGGGCCACCACCGAGCGGGAGACCGCCGAGCTGCGCGCCGCCGTCGAGCAGGAGGTGGCCGAACTCCGTACCACCGCCGACCGCGAGACCACCGAACTGCGCCAGCAGGCCGACGCCTACGACCGCGAACTGCGCGACACCGCGGACCGCGACACCGCGGAGATCCGCGCCGTCGTCGCGCAGGAGGTGGCCGAACTGCGCGCCGCCGCCGACCGTGAGATCGCCGAACTGCACGCTGCGGCGGCCGAGTTCGCCGAGCAGCAGCGGGCCGCCGCGGAGGCCGGGGCGCAGCGCACGCTGGCCGAGGCGGACGAGCTGGCGGCGGCGGCGCTGAACGACGCCGAGGAGCGGTCGGCGGCGCTGCGCGCGGACGCCGAGGAGTACGCGTTGGCGACCCGCACCCTGGCGGAGGAGTTCGACGCGGACGTCCGGGCCCGTGCGGAGTCCTTCGACGCGGAGCTGCGGAAGGCCGCGGAAGCGTACGACAAGGCGACCCGCGAGCAGGCCAAGTCGGTGCTGGAGAAGGCGTTCACGGACGCCGAGCAGCTCGCCGAGCAGGCCCAGACGGAGGCGCTGGCGGCGGCCGCGGCGGCCGAGGAGCAGGCCGACGCGCTGGTGACGGCGGCCCGCAAGGAGGCCGAGCGGCTGGTCGCGACCGCCGAGGCGCAGGGCAAGGCCGAGGTGGAGAAGGCCCGTTCGGACGCGGACGCGCTGCTGAAGGAGGCCCGCCGGGACTCGACCGCGATCCGCGATCGGGCGGAGGAGCTGCGCGAGCGCACCGACTCCGAGATCGAGGCGCTGCACGAGCGGGCCCGCAAGGAGAACGCGCAGGCGATGAAGTCCGCCGGCGAGCGGGTGGACGCGCTGGTGACGGCGGCCCAGGAGCAGCTGACCGAGGCCGAGGAGCAGGCGCAGGCACAGGTCGCCGAGGCCGAGGAGCGGGCGGCGAAGCTGATCGAGGCGGCCGAGACGCGGGCCTCGGACCTGACGTCGGAGGCGTCGGCGGAGGCCGGCCGGGTGCGGATCTCGGCGGTGCGCAAGGCCGAGACGCTGCTGAAGGAGGCGGAGAACAAGCTCGCCGACTCCACCACCCGGGCCGAGGCGCTGATCATCAAGGCGGAGGCGAAGCTGAAGGCCGCCGAGATGGAGTCCGAGGAGCAGCTGGAGGCGGCGGCCGACGAGGCCGCGTCCCGGCTCAAGCGCGCCGACGAGGAGTCGGAGAAGCGGATCCGGCGGGCCGGTTCGGATGCCGAGGAGCAGTTGCGGCTGGCCGCCGAGGAGGCGGAGCGGCTGCTCGCGGAGGCAAAGGCCGAGGCAAAGCGCGTGACCGACGAGGGCCAGCGGGAGTTGGACGAGTTGGTGCGCCGCCGCAAGGACATCAACACCGAGATCTCTCGGGTCCAGGACGTGCTGTCGGCGTTGGAGGCGTTCGAGGCGCCCGCGCCGACGGTCCACAGCAACGGGGGCAACAAGAAGGACGGAGGGCCCAAGGCCGGTGCCGGGGTGGGCTCTCCCCGATCGGGAGGCAATCGCTCCGGGGGCGCGCCACCCGATTGAGCGGACATTGTCCGCGAACCAACGGCGTTTCGTCGTTGACACTCCGGTACCGTGTCAGGATTCCCTCAACCATCTCAGCGGTTTGACGACAGGAAGCCCAGAAATCCCATGAGCGACAGTCACTCCCCGCACGGCTTCGACCTGGTACGCCGTGGGTACGAGCGCGCCCAGGTCGACGAGCGGATCGCCAAGCTGGTGGCCGACCGCGACAGTGCGCTTTCCCGGATCAGCGCGCTGGAGAAGCGCATCGAAGAACTCCACCTGGAGACCCAGACCGCGCAGGCGGCGGTCACCGAGGCGGAGCCCTCCTACGCCGGTCTCGGTGCCCGCGTCGAGAAGATCCTCCGCCTCGCCGAGGAGGAGGCGAAGGACCTGCGCGACGAGGCGCACCGCGCCGCCGAGCAGCACCGCGAGCTGGCCGAGGCCGCGGCGCAGCAGGTCCGCACCGAGGCCGAGAACTACGCCAAGGACCGCAAGGCCAAGGCGGAGGACGAGGGCCTGCGGATCGTCGACAAGGCCAAGTCGGACGCGGCGCAGCTGCGCGCCGAGGCCAACAAGGACGCGCAGAACAAGCGCGAGGAGGCGGACGCCCTCTTCGAGGAGACCCGCACCAAGGCCGCGCAGGCGGCGCTGGAGTTCGAGACCAACCTGGCCAAGCGCCGGGAGCAGTCCGAGCGCGACCTGGCGGCCCGTCAGGCCAAGGCGGAGAAGCGGCTCGCCGAGATCGAGCACCGCGCCGAGCAGCTCCGCCTGGAGGCGGAGAAGCTGCGCACCGACGCGGAGCGCCGTTCCCGGCAGACCATCGAGACCGCGCAGCGCCAGGCCGAGGACATCGTCGCCGACGCCAACGCGAAGGCCGACCGGGTCCGCAGCGAGTCGGAGCGCGAGCTGGCGGCGCTCACCAACCGCCGCGACTCGATCAACGCGCAGCTGACCAACGTCCGCGAGATGCTGGCCACACTGACGGGTGCGGCGGTCGCCGCGGCCTCGCTGCCGACCGACGACTCGCTGGGCGTCCCGGCGCAGCAGTCCCGCTGACGAAGGCCCCGCGAGGGGCAGGCACGGCCCGCTGAGGTCAGAACGTCACGGAAGGACCCGGAGCTTGACGCTCCGGGTCCTTCCGGCACATCAGGAGCCGTGCTGCTTCAGGCGCTTGAGGAAGGCCCGGACGGCGGCGTTGAAGGTCTCGGGGGCCTCCAGGGAGGCCAGGTGGCCGACCGCCGGAATGACCGTCAGTTCGGCGTCCTGCAGGGCGTCGGCCATCATCCGGGCCTCGTCGAGCGGGGTGACGGTGTCGAGTTCGCCGACGATGACGGCGGCGGGCACCTCCAGGGCGGCCAGCACCTCCAGCGAGTCGGGGCGGGCGGCCATCGCGCGCTGCGCCCAGGCGACCGCGGCCGGGTCCGCCTCGGCGATCATCCGGCGGACGGTGTCGGTGAGTTCGGGGTCGGTGCCGGGGGCGAGCAGGTTCTCCGCGGTGTTCTCCTCGATCAGCAGGTCGACGTTGCCGCGGTCGAGGACGGCGGCGGCGATGCGTTCGCGGTTGGCGCGGGCGGCGTCGGTGTCGGGGGTGGCCCTGGTGTCGGCGAGGACCAGGCCGAGCAGTCTTTCGGGGTGCCGGCGGGCGAAGGCCATCGCCACGTAGCCGCCCATGGACAGCCCGCCGATCACAGCCTGTTCGATTCCGAGTTCGTCCAGCAGGTCGGCCAGGTCGTCGGCGGCGGTGTCCAGGGACGGCGGCCGGTCGCCGAGCGGAGCCGCCCCGAAGCCGCGCTGGTCCGGGGCGATCACCCGGGCATCGTCCCCGGCCGGACCGGGTACGCGTTCCAATTGTCCTTCCCACATGCGCGCGGAGAGCGGGAAGGCGTGCAGCAGGACGAGCGGGGTACCGGTGCCGTTCTCGCGGACGGTCGGCGCGCTGGGGAGGGTCATGGCTCCACCGTAGGGCCCGGGGGCCGCGCCCCGGATGGCGTTCGTCCGATTCATCCTCTTTTTGTCCTACTCTGTCGACAGACCTAGGAGCCGCACATGATCGAGTTGCACCACCTGACGAAGCGTTATGGCGACAAGTTGGCCGTGGACGATCTGAGCTTCCGGATCCCGGAGGGCGTGGTCACCGGTTTCCTCGGCCCGAACGGCGCGGGCAAGTCCACCACCATGCGGATGATCCTCGACCTGGACCGGCCGACCGCCGGCAAGGTCACCATCAACAACCGCGGCTACGCGGACATCCAGGACCCGCTGCGGGAGATCGGCGCGCTGCTGGAGGCGAAGGGCGCGCACCCCGGGCGGACCGCCTACGACCACCTGCTGTGGATGGCGCAGTCGAACCGGATCCCGCGCGAGCGGGTCGACCAGGTGCTCGACGTGGTCGGCCTGACCGCCGTCGCCAAGAAGCGCGCCCGGGGGTTCTCGCTGGGCATGGGCCAGCGCCTGGGCATCGCCTCGGCGCTGCTCGGCGACCCGAAGATCCTGATGTTCGACGAGCCGGTGAACGGGCTCGACCCCGAAGGCATCGTGTGGATCCGGAAGTTGATGAAGGCGCTGGCCGCCGAGGGCCGCACGGTGTTCGTCTCCTCGCACCTGATGAGCGAGATGGCGCTGACCGCCGACCACCTGGTGGTGATCGGCCGCGGCCGACTGCTGGCGGACCTGCCGATGGCCGAGTTCATCCGGCAGAACTCGCGCTCCGCGGTGCGCCTGCGCACTCCCCAGCGGGAGCAGCTGCTGGACGCCCTGCACGGCGCCGGCCTGACCGTCGAGCCGGGCCCGGACGGGGCCCTGGAGGTGATCGACGGCGACCTGGCGCAGCTCGGCGACCTGGCCGCCGCGAACGGCGTCACGCTGCACGAGCTGAGCCCCCAACAGGCCTCCCTGGAGGACGCGTTCATGCAGATGACCGCGGAGTCCGTGGAGTACCGCACCGATGTCGCCACCAGCACCGGCGCCACCGGCGCCACCGCCCCGCAGCAGCCGGCACAGCCCGAGTGGGGCGCCGGCTGGGACGCCCGCAAGACCGGAAAGGAGAGCTGAGATGGCCGCGTTCCCCGCCGTCCTGCAGTCCGAGTGGACGAAGGTCCGCAGCATCCGCTCCACCGTGTGGACGCTGATCGTCACGTTCCTGATCGTGGTCGCCATGGGCTTCGCGATCTCGCTGCTGACCAAGCTGAACTACGCCCAGTTCACCGAGCACAACACGGCCCCCTTCGATGCGACGTCCACATCGCTCTCCGGCATCTCGCTCGGCGAGCTGGCGATCGTCGTGTTCGGCGTGCTGGCGGTCGGCAACGAGTACGCCAGCGGCATGATCCGGGTGTCGCTGGCCGCCGTCCCGCAGCGCGGTGTCCTGATGGGGGCGAAGACGGCGGTGCTGGGCGTCCTGGCGCTGCTGGTCTCGCTGGTGACGGTGTTCGTCGCGTTCTTCCTCGGGCAGGCGGCGCTCGGCCAGTACTCCACCGGCCTCGGCGAGCCGAACGTGCTGCGGGCGGTGTTCGGCGCGGCCTGCTACCTGACCCTGCTGTGCCTGTTCTCGATCGGCGTCACCATGATGCTGCGCAACCAGGTGCTGTCGCTGGGCATCCTGATCCCGTTCTTCTTCCTGGTCTCGCCGATCCTGTCGATCGTCCCGAAGGTGAAGGACGTGGTCCGCTACTTCCCGGACCGGGCCGGCTCGGCGGCGCTCCAGGTCTACCCGACCGGGGACCACCCGTACGGGCCGTGGACGGGCCTGCTGATCTGCGCGGGATGGGCGGCGGCCGCCCTGATCGGCGGCTACCTGGTGCTGAAGAAGCGCGATGCCTGACCCGCCGTCAGTACTTCGGAGCGCCGCGGCCCCGCAGCAGGTTGGAGCCGCGGCGCTCCCGCGCTCCCCAGCACGCCCGGTGCCAGTGCCGCCGGTCGTCCACCCCGCTGCCGTGGTCCGGCCACGCCACCACGTGCCCCACCCCCGGCGGAATCTCCTGGTCGCACCCCGGACACCGGTAGAACCGCCCGGCCGTCCCGGCCACGGTCTGCACGATCCAGTCCTCGCCCCGGTACGACTCCACCCGCCGCAGCCCCCCGCCCATCGGCGCGGCGCTCTCGTGTTCCTCGGACTTCTGGATCCGATTGCGTCGCGGTGACACGTGACTACCCCTCGTTCCGGCGCGTTGTCCTTCCAGGGTACGGGCCGCCGCCGCCCGGGGCGGGCCCGCGGCAGCAACCCGGGCCGCGAAGACGGTCCGGCCGACCGCCGGTACCGCCGCGCCCACCACCCCGACCGCCGCTGCCGGTGTCCGGACGGACGCCGTCGCGCCGGTTCTCCGGGGGCCTCAACAGCCCCACCAGCCCCATCCGCGCCACTAGCATGGATCCCCGTCCGGCTTCAGCGATTCGACGGTAATCCACCCTTCCCTTGGGCAAATTGAGGGTTCGGCGTGCCATTGGCACATGACATGGGTTACTCACGAGGTGACACGGCGGGGCTCGCGAACCCTGCGCGCACCGAGGAGGCACGCCCCATGACGAAGACCACCGCCCGCCCGCACGCCCGCTCCGCCGAGCGGCGGGCGGCCCGCCGCGGAGTGGCGCCGGCCACGCAGCCCGAACCGGAGCAGACGCCCGGGGCCGACACGGACGCGATCCGGATCGGCGCCTTCCTGCTGTCCGCGCAGTTCCCCGGACAGAGCCACGGCGAGACGCTGGAACGGACCGTCTCGGCGGCGCTGGCCGCGGAGCGGGTGGGCCTGGACGCGGTGTGGCTGGCCGAGCACCACTTCGTGCCGTACGGGGTGTGCCCGGACGCGGCGACGCTGGCCGGGATGCTGCTGGGCCGCACCCGCCGGATCGGGGTGGGCACCGCGGTCAGCGTGCTGAGCACCCGGCACCCGGTGGCGCTCGGCGAGCAGGCGGCGCTGCTGCACCTGACCTCCGGCGGCCGGTTCACCCTCGGGGTGGGCCGCGGCGGGCCGTGGATCGACCTGGCGGTGTTCGGCGGCGGCCTGGAGGCGTACGAGCAGGGCTTCCCGGAGCGGCTGGACCTGCTGCTGAGCTGGCTGCGCGGGGCCCGGGTGGGCGGTTCGGGGCCGCAGTTCGACTTCCCGGAGGTCGCGGTGGTCCCGCGGGCCGCCGAGCCCCGGCGGGCGGACCTGACGGGCTGGCTGGGCCTGGACGGGCCGGCCCCCGCGACCGCGGTGATCCCGAGGCAGCGCCAGGAGCCCTCCCAGCAGCCGCAGTCGGGCCCGCCGGTGGTGATGGCGTGCACCTCGCCCGCCGGGGTGCGGACGGCCGCGGAGCGGGGCCTGCCGATGCTGCTGGGCATGCACTCGGGCGACGAGGACAAGCGGGAGATGCTGGCCGCCTACCGGGCCGCCTGGCGGGCCGCCGGGCGCGGCGAGGAGCAGCTGGCCCGGGTGGAGCGGGAGCACGTGGCGGCGGGCGTGGTGCAGGTCGACGACCGGGCCGGGGCGGCCCGGGACAGCCTGCTGCGGACGATGCCGGACTTCTTCGCGTACGGGCTGGGCGCGCACCGCACGGTGGACGGCCGGGAGCGGTCGATGCGCGACCCGCGGGCGTACACCGAGCTGCTGTGCGACCTGCACGCGGTGGGCACGCCCCGGCAGTGCGCGGACCGGCTGCTGGCGACCGCGGAGAGCACCGGGATCCGGCGCTTCGCACTGCTCGCCGAGGGCTCCGGGGAGACCGCGGCGACGCTGCACAACCTGGACCGGATCGGCGCCGAGGTGTTGCCGCAGCTGCGCTGAGCGCGCGCCCGCGGGCCGCCCCGTCCCATCCGGGCCCGGGGCGACCCGCGATCGGGCCTGTCGAAGCTCAGCAGTCGCGCAACTCCGGCGACTGATTGAGCAGTTGGGCACGGACCGAGGTGAATCGGGCGTGCCGCTCGGCAGTGTCGGGGCCGGGGGCGAAGACCGCGACCCGGTGGCAGTTCTGGAAGGCCAACTGGACGCCGAAGTGGCGCTGCAGGGCTCCGCGGATGGCGTCACTGGCCATCGCCCGGAGCAGCTGTCCGCGCTCCTGCTCGCTCGGCGGGGGGACCTCGTTGTCGGCGAAGTCGGTTCCGTCGACCTTGAGTTGGGCGACCAGCGAGCTGATCATCTCCCAGGCGTAGGGCAGCGAGGTGCGGACACAGTCGACGAACTCCCGCTCGTCGACCTCGCCTCGTTCGGCCTTCTCCAACAGGGCCGGTGAGACGTCGAGCGACATGGGTTCTCCTCTCGCGGTCCGCCCCGACGGATTCGACGGGGCGGTCTTACCGGTGTGCTGAGGGTGCGTTGGACGTGCGGTGGACCGCGCGCGATGTTCGAGTGTCGACGGCGCGGCGGGCTGGGGGATGAGCCGCGTACGTCGAAGTCCTGGCCAGGGGTTCAGACCAGCGTGTCAGTCCTTCCCGGACCCGGCTGGAGAATCCGGGGATTGCCACCCGAATCGCCGCGCCGGGGCCGAGATTGGCCGGAATCAGTTGTGCACCGACCTGTGCACCGACCTGTGCGCCGAGCTGCCCGGCTCACTGCGGGTGGCCGGGCGGTCACCATGTTTCGCCCCTCCCGGCCGGCCCACACCCGTTCTGCGGACACTCGTTTCAAACGGCCCCCGGGCCCGCCTCCGAACAGCCGCCTGTCTCGCGAATCACGCCCCCTCGACCCACTGCACTCCGGCGCACCTCTCCCGGCCGCACGCCCCCTCCCTGCGCCCCTCCGGAATCGAACAGGGACGGGGGCACTCCCGGCGGGCCGTAGGCTTGTCCCCATGCGTCTTGTAATCGCCAAGTGCACCGTGGACTACGCGGGCCGCCTCGCTGCACATCTGCCCTCCGCCGTGCGCCTGGTGATCGTGAAGGCCGACGGGAGCGTCAGCATCCACGCCGACGACCGCGCCTACAAGCCGCTGAACTGGATGTCCCCGCCGTGCTCCCTGAAGGAAGCCGAGGGGGTGTGGACGGTCACCAACAAGGCCGGCGAGAAGCTGATCATCAACCTGGAGGACGTCCACCACGACTCCAGCCACGAACTCGGCGTCGACCCCGGCCTGGTGAAGGACGGCGTCGAGGCCCACCTTCAGGAGCTGCTCGCCGACCGGATGGAGGTCCTCGGCGCCGGCTGGCAGCTGATCCGCCGCGAGTACCCCACCGCGATCGGCCCCGTCGACATCCTGTGCCGCGACTCCGACGGCGCCACCGTCGCCGTCGAGATCAAGCGCCGCGGCGAGATCGACGGCGTCGAGCAGCTCACCCGCTACCTCGACCTGCTCAACCGCGACCCGCTGCTCGCCCCGGTCAAGGGCATCTTCGCCGCCCAGGAGATCAAGCCCCAGGCCCGCGTGCTGGCCACCGACCGCGGCATCGGCTGCGTCGTCCTCGACTACGACGAGCTGCGCGGCATCGACGACGACAAGCTGAAGCTGTTCTGACCTCGACGACGACAAGCCCTCGGCAGCGGCTCGGGCTGCTCCCGCCCTCGGCGATGCCGAGCTGAGGCTGTGCTGCCCGGACAGCGACAGGCCGGGGGTGCCCCGGCGGCGCCGAGCCCGCCGACAGCGGAAGGCCGAGCCCGCCCCGGCCCGGCAACGACAGACCAGGACCGTCCTGCCCCCGGCAGCAACGAGCCCGGGCCGTTCAGTTCCCCCGGCGGCACCGAGCCCGCCGGCAGCGGAAGGCCGAGCCGGTTCCGGCCTGACAGCAACGAGCCAGGGCCGTTCAGTCCCCCCGGCTACGGTGAGCCCGCGACAGCGGAGGCCGAGCCCGTCCCGACCCGGCAACGACCGGCCAGGCAGCGCCGAGCCAGGACCGCCCCGCCTCCCCCGCGGCGCCGAGCCCGCCGTCAGCGGAAGGCCGAGCCGGTTCCGGCCTGACAGCAACGAGCCAGGGCCGTTTCGCCTCCCCGGCTACGGTGAGCCCGCGACAGCGGAGGCTGAGCCCATCCCAACCCGGCAACGACCGGCCAGGGCCGCACTGACCCCAGCAGCACGAGCCAGGGCCGTTCAGTCCCCCCGGCAGCACCGAGCCCTCGACAGCGGAGGCCGGGCCCGTCCCGACCCGGCAACGACCTACCCGGCAGCGCCGAACCAGGGCCGCCCCGCCTCCCCCGCGGCGGCGAGCCCGCGGCGCCGAACCCGCGGCGGCGAAATCGGTTGGCTGCCACCTGCGCCCCGCTGCCACACTCGCCGTATGCCCGTTCGAAGCGCTGAACCGGTCGGCCGGTACGAGACCCATCTCACCCTGGCCCCGGCCGAGATCGACGCGCTGGCCGAGTGGGCGGCGGCGCGCGGCCTGGAGTTCACCCACATCCTGCTGGCCCGGGGCCGGCACCCCTCGCAGCCGATGCTGTCCTGGCAGAGCGACGGCACGCTGGCCGCCCAGCACCGCCGCGCCGCCACCGAGGCGGCCCGGCTGCGGGCCGCCGGGTTCACCCCGGTCCGGGTGAAGATCGAGGCCGCGCCCTGGACGCCGGGCGTCCCCGGCACCGACGCGGAGGCCGAACAGGCCGACGCCGCCTGCTACTTCGAACACCACGTGAAGGTCCGACTGGCCCCCGGCGTCCCCCGTGACGCGCTGGCCCGGGCCGCCGACGGCCACCACGCCCACGTCTCCTGGAACGCCCGCCGCACCGAACCCGACGGCCACCGCCAGTACTTCGTCACCCAGCGCTGCCACCGTCTCGGCCTGGCCGGCGCCGGCGCCCGGCTCGACCGCCTCACCGCCGCGCTGACCGCCGCCGGCTTCCCGCCGCTGAAGGTCACCCGCGAGTACGTGGTCCACGACTCGGCCCTCGCGCTGGACTCCGGCTGGCTCGACGACGCCCCGACCACCTGAGGAGCCACCGTGCCCGACCACCGCCTGCTGCCGCAGGACCACCGCGACCGTCCTCGCACGTTCCAGCCGATCGACGACCCGCGGGCCGACCAGCCCGAGATCTTCGACCCGGCCCTGAAGCAGTTCGACCACGCCTTCCGGGCCGGCGAGCCACGCTTCACCGACCCCGGCCTCTCCGCCGCCTGGTTCGCGGCCCGCCGCAGCGCGATGGACACCGTCCTGACCGCCGTCGCCGACTCCGGCTGGGTCGACCACCTGGTGCTGCGCGGCTCCGTGGTGCTGAAGGCCTGGTTCGGCGACGCCGCCCGCGAACCGGGCGACCTGGACTTCGTCGTCACCCCTGTCGACCGGATGCTCGACGACCCGCGCACCGACGACCTGTTCCACGACCTCGTCCGCGCCGTCTGCGCCACCGCCGGCCCGGTCCGCTTCCTGCCCGGCCGGGTCGTCACCGAGGACATCTGGACGTACGAGCGCGCCCCCGGCCGCCGGCTGATGCTCGGCTGGGAGGCCGACGGCCTGCCCGGCGGCACGGTGCAGCTGGACTTCGTCTTCAACGAGGAACTGCCCGTCCCCGCCGAGCCGTTGGAGGTCGCCCCCGGCGCGGTGCTGAACGTCGCCGGGCGCGAACTGTCGCTCGCCTGGAAGCTCCTGTGGCTCGTCACCGACTTCTACCCGCAGGGCAAGGACCTGTACGACGCCGCCCTGCTGGCCGGCTCCACCCGGCTGCGCTACCAGGTGCTGCGGGACGTGTTCGTCGCCGGCGACGGGGGCTACGCGACGGAGCCGGTCGGCCCGGACAGCCTGCCCTTCGACACCGACTGGCAGGGCTTCGCCACCGAGTACCCGCAACTGGCCGGCGACGAGGCCGACCACGCCCGCCGCCTGGCCGACGCCCTCGCCCCGACCTTCGCCGAAGTCCCCGACGCCGAACGCGCCGCCTGGTGGCGCGAGGGCTGGCTCGCGCACCTGCGCCGCCTGCACGCCGAGGAGGGCTTCGCCGCCACCCAGTCCTGGCTGGTCGCCCACCAGGCCCCGCTCCAGCACGCCTACCGTCTCACCGCCGAAGCCCTCGGCCCGGCCGCCCCCGAACACCTCGGCGCGGCCATGCTCACCTGCCCGGCCTGGTCCTGGTACACCGACCAGGTCGCGAGCGGGCACCTGACCCCGGAGACCATCGAGGCCTGGCTCCGGTCCTAACCCGTCGGGCTGTCCGACGGGGACGGGCTGCTCGACTGCGTGGCACTCAGGGAGGGGCTGGGCGACGGGGAGCCGGCCGGCTGACTGGACGACTTGCCGGGCTGAGGGGCCGAACTCGACGGCGTGGTCGACGACTTGGAAGCACTCGGCTTCGTGCTGCTCGGGCTGCTGCTCGGCCGGTGGGTGGCGGACGGGCTGTCCTCGGCCGTCTCCGTCGGGCTCTGGGACGGCGTCGCGCTGTCGCTCGCCGACGCCTGCGGGCTGCTGCTGGGCCGGGGGCTGGTGGTGGCGTCCGGCGCCGGGGTGATGTCGTCCGCGGAGGTGCCGGGCTGCTTGCCCGCGGGGGTGTCCTCGTTGCTGACGGCCACGCCGATCGCGGTGCCGAGCACACCGAGCGCCATCACAGCGGCGCTCGCCGCCAGCACCGTCTTCCGGGCCCCGGCGGGCGCCCGCTTGCGCAGTCGGGCCGGCACCTGGGCGATCGCCCGGATGGTGCGCCGTCCGCGGACGGGCTGGCTGTCGTCGGCCCCGGCGGCGAGCGCCGCGGTCTCCTCCAGCCGGATCATGTCGAGCATCCGCCGGGCCACCGTGGCACCGCGCTGGTCACTGGCGGCGGCCCGCAGCGCGAGTGCTGCCTCCAGTTCGCCGACGGCCCGCTGCGCGCTGCCGACGCACAGCGCGTACACGCCCAACTCGTGGTGGAACCAGGCCTGTTCGGCGGTCGCGCCGAGCATCCGGGCGGCTTCCAGGCCGAGTTGCAGGGCCCGCTCCCAGGCGCCCCAGCGCAGTGACAGGGCGAGCGCGGGCGCGGCGGCCCGGGCCAGCAGCAGCACCTGCTCGGGGCGGTCGGCGTTCCGCTCGGCGAGCAGCACCGCGAGGATCACCTCGGCCTCGGCCGCCACCTGGCGGGTGGTCACCGACGCGTGCCCGACCCACCAGGACAGGTGCTCGGCCGCCCCGTGCGCGACCCCGCCCGGGGCGAACGGGGCGGGCTGCCCCTGTCCGTCGGACTCCAGTTCGGGCAGCAGCGCGGCGAGCACGCCCTCGGTGAGCCGGTGGTGGCCGCCCACCGACACCGCCAGGCCGTGGTCCACCAGCTCCTGCAGCGCGCTCTCGCCGAGGCCGACGTCGATCAGCGCGGGCAGGTGCGGCGCGGTCGGGCACTCCCCGTTCAGCGCCAGCGCCAGCCGCAGCACCCGCCGGGCCGGTTCGCTCAGCCCCTGCACCAGCATTCGGGCCGGCGCAGCGCTCTCGCCGACCGACGGCAGCGGCACCCCGGCCCGCAGCTCGGCCTCCAACTCGGCCGGGTCGCCGGGGAGTTCGTACTCCTGCGCGAAGCCGAAGACGGACCGCCGGTCCTCCTGCGCGGCGACCAGCGCGTCCACCGCGACGTCCCGCTGGCGCAGCAGCGCCGCCGCCCGGACGAAGCGCAGCGGCAGGCCCTCGGACTCGAACCACAGGTCCACCGCCCAGGCCCGCTCGACCTCGTCCAGCTGACGGCCCGCCAGTCGCGCCGCGAGCGTGAGGCACGCCGGCCGGGACAGGCCTGCCACCAGGTGCTCCCGCAGCCGCGAACCGGGCTGGCCCGGCGGCGCGTCCGGCGCGGTGCTGATCAGGAACGCGCACTCGGGGGCCGTCGCCAGCAGCTCCTCCAGCGCCTCGCCGGACGGCTCCACGTCGTCGATCACCACCACCGCGGCCACCCCGCCCAGCAGTTCGACCACCTGCTCCCGGTCGGGCCGGAAGTCCGGCGCGTGGTGGGTCGCCGCGAACAGCTCCTGCAGCAGATCGGCGGACGTCCGGCGGTAGCCGCTCAGCCGCACCACGCCGTCCGGCGCCAACTCCCCCGCCGCCTCGGCGACCGCGGCGAGCAGCGCGGAGCGGCCCGAACCGGCCTGTCCGACCAGCCGCACCGAACGGCCCTCGCGGAGCTGCCCGAGCACCAGCGCGATGTCGCCGTCACGGTCCAGCAGCGGCAGGTCCCCCGGTCCGGCCCCCAGTGCGAGCGGCCCGACCGCGACCGTCGTCCCCAACTCCGGCCGCGCCTGCACCAGCCCGCGGATCCGCCGCGGCTGCGGCAGCCACTCGTCCGGGCAGTGCCGCGCCTCCGACCCTTCCGGACCGCCGACCACCACCAGCCGCTCACCGCTGACCAGCTCACCACTCCGGGGGCGTATCCCACTCGGCTGTCCCACGTCACTGCTCCCCGCCACTCGGACACCTGACCGGAGACTTTCCCACATGACCGAACCGGGTCAACACACCGGGTAGTTCAGGGAGAAGGCCGCGGACACGACGTGCGCCGGTCCCGCGGATCTCCCCCGGCCCCGACGGGCCGGGAGGTGCCCCCACGCGCCCCTGGCGGTGCTCAGCCGAGCGCCGGGAGCGTCGTCCCCACCGGGTCCTGGACCGCCCCCTCGACCGCCAGGATCCGGTGCAGGCGGGTCGCCACCAGCAGCCGCTGGAGCTGCACCGGCACGTCCCGCAGGACCAGTCGCCGCCCGACCCGTCCGGCGCGGCGGTGGGTGCCCATGATGACGCCGAGTCCGGTCGCGTCCCAGGATTCGAGCCGGCCGAGGTCCAGGACGAGGTCGCCCTCGCCGCCGTCGACCGCGGCGTGCAGCAGCGCCCTGGCGTCGGCGGCGCTGCGCACATCGAGCCGCCCTTCGATGGCCAGTCCGGTGTGGTCGCCGGTGATGCGCACGTTGTCCTCCTCCTCGGCCGTGTGCCGTTGTCCGTCCGCCGCGCTGCGCCTGCCGCCCGTCCCGTACCCCAGGGACCGACCGCGCCATGTTCGGGGCCGGTTGTGCACCGACCCTTTCCTGAATCTGACGGTCAACCAGTTCCGCAGGTTGCTGTCACCCGGCGGACTGTCCCTCAACTTCACCCGTCCGAGGGAATATACGCAGGTACGCCTGGTACCTACGCTCGATTACCGCCCAAATCACCCGTCTGCGGGGTGCTCCGTGAGCAAACTCACCCGGAGGGTGCGCGGGCTTCATCGTGCGGTCATCTGGTCCTCCCGGGGGCACGCCGACGGCCCGCCCGTACCGGGGCAGCACCGACCGCCCGACGGGGAGCCACATCGCTCTGCGCCGGACTCTAGTAGGAGCACGCGCTCCGTGGTGCGTTCCGGCAGTGTGATCTGCACCGGAACGGGTGTGATCTGCGCCCCTCCCCGACGGGTGCCTCACCGCTCCCCCGAAAGGCGCTGTCGTCCCTCCCCCGTCGAACGGACCCTCACCGCTCGCCGGGAACGGCCACTCCCCACTCCTGCGCGAGGATCGCCGCCTGCACCCGGCTGCGCAGCCCGAGCTTCGCGAGGATCCGGGTGACGTGCGTCTTGGTGGTGGCCTCCGCCGTCCCGAGCCGCTGTGCGATCTCCGCGTTGGACAGGCCCGCCCCGAGACAGCCGAACACCTCGCGCTCCTTGGGCGTCAGCCCGTTCAGCGCGGCCGGCTCCACCGCCGGCGCCGCGGGCCGGGCGAACGAGGCGATCAGCCGCCGGGTGACGGACGGCGCGAGCATGCCGTCGCCGCGGGCGACCGTGCGGATGCCCTCGACCAGGGTGTCCGCCTCCAGGTCCTTGAGCAGGAAGCCGGCGGCGCCGGCCCGCAGCGCGCCCCACACGTACTCGTCCAGGTCGAAGGTGGTGAGCACCAGCACCTGCGCCGCCCCGGCCTCCACCACCCGGCGGGTCGCGGCGACGCCGTCGAGCCGGGGCATCTGGACGTCCATCAGGACGACGTCGGGCCGCAGTTCCAGGGCCATCCGCACGGCCTGTTCGCCGTCGGCGGCCTCGCCGACCACCTGCAGGTCGTCCTCGGCCCGCAGGATCATCACCAGCGCGGCCCGGACGGCCGCCTGGTCCTCCGCCACCAGTACCCGGATCATTCCCGCTCCCCGCTCGCCGTCCGCGGCAGCACCGCCCGGACCCGCCACGTCTGCCCGCGCGGCCCGGCCCCGAACTCGCCGCCGAGCAGCTGGGCCCGCTCCCCCATGCCGACCAGCCCGGCCTTCGCCCCAGGCACCGCCCGGCCCTCGCCCTCCCGGTAGGGGGACTCCACGGTGATCTCCAACTCCCGCTCCCCGTAACGGATGCACAGCCGCACCGGGCCCGGCGCGGCATGCTTCACGGCGTT
Organism: Kitasatospora sp. NPDC092948; assembly: GCF_044754805.1. Taxonomy (NCBI): domain Bacteria; kingdom Bacillati; phylum Actinomycetota; class Actinomycetes; order Kitasatosporales; family Streptomycetaceae; genus Kitasatospora; species Kitasatospora sp. NPDC092948. The sequence goes on along the minus strand of NZ_JBIVPU010000003.1, from coordinate 673,284 downwards.
GGTCAGCGACTCCTGGACGATCCGGTACGCGGCCAGCTCGACCGGCGCGGGCAGCTCGCCCGGCTCGCCCTGCTGCTCCGCCTCGAACCGCAGCCCGGCCGCCCGCCCGGCCGCCCCGGCCTGCTCCAGCAGCACGTCCACCGCCGCCAACCGCGGTGCGGCGTAAGGCTCTTCGGGGACGACCTCGCGCAGCAGGCCGATCATCCGACGCATCTCGGCGAGGCCCTGCACGCTGTTCTCCCGGATCACCGCGAGCGCCTCCACCAACGGCTCGTCCGCCGCCCGCTCCTGACGGCGCGCCACCGCCTGCGCGCCGGTGGCGTGGATGGCGATCGCCGACAGGTGGTTGGCGATCACGTCGTGCAGTTCGCGGGCCATCCGGGACCGTTCGGCGACCACCGCGCCGCGCCGGTCCAGCTCGGCGAGCAGCGCGGTCTGCCCGGCGCGCAGCCGCTCCGTCTCGGCGACGTCCCGGTGCCGGCGCAGCAGGTCGGCCGTCCACACCGGGGAGAGGAAGACCAGCCCGCAGAACACGGCGACCAGCAGCGCCTCGGAGAGCGACAGGTAGCGCCAGGACAGGCCGGACAGCACCAGGGTGGTCGCCACGCCCGTCAGCGACAGCACCTTGCTCATCCGCGGCGGGCCGTACAGCACGGCCGCGTACAGCAGGTCGGTGTACAGCAGCGGCGTCGCCAGCACCGAGCCGAGGTACAGGCCGGCGCCGAGCACCACCCCGCCGACGCTGACCGTCAGCACGGTGCGCCGGCGCCGCAGCAGCGTCAGCCCGGCCATCGCCGCCAGCGGCAGCACCGACACCCATGCCGACAGCTCGGGCCGCCGGTCGTACGCGCCGACCGCGATCAGCAGCAGGCCGCCGAGCAGCCCGGCCACCGCGATGGCCAGGTCCTGCATGCGCTCGGAGAGTCTCACCCGACCCATCCCAGCACTCCTCCCACCCCGCCGGAACGACCGATCGGACGACCCGCCGTCCGACGAACGTCTGACCCGCCGGTCCACTGGCCGGACGATGACGACGCGCCGGTGCGCGAGGAGGATCGAAGCATGGTTTCCCTGATCGTGGCCGGCGAGGTCGGCTTCTGGGTGGTGCTGGCGGCGGGGCTGCTGGCCCGCTACGTGCTGCACCGGCGCCGGGCCGGCCTGGTGCTGCTGGCGCTGCTTCCGGTGATCGATCTGGTGATCCTCGGCGCGACCGTCGCCGACCTGCGCGGCGGCGCCACCGCCGACTGGACGCACGGCCTGGCCGCCGCCTACGTCGGCTTCTCGGCCGCCTACGGCCACCGCCTGGTCCGCTGGGCCGACGCCCACGCCGCGCACCGGCTGGCCGGCGGCCCCAAGCCCCCCGGCGCGCCCAAGTACGGCGCGCCGCGGGCCCGTTACGAGTGGGGCATATTCCTGCTGACGCTGCTGGCCTCGGCCGTCACGGTGGCGCTGGTCGCCGCCGTCCAGTGGCTGGTCGGCGACGCCGCGCGCACCGCGGCGCTGGATTCCTGGTACCCGCGGATGGCGCTGGTGGTCGGTGTCAACCTGGTCGTCGCCGCCAGCTACACGGTCTTCCCCAAGCGGGAGAAGCCGTAGGGCGTCAGCGGTCCCCGCCGGGCACCCAGAGCACGTCGCCGCGCTCCTTGTTCGCGGTGCGGGCCAGGATGAACAGCAGGTCGGACAGCCGGTTCAGGTACTTCGCGGTCAGCGGGTTGACGCTGTCCCCGTGCACGTCGATCGCCGCCCAGGTGGCCCGCTCGGCCCGCCGCACCACGGTGCACGCCAGGTGCAGGTACGCGGCGCCCGGGGTGCCACCGGGCAGGATGAAGCTGCGCAGCTTCTCCAGCTCCTCCAGGAACCGGTCGCAGTCGCCCTCCAGCCGGTCGATGTAGGACTGCTCGACCCGCAGCGGCGGGTACTTGGGGTCCTCGACGATCGGCGTCGCCAGGTCCGCGCCCACGTCGAACAGGTCGTTCTGGATCCGGGTCAGCACCGTCACCAGTTCGCCGTCCAGCGCCCCGGCGGCCAGCGCCACGCCGATCGCCGCGTTGGCCTCGTTGGTGTCGGCGTACGCGATCAGCCGCGGGTCGGTCTTGGTGGTCCGGCTCATGTCGCCGAGGGCGGTCGTGCCGTCGTCCCCGGTGCGGGTGTAGATACGCGTCAGGTTCACCATGCCCGCAGCCTAGCGCGCACGTCCCGAACGGTGGACGCGAGCCGCGTCACGCTCCCTGACGACGGCTCAGGATCCCGTCGCTACGCGACGTTGACCCTCTGCCCGGGCGGGGCGGCCTCCAGCCAGGCCAGGAAACCGGTCAGCGCGTCGTCGCTCATCGCGAGCTCCAGCGGCGAGCCCCGGTGCAGGCAGCGCAGCACCACCGAGCCGGAGAGCAGGGCGAGTTCCTCCTGCCCCTGCGGGTAGCGGCGGCCCAGCACCTCGATCTCGGTGCGCGGCAGGACCCGTCGCGGCCGGGGCGCGTAGGAGAACACCCGGAACCATTCGATGGAGTCGCCGCTGTACCGGCCGATACCAAAAACCCACCCCTTGCCGTCGGTCTGTGGGACCGGGGCCGAGGTGGGTTGGCCGTTCTCGTCGAGATCCGGCTGCGTGGAGGCGTCCGCCGGCATTTTCAAACGGTAGGAGCAGTCGAAGGTGCCGCCCACCCGCTGAATGAGGCGGCGGCGTACCGCGAAGCCGACCAGGCCCGCGATGGCGAGGACCACTACCGACGCGCACACCACAAGGGCGAGGACCACGCTCACCTACCTCCTCGCTGCCTTCATCCCCGTTGGCGGCCGACACGGCCGCCCATTCCTACCAACTGATGCGACAGTCCCGAGGACACGCTCCAGGCGTCCCCGGGACCGTCGCCGAGACCAGGCTCAGTGGTGCGTCTTCAGGCCGCCGGCGGCAACCAGTCGGACCTCGGCGCGACGCTCGGCGTGCGAGTCGGCGTCGGCCTTGGCGTTCTCCAGCGCGCGCTCGGCACGGGCGACATCGATCTCGTCGGCCAGCTCGGCGATCTCGGCGAGGATCGACAGCTTGTTGTCGGCGAACGAGATGAAGCCACCGTGCACCGCGGCGACGATGGTGCCCTCGGAGACGGTGCGGATGGTGACCGGGCCGGTCTCCAGCACGCTCAGCACCGGGGTGTGACCCGGCATGATGCCGGTGTCGCCGGAGGCCGTACGGGCAACAACGATGGTGGCCGCACCGGACCACACCTTGCGGTCGGCTGCGACCAGCTCGACGTGCAGCTCAGCCAACGTGGGCTCCTTGGCTCTTGCCGGGCCTCGGCCACCCGGGCGAACGGGCGGCTGAGATCTCGGCAGTTTCGGTAAGAATAACGGTCACGCGCCCCCGGAACGAAACCAAGGGCGGGTAAATGACCGGGATCACAGCAGGATCCAGCGTTGAGGGGTGGCCCCCGACGAGAGCCGGGAACCACCCCTCAACGGTTGGGTCTGCTGTGCGACCGGTCTGCGATTACTTCTTCAGCAGCTCGGCGGCGTTGCGCTCGAGGTCGTCGATGCCACCGCACATGAAGAAGGCCTGCTCCGGGACGTGGTCGTACTTGCCGTCCGCGATCGCGTTGAAGGCCTCAATGGTCTCCGACAGCGGAACGGTCGAGCCCTCGACACCGGTGAACTGCTTCGCCACGTAGGTGTTCTGCGAGAGGAAGCGCTCGATGCGGCGGGCACGCTGCACCGTGATCTTGTCTTCCTCGGACAGCTCGTCGATACCGAGGATCGCGATGATGTCCTGCAGGTCCTTGTACTTCTGCAGGATCCCCTTGATACGGATGGCCGTGTCGTAGTGGGTCTGCGCGATGTACCGCGGGTCGAGGATGCGGGACGTGGAGTCCAGCGGGTCGACGGCCGGGTAGATGCCCTTCTCCGAGATCGGGCGCGACAGAACGGTGGTCGCGTCCAGGTGGGCGAAGGTGGTGGCCGGCGCCGGGTCGGTCAGGTCGTCCGCGGGGACGTAGATCGCCTGCATCGAGGTGATCGAGTGACCGCGGGTCGAGGTGATGCGCTCCTGCAGGAGGCCCATCTCGTCGGCCAGGTTCGGCTGGTAGCCCACCGCGGAGGGCATACGGCCGAGCAGGGTCGACACCTCGGAACCGGCCTGGGTGAACCGGAAGATGTTGTCGATGAAGAGGAGCACGTCCTGCTTCTCGACGTCACGGAAGTACTCCGCCATGGTCAGCGCGGAGAGCGCGACGCGCAGGCGGGTGCCCGGCGGCTCGTCCATCTGGCCGAAGACCAGCGCGGTCTTGTCCAGAACGCCCGAGTCGACCATCTCGTCGATGAGGTCGTTGCCCTCACGGGTGCGCTCACCGACACCGGCGAACACCGACACACCACCGAAGTTCTCGGCGACGCGGTAGATCATCTCCTGGATCAGAACGGTCTTGCCGACACCGGCACCACCGAACAGACCGATCTTGCCACCCTGGACGTACGGGGTGAGCAGGTCGATGACCTTGATGCCGGTCTCGAACATCTCGGTCTTCGACTCGAGCTCGGAGAAGTTCGGCGCCTTGCGGTGGATCGGCCACTTGACCTCGACGGAGGCCTCGAACTCGGCCTTGTCGACGTTCAGCACCTCACCGAGGGCGTTGAAGACCTTGCCCTTGGTGATCTGGCCGACCGGGACGGAGATCGCCGCACCGGTGTCGGTGACCTGCGAACCACGGACCAGGCCGTCGGTCGGCTGCATCGAGATGCCGCGGACCAGGCCGTCGCCGAGGTGCTGGGCGACCTCGAGGGTCAGGGTCTTCTTGCCCGAGCCGTCGGGGTTGTCCACCTCGACGTGCAGGGCGTTGAACATGTCCGGAATGGCGTCGACGGGGAACTCCACGTCGACGACCGGGCCGATGACCCGCGCGACGCGGCCCGTCGCCGTGGTCGGCTCAACAGTGGTGGTCATACTCATTCGCTCCCGCGGCTAGCGTCGGCGAGGGCGTTGGCACCGCCGACGATCTCGCTGATTTCCTGGGTGATCTCGGCCTGACGGGCCGAGTTGGCAAGCCGCGTGAGCGACTTGATGAGCTCGCCGGCGTTGTCCGTCGCGCTCTTCATCGCGCGGCGGCGGGCGGCGTGCTCGGAGGCGGCCGACTGAAGCAGCGCGTTGTAGATCCGGCTCTCGACGTACCGCGGCAGCAGTGCGTCGAGGACGCCTTCCGCCGACGGCTCGAAGTCGTACAGCGGGAAGATCTCGTTCTTCGCCGGCGACTTGTCGCTGAGCTCGACCTCGTCGAGCTTCAGCGGCAGCAGTCGGGCGTCCACGGCGGTCTGCGTCAGCATCGACACGAACTCGGTCGACACCAGGTGCAGCTCGTCCACGCCACCGGTCTCCGCGGTGAAGGCCTCGATGAGGTCCGCCGCGACGACCTTCGCGTCCCCGTAGGTCGGCTTGTCCGAGAAGCCCGTCCACGAGTTCGCAACCTCCAGGTTGCGGAACCCGTAGTACCCGACGCCCTTGCGGCCGACGATGTACGTGACCACTTCCTTGCCCTCTTCGCGGAGGCGGGCGGCGAGCGCCAGCGACTGCTTGATGGCGTTGGTCGAGTAGCCGCCCGCCAGACCGCGGTCTGCCGTGATCAGCAGCACCGCGGCGCGCGAGGCGTTCGGGTTCTCGGTGGTCAGCGGGTGCTTCGCGTTGGACCGGGTGGCCACCGCGGTCACCGCACGGGTGAGCTCATCGGCGTACGGAGTGGAGGCGGCCACCGCGCGCTGCGCCTTGACGATGCGCGACGCGGAGATCATCTCCATCGCCTTGGTGATCTTCTTCGTCGCGGTGACGGAGCGGATGCGGCGCTTGTAGACCCGAAGCTGTGCTCCCATGGGTCGTTACGTCCTTTCCCTCGCTACCGGACTCAGGCCTGCTCGGAGAGCAGCTTGCCGTCCGCCGTGGTGTAACCCTGCTTGAACGAGGTGATCGCCGCAGTCAGCGCGTCGATGGTGCCGTCCTCGAGCTTCTGGGTCTCGGCGATGCCGGTCAGGATGCCCTTGTGCTCCAGGCGCAGGTGGTCCAGGAACTCACGCTCGAAGCGGCGGATCTCGGCGACCGGGACGTCGTCCAGCTTGCCGGTGGTGCCGGCCCAGATCGAGACGACCTGGTCCTCGACCGCGAACGGCTGGTACTGGCCCTGCTTCAGCAGCTCGACCATGCGCGCACCGCGCTCCAGCTGGGCCTTGGAGGCCGCGTCCAGGTCGGAACCGAAGGCGGCGAACGCCTCCAGCTCGCGGTACTGGGCCAGGTCCAGGCGCAGGCGGCCGGCGACCGACTTCATGGCCTTGATCTGGGCGGAGCCACCGACGCGGGAGACCGAGATACCGACGTTCACGGCCGGGCGGATGCCGGCGTTGAACAGGTCGGACTCCAGGAAGCACTGGCCGTCGGTGATCGAGATGACGTTGGTCGGGATGTACGCCGAGACGTCGTTGGCCTTGGTCTCGATGATCGGCAGACCGGTCATCGAGCCGCCGCCGAGGGCGTCGTTCAGCTTGGCGCAGCGCTCCAGCAGGCGGGAGTGCAGGTAGAAGACGTCACCCGGGTACGCCTCGCGGCCCGGCGGGCGGCGCAGCAGCAGGGAGACGGAGCGGTAGGCCTCGGCCTGCTTCGACAGGTCGTCGAAGACGATGAGGACGTGCTTGCCGTCGTACATCCACTCCTGGCCGATGGCCGAACCGGTGTACGGGGCGAGGTACTTGAAGCCGGCCGGGTCGGAGGCGGGAGCAGCCACGATGGTGGTGTACTCCAGCGCGCCGGCCTCCTCCAGGGCGCCGCGGACGGACGCGATGGTGGAGCCCTTCTGGCCCACGGCGACGTAGATGCAGCGGACCTGCTTCTCCGGGTCGCCCGAACGCCAGTTGTCACGCTGGTTGATGATGGTGTCGACGGCGACGGCGGTCTTGCCGGTCTGGCGGTCACCAATGATCAGCTGGCGCTGGCCGCGGCCGATCGGGGTCATCGCGTCGATGGCCTTGATGCCGGTCTGCAGCGGCTGCTTGACCGACTTGCGGGCCATGACGCCGGGGGCCTGCAGCTCCAGGGCACGACGGCCGGTGGAGGCGATGTCGCCCAGGCCGTCGATCGGGTTGCCCAGCGGGTCCACGACACGGCCGAGGTAGCCGTCGCCGACCGGAACCGAGAGGACCTCGCCGGTGCGGCGCACGGTCTGACCCTCTTCGATGCCGCCGAACTCACCGAGGACGACGACACCGATCTCGCGGGTGTCGAGGTTCAGCGCGAGGCCGAGCGTGCCGTCCTCGAACTTCAGCAGCTCGTTCGCCATGACCGAGGGCAGACCCTCGACATGCGCGATGCCGTCCGCCGCGTCAGTGACCTTGCCGACCTCTTCCACAGAAGCGGCGTCCGGCTGGTACGACTGGACAAAGTCGGCCAGCGCGTCCCGGATCTCCTCCGGACGGATCGTAAGCTCCGCCATCAGGCTTCCCTGCTCTCCTAGTTTGCGATCCTCGGCCCGCCATTGAGGGCCGCAAGTGCTCGACTCTCGGCCGGGTCGGGTGAACCGGCCGTACGTTTTGCCGGCCCACCTGGTGTGGACCGACGCCCGACCGAGGGTCGGATAGTGCTGGTGCTCAGCCTTCGAGGCCCTGACGAGCGCCTTCGAGGCGGCTCGCGACCGTGCCGTCGATGACCTCGTCGCCGATCTGCACCCGGACACCGCCCTGGACCTCGGGGTCCACGTCGATGTTCAGGTGGACCGGGCGGCCGTGCAGGCCGGCCAGGGCAGCGGCGAGCCGCTCCTTCTGGCGGTCCGACAGCGGCACGGCGCTGGTGACCTGGGCCACCACGCGGCCACGCCGGGAGGCGGCGAGCTTGGAGTAGGACTCCAGGCCACCCTCCAAGCTACGACCCCGGGGGGCGGTGACCAGGCTGGTGACCAGGCGGACGGTGCCCGCGTTGGCCTTGCCGCCGAGGAGCTTGCGGATCAGCTCCTTCTTGGCGGCCGTGTCGGCCTTGGGCTCGGTCAGCGCGGCGCGCAGCTCGTGCGAGCCCGCCACCACCCGGCCGAACCGGAACAGCTCGTCCTCGACGTCGTCCAGCGCGCCCGCCTTGTCGGCGGCGATGACCTCGGCGTACGCGGTCAGCTGCTCGGCCGCGTCGGCCAGGTCACGCGAACCGGACCAGCGCGAGCGGACCAGGCCGGAGACCAGGTCGACGGTCTCGCCGGAGACCTGACCGGCCAGCAGCGAGGTGACCAGCTGGGCCTTGTCCTGGCCGGACCGCGAGGGGTCGGTCAGCACGCGGCGCAGCGAGACCTCTCGGTCCAGCAGCACGGTGACGGCGGCGAGTTCCTCGGCGAGCTTGGCCGCGTCCACCGAAGTGTTGTCGGTCAGGCTCTCGAGGTTCGCGCGACCGGCGGCGAGTGCCTCGCGGCTCGCGCCGATCACTTGGACGCACCCTGGGCAGCGGCGGCCTTGGACTCCAGCTCGTCCAGGAAGCGGTCGATGACACCGCTCTGGCGGGCGTGGTCCTCCAGGGACTCACCGACGATGCGGGAGGCCAGCTGGGAGGCCAGCGAGCCCACGTCCTGGCGCAGGGCGGCGGTCGCCTGCTTCTTGTCGGCCTCGATCTGCGCGTGGCCGGCGGCGACGATGGCCTCGCGCTGACGCTGGCCCTCCTCGCGCATCTCGGCGATCAGGACAGCGCCCTGCTCACGCGAGTGCTCGGTGATCCGAGCTGCCTCGTGACGCGCCTCGGCCAGCTCGGCGCGGTACTGCTCGAGCAGGGCCTGGGCCTCGGCCTGAGCGGTCTCCGCGCGCTTCATGCCGCCTTCGATGGCGTCACGGCGCTCCTCCAGCACCTTCTCGATGCTGGGGAGGAGCTTCTTGCCGAGAAGACCGAAGACGATGAAGAAGCAGAGCAGGCCGATGATGACCTCGGGCCACGCGGGGAGAAGAGGGTTCATCTTCTCTTCAGCCGCGAGGAGAACCTCGGGGGTCATATCAGAACCTTTCGTCGGAATTGACTACCGGTGCGCCTGGCTCACTGGCCGTAGACGAACGGCATGACGATGCCGATCAGGGCGAGGGCCTCGGTCAGGGCGAAGCCGATGAACATGTTGGAGCGGATCAGGCCGGCAGCCTCGGGCTGACGGGCCATCGCCTGCACGCCGTTACCGAAGATCAGACCGACACCGATGCCGGGGCCGATCGCAGCGAGGCCGTAGCCGATGGAAGCAACGGAACCGGACACACCAGCGGCGAGAGCGGACATCTCAGCTAATCCTTTGCGGGGATGGGATACCGGTGGGTGTTGGCCACCGGGAGTTCAGGGGCGCGGCCGGGGCCGCGGGGCTCAGTGCGCCTCTTCCAGGGCACCGGCGATGTAGCTGCTGGCGAGCATCACGAAGATGTACGCCTGCAGGAACTGCACCAGCAGCTCGAAGGCGGTCAGACCCACGGCCACCACGAAGGACACGGAGCCGTACAGGGCGCCGATGGTGGGGCTCAGCAGGTACCACGAGGCCACCGAGAAGACGACGATCAGCAGGTGACCGGCGAACATGTTCGCGAAGGCTCGGACCGCGAGGGTGAAGGGGCGCACGAAGATGTTCGAGAAGAACTCGATCGGCACCAGGATGAACATGACCCAGCCGGGGATGCCCGACGGCCAGCAGAGGTTCTTCATACCGCCGACGAAGCCGTGCTTCTTGAACGTCAGCGTCATGTAGGTGATCCACACCACGATCGCGAGTCCGGCCGGGAACGCGATGCGCGACATCACCGGGAACTGCGCGAACGGGATGATGGACATGATGTTCATGATCCACACGAAGAAGAACATCGAGACCAGCATCGGGACGTACTTCTCGCCCTTTTTGCCGATCGTCTCGAGCACGATGCTCCGCTTGACGAAGTCGTACCCGATCTCACCGACCAGCTGGAGCTTGCCCGGGAGCAGCTTCGGCTTGGCGAACGCGGCCCAGAAGAAGCCCACCACCAGCAGCGCACAGATGATCGACAGCAGCATCGGCTTGGTGAAGTCGACGCCGGCGACCGTGAAGATCGGCTTGAAGTCGAACTCGCCCAGGCCGGGGGCGGGGAAGCCGCAGCCGGAATCCGAGCCGAAGTGGCAATTGGCCTCGGAGGCAAGCTGGACGACGTCAGCACCCACCACAGACTCCTTCGTTCTGACGCATGGTTACGGCAACCTCGGTGTGTCGGCGTGGCCTGCGGCCACGGTGCGGCACTGGGACTAGTTGGATTTCTCGCTGACCCGACGCGGCGCATATCCCCGCCGCGGGATCTTCGAAAGCTTCGTGGAGCTGGGGGGCGATCCGTCCGATTCTCGGAGAGACCTGGCCGCATCCCGTACTCCGCCGTTGGGACGGACGATAGCAGCCCGTCAGGAGGGCATAAACACCGCCCCCCTCGCGAGGGGGACAGTGAGCCCCACTCACGGTTGACGCCCGGATTTCGGCTTGCCGTCGGGTTCCACGTAGAAGGTCTTCGCCCGGAGCCAGCCGCGGACCTGGAACGCCGTCCAGATGATCGCGAGCCCCAGCAGCGAGAAACCGAAGACCTTGTGGTCGAAGAACGAGAGGTGCTTGGCGACTGCCAGCAGAATGCCGATCAGCAGGATCTGCGTGGTGTAGACCATCAGCGCGGCCGGCATCAGCATCTGCGGATTGTTCCGGGTCAGCCGGTCGAGTGCGACCTGGCCGAAGCCGAAGAAACCGATCACCACCACGATCGCCAGCAGGGCGCCGAGCAGGCCCTTCCCCTGGGCGACGGCGAAGGAGATCGCCATGGCGATCACTCCGGCGGCCGCAGTGGGGATTGCGGCGCCACGGAGGATCCGGGCGTCGTGGGACGGCATGTCGGCAGCTCCGGGCGGCATGTCGGTGACAAGGGGCAGAGGTACAAGGGCGAGAGCCACGCCGCGGACCACCGTTGAGGGCAAGCCCGTCGAGGGAGACCGACCAGGGACGGAAGTCCTCCATGTCAGGTCTTTCGGCGTGTTCTCGGTACTCGTGAACGGTATCACAAACTATTTGATGAGAGCTTTACCATGAACGTGTGGCACCTGTCACACCGGCAGCCGATGGATGCCGCCGGACGGGTGCCACCGAACGGGTGAGCGAGAGTTGACGACGCGTCAGGCTTCCCGGTCGCCCCGCCGGCCGGACGCCGTCGCGCCCGTGCCGATCCGCCCCAGCAGCGCCTTGTCCTCGGCCGACAGCTCGGCCATCGCGGCCGCCTCGACACCGTCCTCGACATCCTCGACGCCGGCCTCCGCCGCGTCCTGCCCGGCGGCCCGCTCGCCGTTGCGGTAGCGGGGCGGCACGAACGGCTGGACGGCTTTCGGGGCGCGCGGCCGGAAGCGCGGCATCAGCAGCACCGCGAGGCCCACCAGGCACAGGCCCGCGACGGTGAGGACCACCGTGCGACCGGTGTTGGTGACCGAGACCGCCACGGTGCCGAAGGCGATCAGCGCGGCCCAGAAGTACATGATCAGCACGGCCCGGCTGTGCGAGTGCCCGACCTCCAGCAGCCGGTGGTGCAGGTGCTGCTTGTCCGCCGCGAACGGCGACTTGCCCGCCCAGGTACGGCGCACCACGGCCAGCAGCAGGTCGGCCAGCGGCAGCGCGATCACCGTCAGCGGCAGGATCAGCGGGATGTAGATCGGCACCATGGCGTGCACGGCGAGGGTCTGCGAGCCGGTCTGGGCGGAGATCAGGTCGGGGTCGACGCGGCCGGTGATGGAGATCGCGGCGACCGCCAGCATCAGGCCCAGCATCATCGAGCCGGAGTCGCCCATGAAGATCCGCGCGGGGTGCAGGTTGTGCGGCAGGAAGCCCAGGCACATGCCGATCAGCACGGCGGTGAACAGCGCGGCCGGCGCGGCGTCGTTGACCCCGTAGCCGAGCCAGAGCCGGTACGAGTACAGGAAGAAGGCGATCGCGGCGATGCACACCATGCCCGCCGCCAGGCCGTCCAGGCCGTCGATGAAGTTCACCGCGTTGACCATGACGACCACCAGGGTGACCGAGATCAGCATGCCCTGGGTGGGGGTCACCGCGACCGGGCCGTAGCCGGGCACCGGGATGGAGATCACCGTGACGCCCTGCCACACCATCACACCGGCGGCGATCATCTGACCGCCGAGCTTCACCAGCGCGTCCACGCCCCACTTGTCGTCCAGGACGCCCAGCACGAACATGATGCCGGCCCCGGACAGCAGCGCCTTGACGTCCGCGCTCTGCACGAACAGCCGCCCCAGGTTGGTGAGTTGGGACGCCGCCAGCAGACCCGCCAGCAGACCGCCGAACATCGCGATGCCGCCGAGCCGCGGGGTCGGTTCGCGGTGCACGTCACGCGCCCGCACCGCGGGCATCGCGCCGGCGGCGATCGCGAACTTCCGCACCGGGGCCACCAGCAGGTAGGTCACCGCCGCGGAGACGAACAGGACCAGCAGATACTCACGCACCACTGGCCTCCAGGGTCGCGGTCCGACGGACGAGTACGCAGGGTACTCCCGCGCAGGTTCGGGGTTCGAGGTGCGTCGCCACGTTGCACACCTTATTGACTCCGACGCCCGGGCCCCGCATCGCGGTTCGCCTCCGCGGTCGGCGGATGCTCAGCACCGCCCGGCGAAGGCCTGCGCCAGCTCCCGGACCCGGGCCCGCACCGAGGCCGGATCGGCCCCGGCCAGCACCCGTCCGAGCAGCTCGCCGACCTCGCCGAGCTCGGACTCCCCCATCCCCTGGGCGGCGCACGTCCCGGTGCCCAGCCGGATCCCGGAGGTCTCGGTGGGCGGCGCCGGGTCGTACGGGACGGCGCACCGTCCGAGCATCAACCCGGCTGCGGCGCACCGGCGTTCGGCCTCCACGCCGGTCAGGCCGAGACCACCGACCTCGGCGGTCACCAGGTGGGTGTCGGTGCCGCCGGTGAGCGGCGCGGCCCCGGCGACGGCCAGCGCGGCGGCCAGCGCCCGCGCCCCGTCCACCGCCCGGCGGGCGTAGTCGGCGAAGCCGGGGGTGGCGGCCTGGGCCAGCGCCACCGCCTTGGCGGCCACCTCGTTCATCGCCGCCCCGCCCTGGCAGAACGGGAACACCGCCCGGTCGATCCGGTCGGCCAGGTCGCGGGTGCACAGCAGCAGGCCGCCGCGCGGGCCGCGCAGCAGCTTGTGGGTGGCCACCACCGTGACGTCCGCGTACGGCACCGGGGAGGGCGCCAGGCCGGCCGCGACCAGGCCGGCGCTCTGCCCGGCGGTGGCGATCAGGTAGGCGTCCACCTCGTCGGCGATCTCCCGGAAGGCCGCCCAGTCGAGGTGCCGGGGGTAGGAGATGCCGCCCGCGACGATCGCCTTGGGGCGGTGCTCGTGGGCCAGCCGGCGGACCTGCTCCAGGTCGATCAGGCCGTCGTCCTCGCGCACCCCGTAGCCGTGGAACTGGAACCAGCGGCCGGAGAAGTTGGCCCGCGAGCCGGCGCTCAGGTGGCCGCCGTGCTCCAGCGACATCGCCAGCACCGCGTCGCCCGGCCGCAGCAGCGCCGCGTAGGCCGCCAGGACGGCCGAAGTCGCGGACCGGGGCTGGACGTTGACGTGCGGGGCGGCGAACAGTTCGCGGGCCCGGTCGATCGCCAGCAGTTCGACGGTGTCGGCGGGCGCGCAGCCGGTGTGGTGGCGGCGGCCGGGGTAGCCCTCGGCGTACTTGTCGACCAGTGGGCCGGCCAGCGCGGCCAGCACGGCGGGGGTGGCCAGGTTCTCGCCGGCCAGCAGTTGCAGGGAGTCGGCCCGACGCTCGTCCTCGGCGGTGAGCAGGTCGGCGATCAGCGGGTCCGCCGCGCGCAGGGCCTCGGTGGCCTGCCAGTGGACCTGTCGGGCATCGGCGACCGTCATGCTGCGGCTCCCGGGCTGCGGTGCGGGCGGAGATTTCTCCAGCCTAGGTCGGCCCCAGTCGCCGGGCCCGCCCCCACGCGCGGGACTGGGCCTTTCGGCCGCGCCCGGTCACCTTCATCACCCGAGCACGCGGCCTTCACAAATCCTCCACCGAAACTTTAGTGGAGGGCGCTCAACTCACCGGTCCACACCGGTCAGTGCGGTCACCACCGGGTCCAGCGCGTCGAATATCTCCTCGCCGCAGTTGCGGAACATGCCGATCGGCGCCCCGTACGGGTCCCTCAGCTCGTCCGATTCCGGTGAGGCGGCCAGCAGCCAGCCGCGCAGGGCGGCGGCCGAGCGGACCAGTGCGCGGGCGCGTTCGGTCAGTCGCGCGCCGTCCCTGGGGTCCGGCAGGGTCCGCGGATCGACCCTTTGCACCAACCGGGTGAACTCCTTCAGCGTGAAGGTGCGCAGACCCGCCGCGTGGCCCATGGAGATCACCTGCGCGCGGTGGTCCAGGGTCGCGGTCAGCACCAGGTCGGCGTCGATCACGTGCTCGTCGAGCAGCTCCCGCCCGGCGAAACCACCGCTGTCCGCGCCGTACTCGCCGAGCACGGTGGCCGCGTGCGCCTCCATCGGGGCGCCCTCGTGGCCCCAGGTGCCGGCGCTCTCCACCACGATCCGGCGGCCCACCGGGGTGCCCAGTCGGGAGTCCAGCTCGAGTCGGGCCAGCCGCTCGGCGATCGGCGAGCGGCAGATGTTGCCGGTGCAGACGAAGAGGATCTTGAAGGTGTCCAGCGGGAGCGGCCCGGACGCCGGGAACGGCGCCAGGGCACTCCCCGCTCCGTACAACGGGGCGGCGGTCAACTGCCGGCCTCGACGTCCGGAGCGACCTCCCTCAGCTGCTCGACGCTGATCGCGCCCGCCCGCAGCACCACCGGCACCTTGCCGGTGACGTCGACGATGGTGGAGGCCGTCGCATGGTCGGCCGTCCCGCCGTCGAGGTAGATCGACACCGCGTCGCCGAGCTGCGCCTCGGCCGCGTCGCAGGTGGACGGCGACGGGCCGCCGGTCTTGTTCGCGGAGGACACCGCGAGCGGGCCGGTGGCGTTCAGCAGCTCCAGCGCGACCGGGTGCAGCGGCATCCGGACCGCGACGGTGCCCCGGGTCTCGCCCAGGTCCCAGCGCAGCGACGGTTGGTGCCGGGCCACCAGGGTCAGGCCACCGGGCCAGAACGCGTCCACCAGCTCCCAGGCCTGCTCGGAGAAGTCGGTGACCAGCCCGTGCAGGGTGGTCGGCGAGCCGACCAGCACCGGCGAGGGCATGTTCCGCCCGCGCCCCTTGGCCGCCAGCAGCGCACCCACCGCCTCCGGCGAGAACGCGTCCGCCGCGATCCCGTACAGCGTGTCGGTCGGTACCACCACCAGCTCCCCGCGGCGGATCGCCGTGGCGGCCTCACGCAGCCCGCTGGCACGATCCTGGGCGTCGGAGCAGTCGTATCGGCGGCTCATCGGAGCAATCCCCTTCCGGTGATTTCAGTGGTGGTCTACAACGAGACGGTCGCCGCGGTCGGCGACAGCCTCTGGGCCGGCGGGCCCGCACGGTACCGCGCGCCCGGCACGCGCCTTCACAGCGCGGCCCCTTCGGGCCGCCGGGCCACGTCGGGCGTGCCCAACGCCGCCCTCCGGGCCGCAGCCCGGCGCGCGCGTGCTCGTGGCGGAGCCGTTCCGGTCGCCGTCGGGCGCCCAGGCGTTCACGACGAAGCCCTTCGGACCGTCGCACCGTGCCCGATGTTCACGACGAAGCCCTCCGGGCCGTCGTACTGTGCCCGCGTATTCACAGCGAGGCCCTCCGGGCCGTGGTGAAGCGCGGCCGGTTGTTCAGGTCCCGGTGGTCGGCGGCGTCCGTCCAGCCGCCCTCCTCGCGGAAGATCCACGGGACCTGGCCGCCCTGGGTGTCCGCGTGTTCGATCACCACCGCGCCGCCGGGCCGCAGCAGCCGGGCGGCGACCCGCTCGATGCCGCGGATGGTGTCCAGGCCGTCCTCGCCGGAGAACAGCGACATCTGCGGGTCGTGGTCGCGGGCCTCGGGGGCGACGTACTCCCACTCGGTGAGCGGGATGTACGGCGGGTTGCTGATCACCAGGTCGAACCGGCCGTCCCAGGCCCGGTCGTCGGCGAACGCCTTGGTGGCGTCGCCCTGGTGCAGGTGGACCCGGGCCCGGTCGGGGCTGGCCTCGACGTTGCGGCGGGTGTACGCGATCGCGCCCTCGTCGAGCTCGAACGCGTGCACGGTCGAACGCGGCAGCTCCTGCGCGAGCGCCAGCGCGATCGCCCCGGAGCCGGTGCACAGGTCGACCACCAGCGGCTCGGCGACGTCCATCGCGCGGACCGCTTCTATCGCCCACTCGACCACCGTCTCGGTCTCCGGCCGGGGCACGAACACCCCGGGGCCGACCTCCAGTTCGAGGTAGCGGAAGAACGCCCGCCCGGTGATGTGCTGCAACGGCTCGCGCTGCTCGCGGCGGGAGATCGCCTCCCAGTAGCGGACGTCGAAGTCCCCGTCCGGCACGGTGTGCAGCTGGCTGCGCTTCACCCCGTGGATGTGCGCGGCCAGCTCCTCCGCGTCGAAGCGCGGCGAGGGCACGCCGGCCGCGGCCAGGCGCTGGGTGGCCTGGGCCACCTCGGCGAGCAGCAGGTTCATCCCTCGGGCCCCTTAGGCTCAGTTCTCCTGGGCGGCGGCCAGCTTGGCCGCGGCGTCGGCGTCCACACAGGACTGGATCACCGCGTTCAGCTCCCCGTCCAGCACCTGGTCCAGGTTGTACGACTTGAAGCCGGTGCGGTGGTCGGAGATGCGGTTCTCCGGGAAGTTGTACGTCCGGATCCGTTCGGAGCGGTCGACCGTGCGGACCTGGCTGCGGCGGGCGTCGGACGCCTCCCGCTCGGCCTCCTCCTGCGCGGCGGCCAGCAGCCGCGAACGCAGGATGCGCATCGCCTGCTCCTTGTTCTGGAGCTGGCTCTTCTCGTTCTGGCAGGACGCCACGATACCGGTCGGCAGGTGGGTGATCCGGACCGCGGAGTCGGTGGTGTTGACCGACTGTCCGCCCGGGCCGGAGGACCGGTAGACGTCGATCCGCAGGTCGTTGGCGTGGATCTCCACCTCGACCTCCTCGGCCTCCGGGGTGACCAGCACGCCCGCGGCGGAGGTGTGGATGCGGCCCTGCGACTCGGTCGCCGGCACCCGCTGCACCCGGTGCACGCCGCCCTCGTACTTCAGCTGCGCCCAGACGCCGTGGCCGGGCTCCGCGTTCCCCTTGGTCTTCACGGCCACCGAGACGTCCTTGTAGCCGCCGAGGTCGGACTCGTTGGCGTCGATGATCTCGGTCTTCCAGCCGACCCGCTCCGCGTACCGCAGGTACATCCGCAGCAGGTCGCCGGCGAACAGCGCGGACTCCTCGCCGCCCTCGCCCGCCTTGACCTCCAGGATGACGTCCTTGTCGTCGTTCGGGTCGCGCGGCACCAGCAGCAGCCGCAGCTCCTCGGTGAGCTCCGCCTGGTGCGCCTCGGACGCCTTCGCCTCGGCGATGAAGTCGGGGTCCTCGGCGGCGAGTTCGCGCGCGGCGACGATGTCCTCGCCGGCCTGCTTCCAGGCCAGGTAGGTCCGGGTGATCGGGGTCAGCTCGGCGTACCGCTTGGCCAGCTTGCGCGCGTTCGCCTGGTCCGCGTGCACAGACGGGTCGGCCAGCCTCTTTTCGAGGTCGGCGTGCTCGACGAGGAGCTCTTCGACTGCCTCGAACATCGGGTGGTCCTACTTCCGTGAGTGCCGAACAGGGGGTGCCCGCCATGGGTGAGGGGCAGGAGAGACGCGAACGGCGCCGGCCCGGACGCCCCCGTGAGTACACGAGGACGCCCGAGACCGGCGCCGTGGAAGCGCTAGGCCGACTTGTTGCCGGAGAGCTTCTTGCCGAAGCGCGCCTCGAAGCGGGCCACGCGGCCACCGGTGTCCAGAATCTTCTGCTTGCCGGTGTAGAACGGGTGGCAGTTCGAGCAGACCTCGGCGCGGATCTCGCCGCTGGTCTCGGTCGAGCGAGTGGTGAACTCGTTGCCGCAGGTGCAGGTCACCTTGGTGACCACGTACTCCGGGTGAACGTTGGACTTCAACGGATTCTCCTAGCTGATCGGGAGGGCACCGGGTCGGCGGACTTGGACATCCGCACGTGAACCGGGACCGACGGACCAGTGTGCCAGCACTGCCCGCTTCTTCCCAAACCGGGAGGCGGATCGTACTATTCCGTGCCGCCGAACAGGGCCGCCTCGCCCGCGTTCACCGAGGCCGTGGGCGACGGGGAGCTGTCCGCCGGGTTGCTGGGCTGAGCGGTGACCACCGCCTCCGGCACCGGCCGGTCGGCCCGCAGCGCCGCCCAGAGCTGCTGGGCGTCCGGGTTCTTCGGAACCACCCGGTTCGGGTCGCTCAGGGCGTACCCGACCGGCAGCGTGACCATGGTCAGCTGGTCGGGGCCGATGTGCTTCAGTGTCTGCGCCAGGCCCACCAGCGAGTTCACCGAGGCCAGGTCGGAGTCGGTGGTGAGCGACTTGGTGAGCTTGTCGCCGAGGGTCCACATCGCCACCGGGTCGGTGGCCAGGCCCAGCGTGCCGATCCGGCCGAGTATGGCCTTCACCATCTGCTTCTGGAGCTCTATCCGGCCCAGGTCGCTGCCGTCCCCGACGCCGTGCCGGGTGCGGACGAACGCCAGCGCCTGCTGCCCGCCCAGGTGGTGGGTGCCGGCCGGCAGCTGC
This sequence comes from Kitasatospora sp. NPDC092948, assembly GCF_044754805.1. Taxonomy (NCBI): domain Bacteria; kingdom Bacillati; phylum Actinomycetota; class Actinomycetes; order Kitasatosporales; family Streptomycetaceae; genus Kitasatospora; species Kitasatospora sp. NPDC092948. Next base: position 654,627 of record NZ_JBIVPU010000003.1, on the reverse strand, counting down.
AGTCCGCTGTCCTGGTCGCTTATCGGCACGGTGGTGGTGACGTCCACCCCGCCGATCGCGTCGATCAGCGAGGCGAAGCCGGCGAAGTCGAGCTCGACGAAGTGGTCCATCCGCATCCCGGTGAGCTGCTCGGTGGTCTTCACCGCGCAGGCCGGGCCGCCGACCTCGAACGCCGAGTTGTACATCGCGCTGCGGACCGCCGGCACGGGCTTGCCGTCGAGGCCGGTGCAGGCGGGCCGGGCGACCAGGGTGTCGCGCGGTATGGAGACCACCGAGGCGGCCGTGTGCGTCTGGTTGACGTGCACCACCATGGCGGTGTCGGAGCGGGCGGTGCCCCCGGTGTCGCCGCCGGCCAGGCTCGCGTTGGCGCCCGCCCGCGAGTCGGAGCCGAGCACCAGCAGGTTGAACGAGCCGTCGGTGGCGGCGGGCGGACGGGCGCTGCCGAGCTGCCCGGAGATGTCGACGCCGTGCAGGTTCCGGTTCAGCTTCCAGTAGGCGAGCCCGCCCAGCCCTGCGGCCACCAGGACCACGGCGGCCAGCACGAACAGCGTGATCCGCAGCCCGCGGCGACCCGTGGGGCGTTCCTTCCGGTGTTCGGCCATATCGCCTCATTTCGGATGGAGTGCGACCTTTCGAGCATAAGTGACGCGCCGGTAGTGCGACCCGGTTCTGGACCCGGCCTGAGAAAAGCCTGAGACCCCGCACCGCGGGAGCGGTACGGGGTCTCGGTGGGCCTTGCTGCGATCAGTCGCCGGAACCGGGGGTGTTCTTGGCGATCTGCATCAGGAACTCGGCGTTCGTCTTGGTCTGCTTCATCTTGTCCAGCAGCAGCTCGATCGCCTGCTGCGAGTCCAGGGCGTGCAGCACCCGGCGGAGCTTCCAGACGATGGAGAGCTCCTCGTGGCCGAGCAGGATCTCCTCCTTGCGGGTGCCGGAGGCATCCACGTCGACGGAGGGGAAGATGCGCTTGTCGGAGAGCTTCCGGTCGAGCTTGAGCTCCATGTTGCCGGTGCCCTTGAACTCCTCGAAGATCACCTCGTCCATCCGCGAGCCGGTCTCGACCAGCGCGGTGGCCAGGATGGTCAGCGAGCCGCCGTTCTCGATGTTGCGCGCGGCGCCGAAGAACTTCTTCGGCGGGTACAGCGCGGTCGAGTCGACACCGCCGGACAGGATGCGGCCGGAGGCGGGCGCGGCCAGGTTGTAGGCGCGGCCCAGGCGGGTGATGGAGTCCAGCAGGATCACCACGTCGTGGCCCAGCTCCACCAGGCGCTTGGCACGCTCGATGGCGAGCTCGGCGACGGTGGTGTGGTCCTCGGCCGGGCGGTCGAAGGTCGAGGAGATGACCTCGCCCTTCACCGACCGCTGCATGTCGGTGACCTCTTCCGGACGCTCGTCGACCAGGACGACCATCAGGTGGCACTCGGGGTTGTTGTGGGTGATCGCGTTGGCGATCGCCTGCATGATCATGGTCTTACCGGTCTTCGGCGGGGCCACGATCAGACCGCGCTGGCCCTTGCCGATCGGCGACACCAGGTCGATGATCCGGGTGGTCAGCACGCCCGGGTCGGTCTCCAGGCGCAGCCGCTCCTGCGGGTACAGCGGGGTCAGCTTGCCGAACTCGGGGCGGCCGCGGCCGCTGTCCGGGTCCATGCCGTTGACGGAGTCCAGGCGGACCAGCGCGTTGAACTTCTCGCGGCGCTCGCCGTCCTTCGGCTGCCGGACGGCGCCGGTGATGGCGTCGCCCTTGCGCAGGCCGTGCTTGCGGACCTGGGCCAGCGAGACGTAGACGTCGTTCTGGCCGGGCAGGTAGCCGGAGGTCCGGACGAAGGCGTAGTTGTCGAGGATGTCCAGGATGCCCGCGACCGGGATCAGGACGTCGTCGTCGCTCAGCGGGACCTCGGGGCCGCCGGCGCCCTCGAAGCCGTCGCGACGACGGCCCCGGCGGTCGCGGTAGCGGCCGCGGCGGCCGCGCCGGCCGTCGCCGAACTCGTCGTCGTCGTAGCCGCCCTGCTGCTGGGCGCCGCCGGCCTGCTGCTGGCCGCCGCCCTGCTGCTGGCTCTGCTGCTGGCGTTGCTGGCCGCCGTCCTGCTGCTGGCTGCCGCCCTGCTGGCGGTCGGCGCGGTCGCGCTCGCGGCGGTTGCGGCGGTCCCGGCGGGACTCCCGGATCTCGCTGTCGCCCTCGGCCGCGGCGGCCTCGGTGCGCTCGGCACGCTCGGTGCGCTCGCCGCCCTCGCGGCGGTCGCGGCGGTCCCGGCGCTCGCGGCGCTCGGTGCGGCCCTCGCCGTCGGCGGCCTGGCGCTGGCCCTCGGCCTTGGCCTCGGCGGCCGGCCGGTCCTGCTCGGCGGTGGCGGCGGCCGCGGCTTCGGCGGTCGGCGCACCGGCGGCGGCGGTGGCGCGGCGGCGCGGGCGCTCGGTCCGGGTGGTGGCGGCCGCGCTGTCGGCGGCGGCCTGCACCGGGATCTCGATCTGCGCCTGCGGCTGCGGCTCGGTGGCGGCGGCGGTGCGGGCACGGCGGGCCGCCCGCGGCGGAGCCGCCGATTCGCCCTGCTCCTCGGCGGCCGGAGCGGCCTCGGCGGGAGCAGCGGACTTGGCGGCCTTCTTGGCGGCCGGAGCGGCGGGGGCGGAGCCGCCCGCGAGCAGCGGGTCTCCGCCGCTCTTCTCCTTGATGGCCTCGATCAGCTGGCTCTTGCGCATCCGCCCGGTACCGCTGATCCCGAGGGTCGAGGCGAGCTTCTGCAGCTCGGCCAGGACCAGGCCGTCCAGGCCGGCGGCAGCGGTACGACGGCGTCGCGCCGGAGCCGCGGGGGCGGCGGCAGCGTCCGACGCCTCGGCGTCCGGGCGCGCGCCCATCAGATCGGTGGTGTCGCTCACTAAGGGTCCTTCCCTGGAGCGGACGTCGGCCTGTCTGGCACGGCGACCGGTTGTGCTGTCCTGTCCAGCGGCTCTGTGTGCTGGTCAGGGGCTGGATTCCCGTGGAAGGCTGGTCCTTCCGGGGAGCTGCGAAGTGCGGTGCACTGTGGTGCGAAGGTGGCGCGGACGGCCGGTGACGACCTCGCTGCGCCTGTTTGTTGATGCCCGGGCCCCCGTCGCGCGGCGGCAGTTCGGGCCCCGCCCGGCCAGGCCTCAGTGCAGAGGCTGCGGGTGGGAGTCTGGTGCCGTCACGGCTTCGGGATGGGCCGCAGTCGCGGAGGCAGGCTGCGTACGCGGTGTGGCGGGCTCCCGGAGAATCGTGCTCCCGAGCTTCCGGCCCCCGTGCGGACGGGGGAACGGGATCGGGATGCGTCGCACCCGGCCCCGGAGGGCATCTGGTGCAGCAATGAGGTTAACACTACCGACCCCCTGACACATTCCCCAGCCCTTTGTTTGTCAATCGTGTCCGTCTCACATGTCGAGCGGCAGCACGGTCGCGCCGGCGCGGTCGAGCTCCAGCCGGTGCGCCGCGAACTGCGGTCCGGCGAAGTTGAGGAGTTTCTGCGCGCCGGACTCGTCGGTGAGCGCGAGCACCGTCGGTCCGGCACCCGAGATGACGGCGGGTACGCCCTCGGCGCGCAGGGCGGCGACCAGGGCGGCGCTGTCGGGCATGGCGGAGGCCCGGTAGTCCTGGTGCAGGCGGTCCTCGGTGGCGGTGAGCAGCAGTTCGGGGCGGCGGGTGAGCGCCTCGACCAGGAGCGCGGCGCGGCCGGCGTTGACCGCGGCGTCGGCGAGCGGGACGGTCTTGGGGAGGAGACCGCGGGCCGTCTCGGTGAGCACCTCGGTGGAGGGCACGAACACCACCGGAACCACCCGGTCGGAGGGGTCGAGCGCGATGGTGCGGGCGGTGCCGTCCTCGGTCCAGGCCACGGTGAAGTTGCCGCGCAGGCAGGCCGCGACGTTGTCGGGGTGGCCCTCCAGCTCGGAGGCGAGGGCGAGCAGCGCGTCGTCGTCGAGGGCGGAGGCGCCGCCGATGGTGACGGCGCGGGCGGCGACGATGCCGGCGCAGATCGCGGCGGACGAGGAGCCCAGGCCGCGGCCGTGCGGTATGCGGTTGGCGCAGACCACTTCGAGGCCGCGGGGCTGCCCGCCGAGCCGGTCGAAGGCGGCGCGCAGCGAGCGGACCAGCAGGTGGCGCTCGTCGCGGGGCAGGGTCTCGGCGCCCTCGCCGGCGATGTCCACGCTCAGACCGGAGTCGGCGACCCGGACCACCACGTCGTCGTAGAGCCCCAGGGCGAGGCCGAATGCGTCGAAGCCGGGGCCGAGGTTGGCGCTGGTCGCGGGAACGCGGACCCGGACGGCGGCGGCGCGGAACGCGGGACCGGCCATGCGGTGGACACTCCTGAAAAGTGGGGGAGGCCCGGACGACGGGGCCTGCGGTGGTACGACGGCGGGAGGTCGAAGGGAGCGCGCAGCATGGCGCGGCCCGCCGGGGTCAAGCGTATCGAAGAGAGGTTCCAGAGCGGTACACCCTGCTCGGCTCGGATCTTCCGTGTTGCCGCAAGAAGCGGAAAAGTGCCGGTCGGATGACCTGAAAGCGGCGTAAAAGCCGTTGAGCGGCGAGCCTGGTCGGGCTTGCCGCTCAACGGGGTTGAGGCCGGATCAGTCCAGCAGGCCGAGGCTGCGGGCCGCGGTCTCGGGGTCGATCGGGACGATCTGCGGCTGGGGGGCGCCGGCCACGGCCCAGTCCGGGTCCTTGAGGCCGTTGCCGGTGACGGTGCAGACGATCCGCTGGCCGGGGTCGACCAGTCCGGCCTCGGCCTTGGCCAGCAGGCCGGCCACCGAGGCGGCCGAGGCGGGCTCCACGAAGACGCCCTCCTGCGCGGCCAACAGGCGGTAGGCGGACAGGATCTGGCGGTCCGTCACCTTGTCGATCAGGCCGCCGGACTCGTCCCGGGCGGCCAGCGCGTAGTCCCAGGAGGCCGGGTTGCCGATCCGGATCGCGGTGGCGATGGTCTGCGGCTTGAGCACCGGGGCGCCGTCCACGATGGGCGCGGAGCCGGACGCCTGGAAGCCCCACATCCGGGGGGTCTTGGAGGAGAGGCCGTCCGCCGCGTACTCGCGGTAGCCCTTCCAGTAGGCGGTGATGTTGCCGGCGTTGCCGACCGGGAGGACGTGGATGTCGGGGGCGTCGCCGAGCATGTCGACGATCTCGAAGGCGGCGGTCTTCTGGCCCTCGATGCGCACCGGGTTGACCGAGTTGACCAGGGCGACCGGGTACTTCTCGGAGAGTTCGCGGGCGAGCGTGAGGCAGTCGTCGAAGTTGCCGTCCACCTGGAGGATCTTCGCGCCGTGCACCAGCGCCTGGCCCATCTTGCCGAGGGCGATCTTGCCCTGCGGGACGAGCACGGCGGACACCATGCCGGCCCGCACCGCGTAGGCGGCGGCGGAGGCGGAGGTGTTGCCGGTGGAGGCGCAGATGACGGCCTGGGCGCCGTCCTCCTTGGCCTTGGAGATGGCCATGGTCATCCCGCGGTCCTTGAAGGAGCCGGTCGGGTTGGCGCCTTCGACCTTGAGGTAGACCTCGCAGCCGGTGCGCTCGGAGAGCACCTGGGCGGGGACGAGGGGCGTGCCGCCTTCGAGCAGGGTGACCACGGGGGTGGAGTCGGTGACCGGGAGGCGGTCGCGGTACTCCTCGATGAGGCCGCGCCACTGGTGGGTGTGGGCGCCTCGGGAAGCGTTTCCGGCAAGGGCGTTCATGGTTCTTCCTACTCCCCTTCGACCCGCATGATGCTGGCCACGTCGCGCACGCTGTCCAGCGCGCGGAGCTTGTCGACCGTCGCCGACAGGGCGGCGTCGGTGGCGCGGTGGGTGACCACGACGAGCGCGGCGTCGCCGTCGCGGCCCTGCTGGCGCACGGTGTCGATGGAGACGCCGTGCTCGGCGAAGACCGAGGCGACCTGGGCCAGCACGCCGGCCCGGTCGTCCACGTCGAGGCTGACGTGGTAGCGGGTGACCACCTCGTCCATCGGCTTGGCGGGCAGCTGGGCGTAGACCGAGTCGCCGGGGCCGGTGGTGCCGTTGACCTTGTTGCGGCAGACCGCGACCAGGTCGCCGAGGACCGCGGAGGCGGTCGGCGAGCCGCCCGCGCCGGGGCCGTAGAACATCAGCCGGCCGGCCGCCTCGGCCTCGACGAACACCGCGTTGTAGGCCTCGCGGACGGAGGCCAGCGGGTGGCTGAGCGGGATCATCGCCGGGTGCACCCGGGCGGTGACCGAGCTGCCGTCGGCGGAGCGCTCGCAGATCGCCAGCAGCTTGACCACGCAGCCCATCTGCTTGGCGGAGGCGATGTCGGCGGCGGTGACCTCGGTGATGCCCTCGCGGTAGACGTCGGCGGCGGTCACCTTGGTGTGGAAGGCGATCCCGGCCAGGATGGCGGCCTTCGCGGCGGCGTCGAAGCCCTCCACGTCGGCGGTCGGGTCGGCCTCGGCGTAGCCCAGCGCGGTGGCCTCCTCCAGCGCCTCGGAGTACCCGGCGCCGGTGGAGTCCATCTTGTCGAGGATGAAGTTGGTGGTGCCGTTGACGATGCCCAGCACCCGGTTCACCTTGTCGCCGGCCAGCGACTCGCGCAGCGGGCGCAGCAGCGGGATGGCGCCGGCCACGGCGGCCTCGTAGTAGAGGTCGGCGCCGGCCGCGGCGGCCGCGGCGTGCAGTTCGGCGCCGTCCTTGGCGAGCAGCGCCTTGTTGGCGGAGACCACCGAGGCGCCGCCCTCGAAGGCTTTGAGGATCAGCGATTTGGACGGCTCGATGCCGCCCACGACCTCGATCACCACGTCGATGTCGTCGCGGCCGACCAGGGCCTCGGCATCGGTGGTGAGCAGGTGCTCGGGCACCCCGGGGCGGGGGCGGCCGGCCCGCCGGACCGCGATGCCCGCGAGCTCGACCGGGGCGCCGATGCGCGCGGCGAGGTCGTCGGCTGTCGTCGTCATGATGCGCGCCACCTCGGAGCCCACCACACCACAGCCCAGCAACGCCACCTTCAGCGGGCGCGTACGCATCATCCGACTCCGCTCTGCCTTCTTCGTCCCCGCCGGGGTGATTCGGTGTCCCCCGGGGGCTTTCCTGTCCGTACCAGTCTCCGGGACTTTCCGCACGGATCTACGGCCGGTCCACGTAATGAGACGAAAATTTCGTCAGCCGATATCGAGACGCAGGAGATCCTCTTCCGTCTCCCGGCGGACGATCACCCGGGCCGCACCGTCGGCGACGGCCAGCACGGGGGGCTTGAGGGCGTGGTTGTAGTTGCTCGCCATCGACCGGCAGTAGGCGCCGGTGGCGGGCACCGCGATCAGGTCGCCGGGGGCCAGGTCGGCGGGCAGGAAGGCGTCCCGGACGACGATGTCGCCGGACTCGCAGTGCTTGCCGACCACCCGGACCAGCATCGGTTCGGCCTCGCTGGTGCGGGAGACCAGCGCCACCGAGTACTCGGCGTCGTACAGCGCGGTGCGGATGTTGTCGGACATGCCGCCGTCCACGCTGACGTAGGTGCGCAGGCCCTCCAGCGGCTTGACGGTGCCGACCTCGTACAGCGTGAACGCGGTCGGGCCGACGATCGCCCGGCCGGGCTCCACCGAGATCCGAGGGGCCGTCAACTGTGCCGCGGCGCACTCGCGTCGGACGATCTCGCCGAGCGAGGCGGCGATCTCGGCGGGCTCGCGCGGGTCGTCGTCGGGGGTGTAGGCGATGCCGAGGCCGCCGCCCAGGTCGATCTCCGGCAGTTCGACGCCGTGCTCGTCGCGGACCTCGGCGAGCAGGCCGACCACCCGGCGGGCGGCCACCTCGAAGCCGGCGAAGTCGAAGATCTGCGAGCCGATGTGCGAGTGGATGCCGCGCAGCTCCAGGGAGGGCTTGGCCAGCACCCGGCGGACCGCCTCGGCGGCCAGGCCGCCGGAGAGCGACAGGCCGAACTTCTGGTCCTCGTGCGCGGTGGCGATGAACTCGTGGGTGTGCGCCTCGACGCCGACGGTGATCCGGATCAGCACCGGCTGCCGGACGCCCTGCGCCTCGGCGATCTCCGCGAGGCGGTCGATCTCCTGGAAGGAGTCGACCACGATGTGTCCGACGCCGGCCTTCACGGCCTGCTCCAGCTCGCGCACCGACTTGTTGTTGCCGTGCAGCGCGATCCGCTCCCCCGGCATGCCGGCCGCCAGCGCCACCTGCAGCTCGCCGGAGGAGCACACGTCGACGTTGAGGCCCTCCTCGTGCAGCCAGCGCACCACGGCCTTGGACAGGAACGCCTTGCCCGCGTAGTACACGTCCGCCTCGGTGCCGAACGCGTCCCGCCAGGCCCGGGCGCGGGCCCGGAAGTCGGCCTCGTCCAGCACGTACGCGGGGGTGCCGAACTCGGCGGCCAGGGTGCGGACGTCGACGCCGCCGACGGTGGCGACGCCGTCCGCGTCACGGGTGACGGTGCGCGACCAGACCTTCGGGTCGAGGGCGTTCAGGTCGGCGGGCGGGGCCTGGTAGTGGCCCTCGGGCAGCACGTCGCCGTGCCGGGGGCCTGCGGGGTGTGCGGAGCGAGACATGTGAGAACTTCCTCGACCTATGGCAAGGGGCGGCGACCGGTCTCCGTCGACCGGTCGGCCGCCCCATCGCTGTGCTGCGCTTGGGGGTTGTGCTGCGTTACATCCGCTCGGGCGCGGATACGCCCAGCAGACCGAGGCCGTTGGCGAGCGTCGTTCGCGTGGCGTCGGCGAGCCAGAGGCGGGCGTGCGTGAGGTCGGTGACCTCCTCGTCGCCCTTCGGCAGGATCTGGCAGTTGTCGTAGAACCGGTGGTAGGCCCGGGCCAGCTTCTCCAGGTACGTGGCGACGTGGTGCGGCTCGCGCAGCTCGCCGGCCTTGGCCAGGACGCGCGGGAACTCGCCGAGCTGGCCGAGCAGGTCGTTCTCCCACTCGGTGTTCAGCAGCTCCGGTTTGAAGTCCGCGCTGCGGGTGATGCCCTTCTCCACGGCGTTGCGCTGCACGGAGCACATCCGGGCGTGCGCGTACTGCACGTAGAAGACCGGGTTCTCGGCGGTCTGGCTGGTGACCACGTCGATGTCGATGGTGATGGTGGAGTCGGTGGACTGGCGGACCAGCATGTAGCGGGCCGCGTCGACGCCGATCCAGTCGACCACGTCGTCGATCGTGATGATGTTGCCCGCGCGCTTGGAGAGCCGGACCTCCTGGCCGTCGCGCAGCATCTTCACGAACTGACCGATCATCACCTCGATGTTGCGGTCCATGTCGTCGCCCGCGCAGGCCGCGATGGCCTTGAGGCGGTTGACGTAGCCGTGGTGGTCGGCGCCGAGCATGTAGACCGAGACCTCCGCGCCGCGGTCCCGCTTGCTCAGGTAGTAGGCGGCGTCGGCGGCGAAGTAGGTGGTCTCGCCGTCGGCCTTGATCAGGACGCGGTCCTTGTCGTCGCCGAAGTCGGTGGTGCGCAGCCAGATCGCGCCGTCCCGGTCGAAGACGTGGCCCTGCTCGCGCAGCCGCTCGATGGCCTGGCCGACGGCGCCCGAGTCGTGCAGCGTCTGCTCGGAGAACCAGGTGTCGAAGTGCACCCCGAACTCGTTCATGGAGCGCTGGATCTCGGCGACCATCAGCTTCAGGCCCTCGGCCCGGAAGGCCGCCAGCTGCTCGTCCTCGGACAGGTCCAGGATGCCGGGCACACCGTCGGTGACGGCCTTGGCGATGTCGGTGATGTACTCGCCGACGTAGCCGTCCTCGGGGGCGGGCTGCCCGTTGGCGGCGGCCTTCAGCGACTTGGCGAACTTGGTGATCTGCACGCCGGCGTCGTTGAGGTAGTACTCGGTGGACACCTCGGCGCCGGAGGCCTTCAGGACGCGGGCCAGCGAGTCGCCGACGGCGGCCCAGCGGACGCCGCCGATGTGGATCGGGCCGGTCGGGTTCGCCGAGACGAACTCCAGGTTGATCTTCAGGCCGCCGAGCGCGTCGTTGCGGCCGTACGCCTCGCCCGCCTCGACGATGGTGCGCGCCAGCTCGCCCTGGGTGGCGGCGTCCAGCGTGATGTTCAGGAAGCCCGGACCGGCGATGTCGACCTTCGCGACGCCGGTGATCTCTCGCAGGCGCGCGGCCAGGATCTCCGCGACGGCTCGCGGCGGCTTGCCGGCCGGCTTCGCGAGCTGGAGGGCCACGTTGGTGGCGTAGTCGCCGTGGTCCCTGTTCTTGGGCCGCTCGACCGTCACGTGCGCGGGCACGTCGACGGTCAGCTCGCCCGCCTCGATGGCGGTGCTGACGGCGGCCTGGACTGCCTGGGAGAGTTCTGCGGGTGTCACGGCCCCAAGCCTAGGCGAGAGGGGGTGGTCGCCCGCCACTCGGTTTGCCCAACGGGGCGCGCGTCGCGCCGCAGGGTGTGCTTCGTCTCGTCGGAGAGCGCCGCGGACCGGCACATCTCACGGGCGTGACTCGTCCGGCGGAACAAGTTCCTGCGCCTGTTCGCCCAGGGCGAAATCCTGCAGGTTTCGATCGGGCGGCCAGGATATGGCGGACATCGCGCCGCCGAAGTCGTACGCGAAACGGCGTCCGGCCCCCGGCGCGGCCGGACGGTCCATCGCCCGCAGCCGCAGCACCAGCTCGATCAGGTCCGCGGGGTCGAAGGGCTTCGCCAGATAGCCGTCCACCCCCACCGACTCGCCGCGCTCCAGATCCGCCGGGGTGCAGGCGCTCACGATCGCGATCGGCAGGTGCGCGGTCTCCCGGGCGGCGCGCAGCCGGGCCGCCGTGCGCAGGCCGTCCAGCCGGGGCATCACCACGTCCAGCGTCACCACGTCCGGCGCGACCCGGCGGACCACCTCCAGGCACTCGGCACCGTCGGCGGCGGTCACCACCTCGAAGCCCTCCAGCTCCAGGTTGACCCTGATCAGTCGACGGATCGCCTCGCTGTCGTCCACCACGAGAACCCGCCCCGACGTCGCCGCCACCTCACCGAGGGTAGCCGCGCCCCGCCCCGCCCGTCCGGCCTTTCCCGCACTTGCCGATCCACCCCCTGACGGCCCGTCCGGCCCCGCCGCCGGAAACCCGTGCACGGAGCACGGAGTTTCCCTGGTAGTGTTTTCCCCGCAAGGCCGGGTGATCGCAGATCATCCTGGCCCCCGTAGCTCAGGGGATAGAGCACCGCCCTCCGGAGGCGGGTGCGTAGGTTCGAATCCTACCGGGGGCACTTCGCAGCAAGTGCGTGAACGAGGCTCAAGTCCAAGGGACTTGGGCCTTTTTCGTCTGCCGGTGCGATGATCGTCGCATGAGGAGCCGACGCTGCTACGCCCTGATCGCCCTGGCCTGCCTGGTCCTCGCGATCGGCTCCGCGACGGTCGGCGCGGCCACCGCGGAACGGAACATCGGCTGGCTGCACACCGTCTGCGTGCTCGGCTGCGGCGGCGGTCTCGGCATCGGCCTGGTGATGTTCGCCCGGGCCGTGCTCCCGGACCGCCTGCGACGGCACGCCTTCCCGCAGGGGCGACTCCCGGACGACCGCGACTGACCTGCCGGTGTGCCCGGCGAAGTCCCGGCCCACTTCGCGGTGGAGGTCGAACGGCGGGTGGCCGAGCGTCGCCGGCGTCGTTGGCGGGGTGTCAGTGCGGCGGGTGCCGGTGGTGGTCGCCGCGCAGGACGCGGGCCGGGGTGGCGGGGTCGTAGGCGCCGCAGGCGGTGGTGGACCAGGGGGACCACTGGCGGGGGACGGCGAAGTACGGGACCAGGACGGGGCCCTTGCGGCCGGGGGCGGCCTTGGCGGGGAGCAGTGCGGGCAGCACGTCGGGGGTCTGGCCGGCCAGGATCGCGGTGCGGCAGGCGCGGCAGGCGGGCCGCCGGTCGGCGGCGGCCTCCCGGGTGGTGGTGCGCGCCCGTTGGCGGGTCCTGCGGTTCTTCGGTTCTTCGGCGGCGGTCTCGGCCGGGCCGTGCAGCGGGTTGTAGTAGCAGCGGACGGCGAGCGGGCCGGGCCGCTGCCCGGCGTGCAACAGGTGTGCGGCGGCGAGGCGTTCGACGGCCTGTTCGGCGAGCACCACGGCGGCGGCCAGGTCGGGCAGGTCGGTGTCGCGGTGGTCGGCGCGGTCGAGCAGCCGGCCGGCCGCCTCGTACGCCTCCAGCGCCCACTGGTAGGCCCGGCGGGCGGCGGACTCCTCGGTGGGGAGCCGGAGTTCGGCCGCCCGGAAGACCGCGCCGGCGGCGGTGACCCGTTCGGCGGCGAGCTCGCGCAGCCTCTCCCGGAGGGCTTCCCACTCCCCCAGCACCAGGGCGTTGTGCTCGCGGACCTCGCGGCGGCTCGGATGGTGGTCGGTTGTCGGGGCGGGCCCCGCGGCCTTCAGGAACCACCAGCGGCGGAACACCGCGCCTCCCCCTCGTGTGCGACGCCCCGGTACGACGTCGCCACCATTGTGGGTGACGCGGGGCGCGGCGCGGGAGGGGATTTCGGACGGTGCGTCAGCTCGCGCGGGCGACCAGGTCGGCCACGGTGTGGTCGAAGTAGGCGCTGTAGGAGGTGTCGTCGGTGTCGCCGCCCTGCTGGTAGCCGCCGATGACGCCGATCACCTCGCCGGTGGCGGAGTCGATGAACGGGCCGCCGCTGGTGCCGTTGGGGAAGGACGGGCAGTCGATGCGCCGCTGGTAGGTGTCCTGGCGGCTGGTGACGTTGGTGCACAGGATGGGCTTCTCGGCGGCGTCCGGCGAGCCGTACAGGCGGGCCTGCGCGGTCCAGGCGGCGTTGATGCCGAGCGGGTTGCCGCCGACCAGGTCCTCGATCTTCACGCCGTTGTTGGGGGCGACGGACAGTACGGCGAAGTCCTCGTCGGGGTCGTTGCCGTTCTGCCAGCCGTCGGCGGTGTACACCTTGGTGACCTGCCAACTGCCGAACGGGGCCTGGCCGTCGCGGTAGCCGGGGACGAAGGTGACGCCGCCGCCGGACACGCAGTGGGCGGCGGTGAGGATCAGGTTCCGCCCGGGGCTGTCGATGACGCTGGCGGTGCAGAAGTGGTTGCCCGGTCCGACGTCGCCGGTGAACAGGGCGCCGATCCGCACCGACTCGGTGTTGAGCGGGGCGTTGCCGGTGACGCCGAGCTTGACGTCCGGCGGTGCGAACGGCGGGACCTGCCGGAGGCCGGCGGTCGGGTCGTTGGACTGGGTGACGGCGACGGTGCCGGGCGGCTCGGCCGCGCCCGCACTGGCGCTCGGACTCGGGCTCGCGCTCGGACTCGGGCTCGCGCTCGGGGTGGCGCCGGTGACGGGGGCCGAACCGATCGCTGCGACGGTGTCGGCGCTGGTCCGCTGCTGCAGGTCGCGCAGGTGGACGGAGAACACCCCCGCGGCAGCTATCGCGCCGACCACGCCGACGGCGAGGACCGAGCTGAGGACGACCGGCCGCAGCGAGCGGCGCCTGCGCTGCTTGGAGTGCCGTCCCATGGTGCCCCGTTCCTCCCGACCGGAGGGTCGCGCCGGTGTCCACGCCGTTGCGGACGTGGACACCGGTCGACCCGAGCTTTCTCGAATATGCGTGGCCGAGCTGGAAATGCCGTGATTCCTGGCTGGGAGACTCGTGAGATTTCCGGTGGCGGACAGCAGGTTCTCATGCCGGGGGCCGGAGGCGGGGACGGCGGCACCGCGCCGATCGGGTCACGCCACGGCGCCCGCTTCGGACCGGGCGGTTCTGCCCTCGGCCTCGCCCGGGGCGGGACGGTGGGTGATCATCACGAACGCGACCACGGCGGCCAGCAGCAGGATGCCCATCGCGAAGGCGGTGGCGACCGCGTAGCCGTGCACCGCGCCCTGGGCCTGGACCAGTGGATCGGTCGGGTTGCGGGTGGCCAGGTAGGTGGCGGTGACGCTGGCGGCGATGGTGTTGAGCAGCGCGGTGCCGATCGAACCGCCGACCTGCTGGGCGCTGTTGATGATGGCGGAGGCCGCGCCGGTCTCCTTCGTGGCGACGCCGAGGGTGGACAGGTTGATGGCCGGCATGAAGACCAGGCCGAGGCCGATGCCGAGCATGAGCTCCGCGGGCAGCACCAGGCCGACGTACGAGCTGTCCACCTTCAGCTGGGTGAGCCAGGCCATGCCGCCCGCGCCGATCAGCAGGCCGGGGACCATCAGGGCGCGGGTGGGGATGCGGGTCATCAGCCGGGAGGCGATGCCGGCCGAGCTGACGATGATCGCGGCGGTCATCGGCAGGAAGGAGACGCCCGCCCGGATCGGCGAGTACCCCTTGACCACCTGCATGTAGTACGTGAGGAACAGGAAGAGGCCGTACATGGCGATCACGGCCAGGCCGACCGAGAGCGCGCTGCCGGCCCGGTTGCGGCTGCGGATCAGATGCATCGGCAGCAGGGCGTGCGGGGTGCGCCGCTCGACCAGGGCGAACACGACGAGCAGGGCGACGCCGGTGCACAGCGCGGTGAGCACCAGCCAGTCGCCCCAGCCGCGGTCGACGGCCTCGGAGGTGCCGTAGACGATCAGCAGCAGGCCGCCGCAGCCGAGCACCGCGCCGGGCAGGTCGAGCCGGACCCGGTGCGAGCGGTCGATGTGGTCGCGGTGCAGCAGGTAGAAGGCGCCGAGCGCGGTGACGGCGGCGATCGGGCCGTTGACGTACAGGCACCAGCGCCAGCTGAGGTACTCGGTGAGCAGGCCGCCGGTGATCAGGCCGATCGCCGCGCCGCCGCCGGCCAGTGCGCCGAAGACGCCGAACGCGGTGGCCCGTTCACGCGGGTCGCGGAAGGTGATCGACAGCAGCGACAGCGCGGACGGGGCGAGCAGCGCGCCGAAGCTGCCCTGGAGCGCGCGGGCGGCGAACAGCATGCCTCCGCTGACGGCGAAGCCGCCCAGGCAGGACGCCGCGGCGAAGCCGAGCAGGCCCACGATGAAGGTGCGCTTGCGCCCGAAGAGGTCGCCGATCCGGCCGCCGAGCAGCAGCAGGCCGCCGAAGGCCAGCGTGTAGGCGGTGATCACCCACTGCCGGTTGGCGTTGGAGATGCCCAGGTCGTGCTGGGCGGACGGCAGGGCGATGTTCACGATCGTCGCGTCCAGGACGATCATCAGCTGGGCGATGGCGATGACCGCCAGGGCCCACCAGCGGCGCGGATCGGCCGGCTGGGTGTCGGGGGCGTGCTGGGAGGTCACCGGAGGACCGCCTTCCGCCGAATCGGGAATGGGCCTGGGCGCGCGCACGGCGCTCTCTCCAGCCAAACGCCCGATCCGGTCACCAGCAAGGCGGCTTGTCCGATTTTGTCAGCATTTGGGACGAGGTACCCGGGTGCCCGGCCGCTCGGCCACCCGGGACACTCCTGCGACTACAGCGAGCTGAGCTCCGTCACCAGGTCGTCCAGGCCCAGCGAGCCCTGCGACAGCGCCGCCATGTGCCAGGCCTTGAGGTCGAACTCCTCGCCGCGCGCCGCGGCCGCCGCCCGGGCCGCCGCCCGGCCGCTCAGCCAGGCCCGCTCGCCGAGCTTGTAGCCGATCGCCTGGCCGGGCAGGCCGAGGTAGCGGACCAGCTCGCTGTCCAGGAACTCGGCGGACAGGCCGCAGTACGCGCCGAAGAACTCCCGCGCGCGCTCCGGCAGCATCGGCTCGCCGGCGGCGAACGGCGAGTCCGCCGGGAACTCCAGCTCGGCGTGCATGCCGATGTCCACGATCACCCGCAGCGCCCGCATCATCTGCGCGTTCAGGTAGCCGAGGCGGTGGCCCGGGTCGGTGAGGTAGCCCAGTTCGTCCATCAGGCGCTCGGCGTACAGCGCCCAGCCCTCCATGTTGGCGCTGACGCCGCCCAGGGTGACCTGGTAGGTGGACAGCCGGTCCGCCATGTACGTCCACTGCGCGAGCTGCAGGTGGTGGCCGGGGACGCCCTCGTGGTACCAGGTGGAGACCAGGTCCCACTCCGGGAACGCCTCCCGGCCCAGGGTGGGCAGCCAGGTCCGGCCGGGACGGGAGAAGTCCAGCGACGGCTGGGTGTAGTAGGGGGCGGCGGCGCTGCCGGGCGGGGCGATCCGCGACTCCACCTTCAGCAGCGGGTCGGCCAGGTCGAAGTGCACGCCCTGCAGGTCGTTGATCGCCCGGTCCATCAGGCCCTGCAGGTACTCCTGCACCTCCTGCTCGCCGCGGATCGCCGGGCCCTCGGTCTCCAGCCACTTCATCGCCTGCATCGGGGTGGCGCCGGGCCGCACCTTCTCCGCCTCGACGCGCATCTGCGCGTCCAGGTCGTGGAACTGCTCCCACGCCCAGCGGTACGCCTCGTCCAGGTCCAGGTCGGCGCCCGTCCAGTACCGCACCCAGCGGGCGTAGCGCTCGCGGCCGACCGCGTCGGGGGTGCCCTGGGCGGCCGGGCCGTAGACGTCGCGCAGCCAGTCGCGCAGTTCGGCGAGGGACGCGGTGGCCGCGACCGCGGTGGCGGTCAGCTGCTCCCGCAGGTGCTCGGGCGCGGGGGAGACCAGGTCGCCGAACCAGCCGCCGGGCCGCTCGGACTCGATCCACTCGCCCAACTGGCCGACCACGGTGTCCACCTGGCGCGGCGCCGAGAACAGGCCGCGGCGGACGCCCTCCTCCAGGGTCTGCCGGTACTGCGCCATCGCCTCGGGGAAGCGGGCCAGCCGGCGGTCCAGCCGCTGCCAGTCCTGGTCGGTGTCGGTGGGCAGCAGGGTGAACATCTCACGGGTGTTGTGCACCGGCGAGCCCAGGTTGCGGACCGTGCGGAACTCCTCGTCCGCGTCGTGCACCGCGAGTTCGGCGGTCAGCCGCTCGCGCAGCAGTCGGGCGCAGCGGCGCTCCGCCTCGTCCTCGATCGGGCCGGACGCCTCCAGCGCGTCCAGTTCGGCGAGGGTGCGACGGGCCAGCTCGTCGAGGGCGGCGAGGCCGGCCGGAGACAGGTCGGTCAGCCGGTCGTCCTCCGGGTTGAGGCCGAGATAGACCGCGGTCAGCGGGTCCAGGTCGGCGAGGGCGTGGACATAGGAGTCGGCGATGCGGCGCGGGGTGGGGCCGCCCGTGTGACGATCGTTCAGTTCATGAGCCATCCGGCCATCCTGTCGCAGCGCCGGGCGAATTCAACCCCCATCCGGGAGTGAGCGCGTCAACTGCGTCCCGCCCGAAGCCGTTTCACCGCCTGCCACGGATCCCGGACCGGCCGGCCGCGGGTGATCGGACGGAACGCCAGTCCGATCAGGGCCGCACAGAAGTGCCCCAGATCGGTGAAGGTGCGGGAGGTCAGCAGCGGGACCAGGTAGAACACCACCAGCCCGCACCCGTACACCCACCGCCAGACGCCCGCGAGCCCCCAGGTCAGCACGCCCTCCACGCCGGCCAGCGCGTACGACACCCCGACGTCGACGGTGCGCGCCATCCGCATCGGCAGCACCTGGTGGTGGACGCCCCAGGCCACCACGCCCTGGCTGATGTACGTGGCCAGCACGTGCGCGGTCAGCGCCACCGTCAGCCAGCGCCCGGTGCCGAGCCAGCGTTCGGCGGGGACGTGGAAGAGGTGGAACATCACGAAGTAGAACAGGAAGTTCGCCTGCTCGGTCCAGATCAGGCTGGCCAGCAGCGCGTGCACCGGGTGCGCGTTCAGCTGGTCGATGTTGGTGGAGCGCTTCTGCAGGAAGAAGTGCAGCGCGGCCGGGTCCTTCTGCGCCACCACGAAACTGGTGATCGCGAGCAGCAGCAGCCACACGTACGTTCCCGGCGCCCTGCCGATCCACTGCCCGACCGCCCGCAACCACCGCACCGGCCGCTCCTCGTCACGCTCCGCCCATCCGTGATCACAGTCTGCGGCCGACGGCGGTGGACGCCCGGCAAGGACCCGCCGGTCCCGGCCGCACGGTGCGGGCCCGCCCGGCGATTACCCTGGCACCCATGGCAGCGACCCCCTCCCCCGTCGAGGCAGCCGTCGACGACCCCGCCCCCCGGCGCACCGGCTACCGCCGACTGCCCGTCCAGCAGCGGCGCGAGCAGCTGATCGCCGTCGCCCTCGAACTGTTCGCCGCCCGCCCGCCCGAGGACGTCTCGCTCGACGACGTCGCGGAGGCCGCCGGCGCGTCCCGCCCGCTCGTCTACCGCTACTTCGCCGGCGGCAAGCAGCAGTTGTACGAGGCCGCGCTGCGCAGCGCCGCCTCCGAGCTCACCTCCCGCTTCACCGTCGCCGCCTTCACCGGCACCCCCACCGAGCAGCTCGGCGCCGTCCTGCACCGCTACTTCGCCTTCGTCGACGAGCACGCCGCCGGCTACGGCGCGCTGCTGCGCGGCGGCTCGGTGGTGGAGACCGCCCGCACCTCGGCGATCGTCGACGACGTCCGCCGCGCGGCGATTCGGCGCACCCTGCGCCACCTGGGCGTACGGGAGGCCGGACCGCGGCTCACCCTGCTGGTGCGCTCCTGGATCTCCGTGGTGGAGGCCTCCGCGATCAGCTGGCTGGACGAAGGCCGCCAGATCCCGGTCGACTCCCTCTGCGCCTGGCTGGTCGACCAGTTCGTGGTGATGGCCGCCGCGACGGCCGTCCACGACGGGCAGACGGCCGAAGTCATGGGCCAGTGGCTCCGGTTGGAGACGGAGGACAGCCCGGCGGGGGTGTTGCTGGCCCGCCTCCGGGACATAGGCAGGGGATGAGCGGACCGGGGCGCGTGGGGGCGCCTCAGGTCTCCCGCTGGGGGCGGTACTCCTTCTCCTCGACGCCGAACGTCCAGGCCACGCCCGCTCGCGCGGTGCGGATGTGCGGGGGGACGCGGAGGTAGTAGGTGCGGAAGGTGCCGTCGGGTTCGGCGGTGGAGTTGACCACCTCGACCATCACCACCGGTTCGTCGTCCGGGAGTTGGATCCGCCAGAGGATGCCCGTCCCGTCCCGGTGCAGCGGCTGGGCGCCGCTCTCCGCGAGGTACCGGTCGTAGCCGAAGTGCTCAAGCATGACGCGTCGCAGTTCGGCGTTCTCCTCGGTGCGGATGCGCTCCACGGTGAGGCCGGTGAGCTGCTCCAGGAAGTCCGCGGGGACGGGCATGCCGCGCCACGCGTACAGCGCGAAGCCGTCGGCGTAGGCGAGGGCCGGGCCGTCGGCGCGGTCGAGTCGGCCGGCCTCGTCGCGGTGCAGGGCGACGGGGCGTTCGCTGAGCAGCACGGTGTTCGCGAACGGCCACCACCAGCCGGTCTGGCGGGCCACGCCGGCCAGCGCGGCGAGGGCGTCGTCGCCGGTGCCGGCGGTGTCGAAGGCGGCGAACCAGGCGGCGTCGTGCTGGCCGGCCACCGCGTCCAGCACGGCGAGGCGGACCTTGGCGCGGGTCTCGCCGGCCACCCGGCGGAGTTCCTTGTTCTGCGGCAGGCGGGACTCCTCCCAGCCGAACGGCCCGGGCTCGGGGGCGAAGTGGTCGAGCAGCGCGGCCCGGACCCGCTCGGCGGGCAGCGCGGTGGTGGCGGCGAGCTCGGCGCCGGTCAGGCCCCACAGCTCGGACCAGCCGGCCGGGCCGAGCGCGGCGAACGCGGCGGCGCGGGCCCGTTCCCAGGCGGCGGTGCGCACCCGTTCGCGCACGTTGGCACCGAACTCCTCGCGGTGGTCGAGCAGTTCGGTGACGGCGGCGAGCGGCGAGGGGTACCAGCGGAACTCGGTCGGTTCGGCCAGCCCGGCGGCCCGGTAGGCGGCCCGGACGGCCTGTTCGGCGGTGGCCCGGTCGGCGGGGCCGGTGGCGGCGGCGACCGCCCGCCAGTGCGCCACCGAGGCGTCGGCCGGACGGCCGGTCAGCTGCGTGGTCATCGGTTCTGTCCTCGATCTCGTAGGGGCGGGTTCAGTCGGCGACCATGCGGACCGCGCCGGGCGCGTACTCGCGCTGCCGGACCACCCGGAACCAGCCGGTGGGCAGCGGGATCACCGCGTGCTCCTCGTGCACGACCCGGCCGCCCTCCGGCAGGTGCAGCCAGGCGCGGCCGAACGGGCCGGACTCGCGCCGCAGTTCGCCCGGTCCGACCACCGCGTGGGCGTGGCCGGTGACTTCGCCGAGGGCCAGCACCAGCCGGCCTCGGCCGTCCCGCGGCTGGCGCGGCAGGCGGGCCACCGCGGCCGGGACCGCGCTCTGTTCGACCGGCACGATCAGTACGTCACCCTGGCGGTACACGGCGGTCCTCCCGCGGTCGGGTCCGGCCGGGCGCCGGACGTCCCGGGCAGAAAACTAGGCGGCCCCACCGACAACACCACGCCCGAAGAATTCCCCGTGCGGGTGAACGTCACGGGCGGCTGGTAGACAGGGTCAGGCCCCACGACGAGCAGCGAGGAGCGGCGCATGACCATCAATCAGCACATCGAGGAGTTCCACGGCCTTCCGGTCACCGACTTCCTCGAAGCCTCCAAGGACGGCACGTTGCCCGCGGCGGCGGCCACCGCCTGGAAGATCTGGGTGGACTGGGACGACGAGGCCACCTTCGCCGAGCACTGGGCGAAGTTCCTGGAGACCGTCGCGGTGGAGGAGGTCACCGCGGTGGTGATCGGCCGCTGGTTCTCCGAGGAGCCGGAGTCGCTGTCCGAGGCGCTGCCGGTGGTGCTCGCCTCCGCCGCCCGCTTCCCGGCGCTGCGGGCGCTGTTCATCGGCGACATCACCTTCGAGGAGTGCGAGATCTCCTGGATCCAGACCTGCGACATCACGCCGGTCCTGGAGACCTTCCCGCAGTTGGAGGAGCTGGTGATGCGCGGCGCCGGCGAGGACTACGACGGCAACGACCGGCTCGACCTGAAGCCGGTGCGGCACGAGAAGCTCAAGGCGCTGCGCTTCGAGGCCGGCGGTCTGCCGGGCACGGTGGTCCGCTCGATCGCCGCCTGCGACTTCCCGGCGCTGGAGAAGCTGGAGCTGTGGCTCGGCGTCGACAACTACGGCGGCGACTGGACGACGAGGGACCTCGGCCCGTTCCTGTCCGGCGCCGAACTGCCCTCGCTGAAGCACCTCGGCCTGCAGAACGCCGAACAGCAGGACCGGATCGCCGCGCTGGTCGCCCAGGCCCCGGTGGTCCCCCGGCTCACCGGGCTGGCGCTGTCCATGGGCGCGCTCACCAACGAGGGCGCGGCGGCGCTGCTGGAGGGCCAGCCGCTCACCCACCTGAAGACGCTCGACCTGCACCACCACTACCTCACCGAGGGCATGCAGAAGCGCCTGCGGGACGCCCTGCCCGGCGTCGAGATCGACCTCTCCGGGGCCGAGGACCCGAACGACAACTGGCGCTACGTCGCCGTCTCCGAGTAGGCGGGGTCCTGCGTTGACGCCGCCACAGCTGGTCGTCCTGGGCTGCCCGGGGCACCGCCGAGTCACCCTGTTCGCCGCCGCGGCCCGCGCCGCGGGGCTGCCGGAGCCCACCGTGCTGCCGTGGTCCGCGGTCCTGCGCGGACGGTACGAGCTGCCGCCCGGCGCGGTGGTCCGGATCGACTCGCCCGGTGAGGACCCGGAGGCCGACCGGCTGCTGCGCGGCGCCGCACTGGGCGCCGGCTACGCCGCCACCCGGGTCGAGGGCGGCCCGGCCTGGTACGCGGGCGTCACCGCCGCCCTGCGCGAGCTGGCCTCCCGGCCCGGGGTGCGGCTGCTCGGCGATCCGGAGGAGATCGCGGTGATGTTCGACAAGCGCCGCACCCACGCCGCGCTGGCCGCCGCCGGGGTGCCGGTGCCTCCCGCGCTGCCCGGCGAACTCCCGCTCTCCTTCGAGGACTTGCGCTCACGCATGGCCTCCGCCGGGATGCGCCGGGTGTTCCTCAAGCCCGTCCACGGCTCCTCCGCGTCGGGCGTGGTGGCCCTGGAGTTCGGCCCGCGCGGCCGGGTCCAGGCCACCACCTCGGTGGAGGTCGCCCCGGACGGGCTGCACAACTCGCTCACCGTCCGCCGCTACCGCGAACCGGCCGAGGTCGCCGCCCTGGTCGACCGCCTCGCCCCGGAAGGCCTGCACGTCGAACAGTGGATCCCCAAGTCCGGCCAGGCCGGCCGCACCGCGGACCTGCGGGTCCTGGTGGTCGACGGCCGAGCCACCCACCTGGTGGTCCGCACCAGCCGCCACCCCATGACCAACCTCCACCTCGGCGGCGCCCGCGGCGAATCGGCGGCCGTCCGGGCCGCCGCCGGCGACACCTGGCCCACCCTCCTCGCCACCGCCGAAGCCGCCGCGAGGTGCTTCCCGCACGCCCCCATGGTCGGCGTCGATCTCCTCCCCACCTCCCACTGGCGCCGCACCCTGGTCGGCGAACTCAACGCCTTCGGCGACCTCCTCCCGGGCCTCCCGGGCCTCCCCGACGGCCCGGCCCCGGGCCTCGACACCTACGCAGCCCAACTGGCTTCGCCGAGGTACCGAACCGAAGAAACGCAGGCGGGTGCGAAATCAGGGGCGCGGGGAACTGCGCGAGACGGAAGAGCAGGCGTGGCCAGATCCGCTCGCACCACGGCCAGTTGACGCCCCGACGGCCAACACCCGTGCGTCCCGCCACCCCTGCGGAAGCGCCCACATCCAGCTGCCGTCACGGCGGCCGACCCCGAGGAAAGACGTTGCACCACGACATACCCGACATGAACGAGATCGTCGGCACCCACGACCTCCTCCTCGTCACCCTCGACACCCTCCGCTTCGACGTCGCCGAGGAGCTCCTCACCGCCGGCCGCCTCCCCCACCTCGCCCGGGTGATCCCGAACGGCGAGTGGGAGCGCCGCCACTCCCCCGGCAGTTTCACGTACGCCTCGCACCAGGCGATCCTGGCCGGTTTCCTCCCGACCCCCGCGTCCCCGAACGGGCCGCACCCCCGTCTCTTCGCGGCGCGGTTCGCCGGTTCGGAGTCGACCGAGTCCCGGACGTGGGTGTTCGACGCGCCGGATCTGCCGACGGCTCTCGCCGCGGCCGGTTACCGCACGGTCTGTATCGGTGGCGTCGGGTTCTTCAACAAGCAGGGCCCGCTCGGTTCCGTCCTCCCGGGGCTGTTCCAGGAGAGCCACTGGGCACCGGAGTTGGGCGTCCCGTCCCCGACGTCGTTCGAGTCGCAGGTGGCGGTGGCCGAACGAGTGGCGGCCGAGCAGCCCGCCGAGCAGCCGCTGTTCCTGTTCATCAACGTCTCCGCGCTGCATCAGCCGAACTGGTTCCACCTGCCGGGCGCGACCCGCGAGGACGGCGACTCCCGGGCCAGTCACGCCGCCGCGCTGGAGTACGTGGACGCGCATCTCGGGCGGCTGTTCGCCGCCATGTCGGCGCGCCGGCCGTGCTTCGCGATCGTCTGTTCGGACCACGGCACGGCGTACGGCGAGGACGGCTACACCGGGCACCGGATCGGCCACGAGGTGGTCTGGACGGTGCCGTACGCGCATTTCACCCTCCCGGCCACCCCTCAGGAATCCGCATGACGCCCGACTCCCCGTACCAGTCCTACGTGTACGCGTACCCGCACAAGACGGCGTACCGCCCGCTGCCGGACCGCCCGGCGCTGGCCGAGCTGTGGCGGGGTGAGAAGCAGGACGCCCTCTCCCTCTACTTGCACATCCCGTTCTGCGAGGTGCGCTGCGGCTTCTGCAACCTGTTCACCCGGATCGGCAGCCCGCAGGGCCTGACCACGGCGTACCTGGACGCGCTGGAGCGGCAGGCCGTCCAGGTCCGGGACGCGCTCGCCGACACCGCCGGGTTCGCACTCGCGGCGTTCGGCGGCGGCACCCCCACCTACCTGACCGCGGCCGAACTGGAGCGCCTCTGCGACATCGCCGAGCACCGGATGGGCGCGGATCTCCGGGCCGTTCCGCTCTCCGTCGAGGCGTCCCCCGACACCGCCACCGCTGACCGGCTGAAGGTGCTGGCGGAGCGCGGCACCACCCGGTTGAGCCTGGGCGTGCAGTCGTTCCTGGACGAGGAGGCGAAGTCCGCGGTCCGGCCGCAGAAGCGGGCGGCGGTGGAGGCCGCACTCGGCCGGGTCCGGGACGCCGGCTTCCCGGTGCTGAACATCGACCTGATCTACGGCATCGACGGCCAGACCCCGGCCAGCTGGATCAAGTCCCTGGACGCGGCGCTGAGTTGGCAGCCCGAGGAGCTGTACCTGTACCCGCTGTACGTCCGCCCGCTGACCGGTCTCGGCCGGCACGCCGCCCCGGTGGGCACCGCGGAGTGGGACGCGCAGCGCCTGTCGCTGTACCGGGCCGGCCGGGACCACCTGCTGGCGCACGGGTACGAGCAGGTGTCGATGCGGATGTTCCGCCGGGCCGGCGCGGCGAGCGCGAGCCCCGGCGAGTACGCCTGCCAGACCGACGGCATGGTGGGCCTGGGCTGCGGGGCGCGCTCCTACACGTCGAAGCTGCACTACTCCTTCGACTACGCGGTGGACGCCCGCGAGGTGCGCCGGATCATCGACGACTACGTCGCCGCCCCGGACTTCTCGCGCGCCGAGCTGGGCTGGGAGATGACGGACGAGGAGACCCGGCGACGCCACCTGGTGCAGTCGCTGCTCCAGGGCGAGGGCGTCGACCAGGCGGCCTACCGGGAGCGGTTCGGCAGCACCCCGGAGCGGGACTTCCCGGCCGAGCTGGCCGAGTTCGCCGCCCGCGGCTGGCTGGCCGGCGCCGAGGATCGGCTGCTGCTCAGCCCGGAGGGGCTGGCCTGGTCGGACGCCGTCGGCCCGCGGCTGTTCTCCGCCGGGGTGCGCGCGCGGATGACGGAGTACTCGCCGAAGTGAGCGCGCTGACGATCCTCTACCGGGGCCCGCTGTCCTCCTGCGACTACGACTGCCCGTACTGCCCGTTCGCCAAGCGGCGGGACAGCCCGGAGCTGCTGCGAACCGACCGGGCCGCGCTGGAGCGGTTCACCGCCTGGGCGTCCGGATACGAGCACGGCCGCCTCTCGGTCCTGTTCACGCCGTGGGGCGAGGGCCTGGTGCGGTCCTGGTACCGGCGGGCGATGGTGGAGCTGAGCCGGCTGCCGCACCTGG
This sequence comes from Kitasatospora sp. NPDC092948, assembly GCF_044754805.1. Taxonomy (NCBI): domain Bacteria; kingdom Bacillati; phylum Actinomycetota; class Actinomycetes; order Kitasatosporales; family Streptomycetaceae; genus Kitasatospora; species Kitasatospora sp. NPDC092948. The sequence goes on along the minus strand of NZ_JBIVPU010000003.1, from coordinate 629,794 downwards.
AGCGGGTGGCGATCCAGACCAACGCGAGCTGCCGGACCGACTGGCTGGCCGAGGCGGACCTGTCGAAGCTGGCGCTCTGGGTGACGTACCACCCGGGCCAGGTGACGGAGCAGCGCTTCCTCGCCAAGTGCGCCGAACTGGCCGCGCTGGGCGTGCGGTTCAGCGTCGGCGTGGTCGGACAGCCGGAGCACCTGGCGGCCGCCCGCCGCCTCCGGGCCGCCCTGCCGCCGTCCGTCTACCTGTGGGTGAACGCGGCGGACGGACACACCTACACCGACGCGGAGGCGGCCGAGTGGACTGAGCTGGACCCGCTGTTCGGCTACAGCCGCCACCCGCACCGCAGCGCGGGCCTGCCGTGCCGCACCGGGGAGAGCGTGGTGTCGGTGGACGGCGACGGCACGGTGCGCCGCTGCCACTTCGTCCGGCCGCCGCTGGGCAACCTGTACGACGACTCCTACCTGGCCCAACTGCGGCCGCGCGCATGCCCGTTGGGCGAGTGCGACTGCCACATCGGCTATGTGCACCTGGAGTCGCTGCCGCTGTACGACGTGTTCGCGGGCGGGGTGCTGGAACGCATTCCGCACGGCTGGTGAGGCCCGCGGGCGGTGCTGCCTGCGCCGGTGCGGCCTGCGGAGGTCGGAGGCGCAGCACCCCGCCGTCCGGTCAGTCGGTCTTCGGCAGGCCGGGCGGGTTGATCTCCGAGCTCTGCACGGCCTCGTTGTCCAGCCCCCAGCGCTTCAGCACCTCGGTGTAGCTGCCGTCCCTGATCAGCTCGTCGATGGCCGCGCCGAGTGCCTTGACCAGGCCGTTGTCCTTCTTGGTGGTGGCGGCGATCTTGCCGAGGACCTGGTCGCCGGCGCCGGAGTAGGTGCCGATGATCTCGGTCTCGCCGGTCTGCGCGGCGTGGAACGCGCCGGACGGGTTGGGGCCGAGCCAGGCGTCGATCCGGCCGGAGCCGAGGGCCAGGTAGTAGTCGGAGGCGTTCTGGTAGTACTTCACGTCCACCGGCTTGAGCCCGGCCTTGAGGTTCTGCTCGTTCCAGGCGAGCAGCAGCTTCTCCTGGTTGGTGCCGGAGGCGACGCCGATGGTGTGCCCGGCGACGTCGGCCGCGCCCTTGACCTTCCAGCTGCCGCCCTTCTTGGCCTCGAAGCCGAGGATGTCGAGCCGGTAGGTGGCGAAGTCGTACTTCTCCTTGCGGGCCTCGGTGACGGTGATGTTGGTGATGCCGACGTCGTACTTGCCGCTGTCCAGGCCGACGAAGACGTTCTCCCAGGAGACCGGCGTGAGTTCGACCTTCAGGCCCAGGACGTTGCCGATCAGGTAGGCCAGGTCGGGTTCGGCGCCGATGATGGTCCGGTCGTCGGTGGCGTGGAAGTCCAGCGGTGGGACGGTGCCCAGGTTGTCCACCACCTGGAGGGTGCCTCTTCGGCGGATCTCGTCGGGCACCAGCGCGGCGATCGCCTCGACCTTGGCCGCAGTGACGCGGTTCTGGTCGGGCGTCAGGTTGACCTTGACGCCGTTGGGCGCGATGCCCGCGTTCGCCCCGCCCAGGTCGGCTGCGGCGTTCCCGCCGGAGCCGCAGCCGGTGAGCAGCAGCGCGGCGGCGAGCGCCAGGGCGGCCGGGGCGGCGGCGCGACGGAGGACACTGGACATGGGGCAACTCCCTTACGAAGAAACGGTTTTCGGAGGATTCGACTCGAATCGCCTCGGCTCGGAGCGCCTCGGCTCAGAGCACCTTGGCGAGGAAGGCGCGGGTGCGCTCGTGCTGCGGGTCGTCCAGCACCTGTGCGGGCGGGCCCTGTTCGACGACCACGCCGCCGTCCATGAACACCACCGTGTCCGCGACCTCGCGGGCGAAGCCGATCTCGTGGGTGACCACGATCATCGTGGTGCCGGTGCGGGCCAGGTCCTTGATGACGTCGAGGACCTCGCCGACGAGTTCGGGGTCGAGCGCCGAGGTCGGTTCGTCGAACAGCAGCACCTTGGGTTCCAGGGCGAGCGCCCGGGCGATGGCCACCCGCTGCTGCTGGCCGCCGGAGAGCCGGCGCGGGTACTCGTCCGCCTTCTCGGCGAGGCCGACCCGGGCGAGCAGCTCGCGGGCCCGGGCCCGGGCCTGTTCGCGGGGGACGCCGAGGGCGCCGACGGGTGCCTCGACCAGGTTCTCCAGCACGGTCAGGTGCGGGAACAGGTGGAAGTTCTGGAACACGAAGCCGAGCCGGGTGCGCTGCTTGAGCACCTCCCGTTCGGGCAGTTCGCGCAGCTTGTCGCCGACCTGCCGGTAGCCGATCAGTTCGCCGTCGACCCGGACGTACCCCCGGTCCAGCTTCTCCAGGTGGTTGACCGCCCGCAGCAGGGTGGACTTCCCGGAGCCGGACGGGCCGAGCACCACCGTGACGGTGCCGGGCCGGACGTCGAGGTCGATGCCGCGCAGCACCTCCAGCCGTCCGAACCGCTTGTGGACGCCGCGCACTTCCACCATCGCCGTGCCGCTGCTCATGCCTGCTTCTCCCGGATCTCGGTGGCGGCGGCGCGCAGGCGCTGCCAGGGGGTGGGGGGCGGGGTGCGTTCGCTGCCGCGGGCGAAGTAGCGCTCGACCCGGTACTGGACGAGGGACAGCACGGTGGTCAGCAGCACGTACCAGACGGTGGCGACCATCAGCAGCGGCACCACCCGGCCGGTGCGGCCGTAGATCACCTGCGCCTGGTAGAAGAGTTCGCCGATCGCCATCACGTAGACGATCGAGGTGCCCTTGAACAGCGAGATCACCTCGTTGGCGGCGTTCGGCAGGATGCCGCGCATGGCCTGCGGCAGCACGATCCGCCAGGCCTGCCGGAACCGCGGGATGCCGAGCGCGGCTGCCGCTTCGAGCTGCCCGGCGTCCACCGCCAGCACCCCGCCGCGGATGATCTCGGCGGCGTACGCGGCCTGGTGCAGGGCGAGGCCGAGGACGGACGCGCCGAGTGCGCCGAGCAGGTCCATGGTGCCGAAGGAGACGAAGCTCGGGCCGAACGGGATGCCGAAGCCGATCCGCTTGTACAGGTAGGCGAGGTTGAACCAGAACACCAGCTGGACGATCAGCGGGATCGAGCGGAACGCCCACACGTACGTCCAGGCGATGGTGCGCAGGATCGGGCTGCCGGACAGCCGCAGCGCGGCGATCACCGCGCCCAGGGCGAAGCCCAGCACCGTTCCGTAGGCGGTGAGTTGGAGGGTGACGCCGACGGCGCGCAGGATGCTGTCGGAGAAGAAGAAGGTGCGGAAGGTCGGCCAGTCCCAGCCGGGGTTGACGGCCAGCCCGTGCAGGAACTGGGCGACCAGCACCAGCGCGGCCAGGCCGGCCACCAGCCGCCACGGGCGGCGGTGCGGGACGATGGTCAACTCCGGTCTGTCGTCGGCCTGTTGTCGCAGCGTTTCCAGAGTGGTCGTGGTCATCGCGGGGGCTCCGTGGTCAGGGGTGCTCGGGCGGGTTGATCAGGGACTCGGTGATCGCCGAGTCGGCGGTGCCCCACTTGTCGAGGATCTTCCGGTAACTGCCGTCCTGGATCAGCCGGTTGACGGCGGCCTGGAAGGCGGGGGCGAGCGGCGAGCCCTTCTTGAACGCGAAGCCCACGTCGAGGCGGTGGTACTCGCCGAGGAAGCGGATGTGCGAGGTGGGCTGGGCGGCCTGGTAGCGCAGGCCGTTGATGGTGGACATCGCCACGTCGAGCCGGCCCTGCTGGAGGCCGGTGGTGACGGCGCCGTTCTCGGAGAACGCCTTCACCTCGTAGGGCTTCTTGCCGGCCTGCGCGCAGACGTCCTTCTTGGCGTTCAGGGTGGCCTCGAAGGTGGTGCCCGCGCCGGTGCCGACGGTCAGTCCGCACAGCTGGGTCAGGTCGCTGACGCCGGTCAGCGCGGTGTTGTCGGCGCGCACCGCGAAGCCCTGGCCGTCGTCGATGTAGGTGACGAAGTCGACGGTCTTCAGCCGGGCCTCGGTGACGCCGAAGTTGCCGGTGCCGACGTCGTACTTGCCGCTGCCGAGCGCCGGCAGGATGGTCTCGAACGCGGCGTCCTCGCGCTGCACCGTCAGCCCGAGCACCTTGGCCACGCCGTCGACGATGTCCACGTCCAGCCCGACCGGCCGGTGCTGCGCCGGGTCGGGGTAGTACGCGCCGGGCGGGGTGCCGATCGCCCCGCCGAGCTTGATGGCGCCGGCGGCGCGCACCTCGGCGGGCAGCAGGGCGGCGGCCGCCTCGTCCTTCTGCACCTGCCCCAGCACGTCCTGATCGGGCCTGACGCCGACCGGCGCGGCCGCCGGGCCGGACGTCGGGTCGGCGCCGCAGCCGGACAGCACCAGGACGGCGACGACGGCGGGCACCAGGGCGAGTGGGCGGCTCGGGCTGTTCGGGCGGCTCGGGCGGTTCGGGCGGTTCATCGGAGCGGGGCCTTTCCGGCCGCCGGGGCGGCCAGGTGTTTCTCGAACGGCAGCGGGCGGAACTCCGCCGGCTGCTCGGTGACGTCGAACAGGGGTGTGTAGCCGGTCGCCAGGTAGAGGCCCTTGGCCTCGGGCTGGAGCGGACCGGTGGTGAGGAAGATCCGCCGGTAGCCGGCCTCCCGGGCGGCGGACTCCAGTTCGGCCAGCACCCGGCGGCCGAGGCCCTGGCGGCGGTGCCCGGCGGCGGTCCACATCCGCTTCAGCTCGGCGGTGTGCGCGTCGTAGCGGCGGTAGGCGCCGCCTGCGACGGGCTCGCCGTCGCGCAGCAGCAGCAGGAGCAGGCCGTGCGGCGGGGCGAACTCCTCGGCCGGGTGGCGGGCCATCTCCTCGTGGCCGCCCGGGCCGTAGCGGGTGACGTACTCGTGGGTGAGCTCGCGGATCAGCGGCTCGGTGAGGGGGTCGCCGAGGGCGGCCTGCTCGACGGTCAGCGCGCTCATTCGGCCAGGGCCGCCTTGGCGGCGTCGCGCTTGGCGACCTCCTCGCGGACCAGCGGGATGACGTACCGGCCGAAGTCGATGGCGTCGTCGATGTGGTCGTAGCCGCGGGCCGAGAGGATCTCCACGCCGAGGTCGTAGTAGTCGAGCAGCGCCTGGGCGACCGTCTCGGGGGTGCCGACCAGCGCGTTGGAGTTGCCCGCACCGCCGGTGGCGGCCGCGGTCGGCGTCCACAGCGCGCGGTCGTAGCGCTCGCCGGCCTCGGCGATCTCCAGCAGCCGCTGCGAGCCGGTGTTCTCGGGCTGCCGATCGCCCGTCAGCCGGCGGCGCACCAGGTCGTTGCTCTCCCGCCGGGCCCTGATCGCGCCGACCGTGCGGTGCGCCTTCTCCCAGGCGAGTTCCTCGGTGGGCGCGATGATCGGCCGGAACGCCGCCTGGATGCGCGGGACGTCGGTGCGCCCGGCGGCCCTCGCGGCGGCCTTCACCAGCTCGATCTGCTCGGCGGTGCGGGCCAGCGGCTCGCCCCACAGGCAGTAGATGTCGGCCTCGGCGCCGCCGGCGGCGTAGGCGGCGGGCGAGGAGCCGCCGAAGGAGACGTTCGGGCGGGGCAGCTGGACCGGGAAGACGTCCGAGACGAAGTCGTTGAAGCGGTAGAACTCGCCGTCGTGGTCGAAGGGTTCGCGGCTGGTCCAGGCCTGCTTGACGATCCGGATGTACTCCCGGGTGCGGTCGTAGCGGCGGTCCTTGGGCAGGAAGTCGCCTTCGCGCTGCTGCTCGTGGTCGTTGCCGCCGGTGATGAAGTGCACGGTCAGCCGGCCGTCGCTGATCCGGTCCAGGGTGGCGAAGGTCTTGGCGGCGAAGGTCGGGTAGGAGACGTTCGGACGGTGCGCCAGCAGGATCTGCAGGGTGTCCAGCTTGGCGGCCAGGTACGCGGCGGAGGCGGCGGGCTCCGGGGAGCCGGCGCCGTAGGCGAACAGCACCCGGTCCCAGCCGTGGTCCTCGTGGGCGCGGGCCAGCCGCAGCGTGTAGTCGCGGTCGAAGGCGTGGGTGGTGCGGGCGGTGGTCTCCGAACCGTCGCCGGTGGCGGCGATTCCGAGGAACTCGACGGGCATGGCAGGCCTCTTCGGGTCGGCGCGGCTCCGCGTCCGGGCATGCCGGGGGTACGCCTCGGCGGGCGGGACGGGGAACGGCGGAAGTCAGCGGGACGTCGGCAGGACGGGGAACGGCGGAAGTCAGCGGGGCATCAGCAGGACGTCGGCGGGAGGTCGGGATCGACGGACGGGGCGGCGCGTGACGGGGCGCCGGCGGCTCTCGGAGCGAGCGGGAACGCGAAAAGGGCGGCAGCGTACGCCTGTTGATCCGTCCGGACGGACGGCTTCCCGGCCCGCGACGGGGCGACCGAGGGAGGACTCCCGGAGGAGAGAAGGGCCGGTCAGGCGGCCCGCTGCCGGGTCAGCCGCAACACGCCGCGGACCACACCCGACCGAAGTCGATGTGGCCTCGCGTCACCAGGTTGGGCTGCTCGGCTGTCATGTCGAACAGTTGACCAGCGTCGCCGATGGTCCGTCAACCATCGTTCACGGGGCGAAACCTGTCCGCCCTTGACACCGCCGCGCCGTCCGCCCGTACCATCGGGGCGGAGCGAGTACTGCCCGGGCCCGGCCGAACTGCCGCCAGGCCCAGCCGCGTTGAGGGACGCGGCGCGCGTGAGTGACGGCATGCGGAGACCGCCTGCCCCCGCCGCCCGATGGAGCCCTCATGGCCTCGCCCGCCGCCCCACCCCTGATACCGGCCTCGACCACCCCGCCCGCCCCGCCCGCCGAGCTGCCGATCGCGCCCCGCCGCCGCCCCTGGCGGTACGTCAGCGGCGGTCTGGCACTGCTCGCCGCCGTGCTGCTGGTGCGGTCGATGGCCGGCAATCCGGCCTTCGAGTGGCCGGTGGTGGGCTCCTACCTGACCTCGGCCGCGATCCTGCGCGGCCTGTGGCTGACGCTCTGGCTGACCGCCGTCGTGATGGTCCTCGGCTTCGCCCTCGGCACCGGCCTGGCGGTGGCCCGGCTGTCCGGCAACCCGGTGCTGCAGACCCTGAGTTGGGGATTCGTCTGGATCTTCCGGGCCACTCCGCTGCTGGTCCAGCTGCTGTTCTGGTTCAACATCGGCGCGCTGTACCCGAGGCTCGCGCTGAGCGTCCCGTTCGGCGGCGAGCTGTTCGCGGTACGGACCGTCGACCTGCTCGGCCCGGTGCTCACCGCCGCGATCGGACTCACCCTGCACGAGGCCGCGTTCGCCGCCGAGGTGGTGCGTTCCGGCGTCCTCTCGGTCGACCAGGGCCAGCTGGAGGCCGCCGCCTCGCTCGGCCTCGGGCGCGGCCGGGTGCTGCGCCGGATCGTGCTGCCGCAGGCGATGCGGGCGATCCTGCCGCCCGCCGGGAACATGCTGATCGGCACCCTCAAGGGCACCTCGGTGATCTCCGTGCTGGCCGTCCACGACCTGCTGTTCTCCGCCCAGTTGATCTACAACCGGACGTACCAGGTGATCCCGCTGCTGGTGGTCGCGACGCTCTGGTACGTGGCGGTGACCAGCCTGCTCTCGGTCGGCCAGTACTACCTGGAGCGGCGCTTCGCCCGCGGCTCCACCCGCGCCGAGCTGCCGCCCACCCCGTGGCAGCGGGCCCGGGCGGCGCTGCGCCGGGCCGGCGGGCGGTGAGCCGGGTGCCCGTCCTGGTCGTCGTCGGCGCCGGCCCGCGGGGCACCGGCCTGCTGGAGCGGATCGCCGCCAACGCTCCCGAACTGCTGTCCCCCGACACCGCGTTGCACATCCACCTGGTCGACCCGCACCCGCCCGGCGGCGGCCGGATCTGGCGGCACGCCCAGTCGCCGCTGCTGCGGATGAACTCGATGGCCGAGGACGTCACCATGTTCACCGACGAGCGCTCCACGCTGATCGGCCCGGTCCGTCCCGGCCCGTCGCTCGCCGAGTGGGCCGCCGAGCCCGCCGCCCACCGGCCCTACCGTCCGGTCACGGACCCGGACGTGGCCGACGAACTGCGCAGTCTCGCCCCGACCGACTTCCCCACCCGGCGCGCCCAGAGCGCCTACCTGGACTGGGTGCTGCGCCGGGCCACCGCCGAACTCCCGGAGAACATCCGGCTGTTCCTCCACCGGGACACCGCCTGGCGGCTCACCGGCGACGCGGAGGGACCGCAGCGCGTCCACCTCACCCGCACCGTGCTGCCCGCCGACCGGGTGGTGCTCGCGCTCGGCCACCTCGACTCCGCGCCCGGCCCGGAGACCGCCGCCGCCCGCGCCTTCGCCGCCCGCCACGGCCGCAGCTACCTGCCGCCCGCGTTCACCGCCGACGCCGACCTGGACGGCCTCGCCCCCGGCGAGCCGGTGGTGGTCCGCGGCCTCGGGCTGGCCTTCGTCGACCTGGTCGCGCTGCTCACCGAGGGCCGCGGCGGCCGGTTCGTCGCCCGGCCCTGCGGCGGCCTGCGCTACCTGCCGTCCGGCCGCGAACCGGTGCTGTACGCGGGCTCCCGGCGCGGCGTCCCGTACCACGCCAAGACCGGCTACCGGCTCCAGGGCCCGCCCCCGCCGCTGCCCCGCTACTTCGGGCCGGACACCGAACTCCCGGACGGGCCACTGGAGTTCCGCCGCGACCTGTGGCCCGCGATGGCCAAGGAGATCGGCTTCGGCTACTACCACGAGCTGTTCCACGGCCACCCCGGACGCACCGCCCTGCCGTGGGACGAGTTCCTCGCCGCCTACCACCCGCTCGACTGGTACAGCCCGCAGCGCGAGGCCCTGGTCGCCGCCGCCGTCCCCGACCCGGACGACCGGCTCGACCTCGAACGGCTCGACCGCCCGCTGACCGGCCTGCGCGTCACCGACCCCGCCGCCCTCCAGCGCCACCTGCACGCCCACCTGCGCGCCGACCTGGCCCGCCGCTCCGACCCGCGGCACAGCGCCGACCTCGGCGCGTTCCACGCCCTGCTGTCGCTCTACGGCCAGCTGGTCCGACTGCTGCCGCACCACCCGCTGACCGCCCGCTCCACCGCCGCCGAGCTGGACGGCTGGTGGAACGGCTTCTTCTCGTTCTACGCCTCCGGCCCGCCCGGCTTCCGCCTCGACCAGCTGCTCGCCCTCGCCGACGCCGGACTGCTGCACTTCCTCGGCCCCGACCTGCACGTCGACCTCGACGAGCAGCACGGCACCTTCCGCGCCTCCTCCCCCGCGCTGCCCGGCCACCACGTCCACGGCACCGCCCTGGTCGACGCCTACCTGCCGCGGCACGCCCCCGACCGGACCGCCGATCCGCTGCTGCGCCGGCTGCTGCACGAGGGCCGGATCGGCGAGGAGCACCTCACCGACCCCGACGGCCACACCTACCGCTCCGGCCTGATCCGCACCGACCCCGACGCCCGGCTGCTCGACCCCGCCCTCGGCGACCGTCCCCACCCCCGCCGCACCGCCCTCGGCGCGCCCACCACCACCCGCGCGCCCGCCGCCTTCGCCCGTCCCCGCACCGACGCCCCGGCCTTCCGGCAGAACGACGCGGTCGCCCGCCGGCTGCTCGCGGAGCTGCAGAAGGAGGAGTGACCGAAGCCCGCAGAACAGGAGCGACCGCCACCGCACGACACCCGCGCAGCCACCGGATACGCTCCAGGCACCCCCGAGCCCTCCGGAGAGTCCGCCATGGCCAAGCAGCCCCCGCACCGCGACCCCGCCCAGGACGCACCGCACGTCGGACCCCCGGCCCACGCCGCCGCCGGCCTGCCCGCGATCGGGCACACCCTGCGGATGGCCGCCGACCAGATGTCGCCCGGCCGGGTGCTGTCCACCCTGCGCAAGGTCAACCAGCCCGACGGCTTCGACTGTCCCGGCTGCGCCTGGCCCGAGCCGGACAAGCCGCACCTGGCGGAGTTCTGCGAGAACGGCGCGAAGGCGGTCGCCGAGGAGGCCACCGAACGCCGCATCACCCCCGAGTTCTTCGCCGCCCACCCGGTCGCCGAACTCGCCGAGCGCTCCGGCTACTGGCTCGGCCAGCAGGGCCGCCTCACCACCCCGATGCTGCTCGACGAGGGCGCCGCCCACTACACCCCGATCGGCTGGGACGAGGCGTTCGCGCTGATCGGCGCCGAACTCGCCGCGCTGGACTCCCCGGACGAGGCCGCGTTCTACACCTCCGGCCGGACCTCCAACGAGGCCGCCTTCGCCTACCAGCTGTTCGCCCGCCGGCTGGGCACCAACAACCTGCCCGACTGCTCCAACATGTGCCACGAGTCCTCGGGCTCCGCGCTCACCGAGACCCTCGGCGTCGGCAAGGGCAGCGTCTCGCTCAAGGACCTGTACCAGGCCGACCTGATCATCGTGGCCGGCCAGAACCCGGGCACCAATCACCCCCGGATGCTCTCCGCGCTGGAGCGCGCCAAGCGGGCCGGCGCGAAGATCGTCAGCGTCAACCCGCTGCCCGAGGCCGGCCTGGAGCGCTTCAAGAACCCGCAGACCCCGCGCGGCCTGGTCGGTGGCGGCACCAAGCTGACCGACCTGTTCCTGCAGATCCGGCTCGGCGGCGACCTGGCGCTGTTCCGGGCCCTGAACCACCTGCTGCTCACCACCCCGGGCGCGGTCGACGAGGCCTTCGTCGCCGAACACTGCGCCGGCTACGACGAGTTCGCCGCCGAGGCCGCCGACCTCGACCGCCCGGCCACGCTGGCCGCCACCGGCCTGCCCTGGGAACAGATCGAGGAGCTGCACCGCCTGGTGCTCTCCTCGCCGAAGATCATCGTCTGCTGGGCGATGGGCCTGACCCAGCACAAGCACTCGGTGCCGACCATCCGCGAGGTGGTCAACTTCCTGCTGCTGCGCGGCAACGTCGGCCGCCCCGGCGCGGGCGTCTGCCCGGTCCGCGGGCACAGCAACGTGCAGGGCGACCGCACCATGGGCATCTTCGAGCGCCCGAGCACCGCGTTCCTGGACGCCCTGGGCAAGGAGTTCGCGTTCGAGCCGCCGCGCGCCCACGGCTACGACACCGTCGACACCATCCGGGCGATGCGCGACGGCCGAATACGGGTCTTCTTCGCGATGGGCGGCAACTTCGTCTCCGCGAGCCCCGACACGGACACCACCGAGGCCGCGATGCGCCGCTGCCGGCTGACCGTGCACGTCTCCACCAAGCTCAACCGCTCGCACGTGGTCACCGGCGCCCGCGCGCTGATCCTGCCCACCCTGGGCCGCACCGACCGGGACGTCAGCACGCTCGGCCCGCAGTTCGTCAGCGTCGAGGACTCCATGGGCATCGTCCACTCCTCGCGCGGCGGCCTCCGCCCGCCCGCGCCCGACCTGCTCTCCGAGGTCGCCATCGTCAGCCGGCTGGCCCGCGCCGCCCTCGGCCCGCAGGACCCCACGCCGTGGGAGGACTTCGCCCGCGACTACGACCTGATCCGGGACCGGATCGCCCGCGTCGTCCCCGGCTTCGACGACTTCAACGCCAAGGTCCGCCGCCCCGGCGGCTTCACCCTGCCGCACGCCCCGCGCGACAGCCGCACCTTCCCCACCGCCACCGGCAAGGCCAACTTCACCGTCAACCCGCTCACCGCCCCCGACGTCCCGCCGGGCCGGCTGCTGCTCCAGACGCTGCGCTCGCACGACCAGTACAACACCACCGTGTACGGCCTGGACGACCGCTACCGGGGCATCACCGGCGGCCGCCGGGTGGTCCTGGTCAACCCCGCCGACGCCACCGAACTCGGCGTCACCGACGGTCAGTTCGTCGACCTGGTGAGCGAGTGGAAGGACGGCGTGGAGCGCCGCGCCGCACACTTCCGGGTGGTGCACTACCCGGTGGCACGCGGCGGCGCCGCGGCCTACTACCCGGAGACCAACGTGCTGGTGCCGCTGGACTCCACCGCGGACATCAGCAACACCCCGACCTCCAAGGCCGTGGTGGTCCGCCTGGAGCCCACCGCCTGACCGGCCCCGGGCCCTCCGCCCGGCCGCCCCGGAGTCTGCCGTCCGGCAGGCCCGGGGCGCGCCGCGCCGTCAGTGACCCGACGGCGTGGCCGAGCCGGAGCCGTCGGCGCCCGCCGAGAGCGACGCCGAGCCCGTCCCGGACGCCGACGCGGAGCCGGAGCCCGAGCCGGACGGCGATCCGGTGGCCGAACCGCTGGGCGACCCGCCCGTGCTCGGCGAACCGGTGCCGCCGGGCTCCGGCGGGGCGGTGGCGCCGGGCGTGCCGGGCTGCGGGTCCGGCGAGGCCGAGCCGCCGGGCGCCGGGGTGCCCGGGGCCGGGGTGGCCGGAGTGGTCGGAACCGGCGGGGGCGGCAGCGTGGACGGCTTGGCGGGCGCGATCCGCGACCCGCCGACCGGCACGTCCGGCACCTTCCAGGCGCCGCCCGCGTCGTCCGCCGAGCCGTCCGGGTCGGGCCGGACCGCGCCCAGGATCGGCATCGCGCCGACCTGCGACACCTTCACCACGTCGCCGGTGCGCGGGGCCTGCACGATCAGGCCGCCGCCGATGTACATCCCGATGTGGGTGGCGCCGCCGTAGTAGACCACCAGGTCGCCGGGGCGGATCTGGTTCAGCGGCACGTGCTGGAGCTGCGCCCACTGCTCCTGGCTGGTGCGCGGAATGGTTCGCCCCGCGTGCAGCCAGGCCTGCGAGGTGAGGCCCGAGCAGTCGAACACGTCCGGTCCGGCGCCGCCCCACACGTAGTCCTTGCCGAGCTGCTGGAGCGCCCAGGCCACCGCCTTGCGGCCCATCGCGGACGGCGTGCGCTCGCCCTTGCCGAGCGCGCCGGACGCCAGGAAGGCCAGCTGCGCCTGGTCGGCCTGCTGCTTCTCGATCGCCTCCAGCTCACTGCGCTCCGCGCCGGTGAGCGAGCCGACCAGGGTCTCCACGTCCGCCAGGCTCCTGGCCACGTCGTTCTTCTGCTGCTCCTGCTGGGTGGCCAGCGTCTGCGCGTCGGCCAGCGCCTGCTGCGCGGCCAGCTGCGCGGCGGCCAGCGTGTCCCGGTCGGCCTTCAGCCGTTCCAGGAACGCCTTCTGCGAGCGCCCGGCGGAGTCCAGCAACTGGGCCATCACCACCGCCTCGTACGGGTCCTTGGCCAGCAGCATTTCGGCGTACCCGGATATCTGGCTGTTGCGGTACTGCGCGGACGCCAGCTGGGCGGCCAGGTCGCTGCCGGCGTCCACCGCGTCCTGCTGGCGCGCCACCCGGGCGTTCAGGTCCTGGACGAGGGCCTGCTGCTCGGCGAGCCGGGCCACCGTGCCGTTGTACTGCTCGGTGGCGGCCTCGGCCTGCTGGTAGAGGGTGTGCAGCTGCTCCAGCAGCGGGCCCAGGGTCCGCTTGGCGTCGGCCAGCGGGTCGTTCCCGGCGGAGACCGTCGGCACGGCGACCGGGTCCGGCGCGGCGTACGCGGCGGAGGCGAACGGCAGGGCCAGTGCGGCGACGGCGAGCACCGCCCCGCACCGCAGCGCGGCCCGCACCCACGGCCGCATTCCGGACGATTCCGCGCGCTGCCCTGCCCCCATCGGCCGGCCCTCCCCTGATTCTCCGTCGGCGATCGGAGCGATCCTGTCATGCGGAAGGGGGGTTCCGGCAGGTGTCCCGGGGGGCGCGAAGTGAATTCTCATCGGCGCGGAAGTGTGACAACACTCTCAACAACTCCCGCGATCTCCATGGAAAACCGACGGTCCGGCAACTCGCACGCCACTCTGGGAACCGCAACTCCGTGCCGAGTTAACCTCCCGTTCACCATGGCTTCCTACGGTCGCCCAGGACAGCAACGTCAGTCCGACCACTTCGACGATTGTTTGGGTATGGAACACATCACGTTCCTGGTGGCCGTTGTGATCATCACGGCGCTCGCCTTCGACTTCACGAACGGCTTCCACGACACCGCCAACGCGATGGCCACCTCCATCGCCACCGGCGCCCTCAAGCCCAAGGTCGCCGTGGCCATCGCCGCGGTGCTGAACTTCGCCGGCGCCTTCCTCTCGGTGAAGGTGGCGACCACCATCTCCGGTGGCATCGTCAACGAGAAGGCCGGACTGCAACCCTCGATCATCTTCGCCGCCCTGGTCGGCGCGATCCTGTGGAACCTGCTGACCTGGCTGAAGGGCCTGCCCTCGTCCTCCTCCCACGCCCTGTACGGCGGCCTGATCGGCGCGACCGTGGTCGGCGCGGGCATCGGCGGCGTCAACTTCAGCGTCGTGGTCTCCAAGATCCTGATCCCGGCGGTGGCCTCCCCGATCATCGCCGGCGTGGCCTCCTGGGGCGCCACCAAGATCGCCTACCTGATCGCCGGCAGCAGCCCGAAGAAGAGCACCGAGAAGGGCTTCCGCCGGGGACAGATCTTCTCCTCCTCGCTGATCTCGCTGGCGCACGGCACCAACGACGCGCAGAAGACCATGGGCATCATCACGCTGACCCTGATCTCGGCCGGCCAGCTGCACAAGGGCGACGGCCCGCCGACCTGGGTGATCATCAGCGCCGGTCTGGCGATCGCGCTCGGCACCTACATGGGCGGCTGGCGGATCATCCGCTCGATGGGCTCCGGCCTGGCGGACATCCGGCCGCCGCAGGGCTTCGCCTCGGAGACCGCCGCCGCCACCGTGATCCTGACCTCCTCGCACATGGGCTACGGCCTGTCCACCACCCAGGTCTGCTCCGGCGGCATCATGGGCGCGGGCCTCGGCGGCCCGTCGGGCAAGCTGCGCTGGGGCATGGTCCGCCGCATGGTCTACACCTGGGGCCTGACCCTGCCGGCCGCCGCCGTGGTGTCCGGCCTGGCCGCACTGATCGCCGACCAGGGCGACTGGGGCGTGGCCGTGGTCGGCGTGGCGCTGGTGCTCGGCGCCGGCTCGATGTGGCTGATCTCCCGCCGCCAGCCGGTGCACGCCGGCAACGTGAACCACGGCGACAGCGCCACGGTCGACCTGCCGCTCACCGGCGGCACCACCGGCCAGACCACCATCGCGGCCTGAGAGGACACCGAGCATGCACATCAAGTGGGCCGCACTGGCCGAGACCGCGGGCGTCAGCCTGGCCGTCACCCTCGCCGTCGTCACCGTCTTCGCCCTGGGCAACCTGGCGCTCTCCCGCCGCGAGGCGGCCGTCGAGGCCGGCACCGGCAAGGGCGTCCCGGCCCTGGTGGCCGCAGGCGTGTGCTTCGCCGCCTGCGCGGCGGCGGTGGCCTTCGGCATCTCACTGATCGCCGCCAAGTAGCACCGACACCACAAAGGGCCCCCGCCACCCCGGCGGGGGCCCTTCCGCACACCCGGGCCCGCCGCCGAAACACCCGCCCCTCACGGCCACCCGCACCACCGCCCCGCACAGCCTTCGCGGCCAACGCCCGCCCCGGCAACGACAAAGGGCTCCGCCAACCCGGCCCGGAGCCCTTCCCCACACCCCCGACGCCCCCGAGCCACACGGCACGCTCCGCCCCCGAGCCCCCACCCCTCACGGCCGCCCGCACCACCGCCTCCGACAAACGGCCCCACGCCCCGGCAGGGGCCCTCCCGCCCACCGGCCCCGGCAACGACACCGGATCCCCGCCAGCCCCGGCCAGCAGCCCTTCCGCACACCCGCGCCCGCGCCCGCGAACACCCTCCGCCTCCCGCAGACCGCCGCCCACCACCCACCACAGCCTTCGCGCCCCGGCAACGACAAAGGACCCGTCGACCCCGGGCGGGAGCCTTTCCGCACACCCCGACGGCCCGAGCCACACGGCACGCTCCGCCCCCGAGCCCCCCACCCCTCACGGCCGCCCGCACCACCACCTCCGACAAACGGCCCCACGCCCCGGCAGGCCGCGGCAACGGCGAAGGGCCCCCGCCAACCCCTGGCGGGAGCCCTTCTCGCATGTCGACGGCCGGTCGTCAGTCCGCGACCAGCGCCTCCACCGGCTTCGGGGCCGTGGCGTCCTCCGTGGCAGTGCGCAGCGGCACCTCGCGGATGAACAGCACCAGCAGGAAGCCGACCACGGCGAACGGGGCGGCGACCAGGAACACGGTGCCGACGCCGTGCCCGAACGCGTCGGTGACCAGCGGGACGATCCGCGCGGGCAGCTTGTGCAGGTCGGGGATGCCGTCGCCGCCGCCCGCCGCGGCCGGGAGGCCGGCCTTGGCGAAGTTCTCCGCCGTGTAGGAGGCGACCTTGTGGCCGAGCAGCGCGCCGAGCGCGGAGACGCCCATCGCGCCGCCCATGGTGCGGAAGAAGGTGACCACCGAGCTGGCCGCGCCGAGCTCGTGGCGCGGGACGGTGTTCTGCACCGCGAGGACCAGGTTCTGGCTGGTCAGGCCGAGGCCGACGCCGGCCACCGCCATGTAGAGGGCGAGCAGCGCGTACGAGGTGTCGGCCCGGGCGGTGCCCATCAGGCCGAGGCCGACGGCCAGCATGACGGTGCCGCCGACCAGGTAGCCCTTCCACTTGCCGTACTTGGTGATGAGCTTGCCGGCCACGGTGGAGGAGACCGCCAGGCCGAGGATCATCGGCAGGGTGAGCAGGCCGGCCTGGGTGGGGGTCTTCTCCTTGGCGAGCTGGAAGTACTGGCCGAGGAAGGTGGTGGTGCCGTACATGCCGACGCCGACGAACGCGGAGGCCAGCGAGGCGAGCGCGACGGTGCGGTGGCGGAACAGGCCGAGCGGGATCAGCGGTTCGGCGGCGCGCTGCTCGACGGCGACGAACAGCCCGGCCAGTGCCAGGCCGCCGAGCACCATCACCGCGGTCTGCCAGGACACCCAGTCGTAGTTCTTGCCGGCCAGCGAGATCCAGATCATCAGCAGGCTGACGGCGGCGGTGATCAGCACCGCGCCCAGGTAGTCGATCTTCGGCTTGCGGGCGGGCTGCTCGGGGAGCTTGAGGGTGCGCTGAAGCACCAGGATGGCGAGCACCGCGAACGGGATGCCGACGTAGAAGCACCAGCGCCAGCCGAGCCACGAGGTGTCCACGATGACGCCGCCGATCAGCGGGCCGCCGATGGTGGCGAGCGCGAAGACCGCGCCGAAGTAGCCGCTGTAGCGGCCGCGCTCGCGCGGGGAGACCATCGCGGCCAGGCAGATCTGGCCGAGCGCGATCACGCCGCCGGCGCCGATGCCCTGCAGCACGCGGCAGAAGATCAGCATGCCGATGCTCTGCGAGAGACCGGCCAGCGCCGAGGAGAGGACGTAGATCACCATGGCGATCTGGACCAGCAGCTTCTTGCTGACCAGGTCGGAGAGCTTGCCCCAGAGCGGGGTGGCGGCGGTGATCGACAGCAGGGCCGCGGTGACCACCCAGGTGTAGGCGGACTCACCGCCGTGCAGGTCGGAGAGGATCCGCGGAAGCGCGTTGGAGACGACCGTGGAGGACAGCACGGCCACGAACAGGCCGAGCAGCAGGCCCGAGAGGGCTTCGAGCACTTGACGGTGGGACATCTGGGTCTGAGGGGTGGTCGGGTGGGTCGTCGACATGCGCTTCCTTCGACTGAAGATTCGTTGCCTCAAGCAACTATACGTGGATAGTTGACTAAGACAACTTTCTTCAAGCCCAAGTAAAGAAACCCTCCCGACGCCCGGCTCAGACCCCCTCGGTCAGCTCGTTGAACCGCTCCAGCAGCCGCGCGAACTGCTCCAGCTCACCCAGCTCCCACGCCGACAGCGAGGCCCGGAAGCGCGCCATCCGCACCTCCCGGGCGGCCGCGAACCGCCGCTCGCCCTCCTCGGTCAGCGACACCAGCGAGGCCCGCCGGTCCAGCGGGTCGGTCTCCCGGCACAGCAGGCCCAGCTCCTCGATCGCCCGGATCTGCCGGCTCACCGTGGCCTTGCCCACACCGAAGTGCAGCCCGATGTCGGTCACCCGGGCCTGCCCGGACTCCCGGATGAAGGAGAGCAGCACGTACGCCCCGGCCTCCAGCTCGGGGTGCACCAGCCGGGAGACCTCGGAGGCCCGCGCCCGGCTGCGCCGGAACAGCGTCGCCACCTCGCGCTCGACCGCGAGAAATGCCAGTTCGGCGGCGTCCGGGTCCGCTACGGGGTCGTTCATGGCGCTCAGTATCGCGCAGGCGGCGCATCCACCGGCGCGCAACTGTTTCATGATATTAAGTATCCGATTTGCGTACTGATACCGGATTGATAGGGAGATGCCCCGCATGGCAGAGCCTGCAAAGGGATTCGTCAACGAGCTCAAGGACGCGGTGACCCCACGCGCGTTCCTCCTGGTCGTCGCCGTCCTGCTGCTCCAGCTCGGCTTCATCACCTCGTACGTGGGCGCGCTCCACCAGCCGAAGCCGCACCAGCTGTCCATCGCCGTGGTCGCCCCGCCGGAGATCGCCCCGAAGCTGACGGCGGCCCTGGAGTCCGTCCCGAACGACGCGGTGCGTGCCTCCGTCGAACCCGACGCGGAGACCGCGAAGGCCCGGATCAAGGACCAGAAGATCTACGCGGCCTGGGTGTTCGACCCGGCCGGCACCCAGGACACCCTGCTGGTCGCGGACGCCCGCGGCCCGGCCGCGTCCGGCGCCGCCGAGCTGATCGTCACCAAGGTGGCGGCCGCCCAGCACCGCACCGTCGAGGTGCAGGACACCATTCCGCTGGCCGCCGGCGACGGCAAGGGCCTGTCCAGCTTCTACCTGGTGGTCGGCTGGTGCGTCGGCGGCTACCTGGTCGCCTCGATCCTCGGCGTCAGCGCCGGCGCGCGCCCCGCCAACACCAGCCGGGCCACTCTGCGTCTCGGCACCCTGGCGCTGTACTCGGTGGCCGCGGGCCTCGGCGGCACGCTGATCACCGGCCCGATCCTGAACGCGCTGCCCGGCTCGATCCTGGCACTGAGCGCGATCGGCGCACTGGTGGTGTTCTCGGTCGGCGCGGTCACCATGGCGATGCAGTGCCTGTTCGACATCATCGGCATCGGCCTGGCCGTGCTGGTCTTCGTGGTGCTGGGCAACCCCAGCGCGGGCGGCGTCTACCCGCCGCCGCTGCTGCCGGCGTTCTGGCGGGCGATCGGCGAGTGGATCCCGAACGGCGCCGGCACCTCGGCCACCCGCTCCATCGCCTACCTCGGCTCGTCCGCCATGGCGATGCCGCTGACGGTGCTGGCGGTCTGGGCCGCCCTCGGCGTCGCGGTGACCTTCGTCGCAGCGGCCCGCCGGCCGCTCTTCGGCCGCCCCGCCCCGACGGAGGCGTGAGCGGCCGGCACGGACGGGGCGGGGGTCAGACCCGCTCGGGCTCCCGCCCCTGTTCGTCGCTGTCCGTACGGTCGGACAACCGGGTGAACACGAAGCGATTCATCGCCCAGTAGCGGAACACCATCGCCACCAGGGTGCCGATGATCATGCCGCTGGTGAAGTCCGCGACTTCCTGGGTGAACCGGCTGACGTCCGGGAAACGCAGGTCGAACACGTAGCGCGAGACCGCCAGCGGGATGTCGTTCACACCCACCGCGATGGCGCTGACCACCATGAACAGCGCCGCCTCGCGCTGCTTGCCGGCCGCCCGGAACGACCACTGCCGGTTCCACACGTACGACACCACGGTGGCCAGGGCGGTCGCGACCGTCAGGGCGATGACCGGCTTGGACTCCAGCACGGTCGTCTTCAGGGCGAAGTTGATCACCATAGTGATCAGGAAGCAGGTTCCTCCGACCACGAGGAACTTCACCAGCTTGCGGTGTTTGACCAGGAACGGACGGATCGGCTCCGGGACAGCTGTCAACACGCGCTGCGTAGGGGACGGCATGCGGGAAGTCTGCCACGGGCCCGGATCGGCAACCACCAGAAGCCCTCGGAGTTGACACGCCGAGGGCTTCCGGCCCGGTCAAGCCGCCGCGACCAGCACCTCTGCCGGTTCGAGCGCCAACCGCAGCACCTCCCGGACGTCGGCGACGGCGTACACCGTGAGCCGCTCCAGCACCTCGGCGGGGACGTCGTCCAGGTCCGCCTCGTTGCGCTTCGGAATGATCACCGTGGTGACCCCGGCCCGGTCCGCGGCCAGCAGCTTCTGCTTGACCCCGCCGATCGGGAGCACCCGGCCGGTCAGCGACACCTCGCCGGTCATCGCCACATCGGTGCGCACCTTGCGCCCCGACAGCAGCGAGGCCAGTGCCGTGGTCATCGTGATGCCCGCGCTCGGACCGTCCTTCGGCACCGCGCCGGCCGGCACGTGCAGGTGGATGCCCCGCTCGCGCAGGCCCGTCACCGGCAGCTCCAGCTCGGCGCCGCGCGAGCGCAGGTAGGAGAGCGCGATGTGCGCCGACTCCTTCATCACGTCGCCCAGCTGCCCGGTCAGCGTCAGCCCGGTCGAGCCGGTCTCCGCGTCCGCCAGCGACGCCTCGATGTAGAGGACGTCACCGCCGGCCCCGGTCACCGCCAGGCCGGTCGCCACCCCGGGCACCGCGGTGCGGCGCTCGGCCGGCTCCTGCGCCGACTCCGGCACGTGGTGCGGCCGGCCCAGCAGCGCCCGCAGGTCGTCCCCGCCGATCGCGGCCGGCAGCTCGCGCTCGCCCAGCTCGGTCTGCGCCGCGACCTTGCGCAGGATCCGCGCGATCGCCCGCTCCAGGTTCCGGACGCCCGCCTCCCGGGTGTACTCGGCGGCGAGCCGGCGCAGCGCCTGCTCGTCCACCGTCAGCTGCTCCGCGGCCAGGCCCGCCTTGGCGAGCTGCCGGGGCAGCAGGTGGTCCCGGGCGATGGCGACCTTCTCGTCCTCGGTGTAGCCGTCCAGCCGGACCACGTCCATCCGGTCCAGCAGCGGCTCCGGGATCGCCTCCATGACGTTGGCGGTGGCCAGGAACACCACGTCGGACAGGTCGAGCTCGACCTCCAGGTAGTGGTCCCGGAAGGTGTGGTTCTGCGCCGGGTCCAGCACCTCCAGCAGCGCCGCCGCCGGGTCGCCCCGGTAGTCCGAGCCGACCTTGTCGATCTCGTCCAGCAGCACCACCGGGTTCATCGTCCCGGCCTCCTTGATCGCCCGGACGATCCGGCCGGGGATCGACCCCACGTACGTCCGCCGGTGGCCGCGGATCTCCGCCTCGTCCCGGACGCCGCCGAGCGCCACCCGGACGAACGACCGGCCCATCGCCCTCGCCACCGACTCGCCCAGCGAGGTCTTGCCGACGCCGGGCGGCCCGACCAGCGCCAGCACCGCGCCGCCCCGGCGGCCGCCGATCTGCCCGAGCCCCTGGTCGGCCCGGCGCTTGCGCACCGCCAGGTACTCGACGATGCGGTCCTTCACGTCCGCCAGCCCGTTGTGGTCGGCGTCCAGCACCGCCCGGGCACCGGCCAGGTCGTACGCGTCCTCGGAGCGCTCGTTCCAGGGCAGTTCGAGCACGGTGTCCAGCCAGGTGCGGATCCACGAGCCCTCGGGCGACTGGTCGCTGGAGTGCTCCAGCTTGTCGACCTCCTTGAGCGCCGCCTCCCGGACCTTCTCCGGCAGATCGGCCGCCTCCACCCGGGCCCGGTAGTCGTCCTCCTCGGAGCCCGCCTCGCCGTTCAGCTCGGCCAGCTCCTTGCGGACGGCCTCCAGCTGGCGGCGCAGCAGGAACTCCTTCTGCTGCTTGGCGACGCCCTCCTCGACGTCCTTGCGGATGGAGTCGTTGACCTCCTCCTCCGCGAGGTGGTCGCGCAGCAGGCCCAGCGCGTACTCCAGCCGGGCCGGGCGGTCGGCCTCCAGCAGCACCTTCAGCTTCTGTTCGGCGGTGGCGAACGGCGCGTACCCGATGTTGTCCGCGAGGTCGCCGATGTCCTCGATCGCGGCCATCCGGTCGACGATCTGCCACGCCCCTCGTCGGCGCAGCCAGGTCGTCGACAGGGCCTTGTACTCCTTGACCAGCTCGGCCGCCCGGCCGGCCACCGGCAGCCCCGGGTCGGACTCCTGGAACGGCGTGGTCTCCACCCACAGCGCCGCCCCCGGGCCGGTCGTCCCCCGGCCGATCCGCACCCGTCGTACGGCCCGCACCAGCGCCGCCGGGTCTCCGTCGGCCAGCCGCCCCACCTGTTCGACCGTCGCCAGCGCACCCACCGCCGCGTACGAGCCGTCCAGCCGCGGCACCAGCAGCACCTGCGGCTTCCCCCCGCTGCTCCCCGCCCTGGCCGCCTCCACGGCGGCCCTCACCTCCGGATCCGAGAGTTCCAGCGGGACCACCATGCCGGGAAGCACCACTTCGTCGTCGAGCGGCAGCACAGGCAGAGTGAGCGGAACGGACGTCGATGCCATGATCTCTCCCCAGTCAGTGAAGTTGAGTCGACCTGACTAAGGCCTGGGCGCCGACGATTGTTCCCCGCATCACGTTCACCCTGAGCGAAGGGGCTGCCACCAGGGGCGCGCCGCTACGAGGAGGCCGCCACCGTCTCCCACACCCGCACCCGCTCCGGCCCCCGCGGCCCGCGCCCGCGTCGCAGCCACGGCCACATCCCGACGCCGAGCAGCAGCGCCGCCGGATGCCCGACCGAGGTCACCAGATCCGGGTCGGTGAGCAGCTGGTGCCCGATCAGCGCCAGCCCGGCGCCGAGCGCGACGGCCCGCCCGGGCCACCGCAGCAGCCCGGCCAGCCCGCCGAGCGAGGCCAGCACCCCGTAGCTGACGCCGATGTCCATCGCGTCCAGCACATCGGGCGCAGCCGCCCCACCCGCCACGGAGGCCACCGCCACCCCCTGCGAGAGCAGCGTCGCGCCGATGTGCCCGGCCCCGAAGACGCCGAGGGCACGAAGTCCGCCGGCCCGCCGTTCCAGGGGTGCGACGGTGAGGAGGAAGGCCCAGAAGTAGGGCATCCACACCGACCCGGCGCCCCACAGCCCGCTGCCGACCAGCGCGACCAGGGGGTGCATCACCAGGTTGTGCGCGTCGGTGGAGGACAGTTCCTGGAGCCGGTGGACCGTCTCCGGGTCGCCGAAGTGGGCGTAGGTCGTGGTGCCGAGCAGCAGGGCGAGGTAACCGAGTGCGAACGGGTTGGTCCGGGGGGTGGGGACGGCACGCAGGCCTGGCCGGATGAGTCGTCGTCGCAGTTCCGCGCTGGTCATGGTGCCTCCCGAACGCTTCGTCGGGGCCACGATACGGGTGGCAGGTGAGAGGTGTCTGCGGAAGTCCTGTGAAGACCGTTGGCCGTGCATATGCCGCTCGCACACGTACCGTTACAGGTCGCAAGTGCTGCGGGTAAGGTACTGGCCTGCCCGTCCGAACGGGGACCTGCCAAACATGACAGTCCGCGGCCGGAAACCTCCGGTCCGCCCTCCGGGGCGGGGACGGCGTCCGTACGCTGCCAGGAGCAGCACCGGCGGGCGGGGCAGCAGCCCACGACGGAACAAGACGACTACGAAGCGGAGCCCGCCGTCCCCACAGGCGGCCGGCCCGCAGCCCTGGGGGCGGTGGCGTGACCGTGACAGAGATTCAGCAAGAGACGATCAGCAGTGGCCCGGTGGGCACCCAGCGACGGGTGCTCGTGGTGGAGGACGAGCCGACCATCGCGGAGTCGATCGCGGCCCGCCTGGGGGCCGAGGGCTTCAAGGTGGCGGTGGCCCACGACGGTCCGGGCGCGGTGGACGGGTTCCACACCTGGCAGCCCGACCTGGTGGTGCTCGACATCATGCTGCCGGGCTTCGACGGCCTCGAGGTGTGCCGCCGGATCCAGGCCCAGCGCCCGGTGCCGGTGCTGATGCTGACCGCGCGGGACGACGAGACGGACCTGCTGGTGGGTCTGGGCGTCGGCGCGGACGACTACATGACCAAGCCGTTCTCGATGCGCGAGCTGGCGGCCCGGGTGAACGTGCTGCTGCGCCGGGTGGAGCGCGCCCAGCAGGCGGCCCGCACACCGGCGCTCGGCAGCCTGCGCTTCGGCGAACTGGAGATCGACCACGTCCAGCGCCGGGTCCGGCTGGGTTCGGGCGACGTCCACCTGACGCCGACCGAGTTCGACCTGCTGGCATGCCTGGCGGCGCAGCCGCGCGCGGTGCTGACCCGCGAGCAGCTGCTGGCCGAGGTGTGGGACTGGACCGACGCGTCCGGCACCCGCACGGTCGACAGCCACGTGAAGGCGCTGCGCCGGAAGATCGGTGCGAGCTGGATCCGCACGGTGCACGGCGTGGGGTACGCGTTGGAGGCCCCGCTGTCCTGACCGGACGCCGCCGGCCGGGCCTCCGGGGGGCCCGCGGGCATCCGAGCAGACAACGGGGACGAGTCCTTGGGGACGTCATGACCTTTCCGCAGCAACGCAACGGGGAAGCCGCACCGGCCCCGCGGCCCCCGCTGGCGGTGCGCGCCGCGCGCCGGGTGTGGGCCGACATCCGCCCGTTCGACCCGGTGCGCTCGGTCAAGGGCAAGCTGGCGATGCTGGTGGTCGTCTCGGTGGTGCTGGCCACCGGCATGGTGGTGGTGGCGATCCGGTCGGAGACCCAGATCCGGATCATCATGATCTTCTCGCTGATCGCCTCGCTGCTGTTCATGCAGTTCCTGGCGAACGGCCTGACCGCGCCGCTCAGGGACATGACGGCGGCGGCCCGGTCGATGGCCGAGGGCGACTACAGCGCCCGGGTGCACGTGTCCTCCCGGGACGAGATCGGCGAACTGGCCGACACCTTCAACCGGATGGCGGGCGATCTGGAGGCCGCCGACCGACACCGCCGCGAGCTGATCGCCAACGTCTCGCACGAGCTGCGCACGCCGATCGCGGCGCTGCGCGGCCTGCTGGAGAACGTGGTGGACGGCGTGGTGAAGCCGGATCCGAAGAACCTGGGCACCGCGCTGGAGCAGACCGAGCGCCTGGGCCGGCTGGTCACCCACCTGCTGGACCTGTCGAAGCTGGACGACGGCGTGGTCCCGCTGGACTGCCGCCCGTTCCAGGTGCGGGAGTTCCTGGACGGCGTGCTGCGGGGCGTGACGGTGGACGGCGCGACGGCGGGCGGTGCGTACGCCCGGCGCGAGGACGTTCGACTGGCGCTCGACGTGCAGCCGTCCGACCTGTCGGCGGTGGCCGACGCGGAGCGGCTGCACCAGGTGGTGGCCAATCTGGTGGACAACGCCTGCAAGCACTCGCCGGCCGGCGGCACCGTGACGGTGCGGGCCCGGGCGGCGGAGGGCAGCGGGCTGCTGCTGGAGGTGGAGGACCAGGGCCCAGGCATTCCGCTCGCCGACCGGGAACGGGTGTTCGAGCGGTTCGGCCGGAGCGGTTCGCCGACCGCGCTCGGCCCGGGCAGTGACGGCGGGACCGGCCTCGGGCTGGCCATCGCCCGCTGGGCCGTCGACCTGCACGGCGGCCGGATCCGGGTGGCGGAGGCCCCCGCGGGCTGCCTGATCGAGGTCACTCTGCCGAGTGAGAGCGTCGTCGCCGCCTAGTTTGTGGCGGAACCGGTACAAACCGCGTTCGAGGCCTGGCCGGGACGGTCAACGAACCGTCCCGGCCCGCCCGTTCGTCCGATTTTCACTCGGTATGGCAGCGATCGACCCGCCCGGGAGTTCCCTGATTTCCGGCATCTCTAACGCACAGTTCCAGCCAAAATCCGGTCCGACGATGTGATCTGGGCGACGCCTGCCCATCGGGGACTGCGCGATCACTGGTCGGAGGCGTAGCCTTAATCCCCGCTGTCCACCATCCCAAAAGGAAGCGGAAGAGGGCGGTTGCCCCGTGTCGCCACACCAAGAAACCCCCAGCTCGGCAAGCTCCACTGGCTTCGGCCCCAATGAGTGGCTCGTCGACGAGATCTACCAGCAGTACCTCCAGGACCCGGCCTCGGTCGACCGTGCCTGGTGGGACTTTTTCGCCGACTACAAGCCCGGTACCGAGGTGACTCCAGTGACCCAGGCCGCAACTCCGGTCGGCGCCCCGCCGGCCCCCGTTGCCGCTCCCGCTGCCGCTGCTCCGGCCGCGGCCGCCCCCGCCGCTCCGGCCGCCGCTCCGGCGCCCGCGCAGCCGGTGGCTGCCCCGGCGCCGCTGGCCGCCGCTCCCGCCGCCCCGCCCGCGCCGAAGGTCGCGGCGCCGGCCGCCGCCCCGGCGCCGGCCGCCGCGGAGGGCCCGCAGCTGGTGCAGCTGCGCGGCCCGTCCAAGGCCGTGGCGTCGAACATGGATGCTTCGCTGGAGGTTCCGACCGCCACCTCGGTGCGCGCGGTGCCCGCCAAGCTGCTGATCGACAACCGCATCGTCATCAACAACCACCTGCAGCGCGCCCGCGGCGGCAAGGTCTCCTTCACCCACCTGATCGGCTACGCGCTGGTCCAGGCCGTGAAGGCCAACCCGGGCATGAACTACAGCTACAAGGTGGAGGACGGCAAGTCCTACCTGGTGAAGCCCGAGCACGTGAACCTGGGCCTCGCCATCGACCTGGTCAAGCCGAACGGCGACCGCCAGCTGGTCGTCGCGGCCATCAAGAAGGCCGAGACGCTCGACTTCTTCGGCTTCTGGCAGGCCTACGAGGACATCGTCCGCCGGGCCCGCGCCAACAAGCTGACCATGGACGACTTCACCGGCGTCACGGTCTCGCTGACCAACCCGGGCGGCATCGGCACCGTGCACTCCGTGCCGCGCCTGATGCAGAACCAGGGCACCATCGTCGGCGTCGGCGCGATGGAGTACCCGGCCGAGTTCCAGGGCTCCTCCCCGGAGACCCTGGCCCGCCTGGGCGTCTCCAAGATCATGACGCTCACCTCGACCTACGACCACCGGGTCATCCAGGGCGCGGCCTCGGGCGAGTTCCTGCGCTCGATCCACCAGCTGCTGCTGGGCGCGAACAACTTCTACGACGAGGTGTTCGAGGCCCTGCGGATCCCGTACGAGCCCGTGCGCTGGGCCACCGACGTGGCGACCACGCACGACGACGAGGTCAACAAGACCGCGCGCGTCATGGAGCTCATCCACTCCTACCGGGTCCGCGGCCACCTGATGGCCGACACCGACCCGCTGGAGTACATGCAGCGCAAGCACCCCGACCTGGACGTCACCACGCACGGCCTCACCCTGTGGGACCTGGAGCGCGAGTTCGCGGTCGGCGGCTTCGGCGGCCAGAAGATGATGAAGCTCCGCGACATCCTCGGCCTGCTGCGCAACACGTACTGCCGCACCGTCGGCATCGAGTACATGCACATCCAGGACCCGGCGCAGCGCAAGTGGCTGCAGGAGCGCCTGGAGAAGCCGTACACCAAGCCGGAGCGCGAGGAGCAGCTGCGCGTCCTGCGCCGGCTGAACTCGGCCGAGGCGTTCGAGACCTTCCTGCAGACCAAGTACGTCGGGCAGAAGCGTTTCTCGCTGGAGGGCGGCGAGTCGCTCATCCCGCTGCTGGACGCCACCATCGACGCCGCCGCCGAGCACCGCCTCGACGAGGCCGTCATCGGCATGGCGCACCGCGGCCGCCTGAACGTGCTGGCGAACATCGTCGGCAAGCCGTTCGGCAAGATCTTCGGCGAGTTCGAGGGCAACCTCGACCCGAAGTCGATGCACGGCTCGGGCGACGTGAAGTACCACCTGGGCTCGGAGGGCACCTTCACCGGCCTGGACGGCGAGACCATCAAGGTGTCGCTGGCCGCGAACCCGTCCCACCTGGAGACGGTCGACCCGGTCGTCGAGGGCATCGCCCGCGCCAAGCAGGACATCCTGGACTTCGGCGGCACGACCTTCCCGGTGCTGCCGATCCAGATCCACGGCGACGCGGCCTTCGCGGGCCAGGGCGTGGTCGCGGAGACCCTGAACATGTCGCAGCTGCGCGGCTACCGCACCGGCGGCACCGTGCACATCGTGGTCAACAACCAGGTCGGCTTCACCGCCGCCCCGACCTCCTCGCGCTCGTCGATGTACTGCACCGACGTGGCCCGGATGATCGAGGCGCCGATCTTCCACGTGAACGGCGACGACCCGGAGGCCGTGGTCCGCGTCGCGCGGCTCGCCTTCGAGTTCCGCCAGGCGTTCCACAAGGACGTCGTGATCGACCTCATCTGCTACCGCCGCCGCGGTCACAACGAGGCCGACAACCCGTCGTTCACCCAGCCGCTGATGTACGACCTGATCGACAAGAAGCGTTCGGTGCGCAAGCTGTACACCGAGGCGCTGATCGGTCGCGGCGACATCACCATGGAAGAGGCGGAGCAGGCGCTCCAGGACTTCCAGGGCCAACTGGAGAAGGTCTTCGCGGAGGTCCGCGAGGCCACCGCCGCCCCGGCCCCGGCCGAGACCGGCCGTCCGGTCGCGAACTTCCCGGTGGCCATCCAGACCGGCATCTCCGCCGAGATGATCAAGCGGATCGCCGCCTCGCAGGTCAACCTGCCGGACTGGCTGACCGTCCACCCGCGTCTGCTGCCGCAGTTGCAGCGCCGCGCCGCCTCGGTCGAGGACAACACCATCGACTGGGCGACCGGCGAGGCGCTCGCCATCGGCTCGCTGCTGATGGAGGGCCACCCGGTCCGCCTGGCCGGCCAGGACTCCCGCCGCGGCACCTTCGGCCAACGCCACGCGGTGCTGATCGACCGGAACACCGGCGAGGACTACACCCCGCTGATGTACCTGACCGAGGACCAGGCCCGCTTCACCGTCTACGACTCGCTGCTCAGCGAGTACGCGGCGATGGGCTTCGAGTACGGCTACTCGCTGACCCGCCCGAACGCGCTGGTCATGTGGGAGGCGCAGTTCGGCGACTTCGTCAACGGCGCGCAGACCATGGTCGACGAGTACATCGCGTCCGCCGAGCAGAAGTGGGGCCAGCACTCCGGCGTCACCCTGCTGCTGCCGCACGGCATGGAGGGCCAGGGCCCGGACCACTCGTCCGCCCGCCCGGAGCGCTTCCTGGCGCTGTGCGCGCAGGACAACATGACGGTCGCGATGCCGACCCTGCCGTCGAACTACTTCCACCTGCTGCGCTGGCAGGCGCACAACCCGCACCACAAGCCGCTGGTCGTCTTCACCCCGAAGTCGATGCTGCGTCTGAAGGCTGCGGCGTCCTCGGCGTCCGAGTTCACCAGCGGCTCGTTCCGCCCGGTGATCGGCGACAGCACGGTGGACCCGGCGCAGGTCCGCAAGGTGGTCATCACCTCCGGCAAGTTCTACTACGACCTGGAGGCGGCCCGGACCGACCGCGGCGTCACCGACACCGCGATCGTCCGCGTCGAGCGCCTGTACCCGCTGCCGATCGCGGAGCTCCAGGAGGAGCTGGCCCGCTACGGCGAGGGCGTCCAGTTCGTCTGGGCGCAGGAGGAGCCGGCCAACCAGGGCGCCTGGCCGTTCATCGCGATGAACCTGGTCGACCACCTGCAGGTCGTCATCGGCCGCTCCGCCAACAGCGGCGCCCGGCTGCGCCGCGTCGCCCGCACGGCCTCCTCGGCCCCCGCGGTCGGCTCGGCCAAGCGGCACACCGCCGAGCAGCAGGCCCTGGTCGACGAGGTGTTCGCGCTCTGACGCGCTGACGCCCGCCCGGCCCTGTCGGCCCCCGTCCCCGATCTCCGGGGGCGGGGGCCGCACCCGTTCCCGGGCGGCGCACTATCCTGAACGACGGCGTAGCAGAACCACCACCGGAGCGAGTAACCGTGTACTTCACCGACCGCGGCATCGAGGAGCTGGAGAGCCGGCGAGGCGAGGAGGAGGTCACTTTCGAGTGGCTGGCCGAACGCCTGCGGGAGTTCGTGGACCTGAACCCGGACTTCGAGGTGCCGGTGGAGCGGCTGGCCACCTGGCTGGCCCGGCTGGACGACGAGGACGAGGACTGACGGACTGACGGACCGTCGGCCGTGCGGCCCGGGAGGCGATTTCGGCCTCCCGGGCCGTCGGTGTTCCGGGGCGCCCCTCGGGGTGGGGTCGGGGTCGACCGGGGGTCCGCTCCGGGTCCGGATCGGGGTCGGGCCGCCTTGACTTCCGCTCGACGCGATATATCGTAAATAGCAACGACGACGCGATACATCGCGTATGGGAGGACGGGGAGTCGGACATGTTCCAGCGGACGGTAGACAGCACCGAGACCATCACTTTCGACGAGGCCGTGCACATCCTGCACGTCCGGGCCGTCGACGGCGCAGTGAACGTGGTCCCCACCGAGGGACCGGCCCGCCTCGAAGTGGCCGCCCTGGAGGGCGAGCCGATCGAGGTCACCCTGCTCGACGGCGTGCTCACCGTCACCTACAAGGACCTCAGCTGGGCCCAGTTCGGCGAGGCCGCGAAGTCCGTGCAGACCGTGAAGTCGTACTTCTCCGGCCTGCGCCGCAAGCGCCGGGTCGAACTGACGGTGGCCGTCCCGGCCGCCGCCGCGATCAAGGTCGGCACGGTCTCCGCGCACGCCACCGTCTCCGGCATCTCCGGCGAGGTCGGCGTGCACGGCGCCAGCGGCGACACCACGCTGGTCGGGCTGACCGGCCAGGTCGCCGCCAACACCGTCTCCGGCGACGTGGACGCCGAGGGCCTGTCCGGCCGGCTGAAGGTCAACACGGTGTCCGGCGCGGTCACCCTGGTGGCCGGCAGCGCCACCCGGATCCGCGCCAACTCGGTGTCCGGCGCGGTCACCCTCGACCTGGACGCCGCCACCCCCACCGACATCGGCGTCACCACCGTGTCCGGCCCGGTCGGCGTCCGGCTGCCCTCGTTCGCCGACGCCAAGGTCGAGGCCGGCACCACCAGCGGCACCCTCTCCAGCGCGTTCGCCGAGCTCAGCGTCGGCGGCGGCTGGGGCTCCAAGAAGCTCTCCGGCCAGCTCGGCTCCGGCGCCGGCCGCCTCCAGGTGACCACCGTCACCGGCGCGGTCACCGTCCAGCGCCGTCCCGACGCCGAGGAGGACCGGCCGGCCAAGGAACTGACCTCCGGCCCGCTCGACCTGACCAAGGAGGCCTGAGATGACCCCGGTGTTCGGCCACGGGCGGCTCCGCCTGTACCTGCTGAAGCTGCTCGACGAGAGTCCCCGGCACGGGTACGAGGTGATCCGTCTGCTGGAGGAGCGCTTCCACGGCCTGTACGCGCCCTCCGCGGGCACCGTCTACCCGCGGCTCGCCAAGCTGGAGGCCGAGGGCCTGGTCAGCCACACCACCGAGGGCGGCCGCAAGGTCTACCGGCTCACCGACGCCGGGCGCGCCGAACTCGCCTCCCGCCAGGCCGAACTGACGGCCCTGGAGGCGGAGATCCACGACTCGGTCGGCCAGCTGGCCGGCGCCATCCGGCAGGACGTCCGGGACAGCGCCAAGGACCTGCGCGCCGAGCTGTGGCAGCAGGCCAAGGACACCCCGGCCGCCGCCGGCGACCCGTTCGCCACGCCCTGGCAGAACAAGGAGTCCTGGCAGCGCGCCAAGGAGCAGTTCACCCAGCTCAAGGCCGAGGCCAAGGAGCAGGCCCGGCGCGCCAAGGAGCAGGAGAAGGCCGCCCGGCAGCAGGCCCGGGCCGCCGAGGCGGAGGCCAAGCGGCTGCGCGAGCAGTCCAAGGCCGCCCGCACCGCCGCCCAGCAGGAGGCGCTGCGGCTCAAGCGCCGGATCGAGGAGCAGGTCCGCGAGCACACCTCGCACGGCGACTGGTCCACCGGCTTGGCCGAGGGTCTGGCCGAACTCACCCGGGGCCTCGGCTCGCTCGCCGACGCCGCCCGCTGGGGCCACCCCGAGACGGCGCCGGCCGCCGAGGAGCCCGTGCGGATCGACCTCGACAAGTCCGACACCGAGCTGCCGGGCTGGGCCCGCACCGACCCGGCCGGCGACCCGGCCCGCGAGCTGGAGCGCCTGCTCGAC
Source organism: Kitasatospora sp. NPDC092948 (assembly GCF_044754805.1). NCBI lineage: Bacteria > Bacillati > Actinomycetota > Actinomycetes > Kitasatosporales > Streptomycetaceae > Kitasatospora > Kitasatospora sp. NPDC092948. Next base: position 598,256 of record NZ_JBIVPU010000003.1, on the reverse strand, counting down.
CGGTTCCGCGACCATGTCCGCGACACCGCCCGCGACCGCGGCGTGGACGCCGTCGGCCTGGCCCGCGCCCAGCAGGCGCTGTCCGCCGCCGTCCGCGCCCTGTACGGCCGCTGAGACCCGAAGAGCCCCTGATCCCCGCCCGGCCCCGGGCGGGGACCAGGGGCTCTTCGCCTGCTCAGGGAGTCAGCACCAGCTTGCCGAAGACCTGGCCGCGCTCCAGCTGCTCGAACGCCGCCCGGGCCTCCGCCAGCGGTCGCACCGAGTCGATCACCGGACGCACCCCGGAGTTCGCGCACAGCGCCAGCAGGCCGGCCAGCTCCTCCTTGGAACCCATGGTCGAACCGACCACCTTCAACTCCAGGAAGAAGATCCGGTTCAGCTCGGCGGCCTTCGGGCTCGGCCCGCTGGTCGCCCCCGAGATCACGATGGTCCCGCCCGGCCGGAGCGACTTCACCGAGTGCGACCACGTCGCCGCGCCCACCGTCTCCATCACCGCGTCCACCCGCTCCGGCAGCCGGGCGCCGCTCTCGAACGCGGCGTCCGCGCCCAGCTCGACCGCACGGGCCCGCTTGGCCTCGTCCCGGCCCGTCACCCACACCCGCAGCCCGGCCGCCTTCGCCAGCACCACCAGCGCCGTCGACACCCCGCCACCGGCGCCCTGCACCAGCACCGTGTCGCCCGGCTTCACGCCCGCGTTGGTGAACAGCATCCGGTACGCCGTCAGCCACGCCGTCGGCAGGCACGCCGCCTGCTCGAAGCTCAGCTCCTTCGGCTTCGGCAGCAGGTTCCACGTCGGCACCGCGACGCGCTGCGCGAACGTTCCCCGGTACCGCTCGGTGAGGATCGACCGCGGCTCGCCCGGGCCCACCCCGTGACCGCTCTGCCCGATCACCGAGTGGATCACCACCTCGTTGCCGTGCTCGTCGACGCCCGAGGCGTCGCACCCCAGCACCATCGGCAACCGCTCCGCCGGCAGCCCCACCCCCCGCAACGACCACAGATCATGGTGGTTCAACGTGGCGGCCTTCACCGTCACCACGCTCCACCCCGGCCGCACCTCGGGCTCGGGCACCTCGCCCAGCTCCAGCGCGCTCAACGGATCGTCAGGACTGATACGGGCGGCATAGGCAGCAAACATGCCCGGACCATAGCCCTGCCGCCGCCCGGCTGTTAACCACGACTCACTGTGACGGGGCGCACAGCCCGCGCGGGGGCGCCTCCCGGCCCGCGGGGAGAACTGCGCGAAGCGGAAGGCACCACGTCCGCAGGGTCGCGGCGCAGGACAGTGACCTGCACTCGACCGCGACCCTGCGGACGTGATGTGCGCCTTCGCGCCTACAGCCGCGCGAGCCCCTCCGCCTTCGCCGCGTCCGCGACCGCCCGGGTGACCGCCGGGGCGACCCGCTCGTCGAAGGGCGACGGGATGACCTTCTGCGGGGTCAGCTCGTCCGCGACGACGCCCGCCAGGGCCTTCGCGGCGGCGAGCTTCATGCCCTCCGAGATCCGGCTGGACCGGACGGAGAGGGCGCCGGCGAAGATGCCCGGGAAGGCCAGCACGTTGTTGATCTGGTTGGGGAAGTCGGAGCGGCCGGTGGCGACGACGGCCGCGTAGCGGTGCGCGACCTCGGGGTGGATCTCCGGGGTGGGGTTGGCCATCGCGAAGATGAAGCAGCCGGGCGCCATGGTGGCGACGGCCTCCTCGGGGACGGTGCCGCCGGAGACGCCGATGAAGACGTCCGCGCCGTTCAGGGCGTCCGCGAGGCTTCCCTTCAGACCGGTCCGGTTGGTCAGCGCGGCGATCTCCGCCTTGACGTCGGTCAGGTCGCCCCGGCCTTCGTACACCACGCCGCGGCGGTCGCAGACGGCGACGTCGCCGATGCCGGCGGCGAGCAGCATCTTGGCGATCGCGATGCCGGCCGCGCCGGCGCCGGAGATGACCGCCCGCAGGTCGCCGATCTCGCGGTTCGTCACCTTGGCGGCGTTCCACAGGGCGGCGGTGGTGACGATCGCGGTGCCGTGCTGGTCGTCGTGGAAGACCGGGATGTCGAGCCGCTCCTGGAGCTGCTTCTCGATCTCGAAGCAGCGGGGGGCGGAGATGTCCTCCAGGTTGACGCCGCCGAAGGACGGGGCCAGCCGGACCACGGTCTCGACGATCTCGTCGACCTCGGTGCAGGCCAGCGCGATCGGCACCGCGTCGACGCCGCCGAACTGCTTGAACAGGATCGCCTTGCCCTCCATGACGGGCAGCGAGGCCTCGGGGCCGATGTCACCGAGGCCGAGCACCGCGGTGCCGTCGGTGACGACGGCGACGGTGTTGGCCTTCCAGGTGTAGTCGTTGACCAGCTCGGGCTTCTCGGCGATGGCGGTGCAGACCCGGGCGACGCCGGGGGTGTAGGCGAGGGACAGGTCGTCCGCGTCGCGCACCGGAACGGTGGCCCGGACTTCCATCTTGCCGCCGCGGTGCAGCGCGAAGACGGCGTCGACCGGGTCGTCCGTGCTCTGGGTGTCGGTGATGATCTCCGCTGCCACAATGACCTCTTCGTCATATCGGCGAAGGCGCGCTTCCGACGGACTTCGACCCGCTCGCACGCCGATGCGCGAAGGACGGGCACGCCGTCGCTGGCGTACCCGTGGCCGGGTCGGGACGCTGCCGTCGGGCGGGCGCCCTCGGGTGAGGGTTTTCGGTGTTCTGCGCTGTTTCGTCGGGACGCCGGCTTCGCACCGTCCGCCGGTGTCCGTCTTGTTCCGCGTGGCCCCCGATAGCGAGGGGTCCGCAGGCACTCGCAGGAGTGAACGCAGACACGTAGGGAAGCCGGTGCCTCGGATACGGAGCCGGTGACGGCTTCCGTTCCTGCGCACCCCCGGCCCTGTGGCGAACCGGCGGTCTGAGTTCTGCGTCGGGGGTCACCCGATAGCAGATTCTGACACACCCGCCACCGGAGTCGTCCGGCCGGGATGGCAGTATCCGGAGTTCGACCACCGTTGTCCGGACGTTCCCCCGCCTTTCGGCCGGCGTCCGGACCCCTACCGCGCCCGGCCGCGCACCCCGCGCACGGCGACGGAGGACCGCACCGCCTCTCCCACAGGAGCACCGTCATGTCGTTGGCCACTCACCCCTCCGACTCCCCCGCAAGACAGCGGCTCGGCATCGCTGCGGCGGCCGGTTCACTGCTGCTGCTGACCGCCTGCAGCAGTTCCTCCTCGGCGGGTCCGGCGCCCGCCGACCTGCACGGGCAGCTGCCCGATCCGGTGCGCAGCTCGGGCGTGCTGCGGGTCGGCACCGACCTGAAGTACGCGCCGATCGGGTTCAAGACCGCGGACGGCAAGCCGGACGGCCTGGACGTGGACCTGGCGAACGCGCTGGGCCAGGTCCTGGGGGTGAAGGTGCAGTTCGCGGAGGTGCCGTTCGAGCGGCTGTTCCTGGGTCTGCAGGGCCGGGAGTTCGACGTGGTGATGTCGGGGATGACGGACAACCTCCAGCGCCGGGACGGCACCGACGCCAAGGGCATGAAGATGAACTCCGGCGTGGACTTCGTGGACTACTTCGTGACCGGCACCTCGATCGTGGTGGCCAAGGGCAATCCGCAGAAGATCAGCACGCTGGACGACCTGTGCGGGCGGACGGTGGCCCTGCAGCGCGACACCGTGCAGGCGGTGCTGGCGGAGCGTCAGGCGGTGGTGTGCGAGAAGGCGCACAAGAAGCTGACACTGCAGCAGACGGACACCGACGACCAGGCGCTGGCGCTGGTGGCGCAGGGCAAGGCGGCCGCGGACCTGAGTGACACGCCCGCCGCGGCGTACGCGGCGCAGCAGGGGCGCGGTGGGGCGCAGTTCCAGGTGACGGGCGAGCAGATGCAGGCGGGGCCGTACGGGATCGTGGTGTCCAAGGAGGACACCGTGCTGCGGGACACCCTGGTGAAGGCACTCGACCGGGTGATCCGCAGTGGTGACTACGACAAGATCCTGGCGAAGTGGGGCCTGTCCGCGGGGGCGGCGCAGAACGCCGTGGTGAACGGCGGCTTCTAGCCGGACGCGGGCGGCGGGGCCCGGGCCGGTGGCGGTCCCGGGCCTCGGCCGCTCTTGCATGCATACTTATGCACAATGTGACATGGCCAGGCGAATGGTCCGAATAGCGGACACATGGTGGTCCTGTTATCCGATTTTGATCTGAGCCGGGGCCTGATCAGGCCTTCACGGTGGCAGGATTCCCACACATCGGATCCACGTGTCACCTCGGCGGAGGGTGGCGAGCACCGAACCCGCTGTACCCGCACCGCATCCCCCCAGGCGGCGCGGACCCCGTCCGACTCCCCAGGAGGATCCCCTCATGACCCGCACCCCGCGCACCCGGCTGATCGCCGCCGCCGCTGTCCTCGCGACCGGTTCCCTGCTGCTCACCGCCTGCGGGAGCTCCACCAGCAGCTCCGGTTCCGCCGGCGCCGCGGGCGCCGCGGCCATACCGACCCAGGCCATCCCGGCCGCCTCCGCCGACCCTGCGGCGGCCGCCCTGCTCCCGGCCGACATCAAGGCGTCCGGCAAGCTCGTGGTCGCCGCCGACGCGTCCTACGCGCCCAACGAGTTCAAGGACGAGAAGGGCAAGATCGTCGGCATGGACGTCGACCTCGCGGTGGCCATCGCCCAGAAGCTGGGCCTGACCGCGGACGTCCAGGACGCCGAGTTCACCTCGATCATCCCGGGCATCGCGTCGAACAAGTACCAGATGGGCATGAGCTCCTTCACCGACACGAAGGAGCGCGAGAAGACCGTCGACATGATCACCTACTTCACCGCGGGCTCGGCCGCGGCGGTGAAGAAGGGCAACCCGGCGAAGATCGACCCGAACGACCTGTGCGGCAAGAAGGTCGCGGTGCAGACCGGCACCACCCAGGCCGACGAGGTCAAGGACGTCCGCAACCCCGACTGCGTCAAGGCCGGCAAGCCGACCATCCCGAACGACGGCGACAAGTTCGTCCTCCAGACGGACGTCACCCAGTCCCTGATGGCCGGTCGCGAACAGGTGATGCTGGCCGACTCGCCGGTGATCGACTACGCGCTGAAGCAGACCGGTGGCCAGCTGGAGAAGATCGGCGACACCTACGACTCCGCCCCGTACGGCGTGATCGTCAACAAGGGCAGCGACCTGACCAAGGCCGTCCAGGCCGCGATCACCGCGCTGATCGCGGACGGCACCTACAAGGCCGTCCTCGACAAGTGGGGCGTCGCCGCCGGCGCCGTCACCGCCCCCGAGATCAACGCCGCCAAGAGCTGACCCCCTGCCGCCCGAGCCCCTGACGAGGTAATCACGTGAACAAGACCGACCAGGGGTCGGTGACATCGGGACGGTCTGAGGCCATCAAGGCCGTCCCGGTCCGCCACCCCGGACGCTGGGCCGGAGTGGCGGTCATCGCCGTCCTCGCGGCGATGCTGTTGCACGCCCTGATCTACAACCCCGCCTTCATGTGGGACGTGGTCTGGCAGACCATGCAGGACCAGACCGTGCTGCACGGCATCTGGGTCACCATCGAGCTGACCGTGCTGTCGATGGTCATCGGCGTGGTCGGCGGTGTGCTGCTGGCCGTGATGCGGCTGTCCGGCAACCCGGTGCTGTCCGGCACCGCCTGGTTCTACATCTGGATCTTCCGCGGCACCCCGCTGCTGGTGCAGCTGGTGTTCTGGAACAACATCGGCTTCCTGTGGCCGAAGCTGTCGATCGGCATCCCGTTCGGCCCGTCGTTCTTCTCCGAGGACGCCAACGTGCTGGTGCCGGTGTTCACCGCCGCGCTGCTCGGCCTGGCGCTGAACGAGGCCGCCTACATGGCGGAGATCGTCCGGGCCGGCATCCAGTCGGTGGACGAGGGGCAGGCCGAGGCCGCGCACGCGCTCGGCATGTCGAAGGCCGCCACCATGCGCCGGATCGTGCTGCCGCAGGCGATGCGGGTGATCATCCCGCCGACCGGCAACGAGACCATCTCGATGCTGAAGAACACCTCGCTGGTCCAGGTGATCGCGCTGGTCGAGCTGTTCACCGCCGGTCACGACATCTACGCCCGCACCTTCCAGACCGTGCCGGTGCTGATCGCGGTCTCGATCTACTACCTGCTGATGACGTCCGTCATGACGGTCGGCCAGTACTACATCGAGCGGCACTACGCCCGGGGCGCCAACCGGACGCTGCCGCCCACCCCGATCCAGCGGGTCCGCGCCCTGTTCGCGGGCAAGCCCACCCCGAAGGCCGCCCCGGCGCCGGACGAAGGGACGCAGGCATGACCGACCTGACCAAGCCGCCGGTGACCGCCGGCGACCGTCCGATGGTCAAGGCCGAGGGCGTGCACAAGTCGTACGGCCAGGTCGAGGTGCTCAAGGGCATCGACCTGGAGGTGAAGCAGAGCGAGGTGTTCTGCCTGGTCGGCCCGTCCGGCTCCGGCAAGTCGACCTTCCTGCGCTGCATCAACCACCTGGAGAAGATCAACTCCGGCCGGCTGTACGTCGACGGCGACCTGGTCGGCTACCAGCAGCGCGGCGACCGGCTGTACGAGCTGAAGGACCGCGAGGTCGCGCTGAAGCGCCAGGACATCGGCATGGTGTTCCAGCGGTTCAACCTGTTCCCGCACATGACCGCGCTGGAGAACGTCATCGAGGCGCCGGTGCAGGTCAAGAAGGAGAACAAGGCGGCCGCCAAGGAGCGGGCGATGGCCCTGCTGGACCGGGTCGGGCTGGCCGACAAGGCCGGCAACTACCCGACCCAGCTCTCCGGCGGCCAGCAGCAGCGGGTGGCGATCGCCCGGGCGCTGGCCATGCAGCCCAAGCTGATGCTGTTCGACGAGCCCACCTCGGCGCTCGACCCCGAGCTGGTCGGCGAGGTGCTGGACGTCATGCGCGGCCTGGCCGACGAGGGCATGACGATGATCGTGGTCACCCACGAGATGGGCTTCGCCCGCGAGGTCGGCGACGCCCTGGTGTTCATGGACGGCGGCGTGGTGGTCGAGTCCGGCCACCCGCGCGAGGTGCTCACCAACCCGCAGCACGAGCGCACCCGGGCGTTCCTGTCCAAGGTGCTCTGACCCCGCTCCACGCCCCCGGCGGCCTCCAGGGGCTCCCCGGTGCCCGTCGCACGCCCCCGCGCGCGGCGGGCACCCGCGCATCCCCACCCACGTGTAATACCCTGGAGCCTCCGGACCCGTTACACCCCGCCTCGGAAGGACCCCCGTGGAGCTCGCTTCGTACGCCGACTTCGCCGTTCGGCTGGTCAACAGCGAGGAGCCGGACCGCGGCACCGACACCCTCAACTCGGTGGACGCCGTCCGGGCCCTGTTCGGCGCCACCTCCGCCCGGGCCTGCGCGCTCGCCGACGAGTCCGACCTGCCCCGGCTGCGCGCCGTGCGCACCCGGCTGCGCGGCGTCTTCGAGGCCGCCGCCGACGGCGAGGACGTCCGCGCCGTCGACCTGCTGAACAGCCTGATGGTGGAGTACCCCGTCAGCCCACTGGTCTCCGGCCACGACGACCTGGACGACACCGGCCGCCCCAACTGGCACCTGCACCTGGCCGACAACGCGCCCACCGCGGCCGCCAACTACGCCGCCGTCGCCTGCATGGGGCTGGCCATCCACCTCACCGAACTCGGCGTCGACCGGCTCGGCATCTGCCAGGCCTCGCCCTGCCGCAACGCCTACCTGGACACCTCCACCAACCGCTCCCGCCGCTACTGCTCGGACCGCTGCGCCACCCGCGCCAACGTGGCCGCCTACCGGGCCCGCAAGCGCCAGGAGGCGCAGCGCGCCCTGGCCGCCGCCCAGGGCTGAGCCCCCGTCAGAGCTCCGGATCCACCGGCGCGGTGACGCCCAGCCGCTCGGCCAGCCACGCCGGGCGGCCCTCCAGCGCGCGCTCCAGGCCGCGCCCCGGGGCCAGCCAGGCCGGCCGGGGCGCCAGCCGGAGCAGCACCCGGCCGAGCACCAACTCGTCCGGCACCGCGCCGTATTCGCGGCTGTCGGTGCGTACCAGCGGATTGTCGGACAGCATCCACCAGCCGCCCGGCCGGCGGCCCACCGCCCGTTTCACCACCAGCAGGTCCTGCTGCAACGGGTGCCGGAACAGCGCGATCGCACCCGGCCGCAGCGGCGCGCCGTAGCGCACCAGCACCCGGTCGCCGTCGGACAGCAGCCTGCGCATCGACGGTCCGGCGATGTCGGCCACGCCGAGCGGTGCCCCATATCGCACGATTCCCACTCCTTCTTTTACCCTAGGCCCCCGGGCCGACGGCGAATTCGGCCCGTCGTGAGGGTAATGTCGGGCCCGGGAAGACGATCTAAGGAAGGACCCCCATGTTCTCTCGTCTGTTTGCTCCGCGGGTCACCGCCCACGCGCACTGCGACCTGCCCTGCGGCGTGTACGACCCGGCTCAGGCCCGCATCGAGGCCGAGTCCGTGAAGGCCACTCAGGAGAAGTACCAGGCCAACGAGGACGCCGAGTTCCGCGCTCGCGCGATCGTCATCAAGGAGGAGCGCGCCGAGCTGGTCAAGCACCACCTCTCGGTGCTGCACACCGACTACTTCAAGGCCCCGCACTTCGAGGCGTACCCGGGCCTGCACGACCTGTTCAACCGTGCCGGCAAGGCCGCCTCGGCCACCAAGGCGTCCACCGACCCGGCCACCGGCCAGGCCCTGCTGGACCTGATCGCCGAGATCGACGCGATCTTCTGGGAGACCAAGAAGGCCTGACGCCTCGTCAGCTCTTCGCTCCTGCCGGAACCCGGCCGCCACCGCCCCGCCCCGGGGCCCGGCGGTCGGGTTCCGCGTTTCCGCGCCCCGGCCCGGCCCCGTCCGGTCCGGGGTTTTCCCAGGTTCCTCCCGGGCATACAGCAATTTCCCGGGCGGCAGGGCTTTCCGGTAGGAGGGGGAAGATGAGTACGCTCGATCGTATGATCCGCACCGCGACTCCCGCCGACGTCCCCGTCATCCACGCCATGATCCGCGAGCTCGCCGACTACGAGAAGGCCCTGCACGAGGCCCGGGCCACCGAGGAGCAGCTGCACGACGCGCTGTTCGGCGAGCACCCGGCGCTGTTCGGCCTGATCGCCGAGGACGAGTCGGGCGAGCCGGCCGGTTTCGCGCTGTGGTTCCGCAACTTCTCGACCTGGCGCGGCACTCATGGCATCTATCTGGAAGACCTGTACGTCTCCCCCGACAAGCGCGGCGGCGGCCACGGCAAGGCGCTGCTCACCGAACTGGCCCGGATCTGCGTGGAGCGCGGCTACCACCGGCTGGAGTGGTCGGTGCTGGACTGGAACGAGCCGTCGATCGGTTTCTACAAGTCGCTGGGCGCGGTCCCGATGGACGAGTGGACGGTCTTCCGGCTCACCGACGGCGCGCTCGCCGAGCTGGGTTCCACGCCCCGCTGAGCGCAGTCCTGTTCGAACTCTGATCCCTCGTTCCCGTGACGGTGGACGGAGATCACGACAGACCGACCCCGGGCGCGGTAACGTCTCGGGGCACAAGGCAGTTGAACCGATGCCAGTGAAGGTGTCGGGGTCCGCGGACCCCCAAGCACCGAGCGTCACCCAGGAGGTGAGGGTGTCCCAGATCGACAGCGAGCCCGGAGTGAAGGACTTCGTCGAGGTCCGCCTGCCCGCGGCGGGCGCCTACCTCTCGGTGCTGCGGACGGCCACGGCCGGCCTCGCGGCCCGGCTGGACTTCACCCTGGACGAGATCGAGGATCTCCGCATCGCGGTGGACGAGGCGTGCGCGATCCTGCTCCAACAGGCCGTTCCGGGCTCGATCCTGAGCTGCGAGTTCCGCCTGGTCGGCGACGCGCTGCGGGTCACCGTGTCCGCACCGACCACCGACGGCCGGGCCCCGGAACGGGACACCTTCGCCTGGACGGTGCTCTCCGCGCTGGCCGGGGAGGTGGACTCCGCGGTGGCCGCGGACAACACCGTCTCCATCAGCCTGCACAAGAAGCGCGGCGGGTCGCCGGGCCAGCCGTAGGTAGTGACGTGTTCTCGGAACGGAACGGGTGATCGCCGTGAGTGATCTGGACCGCACAGCCGTCGTACCTCCGCAGGCCAGCGTTGCCCGCACCGCCACCCCTGACGAAGCCCTCCCGAAGGACCCCAGCCGGATGAGCCAGCCGACCGACCCGAAGCCCGAGCGGCCCGCGGCCGAGCCCGAGCGCAAGGAGGGGGACGGCCCGGCGGCCGCCGCCGAGGCCGTCCGCTCGACCGTCCCGGCCCAGGGGCACCGCAGCGGCGCGCCCGACCGCGAGGCGGCCCGGGCCCTGTTCGTGCGGCTGTCCGAACTGCCGGAGGGATCTCCGGAGCGGGTGGAGATCCGCAACCAGCTGGTCCGGATGCACATCCCGCTGGTCGAGCACCTGGCCCGCCGGTTCCGCAACCGCGGCGAGCCGCTGGACGACCTGACCCAGGTCGCCACCATCGGCCTGATCAAGTCGGTCGACCGCTTCGACCACGAGCGGGGCGTGGAGTTCTCCACCTACGCGACGCCGACCATCGTCGGCGAGATCAAGCGGCACTTCCGCGACAAGGGCTGGGCGGTGCGGGTGCCGCGCCGGCTGCAGGAGCTGCGGCTGTCGCTGACCACGGCGACCAGCGAGCTGTCCCAGCGGCACGGCCGCTCCCCCACGGTGCACGAGCTGGCCGAGCACCTGGGCATCTCCGAGGAGGACGTGCTGGAGGGCCTGGAGTCCGCCAACGCGTACTCCACGCTGTCCCTGGACGTACCGGACAGCGACGACGAGTCGCCGGCCGTGGCGGACACCCTGGGCGCCACCGACGAGGCACTGGAGGGCGTCGAGTACCGCGAGTCGCTGAAGCCGCTGCTGGCCCAACTCCCGCCCCGGGAGCAGAAGATCCTGGTGCTGCGGTTCTTCCGGAACATGACGCAGTCGCAGATCGCGGCCGAGGTCGGCATCTCCCAGATGCACGTCTCCCGGCTGCTGGCCCGCACCCTGGCGCAGCTCCGCGAGAAGCTGCTGGTCGAGGAGTAACCGCCGTACCGCAGCAGGGCCCGCCCCGACACCCGGGGCGGGCCCTGCGCGCGTTCAGGGGCCGGTCACTGCTCGCCGTAGAGCACCGCGGTGACCTTCGGGTTGAGCAGCGAGACGATGCCGGCCAGGCCGAGCACCGCGATCGCGGCGCCGACGGCGATCATGCCGCCGCCGGACTGCCACATGTAGTACGCGACCGGCAGGCAGATGGAGTTGGTGAGCACGGCGGGGCTGCGGCCCCACTTCTGCCCGCGCAGCAGGGCGCGGCCGGCCATCAGCGGCAGCAGGCCCATCAGCAGCAGCACGATGCCGCCCGTCTCGGTGCGGCCGAAGGCGGCGTCCGAGCCGAGGAAGCCGGAGATCAGGTCGTAGACCCCCCAGCCCGCCATCGCCGCGCCCTCCAGCGCGGTGATGCCCGCGCCGACGAGCAGCGGGACGGGCCGGTCGGGCGCGGTGGCAGTGGCGGGAGCGGATTCAGCGGTCACCGGGCCAGGGTAACGGTCGTCCTGCGTCGGACGGGTCGTAGGCTGATCGCCATGCGCGCTCTCCTGGTCGTGAACCCGAAGGCGACCACCACCAGTGGCCGGACCCGGGACGTGCTGATCCATGCCCTGCGCAGCGACCTGAAGCTGGACGTCGCGGAGACCCAGTACCGGGGCCACGCGGGCGACCTGGCCCGTCAGGCGGCCGAGGACGGCACGGTGGACCTGGTGGTGGCACTGGGCGGCGACGGCACCGTGAACGAGACCGTGAACGGCCTGCTGGCGCACGGGCCGGGCGAGCGGGTGCCGCGGCTGGCGGTGGTGCCGGGCGGGTCGACCAACGTGTTCGCCCGCGCGCTGGGGCTCCCGAACGATCCGGTGGAGGCCACCGGCGCACTCCTGGACGCGTTGGAGCACCACCGGGAGCGCGCGATCGGGCTGGGCAAGGCGCTGACCGACGGCGAGCCGGACCGCTGGTTCACCTTCACCGCCGGACTGGGGTTCGACGCGGGCGTGGTCGGCCGGGTGGAGCGCCAGCGCAGGGCGGGGCGCAAATCCACTCACGCGCTCTATGTCGTGGAGGCGCTGCGGCACTACGTCACCGAGCGTGAACACCGCCGTTCGGGCCCGATCACGCTGGAGATCAACGGCCAGGAGCCGGTGCCGGGCATGGTGATGGCCATAGTCTCCAACACCGCACCCTGGACCTTTCTCGGCTCCCGCCCGGTCTTTCCGTCCCCCTCGGCGTCGTTCGAAACCGATCTGGACGTCTTCGGCATCACCCGAATGACCGCGTTGCGCACCGCCCGAACGGTCCGTCAGATCCTGCGCCCACAGCCCCCGGCAGAGGACGGCACACGCCCTGCCGGCCCGACCGGGAAGCATCTCGTCTCCTATCACGACGTCCGGCACTTCACCTTGGTTTCACAGGAACCGGTGCCGTTTCAGGTCGACGGGGACCACCTTGGAGACAGGAGTCGCGTCAGTTTCACAGGCGTACGGCGGGCACTGCGTGTGATTGTGTGACCAGAAGGGGGTCTTCACCTTGCACTCGAACGTGCGAGCCCCTTCACTCCATAGAAGTACCGCCTGTGAGGTAGGCGACACCGAAGAATCAAAAATTTCTTGCCGAAGGGGGTTGTATCCGGCTTCGAGGTTTGCGAACCTCTACATGGCGATCGGGACACACCGCAGACGACATCGCGGCAGAGTCCCTCGAATCGCCGAACCCCTCTCAGCAAAGACCTCCCGGGCCCGGTGGGCCTTTGGTCCCTTTTGCTGTTGCGGGATTCGTGAAAGCGTTCACATTCACAAGCCATTCGAGTGAGTCGCGGGCCACCGCCTGTCGACCGGAGGAGTTGGACGACCATGGACTGGCGCCACCGCGCTGTCTGCCGCGAAGAGGACCCGGAGCTGTTCTTCCCGATCGGGAACACCGGTCCTGCTCTGCTGCAGATCGAGGAAGCCAAGGCCGTGTGCCGCCGTTGCCCCGTCATGGAGCAGTGCCTGCAGTGGGCGCTCGAGACCGGCCAGGACGCCGGCGTCTGGGGCGGCATGAGCGAGGACGAGCGTCGCGCGATGAAGCGCCGCGCCGCCCGCAACCGGGCCCGCACCGCCTGACGCACCATCAGCAGTAGTACGGATCAACCCACGATCACGGGTTCGGCCGCATTCGGTCGGCCGAGCCTTCCCGAACGGGCCCCGCTCCAGTTGCGGGGTCGACGACGCGAGCCGCCCAGGCACTTGATACTGTTCACTTAGAGCAATATTGTGGACCTGTGGCGCTCACCGTGTGCAACACACGAGGCGGGCGTCGCGCCACACCAGAGCCCCCGTTCCGGCCGACTCCCCCCGACGGCCGGACCGGGTTGAGAGGCCCTGCCGACCCACCCCCCCCCGGTCGGCAGGGCCTCGTTTCTGTTCCCCGTCGGCTCTCCGCTACCGGACGGGGATCTCCAGCACCACCTTGGTGCCGCCGCCCGGCGCCGCCACCATGTCGAAGGTGCCGCCGAGTTCACCGGTGGCCAGGGTGCGGACGATCTGCAGGCCGAGGTTGCCGGCCTGCTGCGGGTCGAAGCCCTCGGGCATGCCGCGGCCGTCGTCCTGCACGGTGATCAGCAGGTACTCCTCGGGCCGGGCCCCGCCGTTCCAGCTGTCCGACCAGCCCTTGCCGCCGGCCGGGGCGCGCCCGCGCAGCGCGCTCACCTCCAGGTTGCCGGAGGCGGACGGGCCGAACGCGTGCTCCAGCGCGTTCTGGGTCAGCTCGGTGAGGATCATCGCCAGCGGGGTCGCCACCTCGGCCGACAGGATGCCGAACGAGCCGCTGCGGCGGGTCGCCACCCGGCCGTCCTGGGACAGCTCCATCACCATCGCCAGCACCCGGTCGGCGATCTCGTCGAACGCCACCTGCTCGTCCAGTGCCTGCGAGAGCGTCTCGTGCACGATCGCGATCGAGCCGACCCGGCGCACCGCCTCGTCCAGCGCGGCCCGGCCGGCGTCGGAGTCCATCCGGCGGGACTGCAGCCGGAGCAGCGCCGCGACCGTCTGCAGATTGTTCTTCACCCGGTGGTGGATCTCCCGGATGGTGGCGTCCTTGGTCATCAACTCGCGGTCACGCCGCCGCAGTTCGGTGACGTCGCGGCAGAGCACCAGCGAACCGGTGGGCGTCCCCTTCGGCTTCAGCGGAATGGTCCGCAGGGTCACCACGCCGCCCTGCGCCTCCACCTCGGTCTGCCGGGGCGCCCAGCCGCTGGCCATCTTCACCATCGACTCGTGCACCTTGCCGCGGTTCGGCGGCACCAACTCCGAGGTGGCCCGGCCGAGATGACTGCCCACCAGGTCGGTGGTCAGCCCGAGCCGGTGGTACGCCGACAGCGCGTTCGGGCTGGCGTACGTCACCACGCCCTCCGCGTCCAGCCGGATCAGCCCGTCGCCGACCCGCGGCGCCGCGTCCATGTCGGTCTGCTCGGCGCCCGGGAACGGGAAGGTGCCGGCGGCGATCATCTGCGCCAGGTCGGAGGCGCTCTGCAGGTAGGTCAGCTCGAGCCGGCTCGGGGTCCGCACCGTCAGCAGGTTGGTGTTCCGGGCGATCACGCCCAGCACCTTGCCGTCCCGTCGCACCGGGATGGACTCCACCCGCACCGGCACCTCCTCCCGCCACTCCGGGTCGCCCTCCCGGACGATCCGCCCCTCGTCGTACGCGGCGTCCAGCAGCGGCCGCCGGCCCCGGGGCACCAGGTGGCCGACCATGTCGTCCTGGTACGAGGTCGGGCCGGTGTTGGGCCGCATCTGGGCCACCGAGACGTACCGGATGCCGTCCCAGGTGGGGATCCACAGCACCAGGTCGGCGAAGGACAGGTCGGAGAGCAGCTGCCACTCCGAGACCAGCAGATGCAGCCACTCCACATCGGCACCGGTGAGGGTGGTGTGGCGGCGGACGAGTTCGTTCAGCGAGGGCACACCGTGAGCGTATCGCCGACCACTCCGGGGCACGTTGTCCAGACCAATCGGGGCGGCCCTCTGGACAACGCGGATTGGTCTAGTCCACAATAAAAGTGCACCAAGGAGAGGCCCCCCGCGCAACTGCCCTGACCGCGCGAGGCCGCTCCGAGGTCGGAGGCGTCGTTCGAGAGTCCCGCACAACTCTCGGCCGGTCCCCGCCTCCGACATACAGCTCCGGGCTGCGGTGCCGCACAGGTTGAGGGTCCTGTGTCGGCGCCGTGGCCCGTAGTGCTTTCCGAAGGACTGTGCGGGTGCCGAACCGGGGGCGCACGGGGGCACACCTCCCGGCGCCCGGTCCGCCACCCGCCCCCAACGAAAGGCCGCCCCCACCGAACGTCCGGTGGGGGCGGCCTTTCGCGTCGGGCGACGTCAGTGCGTCTCGGTGACCTTCGCGAGGGCTCGCGGCGCGTCCGGGTCCTGGCCGCGGGCGATGGTGACCTCGTAGGCGAGGAGCTGGAGCGGGAGGATCTCCAGGATCGGCTGGACCTCCTCGGGCACGCCGGCGGGCAGGGCGAAGCCCGCGCTCGCGGCGTCGACCTGGTCCTGCTGGCCGACCACGACCAGGTCCGCGCCCCGGCCGCGCAGGCGGTCCAGAACCGGCTGCAGGGCCTCGCCGCCACGGCCGTCCGGGACGATCGCGATGACCGGCGAGACGTTGTCGACCATGGCCAGCGGACCGTGCAGCAGGTCCGCGCCGGAGAACGGGGAGGCCGGGATGTAGGTGGTCTCCATCAGCTTCAGCGCCGCCTCGCGGGCGGTCGGGTAGCCGTAGCCGCGCGAGGTGATGACCAGGCGCTGGGCGAACCGGTAGCGCTCGGCGAGGGCCTTGACCTCGCCCTGGCGGGCCAGGATCCCGGCGGCCAGCTCCGGCAGCACCTTCGCCGCGGAGCCGTCGTTGCCGCGCAGGCCTTCGACGAGCAGGTACAGCGCCAGCAGCTCGGCGGTGTAGGTCTTGGTGGCGGGCAGCGCCTTCTCCGGGCCGGCCAGCACGTCGATGTGGAACTCGGAGACCTCGGCCAGCGGCGAGCCGGCGTTGTTGGTGACCGCCAGGGTGATCGCGCCGGCCTCGCGGGCCGCCTTGGTGGAGGCGACCAGGTCGGGCGAGCCTCCGGACTGGCTGACGGTGATGACCAGGCAGTCGGTGAGGTCCGGCTTGGCGCCGTACGCGGTGGTGGTGGACATCGAGGTGAGGCCGGCGGGCTTGCCGAGCAGGACCTCGATCAGGTACTTGGCGTAGAGCGCGGCGTTGTCGGAGGTGCCGCGGGCGGTGAGCAGGACGAACCGCGGGTTGCGGGCGGCGATCTGCGTGGCGATCTCACGGATCGCGGGCGCGCCCTCGTCGAGGATGCGCTGCAGGACGGCCGGCTGCTCGGCCATCTCCGCCGACATGATCCTGCCGGGTACGGAAACAGTCTGCTGGTCGGACATCGGGGTGTGCCTCCGTGGAGAGATGGTTCTACCCCGCGGGGCGGGATGCCCGACGGGGACCTCTTGAACGGCGGCGAGTCCGCACCCTCGCTGCGTGGAACTGTGCTGTGCCGATCCTACGTGGACCGGACGCCGCCGCACACGTCGTGACGGTGCGTCGGCGCCCGGTCCACCGGAATCAGGACGGGTTGTTGATCAGCTGGTCGATCTGGGCGTCGGCGTCCTTGGTGGCGTCCTCGACGCTCTTGCCCTTGAAGATCGCGTCCAGCATGTTCACCAGGACGTTCTGCTTCTCGACCGCGCCCCAGCCGGGGGCGGCCGGGGTGAACCAGGCGTCCTGGACGGCGTTGGCGGCAGCGGCGGTGGCGGGCTTGTTCTTCAGCGGCGCCAGCTGGGTCAGGTTGTTGGGGAGGGTGTCCTTGTCGGCGAGCACCTGCTCGGACGAGGTGCTGGTGAACATCCGGATCCAGTCAGCGGCGACCGCGGCGTTCTGCGACTTCGCGGTGACGGCGAGGTCGGAGCCGCCGATGAAGGAGGGCAGCGGCTTGCCGTTCGGGCCGGGCATGGTGACGATCTTCAGCGAGTCCTTGAGCGCCGGGGTGCCGGTGATCGGGGCGATCGCGTCGCTCAGCTCCCAGCCGTTGGCGTAGATCAGCGCGGCCTTCTCGTGGCCGAGCACGCCGGACTGCTTGGCCTCGTTGACCTTCAGGTCGCCCTTGTTGTACGTCCGCACCAGGTTGACGAAGTGCTGGAGGCCGGCCTGCGACTTGGGGTCGTGCAGGGTGCCGTGCCAGATGCCGCTGGAGTCGAACTTGGCGATCGAGCCGCCGTACGCGGTGACGTAGGACATCGCGGCGTACCAGTACGGTCCGGGCAGGTAGAGCGCGGAGAAGCCGGGGGTGCTCTTGTAGCGCTGGGCCACCTTGTCGAGGGCGGCGATGAGCTCGTCCTCGGTCTGCGGCAGGGCCGCGGAGCCGGTGGCGTCCTGGAACATCTTCGCGTTGTAGACGCCAACCCGGGCGCCCGCGTAATAGGGAACGCAGTAGAGCTTCTGGTTGTACGTACAGGTGTCCGCGAGGCCCTTGATCCAGTTGTCGGAGTTGTCGAAAGAACTCCGGTCGAGACCGGCCAGCGCCCCGCTCACCATGTACTTGGTGGGCTCGGTGTTGCCGAGTTCCACGACGTCGGGCGCCTGGTTGGCGGCGATCGCGGCGTCCAGCTCGGCGATCTTGTCCTTCCAGGTGTGGTAGCTGAGCTTCAGCTCCACCTTGGGGTACTTCGCGGCGAACTGGTCGTTGACCTGCTGCACCAGCTCCGGCCAGCTCTTCTGGGCGTCGTCCATCAGCCACACGGTGACGGTGCCGGTCACGGTCTTCGGGTCGACGGCGGCCGCCGGCGCGGCCGATCCCCCGCCGGACGAACAGCCGGCGACGCCGGCCAGCAGGGCCGCGGTACTGAGCGTGGCCAGAACCTGACGCTTCACGCAATTCCTCCGAATTGGATGCGGGGAGGTCTGCGAGGGTGGTACAGACCAGCTTTTCGGATCCTGGCCTAGACCATTTGCAGCGTCAACGCACGTAATGATTACAAGTCCCGCTTGTTGTCGATCCGTTGCTCGTTCTGCCCCGGTCACGTCAATACCGGGGCGGGTATGCCGCTTAAGGCTCACTTAAGGTGGCCTTCAGGCCACGTTGAGCAACCGGAGGAACTCGTTCCGCAGGGGTCGATTCGTCCCGCCATATCCGGATCCGCCCCCGACTTGGTCCAGTCCAACACGGCGGAGTCAAGCGTTGATAACGGCTTGTGCAGACGCTCTTCGATCCCTTGACGCTCGTCATTGGTCCATGCCAATCTCCAGGCGTTGGTCTAAACCAATGGTCTACTCCACCTCACGGATCGACCCGCCTGCCCCGGCAGTTCGCATCCGTGTCATCCGGTGACGTTCCCCCAACGGCACGACGCAGCTTCAGGGCCCATGGCCCGGCGGCCCGGTGCCCTACCTTGCTCATCCCTCTGGAGGATGGTTTGAACCGCAAGATCGCAGCCGTGGCCGCTATCGCCACCGTGCTCGTCGCCTCGGCTTGCTCCTCGTCGTCGTCCAGCTCCGGCGGTGACAAGGCCACCCTGAGCAAGGACGGCAAGGGCAAGAAGATCACCGTCTGGCTGATGCAGGACGCCGACAAGGGCTGGCCCGAGGTCGTCGAGGCGGCGAAGAAGGAGTTCACCGCCCAGACCGGCGCCGAGGTCGACATCCAGTGGCAGACCTGGACCAACTACACCACCAAGCTCGACACCGCCCTGCTCTCCGGCAACGCCCCCGACGCGCTGGAGGTCGGCAACACCCAGGCCGCCAAGTACATCGAGGCCGGCTCCTTCGTCGACCTGACCTCGGTCAAGAGCCAGTTCGACAACTCGGACAAGTGGCTGGACTCGGTCGCCGCCTCCGGCCAGTCGGCCGACGGCACCAAGACCTACGCCGTCCCGTACTACGCCGGCGCCCGCGTCCTGATCTACCGCAAGGACCTGTTCGACGCCGCCGGTGTCACTCAGGCCCCGACCACCGTGGCCGAGCTGAAGGACGCGCTGACCAAGGTCAAGGCCGCCAACGCCAGCGTCCCGGGCTTCTCCGCGCTGTACATGCCGGGCCAGAACTGGTACTCCGCCGTCTCCTTCGGCGCCGACCAGTTCGGTGTCAAGGGTGTCATCGCCAAGAAGGACGGCGACAAGTGGACCGGCAACCTGACCGACCCGAAGTTCATCGAGGGCGTCAAGACCTGGAACGACCTCCAGAAGGAGTTCTCGACCGGCGGCACCACCAGTGACGAGGCCACCCAGGACGCGCTGATGGCCAAGGGCAACATCGCCGCCATCATCGGCAACGGCTGGGAGGTCAGCAGCGTCGCGGACCCGAAGATCGGTGACCCGGCGCTGAAGGACAAGCTCGCCACCATCGCCCTCCCGGGCACCGCGGCCGGCTCCCCGACCCCGGCGTTCCTCGGCGGCTCCGACCTGGCCGTCCCGTCCAAGGCCGCCAACCCGGGCCTGGGCGCGACCTTCCTGCAGATCTACACCAACACCGCGCAGGAGACGGCGCTGGCCAAGCACGCCATCCCGAACGCCAAGAACCTGGTCGCCGCCTACAAGCAGGCCGACCCGGCGAACAAGGCGGCCGGTGAGGCGGCCGAGGGCCAGACCTGGTTCATCCCGAACTCGCCGCTGTGGTCCGGTGCCGACGAGACCGCGCTGAAGACCGCCTTCGCGGCGATCGCCGGCGGCGGCGACCCGGCCACCGAGCTCAAGAAGGCCCAGGACACCATCATCAAGGACCTGAACGGCTGACCCAGCTGATCCGCGGTCGGCCGGGCAGTCCGCTTCCCGGCCGACCACCGCACTGAGCGCCAGTAAAGGGGGGCAGTCCGCAATCGCGCGGACTGCCCGCCCGTGCGCCAGGACCGACCAGAATCGCGGGCCCGGGAAGGACCCTGATGAGTGTGACCACCAACGAGACCGTGACCCGGTCCGAAAAGTCGGGGCCTGCCCCGGCGGGGAAGCCGCAGCGCCGCGGGTTCTTCGCAGCCGGCCAGTACATCCCCTACACCCTCCTGCTGCCCGCCGTCGTCGTACTGGTGGGCGTTCTGGCGTATCCGCTGTTCAGACTGTTCGACCTGTCGTTCCAGAACATCAACCGGTACTCGTACCTGGTGAACCCGGCGCTGTCGAAGTACATCGGTTTCAAGGGCTACAGCGCGATCCTCGGGGACAGCCAGTTCTGGGAGGTCGTGCTCCGCTCGATCTACTTCACCGCCGAGCTGGTCATCCTCTCGATAGTGCTGAGCATGCTGATCGCGCTGCTCCTCAACCGGGTGTCCAACTGGGCCCGGGTCACCGTCATCACCGTGATGATGTTCGTCTGGGCGATCCCGGCGCTGGTCAACGGCCAGGTCTTCCGCTGGCTGTTCTCCTCCAACGGCGGCGTGGTCGACTACCTGGCCTTCCTGATCACCGGAGACGAGTCGTGGAAGCACTACGACTGGTTCGCCGACCCGACCGTCGGTCTCTACGTGGTCGCCGCCGCCGTCGTCATCTGGGGCGCGCTGCCTTTCCTGGTCCTCGGCCTGTACGCCGCGCTGACCCAGGTTCCGGCCGAGCTGACCGAGGCCGCCAAGCTGGACGGCGCCAACCACTTCCAGGTCTTCCGGCACGTGACCCTGCCGATCATCCGACCGTTCCTGATGATCTCCACCGCGCTCAGCTTCATCTGGGACTTCCAGGTCTTCGCCCAGGTCTTCGCGCTGCGCAACACCTCGCCGGAGCCCGGCTACTGGACCATCGGCACCTACCTGTACATGAACGGCATCGTCCGCTCCCGGTACAGCGAGAGCTCGGTGATCTCGATCGTCATGATCCTCATGATGCTGGCGGTCCTGGTGTTCTACATCCGCCAGATGCTCAAGATCGGAGCCAACGAGCGATGACCGCGACGACCACGCACCCGTCCGGGCCGCCGGTGGCACCCGAGGCCCCCAAGCGCGCGAAGAAGGCCAAGGTCCGCACCGTCGGCCGCAGCCCCGCGATGACCTGGTTCTGGAACGCCCTCGCGATCGGCGTCGCCGTGGTGATGGCGTTCCCGATCTACTGGATGATCCTCACCACGTTCAAGACGAACAAGGACCTGATCGCCCAGGACCCGACCTTCTGGCCCTCGACCTTCTCGTTCGAGAGCTACAAGACGATCTTCAACGACGCGGAGTTCCTGCCGTCGCTGCAGAACACCCTGATACTCACCCTCGGCGCGGTGGCGCTCGGTGTGGTGGTGGGCTTCCTCGCCGCCGTCGGCGTGGCCCGGTTCAACTTCCGCGGCCGCAGCTTCTTCATCGTCACCATGCTGGTGGTCCAGATGGTGCCGCTGCTGGCGATCATCATTCCGCTGTTCGTGGTGATGAACAACGCCGGCATGACCAACTCGCTGATCGGCGTGGTCCTCGCGTACCTGGTCTTCACCGTGCCGTACGTGATCTGGACGCTGCGTTCCTTCATCGTGAACATCCCGGCGGAGCTGGACGAGGCCGCCATGGTCGACGGCTGCACCCAGTGGGGCGCGTTCTTCCGCGTCATCCTGCCGCTCACCCTGCCCGGCCTGATCACCACCGGCGTCTACAGCTGGATCCAGGCGTGGAACGAGTTCATCGTCGCCAATGTCCTGCTCGGCAGCAGCAACACCCACACCTCGATGATGTGGCTGACCTTCTACTCCACCACCCCCACCCGGGGTGCGGACTACGGCTCGCAGATGGCCGGCGGTCTGCTGGTCTCGCTGCCCGTGATCATCCTGTTCGTGTTCTTCCAGAAGAAGGTGTCGGCGGGTCTCACCGCCGGTGCGGTCAAGGGCTGAGCCCGTTTCCACACCCCAATCGCACCTGAAGCACCTCCACCCCCAGGGAAGGAACCATGGCGATGCCCGGTACGGAAAGCGCTGAACTCCTGCGCGACGCCGGAGCGGTCCTGCAGCCCGGCTTCGCCGGTCTGACCGCACCCGAGTGGCTGCGCCGCAGACTGGGCGACGGCGAACTCGGCGGCGTCGCCCTGTTCGGCCGCAACATCCGCACCCCGCAGCAGGTCGCCGCGCTGACCGGGGAGATGTACGCGCTCAACGGCGACCTGCTGATCGCCGTCGACGAGGAGGGCGGCGACGTCACCCGCCTCGAAGTGACCAGCGGGTCCTCCTACCCGGGGAACCTGGCGCTCGGTGAGGTCGACGACACCGACCTCACCGAGCGGGTCGCCCGCTCGATCGGGCTCGACCTGGCCGCCGTCGGCGTGAACCTGAACTACGCGCCGGACGCGGACGTCAACTCCAACCCTGACAACCCGGTGATCGGCGTCCGGTCCTTCGGCGGCGACGGCGACCTGGCGGCCCGGCACACCGCCGCGTACGTCCGCGGCCTGCAGTCCGCCGGCGTCGCGGCCTGCGCCAAGCACTTCCCCGGCCATGGCGACACGGCCGGCGACTCGCACCTCGGACTGCCCCGGATCGACCTGGCCGCCGAGCAGTTCGGCGCGCACCTGCTGCCCTTCAAGGCCGCCATCGCGGCCGGCGCGAAGAGCATCATGACGGCGCACATCCTGTTCGACGCCTACGACGCCCAGCTGCCCGCGACCATGTCGCAGCGCATCCTGACCGGCCTGCTCCGCGAGGAGTTGGGCTTCGACGGGCTGATCGTCACCGACGGCATCGAGATGGGCGCCATCTCCGGCACCCACGGCGTCGCGGCCGGCTCGGTCCGGGCCGTGGCGGCCGGCGCCGACACCATCTGCGTCGGCGGCGGCCTGCACGACGAGGACGCCTTCGTGTACCTGCGCGACGCGCTGGTGTGGGCGGTCCGCGAGGGCCGGCTGTCGGCCGAGCGGCTGCACGAGGCCGCCGAGCGCAACCGGGCGGTGGCCCACTGGTCCGCCGCCGTGCGGGCCTCCCAGGTCGGCCGGCAGGGCGACGTCGGCGTCGGCCTGACCGCCGCCCGCCGGGCGCTGCGGATCACCGGCGAGCTGCGCCCGCTGGCCGGGGTGCCGCACGTGGTGGAGTTCTCCCCCGGCGCGAACATCGCGGCCGGCGAGGACACCCCGTGGGGCGTGGCCGGTCCGCTGGCCGAGCTGGTCCCCGGCACCACCTCCAGCCGCGTCTCCCCGCCCGCCACCGTCACCGAGGGCTCCGGCCTGCTGTCGGTGGTGGTCGCCGCCGACGACGCGCGGATCGACACCGCCCCGCTGCTCGGCGCGGCGGTGGGCCGTCCGCTGGTGCTGGTGGTGCGCGACGTGCACCGGCACGCCTGGATGCGCCGGGCCGCGCTCGCCCTGGTGGAGCACCGCCCGGACGCCGTGGTGGTGGAGATCGGCACCGCCCACGGGCTGACCGAACTCTTCGCCCCGCTGGGCGTCACCACCCTTGCCACGTACGGTGGTTCACGGGTCGGCGGAATCGCCGCGGCGGAGGCGCTGGCCGGCCTCGCGGTGACCGCGGCCGCCGCCGGCTGAGACACTCGGGTACGGGCCCGGAACGGGCGCCAGGCGCTCCGTTCCGGGCCCGTCGCATGCCGGTTTGCCCGCAGGTGCTCCCGCTTGCTCACCCGTGCATGCAAACATGTGCTGTTACATAGGACTTAGGGGTCCCTTAAGGGCCCGTCTCCAACGAGGAGTGAGAGCTGCCATGAGTGGCGACAGGGATTCGGTGCTCGCCGAGGGCTCCACGGTGCCGACCCAGACCGGCCCTGCCACCACCACGGCCCGGGTACCGAAGTACTACGGCCTGAAGCGGCACCTGCTGCAGCTGACCGAGACCCAGCCGGCCGGCACCCCGGTGCCCCCGGAGCGGGCACTGGCCGCGCAGTTCGACACCTCCCGGACCACCGTCCGGCAGGCGCTGCAGGAGCTGGTGGTCGAGGGCCGGCTGGAGCGCATCCAGGGCAAGGGCACCTTCGTCGCCAAGCCGAAGGTCGCCCAGGCGCTGCAACTGACCTCGTACACCGAGGACATGCGCGCCCAGGGCCTGGAGCCGACCTCCCGGCTGGTCGAGGTCGCGTACATCTCCGCGGACGAGCGGCTCGCCCCGCTGCTGGACATCAAGCCCGGCGGGCGCGTCCTGCGGATCGAGCGCCTGCGGCTCGCGAACGGCGACCCGATGGCGATCGAGGTGGCGCACCTGTCGGCCAAGCGCTTCCCCGCGCTCCGCCGCAACCTCGCCAAGCACAACTCGCTGTACACCGCGCTGCGCGAGGTCTACGGCGTGACGGTCGCGGAGGCCGAGGAGACCATCGAGACCACCCTGGCCAACCCGCGCGAGGCCGGCCTGCTCGGCTCCGACCTGGGCCTGCCGATGCTCCAGCTGTCCCGGCACTCCTTCGACGCGGACGGCGCACCGGTGGAGTGGGTGCGGTCGATCTACCGCGGGGACCGGTACAAGTTCACCACCAGGTTGCAGCGGCCCGAATAGCCGTCAGCCGGGGTTCCCGGACAAGCACAGCACGACCAGGTTGCAGCGGCCCGAACAGCCGTCAGCCGGGGTTCCCGGACAAGCACAGCACGACCAGGTTGCAGCGGCCCGAACAGCCGTCAGCCGGGGTTCCCGGACAAGCACAGCACCACCAGGTTGCAGCGGCCCGGACAGGCCCGGCTTCAGCGGCCCGAGTAACGCGTAGTTGACAGGGTAGTGACACAACTCACTCCCCTGCCCTACTCTCGCGGGGACCTTTCGATCACCGAAGGTGCTGCTCGGCGGACGCACAGCGATGTGCGGTGCGGCGCCAGTGAGGTGACTCCTCGTCATCCGGGAGCCGCTTGTGTCGTCTCAATCGCCGTCCGCGGGCGCACTGCCCGCGGTCTCCCCCGCCCGGGTGCTGGCCGGCCTGTGCCTGCTGGTGCCGATCGTGGTGGTGCTGTGGGTGCCGTCGTACACCAAGTCCGATCCGGTGCTCGGCGGCATGCCGTTCTTCTACTGGTACCAACTGATGTGGGTGCCGCTGTCGGCGGTGTTCACCACGTCTGCGTACCTGCTGCTGCGCCGCGACGAGGCCGCCCGCCGGGCCGCCTCGGCCGCGTCGCTGCCGGTGCCGTCCCAGCCGGACGGGGGTGAGCAGTCGTGAAGCACGTGGACTGGACCGCGATGACGGTCTTCCTGCTGTTCTTCGCCGCGGTCACCGTGATGGGCTTCCTGGCCTCGCGCTGGCGCCGGGCCGGCGACGCCCAGCACCTGCACGAGTGGGGTCTGGGCGGCCGCAGCTTCGGCACCTGGATCACCTGGTTCCTGCTGGGCGGCGACCTGTACACGGCGTACACGTTCATCGCGGTGCCGGCCGCGGTCTACGCGACGGGTGCGGCGGGCTTCTTCGCGGTGCCGTACACGATCATCGCGTACCCGCTGGTGTTCCTGATCCTGCCGCGGCTGTGGTCGGTGTCGCGGGTGCACGGGTACGTGACGCCGGCGGACTTCGTGCGCGGGCGGTACGGCTCGCGCGGGCTGTCGGTGGCGGTGGCGCTGACCGGCATCCTGGCGACCATGCCGTACGTGGCGCTGCAACTGGTGGGCATTCAGGCGGTGCTGTCCGTGCTGGGCGTGGGCAGCAGCGGGAACTGGTTCCTGCAGGACCTGCCGCTGTTCGTGGCGTTCGGCGTGCTGGCCGCGTACACGTACTCGTCGGGTCTGCGGGCGCCGGCGCTGATCGCGTTCGTCAAGGACGCCCTGGTGTACGTGGTGATCCTGGTCGCGGTGATCTACATCCCGATGCGCCTCGGCGGCTACGGGCACATCTTCGACGCGGCGGCGCACAAGTTCTCGCCGGACCCGGTGACCGGGAAGGCCCCGGCGGGCTCGCTGATCCTCGGGCCGAAGGCGCAGTGGTCGTACGCGACGCTGGCGTTCGGGTCGGCGCTGGCGCTGTTCATGTACCCGCACTCGGTGACGGGCGTGCTGGCGGCGAAGTCCCGGAACACGGTGCGCCGCAACATGGCGATCCTGCCGACGTACTCGCTGATGCTGGGCCTGCTGGCGCTGCTGGGCTTCATGGCGATCGCCGCCGGGGTGAGCAAGGGCGACCCGCACTTCAACGCCCAGCTGGCCGTTCCGCAGCTGTTCGCGGACATGTTCCCGAGCTGGTTCGCCGGCGTGGCGTTCGCGGCGATCGGGGTGGGTGCGCTGGTGCCGGCCGCGATCATGTCGATCGCGGCGGCGAACCTGTTCACCCGCAACGTCTACAAGGAGTTCCTGAAGCCGGACGCGACGCCGGCCGACGAGACCCGGGTGGCGAAGATCGCCTCGCTGCTGGTGAAGGTCGGCGCGCTGGCGTTCGTGCTGGTGATGGACAAGCAGGCGGCGATCAACATGCAGCTGCTGGGCGGCGTGTGGATCCTGCAGACCGCGGTGGCGATGGTGGCGGGCCTGTTCACCCGCTGGTTCCACCGCTGGGCGCTGCTGGCCGGCTGGGCGGTCGGCATGGTCTACGGCACCTGGAAGGCGTACGGGATCGCGTCGCCGGCCACCAGGCACTTCGGCGGGTCGGCCGCGAAGATCCCGGTGCTCGGGGAGATCGGCTACATCGGTCTGACCGGGTTCGTGCTGAACCTGCTCGTCGCGGTGGTGCTGACGCTGGTGCTGCGGGCCCTGAAGGCCCCGGAGGGGGCCGACGAGACGTCGAAGGCCGACTACACCGCGGAGGCCGGCGACGAGGCGGTGGAGAAGGCTCCGCAGCCCACGCTGGCGCACTGACGCGTGCGGGGGCGCAACCAGCCCCCGTATGCGCCCTTGGGTCGCGCCGTTGCCTCGATCGACACTGGGGTGACGGCGCGATCATCTGTTATGACAGCGCTTTTCGGGAGAGACCGGGAGAGACGAGCACCACCGAAGCAGCACCGACAACGGGGAGCCACCGCCAATGACCGACCTCACCGCGGTACGCAACGGCCACCGCACCCACACCGACGGCGGACGGCGGCTGCCGTCGGTCCTGATCGCCACCCGGCACGGCGAGTCCACGGCCAACGTGGAGTTCCGGCACGCGGACGCCACCGGCGCCCTGACCGTCCCGATCACCTGCCGGGACGCCGACATCCCGCTCTCCATGCGCGGCCAGGCCCAGGCCGTCGACCTGGGCCGCTGGTGGGCCGCCCTGCCGCCCGCCGACCGGCCCCGTTCGGTGTGGTGCTCCCCGTACGTGCGCACCGCGGAGACCGCGAGAATCGCCCTCGCCCAGGCCTCCGGGCTGGGCGCCGTCCCGGTCGGCCTGCCGGTCCGCTACGACGAGCGGCTGCGCGACCGCGAACTGGGCGTGCTGGAGATGCTCACCAAGGCCGCCATCGAACGCGACCACCCCGCCGAGGCGGAGCGCCGCCGGCGGATGGGCGAGCTGTACTACCGGCCGCCCGGCGGCGAGTCCTGGCTGGACGTGGCGCTGCGGGTGCGCGGCCTGCTGCGCGACCTGGGCGAGGAGGAGGCGGGCCGGCCGGTGCTGCTGGTCGCGCACGACTGCACGGTGCTGATGCTGCGTCATGTGCTGGACCGGCTCGGCGAGGAGGAGCTGCTGGCGCTGCCGCCGGTCGCCAACTGCTCGACCAGCGTGTGGCGGGCCCGCGAGGGCGGGCTGCGGCCGTCCGGCTGGAACCAGACCGCGCACCTGTCCTGAGCGCCCGTCAGGCGCTCCTGAGGCGGGCCGTCCCGGCCGGGCCGCCGGGGCCGCCGAAGGCCCGCCGGTAGGCCTGCGGGGTGGTGCCGAGGCGGCGGCCGAAGTGGTGCCGCAGGGTGGCGGCGTTGCCGAAGCCGCAGCGGGCGGCGACCGCGTCCACGCTCTCGTCGGTGGACTCCAGCAGGCGCTGCGCGAACAGCACCCGCTGGCCGGTCAGCCAGCGGTGCGGGGTGGTGCCGGTCTCCTGCTGGAAGCGCCGGGCGAAGGTGCGCGGGGACATGTGGGCCTGCCGGGCGAGCTCGTCCACGCTGGTCTCCCGGTCGAGGTGGCGGCGCATCCACTCCAGCGTGCCGGCCAGCGAGTCGCCGTCGCCCTCGGGCAGCGGGCGGTTGATGAACTGGGCCTGCCCGCCGTCGCGGTGCGGGGCGACCACCATCCGGCGGGCGATCGCCCGGGCCACCTCGGCGCCCTGCACCTTGCGCACCAGGTGCAGGCAGGCGTCGATGCCGGCGGCGGTGCCGGCCGAGGTGATCACCGGGTCGTCGTCCACGTACAGCACGTCGGGTTCGACGGTGGTCAGCGGGAAGCGCTCGGCCATCACGTCGGCGTACTGCCAGTGGGTGGTGCTGCGGCGGCCGTCGAGCAGGCCCGCGGCGCCGAGCAGGAAGCTGCCGGAGCAGATCGACAGCGTGTACGCGCCGCGGGCGTGGGCGGCCCGCAGCGCCTCGCACAGCGCCTCGGGGTACTGCGCGCGGATGCCGGTGGCGGTGGCGATCACCAGGTCCGCCTCGGCGATCCGCTCCGGGCCGTACGGGACGTGGATGTCGAAGCCGGAGTGCGTGCGCATCGGGCCGGGCCGGTCGCCGACCAGGCCGAACTCGTACACCGGCAGGCCGGCGGCGCCGCGGTCGAGGCCGAACACCTCGCAGGCCACGCCCAGCTCGAACGGGTGGATCTCCTCCAGCACGATGACCGCGACGTTCTTCAGCATCGGTCCAGCATGGCAGTGGCAGGATTTCGAGGCAATGCTGCATTTCTGCCACTCGTGGCGGGGCGCGGCGGCGCGGAGAGTGGAGCCATGACCTCCGCGCTCGCCCTGCTGGGCCTCATCGGCAGCTTCGGACTCCTCGGCGTTCTGGTCGGCCGCGACCTGGACCGCAACGGCCGGACCGGCCGCGACAACGTGCACCGGCCGACCGGATACCCGTTCGACCCGGACCTGGCCGATCCGCGCCGCGCCCGGTCCGGCACACTGTCCGGATGCACTCCCCGATCGTCCGCCGCGCCCTCGACCACGACCTCGCCGGAGCCGGGGAGGTCAGCATCGAAGCCTTCGTCGGCGACGGCTTCACCGATCCCGGCTCGGGCTACGTCGGGCTCCTGAGAGACGCCGCACGGCGCAACCGGGAGGCCGAGCTGCTGGTCGCCGTCGACGGCGCGGACGGGCCGGTGCTCGGCTGTGTGACCTTCGCCGCGGGCGGCACCGAGTGGGCGGACATCGCGCTGCCGCACGAGGGCGAGATCCGGATGCTGGCGGTCGCCGCGGCGGCCCGCGGGCGCGGCATCGGCCGGCTGCTGGTGTCCGCGGCGATCGATCGCAGCCGGGAACTCGGACTGGCCGGAATGGCGTTCTCGACCCGGCCGACGATGACCGCGGCGCACCGGATCTACGATGCTCTGGGCTTCCTCCGCACCCCCGAACGGGACTGGGAGGCGGCCCCCGGCATGAACCTGATGGTCTACACGATGCGGTTCTGAGGCCCCTCGGGCGCGGTTTCCGTTGTCTACGCGCGGCACCACGACGCGACACGCGCTACTACATCTGGTGCCGCCAGCTCCAGCCGCCACAACATGTATGCTCGACCTCGCTGTCGAAGCAGGGGAACCCGGTGCGAATCCGGGACTGCCCCGCAACGGTGAGCGGGCTGTAGCGACGCCCGCGCAGTCCGAGGACCTGCTGACGGTGTGCGACACGGCATCCCCGCAGACGCCATGCAGCACTGCTTTGCCGTCCGGCCTCGCGGGCGGGCCGGGGGTGGGTCTTTCGCGCGCCGTTCGAGCGTTTTCGGCGTGCCGTCCTCCCCTGCCGCCTGCGTGCTGCCGGACACCTCGAATTACGTCCGTCGCCGCCACAGGAGAGAGTGCGCCTTGACCGTCGCCGCCTCAGTCACCCTGCCGTCCCAGGGATCCGCCGACGCCTTCACCGACCCCGGTGCGGCGCTGCTTCGGCTGCTCACCGACCGCAGCACCGACCTCCCCCAGGTGGACCCCGGCCACGTCGCCGCCGCCGCGCTGCGCGGCCGCCACGCCGGTTCGGACTTCGCCGAGCTGCGCGGGCTGGCCGTGGAGGCCGCCGCGTCGATGATCGCCGAGGACCCGCAGTACTCGAAGCTGGCCGCCCGCCTGCTGGCGATGGAGATCGCCGACGAGGCCGCCTCCCAGGGCGTCGCCTCGTTCTCCGCCTCGATCGCCGTCGGCCACGCCGAGGGCCTGATCGGCGACACCACCGCCGAGTTCGTCGCCGCGCACGCCGACCTGTTCGACTCGCTGATCGACGCCTCCGGCGACGACCGCTTCGAGTACTTCGGCCTGCGCACCGTGCAGTCCCGCTACCTGCTGCGCCACCCGATCACCCGCAAGGTGGTCGAGACCCCGCAGCACTTCCTGCTGCGTGTGGCGGCGGGCCTGGCGGTCGGTGCCTCCGAGCAGTCGGTGCTGGAGGTGGCCGAGCTGTACAAGCTGATGAGCCGCCTGGAGTACCTGACCAGCTCCCCGACGCTGTTCAACTCCGGCACCCGGCACCCGCAGATGTCCTCCTGCTACCTGCTGGACTCGCCGCTGGACAACCTGGACTCGATCTACAACCGGTACGCGCAGATCGCCCGGCTGTCCAAGCACGCCGGCGGCATCGGCCTGTCTTACTCCCGGATCCGCTCCCGCGGCTCGCTGATCCGCGGCACCAACGGCAAGTCGAACGGCATCGTCCCGTTCCTGCGCACCCTGGACTCCTCCGTGGCGGCGGTCAACCAGGGTGGCCGGCGCAAGGGCGCGGCCTGCGTGTACCTGGAGACCTGGCACGCCGACATCGAGGAGTTCCTGGAGCTCCGCGACAACACCGGCGAAGAGGCCCGGCGCACCCACAACCTGAACCTGGCGCACTGGATCCCGGACGAGTTCATGCGCCGCGTGAACGCCGACCAGGACTGGTCGCTGTTCTCCCCGGCGGACGTGCCCGAGCTGGTCGACCTGTGGGGCGAGGAGTTCGACGAGGCCTACCGCAAGGCCGAGCAGGCCGGCAAGGCCGTCCGCACCATCCCCGCGCAGACCCTGTACGCCCGGATGATGCGCACCCTGGCGCAGACCGGCAACGGCTGGATGACCTTCAAGGACGCCTCCAACCGGGCCGCCAACCAGACCGCGCTGCCGGGCCGCACGGTGCACTCCTCCAACCTGTGCACCGAGATCCTGGAGGTCACCGACGACTCCGAGACCGCGGTCTGCAACCTGGGCTCGGTCAACCTGGGCGCGCACGTCGCCCCGGGCGCCTCGGCCGACGACCTGATCAACGCGATGGACTGGGACCGCCTGGACGCCACCGTGCGCACCGCGGTGACCTTCCTCGACCGCGTGATCGACATCAACTTCTACCCGACCACCGAGGCCGGCACCTCCAACTCCCGCTGGCGCCCGGTCGGCCTGGGCGTGATGGGCCTGCAGGACGTCTTCTTCAAGCTGCGGCTGGACTTCGACTCCGCCGAGGCGAAGACGCTCTCCACCCTGATCTCCGAGCGCATCATGCTCACCGCGTACGAGCGCTCCGCCGACCTGGCCGAGCAGTTCGGCCGCCACGAGGCGTACGGCGAGACCCGCGCCGCCCGCGGCCAGCTGCACGTCGACCACTTCGGCAGCGCGACCCCGCAGTGGACCGCGCGCTGGGAGGCGCTGCGCGCCCGGATCGCCGTCACCGGCCTGCGCAACTCGCTGCTGCTGGCGATCGCCCCGACCGCGACCATCGCGTCCATCGCCGGCGTCTACGAGTGCATCGAGCCGCAGGTGTCCAACCTGTTCAAGCGCGAGACGCTGTCCGGCGAGTTCCTCCAGGTCAACCCGTACCTGGTGCGCGAGCTGAAGGAGCTCGGCGTCTGGGACCAGCAGACCCGGGACGAGCTGCGCGAGGCCAACGGCTCCGTGCAGGACTTCAAGTGGCTGCCGGAGAACGTCCGTTCGCTGTACCGCACCGCGTGGGAGCTGCCGCAGCGCGCGCTGATCGACCTGGCCGCCGCCCGGCAGCCGTACATCGACCAGAGCCAGTCGCTGAACCTGTTCATGGCGGCGCCGACCATCGGCAAGCTCTCCTCGATGTACGCGTACGCCTGGAAGGTCGGTCTGAAGACCACCTACTACCTGCGCTCCCGTCCCGCGACCCGGATCGCCCAGGCCGCGTCGGGCGCCGCCCGCACCGCCGCGCCCGTGCCGGTGCAGACCCCGACCCTCAGCCAGGCCGAGCAGGACGCCATCGCCTGCTCCCTGGAGAACCCCGAGTCCTGCGAGGCATGCCAGTAATGAGCTCCGAAGACCAGAAGAAGATGCTGCTCGACCCGGGCTTCGAGCTGACCCTGCGTCCGATGCGCTACCCGTCGTTCTACGACCGGTACCGGGACGCGATCAAGAACACCTGGACGGTCGAGGAGGTGGACCTGCACTCCGACGTCGCCGACCTCGCCAAGCTCTCCGAGGGCGAGCGGCACATGATCGGCCGGCTGGTCGCGTTCTTCGCCACCGGTGACTCGATCGTGTCGAACAACGTGGTGCTGAGCCTCTACAAGCACATCAACTCGCCGGAGGCGCGGCTCTACCTGTCGCGGCAGCTGTTCGAGGAGGCCGTGCACGTCCAGTTCTACTTGACGCTGCTGGACACCTACCTGCCCGACCCGGAGGACCGCAACGCGGCCTTCGCCGCGGTGGAGAACATCCCCTCCATCGCGCAGAAGGCGCAGTTCTGCTTCAAGTACATGAACGCGGTCGACCACATCGACTCGCTGCAGAGCAAGGAGGACCGGCGGGCCTTCCTGCTGAACCTGATCTGCTTCGCGGCGTGCGTCGAGGGCCTGTTCTTCTACGGCGCGTTCGCCTACGTGTACTGGTTCCGCAGCCGCGGCCTGCTGCACGGCCTGGCGACCGGCACCAACTGGGTGTTCCGCGACGAGTCGATGCACATGGACTTCGCGTTCTCGGTGGTCGACACCGTCCGCGAGGAGGAGCCCGACCTCTTCGACGACAAGATGGCCCAGCAGGTCACCGAGATGCTGGAGGAGGCCGTCGAGGCCGAGCTCCAGTTCGCCCGCGACCTGTGCGGCGAGGGCCTGCCCGGCATGAACACCGAGTCGATGCGCCAGTACCTGGAGGCCGTCGCCGACCAGCGCCTGGCCCGGCTCGGCCTGCCGATCCGCTACGGCTCCACCAACCCGTTCGGGTTCATGGAGCTGCAGAACGTCCAGGAGCTGACCAACTTCTTCGAGCGCCGGGTCTCCGCGTACCAGGTCGCCGTGGAGGGCTCGGTCTCCTTCGACGACGACTTCTAAAGGACGCGTTCCGGACGACGAACCGTCAACGGCCGAGGGCCGCACCCCGCTCGCCGGGGTGCGGCCCTCGGCCGTTGCTCGGAGCGGCCGTTGCTCGCGCAGGCCGTCACTCGCAGAGGCTGTCGCTCGGAGCGGCCGCCGGTCAGCGCCCGTCGTCGGCGGGCGAGGTGACGTCCAGGTAGTCGGCGTCGATGCCGAGCCTGACCCCGCCGTACTCCTCGGTGGTGTCGCCCGCGTACTGGTGGGCGCGCCGGCCGCCGGCGAAGAGGCCGGCGCCTTCGGGCAGGCCCATCCCGGCGTCGCTCACGTCGTGGTGGGAGTTCCAGGCGGCGGCCCACAGCACGTCGGGCTGCGGGTAGGAGGCGTCGTCCCAGCGGGCGGCGAGGTCCTTCACGCCGCTGGCGGCGCCGGCGTAGACGCCGGAGCGGTAGCCGTGGGCGTGCAGCTGCTGGGTCCAGCCGGCCAGGTAGCCGAGGATCCGGTCGCGGTACTGGTCGCGGTCGTAGTTCTCCATGTCGTTGTAGAGCACCGCGCCGGGCCGGAAGCCCAGGTCCTCGGCCTTGTGCACGGCGTCGTCGGCGGCGTCCGCGCCCTGCTGGCGGGCGGTTCCCGGATCGGCGTCCACCAGCAGGTTGCCGCGGGCCGCCTGCCGCCCGACGTAGATCGGCAGGAACGCCCAGCCCTCGGCGACCCGGGCGTCCACCCACTCCCGGCCGGGGGCGGCGCAGGCCTGCGAGGGGCCGCCGATGTACACCCCGACCCCCCGGTACGGGGAGGCCGCCGCCCAGGCCTGCATCGCACTGTCGGACGGTGCGGCGCACCGGTCGAAGGCCTCGCCGACCAGGTCGGTGCGCGGGGCCTCGCCGCCGCTCTCCGGTGCCCCGGGCTGCCCGTCGGTGGTCTCGGGGGCTTCCCGGACGGTGGCGACGGCGGTCTCCAGGATCCGCCGCACCCGGTCCGGTGCGGCGGCCCAACCGGCCGTCACCTCCAGTCCGGTGCCGGCCAGTCGGGCCCGCAGCTGGTGCCCGGCGGCGGCGTCCCGCAGCAGCCGGGACGGGAGCGGCCGGCCGGGCGTCACCGCCTGCGCGGCCGCCCCGCGCCCGGTGCGGGCGGGCCGGATCAGCAGCCCGTCCGCCCGGCCGGGCGCCAGGTGCACCGGGCAGTCCTGGTCCGCGCCGGGCGTTCCCAGGTAGACCGCCTCGACGTCCTGCCGCACGCAGGTGCGGGGCGCCGCGGCCAGGTCCACCACCGGCCACCGGGCGGGCACCCGCAGCCGCACGCCCCGGTAGGACACCCACTTCTCCGTGCCCGGCCCGGCGCCGGCCGGCCCGAACCCGCCGGTCGCCGCCACCACCAGTACGACCAGTCCGACGCGTGCCGCCGTCCGCCACCGCCTGTCCATCCGCCAGCCCCTCGCCCGAGTTCGGTCCCGTGCTCGCGGACACTAGTGGCCGCTCCCCCGCCGCCGGACCCGACACACCAGCCGGAGCCGGACATGCCGGAGGGGGCCACACCTTCGGGCGTGACCCCCTTCGGAAAAGCCGACGCCGCGTCAGTCGTTGGGCACGGTGGCGTACTTGGGGGTGCCGTCGGCCATCTGGCGCAGGGCGTTCTTGCGGTCGCGCTTGGAGAGCCGGTCGATGTACAGGTAGCCGTACAGGTGGTCGGTCTCGTGCTGGAGGCAGCGGGCGAAGAAGCCGGTGCCCTCGACCCGGATCGGGTTGCCGTGCTTGTCCTGGCCGGTGACGGCGGCGTAGTCGGGGCGGGCCAGCTCCTGGTAGGCGGTGGGCACCGACAGGCAGCCCTCCTGGCCGTCGTCGAGGGCGCGGCGGCCCGCGGGGAGCTCCTCCAGCACCGGGTTGACGACGTGCCCGACGTGGCGGACGCCCTCGTCGTCGGGGCAGTCGTAGACGAAGACCTTCAGGTCGACGCCGATCTGGTTGGCGGCCAGGCCGACGCCCTCGGCGGCGTACATCGACTGGAACATGTCGTCGACCAGGGCGGCGAGGTCGTCGTCGAAGGCGGTGACGGTCTGCGTCTCGCGGTGCAGCACCGGGTTGCCGACCACGGTGATCGGGCGGGCGGCGCCCTTGCCGAGGTCGGGCAGCTCGCCGACCACCCGCTGGACGTCGCCGTCCTGGTGCTCGTGGTCGTGCTCGTGCTCGTGGTCGTGCTGCTCGGCCATCGTTTGCTTCCGCTCCGTCCGCGTCCGGCTGGTGTACCGGTCCAGGGTACGGGGCGCGGCGGCGCCCGCGGCGACCTCCCGGCCCGCTCGGGACCGGAGGCGGGTCAGCACACCTCTTCGAGGTCCCGGTAGGCGCGGGTGGCCGGGGACGCGGCGGCCCACCGCTCCAGCAGGGTGCGGACCAGTCCGGCGGGCGCGGCGATGCCGCATTCGCGTTCGATCTGCCAGGGGCCGCCGGCCGAGCCCTGGCTGAGGTGGCTGAGGTGGCCGGGGTGCAGCGGGTCGCCGTCGTCGTGCGGGTCGTGGTGCGCGGTGTGGCCGTCGTCGATGGCCATCCGGGACTCCGAGCAGGTCCGGCACAGCAGCCGCACCGAGGACGTCCAGTCCTCGGCGGCGTACCCGGCGTCGGCGACGGTCTTCTCCAGCGCGTCCCGGTCGGCGGCGGTGGCGGCCTGCAGCAGCACCACCCAGGTCGGCACCGGCGAGGGCGCCCACAGTTCGATCTCGTCGAACACCGGGTAGGCGACGCCGTCGGCGACCCGCTCGCCGTGCGGCGCGCCGTCGTGCAGCACCACCTCGCCCCAGCGGCGGCCGGAGGACGGCAGCGGGATGGACAGCACCTCGATCCGCGCCGGGTCGAGCCGGCGGCCCCACACCACCTCGGACTCGCCGTCCGGGGACAGCCGCACCGGGGTGGTGCCGAGGTCGAGCTCGATCGGCCCGTCCACCCCCGGCCCGCCGGGCAGCCGCAGCCCGTACGCCTGCCAGGCGCGGCGGGCCAGCGGCCAGTCCTGCAGGGCGGTGGCGGTGATGCCGAGGTTCCACCAGTCCGGCGCGCCGTGCTGGCGGTCGAGCAGCGCGACAGCGCGCAGGCCGGCGCTGCGGGCCTGCTCCCAGTCGCGGCGGAACTTGTGCAGCAGGGCCAGGTTGAACCAGGAGTCGGACAGCCACGGCTCCAGGTCGGCCGCCATCACCAGCAGCGCCCCGGCGTCCTCGTACCGGCCGTCGCCGATCAGCGTGAACGCACGGTCGGTGGTCTGCCGCCAGGTCGCCGACGGACGGTGCCGTGCGCGGTGGAAGATCCTCACGTTGGTCCCTTGCCGTCGGTCGTCACCGGGTCACCCCGCCTCCGGGTCGCCCCGCCTCCGGGTCTTCCCGCCACGACCGCATCCAACCACGCCCGCTGCGGGCTGCGCGCCCCGCGCGGCCATTCAGTCCGCGGGCCGCACGGGGCGACGGGCGGGGCGCGCCGCTCACCGGGCCGCGAACAGGCAGCGGGCCGCACGGTGGCCGCGGCGGCCGAGCCGGGCGAGCGCGTCCAGCACCACCGGGTCGTAGCCGCGGCCGGCGTCGAGTCGCAGGTGGTCGAGCGGGTCGAGGGCGCCGGCCCGGGGGCGGTCGGCGGCGGCGGTGCGCAGGTCGTCGTGGGCGTTGGCGACCCGGATGATCCGCGAGGCCAGCGGGAGGGTCGGGTCGTGCCGGCCGTCGTCCAGCCGGCACGGGTCGGCGAGCCGGGCGACCTGCTGCCACACCTGCCTGGGCACGCCGGTGCGCCGGATCACCTCGCTGCCGAGCCGGGCGATCCGCTGCTGCTCGTCGTCGGGCAGCAGCGCAGTCGCCCCGCCGGGCACCGGTTCGACCAGCGACAGCTGGCCGATGTCGTGCATCAGCGCGGCATATTCCAGCAGCGTCAACTCCCGGCTTCCGAGGCCGAGTTCGCGCCCCAGCGCGCACGCCGTGTCGGCCACCCGACGGGCGTGCCCGGGGGTGGTGTAGCCGGCGATCTCGGTGGCCCGGGCCAGCGTCTCGATGGTCTGCCCGGTGGTGGCCCGCACCTCGACGGCCCGCCGGAACGAGGCCTGCGCGAGCAGCAGCGGCACGCAGAACACCGGCAGCGCCCACAGCCCGGCCTCGCCCGCCAGCAGGCTGAGCAGCAGCCCGGTGGCGACCTGCGCGGAGCCGATGCCGAGCAGCGCGTGCAGCTGGTCGTCGAGCGCGGCGCTGTACCGCAGCCCGGTGCGGGCCCGCTGCTGTCCGGCCGCCAGCACCGCGTCGCCGAGCGCGACCAGCGCGGCGACCGCGGCCAGCAGCGCCCCGTACGCCGGGCCGGGCAGCCGGTCGGTGGCGCCGGACTCGTACAGCGGCTGGAACAGCAGCGCGGCGAAGGTGACGGTGACCAGTCGGCGGGCGGCGGCGTCCAGCCCGCCCAGCGGGCTGCGCGGGCGGCGGCGGACGGCGGCCAGTGCGGCCCGCCCGGCCAGCTGCACGGCGAGCCCAGCGGCGGTGCCGACCGCGGTGACGGCGGTGGCCTGGAGCACCCCGTGCGCGGTGGGCAGCCCGTGCAGCGGCCCGAGCAGCGCGTACGCGAGGGCGACGGCGGTGGCCACCGGCGCGGGTTCGCGGTCGCCGGGCAGCGCCGGCCCGGCGCACTGGCCGAGTGCGATCAGGGCGGCGAACGCCAGCGCCACGCCGAGCTGGTCGGCGCCGATGGCGAGGGCGTGCACCAGTGCGCAGCCGCCGAGCAGGACGGCCGCGCCGTGCAGCAGGTCGGCCGGTCCCGGCCGCCGGACGGTCACGTCGCCCCGCCGGTGGGCTGGCCCTGCCCGGACTGCTGCTGCGGCATGCGGGCCGGCTCGGGCACGCCGAGCGGGATGTCCGGCACTTCGCCGTCCCAGCCGCCGGGCGGCGGCGGTTCGGGCTGCCAGCCGTGTTCGGCGACGGCCTCCACCAGGGCCCGCACCATCACCGGGTCGAACTGGCTGCCGGCGCACCGCTCCAGTTCGGTGACGGCCTCCTGGACGGGGCGGCCGCGCCGGTAGGAGCGGGTGGAGGTCATCGAGTCGAAGGCGTCGGCGACCGAGATGATCCGGGCGAACTCGGGGATCCGGTCGCCGGCCAGGCCGTGCGGGTAGCCGCGGCCGTCGATGCGTTCGTGGTGGTGCAGGATGCCGTCCCGTCCCTCGCCGAGGAAGTCCAGCTGCCGCACCAGCTCGTGCCCGAACACCGGGTGCACCTCGACGGCGCGCCGCTCCGCGGCCGTCAACGGCCCGTTGCGGCGCAGCAGTTCGGTGGCGACGGCGAGCTTGCCGACGTCGTGCAGGGTGCCGGCGAAGTGCAGGGTGCGGATCCGGTCCTCGGCGAGGCCCAGCTGGCGGGCGATCAGCACCGAGGCCCGGCCGACCCGTTCGCTGTGGCCGCGGGTGTAGGCGTCCTTGATCTCCACGGCCTGGACCAGCGCCTGCACGGTGGCCCGGTGCGCGGACCGCTCGCGGTGGCCCTGCGCGGACAGCCAGGCGGTGATGGTCAGCGGCAGCAGTCCGAGCACCGCCGCGAACGCCCCGTACGGGCCCTGCCACAGCACCGCGACCATCAGCCCGCCCGCGCCGTGCAGCAGTGCCGCGGGCGCCGCCCGGTGCAGCTTGCGGATCACGCCGTGGCCGGCCGAGCCGCAGGTCAGCCGCACCATGCCAGCCACCAGTACGCCGTTGACCAGGCAGAACGTCAGGATCGCGGCGAGCGCGCCGAGGGCCGCGCCGGGGAAGCGGGTGCCCAGCAGCAGCCGGGAGCCGCCGAGCAGCCGGAACACCTCGGCGGAGCACGCCGCGGCCAGCGCCAGCTGGGCGGCGTTCCACACCCGGCGCAGCGCGCGCGGCTGCTGGGCGGGGCCGAGCAGGGCGCCGGGCAGCGCGACCAGGGCGGCGACGGCGGGCGGCAGCATCAGGACGCCGGCGAACAGCACCGGGAAGAAGCCGCTGCCGCGCGGGTCCGGCGGGGTCTCCTGCGCGGGCCGGCCGCGCAGCCACCGCCACACCCGGGCGCAGGGGGTGCGCGCGCCCTGGGCGAGCGACTCCAGGCAGAGGTGGAGCAGCGAGAGCAGGGCGACCCGGGGCCAGGCGAGCCCCGGTCCGATCCGGGACAGCGGCAGCAGCGCGGCGATCGCCGCCGTCACCACGGCGGCCAGGTAGACCACGGCCCGCCCCGGCAGGGCGACGCGCTCGCGTTCGCTGGCGATCTCGGCCTCCCCAGCCCGTACCGGGCCCTCCGACGTGAGGACTCGTCAGAGAATAGGGCCCGGCCACCCGGACGGGGCGCACGATCGCGGATTGCCGCAGCCGGAGCAGCGACAGCTCACTCGATCGAGTGAGTAATCACTCCGCAGTGGCGACGGCGGAGCCGTGACCGGCCGTACCTTCGACCGTCATCTCCACGCCGACCGAGGACACCTCGACCGTCGGGCCCTCGCCGGGACGCTGGCCCGCGCGGATCGAGTCGATCCGGGCCAGCACCTTCGCCCGGAGGTCGGAGGGCGTGTCGTCGCAGCCGCACGAGCGCTTGATCAGCGCCTTGATCGCCTGCTCCAGGCCGTACTTCTCCAGGCACGGCGAGCACTCGTCGAAGTGCACCCGCAGCTTGTCGCAGTCGCCCTCGGGCATCTCGTTGTCGAGGAATTCGTAGAGGTGGTCGAGCACCTCTCCGCACTCGGTCTCGTGCGGATCGCCGCAGCTCATGAGCCCGCGCCCTTCGCTTCGTGCCCTGCACCGGTACCGGCCGGGACCAGCCCCCGCTCGCGGGCGTAATCCTCCAGCATGCCGCGCAACTGGCGGCGACCACGGTGCAGTCGGGACATCACCGTACCGATGGGTGTACCCATGATGTCCGCGATCTCCTTGTACGCAAAGCCCTCGACGTCCGCGAGGTACACCGCGATCCGGAATTCCTCCGGGATGGCCTGGAGCGCGTCCTTCACATCGCTGTCCGGCAGGTGGTCGAGCGCCTGCGCCTCGGCGGAGCGCAGCCCCGTCGACATGTGCGACTCGGCGCGGGCCAGCTGCCAGTCCTCGATCTCCTCGGCCGCGGTGCGCTGCGGTTCACGCTGCTTCTTGCGGTACGAGTTGATGAACGTGTTGGTGAGGATGCGGTACAGCCAGGCCTTGAGGTTGGTGCCCTCACGGAACTGGTGGAACGAGGCGTACGCCTTGGCGAACGCCTCCTGGAGCAGGTCCTCCGCGTCGGCCGGGTTGCGGGTCATCCGCAGTGCCGCCGAGTACATCGGGTCCAGGAAACCCAGCGCGTCACGCTCGAAGCGCTCGCGCCTGGCCTCCTCGCTCTCGTTCTCGGACACCCGGAAGGTGTCCTCGCCGATCGCCTCGGCCAGTTCGTCGCCGGTGAGCTGCTCGCCCTCCGGACGGCCCTGGTCGGTGCCTGAAGCACCCGACACGGCCGCGTCATCGGTCCCGACGACCGGACCCACCTCCTCGGTCAGCTGCACACGGCCCACCACGGGCCGACCCGGAAGCGAGGATATCGGGCTGACCGGCTTCTCGCCTGCGGCAACCCACTGCGACCAGTCCGGCACCAGCGACGCGGGTGCCGCTTGCTCCTCGGACCGCTCGGGGCACGCGATCGAACCCATGGACCCTGCCTTTCCACCGGGGCATGTTCTGACGCCTCGTGCAACCCCGCTCGTCGCTCGGACATTCCCGGTGGCGCTCGCAGGGGTCCCACATGCTGACCGCGCCGCGACCGCGCCGACGCGCTCCTCCCGCTCCGCGCGGTTCTCCCCCGGCCCCGGCGGGCCGGGAGGCGCCGCCACGCGTCCCTGTCGGGGCGCGGAACCCGCCCGTCAGAGCCAGCCCGCGACGGCCTCGGTGATCAGCGTCAGCGCTTCCTCCTGGCCGAGCGGCGCCTTCTTCGGCACCTTGAACGCGTGCGAGCCGTACGGCACTTCGACCAGGCGGTGGGTGTCCGGCAGGGCCGGGAACTCCTCCGGGGCGCCGAAGGTGTCCGCGCCGCCCTGCACCACCAGGGTGGGCAGGGCGGTCTCCAGCAGTTCCTCGGCGCGGCTCTTCTCCGGCCGGCCCGGCGGGTGCAGCGGGAACGCCAGCGCCAGCACGCCCGCCGCGCCGAGCCCGGCGGAGGTGCGGCAGGCCACCCGGGCCCCGGCGCTGCGGCCGCCCGCGTACACCGGCAGCCCCTCCTCGGTGGCGGCCTCGAACTGCGCGGGCCACCCGGCGTCCAGGGTCTTCGGGGCGGGCGCGAGCTTGCGGCCGGCCACCCGCCAGGGCTGCTCGGCCAGCACCACGGTGACGCCCGCCGCCGGCAGCGCCGCGGCCAGCGCCCGGAGGTCGGGCGCCTCGATGCCGCCGCCCGCGCCGTGGCCGAGCAACAGGACGGCGCGCGGGGCGTCGGCCCGGAACCAGTGCAGCCGGGCGTCGCCGGCGGGGGTGGTGATGATCCGCTGCATGGCGCGAGCGTATAGAGAGGAGCGGGTCAGAACAGCGTGGTGCGGTCGTCCTCGGTGAGTCGCCTGGTCAGGCCGGGGTGGTTGTTGCGGATCGAGCCGACCTCGTCGGGCACCGGGTGGATGCGCAGGTCGCCGGGCGGCGGCGGGGCGAGGTCGGCGCGCTCGGCACGGGGGTCGAGCCAGGCGTCCCAGCGGTCGGGGCCGAGGTACAGCGGCATCCGCTCGTGGACGGGGGCGAGCAGCGGTTCGGCGGCGGTGGTGACCACGGTGCAGGTGACCAGCCAGGCGTCCGGGTGGTCGCCGGGGACGTCCCGGTTGCGCCAGAACTCGTACAGGCCGGCCAGGGCCAGCGGCGCGCCGTCGGCGCGGGAGACGAAGTAGGGGCGGCGCGGCGGCCGGGAGACGTCGTCGGTGGGGGCGGTCTGCCACTCGTAGTACCCGTCGACGGGTATCAGGCAGCGCCGCGAGGCGAACGCCTGCCGGTAGGCGGGCTTCTCGTGGACGGTCTCCGCCCGGGCGTTGATCATCTTCACCGCGGTGTCCGGGCTGCTCGCCCAGGCCGGCACCAACCCCCAGCGCAGCACCCGCAGTTGACGCACCGGCCGGCGCTCGCCGCGCGGCGCCCGGTCCAGCACGACGTACGCGGACGCGGTCGGGGCGACGTTCCAGCTCGGGGCCAGTGTCTCGGTGGGATCCCACTGCCGGACACCGAAGTGCCGGACCAGTTCGGCGGGAGCGGTGGAGGAGGCGAAGCGGCCGCACATGCCGTTCAGCTTGCCAGAACAGAACCGCTCGCTGGTCGCCGTCCGTCCTTCCGTGAAACGCTGCCCGCGCGGACGACGGTGATCGGAGGCCCACCGAATGGACTTCGCACAACTGTGGGACCGCGTGACGGCCGCCCAGCCCGGCCCCCCGAACTGGCTGGTGTGGGCCACCGCGGCGGCGGCGCTGCTGGCGGTGGCGGTGCGCCCGGTGTGGCGGCTGAGCCGCACCGTGGTGACCATCGCGCACGAGGGCGGGCACGGCGTGATGGCGCTGCTGACCCGCCGCCGGCTCTCCGGAATCCGGCTGCACTCGGACACCTCCGGGTTGACGGTCTCCTCGGGGCGGCCGACCGGGCCGGGCATGGTGCTGACCGCCGCGGCCGGCTACCCGGCGCCGTCGCTGCTCGGCCTGGGCGGCGCGGCGCTGCTGGCCGCGGGCCGGACCACCGCGCTGCTGTGGATCGGCATCGCGCTGCTGGCGGCGATGCTGCTCACCCTGCGCAACCTGTTCGGGGTGCTGGCGGTGCTGGCCACCGGCG
This sequence comes from Kitasatospora sp. NPDC092948, assembly GCF_044754805.1. NCBI lineage: Bacteria > Bacillati > Actinomycetota > Actinomycetes > Kitasatosporales > Streptomycetaceae > Kitasatospora > Kitasatospora sp. NPDC092948. Next base: position 555,367 of record NZ_JBIVPU010000003.1, on the reverse strand, counting down.
GCGCGTTCGTCGCGGTGTGCCGGTTCGGGACCGCCGAGTGGCAGGGCGCATTCGCCCACCTGGGCGTGTGGTTCCTCCTGTTGGCGGGGGCGCGTCCGCTGGTCGAGCTGTTCTCCACCCGGCGGCGCGGCGGCGCGCCCGGCTCGGACGCCGACCAGCTGGCCCGGCTGACGGGCGTGCCGGCGACGGCCTGGGTGGCGCTGTTCCTGGTGGTGGCGCTGGCCTGCCTGGGGCTCGGGGCGGCCTGGCTGCTGCCCCGGTAGCAGCAGCGGTCCTCATAGACTGGGCGGCATGACCGACTCCCTGTGGCCCGCTCCCGTCGCCACCGCCGCCGTGGACGCCACCGTGACGATCCCCGGCTCGAAGTCCGCGACCAACCGCGCGCTGGTGCTGGCCGCCCTCGCCGACGGCCCGGGCTGGGTGCGCCGCCCGCTGCGCAGCCGCGACTCGCAGCTGATGGCGGACGGCCTGCGGGCACTGGGCGTGACGGTCGAGGAGACGGTCAACGAGGCGTCCGGCGGCACCGGCGGCGGCGAGGCCTGGCGGGTCATCCCGGCCGAGCGGCTGCGCGGCCCGGCCCAGGTGGACGTCGGCAACGCCGGCACCGTGATGCGCTTCCTGCCCCCGCTGGCGACCCTGGCGGACGGCCCGGTGCACTTCGACGGCGACCCGCGCAGCCACGAGCGCCCGCAGCACGGCGTGATCGACGCGCTGCGCGCCCTCGGCGCCCGGATCGACGACGGCGGCCGCGGCGGCTTCCCGCTGACCGTGCACGGCGCCGGCGCGCTGGACGGCGGCCCGGTGGAGGTGGACGCCTCGTCCTCCTCGCAGTTCATCTCGGCGCTGCTGCTGTCCGGCGCCCGCTTCAACAACGGCGTGGAGATCCGCAACGTGGGCGCGACGGTGCCCTCGCTGCCGCACATCCGGATGACCGTCGACATGATCCGCAAGGCCGGCGGCCAGGTCGACGCGCCCGAGGACGGCGGCGAGAAGGACGTCTGGCGGGTCACCCCGGGCGCGCTGATCGGCCGCGACCTGGTGGTCGAGCCGGACCTGTCCAACGCCGCGCCGTTCTTCGCCGCGGCGCTCGCCACCGGCGGCCGGGTCGTCGTCCGGGACTGGCCCAAGCACACCTACCAGCCCGGCGACCAGCTCCGCGAGATCTACACCGCGATGGGCGGCAGATGCCAATTCACCGACGAGGGGCTGGAGTTCACCGGCACCGGCAAGATCCACGGCATCGAGGTGGACCTGCACGACGTGGGCGAGCTGACCCCGGTGATCGCCGCGGTCGCGGCCCTCGCCGACTCCGAGTCCCACCTGTACGGCATCTCCCACCTGCGGCTGCACGAGACCGACCGGCTCGCCGCGCTCGCCAAGGAGATCAACGACCTGGGCGGCGACGTCTCGGAGACCGAGGACGGCCTGCGGATCCGCCCCCGACCGCTGCACGGCGGTGTCTTCCACACCTACGAGGACCACCGGCTGGCCACCGCCGCCGCCGTTCTCGGCCTGGTGGTGGACGGCGTCCTGGTGGAGAACGTGGCGACCACCGCCAAGACCCTGCCGGACTTCCCGCAGATGTGGGCCGACCTCCTCGGCCAGGGCTGACGGGGGATCACGAGCATGCGCCGCTACGGCAAGGACGCCGACGAGGACGACATCCGCAGCCGCCCGGGCCGCCGGGGCTCCCGCCCCCGCACCCGCATCCGGCCCAAGCACGAGGACGCCGCCGAGGCGATGATCCTCACGGTGGACCGGGGCCGGATGACCTGCCTGATCGACTCGGGCACCAAGGACGAACGCCTGGTCACCGCGATGAAGGCCCGCGAACTCGGCCGCAAGGGCGTGGTCGTCGGCGACGTCGTCAACCTGGTCGGCGACCTCTCCGGGGCCCCCGACACGCTGGCCCGGATCGTCCGGGTCGAGGAACGCACCTCGGTGCTGCGCCGCACCGCGGACGACGACGACCCGTACGAGCGGATCGTGGTCGCCAACGCCGAGCAGCTGGCCATCGTCACCGCGCTCGCCAACCCGGAGCCCCGCCCCCGGCTGATCGACCGCTGCCTGGTCGCCGCGTACGACGCCGGGATGGAGCCGCTGCTGGTGCTCACCAAGTCCGACCTGGCGTCGGCCGACGAGCTGCTGGAGTCGTACGCGCCGCTCGGCATCGACTACGTGGTGACCCGGCACGACGAGCTGGCCACCGTCGGCGCGGAGGCCGTCCGGGAGCACCTGCGCGGGAAGACCACCGTGTTCATCGGGCACTCCGGCGTCGGCAAGACCACCCTGGTCAACGCCCTCGTCCCGGAGCAGCAGCGGACCACCGGCCACGTCAACGCCGTCACCGGCCGCGGCCGGCACACCACCGTCTCCGCGCTCGCCCTGCGGCTGCCCCCGCCGCCCGGCGTGAAGCCCGGCTCCAAGAAGGCCCTCGACCCGGGCTGGGTGATCGACACCCCCGGCTTCCGCTCCTTCGGCCTGTCCCACATCGACCCGTCCCGGGTCATCCACGCCTTCCCCGACCTGGAGCCCGGCACCGAGGACTGCCCGCGGGCCTGCTCGCACGACGAACCGGACTGCGCCCTGGACGCCTGGGTCGCCGACGGCCACGCCGAACCGGCCCGGCTGTACTCGTTGCGCCGCCTGCTCGCCACCAAGGAGGCCCACGAGGGGGACTGAGAGTTCACGCAGTCGACGAGTCGCCCGGCCCTGCCCACTGGGTAACGATAGGAAGGTCACACCGTCCTATCTGACAGGGAGTCAACCCGATGGCATGGGCCATGGTGATCCTCGCCGGTCTGTTGGAAACGGGATTCGCGGTCAACCTCAAGCTCAGCAACGGCTTCACCAAGCTCTGGCCCACCGTCAGCTTCTGCCTGTTCGCCCTCGGCTCCTTCGGCCTGCTCACCCTCTCCCTGAAGACCCTCCCGGTGGGCAGCGCCTACGCCGTGTGGACCGGCATCGGCGCCGCCGGCACCGCGCTGTACGGAATCGTCTTCCTCGGGGAGTCCTCCTCCACCCTCAAGCTGGTCTCGGTCAGCCTGGTCATCGCGGGTGTGATCGGCCTCCAGCTCAGCGGCTCGGGACACTGAGTCCGCTAGGGTTCGGGGCATGGCCGACTACCACGACGATCTCCGACTCGCCCACGTCCTCGCCGACTCGGCCGACTCGATCACCATGGAGCGCTTCAAGGCGCTCGACCTGAAGATCGAGACCAAGCCCGACCTGACGCCGGTCAGCGACGCCGACAAGGCCGCCGAGGAACTCGTCCGCTCCGTCCTGCAGCGCGCCCGGCCCCGCGACGCCGTCCTCGGCGAGGAGTACGGCCTGCAGGGCTCCGGCCCGCGCCACTGGGTGATCGACCCGATCGACGGCACCAAGAACTACGTCCGCGGCGTCCCCGTCTGGGCCACCCTGGTCGCCCTCCTCGAGGAGCAGCCCGACGGCGAGTACATCCCCGTGGTCGGCATCGTCTCCGCCCCCGCCCTCGGCCGCCGCTGGTGGGCCGCGAAGGGCCTCGGCGCGTTCGCCGGCCGCAGCCTCGCCAAGGCCCAGCGCATCCACGTCTCCAAGGTCCCCCGCCTCGCCGACGCCTCGCTCTCCTTCTCCTCGCTCAGCGGCTGGGAGGAACGCGCCCGCCTCGACGCCTTCCTCGACCTCACCCGGGTCTGCTGGCGCACCCGCGCCTTCGGCGATTTCTGGTCCTACATGATGGTCGCCGAGGGCGCCGTCGACATCGCCGCCGAACCCGAACTCTCCCTCTGGGACATGGCCGCCCCCTGCATCATCGTCCAGGAGGCCGGCGGCCGCTTCACCGGCCTCGACGGCATCGACGGCCCCTCCGGCGCGGACGCGGTCGCCACCAACGGCATCCTCCACGAAGCGGCCCTTCGCTCGCTGAGCATCTAGGACACCGGGGGCTCGCAACCACGGGCGCGGGGAACTGCGCGAAGGGGAACGCACCCAATCGCAAGATCGCGGTGCAGGACAACCACTTGCACATGATCGCGACCTTGCGGACGTGACGTGCGCCTGTCGCGCAGTTCCGCCTCCTCGGCTTCGCCCGGGAGTACCCCCCGGCCCCTGGTTGTACGCTCCCCGGCAGCTGCCCCTACGCGGACAGCTCCGCGTCGAGCGCCCCCAGCAGCCGTCCCGCCCGCTCCGCGACCTCCGCCGGGCCGTACTCCGCCGCCCGCTTGCACCAGTTCTCGGCCTGGACGGCCTCCCCCCGCCGCAGCGCGAGCAGCGCGAGTCGCAGGGCTGCCCGTCCGTGCCCCGCGTCCGCCGCGCGGGTGTACCAGAGCACCGCCTCGGCCTCGGAGTCCTGACGGGCCAGCAGCAGGCCGAGGTTGAACGCGGCGCTGCGGCTGCCGCCCTCCGCCGCCCGGCGGTACCAGCTCTCGGCGATCTGCAGCGCGCCGCGCTCCGCGGCGCGCACGCCCATCCGGACCTGCGCCCGCAGGTGCCCGGCGTCCGCGGCGACCGCGTACCAGTGTTCGACGTCGGCGTCGGTGTCGCCGCGCCGGTCGAGCAGCGAGGCGAGCCGGAAGGCTCCCTCCGCGGAGCCGCCGTCCGCGGCCTGCCGGTAGCGGTCGAGCGCGCCGGCGAGGTTGCCGCGCTGTTCCTGGACGACGGCGAGTTGGAGTGCGGCTTCGCCGTGCCCCTCGGCGGCGGCGCGGGCGTACCACTCCTGGGCCTGCCGGGTCTCGCCGCGGCCGGCGTGCAGCACCCCGAGGTTGAACGCGCCGTCGACGGAGCCGGCTTCGGCGGCCTTGGAGAACCAGGGTTCGGCGCCGGACTCGTCGCCGCGCTGGAGCAGCATGACGGCGAGCGCGTTGCACGCTTCGCGGTGGCCGGCGTACGCGGCGCGGCGGTACCACTGTTCGGCCTGGGTGTCGCGGCCGGCGCCGGCGCACAGCAGGCCGAGGTTGAAGGCGCCGTTGTGGTCGCCGGCGTCGAGCGCGGCGCGGTACCAGCGTTCGGCGATGGTGTCCTCGCCGCGGCCGGCGTGCAGTGCGCCGAGGGCGTTGGCGGCTGCGGCGTCGCCGGCGTCGGCGGCCTCCTGCCACCATTCGGCGGCGGCGGTGGGGTCGCCGGCGTCGCGGAGCAGGAAGCCGAGCGCGCACGCGGCGCGGGCCTCGCCGTTCTGCGCGGACTGCCGGTACCAGCGGGCGGCTTCGTCGAGGTCGCCGCGGGCTTCGAGGAGGACGCCGAGGCGCAGCGCGGCGCGGGCGTGGCTGCGGGCGGCGGCGGTGCGGTACCAGGTTTCGGCGGTCTCCTTGTCGCCGGCGGCTTCGCGCATCCGGGCGAGGCGGTAGGCGGCTTCGCGGTGGCCGGAGTCGGCGGCGGCCTTGAACCAGCGTTCGGCGCGGACGTCGCGGCGGTGTTCCATCAGGTCGCCGAGGGCGTACGCGCCGAGCGGGTGGCCCTGTTCGGCGGCGAAGTGCAGCCAGTACTCGGCGGCTTCCTCCTCGCCCTGGTCGCGCAGTTGCAGGCCGAGGGCGTGGGCGGCGGGGGCCGAGCCGGCGACGGCGGCCTGCCGCCACCACTGGGCGGCTTCGGCGCGGTGGCCCTGCTGGTGGAGCAGGACGCCGAGGTTGTTGGCGGCGGCGCGCAGGCCCGCGGCGGCGGCGGCGCGCAGGTAGGGTTCGGCGTCCTGGAGGTCGCCGCGGCGCAGCAGCAGGGCGCCGAGCTGGCTGGCGGCGCCGGGGTCGCCGGCGTCGGCGGAGCCGCGGTGGCGGGCTTCGAGGGCGGCCTGTTCGCGGGCGGCGAGGGCGGTCTCGAAGCTGTCGGAGCCGTCGTCGCTCTCCAGCAGGTCGCGGGCGGAGGCGGTGGCGACGACCTGGTCCGCGGTCAGGTGGACGAGACTGTCGGGGCCGTAGCCGGACGCGGCGAGGCCCCTGCCCGCGGTGTGGCGCTGTGCGGGCAGGCTGCCGCCCGCCTGGCGGGCGGGTCGGGCACCGGTGCCGGTGGTGCTGTTGGCCGCCAGTCGTTCTCCCGTCCCGTTCCTGCCGATGAGTTTCATGCCGACTCCAGCTCCCCCCGAGTGTCGCGGCATTCGCCCCCGGCCGTCGGCCCGAGACGGTTCCCCCAGGGGTCACGCCGGATCGGACGGCCCGTCAATGGCCGTGCCGCGTCCCCCTCGTGGTCCATCGTCGCATCACCCGCAACCCTCGTACACCTGCTCCGTCCGTTTTGGCGGAGCGGGGCCGAAGCCCGGCGAGATTGCTTCAGCGCTTTGTCGATTTCCCGACACTGAGCCCCACAAACCCCGGCCACGCATCGTACCGGAGTCGATCAACACTCGATGCACACAAGGACGAAGGCCCGGAGGGCGATTTCCCTCCGGGCCTTCGCTTCAGGCGTGGTGACGGCGGATCAGCTGACGGTGAAGTCGTCCGCCTGGTAGGAGCCCTGTCCGTACCAGCCGTGCACCCAGATGGTCACCGAGGTGACCGAGGCGCCGGTGGTGAACTTGGTGGACAGCTGCGTCCACGCGCTCCCGCCGGGGGTCCAGGCCGAGCTGTCCGCGCCGGAGCCGGTGACGCCCAGGTAGGTGTAGTTGCCCTTCACCCACGCGGACAGCGTGTACGCGGTGTTCGGCTTGACCGTGATGGTCTGCTGGCACTGCGCGGTGTCACCGGCGCTGGCGTTGCCCTGCAACGCGTACGAGCCGGTGTGGCCGCCGCTGATCACGCTGCCGCCGCTGCCCGCGCAGGTCCACGGGCTGAGCGCGCCGGACTCGAAGCCGGGGTTGGCGACGATCCCGCCGCTGGGCCCGGTCGGCGAGGAGGACGGGCTGCTGGACGGCGACGAGGACGGGGAGGTGCTCGGCGAGCCGGACGGCGAGCTGGACGCCGAGGTGGACGGCGACGGGCTGCCGCCGGTGGTGCTGCTCGCGCTCGGCGAGGGCGAGGTCGGCGGGGCCGGGCAGCTGGCGGCCGAACCGTTGGTCGCCGTCACCAGCGGGTTCAGCAGCGCGGCGTTCGGGTCGTCGTAGAGCGAGAACACGAACGAGCCGCCGAGGCCGTTGCAGTGCGCGTAGTCCATCTTGGCCTGGATGGACTTGGCGGTCTCGCCGGACCAGAAGTTGGTGCCGTCGTAGAAGTAGGAGGCCTGCGACGCCGGGTCCCAGAAGGTGTCGCTGGCGTTGTCGACGACGCCCGCCAGCTCCTTGTACATCCGCACGCCGGCGACGTTGCCGGAGTTCGGCGCGCCCTGCGCGGGCCCGCTGGCCGGCTGGAACAGCCCGTGGTTGGCGCCCGCCGCCACGCCCGTCCAGCCGCGGTAGTACAGCGGGACGCCCATGTTCAGCTTGTTGGCCGGGAAGCCGCCGGGGATGTTGTACGAGGAGTCGCCGACCGTGTACGCCTTGATCGCCTCGTCGATGGAGTACTTGGCGTTGCCCGGCGGGATGTTGTTCGACGGGTCGTTCGGGTTCTGGTAGATCGGCGTCTGGTGGTTGGTCGGGCCCTGCGCCTCCCAGCCGCCGTGCATGTCGTACGTCATCGGGTCGCCGAAGGTCAGGTACTGGGCGATCTTGTCGGTCTCGACGTACTGGATCTTGTCCTGGCCGGCCGGCAGCGCGGCGCTCAGCGCGTAGGTCTTGCCGTCGGAGGCGCCCTGGGCGTTGAGCTCGTTGCGGAACTCGGCGAGCAGCGCGGTGAAGTTCTGCTTGTCGTTGGGCGAGGAGTGGTTGCCGGTGTGGCCGCCGCCGCCCGGGTACTCCCAGTCGATGTCGAAGCCGTCGAAGATCCCCGCGCCGGTGCCGGGGCCGCCGTAGCCGCCCTGGGCGGGCAGGTTGCCCTTGATGAACATGTCGACGCAGGAGGAGACCAGCTTCTTGCGGGAGGCGTCGGTGGCGGCCGCGTCCGAGAAGTACTTGGAGTACGTCCAGCCGCCGATCGACAGCAGCACCTTCAGCTTCGGGTACTTGGCCTTCAGCTCCTGGAGCTGGTGGAAGTTGCCGGCCAGCGGCTGGTTCCAGGTGTCGGTGGAGTTGTCGACGCTGTTGCCGTTGGCGAAGGTCTTCGCGTAGTCGGCGTAGTAGTCGCCCGCGCCGTCGCCGGCGTTCGGGTTGTTCTCGTCCTGGGAGGCCGCCGAGTTGGCCTCGAAACAGGTCAGGTTGGTGGGGTCGATGTTGGCGAAGTCGTACAGCAGGTAGTCGAGCTTCCCGGCCATGCCGTTGGTGTCGACGTTCTTCAGGTAGTAGGCGTTCTGGTAGATCGACCACTGGTCGAAGTAGGCGATCTTCAGACCGCCGCTGGTGGCGGGGGCGCCGGTGGTGTTGGCCGGTCCGGCGGTCGCGTTGGGGGCTCCCAACAGCGACATCGCCCCGGCGAGCAGGGTGGCGGCCGCGGCCGTGACGGCCCAGACCCTTCGGTTGTTGCGATGCATGCGGATGTGCCTCTCCTGTCACGTGGGGATGCAGGAACACCGTCCGACACCCGGTCGGGGGAGCGGCAGACGGGAGCAGAACACGATCAATTGCCTTTGCGGGCAAGCGCGTTGCAGTACCGCGAGACGAGCGGTGGGGGCCGCTCGTCATGGGCACGACTCAGATTGGACTGGACCACTTGGGGTGTCAATGGGGCCGTACTCAAGCAATGGCAAAGGCCCGGAGGCTGATGCCTCCGGGCCTTCTGCTACTGAGTAGCGGGGACAGGATTTGAACCTGCGACCTCTGGGTTATGAGCCCAGCGAGCTACCGAGCTGCTCCACCCCGCGTCGGTGAGACAACCTTAGCACGATCACGGGGGCATCCATCGCAGCCGCCCGCCGGAGAGCGGCGGGGAACCGCCGCGGGAGAACGGCGAAGGCCCGGAGGCTGATGCCTCCGGGCCTTCTGCTACTGAGTAGCGGGGACAGGATTTGAACCTGCGACCTCTGGGTTATGAGCCCAGCGAGCTACCGAGCTGCTCCACCCCGCGTCGGTGAAACCACCGTAGCACGGTCACGGGGTGGAACATCAAATCGGTTCTGCCCAGGTCAGCCGGTGGGCGACGCGGACGGCGATGCCGACGGCCGGTCCGACGCGGCCGGCGGGGCGCTGCCCGTGCCGCCCTTCGACTCGGCCGCCATCGCGGCGTCCAGCGCCTTCTGCAGCGCCTGCTGGGCCTGCCCGTACGCCGCCCAGTCGCCGTTCTTCAGCGCGGCCTGGCCGTCGGTGAACGCCTTCTGGGCGTCCGCCAGCGCCTTGTCCAGCGCCGGGTTCTCGCCCGGCACGGGCGTGGTCGGGGCGGGCGGCGTGGCGTTGCCGCCCGGGTCGGCGGGGCCGGTCGGGGTGCTGGACCCGCCGGCCTCCGGCCCGAGCACCTTTGCCAGCGCCTTGTCCAGGGTGTCCTCCAGCGCCACGTTGCGGTCGCCGTACACCGCCAGCACCTTCTTCAGCACCGGCACCTTCGCTCCGCGCGCCACCAGGTACACCGGCTCCACGTTGAGGATGCCGCCGCCGACCGGCAGGGTCAGCAGGTTGCCGTACACCAGGTCCGAGTCACTGCCGCTGCGCAGCAGCGTCAGCTGGCGGGCGACCTCGGTGTCGGAGTTGAACTTCGCCTGGGTCAGCGCCGGGCCGAGCGCACCCGACTCGGACACCATCCGCAGGATCCGCAGCTTGCCGTAGTCCTCGCCCGGATCGGCGTCCGCGGTCATGAACGCGGCCAGGTTCTTGCGGCCCGAGGGAACGAACGAGGTGGTCAGCGAGAAGTTGGCCTTCTTCGCGTCCGGCATCCGCACCGTCAGGTAGTACGGCGGCTGCACCTCGTCGGCGTTGACGGTCGGGTCGACCGGCACCTCCCAGATGTCGGTGCCGTTGAAGAACGCCGTGGCGTCCGTCATGTGGTACATCCCGAGCAGGTCGCGCTGCACCTTGAACATGTCCTGCGGGTAGCGCAGGTGCGGCAGCAGCGTGTCCGGGATGTCCGACTTCGGCTGGACCGTGCCCGGGAACGCCTTCATCCAGGTCTTCAGCACCGGGTCGGCCTCGTCCCACTGGTAGAGCGTCACCTCGCCGGTGTACGCGTCGACCGTGGCCTTCACCGAGTTGCGGATGTAGTTGACCTCGTTGACGGCGCTCAGGGTGCGGCCGCGCTGGTCGGTCAGCGAGTCCTTGGTGGCGTCACCGAGCACCGTCTTGGACGAGAACGGGTAGCCGTCGGAGGTGGTGTAGCCGTCCAGCACCCACACCAGCCGGCCGTTCTGCACCACCGGGTACGGGTCGGCGTCGATCGACAGCCACGGCGCGACCTTCTCCACCCGCTCCTTCGGGGTGCGGTCGTAGAGGATCTTCGCGCCGTCCTTGATCGCCCCCGAGTAGAGGATCTGCGGCTCGGCGAACTTCACCGCGTACGCGGCCCGGGTCAGCGGGTTGTCCAGCGAGACGCCGCTGCCGCCGGTGTACTGGTACATCCGGTCCGGGTCGGAGTCGCGGGTGTAGTCGATCTCGTCCATGCCGGGGCCGACGATCGAGTACGTGGTGGACTTCTCGCCGTAGTACACCCGCTCCTCGTAGTCGCCGAGCAGGCCGGTGGTCGGCAGCGACTGCTGGGTGTAGACCGGGTTGCCGTTGGCGTCCACCTGGTTGCCCTTGGCGGCGACCACGCCGTACCCGTGGGTGTACTTGAAGTGGTCGTTGATGAAGTTGCGCTGCTGAACGCCCGTCAGGTCCAGCTCGCGGACGCCCAGCACGGTGTCCTGGTCGCCGTAGCGGTCCACGTCCAGGGTCTTCGGGAACGCGTAGTACTGGCGCAGCGCCTGGTTCTGCTGGAAGGTCGGCGCCACCACGTTCGGGTCCAGCAGCCGGATGTCGGCCACCGTCTGCGCGTCCGCCTTCATCTTGTCCGGGTCCGGCGTGTCGGTCGGCGAGTACTGGTCGACCTTGACGTCGGCGATGCCGTAGGCCTGCCGGGTCGCGTCGATGTTCTTCTGGATGTACGCCGTCTCCTTGGCCTGCTCGTTCGGCTTGACCTGGAACTGCTGCACGATCGCCGGGTACAGCCCGCCGACCAGCACCGCCGACAGCGCCATCAGCCCGAAGCCGATCAGCGCCGGCGCCCAGGTCCGCCGCACCGGCGTCAGGAAGAACAGCAGCGCGCAGATGATCGCCACGAAGAACAGGATCGTCTTGGCCGGCAGGAACGCGTTCGCGTCCACGTACCGCAGACCCGTCCAGCCGTCGACGCCCTTGTACGACTCGCTCTTCACCGCGAGCGCGTACCGGTCCAGCCAGTACGCCGCCGCCTTCAGCAGCACGAACACGCCCAGCAGCACGGCCAGATGACCCTGTGCACCGGCGCTCGCCCGACGGCCCGGGCCCTGCAGCCGCAGCCCGCCGTACAGGTAGTGCACGACGGCCGCCGCCAGCAGCGACACGATCACCGCGCTGAACGCGAAGCCCAGCAGGAACTCGTACCAGGGCAGGTCGAACGCGTAGAACGAGACGTCCAGGTGGAACTGGCTGTCCTGCTGCCCGAACGGCGTGCCGTTGACCCACAGCATCCAGGTCCGCCACTGCGCGCCCGCGGCCGCGCCGGCCGCCAGGCCGACCAGCACCGACAGGCCGATCAGCAGCCACTTGCGGAACGGCGCCACGCCCATCCGGTAGCGGTCCAGGCTCTGCTGCTCCACCGACATCGCCGCCAGCGGCGGCCGCAGCCGGTACGCCAGCCACAGGTTGAACCCGACGACCAGCGCCATCAGCAGCCCGAACACCGCGAACAGGCCGACCTTCACGGCCAGTTGCGAGCTGAACACGGAGCCGTACTTCACCGACCGGAACCACAGCCAGTCGGTCCACAGCCCGGCGAACATGACGAACAGCAGGAACAGCACCGCCAGCACGCCGGCCGTCAGCAGCAACACCTTCGTCCGGCGCGGGGGCGGCCCGACTCTCGCTCGGAAACCCGGACCGGAACGATCCGGCATCTGGAAGGTCAAGACGCCACCTCAGCTGTTGTTCGTCGTTGGGGATGACGGTGTCGAGCCGTGGACGGGCGAAGACACCGGACTCCAGTGCAACTTAAACAGTCTTTACCGGAGTTCCCGGACACTGCGTCGGAGTTGGAGACGGCCCCCCCGGACATGTGAGGATGACCCCATGTCCGACTCCCCTGACCTGACCAACGCCGCCTCCGGCCTGCCGGCCGCCACTCCCCTCACCCGGGCCGCGCTGGAGATCGACGAGCACGCCGCCACGCTCGGCTGGGACAACCCGGCCCGCCTGTTCGCCCTGGTCGACAACGCCCAGATGCGCAAGGCCAACCCGCGGCTGGCCACGCAGCTCGGCCTGGACGAGAACCCGACCGGCCTCACCCCGGTCGAACAGGAGGAGATCCCCCCGGGCACCGAACTCGACCGCTTCCTCGGCACCATCGCCTGGCCCGACGGCGTGGTCGGCTGCGCCCTGGTCGTCGAGCGCCTGATGCTCCCGCCCGGCGCCGAGTCCTCCCGCCCGAAGAACGCCACCGAGCAGGAGATCAACGACTGGGTGGCGACCCACCCGCAGCGCCAGGAGGTCCGGATCACCGCCGCCGTCCTGCGTGACGGCGCCCGCGAGATCGCCCTGCGCCTGCGCGAGAAGGACAGCCCCCGCGAGGTCCTCACCGGCCCCGACCTGGTCCCCAACCTCACCCAGGCGCTGCTCTCCACGTTCCAGTAGCAGCGGCGGGCAGAACGCCGACAAGGTCGCGACGAGGGCACCGACCTGCCCCTCGTCGCGACCTTGTCGCAGCAGCCGCTGCTTGTCGCCGCAGCCGTTACTTGTTGCAGCTGGGCAGCGCCGCCTTGTCCCCGCTCCGGATGGAGTCCAGCGCCTTCACCGCGCCCGCCAGGTTGTCGACCTTGACCAGCGTCAGCCCCGACGGAGTCCCCCGGGTCGCCTCGGAGCAGTTGTCCGCGGGCGTGAAGAAGTACTCGGCGCCCTTGTCACGGGCGGCGATCAGCTTCATCTGGATGCCGCCGATCGGTCCGACCGTGCCGTCGTCGTCGATGGTGCCGGTGCCCGCCACGAACTTGCCGCCGGTGAGGTCGGTCGGGGTCAGCTTGTCGACGATGCCGAGCGCGAACATCAGGCCGGCGCTCGGGCCGCCGACGTCCTGCAGGCCGATGTCGATCTTGAACGGGTAGACGTGGTCGACGCCGGGCGTGATGCCGACGATCGCCCGGTCCTCGTCCGGCGCCTTGCCGGTGGCGATGGAGATCTGCTCCTGGTCCGCCGGGTTCGCCGTCGCGCCGGCCTTGGCGTGCGGGACCACGGTGAACACGGTGGTCTCGCCGGGCTTGTGCTTCGTCACCTGCTCGGCGACCTGGGTGCGGCTGGTGATCGGCACCCCGTCCACCGCGACGATCTGGTCACCGGCGTGCAGCTTGCCCTCGGAGGGGCCGCCGGAGGTCACCGAGGAGACGATGATCTGCGTGGTGACCGGGATGTCCAGCTGCTTCAGCGCGGCGGTCTTCGCGCTGTCCTCGGAGGAGGCGAACTCCTCCGCGTTCTGCTGCTGGGCCTCCTGGTCGGTCTGGCCCTTCGGGTACACGTTGTCGTGCGGCACCACCAGGACGTCGCCCCGCATCCAGCCGACGATCGCCGAGATCAGGCTGGGCTGGTAGTTCGCCCCGGTGACCTGGACCGTGGTCATGTTGAGGTGACCACTGGTCGGGTAGGTGTCACGCCCGGAGATGGTGATCACCGGGGTGCCGGTCTTGTCCTGCACGCCGAGGGTGTTGTACGTCGGCCCCGGGCTCATCTCGGTGAACGGCACCTTCATCAGGACCGAGGCACAGAGCAGGCCTATCAGCAGCAGGGTGGCGGCGAGCATGGTCGCCGATCGGCGTGGCATGGCACGACAGTACGGGAAGTGCGGGGCGCAATGTAGCCGCCGGTGCGGCCCTCCCGTACCGTCGGCCGCCTACTTGCCGCCGCTGCGCCCGTTCCCGGTGCTGCGTTCCATCGCGGCACGGAAGCGTTCGTGTTCGGCGAGCGAGGACGGGTCGGTGATGGAGCGAGGCGGTCGTGCCGCCCATCCCGCCCACACCGTTGCCAGCAGTCCGGCCACCACAGGAATGATCAACCAGGCAAGCGCAGCCATCTTCGAACTCCCCACAGGCTCGTCATGCGTATCAGCAGATTAGCCGCCTACCGGGGGAACGGCGCGTGCGGTGTCCGAGTTACGGGACGGCGTGGCGTTTCCGCCGTTCCGGCGTACCCCCGAACGGGGAACGAGCGGGGCACGGAGCGGACACGGGCGGTCAGCAGGCGCCCGCGCCGACCCATTCCTCCTCGCCGTCGGCGAAAACCTGGTGTTTCCAGATCGGCACCTCGTGCTTGAGGTCGTCGATCAGCCGCCGCGAGGCCGCGAACGCCTCGCCGCGGTGCGGACAGGAGACCGCGACGATCACCGCGACGTCCCCGATCTCCAGCCGGCCGGTGCGGTGCACCGCCGCCAGCGCCCGGACCGGGAAGTCCGCGCAGATCTTCTCCGCGATCCGGCGCAGCTCCCGCACGGCGGTCGGATGGGCGCTGTACTCCAGCGCCGTGACCGCCTTCCCGCCGTCGTGGTCGCGCACCGTGCCGACGAACAGCGTGGTGCCGCCCGCCGCGTCGTCGCCGACCGCCGCGTGCACCTCGTCCAGGGAGAGCGGCGTCTCGCGGACGTCCAGCAGCCGGATCGGGTCGTGGTTCTCGGACATGGCCCCCATCATTGCGCACCCGGGCGGGGCGTCGGCGCAGACTTTTCGCACCGCGGAACCATCGTCCCGCGGTGCGGAAGGGCGCGCGTCAGATCCGGCGGTGCTTGCGGGCCCGGCGGACCAGCGCCGCCGTGCCGATCAGCGCCACCGTGGCACCGGCCGCGCCCAGGCTGGTGGCGGCCTCCTTGCCGCCCAGCCGGCGGCCGGCCACCGCGTGCTTGCCGGACACCTGGGCGAGCAGCTCGGCCAGCACCTCCTCGTTGGTATGCGCGGGCCGCCAGCCCGCCTCGTGCAGCCGGCTGCCGGACACCACCCACGGATACATCGTGTAGGCGAGGTCACCGGCCGGGGCCGGGGTCAGGCCGAGGCGGTGCAGCCGGGCGGCGGTGCCCAGGGCCAGCGAGGCGGGCAGTTCCATCCGGCGGATCCCGGACAGCTCCTCCACGTCCTCCTGCTCCAGCCAGCCGTCGCAGCCGACCGTCACCTCGCCCTCGACCAGGCCGAGCGCCGCGTACTCCAGCGCCGAGGCCAGGTCGTCCAGATGACAGAACTGCCAGCACGGACGGGAGCCGGCCACCACCAGCAGGCGCGGGGCCTCGAAGTGGCGGGTCAGCACGGTGTCGATGCCCGGGCCCACCACCACGGCCGGGCGCAGCACGGTGATCTGCAGCCCTGGGTGGGCGCGCGGGGCGCGGCGGGCCAGGCGCTCGATCTCCAGCAGGTCGCCGACCAGCGAGGCCTCCTCGGTGGCCCGCAGCTCGGAGTCCTCGGCGAGCGGGACCTCGTTGTCGGGCAGCGCCCCGTAGACCATCGCGGAGGTGCACAGCACCACCCGGTGCACGCCGGCGGCCGCGGCGGCGGTCAGCACGGTCTGCGCGCCGCGCACGTTGTAGGCGCTGCGGGTGCGCGGGTCGGACTCCATGCCGAGGTCCATCGCCAGGTGCACCACCACGTCCACGCCGGCCAGCCGTTCGGCCACCGCCGGATCGCGGACGTCCAGTACCCGCCAGTGCACGCCGGGGACCTCGCCGCGGCGGTCGTCCACCGCCAGCACCCGGCGGACGTGCGGGGACGCCACCAGGCGCTCGGCCACGCGCTCGCCGAGCACGCCCGCCGCGCCGGTGACGGCCACAGTGAGCGGTTTGCCGCCGTAGGCTGGAGACGGCAGACCGGCGTCGGTCGGCGCGTCCTCGCCCTCGGTCAGCCCAGAGCGAACGTCCGCAGGCGGGGAACTCACCGGCCATCCTCCACGGTTAGCTTAAGTGCGTAGGTACGAGTGTCACGCACTGTCCATCCTGCCCGAGGCTCGGCCCCAGCGGTGCACCCGGCGCGGTCGGCCGCGAGACCATTGGCCGCGAGACTATTGAAACGGCCCGGAGCCTCCGGGCGGCAGAATTTCCCGCCACACCACCCGCGTGACGGCCGACCAGATCGAGGACCCCGTGAGCGACCTCCCCTTCGGATTCGGCGTTCCCCCCGAGGAGCCCGAGGACGGCAAGAACAAGGGCAAGAAGGACGGCGAGCAGGGCGACTCGACCCCGCAGTCGTTCGGCTTCGGCACCGGAAACCCCTTCGGGGCGCTGTTCGGCATGGGCGGCGCCGGCGGGGCGGGTGGCGACAATCCGTTCGCCGCGATGATGGGCGGCTTCAACCCCAACGACCTGGGCGCCGCGTTCCAGCAGCTCGGGCAGATGCTCTCGTTCGAGGGCGGCCCGGTGAACTGGGAGCTGGCCAAGAACATCGCCCGGCAGACCGTGGTCGCCGAGCAGCCCGAGGGGAAGAGCAAGGACCGCTCGGTGGGCGCCGCCGAGCGCACCGCCGTCGTCGAGTCGGTCCGGCTGGCCGACCTGTGGCTGGACTCCGCGACCGAATTCCCGTCCACCTCCTCCACGGCCGTGGCGTGGAGCCGCGCCGAGTGGATCGAAGCCACCCTGCCAGTGTGGAAGGACCTGGTCGACCCGGTCGCCGAGCGGGTCGGCAACGCCATGGGCGGCGTGCTGCCCGAGGAGATGCAGGCCGTGGCCGGGCCGCTGATGGGCATGATGCGCTCCATGGGCGGCGCCATGTTCGGCACCCAGATCGGGCAGGCGCTCGGCGCGCTGGCCGCCGAGGTGCTCGGCTCCACCGACGTCGGCCTGCCGCTCGCGCCCGCCGGGAAGGCCGCGCTGCTGCCGCAGAACATCGCCGAGTTCGGCGACGGGCTGAACGTGCCCGCCGAGGAGGTCCGGCTCTACCTGGCCCTGCGCGAGGCCGCCCACCAGCGGCTGTTCGCCCACGTGCCGTGGCTGCGGGCGCACCTGTTCGGCGCCGTCGAGGCGTACGCCCGCGGCATCAAGGTCGACACCTCGCGGATGGAGGAGCTGGTCGGCCAGCTCGACCCCGCCAACCCGGAGGCCCTGCAGGACGCGCTGGCCGGCGGCCTGCTGCAGCCCGAGGACACCCCCGAGCAGAAGGCCGCGCTGGCCCGGCTGGAGACCGCGCTCGCCCTGGTCGAGGGCTGGGTCGACGCCGTGGTGCACGCCGCCGCCACCCCGCACCTGCCGCACGCCGCCGCGCTGCGCGAGACGCTCCGCCGCCGCCGCGCCACCGGCGGCCCCGCCGAGCAGACCTTCGCCACCCTGGTCGGCCTGGAGCTGCGCCCGCGCCGCCTGCGCGACGCCTCCCGGCTGTGGGCCTCGCTCGCCGATGCCCGCGGCGTCGAGGGCCGCGACGCGCTGTGGAGCCACCCCGACATGCTGCCCACCGCCGCCGACCTGGACGACCCGGACGGCTTCGTGCACCGCGACACCAGCGCCGAGGTCGAGGGCGGCTTCGACTTCGACGCGCTGAACAAGCTGCTCGGCGAGGCCGCCGGCGGCGGCAGCGGCGCCGGGAAGCCCGACCTGACCAAGGGCGACGCCGACGCCTCCGCCGCCGAGTCCGGCTCCTCCGCCGAGGACAAGGGCAAGGGCGAGGACGAGGGCGGTCGGGAGGGCGACGCCAAGTGACGTCGCTGCACGCCGACGCCGTCCGCGCGCTGACCGACTGGGCGCCCGACGAGGACGGTCAGCAGGAGCTGCGCCACGACTACCTGGCGCACCTCGCCGCCCACCCCGACGGCCTGTGGCGGGCCTGCCTGCCCGGCCACATCACCGCCAGCGCGCTGGTGGTCGACCCGGCCGCGGGACGGGTGCTGCTGACGCTGCACCCCAAGGTCGGCAGGTGGCTGCAGATGGGCGGCCACTGCGAGCCCGGCGACGGGACGCTGGCCGCGGCGGCGCTGCGCGAGGCCGTCGAGGAGTCCGGCATCGCCGAACTGGAGCTGCTGGCGGTCGACGGCCGCACCGCCCCGGTGAAGCTGGACCGCCACCAGGTGCGCTGCCTGGGCAAGGACAAGCCGGAGAACACCCACCTGGACGTCCAGTACGTCGCCCTCGCCCCGGTCGGGGCGCGCGAGCTGATCAGCGAGGAGTCGCTGGACCTGCGCTGGTTCGGCTGGGAGGAGCTGCCGGCCGACACCGACCGCTCGGTGCGCGACCTGGTGGCCCTGGCCCGGGCGCTGGTCTGACGCCACCCGCTCTCGACCCCCGCAGGCCCTGACGGGCTCGCGGGGGTTCGGCCTTTCCGGGGTTCGGTCCTGGAGGGCTCGGATCAGTCGGGCTCGGGTCTGCCGGGCCCGTCAGGTGTTCCGGGCGCCGGGAATGTGCGGCAGGCGGGCGGCGGAGGCGACGCCCTCCAGGTAGCCGCGGGCCCGCTCGGTGCGCGGGTAGGCGTCCAGCAGCGCCCAGAACCGGGGGCCGTGGTCGGGGACCAGCAGGTGGGCGAGTTCGTGCAACAGCACGTAGTCCACGACGTACTCGGGCATCCCCTGCAGGCGGTGGGAGAGCCGGATGGTGCGCTCGCTGGGGGTGCACGAGCCCCAGCGGGAGTTCTGGTTGGTGACCCAGCGGACCTGCTCGGGCTCGGCGCGACCGCCCAGGTACAGCCGGGACAGTTCGGCGGCCCGGGCCTGCAGGGCCTCGTCGCCGAGCACCCGGCGCTTCTCCTGCGCGGCCAGCTTGTCGAGCATCTGCGCCACCCAGCGCTGCTCCTCGGCGTGCGACATCCGGGCCGGGATCAGCACCACGGTGCGGTCGCCCTCGCGGTAGGCGGAGACGGTGCGGCTGCGGCGGGCGCTGCGGCGGACCTCGACCTTGCTGCGGTCGATGCCCCGCTCGGGGCCGCGGGCCCGTTCGGCCTCGGTGCTGGCATGCGCACCGGGCGCCGCGACCGTGGATCCGGAGGCTGCCCGGGCACGCCGACGCGACGCCGACCGATGGGAGTCCCGTTCGGCTGCCATGGCACAGGACGTTACCCCGTCGCCGCGACAGAAGTCCGGCACCGGGACGGCGCGGCCCCCGGTACCACCCGGGTGCGTTATCCACAGGCTGTGCACAGCGATGACCCGATAGTCGGCACGGGCCTGTGGACAACGCGCTTCCGTGTTCGGGATCCCGCGGGCAAGCTGCGGTCACCAGTTGATCCGACGCCTCGACCGGGACGCCGGACACCGACGCTTGGAGGACCGACATGCGCCCCGTGATCAAGCCCGCCCTGTCCCGGCTCTGGCGGGAGAAGCAGACCCTGCAGTTCGGCACCGTCCGTCGGCACGCCCGGCTGATCGAGGGCGTCGACCGCAGGCTCGCCCTGTTCCTGGAGTTGATCGACGGCTCCCGGGACGGGCCTTCGGTGGTCGCCGCCGGGCAGCGGCTCGGCCTGAGCGCCGAGTACTGCCAGGGCATGCTCGACTCGCTCGCCCAGAGCGAGCTGCTGGACGACGCCGGCGCCCTGCACAAGGTGCTGGAGCTGTACCCGCCCGCCCGCGGCGAGCTGCTCGGCCCCGACCTGTCCTCGCTCTCCCTGGTGCACCCCGCGCCCGGCGAGGCCGCCGCCGTGCTGCACGGCCGGGCCCGGGCCCGGGTCGAGGTGCGCGGCGGCGGGCGGGTCGGCGCGGCCGTCGGCACCGCGCTGGCCGCCGGCGGCATCGGCGAGGTCGCGGTGCTCGACCGCGGCCGGGTCGCCGCACGGGACTGCGCACCCGGCGGCTTCCCGCCGAGCGATGTCGGGCGGCTGCGCGCCACCGCCGCCCGCGAGTTGGTGCACCGCGCCACCGGGGCCCCGGTCGGCGAGCGCTACCGCCGCCCGCCCGCCACTCCCCCACCGCCCACCCTGGTGGTGCTCGCCCCGCGGGACGGCTCCGCCGCGTACACCGGCGCGGCCGTCGACGCCCAGGAGTTGATGCGCGCCGGCATCCCGCACCTGTACACCGGGGTGCTCGAACACCTCGGCGTGGTCGGCCCGTTGGTCGTCCCCGGGGCCTCCGCCTGCGGCAGCTGCGCCACCCTGGCCCGGCGGGACCAGGACGAGGCCTGGCCCCGGCTGCTCGCCCAGCTGATCGACGAGGGCCCCGGCCGGCCCCGCGCCCCGGCCTGCGACGGCGCGGTCGCCGCCTCCGTCGCAGGGCTCGCCGCGCTGCACGTCCAGCTCTACCTGGACGGGGTGCTGCCGCCGAGTGTGGACGGCTGGTGCGAACTGTCCGCAGCCGACGGCATGGTGCGTCGACTGCGGCTGCGCAGCCACCCCGACTGCGGTTGCCTGTGGCAGTCCGGCACGCCCCGCCAAACGGGCACAATGGCCTAGGACATGCCTTCGGGTCCGTCCGGCGAGACCCCGCCGATCCACCGCACGCCCTGCCCGGTGCACCGCCGCCGGGCGCGCGGGCCCGGCGCGGGCTCCCGGGCGGCCCCCGGGAGTCCGCGCACCACCGCCGGCGGGGCCGCCGGTCGGTCCGGCTGATCTGGAGGTCCGGTGAGCGATCTACCGCGCAAGGCAGTGACCGGCACGGCGCGACCGGTCGCCCACCCGCGCCCGGCGACGGCCTCGCGGCGTGCGACGGCGGCCGGTCGGGCGACGACGGCGGCTGCCACCGGCGGCCCCGCCCGGACGGAGGCAGCCGATGTCTGAGATGCCGCGCAAGGCCGTCTCCCGGACAGCCCGGTTGGCCGCGCTGCCGCTGAGCTTCGCCGGTCGCGCCACGCTGGGCCTGGGCAAGCGGCTCGGCGGGCGCCCGGCGGAGGAGGTCGCGGCCGAGCTCCAGGCCCAGACCGCCGAGCAACTCTTCGCCACCTTGGGCAAGTTGAAGGGAGGGGCGATGAAGTTCGGGCAGGCCATGTCGGTCTTCGAGTCGGCCCTCCCGGAAGACGTGGCGGGCCCCTACCGGGCCGCGCTGACCAAGCTCCAGGACTCCGCCCCGGCGATGCCGACGCGCACCGTGCACTCCGTGCTGGCGGCCGATCTGGGCGAGGACTGGGCGGACAGCTTCCGCTCGTTCTCCGACCAGCCGTCCGCCGCCGCCTCCATCGGCCAGGTACACCGGGCCGTCTGGCAGGACGGCCGGGACGTCGCGGTCAAGATCCAGTACCCGGGCGCGGGCGACGCCCTGCTCAGCGACCTCGGCCAACTCGCCCGGCTGGCCAGGATGCTGGGCCCGCTGATCCCGGGGATGGACATCAAGCCGCTGATCGCCGAGCTGCGCGAGCGAGTCACCGAGGAGCTCGACTACCGCCTGGAGGCCGAGTCGCAGCAGCTGCACGCCCAGGAGTTCGCCGACGACGCCGACATCCGGGTGCCCCGGGTGGTCGCCCAGTCCGGGCGGGTGCTGGTCACCGAGTGGCTGGACGGCAAGCCGCTCTCCCAGGTCATCTCCGACGGCACCCGGACGGAACGCGACCGGGCCGGGCAGCTGCTCGCCCGCTTCCTGTTCGCCGGCCCGGCCCGCACCGGCCTGCTGCACGCCGACCCGCACCCGGGCAACTTCCGGCTGGTCAAGACCGGCCGGTCTGCGTCCAGTTGGCAGCTCGGCGTGCTCGATTTCGGCACCGTCGACCGCCTCCCCGGCGGCCTGCCCAGCCCGATCGGCACCTCCCTGCGGCTCGCCCTGGCGGGCGATGCCGGCGCCGTCTACGACCTGCTCAAGCAGGAGGGCTTCGTCCGCCCCACCATCTCCCTCGACCCGGACGCGGTGCTCGACTACCTGGTGCCGATCATCGAACCCACCCGTGCCGAGCAGTTCACCTTCAGCCGCGAGTGGATGCGCACCCAGGCCGCCCGGATCGCCGACCCCCGCTCCCCCGCCTACAACCTGGGCAAACAGCTCAACCTCCCGCCGTCCTACCTGCTGATCCACCGGGTCACGCTCTCCACCATCGGCGTGCTCTGCCAGCTCGGCGCCACCGTCCGTCTGCACGAGGAGCTCCTCCGCTGGCTCCCCGGCTTCGCCGAACCCGAGTAGCCGCCCGCCGGACGCACGAGCGTACGAACGCACGGACGAAAGGCGCGGAGATGCAGGTGGCGGACCGGGCACGGTGGGAACAGCCGTTCCCGGCGCGGTTCCTGATCGTCGGTGAGCACGAGGCCGGGAACAGGACGGACGTGGACCTGCTGCTCGGCCGGTGCGCCGCCGTCGAGGGGCTGTTCGCCGACCCGCCGCCGCCACCGCGCGAGATCCTGGTGCTGCGCGGCTGCACGCCGGGCGTCACGGCGGGGTGGCTCGGGTCGGCCGCGATCACGGGGCGGTCGGACGCCGGACGCGAGTACGGGTGGGAGCTGCTGGACGCCGAGGTCCTCGTGGTCGGGCCGCACGCCGACGATCCGGCGCTGGTCGACCTGGTGGTGGCGACGGCGGTCGGCGAGGTGGCGGACTTCCGCTTCGCGCAGGACCCGTGCGAGCGCTTCGCGTTGGCGGACAGCCGTAACGAGCCGCTGACCACGTGCGCGCGGGTGACGGGACTGCTGGTGGAGCGCCCCCGGTCCGCGCCGCTGCCGGTGCGGCTGATCGGCTTCGAGCCCACCGAGCCGCTGCGGGCGAAGCTGGACGGCGGACACCCGGGCTGGCCCCTGTACACCGAGCTGTGGGCGCTGGACGACGACGGCCGGGTGCTGGACCGGATCTCCACCGGGCTGCACATCGACCGCACCTCGCCCTCGGTGCTCCGCGGCGGCCTGCTGGACGTGCAGCTGTCGGTCTCCCCCGACCGGCTGCCCGGCCCGGCCGCCCGCGAGGTCTGGCGCCGGTGGCAGCCGGGGCCGCCGGAACAGCCGGGCGGCTGGCGCGGGTTGGGCGCCGCCGCCAAGCAGGCCTGGCAGACGCTGGCGCTGCACCGGCTCGACCCGGGCCCCGACCGCCCCGGCGGCGAGTACCACCTGGCGGGCGCGGGCGTCGAGGACGTGACCGGCCTGCACTGCGCCCTGGGCGAGGCGATCAACGGCCCGGGCGGCTACTACGGGCGTGAGTGGAACGGTCTCAAGGACTGCCTCGGCGGCGGGTTCGGGCCGGTCTCGCCGTTCACCCTGGTCTGGCACGACTTTGCCGTGACGGAGCGGGAGTTGGCGAGCGAGGAGGACCTGGCGGGCGAGCCGAGCTACCCGGAAGACCTGGCCCGGCTGCTGGAGGGGCGCCGAGTCCGGGTGGTCCGGGCCTGACGACCGCACAGGCCCCGCCGGGGCCGGTTCCGGGGGCGGCCCGGGGACGGCCCAGGGGCTGGCCCGGAGACCGGCTCGGGGCGGGCCCGGGGCCGGTCCCGGCGGGGTGTCAGCCGCGCTCGGCGGGCAGCGGGCCCACCGTCGGCCAGGCCCTGCGGACGCGGGTGGTGAGGGTGGCACAGAAGCGGCCGAAGACCGGGAGGGCGGTGTCCGCGTCGGCCAGGGCGGCGACGGCCTGGAGCCGGTGCAGGAGGCGGCGGCGGGCGGTCGCGTTGCCCCAGGTCCAGTCCGCGTGCGACAGGCGGGCGAGCTGGTCGGCGATGCCGCGGTCGGCCTTGGGGACGAGGGCGTCGCCGCGCAGCAGCCAGCCGGCACAGGCGTCGGCGAGCTCGGCGGCGGTGGGGCCCTCGGTGCCGGTGGCGGCGCGCCAGGTGGTGCGGTAGGCCGCCTCGGCCTCGTCCAGGACGGCGGGCGGCGGGGCGGTCGAGCACCAGCAGGTGGGGAAGCCGATGCGCAGGTAGGCGAGTTCGACCGCGCCCGGGCCGAGCGAGGACTGCTCGAAGTCGACGAACCGGACGCCGTCGGCGGTGTGCAGGTCGTTGCCGGGGCAGGGGTCTCCGTGCAGCAGCGAGTGCCGGGCGGGGGCGGCGGACAGCCGGGCGAGCAGCGCCTCGGCCTCGGTGCGGACGCCTGGCGGGGCGGGGACGTCGAGGGTGCGGGCCAGCGCCAGGAAGCAGCCGAGGTCACGCCCGGTCGGGCCGGTCCAGGCGGGCAGTGCGGTGCCGGGAGCCGTCCCGGCGAGGTCGTCCAGGTCGGCGGGGGCGCTCGCGTGCAGCCCGGCCAGCGCGGTGGCGTAGTCGACCTGCCAGCCCGGGCCGGGGGTGCGGTCCTCCAGGCGTTCCAGCACCACGATGCGGGCCGCCGGGTCGGTGCCGAGCAGCGCGGGCACCACCGGGCGGCCGGTGCGGCCGGCCCGGCGGGAGGCGAGCGACAGTGCGGCCGCCTCCCGGGCGAAGCGGTCGTCGGCGCCGGGCGAGTCGACCAGTTGCTTCACCACCACGGGGGTGCCGGAGAGTTCGGCCCGCCAGACCCGGGAGCGCGGACTGCTGACCAGGCGGCGAACCTTGCGCGGCGCGCCGAGTTCGGCTCGCAGCCGCTCGCCGAACGGAAGGGAGGACCACATGCGGCACATCCTTCCATGACGTGTTCGAACAACGAACGACAGTACGACCCATCGCAGTTGGGCCACCTCCGGCCACCGAGACATCCGCGCGTCCGGGCACCCCGGCACCCCGGCATCCGACCGTCCGGGCGGGCATGGCTGCGGCGCCGGCGGGCAGACGACGCCCGGCCGGTGGTGCAGGCCCGGTCCGGCGGCGGCCGGGCCGGAACGCGCCGATGGCCGGCTCCCCGGCGGGGAGTCGGCCATCGGCGTTCAGGGGTTGGTCACCGGCATGGGCGCGAGCCGGCCGGCGGGGGTGGAGCGTCCGTCACATCAGGGCGACGGCAAGGGCCTTGCGGGCGCGCAGGGAGGCCTGCTCGGCCTTGCGACGCAGTCGCGTCGCGCGCATCACCCGCAGGCCGAGGCGTTGCTCCTCGGCCTCGTGGTGTCGTTCCTGCATATGCGCACGCGCCAGGGATTCTTGGAGGAGATTCATCTCGAGTGTCCTGTTCTGGATCTGAAGTTCGGTGGTCTGCTCGGAGCGGACGGTCGGATCGATGCCGGCGGGGTTCATGTGGTGGTCCTGCTCGTGGTGCGTGGTCGGGAAGGGGCGGGTGAGTTCGGCGTCCGCCTTGGCGGCCGCGAGGCGTACCGAGTCGCGCAGTGCGGTGTCCAGCGGGGGCTGCTCTCCCCTGCGGACGGCTGCGGATTCGGAGCTGGTCCTGGCTGCGGGGTTCACGCCATGACCTCGGTCTTGCGCGGGCGGCCACGGGGGCGCTTGCGGGCGACGACGACGCCCTGGACGAAGAGCTCGCCACCCCAGACGCCCCAGGGCTCGCGGCGCTCCAGCGCACCGGTGAGACAGGCGGCCTTGACGGGGCAGGTGCCACACAGCGACTTGGCGTACTCGACGTCGGCGGGCGTCTCCGCGAAGAAGACCTCCGGGTCGAAGGCCCGGCACGGAATGGGAAGCCCGAGCGAGTCAGCCTCGTCGATGGCGGTGAGCTGCATGAGTGTTACCTCCGGGGGGTCGGCCTGGTCGGCCTTGACGGTCTTGTCGGGTACGGACGGGAGGGGCGGCGGTGTGATGACCGTGGACACTGTGGGCGTCTTCCTCGTCTTCTTGGTGGATCCGGCCGGGCTCGTTGTGGGAGTTCGGCCGGAGGCCCCGTGGGGCCTGGGTGGGTCGTGCGTACCGGACAAAACAGAAGGGCCGCGGAACCCGGTTACTGGGTTTCCGCGGCCCTGGAGGCACCGCCCTGACGGGTTGCGTCAGGGTCGTTCGCTCCAGGGTCCAGGCCCGCGGAAAGCCTGCTTCCGGACGGCTGCGGCGCCGTCAACGGCGGCCGCGGCCAGAATGATCTGCTGCTGCTCCTGCTTGACTCCGGCACCGATGACGGCCGCATAGCGCCCATGGGCTGCTTCTGCTGCTACTGCCTTCGGTGCCTTGGTCGGTCGCTCATCGGACAGCGAGCCGCCGTCGACGAACATCGACCAGTCACGGGACGTGCCCGCCTCGACACGGGTGCCCTCAGCATTGCCACGACCACTGACAAGGCAGTGCTCGGCAACCAGCAGGACTCCGGCGTTGCCGCCGGCCACGTCGAGACCCAGACCCGGCACGAGGACGCGCGCGGGCATGGCGAGGGTGGACATCGGGTCGGTCATTTTGGTGATCGTCTTCGTCGACACTGAACTCGCCTCCTCACGGCGTCTCGCGGTGCCCAGTCCCCCGGGCTCCGATATCTGGTTGATGGTCTGCGCACGCAGAAACAAGCCCTCTGCGAGCGTTGCGGTCTCGTCCCCTTGACCGCTCCGGCAGGCTATTGCGCCTTACATGCGGCGCGCAAACTATTTTTCCGGCGAGTTCTCCGGTGAGTTCTCGGCCTGCTCGGCGGCCTCGTCCCCGGGTGAGTCCTGCACCTGCTCCCCGTCGGGCTCCCCCACGAGCTCCGGACTCTCCCCAGCACACAACAAGAGCACGTCGGAGCCGTACTTGTCCAGCTTCATGGCCCCCACTCCGGAGATCCGGGAGAGCTCCGCGAGGCTGCTCGGCACGTCCTCCGCGATCGCCGTCAGGGTGGCGTCGGTGAACACCACGTAGGCCGGGGCGCCCTGCTCCTTGGCGCGGGCCGAGCGCCACTCGCGCAGCCGCTCGAACAGCGCCTCGTCCATGGTCGACGGGCAGCCCTCGCAGCGGCGGAGCTTGCGCTCGACGGCGTCGGTCAGGGTGCGGTCGCAGACCCGGCACTTGACCGGGCCGCGCACCCGGCGGGCCGCCGAGCGCTCCGTGCCGGGCTCGACGCCGCCGCGCCCGCCGCGGGTGCGGGCACCGGGGCCGGACGAGCCGGGCCGCAGGCCGTCCAGGAAGCGGGTGGGCTTGCGGGAGGCCCGGCCGCCCGGCGAGCGGGACAGCGACCAGGAGAGGGTGAGGAAGCGGCGGGCCCGGGTGACGCCGACGTACAGCAGGCGGCGCTCCTCCTCGACCTGCTCGTCGGTCTTCGCGTAGATGATCGGCAGCGTGCCCTCGCTCAGGCCGACCAGGAACACCGCGTCCCACTCCAGGCCCTTGGCGGCGTGCAGCGAGGCCAGCGTGACGCCCTCGACGGCGGGGGCGTGCTGGGCGGCGGCCCGGGCGTCGAGCTCGGCGACGTACGCCGCGAGGTCGGCGCGCTCGCCGACGGCCCGGCGGGCGGCCTCGAACTCCTCGGCGAGGCGCACCAGCGCGTTCAGCGACTCCCAGCGCTCGCGGACCGCGCCGGAGCCGGCCGGGGCGGTGGCGGAGAAGCCGCGGGTGGCGAGCACCGCCCGGACCTGGGCGGCGAGGTCGGGCGCGCCGGCCGTGAGCGGGTCGTCGGCGGCCCGGGCGGCGCCCTTGAGCAGCACCCCGGCCTCCCGGACCTCGGGCCGCTCGAAGAACCGCTCGGCACCCTTGAGCTGGTAGGAGATGCCGAGGTCGGCGAGCGCCTGCTCGTACACCTCGGACTGGCTGTTGGTGCGGAACAGCACGGCGATCTCGCTGGCCCGCACGCCGGTGCCGAGCAGGTCGCGGATCAGCCGGGCGGTGGACTCGGCCTCGGTGGGCTCGTCCTGGTACTCGCGGTAGACCGGCTCGGGGCCGGCCTCGCGCTGCGAGATCAGCTCCAGCCGGTGCCGGGCGGCCTCGCCGCGGGCCTGCGAGAGCAGGCCGTTGGCGAGGTGCACCACCTGCGGGGTGGAGCGGTAGTCGCGCACCAGCTTGACCAGCGTCGCCTCGGGGTGGCGCTGCCGGAAGTTCAGCAGGTAGTCCGGGGTGGCGCCGGTGAAGGAGTAGATGGTCTGGCTGGCGTCGCCGACCACGCAGAGGCTGGCGCCGCCGTCGCTGCCCGTCCACTGCTCCAGCAGGCGCTGCTGGAGCGGGGAGACGTCCTGGTACTCGTCGACGGTGAAGTGCCGGTACTGGGAGCGGACCTGGGCGGCGATCTCCGGGCGGTCCTCCAGGATGGCGGCGGTGAGCAGCAGCACGTCCTCGAAGTCGATCAGGCCGCGGTCGCGCTTGATCTGCTCGTAGGCGGCGTAGACCCGGGAGATCTCGGCCGGGTCGCGCGGGGCCTCGCGGGCGGACTTGGCGACGGCGGCCGGGTAGTCGTCGGGGACGACCTGGGTGACCTTGGCCCACTCGACCTCGGCGGTCAGGTCGCGCAGTTCGGTGCGCTGGACGCGCAGGCCGCTGCGACCGGCCGCCTCGGCGACCAGCTGGACCTTGCGCTCCAGCAGCCGGGGGACGTCGCCGCCGATGGCGCGCGGCCAGAAGTACTGGAGCTGGCGCAGCGCGGCGGAGTGGAAGGTGCGGGCCTGGACGCCCTCGGCGCCGAGCTGGCGCAGTCGGCCGCGCATCTCGCCGGCGGCGCGGGCGGTGAAGGTGACGGCGAGGACCTGGGCGGGGTGGTAGACGCCGCTGCGCACGCCGTAGGCGATCCGGTGGGTGATGGCCCGGGTCTTGCCGGTGCCGGCGCCTGCCAGCACGCAGACGGGGCCGTGCAGGGCGGTGGCCACGGCACGCTGTTCGGGGTCGAGTCCGGCCAGCACGGCGTCCGCTCCGAGGGGGGCGAAGTCGCCGGAGCCGTGGTGCTGCCGGCTGGGGCCGCCGAGGCCGGGAAGGTCATCCTGCATGCCTTCCATCCTCGCAGGCGCGCCGGACAGTCCGGTCGGTGTTGTCCACAGCCCGGCCCGGATGATCGGATCGTCCCACTGTCACCCGTCGTGTCCGTCCCGGAATGGGGGCGGCCCGCCGGGCGTTCCATCCGTGGGCTGCCCGCCCAGTCCGTCGACCGAAGGAGTCCCTCACCATGTCCGGCACCGTCACGATGTACAGCACGACCTGGTGCGGCTACTGCAACCGCCTCAAGAGCCAGCTGGATCGCGAGGGCATCGCCTACACCGAGATCAACATCGAGCAGGACCCGGCCTCGGCGTCCTACGTGGAGTCGGTGAACGACGGCAACCAGACGGTTCCGACGGTCGTGGTGGTCGGCGCCTCCGGCGAGCAGAGCGTGATGACCAACCCGAGCCTGCGCCAGGTCCAGGCCGCGCTGGTCTGATCCGCGGCCTCACCCGACCGGGCCCCGCAGCGCGGACGGACCGGGCCCCGCGCCGGCTCAGTCGGCCGGGGCCCGGTCGCCGAGTTCGTAGAGCAGCCGGGCCCGGTCGGCGGCGTAGCGGGTCTCCACCACCCGGATCGGGCCGCGCCGGTCGCGGGTGACGCGGGTGTTGACCAGCAGCGGCACGCCGGGGCCGAGCCCGAACCAGGCGGCCTCGGTGGGGTCGGGCATCCGGGCGGTGAGGTGGTCGGTGGCGGCGGTCTCGGTGCGGCCGAGGTCGGCCAGCGTCCGTTCGTCGCCGCCGGGGGCGGGGAGGTCCTCCATCAGCGGGGTGCCGGCGGCCAGTCCGGGCCGGTAGTGGCTGTCCTCGATGGCGTAGGGCTCGCGGGACAGGCGGCAGAGCTGACGTCGCATCATGACGCTGTCCTCGGGCTGGAGTCCGAGCCAGTCGGCGATGTCGCGGCGGGCCCGGACGGCCCACACCTCGTACTCGAAGCTGAGGTCGAACCCGGCCGCGCGGGCCTCGGCGGCGTACGCGGCGTCGCCCGTCGGCAGGGCGCCGTGGCGGTGCTGCCGGGTGTAGACCCGGTGGTCGTGCCGGGCCCGCCGGCGCAGGTAGGTGCCCTTGCCCTGGACGCGCACCACCCGGCCTTCGTTGACCAGGACGTCGACGGCGAGGCGGACGGTGTTGCGGGCGACGTCGTACTGCTCCTCCAGTTCGCTCTCGACGGGGAGTCGGCCGTCGGCCTCCCATTCGCCGGAGTCGATGCGGCGGCGCAGGTCGGCGGCGAGGCGCTGGTACTTGGGCGGGTTCGCGGCGGCGCGGGGGATCCTCACGCGAGCGAATGTAGTGAGGCCATTCGTGGCATTTCAGCGGAACCCGGCAACAGTGGTCGGGCGGCCTGTTCGGGCGACCCCGGCGGTTCCGCGGCACCGGATTCGAACAGTTCCGGTCGGCGGAGCGGGACCCGGCCCGTCCGGGGGGTCGGTCGGAGGCGATGCGGGGGCGTGCGGAAGTGCTCCGCACGCCCCCGCATCGGTCCGCTCACCAGCGGGCGGCCGCCGGCAGCGGTTCGCCGTACCAGAGTTCGACCAGGTGGCGGGCGATCGAGATGCCGGACGGCGGCAGGATCTCGCCGGCCTCCATGCCCGCCCGCAGTTCCTCCCGGCTGAACCAGCGGGCCTCGGACAGCTCCTCGCCGTCCACGGTGATCCCGGTGCCGTCCGGGTGGGCCCGGCCGAGGAAGCCCAGCATCAGGCTGGACGGGAACGGCCAGGGCTGGCTGGCCACGTACTCGACCTCGGCGACCCGGACCCCGGCCTCCTCGAGCACCTCGCGGCCGACCGCCTGCTCGATCGACTCGCCGGGCTCGACGAACCCGGCCAGGGTGGACCAGCGGCCCTCCGGCCAGAGCGCCTGACGGCCCAGCAGGCAGCGGTCCTCGCCGTCGGTGATCAGCATGATCACCGCCGGGTCGGTGCGCGGGTAGTGCTCGGCGGCGCAGGAGGTGCAGCGGCGCAGGTGGCCGGCGCCGGCCTTCTCGGTGCGGTGGCCGCACCGCGAGCAGAAGGTGTGCAGCCGGTGCCAGTGCTCCAGGGCGACGGCGTGCACCAGCAGTCCGGAGTCCCGGTCGGAGAGCGAGTTGCCGACCTCGCGCAGCCCGGCCGGGCGGGCGTCGCCGTCCAGCCGGCCGGGCAGCGACTCGCAGTCCAGTGCGAAGTAGTGGACGCCGTCGTCGTCGGTGCCCAGGAAGTAGCGGTCGCCGCTCTCCGGGGCCTCGAAGGAGGGCAGCAGCACCAGTTCGGTGCCGCTGCCGGTGTCCACCACGAACGCCTCGCCGCCGGCGATCGGCAGCACCTTGGTGGTGGGGTGGCTCCAGGCCGCGGCCAGCCACGGCTCGTCCAGTCGGCGGTGCGCCGCCCGGTCCACCCCGGCTCGGGCCAGCGCGAGGTGCTTGGTGTCAGGGGCGCTGCTCAACTCGTCCATCCCCGTTCGCTTCGGTACGCCAGGTGCGGCAGGTGCGGTGTCGCTTCGGGACGCGCGCTCACGGGCGGAAGTTCTCCGCGAGGTCGCCCCACAGGTAGGCGGAGGTCTCGACGCCCTTGCGGAGCAGGTCGAGTTCCACCTTCTCGTTGATCGAGTGCCAGCCGTCCGACGGCACCGAGATGCCGAGGAACAGCACCGGCGCGCCCAGCACGTCCTGCAGGTCGGCGGCCGGGCCGGAACCCCCCTCGCGGGTGAACAGGATCTTCTGCTCGAAGGCCCGGCCCA
The DNA here is from genome assembly GCF_044754805.1 of Kitasatospora sp. NPDC092948. Classification (NCBI taxonomy): domain Bacteria; kingdom Bacillati; phylum Actinomycetota; class Actinomycetes; order Kitasatosporales; family Streptomycetaceae; genus Kitasatospora; species Kitasatospora sp. NPDC092948. Next base: position 524,169 of record NZ_JBIVPU010000003.1, on the reverse strand, counting down.
TCGCCCGGACGGTGGACTGCAGGGCGGGGTGGTCCAGCGGCGTCAGGCACGGGCGGGTCGCTCCGGGGAAGACGATCTCGTACCGGATGCCCGCCGGGATCTGCGCGGAAACCCAGGCGGCGACGGCCTCCCGGACCTTCTCCACCTCCTGCCCGGCGACCAGCCGGAAGGACAGCTTGAGGTGCGCCTCGGCGGGGACGATGGTCTTGCCGCCGGGGCCGGTGTAGCCGCCCCAGATGCCGTTGACCTCGGCGGTCGGCCGGGCCCAGACCCGCTCCAGGGTGGTGTAGCCGGCCTCGCCCAGGGTGCCGGACGACTTGGCGACCTTCAGCCACTGCGCCTCGTCGAAGGGCAGTTCGGCGAACAGCGCCCGTTCCTGGTCGGTGAGTTCGACGATGCCCTCGTAGAAGCCGGGCACCGCGACCCTGCGGTCCGCGTCGTGCAGGCCGGCGGCGAGCGCGGCGGCCACGTCGGCCGGGTTGGGGACGGCGCCGCCGAACGAGCCGGAGTGGATGTCGCTGTCCGGGCCGTACAGGTCGATCTGGCAGTCCGCCAGGCCGCGCATGCCGGTGCACACGGTCGGGGTGGTCTCGGACCACATGCCGGTGTCGGAGATGATCACGACGTCGGAGGCGAGCCGCTCGGCCTCGCGGCGCACCAGGGCGGCGAAGTTCGGCGAGCCGGACTCCTCCTCGCCCTCGATCAGCAGCTTGAGGTTGACGGCCGGCGCGGTGCGGCCGGTGGCGGCGAGGTGGGCGCGCACGCCGAGGGTGTGGAAGAACACCTGGCCCTTGTCGTCGGCGGCGCCGCGCGCGTACAGCCGGCGGCCGATCACGGTGGGGGTGAACGGCTCGGTGTCCCAGCCGTCCTCCTTGGCGGCGGGCTGCACGTCGTGGTGGCCGTAGACCAGCACGGTCGGTGCGCCCTCGTCGCCGGACGGCCACTCGGCGAACACCGCGGGCAGCCCGTCCGTCTCCCACACCTCGGCGACCGGGAACCCGGTCGCGCGCAGCTTCTCGGCCAGCCACTCGGCGGAGCGGCGGACCTCTCCGGCCCGGCCGGGGTCGGCGGAGACGGAGGGGATGCGCAGCCAGTCGGCGAGGTCGGCCAGGAAGGCGTCCTCGTGCTGGTCGATGAAGGAGCGGACGGCGCTGTCCGGGGTTTTCGTCATACGGACGACTTTAGTTCGCCCGGGTGGGTCCGTGCCCACGGCCTCCCCCGGCCGTGAGCACGGTCACCCTCCCCCTGCCGGGTCTCAGGCGACCCGGCGGCTCAGCGCGATCTTCGAGCGGGTGAGCAGCGCCGCGAGCAGCACCGCCAGCACCGGCAGGCCGACCACCATGGCCGCCAGTTCGCCCCACGGGATCGCGATCACCGCCTTGGGGACCTCCGCGCCGGGCATCGCCCCCTGCGCCTGGTCCTGCGCCTCGAAGATCCGCAGCGCGATGGACGGGACGGCGCCGCAGAACAGGCCGAGCACCGCGCCCATCGCGGCGATCACGCCGCACTGGAAGCCGGACAGCCGGCGCCGGATGCCGCCGCTCGCGCCGACCGCGGCCAGCGTGGCGAGGTCCTGCTGGGAGTCCGCCGCGGCCAGGCCGGTGGCGATGCCGGCCGCGCCGAGCGCCACCAGGGCGGCGAACGCGGTCAGGCCGATGGTGATCAGGCCGGTGGTCGGCCGGAAGCCGCGCTCGACCCGCAGGCTCGCACTGTCGTCGAGCTTCGAGAGCGAGCCGTTCGCCTTCTGGTACGCCTTGTCGGACGGCTCCGTGGCGGGCAGCCAGAGCGAACCGGCCTCCCGGGTGCCCAGACCGGCCTTCTCGATGGTCTGCCGGGTCATCAGGGTGGTGCCGAACGCCGTCGGGGAGTTCACCTCGACCGCGTCCACCAGCACGTGGTGCTCGGCCGGCCGGTAGTCGGGGTCGGCGGTCATCTTCTTCGGGTCGAAGGCGTCGGTGGCCAGCAGCTCGACCTTGCCGTTCTCCACGTAGTCGGGCCGGAACACCAGCGCCTTGCCGGCGGCGAGGGCCTGTTCGGCGGCCTGGTCGTGCGTCCCGAACAGGGTGTGCAGCAGGGCGGCGTCGCCGACCACGGTCTCGCCGAACAGGCTGCTCTGCTGCACCCGCCGGTCCTGGTTCTTGCACCGGGGGTCGTTGTGCAGGCGCTCGTACTCCTGGGGGGTGCGGGCCCCGTCGGCCGGGCAGCGCTTGGCCTCCGGCAGCACGGTCTGGACCCAGCCGCAGGGCGCGCCGGGCTTGCAGGCGCCGGCCGGCGTCGCGTCCCACACGTCGGCGCGCTCGCCGAGGCCGGGCATGTTGGCCTCGACCACCTCGCGCATCATCGGCAGCCGGCTCTGGTCGGCGGTCGGGCCCCAGCCGGCGAACAGCGCGACGGTGTTGGCGGGTGCCGTCGGCGTGTACTCGCGGCGCTGCTGCTCGACGCCGCTGGTGGTGTAGATGCCCACGGCGACCGCGCCGGCCACGGCGGCCATCACGGCGGCCACCGCCGGGGCGGTGCGGCCGCGGTGGCGCACCGAGTCGCGCAGCGCCAGGCGCGGGCTGAGCGGCAGGTGGCGGCCGAGCCGGCCGAACAGGCCGATCAGCATCGGGGTGCACAGCAGCATGCCGAGTTCGGCGATCACCGAGCCGCCGAGCAGGCCGTAGACCACGGCCGTGCCGGTGGTCGCGCAGGCCAGGGCCAGGGCGGCGCCGCCGCCGATCATGATCAGGCCGAGCACGGCGACGATCCGGCTGGCGGGCTTGGTGCCGCCGCGTCCGGTGAGCGCCGCCACCACGTCCTGCCGGGCGGCCTGGACGGCGGGCACCACGGCCGCGAGCAGGCCGGTGATCAGACCGACCGCGGCGATGGCCAGCAGGTCGAGCGGCTTCAGGTCGAAGTGGCCGAAGCGGCGGCCGGCGAACTGTTCGGCGCTGTCGCGGAACACCGCGACCAGTGCGATCGCGAGCACCAGGCCGACCACGGCGCCGGTCACGCCCAGCACCGCTCCGCCGCCGAGCACCACGGCGCGCACGTGCCCCCGGTCGCCGCCGCCGGCGGCGAGCAGGCCGAGCTGGCGACGCGAGCGGCGGGCGCCGACCGCGAAGGCCGGGCCGGCCAGCAGCACGATCTCCAGCAGGGCCATGCCGACCACGGTGGCGAGGATCGCGATGGTCACCTTGTTGAGCCCCGGCCCGTACTGCGACTGCTGGTACATCGGTACCTCGGAGCGCGCGGGCGGGTGCAGGAAGACCGCCTTGGAGGCGACCGTGAAGCCGTACTTGTTGAGATCCAGCACCTTCGGCCAGTCCAGCGCGGCGCCGGCGGGCAGTCGGACCAGCCAGGCGTCGCGCGCCCACGGGCTGGTGGTCGCCCGGTCCGGGTCGGCCTCCGCCAGCGGCGCGGTGACGCTGCCGGGGCGGGCGAACAGCTCGGTGCGCTTGAGCTGGGAGGGGATCTCGACGACGGCCGTGATGGTGAACGGCTTGGCCTCCAGGCCGCGGAGCGCGGTGGCGTCGCCGAGCCGCAGTCCGGACTGGTTCAGGAACTCCTGGGTGGCGGCGATCTCGTTCGGCTTGGCCGGGGCGGTGCCCCGGACCACGTTCTTCATGCCGCGCCACACGGGGTCGGTCAGGTCGGTCTCGGAGACCTCCACCGACATCCGGCCCTCTTTGGTGGTGGTCGTGGTGCGCGTGCTGTCGGGCATCGCCACCAGCGTGCTGCCGGCCGGCAGCAGTTGCTTGATCAGGTCGGCGGGCTCGGTGTCCGCGCTGCGCTTCTCCTCGGCGGTCTTCGCCGGCGGCGCTCCGTCGGGGCCGCCGGGCGCGCCGGTCTGGCTCATCTCGTCGGGGTCGGGCGCCTGCATGACGAGGGTGCCGCGCGACTGCATCGCGATCAGGGCGTCGGCGGCGCCCATCGACCGGGCGACCTTCTCGTTCGGTTCGAGCTGGGCGCTGCGGGCGACCACGTCGACACCGGCCACGCCGAGGATGGGCAGGGCGATCATCGCCACCACCAGGGCGCTGCGGCCCTTGGCGCGCATCGCGTCGCGGCGGGCGATGCGCAGGGCCGCCCGCCAGGCGGTCAGCCTCACTGGTCCTCGCCCTTCAGCGCGTTGGCGGCGGCGGTGACCAGCAGGGCGCCGGCGTCCTGCCGGGCGGTCTCGTCGACCAGTCGGCCGTCGCGCAGGAACACCACCCGGTCCGCCCAGGCGGCGTGCCGGGCCTCGTGGGTGACCATCATGGCGGCGGCGCCGGCGTCGCAGCGGGCGCGCAGCACGGCGAGCACGGATTCGCCGGTGGTGGAGTCGAGGGCGCCGGTGGGCTCGTCGGCGAGCACCAGGCGGCGGTCGCCGATCAGGGCGCGGGCGATGGCGACGCGCTGCTGCTGGCCGCCCGACATGTCGTCGGGGAAGCGGTCGGCGAGTTCGGCGATGCCGAGCTCCTCCAGGGCGGCGAGCGCCTCCTTGCGGGCGGCGCGGGCGGATATGCCGTCGAGTTCGCGGGGCAGCGCGATGTTCTCGGCGGCGGTGAGCGCCGGGATCAGGTTGTAGTCCTGGAAGACGTAGCCGACGGAGCGGCGGCGGACCGCGGCGAGCTTCTTGCGGTCGAGGCCGCCGAGCACCGTCCCCTCGACCAGCACCTGGCCGTCGCTCGGGCTGTCGAGGCCGCCGGCCAGGGTCAGCAGGGTGGACTTGCCGGAGCCGGAGGGGCCCATCACGGCCACCAGTTCGCCCGGGTACACCTTCAGGTCGACGGCGCGCAGCGCGTGCACCTCGGCCGCACCGTGGCCGTGCACCCGGCTGACCCGGTCCAGGTGCAGTACCGGCTGAGCCGGCTTGAGTTGTTCGGTCATCGCTCCCCCAGGAGTTTCAGAGGCGGCCGCGAGCGCGGCTCTTGACGGTGCGGCGCGCGGGCGGCGCGGCGGCGGGTTCGGCCGTGGCAGCGGCCTGCCGCTCGGCGTGCTGGCCGAGCCGGGATTCGCAGTGGTCCAGCCAGCGGATCTCCGCCTCGGTCTGGAAGATCAACTGCTCCAGCACCAGCAGCCAGGCCAGGTCTCCGCCGGAGCCGGTGTCGGCGGCCAGCGCCCGGCCCTTGAGCCGGGTGTAGTCCTGCAGTGCCTTCATGCTGTGCCGGCGCTGGCCCTGGACGACGGCGGCGACGTCCACTCCGGGAATGGTCACCGCCATCGCCAGCTTGATCGCCAGCTCGTCGCGCGGCGGGTTGGTGCGCGGCACCGGGGTGTCGAACCAGCGGCGCAGTTCCGTGCGTCCTTCGTCGGTGACGGCGTAGAACTGGTGGCCCTCGTCGTCCTCGCCCGCGGACTCGACCAGGCCGTCGCGCTCCAGTCGGCCCAGGGTGGTGTAGACCTGGCCGACGTTGAGCGGCCAGGTCGCCCCGGTGCGGGCCTCGAACTCGGATCGCAGCTGGTAGCCGTAGCGCGGGCCCTGGTCGAGCAGGGCGAGCAGGCCGTGACGGATCGACATACCGAGTATGTATACCCGGTATGGCCGGGTGTCTCAAGCCGCCACCGGCCCGAACCGGAACCCGTTCGCCCGCCTCTCCCGTCACCCCCACCCGGTACGGTCGGCTGCGTGACCACTCTGCGGATCGCCACGTACAACCTGCTGCACGGCCAGCCGCTCGCCCCCGACGGCAGCCCCGCGCCCTACCCGGTCGAGCCGGGCGCCCCGCTGGCCGACGCCGTCGCCTCGCTGGACGCCGACGTGCTCGCCCTCCAGGAGGTCGACCGCGGCCAGCGGCGCTCCGGCCGCACCGACCAGGCGGCGGTCGCCGCCAAGGCGATGGGCGCCGCCGACTGGCGCTTCGCCGCGGCCCTGCACGGCACGCCCGCCCCGTCGGCCGGCTGGGTCACCGACCCGGCCGTCCAGGGCCTGCAGGTGTACGGGCCGACCGACCTGGCCGACGACGCCGACCGACCCGCGTACGGCACGGCGCTGCTGACCCGGCTGCCGGTGCTGCACTGGCGGGCCCGCCGGTTCGCCCCCGCCCCGTTCGGGCTGCCGCTGCGGGTGGCCGGGCGGCGCGGGCTGACCGCGGTGCCGGACGAGCCGCGGGCCGCGCTGGCGGCGGTGCTGGCCGGGCCGGCCGGGGAGTTCACCGCGGTCGCCGCGCACCTGTCGTTCGTGCCGGGCTGGAACGTCGCGCAGCTGGCCGCGATCCGGCGCTGGATCGCCGACCTGCCGCAGCCGTACCTGGTGCTCGGCGACTTCAACCTGATCGGCGCGGTGCCGCGTACCGTGCTCGGCTCGGCGCACGCGATCCAGCGCACCGCGGCCCGCGACCGGGTCCGCACCGCCCGCCGCACCCGCCTGCAGGGCTGGTACGACCTGGCCCGCACCCCCACCTACCCGTCGCACCGGCCGACCGTGCAGTTCGACCACATCCTGGGCATCGGAGTGCCGCGCAGCACGGTCGGCTCGGTGTCGGCGCCGCGCACCGGGGTGTCCGACCACCGGCCGCTGGTGGTGGAGATCGACGTCTGACGACCCGCTAGAGCGTGCGCCCGACCGGGGCCCCGGCCTGCTGCTGGGCGGGCAGCACCACCGGGTCGAACTGGAGCATCAGCATGGCCGCGTCGTCGCCGAGCTTGTGCCCCACGTGCCGGACCACGTCGTCGTGCAGGCGGTGCAGGACCTCGACGGGGCCGCTGTCGGCGAGCAGCGGCAGCCGGTCGGTGAGCGGGTAGAAGGCGCCGCGGTGGTCGCGGGCCTCGATGACGCCGTCGGTGTACAGCAGGATCCGGTCGCCGGGTTCGGTGGTGAGCCGCTGCAGCGGCGGGCAGACGTCGACGGGGTCGAGCACCCCGAGCGGCGGGACGGTCTCGTCGGCGGTCAGCAGCCGGGGCGCGTCCTCGCCGCGGAGCAGGACGGGCGCGGGGTGGCCGCAGTTGGCGATCTCCAGGGCGCCGTCGGGGCGGACCCCGAGCAGCACCAGGGTGACGAACTCCTCCTCCACGCCGGGGTGGTCGTTCTCGTGCAGGGCGCGGTCCAGGCTGACGGCGAGCCAGCCCGCCACCCGGTCCAGCGCGGGTTCCTGGTGGGCGGCCTCGCGGAACGCGCCGAGCACGGCGGCGGCGGTCTCCACCGCGGCCAGGCCCTTGCCGCGGACGTCGCCCATCACGGCGCGCACCCCGTGCCGGGTGTTGACCACCTCGTACAGGTCGCCGCCGATCGAGGCGTGCGCGGCGGCGGCGGCGTAGCGGACCGCGGCGCGCACCGGCCCGACCCGTTCGGGCACCGGGCGCAGCAGCACCCGGCGGGCGATCTCGGCGACCAACTGGGCTTCGGCGAGGGCGAGTTCCTGGCGCAGTCGGAGGGTGGCGCTGAGGTGGCCGATGCCGGCGATCAGCACGATCGCGGCGACGGTGGCGGTGTGCACGGACTGGCCGAGCACCTCGTTGTACCAGGCCATGCCGAAGGCGCACACTTCGGCGAGCGCGCCGGTCAGCAGCGGGTACCAGGTCCGCCGGGAGACCACGGCGGCGAGGGCGGGGACGGCGGTCAGTGCGGGTTCGACGGTGACCTGGCTGTTCGTCAGCAGGTCGAGGGAGACGATCAGTGCCATGCCGATCAGCGGCAGGGCGTGCGAGGTCTTGGGCCATGTGCCGGTGACGGTGTTGGGTACCGGCCCTGGGGTGGGGCCGTGGAGGACGTCCCTGATCCATCCGGTCGCGCTCAACGTCGGTCTCTCCAGCGGAAGGTGCGGGTGCTGCTCGGCACCTGCGGGTCTGACGGGAGGTCAGGGGGTCGGGGCCCTGACGGCGGCCGGAGTACGGGAGGATGACCGGTTACCGACCCCACAATAGGCACGAAACGTGCAGGGCGCACAGGTTTCGCTTGATCTCGTGACGAGTTGAATGCTCTGAGTGACTCTTTTCTACCTATTCCCGATCAGAAGATCGCTCAACTCTTTTCGGCCGGGAAGTCCTGACGGTGTTTCGATCCGGCCGCTGCGCACGTAGCAGAACGAGGCCGTGACCTGCTCCACCGGAACGCCCGCCTGCTCGGCCCAGGCGAGGCGGTAGACGGCGAGCTGGAGCGGGTCGCCGCTGTCCTCCCGGCCGGTCTTCCAGTCCACCACCTCGTAGCGCGGTGACCCTGCGCCACCGTCCGCGTCCCGGTAGACCGCATCGATCCGGCCGCGCACCACCCGTCCCGCCAGCACCAGTTGGAACGGCGACTCGACCCGGTACGGGGTGCGGCCGGCGTACGGGCCGCGCAGGAACGCCTCCTTGAGCCGCTCCAGGTCGCGCTCGTCCTCGATCTCCTCGACGTCCAGGCCGGGCAGCGCGTCCGGGCCGAGCAGCAGCGGCTGGTCGAAGCGGGCCTGCACCCAGGCGTGGAAGCGGGTGCCGCGGCGGGCGGCGGGCGCGGGCGGACGGGGCATCGGGCGGGCGAGTTCGCGGGCGAAGCCGTCCGGGTCGGCGGCCAGCCGCATCAGCTCGGTGGCGGACAGCGAGGCCGGCAGCTCGACCTCCCGGACGGTGCGCCGGGAGCGCTCCAACTCGCCGAGCAGCGCGGTCAGGTCGCGGTCCCAGGAGGCCACCAGCCGCTGGTCCTCGACCCCCATCGCCTCCGGCTCGGCGGCGGGCGCGCCGGCCAGCCGGCGGCGGACCACGTCCGCGACCCGGCGGCGGGCGTGCTGCGCGGACGGGTCGAGCGGCAGCGGCCAGGGGGTCTCCACGGACACGTCGAACGCCGGATTCTGCGCGTCGTCCGCGGGCGCCTCGGCCCAGCGCTCGACCTCGCCGTTGCCGGGCCGCTCGGCGTGCGCGCGCAGCTTCAGCAGGAACTCCGACGGCCCGCGCCGGCGCTTCTGCGAGGGCCCCCACCAGTGTCCGGAGGCCAGCAGCAGCGACCGCGGGCGGGTGAACGCGACGTAGCCGAGCCGCAGCTCCTCCACCTCGGCGTGGTGCGCCATCTCCTTCTTGAACAGGCCCATGCCCTTGGCGTTCCACGCCGGGTCGGCGGGCAGCGTGGCGGCGTCGCCGCGCAGCGCGTGCGGCAGCACCTTGCGGGTGGAGGTCCAGCGCTCCCGGCCCTGCCCGGACGGGAAGGCGCCCTTGACCAGGCCGGGGACGGCGACCACGTCCCACTCCAGGCCCTTGGACTTGTGCGCGGTGAGCACCTTGACGGTGTCCTCGCCGCCGGGCAGCCCGGCGTCCAGGCCGCGCTCGTACTCCTGGGCGGCCCGCAGGAAGGCCAGGAAGGCGGCCAGGCCCGGGTCGCCGTCCAGGTCGGCGAAGGACGCGGCGATGTCCAGGAAGGAGTGCAGGGTCTCCCGGCGGCGGGCGGCCAGCGCCAGCGGGGAGGCGGAGAGTTCGACCTCCAGGCCGGTGACGGTCAGCACCCGGTGCAGCACGTCCATCAGCGGCTCGGCCAGCGCCCGGCGCAGGTCGCGGATCTCCCGCGCGAAGCGGGCGAAACGCACCCGGGCCTCCGGGGAGAACGGCAGCTCGTCGGGCTGCTCGGCGTCCACGAAGGTCTCCAGCGCGTCGGCCAGCGAGACCACCTCGGTGGGGTCGGTCTCGGCGACGGCGGCGGCCAGCGCGTCCTGGTCGCCGACCCGGGCGGTGCGCACCAGGTCGGCGGCGCGGCGGCCGAGCAGCGCCAGGTCGCGCGGGCCGATCCGCCAGCGCGGGCCGATCAGCAGGCGCACCAGGGCGGCGTTCGCGGTCGGGTCCTGGAGCACCTCGCAGACCGCCACCAGATCGGCGACCTCCGGCAGTTGCAGCAGCCCGCCGAGGCCGACCACCTCGACCGGGACGCTCCGCGCCACCAGCGCGGCGTGGATGTCCGGGAAGGCGGTGCCGGCCCGGCAGAGCACGGCGATCCGGCCGGGCGCGGTGCCGGTGCGCACCAGGTGGGCGATCGAGTCGGCCAGCCAGTCCACCTCCTCGGCGTGGGTGGGCAGCAGCGCGGCCCGCACGAACCCGTCGAGTTCGGCGCCGGGCGCGGGCCGCAGCGCCTCCACGCCCTCGTGCATCTCCCGCAGCGGGGCGGCGAGTTCGTTGGCGAAGGCGAGCAGCCGGCCGCCGCTGCGGCGGTTCTCGCTGAGCGCGAAGCGGTGCGCCGGGCTGCCGTCGGCCTGCGGGAAGTGCTGCGGGAAGTCGTCCAGGTTGGCGACCGAGGCGCCGCGCCAGCCGTAGATCGCCTGGCAGGGGTCGCCGACGGCCGTCACCGGGTGCCCGGCGGCGTCGGAGCCGCCGAACAGGCCGGCCAGCATCAGGCGCTGGGCGACCGAGGTGTCCTGGTACTCGTCGAGCAGCACCACCCGGTACTGCTCGCGCAGCAGCCGGCCGACCTCGGGGCGCTGCTGGGCGAGCCGGGCGGAGGCGGCGATCTGGTCGCCGAAGTCGAGCAGGCCGAGCTTCTGCTTGCGGGCCCGGTAGTCCTCGACCAGGTGCAGCAGTTCCTGCCGGCCGCGGGCGGCCTTCGGGACGGCCCGCAGGTCGTCGTTGGAGAGTCTCACCGCGGCCAGTTCGTCGAGCAGCTCGGCGTCCCAGTCCCGCAACCGCGCCGGTTCGACCAGGTGTTCGGCAAGTTCGGAGTCGAGCGCGATCAGTTCGGCGACCAGCGCGGAGAACGTGCCGGTGAGCGCCGGGTAGGGGCCGCGGGCCTGCCGCAGCACCCGGGCGGCGAGCTGGAATCGGGTGGCGTCGGCGAGCAGCCGGACGTCCGGTTCGATGCCCAGGCGCAGACCGTGCTCCTTGAGCAGGGTGCCCGCGAAGGCGTGGTAGGTGGAGATCTGCGGGTCGCCGAGCGCGTCGTCCTCGCGCACCCCGGCCCGCACCAGCGAGGCGCGGACACGCTCGGCGAGCTCCCCCGCGGCCTTGTTGGTGAACGTCAGGCCGAGCACCTGTTCGGGCCGGACCGCGCCGGAGCCGACCAGCCAGACCACCCGGGCGGCCATCACGGTGGTCTTGCCGGAGCCCGCGCCGGCCACGATCACGCCGGGGGCCATGGGCGCGCCGATCGCTGCCAACTGCTCGGCGTTGAACGGGATGCCGAGGAGTTCGCGGAGCTGGGCCGGGTGTTCGAGCTGCTCAGTCGACGACATGCCGGCCGTCCCGCTGCACGGAGCAGCTGCCGCGGAACGCGCAGCGGCCGCAGCGCTCGCCCGCGGTGGGGGTGAACCGCTCGGCGAGCACCCGGCCGGCGGTGTCGGCCAGCAGGTTCTCGATCCACGGGTCGCCGGGCGGCAGCTGCTGCTGCACCTTCGGGGCCTCCGGGTCGCCCTTGGCGGGCTCCCGCAGGTGGACGAGCTCGGCGCCGCCGACGGTGGCGCCCTGTTCGAAGCCGGGCAGGCCGTCGAGCGCGCCGCCGCGCACCGCCAGCTGGTAGACGGCGAGCTGGCGGTGCTCGGGCAGCGACTTGTCGGTGGGGATCTGCTTGCCGGTCTTGAAGTCGACCACGTAGGCGCGGCCCACGGCGTCGGCCTCGACCCGGTCCATCGAGCCGCGGATGCGCACCGCGACGCCGCCGACGTCCAGGGTGAGGTCGAAGCCGTGCTCGGTGGCGACGGTGGTGCGGTCGCGTTCCAGCACGTGCCAGCGCAGGAAGCGCTCCAGGGCGGCGCGGGCCTCGGTCTTCTCCTGCTGGGACTTCCACGGCGCGTCGAACGCCAGGGCGTCCCACACGGTGTCCAGGCGCTCCATCAGCACGGCCAGGTCGGCGGGGGTGCGGCCGGAGCCGACCTCGTCGGCGAGGGCGTGCACCACGTTGCCGAAGCCCTGGGCGGCGGAGGCGCTCTGCCCCGCCTTCACGTCCTTCTCCAGGAACCACTGCAGCGAACAGGACTCCAGCTGCTCCAGGCCGCTGCCGGACAGCCGCACCGGCAGCCCGGGCTCGCGCAGCGGCTCCGGCGCGGCGGTGGCGTCCACCAGGCCCCACCACTGGTCGGGATGGGCGGCCGGGACCAGCGGGCGGCCCTCCTCGTCGAGCGCGGCGGCCAGCGTGGCGAGGCGTTCGGCGGCGGCCCGGCGCAGCTGCGGGGAGCGGGCCGGGTCGACGGTGACCGCCCTCAGCTCGGCGACCAGCGCGGACACCGCGAGCGGGCGGCGCGGGCGGGCGGTGACGTCGGCCACCTTCACCTGCGGGACGCGCTCCAGCACCCGGCCGGTGCGCGGGTCGACGGTCTCCCGGTACAGCTCGCGCAGGAACCGGGAGGGCTCGTCGCCGTCCTCGGCGGGAGCCTTGACGGCGGTGACCACCAGGCGTTCCTCGGCGCGGGTCGCGGCGACGTAGAACAGCCGGCGCTCCTCGGCGAGCAGCGCGGCGGGCGACAGCGGCTCCGCCAGGCCGTCGCGGCCGATCCGGTCGGCCTCCAGCAGCGAGCCGCGGCGGCGCAGGTCCGGCCAGAGGCCCTCCTGGACGCCGGTGACCACGACGAGGCGCCACTCCAGGCCCTTGGAGCGGTGCGCGGTCATCAGCCGGACCGCGTCGGGGCGGTGGGCCCGCACGCGCAGGGTGTCGGCGGCGATGTCCTGGGCCTCGACCTCGGCGAGCAGGTCGAGCGCGCCGCGGTGGCCGGAGACCCGCTCCTCGGCGCGGGCCGCGGTCTCGAACAGGGCGCACAGCGCGTCCAGGTCGCGGTCGGCGTTGCGGCCCACCGCGCCGCCGCGCAGCGCGGCCCGCTCCAGCCGTTCGCGCCAGCGCCGGGAGCCGTCCCACAGCTCCCACAGCGCGTCCTCGCCGGACGCGCCGCCCGCGAGCAGTTCGCGGACCTTGCGCAGCAGCACGCCGAACTCGTAGGCGCGCCGGGCGTACGGGGCGTCCAGCAGGGCGAGCAGTTCGGGCTGCTCCAGCGCCTCGCGGACCAGCTCCTCGGCGGGGCGGACCACGCCCGCGACGCCGTCCTCGGCCAGCGCCCGGCGTTCCTCCTCGCGCAGGGTGCGGCCGAGCCGGCGCAGGTCGGAGCCGTCCAGCGCGGCGAGCGGGCCGGTGAGCAGGGTGTGCGCGAGGTCGGCGGTGAGCGCGCCCTCGCCCTCGGCGCACACCCGCAGGGCCAGCAGCAGCGGGGTGACGGCGGGCTCCTCGCGCAGCGGCAGGTCGTCGCCGTCGATCTCCAGCGGCACGCCGGCGGCGGCCAGCGCGCGGCGCACGCCCGGTATCGACCGGGAGCCGGCCCGCACCAGCACCGCCATCTCGCCCCAGGGGACGCCGTCCTCCAGGTGGGCGCGGCGCAGCAGGTCGGCGACCGAGTCGAGCTCGGCGCCGGGCGTCGGGTAGGTGTACACCTCGACGGCGCCGCCCTCCCGGGAGGGCAGCAGGGCGCGGTGCGCGGCGAGCTTGTCGGCGGGCAGCCGGCCCATCGGCATCCGGCGGGCGAGTTCCCGGGACGCGGCCAGCAGCACCGCGCCGGAGCGCCGGGACACCCGCAGCACCTTGACCTCGGCGGGCCGGCCGTCGGCCTGCCGGAAGGCGTCGGGGAACTCCAGGATGCCGTTCACGTCGGCGCCGCGGAACGCGTAGATCGACTGGTCGGGGTCGCCGACCGCGACCAGGTCCCGGCCGCCGCCGGCCAGCCGCTGGAGCAGCCGCACCTGGGCCGGGTCGGTGTCCTGGTACTCGTCGACGAACACCACGTCGTAGCGGCCGCGCAGCTGCCCGGCGACGTCCTCGCGTTCGGCGAGCAGCACCGCGCGGTGCACGAGCTCGGCGTAGTCGAGGACGCCGCGCAGGTCGAGCACGTCCAGGTACTCGGCGAGGAAGTGCGCGGCGGCGGCCCAGTCGGGGCGCCGGACGCCCTCCGCGAAGCGCAGCAGCTCCTGCTCGCCGAGGCCGAGCTCTCGGCTGCGGGCGAGCACCGCGCGGACCTCGTCGGCGAAGCCGCGGGTGGTCAGGCAGGCCCGCAGGTCGAGCGGCCAGCGGATGGTGGCGGTGCCGGCCTTCGCGTCCTCGGCGCCGCCGGCGAGCAGCTCGCGGACCATCACGTCCTGCTCGGGGCCGGACAGCAGCCGCAGCGGCTCGGCGTACTCCTCGGGCGGCTGGTGGGCGCGCAGCAGGGCGTAGCAGAACGAGTGGAAGGTGGTGGCCTGCGGGACGGTGGCGCCGATCCGGGCGGTCATCCGGTCGCGCAGTTCCATCGCGGCCCTGCGGCTGAAGGTGAGCACCAGCACACGGTCGGGCGCGGTGCCCTCGGCGATCCGCCGGGCGACCGCCTCGACCAGCGTGGTGGTCTTGCCGGTGCCGGGCCCGGCGAGCACCAGCAGCGGCCCCGACGCGTGCTCGACCACCGCCTGCTGGAAGGCGTCCAGCACGGGCGGGTCGGGCTGCGCGAGGGGGCTGCGCACCAGGCGGAACGGTGAGGTCACTGCGGTCCAGGGTCGTACGGCGGTTCAGTGGCGGGCTGAGCGGCGAAAGGAGCCGTCCGGAAATCGCGCCCGCCGCATCGAGCCTACGATCCTGCACCCACAGACCCCTCCGGCGCACGTTCCCCGGTCAGGCCGGTCGGGCCGGCGCCGTGCCGTCCCAGCGGGCCGCCCGCAGGTCGACCCGGGGCTCGCCGGCCACCGTGCGCAGCGGGGTGCCCTCGGCGCGGTACTCGGGCAGCGCCCGGTGCTCGTGGCCGGGCAGCGGCCGCCCGTCCGCACGGATCACCCGCCACCAGGGCACCGCGCCGCCGTACAGCGCCATCACCCGGCCGACCTGGCGGGGGCCGCCGCGGCCCAGGTATTCGGCGACGTCGCCGTAGGTCATCACCCGGCCCGGCGGGATCCGTTCGGCCAGGTCGAGCACCGCCTCCGCGTACGGCGGGATCTCGGGCACCTCGTCCGGCTCGGTCATCCGCCGCATTCTTCCTCATCCGGTCGATTTCCAGCACCCCGTGCGAGCGATGCGGCGCGCGGGATACTGCCCCTGGACCGCACCGGGGTTCCGGGCATGGCAGCATCTTCGGGGCAGTGCGACACGCGAGGAATCAAGACCAGATGACCGGGACGGCTGAATTGAACGTGGACAAGGGCTCCGAGGAGTCCGCCACCGACGGTTCCGCCCCGCGGGGCCAGGACGCCCCGCCGGTCGACCTGCGCCACCGGGCGCGGGACGCGCATCACACGGGGGAGGACGCGGTGGCCGCTCAGCTGCCGCCGGACGACGGGTCGGACCGTCCGGACACACCGGACCGTCCGCCGGAGCGACCGGACCAGCACCAGCACGGGCAACCCGGCGGACACCCCGCCGAGGAGGGGGCCGACGCGGAGGAGCCGGCCGGCGACTTCCTGGCCGTCGACGAACCGCTGCTGCCGCCGCGCGCCCACCGGCCCTCGGACCTGCTGCGCTTCCTCGCCGGACTGCTCGGCATCGTCGCCGTGTTCGTGCTCGCCCAGGTGGCGGTCTCCACCACCAGCGGCATCGAGAACGACATCACGGTCAACGCCAAGCGCATCCCCGACCTGCTGTCCACCATCTCCGCGCTGGTCTCCTCGGTGGCCGTGCTGGCGGTGCCGCTGGCGTTCGCGGTGGAGCGGCTGATCAAACGCGACGGCCTGCGGGTCGCCGACGGCGTGCTCGCCTCGGTGCTCGCCTACGGCGTCTCGCTGGGCGTCGACTGGTGGGTGGCGGCCAGCGCCCCCGAGGAGATCCGCAACGCGCTGACCCAGTTCCCGCCGGGCCACGAGGAGACCCTCACCGACCCGGTGCACGGCTACCTCGCCCCGGTGATCGCCTACATGACGGCCGTCGGCATGTCGAGCCGACCACGCTGGCGGGTCGCGCTGTGGATCGTGGTGATCCTCTCCGGCGCGACCGAACTCGTCAACGGCTACACCACCCCGCTGTCGCTGCTGCTCACCGTGCTGATCGGCTGGTCGGTCGCGTACGGCACGCTGTACGCGATCGGCTCGCCGAACATCCGGCCGACCGGGCAGCACCTGATGATCGGCCTGCGCAAGGTCGGCTTCACCCCGTTCGCCGCGCACATCGCCCCCGACGGCCCCGGCGGCACCCGCCGCTACCTGGTCGTCCAACACCAGGGGCCGCTGCTGGACGTGCACATCATCGACCGCGAACAACAGGCCTCCGGCTTCTTCTACCGGGCCTGGCGTCGGCTGCGGCTGCGCTCGGTCGCGGTCCGCCGCAGCCCGCAGTCGCTGCGCCAGGCGCTCGAACAGGAGGCGCTGATCGCCTACGCGGCCGCCGCCTCCGGGGCCCGCGCCCCGCAACTGGTGGCCACCTCCGAGCTCGGCCCGGACGCCGCGGTCCTGGTGTACGAGAACGTGGCCGGCCGCACCCTGGACGAGCTCGACGACGACGAGGTCACCGACGCGGTGATGACCTCGTTCTGGACGTCGGTGGCCACCCTGCACGAACGCCGGATCGCGCACCGCCGCCTCACCGGCGAGTCCCTGCTGGTGGTCGACGACCGCACCGGCTGTCTGATCAACCTGTCCGGCGGCGACATCGCGGCCGGCGACCTGACGCTGCGCATCGACGTCGCCCAGCTGCTCACCACCTTCGCGCTGCGCACCGGCCCGGAACGGGCGGTGGCCGCCGCCACCGAGGCGCTCGGCCCGGCCCGGGTCGCCGAGGCGCTGCCGCTGCTGCAGCCGGTGGGCCTGAGCCGGCAGACCCGCGGCGACCTGCAACGGATGAACAAGGAGCGGAAGGCCGCCGCGAAGGCGCTGGCGCTCAAGCAGGTCGCGGCGGGCGAGCGCACCCAGCAGCAGGCCGAGGAGGACATCGCGCAGGCCAACGAGGACCTGCTGTCCAAGATCCGCGGGCAGATCCTCCAGGTCGCCCCCGAGGCGCCGATGGCCCCGGCCAAGCTGGAGCGGCTCAAGCCGAAGTCGCTGATCATGCTGGTGGCGCTGACCTTCGCCGCCTACCTGGCGCTGACCACGATCCGGCCGGACCAGTTCAAGGTCTCCCAGATGAACTGGGCCTGGGCGGCGGCCGCGCTGGCCGCCGCGGCCGCCTCGTACGTGGCGGCGGCGATGAGCCTGACCGGTTTCGTCCCGGAGAAGCTGCCGTTCGGCCGGACGGTCGCGGCGCAGGTCGCCGGGTCGTTCGTGAAGCTGGTCGCCCCGGCCGCGGTCGGCGGCATCGCGCTGAACACCCGCTACCTGCAGAAGGCCGGGATCCGGCCGGTACAGGCCGCCGCCTCGGTGGGCGCCTCCCAGCTGGCCGGGCTCGGCGGCCACCTGCTGCTGCTGTTCGCCTTCGGCCTGATCACCGGCACCCAGACCAACGGCGACCTGGGCGCGTCCCGGGCGGTGATCATCGGGGTGCTGTCCGCCGCGGTGCTCGCCCTGGTGGTGGCCGCGGTCGCCCCGCTGCGCCGGTTCGTGGTGACCCGGGTCCGCTCGCTGCTCTTCGGCGTGATCCCGCGGATGCTCGACCTGATGCAGACCCCGCGCAAGCTGATCACCGGCTTCGGCGGCATCCTGCTGCTGACGCTGTCCTTCACCGCCTGCCTGGACGCCTCGGTGCACGCGTTCGACGGCGGCGGGCACATCACCTACTCGGCCGTCGCCGTGGTCTTCCTGACCGCGAACGCGGCCGGTTCGGCGATCCCCACCCCCGGCGGCATCGGCCCGGTCGAGATCGCCCTGATCGGCGCCCTGACCGCCGCCGGCGTCCCGCTCACCGCCGCCACCCCGGCGGTCTTCCTGTACCGCCTGCTGACCTTCTGGCTCCCCGTCCTGCCGGGCTGGGTCGCCTACAACATCCTCCAGCGCAAGAGCGCGCTCTAGGCCCTCTCTTCCGGGTACGCGGCGACCACCTGGGCGAGCATCTCCGCCCAGGGTGTCGGCGTCAGGCCGAAGGTCTCGCGGGTGGCGGTGTCGTCGAGCACGAACGGGCGCTCGAACTGGTAGGCGGTCTCCCGGGCGGCGCGGATCGCCGGGTCGGCCAGGCCGAGCAGGGCGAGCACCGGGCGCGGGATGCCGGTGACCCTCGGGGCGGGCCGCCCGGCGGCCTCGCACAGCTCGGCGATCACCTGCCGCTGGCTGCGCGGCGGGTTGCTCGGCACGTGCCAGGCCCGGCCCCAGGCGCGTTCGTCGGCGCCGACGGCGGCCAGCAGGCGGGCGACGTCCTGCGGGGCCGTCCAGCTGTGCGGCGCGGCGGGGTCGCCGAGGACCTGCACGGTGCGGCCGGCCAGGGCGCGGGAGAACACCCGGTCGTCCAGCATGCCGGCGGCGTTCGGCGCCAGGTAGTCGGAGCCGCGCACCTCGGTGGCCCGGACCCGCCCCGCGGCGTGCGCGGCGAGCGCGTCGCGCCACATCGCGGCCCGCACCTCGCCCTTGGCGGAGACCGGCCGCAGCGGCGTGTCGGGGCTCATCGGCCCGTCCACCGCGCCGTAGCCGTACAGGTTGGAGACGGTGGCCAGCACCGCGCCGCTGCGTTCGGCGGCGGCGAGCAGCGAGGCGGCCAGCGGCGGCCACACCTCGGGCCAGCGGTGGTACGGAGGGTTGGCGCAGTTGTAGAGCACCGCGGCGCCCTCGGCGGCCTCGGCGAGGGCCTGCGGGTCCGACGCGTCCAGCCGCAGGCGCGGCACGCCCTCCAGCGGGGCGGCGGCGGAGGCGGTGCGGGTGACCACCACGACCTCCTCGCCGCGGTCGGCGAGCAGCAGGGCGGTGGCCGAGCCGACCGGCCCGGCCCCGACCACCAGGTGCCTTCCCATGGGGCCCCCTCGTCTCTCGAACGTGCGCGCCCGTACGACGCAGGTGTGCTGTTCCGCGCCCATGGTCACGCAAAACCGCCCGACCGGGGGAATTCCCCTGGTCGGGCGGTTCATTGAGCTTCCGTCAGCAGACGGTCAGTAGACGGGCTTCTCCGGCTCGATCTGGTTGACCCAGCCGATCACGCCGCCGCCCAGGTGCACCGCGTCCGCGAAGCCCGCGGCCTTCAGCACGGCCAGCACCTCGGCCGAGCGGACACCGGTCTTGCAGTGCAGCACGATCCGCTTGTCCTGCGGCAGGTCCTGCAGGGCGTTGCCCATCAGGAACTCGTTCTTCGGGATCAGCCGGGCGCCCGGGATGTTGACGATCTCGTACTCGTTGATCTCGCGGACATCGATGATGTCGATGTCCTCGCCGTTGTCGATCCACTCCTTGAGCTGCTTGGAGGTGATCGTGGAGCCGACGGCGGCGGCCGAGGCCTCCTCCGAGACGACACCGCAGAACGACTCGTAGTCGATCAGCTCGGTGACGGTCGGGTTCTCGCCGCACAGCGCGCAGTTCGGGTCCTTGCGGACCTTCACCGAGCGGTACTGCATCTCCAGGGCGTCGTAGATCATCAGTCGGCCGACCAGCGGCTCGCCGATGCCGGCCAGCAGCTTGATCGCCTCGTTGACCTGGATCGAGCCGATCGAGGCGCACAGCACGCCGAGCACGCCGCCCTCGGCGCAGGACGGGACCATGCCCGGCGGCGGGGCCTCCGGGTACAGGCAGCGGTAGCACGGGCCGTGCTCGGCCCAGAACACGCTGGCCTGGCCGTCGAAGCGGTAGATGGAGCCCCACACGTACGGCTTGCCGAGCAGCACCGCGGCGTCGTTCACCAGGTACCGGGTGGCGAAGTTGTCGGTGCCGTCGACGATCAGGTCGTAGCCGGAGAAGATCTCCATCACGTTGTCGTTGTCGAGGCGCTCCTCGTGCAGCACCACGTTCACCAGCGGGTTGATCTCCTTGACGGAGTCCCGCGCGGACTCGGCCTTGGAGCGGCCGATGTCGGACTGGCCGTGGATGATCTGGCGCTGCAGGTTCGACTCGTCGACGGTGTCGAACTCGACGATGCCGAGCGTGCCGACACCGGCAGCGGCCATGTACATCAGGGCCGGCGAGCCGAGGCCGCCGGCGCCGACACAGAGCACCTTGGCGTTCTTGAGCCGCTTCTGCCCGTCCATGCCCACATCGGGGATGATCAGGTGGCGGGAGTACCGGCGGACCTCTTCGACGGTGAGCTCGGCGGCCGGCTCGACCAGGGGTGGCAGCGACACGGGGACTCCGATGGTCGTCAGTTTCTCGTTCGACTACGCCAACAGTGTCACGTGCCGGGGGTATTCCAAGACAGCAGGTCCACTTGGTGAGATGCGCCACGCCGGATGGCGAGACCTCACCCGCTGTGCCGAAGCCCCTGGTCAGGCCGGGCTCCACCGGATCACACCCGGCAGGCGGTCTCCAGCCAGACGTCCCCGAGCGACTCCTCCAGCGGCACCTGTGTCCGCCATCCGAGACGGTCACGGGCGGTCCGGACGTCCGCCTGCCGCCACTGCACCGGCTCGGCGGCGGCCCGCGGCTCGACCGCCCGGGTGCCCTCCGCGACCGACTGCTGGGCGGGCAGCACCACCTGGCGGGCGTCCTCGCTGATCGTCCCCTCGAAGCCGGACGCCCGGACCAGCAGGTGCGCCGCCTCCCGGGCCCGCACCGCGTGGCCGCTGCCGATGTTGATCACGCCGGTGGCCGCGGACACCGCCGCCGCCTGGATCGCCCGCGCCACGTCCCGGACGTCCACGAAGTCCCGGTAGCCGGACAGGTCCGGCATCCGCACCTGGGCCTCGTCCTGCTCCAGCGCCCGCCGCAGGCCCTCCGCCAGCCGCCCGAACAGCGAGGCCGTCGGCGAGCCCGGGCCGACCACGTCGAACACCCGCAGCACCAGCGCGTCCAGCCCCGAACTCAGCACCAGCTCGGTGCCCGCCAGCTTCGACACCCCGTACGGCCCGACCGGACGCGGCTCCGCGCTCTCCGGGATCGGCCCGCCCGGCTGGCCCGGCCCGTACTCCGCGGCCGACCCGACGTGCACCAGCCGGGCCGGCTCCCGGCTGCGCCGGATCGCCTCGCAGACCGTCGCCACCGCCAGCGTGTTCGCCCGGATCAGCGCCCGCGACGTCCCATAGGTGGCCCCCGCGCAGTTGATCACCACCTGCGGGGCGACCGCGTCCAGGAACCGGGCCAGCGCGCCCGGACTGCCCGTGGCCAGATCGAACCTGATGTCGGCGGAATCGCCCCGGCCCAGCACGGTCACCTGGAGCCCCTCCTCCGCCAGCAGCCGGTCGGCGACCCGCCGGCCGATGAACCCGTCGGCTCCCAGCAACAGCACCCTCATCGGGCCAAAGTCCTTCCATCAGGCCCGGCACCGGCCGGGCAACGAGTTCCGATCGACACATCCGAGTAGGCGCCGGCCCTGGTGCTCAGCGGCCAGGCGTACCCGACCAGCAGGACGGCCGGGCCGAGCGCGGCGGCCGTCAGCGGGCCCGGCGGCGGCACGCCGAGCCAGTGCGCCGGGCCGGGCAGCGACAGCAGCGCCGCACCGGCCGCGGCGGTCAGCACCGCGAGCGCGGCGGTGCCGGGACGCCCCGCGCCGCGCAGCACGCCGGCCGGCAGCGGCAGCACGCCGAGCACCAGCAGCGCGGCCCACCCGGCGCCGTCGCCGCCCCCGACGACCACCCGGCCGAGCACGGCGAGCACCGCCAGCTGTGCCAGCACGGCCAGCGGCAGCGCGAGTCGCAGCCGGGCGCGGAACTCGCCCAGCGTGGCGACCGCCGTCCGCCGCCGCCCGAACCGGCACAGCCGGGCCGCGCCCCACCCGGCGCTCACCGCGCCGAGCGCCACCACCAGCGCCGCACCGGGGGCGGCCGCGCAGACCAGTGCGAACAGCAGCCCGCTGCCGGCCCCCTCGCCGAGCGCGGCCCACCGGCCGGGCCACCACCGGGACGGCCCGTGCCCGGCCGGCGGCGGACCGCCCAGCAGCCCGTCGTCCGGCTGCCGCCCGACGACCGCCACCGGCGGCGGGCCCGGCGCGGCGGCGGCCAGCGCGTGCGCGCCCGCCCCCGCCAGCACGGCCAGCGCCCCGCCGGCCGTCCCGCCGAGGGCGGCGGCCGGCAGCAGCGGCAGCAGTTGGACGAGCGGGCCGAACAGCGCGACGGCGGGCGACCGCCGCGCGGCGGCAGCGGCGGGCGGCGGCGGTTCGGGGTCGGGCGGGCGGCGCGGCACCCGGGCGAACAGCTCCTCGGCGAGGCCGAAGACGTCGGCGTGCCGGTAGCGGGCGGCGCCGTCGGCGGCCAGGCCGGAGTCCTCCAGGGCGGCGGCGATCTCCAGCGGGTCGACGGCGTGCTCGCACAGCTCGCGGTGGGCGTCGAGGAGCTCACGGACCGGGTCGGCGGGCGGCGGCTGGCTCACACCGCCTCCGCGAGCTCGGGGGCGGCGGCCGTCACCCAGTACTCGGCGGGGCGGGCGAACGGCCGGGCGGGGGCGCCGGGCCGGGCCGGGAACGCCGGGTAGCGGGAGACCAGTTCGAGGTAGATCTCGCGGAACGCGCCCACCACGGGCTCGACGCCGAAGCGTTCCTGCGCCCGCAGCCGACCGGCCAGTCCCAGCCGGGAGCGGCGGTCGCGGTCGCGCAGCAGCGCCAGGCAGGCCCCGGCGAGGGCGCGCGGGCTGCGCGGCGGCACCAGCAGCCCGGCCGGGCCGAGCACCTCGCGGGCCACCCCGACCTCGGTGGCGACCACGGCGCGCCCGCTGAGCATGGCGTCGGCGAGCAGCCGGGGGCTGCGCTGGGCGAGCGCGCTGAACACCACGGCGCTGCCGGCCGCCCAGGCCGCGGCCAGGCTCTCCGGGCGGCCGGCGAACTCGACGGCCCCGGCGATGCCGAGCCGCTCGGCGATCGCCCCGCAGTGCGCGCGGTAGCCGGGCGCGCCCTCCTCGCCGTACATGGCGAGCCGGGCGTCCGGCAGTTCGGCGCGGACCTGCGCGAAGGCGTGCAGCATCAGTTCGGGGTCGCGGCCGGGTTCCAGCGCGCCGGCCCAGACCAGGGTGGGCGCCACGGGTTCGGCCCCGGCGGCGGCCCGCCCGGTGGCGGGGGTGCCCTCGTGGACGATCCGGGTGCGGGCCGGGTCGCCGCCGCACCGCTGCTGCCACTGCCGGTCGTAGGCGCTGCCGGGGGTGAGCACGGCGGCCTGCCGGTAGGTCTCCTCGGTGAGCTGCCGGAAGAACGACAGCAGCAGGGCGCGCACCGGCCAGCGGTAGGGGGCGGAGCGGTAGCCGCGGTACTGCTCGCGCAGGTGCAGGCCGTGCTCGGTGACCACGAACGGGACGCCGTGCAGTTCGCGGGCGACCAGCGCGGGCAGCGCGGCCGGCCCGCCGCCGACCACGTGGCACAGGTCGGCGCCGCCGAGCCCGGCCGGGCCGGTGCCGTACCAGGGCGCGGACAGCGGCCGCAGGCACTGCTCCAGCAGGTCGGCCGCGACCAGCACGTCGCAGACCAGCGGCTTCCCGGCGGCGGTGTCGGCGCCGGGCAGCCGCCAGACCTGCTCCAGCACGCGGTGCGCGTGCCCGGAGGCGAGGAACGCGGGCAGTGCGTCGTCCTCCCGCCCGAGTGCGGCCAGCCGGTACAGCGCGGGCCCGAACCCGGCCCGCTCGCCGGGCATCACCAGGGCGCGCACCAGCTCCTCGTACGCCCGGGCGTACCCGCGGCGGCGCAGGGCGGTGGGCCCGCGCCCGGCCGGACGGCGGCCCCACATCGGCAGTTCGTGGACGCCGTGCAGGCCGCGCACCCCGGTGGGCGGGGCGGGCCGGTCGGCGGGGAGCAGCCGGTAGAGCCGGAACTCGTGCTCGGGCAGGCCGTCGACCAGGCGGCCGCACCAGCCTCCTTCACCACGCTGTGCGATGGTGTGGCTGCCCTCGGTGAGCAGAGCTATGCGCACGACGCCTCCTGAGCAAGAGCGTTTCGACGGGGTTCCGGCCCTACGACACAGGGAGTGCGTCCGTGCTCGACGGCCGTCCGGCCGGTGTCCGCTCCCCCGCGTCCGCCGCCTTCGCCGTCTCGCCCCCCACACCTGTTCGGTCCGACAACACGACGGTAGAGCGCCGGGCCGGAGCCCCTGGAGGCCCGGCCCGGCTTGCCACCTGATCGAGTGAACGGCCGTGACCTCGTGCGTCTCCGTCGCGTTCTCGGCGCTCGCGCCCGGTGCGTCAGCGTGCGGCGTCGGCCTCCGCGAGCAGTTCGCGCACCGCACGGGCCACCGGCTCGGGGTGCTCCAGCATCGCCACGTGGCCGGACTCGGGGAGCACCAGCAGCCGGGCGTCCCGGAACGCGGCGCAGGCCCGCCGGGCGGAGCGGTAGGAGACCAGCTTGTCCTTCAGGCCGTAGACCAGCAGCACCGGCACCTCGATCTGCCGGGCCTGCCGCCACAGCGACTGCTCGCCGCGCTCGGTGTAGGCGCTGACGATGCCGCGGGCGGACCCGGCCATCGCCTGGAGCGCGTACGGCAGCGCGGTGCGGCGCCGGTACTCGGCGACGGCGCGGGCCCGGCGGTGCGCGGGGATGCCGTCGGGGTCGGCGTAGACCAGCCGCAGCAGTT
The DNA here is from genome assembly GCF_044754805.1 of Kitasatospora sp. NPDC092948. Classification (NCBI taxonomy): domain Bacteria; kingdom Bacillati; phylum Actinomycetota; class Actinomycetes; order Kitasatosporales; family Streptomycetaceae; genus Kitasatospora; species Kitasatospora sp. NPDC092948. The sequence goes on along the minus strand of NZ_JBIVPU010000003.1, from coordinate 499,855 downwards.
CGGCGGTGGCGTTCTCCGGGGAGCTGCCGGCGTTGCGGCGGCGGAGCAGCTCGGCCACGCCGGGGACGGCCAGCAGCCCGGTGGGCCAGGCGGTGCGCTGCGGGGGCAGCTCGGGCAGCGCCGGGGAGATCAGGGTGAGGCTGCGCACCAGGTCGGGCCGGAGCGCGGCGAGCCGGACCGACACCGCGCCGCCGAGCGAGTTGCCGAACAGGTGGACCGGTCCGCGGCCGGTCTCCTCCAGATAGCCGATGACGGCCCGGACGTGGCCGGAGACGGTCAGGTTGCCGTCCAGCGGCGGCGCGGACCAGCCGAACCCGGGCAGATCGACCGCTTCGCCGTCGACGTCGTCGGAGAGCTGGTCGAGCAGCTCCAGCCAGTTGTCGCCGGAGCCGCCGAGCCCGTGCACGAACAGGGCCGGCGGCAGTCCTTCGCGGGGTTCGCAGTGGCGGCTGACGGCCACGGCCGCGCCGGGCACCTCGACGGTGCGGTACGGCTCCAGGGCGGCGAGAGGGTGCTGGGCGGCGCTCATGGAGCACGATGGTAGTGAGGACGGCCCGCCACCGGTGCGATTCGGCCCGTCCGGACCCGGTCCCGGGTCGGTCTCGACCTGTGGACACCCCTGGTCCGGGCCGTATTGTGGGCTCCCGACAAGGGCGGTGGTGCGCTTTACTCGGCTTCATCCGCGCACGCGCGGGTTACCGAAAAGTAGAATCAACACCTTGCCAGCCATCGCAGACCGTGAAGTGAGGAGCGCCGTGACGGCCATCCAGGAGGCGCAGGAGCGTCCGCGCGGTGCCCGCCTGCCGCGAAGCGCCCGCCGTGAACAACTGCTCGGAGCCGCTCAGGAGGTGTTCGTCGCCCAGGGCTACCACGCGGCCGCCATGGACGACATCGCCGAACGGGCCGGCGTCAGCAAGCCGGTGCTGTACCAGCACTTCCCGGGGAAGCTGGAGCTCTACCTCGCACTGCTGGACAAGCACTGCGACGCCCTGGTGGACGGCACCCGGGCGGCACTCGAGGCGACCAACGACAACAAGCAGCGGGTCGCCGCGACCATGGAGGCGTACTTCCACTACGTCTCCAGCAAGTCCGGCGCGTTCCGCCTGGTCTTCGAGTCGGACCTGACCAACGAGCCGGCCGTGCGCGACCGGGTCGAGCGGGCCACCGACCTGAGCGCCACCCTGGTCTCCAAGGTGATCGCCGAGGACACCGACCTGCCGGAGGCGGAGGCCAAGCTGCTCGCGGTCGGCGTCTGCGGCATGGCCCAGATCACCGCCCGGTACTGGCTGTCGCAGGAGTCCGAGGTCCCACGCGACGAGGCGGTCCGGCTGGTCGCCAGCCTGGCCTGGCGCGGCCTGAAGGGCTTCCCGATGCACCCGGTCCAGGAGGGCTCCGGCGCCGCCGGCGAGTGACCGCCGATTCGGCCCTGAGCGGACCGACCCGGGACCTTCGCCTCCCAGCCGCTCCGCTGCCTTAAGGTGAAGCCCGTACGGCGCGCCGCCCGCGAAATGGCGGTTCGAGCGCGCGCGGCCAGCTACCGGAGGGACGGAAGCCGTGGAGGTCAAGATCGGCGTGCAGAACGCGAACCGGGAGATCGTCCTGGAGAGCGCGCAATCTGCCGAAGAGGTCGCGGACGCGGTCGCCAAGGCCCTGGACGGCAGCGCCAAGCTGCTCACCCTGTCCGACGAGCACGGCCGCAAGGTGATCATTCCGGCGGACCGCCTGGCCTACGTCGAGATCGGCGAGCCGTCCGTCCGCAAGGTCGGCTTCGGCACGCTCTGACAGCGCGTCACCGGCGCCCCGTTCCCCCACCCGGGGGGACGGGGCGCCGTGCTGTGCGTACCGGCCGGTCCGAACGGGTAGGCGGTGGGTGCCGCAGCGCCGTACAGCCCCGGGAGGCAGCCGTGTGGGAGACGACCGTGTTCGTCGTGATCGGCCTCGCCGTCGGGTTCGGCGCCGTGCTGGCCCGGCCCGGGCTGTTCCCCGGGCCGCGCGCCCTGCCGGTCGGCACCGCCCTGGTGTCCGCCGTGCTGGCCGGCCGGCTCACCCACTACGTGCTGGACGGTCACGCCCCGGCGGTGCAGCTGGCGATGTCCGTCGTGGTGGCGGCGCTGCTGGTCTCGGTGCCGGCCCGGCCGGACCTCGCACCCCGCCGTCGCGGGCGCCACCGCCACGCCTGACGGCGGATCAGGACGCCAGGCCGAGCGCAGCCATCCGCTTGGTGTGGGTCTCGGTGATCCGGTTGAACATCTTGCCGACCTCGACCAGGTCGAAGCCGCGCACGTGCGCACCGCCGACCAGCAGGTTGGACAGCGCGTCGCGCTCGGCGACCACCCGCTGCGCCTGGCTGAGCGCCTCGCCCATCAGCCGCCGTCCCCACAGCGCGAGCCGGCCGCCGACCCGCGGGTCCTCCTCGATCGCCTGCCGCACCCGCTCCACCGCGAACTCGGCGTGCCCGGTGTCGGCCATCACCCGCAGCACCAGGTCCCGGGTGTCGTCGTCCAGCCGGACCGCCACCTCGCGGTAGAAGTCGGTCGCGATGGCGTCGCCGACGTACGCCTTGACCAGGCCCTCCAGCCAGTCGGACGGGGCGGTCATCCGGTGGAAGGCCTCCAGCGGCTCGACGAACGGCTCCATCACCGCGACCGGGTCGGCGCCCACCTCGGCCAGCCGGTCGTGCAGCAGCTGGTAGTGCTGGAACTCGGCGGAGGCCATCCGGGCCAGCGCGGCCTTCTCCGCGATGCCGGGCGCGAACTTGGCGTCCTCGGCCAGCCGCTCGAAGGCGCTCAGCTCGCCGTACGCGAGCGCGCCCAGCAGGTCGAGCACCGCCGCACGGTACTGCGGGTCGGCGGCCCGGGCCGTCCAGGGCCCGATCGAGTCGGTGATCCCGTCACCGGGTTCCTGAGTCTCCATGGCACCTGACCTTAGTGGTCCCGGCGGCCGCGACGACCGCCCGCAGCCGTCCCGCCACCCCGGCGCGGCCGGTCGGAGTATTCGCCGTCACGTGTTCGAGTCGTCGCTTGACTGTATGGTAGGTAACGAGGCCAGGTGTGAACCCGCGCGGCCCGTCCGTTCATCGGCAGGCCGCGCAGTCGTGCCCGGCGGCGTTTCCGCCGCCCGGGACACCGCATCCGGCGCTCACGTACGCGGATGCCCGGTCGGAGAGCCGATCGGCTCCGACCTGGCCCGAGCCTCGGGCCCAGGCACCGCATCAGGCCGAGCGAGGGCCGCCGCGGACCGCGCCACGACGCGCCGGGCCGCACGACCCCGTCAACCGGGACGCCCTCCCCCGCGCCGCCCGCCCGACGCGCCCCTCACCGGGCAGCGCGGGCACGGCAGGACGCGCTCGAACTCGGCCCTCCACATGGAAGAGGCAGCACCCTGTCCACCACCGGCGAACCCACCAAGACGACGTTCCGAGAACTCGGCATCCTTTCGGAGACCGCCGAGGCCCTGGAGGCCGTCGGCATCGTCCACCCCTTCCCGATCCAGGAAATGACCCTGCCGGTCGCGCTGACCGGCCACGACGTCATCGGCCAGGCCAAGACCGGCACCGGAAAGACCCTGGGCTTCGGCCTCCCGCTGATCGAGCGCGTCGTGGTCAAGGCCGACGTCGCCGCCGGCCGGGCCACCGCCGAGCAGCTCACCGAGAGCCCGCAGGCGCTCATCGTGGTGCCCACCCGCGAGCTGTGCACCCAGGTCACCAACGACCTGCAGACCGCCGGCAAGGTCCGCAACGTCCGCGTCCTCGCGGTGTACGGCGGACGCGCCTACGAACCGCAGGTCGAGGCCCTGAAGAAGGGCGTCGACATCGTCGTCGGCACCCCCGGCCGCCTGCTCGACCTGGCCGGCCAGCGCAAGCTCGACCTGTCGCAGGTCCGCGCGCTGGTGCTGGACGAGGCCGACGAGATGCTCGACCTCGGCTTCCTGCCCGACGTCGAGAAGATCATCACCATGCTGCCGGCCAAGCGGCAGACCCTGCTCTTCTCCGCCACCATGCCCGGCCAGGTCATCTCGCTGGCCCGCCGGTACATGAGCCAGCCCACCCACATCCGGGCCGCCGCGCCGGACGACACCGGCACCACCGTCGCCAACATCGAGCAGCACATCTTCCGTGCCCACTCGCTCGACAAGGTCGAGATGGTCTCCCGGATCCTGCAGGCCGACGGCCGCGGCCTGGCGATGATCTTCTGCCGCACCAAGCGCACCGCCGCCGACGTCGCCGACCAGCTCACCAAGCGCGGCTTCGCGGCCGGCGCGGTCCACGGCGACCTCGGCCAGGGCGCCCGCGAGCAGGCGCTGCGCGCCTTCCGCAACGGCAAGGTCGACGTCCTGGTCTGCACCGACGTCGCCGCCCGCGGCATCGACGTCGAGGGCGTCACGCACGTCATCAACTACCAGTGCACCGACGACGAGAAGACCTACCTGCACCGGATCGGCCGCACCGGCCGGGCCGGCGCCTCCGGCACCGCCGTCACCCTGGTCGACTGGGACGACATCCCGCGCTGGCAGCTCATCAACAAGGCGCTGGACCTGCCGTTCAACGACCCGGAGGAGACCTACTCCACCTCCCCGCACCTGTACGAGCTGCTCCGCATCGCCCCCGGCACCAAGGGCATCCTGCCCCGCTCCGAGCGCACCCGGGCCGGCCTGGCCGCCGAAGAGGTCGAGGACCTCGGCGAGACCGGCGGCCGTGGCCAGCGCCCCGGCCGCAGTGGCGGACGCGGCGGACGGGGCGCCGCCGCCCCCGAGACCCCGGCTCCGGCCGAGCGTCCGGCCCGCCGCAACCGCGAGCGTCGCCGCACCCGCGGCGGCAGCTCCGTCGCCACCGGCACCGCGACGCCGGCGCTGCCGACCACCGAGCAGCCCGCCGCCGCTCCGGCCGCACCCGGCGAGGGCCGCAGCTCGCGCCGCCGTAACCGCAACCGCCGCAACGCGGCTGCCGCCGCCCCGGCCGTGGTCGAGACCTCCGTGGTCGAGACCGCTCCGGCGCCCGTGATCGACACCGCCCCGGCGGTCGTGGAGCCGGTCGCCGACGAGGCCCCGGCCGCCCGTACCCCGCGCAAGCGCACCCGCAAGGCTGCCGCGCCGGTCGTCGAGGTCGCCGTCGAGACCGTCCCCGCCGAGCCGGTCGCCGACGAGGCCCCCGCCGCCCGCACCCCGCGCAAGCGCACCCGCAAGGCCGCCGCCCCGGCGGTCGAGACGGTCGCCGAGATCGTCGTCGAGACGGCCGCCCCGGCGGTCGTGGAGCCGGTCACCGAGGCCCCGCGCAAGCGCACCCGCAAGGCCGCCGCCGCGCCGGCCGTCGAGGTCGCCGTGGAGGCCGTGGAGACCGCCGAGGCTCCGGCGCCGCGCAAGCGGACCGCCAAGAAGGCTGCTGCGGCTATCGAGGTCGTCGCCGAGGAAGCCGCTCCGGCTCCCCGCAAGCGCGCCACCAAGAAGGCCGCGGCTGCCGAGGTCGTCGCCGACGAGGCCGCTCCCGCGCCGCGCAAGCGGGCGACGAAGAAGGCCGCTGCCGCCGAGGTCGTCGCCGAGGAAGCCGCTCCGGCTCCCCGTAAGCGCGCCACGAAGAAGGCCGTCGCCGCCGTCGTCGAGACCCCGGCGGAGGAGATCCCGGCTCCGCGCAAGCGCGCCACGAAGAAGGCCGCCGCGGCTGCCGAGGTCGTCGCCGACGAGGCCGCTCCCGCGCCGCGCAAGCGGGCGACGAAGAAGGCCGCTGCCGCCGAGGTCGTCGCCGAGGAAGCCGCTCCGGCTCCCCGCAAGCGCGCCACCAAGAAGGCCGCCGCCGCCGAGGTCGTCGCCGACGAGGCCGCCCCCGCTCCCCGCAAGCGCGCCACCAAGAAGGCCGCCGCCGAGGAGATCCCGGCCCCGCGCCGGACCCGCAAGACCGTGGAGCAGTAACCGCACCACCCACCCGACGGGGAGGGCCCGACCACCACCAGGTCGCGCCCTCCCCGTCGGCGTTCCCGCCTGCTCCGCGCCGCCGGCCCGGGTGCACAGGCGGTCGTCCGTCCGGTCGCTCGGCGTTTCCCCTGCCCTGCCGCCGGCGGGCGGCGGTGTCTGCGTAGGGTGGCCACGGGTTGTCGGGTGATCTGGTCGGAGGGCACGGAGACATGAGTACGCCGCCGTTCTTGAAGCTGCCGGGGTGTGCGCGGGCAGTACGGCTTGGTGGGTTGGCGGCGTTGCGGGGGGAGCCGTCGGGTCCGGTGCGGGGGACGGCCCTCCTGGTGCCGGGGTTCGGCGGGAGCAAGGAGGACTTCATCGCGCTGCTGGAGCCGCTGGCCGAGGCCGGGTTCCGGACGGTCGCGGTGGATCAGCGCGGCCAGTACGAGTCGGGCGGCCCGGACGACCCGGAGGCGTACACGGTGCAGGCGTTGGGGGCGGACGTCCGGGCGCTCTCCGCGGAGCTGAGGGCCGAGGGCGGGCCGCTGCACCTGTTGGGGCACTCGTTCGGCGGTCAGGTGGTGCGGGAGGCGATCCTGTCCGCGCCCGACGAGCTGCTGTGGGAGACGTTGACCCTGATGTCGACGGGGCCGGCCACGATCGATTCGGCGGAGGCGGCGCGGACGAGGCTGCTGCTGGACGCGCTGGAGTCGATGGACCTGGAGTCGATCTGGCAGGTGAAGCAGCAGATGGAGGGCGAGCGGGTGCCGCCGCTGGACCCGGAGATCGCGGAGTTCCTGCACCGCCGCTGGCTGGCGAACCGTCCGGACGCCATGAAGGCGGCGGCCGCGCACCTGGTCTCGGCGCCGGACCGGGTGGACGAGCTGGCGGCGGTCCGGCTGCCGAAGCTGGTGCTGTCCGGCGAGCAGGACTACGCGTGGCCGGTCGAGGAGCAGTCACGGATGGCGGACCGGCTGTCCGCCTACCGGCTCACGGTGCGCGGCGCGAAGCACTCCCCGAACGCGGAACGCCCGATCGAGACGGCGTCGGAGCTGGCCGCGTTCTGGTCCTGAGGACCTGCCCCCTCGACGGCTTCGGCCCCGTCGAGGGCCCGGCACTGCGGCCGCCCGCCCGGCAGCGCGCGCGGCGGACGGCCGCCCCGGCCTCGCGTGCGCGCAGCGTCGCGGGCGCCGCGCGTGGCGTCCGAGTTCCAGGGACTGCCGTGACTTCCCGGCATCCCGCCCGGCTGTGACGCCAACCACACCCGCCGCGCCGCCGATCCCGCCCGTCCGACCGGCGGCCCGTCCGCGACCTGCGGCGGGTGCACCGTTTTTCCGGCGAACCCCGGCCACCGGCACGCCCCCTGACCGTCCATCAGAAGACGGCTCCCGTTTTCGCGCGACAAGGATCGTTAGCTCGGGTAATATTTGACTCAGTCCGGAATCAGAACCACACGACGGCCGCACCCTCCTCCGGCCGTCGAAGTGACGGATGCGCCCGCGGGCAACCGCCGGGCAGCAGCGTCGCGGCATCGTGAGTCGTCGGGGCATCGTCGCCGCGCGCCGAAGTGCCGCAAGGTAAGTGCCGCTGAAGAAGTCCTGCTTGAGAGTGGGGGGAGCGACAGGTGACTGCACCTGCCGGACGTCCGACCCAGCCAGTGCCGGCGGGCCATCGCGCGATGGCCTACCGCCGGCCGAGTCCGCCTCGGAGCCCGAGGACGGGAAGGGAGAGGCCCATGCGTTTCGAGATCCTCCGTCTGGATCACGCGGGAGCGGAGACCGACCGACTGATCGCCGATGCGGCGACCGTCTCCGAGTACCTGAAGACCGCCGCGCAAACCGGCGAACGTCTGTACATCCGGCCGTGCAAGGCCGTGTGACCGGACGCGGACGAGCCGCCGAGCCGTCCGACGTTCCGATACCCGGCTGACGCCCCGTCACCGCAGGAGACCCCTGAGGCGACGGGGCGTCAGTGTGTTCGGGGGCGGCGACCTGCGGGGGTTTGGCGGTGCGTGGCCCGGGACATCACCCTGCCGGACCCGGGCCGTTGCCGGGGGCGGCTCGCGACGGACTCCTTACGGGTGATCGTCCTTGACGCAGCAGTCCGGAGGGAGGACCGTTGTCGGTTATGAGGGGCGAGCCAAGCTGTCCGCGGTGTGCCGGTCGGGTCCGCGCCCCCGGTCTCTTCTCCGACACCTGGCAGTGCGACCGGCACGGAGCGGTGCACCCGATGCAGCCGGTGCTGCCCCCCAGTGTCGAGGCCCTGAACGTCGCCGTGAACCGCTCGCAGGTCCCCGTCTGGATGCCCTGGCCGCTGCCGGTCGGCTGGCTGTTCACCGGCATCGCGCACGCGGGTGACGACCTGTCGGGCGCCCGCGCCACCGCCGTCGCCTGCTCGGGGCCGGCCCCGCTCGGCGGGTTCGGCGAACTGGTGCTGGTGGCCGAGGAGCTCGGCATCGGCCTGGGCGCCCGCTACGCCGGGCTGGACGGGCCGGACCCGGGCGAGTCGGTGGGGCTGTACAAGCCCGCGGACGCCAAGCTGATGGCGGCCGGCCGACCGACCCCGATGTTCCATGTCCCGGGTGCCCCGGACGACCGCGCGGTGTACGTCGGCGAGGCGCGCGGGCTGTGGCTGTGGGCGATCGCCTGGCCCGAGCAGTCCGCGCTGCTGATGCACGACGAGCTGGTGCTGACGGACCTGCGCGACGCGGGCGCCGAACTGGGCCTGCTGCCCTGCGGAGCGCTCTCCCCCCGCCTGCTCGGCTGACCGCTCCCCCGCCCCGCAGAGCGCTGTTCGGGCCGCTGCCGCCGCCCCCCGGCCGCTCCCTATCCTGGGCGGCATGCGTATCGATCTGCACGCCCACAGCAATGCCTCGGACGGCACAGACTCCCCGGCCGAACTGGTCGCCAACGCGGTGGCCGCGGGCCTGGACGTGGTGGCGCTGACCGACCACGACACGGTGGCCGGGCACCCCGGGGCGGCGGCCGCGCTCGCCGGGACGGGGCTGACCCTGGTGCCGGGCGCCGAACTCTCCTGCCAGGTGGGCGGGATCAGCATGCACCTGCTGGCGTACCTCTTCGACCCGGCGGAGCCGGCGTTCGCGGCGGAGCGGGAGCTGGTGCGCACCGACCGGTTCCGCCGCGCGCGGGCGATCGTGGAGCGCTGCCGGGAGCTGGGCGCGCCGATCAGCTGGGAGCAGGTGCAGCGGATCGCCGGGGACGGCTCGGTGGGCCGTCCGCACATCGCGTCCGCGCTGGTGGAGGCCGGCGTGGTGGCGAGCGTCTCGGACGCGTTCACGCCCGAGTGGCTCGCCAACGAGGGGAGGGCGGACGTTCGCAAGCACGAGACCGACCCGGCGCTCGCGGTGCGGCTCGTGCGGGAGGCGGGGGGCGTACCGGTTTTCGCTCACCCCGGAGCGGTCAAGCGCGGCCGGACGGTGTCGGACCAGGTGATCGCCGATCTTGCGGCGGCCGGGCTGGCCGGGCTGGAGGTCGACCACATCGACCACGACGAACCGACCCGGTCCCGACTGCGCGGCCTGGCACGGGAGTTGGGACTGCTGGTGACGGGCTCCAGCGACTACCACGGCAGCCGCAAGACCGTCCGGCTGGGTGAGTGCACCACCGACCCGGCGGTGTACGAAGCACTGGTGGCACAGGCGACCGGAGCCAAGCCCATCACCGCGTGAAAACCCCCGGCGCGTCCCATCGCACCCGAACGACCCGAGCGCCCACAATCCCGCCATGAACGACGCCATCGACGGCAAGGTCTTCGGCTCACTGTTCGTCACACTTTTCGTGATCATGGATCCCCCCGGCATCATGCCGATCTTCCTGGCGCTCACCTCCGGGCGGACGCACAAGGCACAGCGCCGGATGGCCTGGCAGGCCACCGTCGTTGCGCTCGGGGTGATCACCTGCTTCGGACTCTTCGGGCACCAGATCCTCGGCTACCTGCACGTGTCGATCCCGGCACTCCAGGTCTCCGGCGGGGTCCTGCTGCTGCTGATCGCTCTCGACCTGCTGACCGGCCGGATCGAGGAGCCCACCCAGACCAAGGACGTCAACGTCGCCCTGGTCCCCCTGGGCACCCCGCTGCTGGCCGGGCCGGGAGCGATCGTCGCGGTCATCCTGGCCGTGCAGCAGGCCAGGACCGCGACGCAGCACCTGGCCCTCTGGTCCGCCATCGCGGTCATGCACCTGCTGCTCTGGCTGACCATGCGGTTCTCACTGTCGATCATCCGGGTGATCAAGGACGGCGGCGTGGTCCTGATCACCCGGCTGTCCGGCCTGCTGCTGTCGGCGATCGCCGCACAGCTGGTGGCCAACGGGGTGTTCGGCTTCATCGAGGCCCATCCGAAATAGCGGGCCGACCGGAAGTCAGTCCAGGGATACGCCTCGGCGGTTCGGGTCGCGCAGGTCGGTGCCGTGCTTCAGCCACCGCTCCTCCAGCGCGCCCGCACCCTGGACCCGCTTGAACGCGGCCTCGTTGGGCGTCATCGGAAGCAACGGCAGGAAGCGCACCGGCTCGGCGGGGGCCGGGAGTTCGAGGTCCTCGACCAGGCCGCCGGGCTCGGCGGCCAGCACCGAGGTGAACGGGGCGCCGGTCCACAGCGGGGAGCCCAGGTCGAGCGAACCGCCGGGGGCCACCACCAGGCCCTCCACCTGGGGGCTGGCGGCGAACACCACCAGCGCCCGGTGCACCTCGTCCTGGCCGCCGCGCACGGTCAGCACCAGCTCGGCGCGCGGTCCGCGCACCGGGTCGGCGACCGGCGCGGCCGGGTCGGCCATCGGCGCGGCGGACATGCCGAGCGTCGCGTAGCGGACCAGGCCGTCGGCGTCCGGGCCGAAGCGCAGCACCTCGATCCGGTCCGCGCCGACGAAGGTGATCGCGGCGCGGCCGGAGGGTTCGCCGAAGGTACTGATCAGCCGGGCCTCCACGGCGGCCAGGACGGCCTGCCGGGTCGGGCCGGCGGCGTGGCCTGCGTCGGGGTCGGAGAAGTCGCCGAAGAGCGGGAAGTCGTGCGCCATGCCGCGACCTTAGCGCGCGCGGCGGCCGGAAGCTTTGGCCCGACCTTTACCCGGGCTACGCCGAACTGCGGGTCTCCGCACGGGAAAGAGCTGTTAATGTGAGCGGTCGGCCTTGTGAATACGAACCATGGCCGCGACGGCCCCCGCGCGGGCCCCGGCGTGGAGGAGGTGGTCACGGTGGACAGCAGTCGACCATGCAGTACCGGCAGCTCTCTCCGGCCCACCCTGGCCCGCCGCCTGCACGGCTGACCTGGGCTCGCACGCAGCGTGGCGTCCGGCCGGGAGAGCACCTTCCCCGGGGCCGAGCCGTCGAAACCCGCCCAGCAACGGCTTTCTGACGCACCATCGGCTCCGGCGTGTCCACCGGTGTTTCCCGCCGTCGTGTTCGCCCTGCCATGCCCGGGCGCGCGCCGGTCCGGCCCAAGGAGTCCGCGCCATGTCGATGATCAACAACCTGCGCGCCGCAGTCGTCCGTCCGACCCGCCGCCGCACCGGTGACGACCTCGAACTGCCCATCGGCGAAGCCCCGTCCGCGGTGGTGGACTGCGCCGTCTACCAGCACGGCAAGCGCATCGGCGAGACCTGCAGCCCGCGCGAGGCCGCCCGCCAGGTGAAGGCGGCCCACCAGAGCGGGCCCGGGTCGTTCAGCTGGATCGGACTGCACGAGCCCACCGAGGCCGAGTTCGAGGGCATCGCGCAGCGCTTCGGCCTGCACCCGCTGGCCGTCGAGGACGCGGTGCACGCGCACCAGCGCCCCAAGGTCGAGCGATACGACAACATGCTCTTCGCGGTGTTCAAGACCGTCCGCTACATCGAGCACGAGCAGCTCACCCCGACCAGCGAGGTGGTCGAGACCGGCGAGCTGATGGTGTTCGCCGGTCCGGACTTCGTGATCACCGTCCGGCACGGCGCGCACTCCTCGCTGCGCACGCTGCGGCACCGCCTGGAGGCCGACGCGGAGGGCACCGGCCTGCTCGCCAACGGCCCGGCCGCGGTGCTGCACGCGATCGCCGACCACGTCGTGGACAACTACCTGCTGGTCGCCGAGCGGCTGCAGAACGACGTGGACGAGATCGAGTACGGCGTGTTCGCCAACCGCGGCGGCAGCGGCGCCGACGTCGGCCGGGTCTACCAGCTCAAGCGCGAGGTACTGGAGTTCAAGCGCGCCGTCACCCCGCTGCTGCGCCCGATGCTCCAGCTCGCCGAGCCGGTCGCCCGACTGGTCGACCCGGAGATGCAGAAGTACTTCCGGGACGTCGCCGACCACCTGGCCCGGGTCAGCGAGCAGGTGCAGGGCTTCGACGAACTGCTCAACTCGCTGCTCCAGGCCAACCTGGCACAGGTCTCGGTCGCCCAGAACGAGGACATGCGCAAGATCACCGCCTGGGCGGCGATCTTCGCCGTCCCGACCATGATCACCGGCGTGTACGGCATGAACTTCGAACACATGCCGGAACTCCAGTGGACGTACGGCTACCCGACCGTGCTCGGGGTGATCGCACTGATCTGCGTCGGCATGTACCGGGGCTTCCGCCGCAACGGCTGGCTGTAGCGCGGCGGGCGGGGCGTCAACGGCGCTCCGCCCGGGCCACCAGCACCAGGCCCAGCAGGATCAGGCCGACCGCCGGGTAGGCGGCGACCGGCGGCCACTGGCCCAGCCACACCGCCGCGATCAGCGCCGCGCCCGGGGTCTCCAGCAGGATCGCCGTCGAGGTGATCGACGGGCCCAGCGTGCGCACCACCCGGTTGCTCAAGGAGTGTCCGAGCAGCTGCGCCGTCACCATCAGCAGGAAGATCTGCCACCACGCGCCGGCCGGCCAGCCCGCCAGCCGAGTGCCCGTCAGCAGACACGCCGCCAGCAGCGCCACCGCGCACGTCGCGTAGCAGACCAGGGTGTACGCGGTGGTCGACACGGTGCGCCGCACCTCCGCGCCCAGCAGCATGTACCCGGCCGCCGCCGCGCCCGCGCCCAGCGCCAGCCCGTCCCCGAGCAGCGCCCGCGACGAGACCGACAGGTCCACGCCGGTGAGCACCAGCACGCCCGCGAACGCCAGCCCCACGCCCAGCCACACCAGCCGCGGCGCGCGCACCCCGAACACCCGCATCAGCACGATCGTCCACAGCGGAGTGGTCGTCACCAGCGCCGTCGCAGACGCCACCGACGTCATCCGCAGGCTCGGCATCCACAGCGCGAAGTGCAGCGCCAGCAGCACGCCCGCCGCCATCGCCAGCACCAGCGCCCGCCGCGGGATGCGGCGCAGCTCGGCCCGGTGCCGCCACAGCGCGTACGGGCCCAGCACCGCCACCGACATGCCGTTGCGCCAGAACGCGATGGCCAGCGCCGGTGCGGCCGTCGCGCTGATCAGCGGGGCGGACAGCGAGATGCCCGCGATCGACACCGCCAGCAGCAGGAGATCGGTGCGCGGCAGTTGCCGGGGCTGATCGACCGCCGCGGAGGTGGCGGGGGCGGTCGTAGTGGCGGCGGGCACGGTTCTCCTTGCGGCGGGCGGGTGGTGGGCGGATACACGGTAAGGGCTGTTCCGCCGTCATGGCACTGTCGTCCCGGGGGATGGGACCGTCCGCCCGACGGCCAGGCCGTACGCTGTGCGGCATGGAGCGTACGACGACCGCGAGCGCGGCAGACTTCCTCGACCGGGCCATGGTGGAGGAAGCCGCCAAGAAGTCCGGCCTGCTCTGGGTCCAGCCCGCCGGACAGCCGCACGCCCGCCCGCTCTGGCACGCCTGGCACGACGGCGCCGTGATCGTCGTCGGCGACGGCGGCGAGCAGCCCCTGCACGGGCTCGCCGCCGGCACCGCCGCCACCCTCACCCTGCGCAGCAAGGACAAGGGCGGCCGCCTCGTCGCCTTCGCCGCCACCGTCACCGCCGTCGCCCCCGGCACCCCCGCCTGGGACGGCGCCGTCGAGGAACTCAAGGGCAAGCGCCTCAACGCCCCCGACACCGAGACCATCGGCGACCGCTGGGCCCGCGAGTCCCGGATCCTCCGCCTGGAGCCCACCGGCCCGCTCGCCCCCCACCCCGACACCGCCCTCACCGCCGCCCCCGTGCCCACCCCGGCCACCACCCGCAAGCCCGTCCCGGCGGGCCTGCCCAAGCTCCTCTTCAAGAAGAAGCGCAAGGGCTGAACGCCGGCGGACGCGACCTCAGCGGCACGGGAAGCTGCGAGGGTGCGACCCCAGGGGCGCGGGAAGCTGCGAGGGTGCGACCCCAGGGGCGCGGGGAACTGCGAGGGTGCGACCCCAGGGGCGCGGGGAACTGCGCGAAGCGGAAGGCACCCGTCGGAAAGATCGCGGCACCGCAATGACCTGCCGCCCCGGCGCGCCCCGGCAGCGCGTCCCTGTCGCCCCCGGGCACGCAGCTGTCACCACTCCGACGCGCCCCAGCAGTGCGTTCATCACCCTTTCCTACCGCCCGCCCCGCTAAGTTTGGGTCGTTATATCCGCTTCCCCGGAGAGGGAGTCGCTTTGGCGGGCCCCGGCAGCCGCGTGTTCATCTCCCACCTCTCCGGCGTCGCCGTGTTCGACCCGAACGGCGACCAGGTGGGCCGGGTCCGCGACGTCGTGGTCTCGCTCCGCCTCAGTGGCAGCCCGCCCCGGGTGCTCGGTCTGGTGGTGGAGGTGATCGGCCGCCGCCGGATCTTCCTCCCGATGACCCGGGTGACCAGCCTGGAGTCCGGACAGGTGCTCTCCACCGGCCTGCTGAACATGCGTCGGTTCGAACAGCGCCCGTCGGAGACCCTGGTCCTGGCCGAGCTGCTCGACCGCACCGTCACCCGCACCAAGACCGCCGACGAGGTGACGGTGCTGGACGTCGCGATGGTGCAGACCCGGCTGCGCGAGTGGGAGATCGACAAGGTCTTCGTCCAGGTCGGCCGCCCCAGCAGGCTGCGCAAGGCCAAGGGCGAGCAGCTGCTGCTCGACTGGTCCGCCGTCACCGGCTTCTCGCTCGCCGAGGAGGGCCAGGGCGCGGCCAACCTGCTCGCCACCTTCGAGCAGCTGCGCCCCGCCGACCTGGCGAACGTCATGCACCACCTGTCCGCGAAGCGCCGGGCCGAGGTCGCGGCGGCCCTCGACGACGACCGGCTCGCGGACGTCCTGGAGGAGCTGCCCGAGGACGACCAGGTGGAGATCATCGGCAAGCTCAAGGAGGAACGGGCCGCCGACATCCTGGAGACCATGGACCCGGACGACGCGGCCGACCTGCTGTCCGAACTGCCCGCCGAGGACGCCGAACGGCTGCTGCGGCTGATGGAGCCCGCCGAGGCGGCGGAGATGCGCCGGCTGCTGTCGTACGAGGAGGACACCGCGGGTGGCCTGATGACCACCGAGCCGATCGTGCTGGAGCCCGACGCGTCGGTCGCCGAGGCGCTCGCCCGGGTCCGGGTCTCCGACACCAAGCCGGCGCTGGCCGCGCAGGTGTACGTCTGCCGCCCGCCGAACGAGACCCCGACCGGCACCTACCTGGGCACCGTGCACTTCCAGCGGCTGCTGCGCGAACCCCCGTACACGCTGGTCGGCTCGATGGTGGACGACGACCTCGACCCGCTGCCGCCGGACACCCCGCTGCCGCTGATCACCTCCTACCTGGCCACCTACAACCTGGTCGCGGCGCCGGTCGTGGACGAGGACGACCACCTGCTGGGCGCGGTCACCGTCGACGACGTGCTGGACCACCTGCTGCCGGACGACTGGCGCGAGGGCTCGGCGCACGGCATCTCCACCGAGGAGGCAGCCGATGGACAGTGACCGCAAGCGTCAGCACGAATCGCCCCGCCAGCGGATCCAGGGCGAGCTGCGGGAGCTGCGCCAACTGCGCGAACTGCGGGCCCGCGAGCAGCACGTCCGCCGCGAGGAGCGCCGCATCGAGCCGCCGGGCCAGCGCTCCCGGCTCGACCAGCCGCGCACCGGCCCCTCCGGGCTGATCCGGCTGCCCGAGTGGGACCCGGAGGCGTTCGGCAAGCTCTCCGAGCGGATCGCCCGCTTCCTGGGCACCGGACGGTTCATCGTCTGGATGACGGTGGTGATCGTCGCCTGGGTGGCCTGGAACACCCTGCTCCCGCCGTCGGTGCGGTTCGACAGCTACCCGTTCATCTTCCTCACCCTGGTGCTGTCGTTGCAGGCCTCGTACGCGGCCCCGCTGATCCTGCTCGCGCAGAACCGCCAGGACGACCGCGACCGCGTCAACATGGAGCAGGACCGGGCCCGCAGCGACCGCAACATCGCCGACACCGAGTACCTGACCCGGGAGGTCGCGGCGTTGCGGCAGGGCCTCGGCGAGGTCGCCACTCGCGACTTCATCCGCTCGGAACTCCAGTCGCTGCTCCGGGAGATCGAGGAACGGCGGGAACCTGCCGACCCGTTGTGACCTGCGGCACGCTACCGGCGAGTCGGGGGCCGGGCTCAGCGCCGTACCATCAACACATGGCCAACGAGACTGAGGTGGCGGCCGGGGCGACGGAGCAGTCCGTCCGGGATGCCCTGGCGACCGTCCACGACCCGGAGATCAACCGTCCGATCACCGAGATCGGCATGGTGAAGTCCGTCGAGATCGGCGACGGCGGCGCGGTGAAGGTCGCGGTGTACCTCACCGTCTCGGGCTGTCCGATGCGCGAGACGATCACCCAGCGGGTCACCGACGCGGTGTCCGCCGTTCCCGGCGTCACCGCCGTCTCCGTCGAACTCGACGTGATGAGCGAGGAGCAGCGCCGCGAGCTCTCGCAGCTGCTGCGCGGCGGCGCCCCGGAGCGGGAGATCCCGTTCGCCAAGCCGGGCACCCTGACCCGGGTGTACGCGGTGGCGTCCGGCAAGGGCGGCGTCGGCAAGTCCTCGGTGACGGTCAACCTGGCGGCGGCGCTGGCCGCGGACGGCCTGAAGGTCGCCGTGGTGGACGCCGACATCTACGGTCACAGCGTGCCCCGGATGCTGGGCGTCGAGGGCCGGCCCACCCAGGTGCAGGACATGATCATGCCGCCGGCCGCGCACGGCGTGAAGGTCATCTCGATCGGCATGTTCACCCCGGGCAACGCCCCGGTGGTGTGGCGCGGCCCGATGCTGCACCGCGCGCTGCAGCAGTTCCTGGCCGACGTGTACTGGGGCGACCTGGACGTCCTGCTGCTCGACCTGCCGCCCGGCACCGGCGACATCGCGATCTCGGTCGCGCAGCTCGTCCCGAACGCCGAGATCCTGATCGTCACCACCCCGCAGATGGCCGCCGCCGAGGTCGCCGAGCGGGCCGGCACCATCGCGCTGCAGACCCACCAGAAGATCGTCGGCGTCATCGAGAACATGTCGGGCATGCCCTGCCCGCACTGCGACGAGATGATCGACGTCTTCGGCACCGGCGGCGGCCGGACCGTCGCCGACGCCCTCACCCGGACCGTCGGCGCGACCGTCCCGGTGCTCGGCTCGATCCCGATCGACGTCCGCCTCCGCGAGGGCGGCGACGACGGCCGACCGGTCGTCCTCTCCAACCCCGACTCCCCCGCCGGCGCCGCCCTGCGCACCATCGCCGGCAAGCTCTCCGGCCGCCAGCGCGGCCTCTCCGGCCTGTCGCTGGGCCTGACCCCGAAGAACAAGTTCTGACGGACCATCAGCAGCACGAACGGCCCCGGGCATCCTGCCCGGGGCCGTTCGCGTGGAGAGCCCTACCGCCCGTCGTACGTCTCCAGGTCCGGGACGGTGGTGAAGCCGATGCCGTACGCAGACACCGAGCGGCCGTAGGCGCCGATCAGGACGCCGGGGGCCTCGCCGGCCAGGACCCAGCCGTATTCGGACTCCCGGTAGCGGAAGGGCTGCGGGACGCCGTTGACGGGGAGGGTGAGGGAGGACCAGGCGGGGCCTTCGAGGTCGTCGGCCAAGTCCCAGGCGAGGGTGGACTGCTGGTCGAGCCAGTGCTGGCGCAGGGTGCGGTCGAGGTTGCCGGGCCAGGTGGCGGCGAGCAGGCCGGCGCCGGCCAGCCAGGCCGCGGAGGAGGCGGAGGTGGCCTCCAGGGTGCCGGTGTTGTCGGCGCTGCGGCGGACCTCTCGGCGGGCCACGGTGACGACCACCGCGAAGCGCCGGGTGTCGCGCGGTTCGGGTCCGCGGGCGGGTTCGTCGCCGTGGCCGAGGGTGCCGTAGTCGGGGGTGTCGGACTGCGCGGCACGTGGGTTCTGGCCGTTGCCGACCTGGCCGAGCCAGCGGCGGCCGGTCCAGCCCTCGTCCAGGCCGTACCAGGGGAAGTCGGCGGCGCGGTAGGGGTCGAGGGGGTCGGCGGCGGGCCGACGCGCGGCGGCGGGGTCGGCGGTCGTTTGCGTGGCGTCCACTGGGGGCCTCCTCGGCTGTGCTCCTGCCACGGGCGGGCTCCATGGTGGCGCACCGCGGTCCCTCCGGCCGAGAGAACCGGGCCGGACACGGCCGGCCGTGACGGACCGCACAGTGCCCGCCCTCCGGGGAGGTAGAGGACACGATAGCGGCGCGGACGACGACGCCCCGCCTTGTCGGGCGGGGCGTCGTGGTCGGTCGGTGCCGGTCGGTGCCGGTCGATCAGGTGGCGTCCGGGTCGAACGGCGGGCGCTCGCCGGCCGCGAGGGCCGGGCCGCTGTTCGCCGGGGCGGCCGGCTTGGAGAAGTCCACCGAGGCGTTCGAGCTGCGGCTCGGCTCGCCGTTCAGCGCGGACTTGAGGTCGACGCTGTCCTTGAGGTCCTTCAGCCCGAGCGGGTCGTCGCCGTCGCCGAGCAGCTGCTTGCGGACGAAGGTCTTCGGGTTGAGGTCCTCGAAGTCGAAGTTCTGGAACTCCGGGCCGAGCTCGCTGCGAATGTCTTCCTTCGCGTTGTCCGCGAAGGCGCGGATCTTGCGAATGAAGCCCATGGTGTCCTGGATCAGCTTGGGGAGCTTGTCCGGACCGAAGATCACGATGGCCATGATCGCGATGGTCAGGACCTCGAGTCCGCCTATGTCTCCGAACACCTGAACTCCCAGCACCCGACAACGCTGAACCAAGGGTAAACGCGGGCGGCCGTTCCCCGGTCACCCTCAGGTGAATCCGTGGTAAAGACCACCCGGGCGACCGACATCGACGGCGTGCCGGTGAAGGCAGGCTAGCGCAGGACCTGCCGCAGGTCATCGGTGGGCGACGGCCCGGGGCTGGCGGGGAGCTTGGCGCGCATCGGATAGTCGGGGGCGTCCATCTGCTGCTGCGCGTTGACGGGGACGATCGCCCCGCCGATGGGGGTGACGCTGGCGGGCTGCCGGTTGGGGCCGCTCTGGCCCGCGGTGAGGCCGCCGACGCCGCCCAGGGTGACCGCGGCGACCGAGAACGCCCCGGCGGCGGCGAACACCAGCCGGCGCCCGCGCGCCGGAGTCTGGCGGGGCGTGGGCAGTTCGGCGAGCGCGGCCAGCGGACGCGGCGCGGCCGACGGGCGGGAGCCGAACAGCGCGGCCCGCGGGTCGATCCCGGGTATCGGGGTGTCCGCCCCCAGCGCGCCGCCGCCGAAGCCCGCGCCCCGGCCGAAGGAGCCGCCGGTCAGCCGGCTGCCGCCGAACACGGCGCCCGACGGCCCATCAGGGCCCGACTCGTCCTCCGGCAGCGCGGCCACGGCCATCAGCCGGGCCATCAGCGCCGCGGACGGGCCGGGCATCGCGGCGCTGCTGAGCGCCCGCTTGACTGCGCGGGCGCCCTCCGCCTCGGCCAGGCACTCCGGGCAGGTCGCCAGGTGGGCCTGCACCCGCTCGCGGGCGTCGTGGCCGAGTTCGCCGTCCAGGTAGGCCGTGAGGCGGTCGCCGAGGTGGTGGTGCTCCTCGGCGGCCGGCTCGACCGGGCGGACCGTGACGGGACGCAGCTCGGCCGCCGCCGGGGCCTGCTCGGCACGGCGCAGCGACGCCCAGCGCGAGCGGCCGGTGGCGTCCGCGCGCTCGGGGGCGTGGTCGCTCATGACCCCCTCCGGTCGCTTCGGCCCAATTCGGCGCCGACCGGCACGGGTTCGGCGGAGCCGCCCCGGCGCGAACGGCCCGCGGCGGCGTTCGGCGCCCGGTGCTTGAGAGCGGCGCGCAGGTGCGAGCGGCCGCGGTGGATCCGGCTGCGGACGGTGCCGAGCTTCACCCCGAGGGTGGCGGCGATCTCCTCGTAGGAGAGGCCCTCGATGTCGCACAGCACCACGGCGGCACGGAACTCCGGGGCGAGGGTGTCCAGCGCCTGCTGCACGTCCGCGTCGAAGTGGGTGTCGCTGAAGTGCTGGGCGGGGCTGGGCTCGCGGCTGGCCAGGCGCTCCGCCGCGTCCTCGGCGAGGGCGTCGAAGCGGATCCGCTGGCGGCGGCGCACCATGTCCAGGAACAGGTTGGTGGTGATCCGGTGCAGCCAGCCCTCGAAGGTGCCGGGGGTGTACGTGGACAGCGAGCGGAACACCCGGACGAAGACCTCCTGCGTGAGGTCCTCGGCGTCGTGCTGGTTGCCCGTCAGCCGGTAGGCGAGGCGGTAGACCCGGGCACTGTGCGCCTCGACGATCTCCTCCCAGCTGGGAGGCGTCCAGTTCTGCGCGTCGGGCCCCTCCGCGAAGGACGCGAGCGTGCCGGGGGCCTCGGCCACCGAGTCGTCGGCTGCGGTCGGCTTGTCCTTGTCCAGGGGGGAGTGCACAGACTGGTTCATCACGGGCTTCGGCGTACGGGCCGACGTGGTGCCGCGGGAGTGCCGCTGCACAGGGACGTCGCCCTCGGCCACACCTCCTCGGTCGGCTCTTCTGCCCAGCAGAGCCACCACCATATCCACCTCACACGTCAAGCCCGGATAAGAGCGGTCGAACAGCGGCCGCCGCAGGTGGTCCGGCCACCCACGACAAGTCAACGGCCAGCCGTCGAACGCGGTTCCCGGACGGCCAGTAGTCTGTCGCTGGAATTTGTCGACTTGCATCGACACCGGCGCTCCGGAAGAGGCAGCCATCACCGAGTTCGGGCCCCAGCGAGTGGCCCTCGCCGACACCTACGTCGGCGAGGACGCAGTGCTGACCTACGCCCGGGCCCAGTCGGCCCGCACCGGCATACCTGCGATCGGCCCCAGCGGCGGCGCGGCCCTGCGCCTGCTGGCCGCCGCGCTGGACGCCAAGGCGGTGGTCGAGATCGGCACCGGCACCGGAGTGTCCGGCGTCTACCTGCTGCGCGGCATGCGGGCCGACGGCGTGCTCACCACCGTCGACTCCGAACCCGTCCGCCAGCAGTACGCCCGCGAGGCGTACCTGGCCGCCGGATTCGCCGCCAACCGGGCCCGCTTCATCCCCGGCCGGGCCCGCGACGTCCTGCCGCGACTCGCCGACGGCCAGTACGACCTGGTGTTCTGCGACGGCGACCCGGCCGACTCCGGCTTCCACCTCACCGAGGCGATGCGGCTGCTCCGGCCGCGCGGCGTGGTCTGCTTCGAGGGCGTCTTCCAGGAGGGCCGACTCGCCGAACCCGACGTCGACGACCCGCAGACCCGCGCCGTGCGCGACCTGGTCGCCGACATCCGGGAGAGCGACACCCTGCTGCCCGCCCTGCTCCCGGTCAGCGACGGCCTGCTCTGCGCGGTCAAGCGCTGAGCCGCCCGCGAACAGCGGAACGGGCCCGCTCCCCGCAACCGGGGGACCGGGCCCGTCGAACACCTCCCGGGGCATCCGGGACGTGCGAGTGGCAGTACCTGCTCAGGTCAGCCGCAGGCCTTCTTCAGAGCCTCGCCGAGAGCGTCCGCCTCGTCCGGCGTCAGCTCCACCACCAGGCGGCCGCCCCCTTCGAGCGGAACTCGCATGATGATGCCCCGCCCCTCCTTGGTTACCTCCAGCGGGCCGTCACCCGTCCGCGGCTTCATGGCCGCCATGCTCGTTCCCCTTCCTGCAACCGTTCAGGTACGCACCGGCAGTCCGTCCACCGCCGGTATCGAACGCATTGATCGGAAGCCATTATCCCGCATGCGACCGCTCGATGACCAACATCACTCTCTGCGCCAAGCCTCCCGAACCCGCACCAAGGCATTGATTACCAGCCGAAAGCCGCATCCCGTCGCACTCCGACACGCCCGCCGGAGGTGCGCCACCTCACACTCCCCCACCCGGCCGCACTCCGGCATGCTGTGCCACGACAGCCCACCGCGACCCGGGAGCCCTCACCGATGTCCGACACCGTGCGCTACCACCGCGACGGCGCCCTCGCCGTCCTCACCATCGACCGCGCCGACGCCATGAACGCCCTCGACGTCGACACCAAGGTCGCCCTCCGGGACGCCGTCATCACCGCCGCGACCGACCCCGACGTCCGGGCCGTGCTGCTCACCGGCGCCGGCGAGAAGGCCTTCTGCGTCGGCCAGGACCTCAAGGAGCACCTCGGCCTGCTGCGCCACCAGCAGGACACCGGCGAGAGCGCGCTGCGCACCGTCGCCGAGCACTACAACCCGCTGGTCCGCGCCCTCGCCGGAATGCGCAAGCCCACCGTCGCCGCCGTCAACGGCATCGCGGCCGGCGCCGGCGCCTCGCTCGCCTTCGCCTGCGACTTCCGGATCGTCGCCGACACCGCCGGCTTCAACACCTCCTTCGCCGGCGTCGCCCTCACCACCGACTCCGGCGCCTCCTGGACCCTCCCCCGCCTGGTCGGCCACGCCCGCGCCACCGAACTCCTGATGCTCCCCCGCACCGTCCGCGCCGAAGAAGCGCTGGCACTGGGCCTCGCCACCCGCGTCGTCCCCGCCGCCGAACTCGCCGCCACCGCCCACGAGTTCGCCCTCACCCTGGCAACCGGCCCGACCTTCGCCTACGGCGCGATCAAGGAGTCCCTGGCGTACGCCGCCTCCCACTCCCTGGACGAACTCCTCGACAAGGAAGAAGAGTTGCAGACCGCCGCCGGCAACAGCGAGGACCACCGAATCGCCGTGACCGCCTTCGTCGCCAAGGAGAAGCCCACCTTCGTGGGCAAGTAGCCCCGACGAACGGGGGGTGGGGATCACCGCGCCCCGCCAAGACACTGAGGGCACCTCAGGGGCCAGCACCACGCGGAACGGAAGAGCACGGGCGGGCCGGGCCGTGGACGGCCGCCTGCGGCCACCCTGACGCCAACCCGGCCCGGCCGACGAACGGGCGAAGCCTGCTTCCTCCCGCCTGCACCCCCGCGCCCCGCCAGGGGCGCGGGGACCTGCCGCGAAGCGCGAAGCGGGAAGGCGCGAAGCGGGAAGGTCCGCGGGCAGCCGACTGCGGCCGCCCGGACGGCCAACCCGGCACGGCCGGCGAACGGAACGAGCACAACACCGAAGCCGCAGCCAGCTTCGCCCCGGCTCCAATCCCGCGCCCCGACAGGGGCGCGGGGAACTGCGCGACGCGGGAGAGCACGGGCGGGAAGGTCCGTGGACGGTGGGGCGTGGATACTCGGACGGCAAACCAGCCCGGCCGACAAACGGGCGAAGCCCTCTTCCTCCCGCCTGCACCCCCGCGCCCCGACAGGGGCGCGGGGACCTGCCGCGAAGCGCGAAGCGGGAAGGCGCGAAGCGGGAAGGCGCGAAGCGGGAAGGCGCGAAGCGGGAAGGCGCGAAGCGGGAAGGCGCGAAGCGGGAAGGCGCGAAGCGGGAAGGTCCGCGGGCAGCCGACTGCGGCCGCCCGGACGGCCAACCCGGCACGGCCGGCGAACGGAACGAGCACAACACCGAAGCCGCAGCCAGCTTCGCCCCGGCTCCAATCCCGCGCCCCGACAGGGGCGCGGGGAACTGCGCGAAGTGGGAGAGCACGGGCGGGAAGGTCCGTGGACGGTGGGGCGTGGATACTCGGACGGCAAACCAGCCCGGCCGACAAACGGGCGAAGCCCTCTTCCTCCCGCCTGCACCCCCGCGCCCCGACAGGGGCGCGGGGAACTGCGCGGAGCGGGAGGGCACGGGTGGGAAGGTCCGTGGACGGTGGGGCGTGGGTGCTCGGGCGGACCTAGCGGGCCTAGCGCGCGTGGCAGTCGGCCAGGTGGTCGTTGACGAGGCCGCACGCCTGCATCAGCGCGTAGGCCGTGGTCGGGCCCACGAATCGGAAGCCGTTCTTCTTCAGCGTCTTGGCCAGCGCCGTCGACTCCGGCGTCACCGCCGGGACGTCTGCCAGGGTCTTCGGCGCGGGTCGCGCCGGGTCTCCCGCGTGGCTCCAGATCAGCGTGTCCAGTTCGCCGTCGCCGAGTTCGCGCGCCGCCCGGGCGTTCGCCACGGTGGCGACGATCTTGGCCCGGTTCCGGATGATCCCGGTGTCGGTCATCAGCCGTTCCACGTCGGCGTCCCCGAACTCCGCGACCTGCTCGATCGAGAAGTCCCGGAAGGCCGTCCGGAAGCCTTCGCGGCGCCGCAGGATGGTGATCCAGGACAGTCCGGACTGGAAGGCTTCCAGCGAGATCCGTTCGAACAGCGCCTGGTCGCCGTGGACCGGCCGGCCCCACTCGGTGTCGTGGTAGGCCCGGTAGTCGTCGGACGAGTCGCCCCATCCGCACCGCAGCAGTCCGTCCGCGCCGAGCACCGCACCGGTCACGAGTGGTCGCTCTTCTCGGGGTCGGACTCCGGGGCGGGCTTCTTCTCCAGTACGGCTGTGAACGACTCCAGGCCGGGCAGCGGCTCCCCGGCCGCGCCGCCCGACGCCTCCACCGAGCCGCGCACCGCGCCGACCGCCTCCAGTTCGGCGATCTTCGCGTCCCGGAGGGCGAGTTCCGCGCCGAGCCGGTCGAGGACGTCGTCGACCTCGTCCATCCGGTAGCCGCGCACCGCCATCGGCAGGCGCAGTTCGTCGACGTCGGTCCGACTGAGCGGACGGTCCTGCGGGAGGCGTGCGGTGAGGCGGTCGCGTTCCGCCTCGGGGAGGGATCCGCCGCCGCCCAGTGCCACCAGTGCGGCACCGCCGACGACCACCGCCATCGCAACCACGATCACCCAGAACACGAGCTGTCCTCCGTCAGTCCCCGGTAGTTCCCGGTACTTCCTGGCAGTTCCGTTTTCACGGCAGTTCCCGTCGGCTCGGCCCTCTGACGGGATCAGGTGGGATCATGGTCCCGTACAGGCCGGGGCCCATCATTGCACCCGGGAGCGCTGAGGAGGAGACACCGGTGGCACTACGCCTCGGCACGCGGGAGTTCGGCCCGGACGAGCTGGTCGTGATGGCGATCGTCAACCGCACCCCGGACTCGTTCTTCGACCGGGGGGCGACCTTCGCCGACGAGGCCGCGTTCGCCGCCGCGGACCGGGCGATGGCCGAGGGCGCGGCGATCCTGGACATCGGCGGGGTGAAGGCCGGGCCGGGCGAAGAGGTCACCGTCGAGGAGGAGTTGCGGCGCACGGTGCCGTTCGTCGCGGAGCTGCGCAAGCGCCACCCGGACGCGGTGATCAGCGTGGACACCTGGCGGCACGAGGTCGGCGAGGCGGTCTGCGAGGTCGGCGCGGATCTGCTGAACGACGCCTGGGGCGGTTTCGACCCGAAGCTCGCCGAGGTCGCGGCCCGGCACGGCGCGGGCCTGGTGTGCACGCACGCGGGCGGCGCGGAGCCGCGCACCCGTCCGCACCGGGTGGGGTACGAGGACGTGATGGCGGACATCCTGCGGGTGACCGTGGGGCTGGCCGAGCGGGCGCTCGAACTCGGGGTGCGCCGCGACGGGTTGATCATCGACCCGGGCCACGACTTCGGGAAGAACACCCGGCACTCGCTGGAGGCGACCCGCCGGCTGCCGGAGATGACGGCGACCGGGTTCCCGGTGCTGGTCTCGCTGTCGAACAAGGACTTCGTCGGCGAGACGCTCGACAAGCCGGTGGACGAGCGTCTGCTCGGCACGCTGGCCACCACCGCCGTCTCCGCCTGGCTGGGCGCGCAGGTCTACCGGGTGCACCAGGTCGCGGAGACCCGTCAGGTGCTGGACATGGTGGCGTCGATCCGCGGCACCCGTCCCCCGGCGGTCGCCCGCCGGGGGCTCGCCTGAGGGTCCGTCACCGCGGTTACGCGGGCGTCCCCTGCGGCTTGCGGGCCTCTTCCAGGATCTTCAGCACGTCGGCGACGTCGTCGGTGACGTGGAACAGGTCGAGGTCCTCCGGGCTGGCCTTGCCCTGGGCGACCAGGGTGGACTTCAGCCACTCCACCAGCCCGCCCCAGTAGGCGCTGCCGAACAGGATCACCGGGAACCGGGTGACCTTCCGGGTCTGCACCAGGGTGAGCGCCTCGAACAGCTCGTCCAGGGTGCCGAGTCCGCCGGGGAGCACCACGAAGCCCTGGGAGTACTTCACGAACATCGTCTTGCGGACGAAGAAGTACCGGAAGTTCAGGCCCAGGTCGACGTACTCGTTCAGGCCCTGTTCGAACGGCAGCTCGATGCCGAGGCCGACGCTCAGGCCGTCGGCCTCGACGGCGCCCTTGTTGGCGGCCTCCATCGCCCCGGGGCCGCCTCCGGTGATCACCGCGTAGCCGGCCTCGGCGAGCGCCCGGCCGATGTCCACGCCCGCCTGGTACTCGGGCGAGTCGACCTTCGTCCGGGCGGAGCCGAACACGCTGATGGCGGTGGGCAGTTTGGCGAGTGCCCCGAATCCCTCGACGAACTCCGAGGTGATCCGCAGCACCCGCCACGGGTCGGTGTGCAACCAGTCGGTGGGGCCGGTGGTGTCCAGCAGCCGCTGGTCCGTCGTCTCCGTCTCGACCTGGTCCCGCCGGAGCAGCACCGGGCCCTTGCGCTTCTCGGGCCACGGCTTCTTGGTCCTGCGGACGTGTCCTTCTCCGTTGGCTGTCATGACGAAACCCTACGCCTGACAAGGCAACTTTCCGAGGAACAACGGAAATCCACCGGGCGACCTGCAACGGCCGCGGAGGCTACCGGGTGAGCCAGGCCCGCAGCCGCTGTTCGACGTCGGCGATCGCGCTCAGCGAGCAGTGCTCCTCGCGCTTGTGCGCCAGGTTCGGGTCGCCGGGGCCGTAGTTGACCGCGGGGACGCCGTGCGCGGAGAAGCGGGCGACGTCGGTCCAGCCGAACTTGGCGCGGGGCTCGCCGCCGACGGCGGCCAGGAAGTCCTGGGCGGCGGGCTGGGAGAGGCCGGGGAGCGCGGCGGGCGAGGCGTCCACGATGTCCAGCTGGTAGCCGTCGAAGACGTCCCGCAGGTGGGCCTCGGCCTCCTCCAGGCTGCGGTCGGGGGCGAACCGGAAGGCGACGTGGATCTTGCACTCGTCGGGGATGACGTTGCCGGCGACGCCGCCGTCGATCCGGGTGGCGTTCAGTCCCTCGCGGTACTCCAGGCCGTCGATGACGACCCGTCGGGGCGTGTAGTCGACGAGTCGGCGCAGCACCTCGGCGGCCTTGTGGATGGCGTTGTCGCCGAGCCAGCTGCGGGCGGCGTGCGCGCGGACGCCGGTGAGCGTGATGTCGGCGCGCAGGCTGCCCTGGCAGCCGCCCTCGACGACGGCGCCGCTGGGCTCCATCAGGACGGCGAAGTCGCCGGCCAGCCAGTCGGGGTGGGTGGCGAACAGGTGGCCGAGGCCGTTGCGCTCGGCCTCCACCTCCTCGCAGTCGTAGAAGACGTAGGTGACGTCGTGGTTCGGCTCCACCACCGTGGCGGCGAGCCGGAGTTGGACGGCCACGCCGGACTTCATGTCGGACGTGCCGCAGCCGTAGAGCAGGTCGCCCTCGACGTGCGAGGGCACGTTGTCGGCGATCGGGACGGTGTCCAGGTGCCCGGCGAGCACCACCCGCTGGGCCCGGCCGAGGTGGGTGCGGGCGACCACGTTGTTGCCGAACCGGTCGACGGTGAGGTGCGGGTAGGCCCGGAGCGCGGCCTCGACCGCGTCGGCGAGGGCGGTCTCCTCGCCGCTGACGGACGGGAAGTCGACGAGGCGGGCGGTCAGCGTGCCGCCGTCGACGGTCAGGTCGAGGGGCTGGTTCGGGCTGCTCATGGCGGCAACCCTACCGAGCGGCCGGGCGGCCCGGTGAGCGGCCGCGCAACCGCGCGGACCCGTACGGCCGTCCGAGCGGTTACGGTGTCCGCGAACGGCGTGGCCCCGGAACGGCCCGCCGCAACCGGACGACGGACGACGAGGAGAGGGGCATCGTGGCCTCAGACGCCGAGTACTCGGGGGGTGGCGAGTCGGAGCGCCGTCGGCGGCCGTGGCGGCGGGTCCTGGTGGGCGTGCTGGCGCTGGCGGTGGTCGGCGGCCTGGTGGTGTGGCTGAACCGGGACAAGATCACCGTCCCGGACGAGGGCTGCACGGTCACCACCGCGACGGGCTCCGGAAAGCTGGAGCTGGGGGCGGCGGCGAACGCGGCGACCATCACGGCGGTGGCGATGTCCCGCGGCCTGCCCGAGCGGGCGGTGACGATCGCGCTGGCGACCGCCATACAGGAGTCCAAGCTGCGCAACCTGGAGGGCGGCGACCGGGACTCGGTGGGCCTGTTCCAGCAGCGCCCGTCGATGGGCTGGGGCACCGTCGAGCAGATCATGGACCCGGTGTACGCGACCAACAAGTTCCTGGACGCGCTGGTGAAGGTGAACGGCTACGCCCAGATGCCGCTGACCGACGCCGCCCAGCAGGTGCAGCGCAGCGGCTACCCGCAGGCGTACGCCAAGCACGAGAACAACGCGACGCTGCTGGCCACCGTGCTGATGGGCCGTGAGTCGGCGGCGCTGAACTGCGTGGTGCACCAGCTGCCGGAGCCGGACCCGGCGAACCCGGCGGCCACCGGGGTGTCGGACCGGGTGCGCCGGGAGTTCGGCAAGGCGGTGACGGTGGCGGCGGCCGAGAAGGCGGCCAAGGACCCGCGCGAGGTGCTGGCGTTCACCCCGCAGCCGACCGCGAGCACCGCGGGCGCGGGCGGCTCGAAGCAGACCGGCTGGGCGCTGGCGCAGTGGTCGGTGGCGCGGGCGGCGGACCTGGGCATCGGACAGGTCGCCTACGACGGCCAGGTGTGGCGGGTGGACCGCCCCAACGACGGCTGGAAGCCGCTGGCGGACGCCCCGGCGGACCGGGTGCTGGTGACGCTGGGCGCCCCGGCGAAGAAGAAGTGACGGCGCCGACGGTGCGTTGACGCACAGATGCGCGGGTGACGGCCCACCGGGTGATTCGCGTCAACTCCCGCTGACGGCAGGACAGTCGGCGGGAGGGCGACACGCCGGTGGGCCGGGCGGGTGACGGATTCCGCCCCCGCCAAGGGAAGTGACGATTCTTCAGCGGTCCGGTCGTGGACGATCCGCACGGTTTGCCGGAAAGCGGATCGTCCGATCTTTACCAACCCTTGACCTTGACCGGCCGAAACCTTCCCGGTGCTCTTGCGGTCATACACGTCGCCCGCGGGGCGAGTCCGGACAGCCGTTCCGGCCGTCCGCCCGGCGGACCGTAGACCTCACCTCTTAGGAGCACCATGTCCCTCCCCCTCACGCGCCGGATCGCCCAGGCCGCGCTGCTCGTCGCCGCCACCGCGGCGCCGCTCGCGGCCGCGGGTGCCGCCTCCGCCACCGAGGTGGTCCCGCAGACCGACCTGGGAGCCGGCGTGACCAAGCTGGCCGACGTCCCCAACTCGGGTGACACGGTGCAGGGGGCGACCCACGAGCTCGGCCAGATGGTCGGCACCACCGGCAGCGCGGCCCTCGCCGCGGGCGGCCCGGCCGCCGGCGACGCGGCCGGCAACACCGTCGCGCACACCCTGCCCTCCACCGACCAGGCGCTCGGCCACCTCGGCCCGGCCGCCCACGCCGACCAGCTGACCGGCGCGCTCGGCACGCTCTCCGACCGGGTCGTCCCCGCCGTCGAGCAGAAGGTCGGCCCGGCCGTCACCGACAAGGTCCTCCCGGCCGCCCGCAAGGCCACCGCCACCCCGCTGCAGACCGTCGCCAAGGGCCTGCCGGTCGACCGCCTGGCGCAGGGCCTGCCGGCCGCCCAGAAGCTCGCCCCGGTGCTCGAAGCCGCCCAGTCGCTGCCGCTCACCAGCACCGTCACCGGCCTGGCCGAGCACGAGTCCGCCAACCGCCTCGGCGGGACGCCGTCGCTGGGCGGCGGCAACAGCCCGCTGGGCTCGCTGCTGGCCGGCACCCCGCTGGGCGGCCTGCTCGGCGGCGGCCTGCCGGTCGGCTGACCCACCGCGCCGCGCACACGCGGAAGGGGCGGAGCCGACCGGCTCCGCCCCTTCCGCACGTCCGACCCGGAGTCAGCGCCCCAGCCGCTCCACGGCGGCGGCCACCCGCTCGTCGGTGGCGGTGAACGCCACCCGCACGAACCGGTCGCCCGCCGGGCCGTAGAAGTCGCCGGGCGCCACCAGGATGCCCAGCCCGGCCAGTTCGGCCACGGTCTCCCAGCACGGCTTGTCCTGGGTCGCCCACAGGTAGAGGCTCGCCTCGGAGTGCTCGATCCGGAACCCGTACGCCTCCAGCGCGGCCCGCAGCGCACCGCGCCGCTTCGCGTACCGCTCCCGCTGCTCGGCGACGTGCGCGTCGTCGGCGAGCGCCACCGCGGTGGCCGCCTGCACCGGCGCCGGCACGATCATGCCGCCGTGCTTGCGGATCTCCAGCAGCTCCCGGACCACCACCGGGTCACCGGCCACGAACGAGGCCCGGTAGCCGGCCAGGTTGGACCGCTTGGAGAGCGAGTGGACGGCGAGCAGCCCCTCGTGCGTGCCGCCGCACACCGACGGGTGCAGCACCGACACCGGCTCGGCCTCCCAGCCGAGTTCGAGGTAGCACTCGTCGCTGACCAGCAGCACCCGGTGCGCCCGGGTCCACTCGACGGCGCGGCGCAGCTCGTCCGCGCCGAGCACCCGTCCGGTCGGGTTGGACGGCGAGTTCAGCCAGAGCAGCCGGACCTTGCTGCCGTCCAGCTCGTCCAGGTCCCCGTAGGCGACCGGCTCGGCGCCGCAGAGCAGCGCGCCGACCTCGTAGGTGGGGTAGGCGAGCTTCGGGTAGGCGACCTGGTCGCCGGGGCCGAGGCCGAGCTGACCGGGCAGCCAGGCCACCAGCTCCTTGGAGCCGACGGTCGGCAGCACCGCCTCGGGGCCGATCTCGGCGCCCATCCGGCGGTGCAGCCAGCCGGCGATCGACTCGCGCAGGGCCACCGGGCCCCACACGGTCGGGTAGCCGGGCGTGTCGGTGTGCGCGGCCAGCGCCTGCTGGATCAGCTCCGGCACCGGATCGACGGGGGTGCCGACGGAGAAGTCGCACAGCCCGTCCGGGTGGCTCTCGGCCGTGCGCTTGTACGGTTCGAGCTTGTCCCACGGGAAGACCGGCAGGCGGTCGGATACGCGGCGCGCCGCCCCCGGGTGGCCCGGGAACGGCGCGTGCGTGCTGTCGTTGGTACTCACAGCGTGGATGCCACCGATCAGTGGTCGGCGTTCTGCGGAGGCAGGGCCGCGATGAACGGGTGGTCACGCTCGATCAGGCCGAGCTTCGAGGCGCCGCCGGGCGAGCCCAGGTCGTCGAAGAACTCGACGTTCGCCTTGTAGTAGTCCTTCCACTCCTCCGGAGTGTCGTCCTCGTAGAAGATCGCCTCGACCGGGCACACCGGCTCGCACGCACCGCAGTCCACGCACTCGTCCGGGTGGATGTAAAGGGAGCGCTGGCCCTCGTAGATGCAGTCGACGGGGCACTCCTCGATGCACGCCTTGTCCTTCACGTCGACACAAGGCTGCGCGATGACGTAGGTCACGCTGTCGTTCCTCCTCGGAAGGGCTGCCGCCCTACTGTTTACTCGGTCGCGCGGTGCGCGCGGCGTCGTCGATGCCCGCCCCTAGTATCGCGGGTCGGGGGACGCAAATGCACAGGAGGTGCGATTGATGGCTGGCGGAGTACCCCTCCAGGCCCGTCCGCAGGTCCGGATAGAGCCTTCTGACGTGGGAAGACGCGTCTCCTTGCGGCGTGTTGACGGCGTGGCGGACGGACGACCGGTGTTCCGCGATGTGATCGGCGTGCTCACTTCGTGGGACGACGAAGGATTGACGGTCGAGTCCCGGGGCGGCGTGTCGGTGCGTTTCGCCACAGATCTGCTGGTCGCGGGCAAGCCGGTGCCGCCGTTCCCGGCCCGGCACGCCTCGATGCCGGAGATCAGCCCGGCCGAACTCCAGCGCACCGCGGCCCGCGGCTGGCCCGCCGTCGAGCAGGAACCGCTCGGCGAGTGGGTGCTGCGCGCCTCGTCCGGCTTCACCCGGCGCGGCAACTCGGTGCAGGCGCTCGGCGACCCCGGCCTGCCCCTGGCCGAGGCGCTGGACCGGATCCGCGACTGGTACGCGGCCCGCGGCCTGCCCGCGCACATCGAGGTGGTCGACGGCGCCTCACCGCCCGAACTGACCGCCGAACTCGACCGGCTCGGCGCCCAGTTGGCCCCCACCGTGGTCCGCAAGGCCCGGCTCGGCGGACTGACCCGGGCCGCCGCGCCGGACAGCTGGCGGCAGGTCCGGCTCTCCCGCACCGCCGACCGCGGCTGGCTGTCGCTGTACCGCCGGGTGGGCGACGACCCGGCCCTGGAGGCCGCCGCGCACGCCGTGCTGCACGGCGGACCGTCGGTCTGGTTCGCCCATGTGCCCGGCCCGGACGGCACGCCGCTGGCCATCGGCCGGACGGCCGTGGACGGCGCCTGGGCCGGCCTCTCCGCGATCGAGGTCGCCCCGGCCGCCCGCCGCCGCGGCCTGGCCACCACCGTGATGGCCGTGCTCGCCGCGCGCGCCGCCGAGGAGGGCGCCACCGCCGCCTACCTGCAGGTCGAGGCCGACAACCACGGCGCGCAGGCGCTCTACGACCGACGGGGCTTCACGACCAGTCACACTTACCACTACGCCCGCCTCCCGCAGCGGTAGCGTGCACCACCTGGACCACGCCACGACCCGCTGCTGAACCGAAGGCCGCAGTGACCGAGCAGAGCAGAAACCGCTTCCGAGCCGAGGCCCGGGCCGAGAACCCCGACCCGGTGCTGCTGTGCCTGCTCGCCGCCGCCGAGCACACCCTCGGCGACCCCGGCGACAGCGCCGAACCACCCGACCTGGACGCCGTCCTGAGCGCCTGTCGGACCGCCCTGGACCGCCACGCCGCGGCCATCCGGCAGGCCGTCGCCGAGCGCCGCCCGCGCGGCCCCGAGGAGACCGCCGCGCTCCTCGCGGCCGTCCTCGGCGGCCGGGAGCGCTTCCACGGCCGCCAGTCCGACTACCGGCGGCTGGAGTCCTCCCTCCTCCCGGAGGTCCTCCGCCGCCGCCGCGGGCTGCCGATCATGCTCTCCCTGGTCTGGACGGCGGTCGCCGCCCGGGCCGGCCTCACCGTCCACGGCATCGCCCTGCCCGGCCACTTCATCGTCGCGGTCGGCAGCCCCGAGAGCGGCGACGACTACGTCCTCGCCGACCCCTTCCACGGCGGCCGCCTGCTCGACGTCCCCGACATCGAACGCCTGCTGGCCGCCGCCGGCCACCGCTACACCCCCGACCTGCTCACCCCCGCCCAGCCGCTCGACACCGTGCTGCGCGTCCTCGGCAACATCCGCCACTGGGCCGCCGAACGCCCCGAACACGCCCGCACCCAGCTCTGGGCCACCGAACTCGCCCTCCTCCTCCCCCGCCACCCCGCACAACTCCGCCTGGAACGCGCGGAGTTGCTGGTCAAAACCGGAGACTTCCTGGGCGGCGCGGCCGAGATGGACGCGTACGCGGAGATTCTGGACGCGTTCGATCCGGACAGCGCGAGGCGCGTGCGCGCCGAAGCGAGATCGGCGCGGCACCGTTTGAACTGAGCGAGCTGGGGCTGCACAACCAGGGGCGCGGGGAACTGCGCGAAGCGGAAGGCGCCCAACCGCAAAATCGCGACGCAGGAGAATGACCTGCACGTGATCGCGACCTTGCGGACGTGACGTGCGCTTGTCGCGCAGTTCCCCGCGCCCCTGTTTTCGCACCCACCCGCTCTCGCGCGAGTCTCCCCACCCCTGTCAGTGCGCTCCTCTACAGCCAGCCCTTTTCGCGGGCGACCCGCACCGCTTCCGTGCGGTTCCTCGCCGCCGTCTTCTGGATCGCCATCGACAGGTAGTTCCGGACCGTGCCCTCGGAGAGGTGCAGGCGGGCGGCGATGTCGGCGTTGACGGAGCCGTCCGCCGCTGCGGCCAGCACGTCGCGTTCGCGGCCGGTGAGCGGGTTCGCGCCCTCCGAGAGGGCCGCGGCAGCCAGTTTCGGGTCGATGACCTTCTCGCCGCGCAGGACGCGCCTGATCGCGTCGGCGAGCTCCGCGGCCGGCGCGTCCTTGACCAGGAACGCGTCCGCGCCGGACTCCATGGCCCGGCGCAGGTAGCCGGGCCGGCCGAAGGTGGTGGCGATGACGACCTTGGTCTGCGGGCGGACGCGGCGGATCTCCGCGCAGGCGTCGATGCCGGTCATGCCGGGCATCTCGATGTCGAGCACCGCCACGTCGATCCGGAACTCCGTCACCGCCGCGGCGACGGCGTCCCCGCGGGCGACCTGGGCGACGACGTCGAGGTCGTCCTCCAGCGAGAGCAGTGCGGCGAGCGCCTCCCGCACCATTCCCTGGTCCTCGGCAAGAAGTACGCGTACCTGTCCGTCTGTCACGGGGCGCAGCCTATTCCCCGGTGGGGCCGGGCCGCAGCGGGACGAGGGCCCGCAGGCGGAAGCCCTTGCCGCGGTTGGCGGGGCCGGCGTCGAGGCGGCCGCCGACCTGTTGGAGGCGTTCGCGCAGGCCGGAGAGGCCGTTGCCGGGGAGGGCCTTTCCGGGGCCGGGGCCGTTGTCGACGATCTCCAGCACGGCGTAGCGGCCGTCCTCCTCCCAGGCCTCGTCGAGGTGGACGGTGCAGCGGGTGGCGCCGGCGCCGTGCCGGACCACGTTGGTGACGGCTTCGCGCAGTGCCCAGGCGAGGGCGCCGGCCTCGTCGGCGCCGAGGCCGGGGCGTTCCTCGGTGAGCCGGGGGTCGGCGTCGAGTTCGATCTGACTCGCGCTCAGGGCGGTGCGGGCGGCGGCGAGTTCGACGGCCAGGGTGGGGCGGCGGAAGCCGCTGACGGCTTCGCGAACGTCGGTGAGCGACTGCCGGGCGACGTGTTCGATGTCGGCGACCTGGGCGCGGGCCTCGGTGGCTTTCCCGGCGTCCATGAGGCGGCCGGTGAGTTCGCTCTTGATGGCGATCAGCGAGAGCGAGTGGCCGAGCAGGTCGTGCAGGTCGCGGGCGAGGCGCAGCCGTTCCTCGGAGGCGGCGAGGTGGGCGACGGCGGTCCGGGCCTCGCGCAGTTCTCGCATGGTGGCGACGAGTCGTTGCATGCCGAGCATGGCGAGTCCGGCCAGCAGGCAGGGCAGGCCGATGCTGACCAGGGTCCCGAGGTCGGCGTGGCTGGTGATCCCGACCACGGTGAACAGGCCGGTGGTGGCGAAGACGCCGATGGGGCCGAGCCGTCCGGGCAGCAGGACCGCGACGCACACCGAGGTGTACGTGAACAGGGTCAGCCAGGCCTCGTCGAGGCCGTACGAGGTGCCGACGGCGATCGCGGCCATCAGGCCGAGCGGCAGGTAGCGCTTGGCCTGCCGGATGTCCGGGTGGTGGCGGATCACCACCAGGGACATGTAGGCGGCGAGGAAGACGGCCAGCAGGACGGCGCCGACGGCGGTCGCCGTCGGGGAGTGCCGGCCGGCCGCCAGGTCCTGGACGGGATAGGCCAGGTAGACCGCCCAGACGGAGGTCCAGGCGAGCTTGGCGAGCAGTTGCCGGCGGGTCTCGACGGGCGCGCCCGGGTACGTGGTCCAACGGCCGTCCGGCCCGTCCTCCCCGTGCTGGTCGGGGCGGCGGGCCGGGCCGGTGGTCTGCATGCGGGCCATCATGCCTGCTGCGCGTCCTTGCGGTACAGGTAGGCCGCGACGGCGGTGAAGAGGGCCAGGAAGGCGGCCAGGGCGGCGATCGCGGAGCCGGCGATGCTCTGGCCGTGGATGAACGAGGCCAGTTGGTTGTAGTCGTAGACGGGGTTGAAGCGGGCGAAGGTCTTCAGCGAGTCGCTGACGGGGAACCAGGTGCCGCCGAACAGGGCCATCAGCATGTAGACGATCATCACGACGGGCTGGACGGCGTCCGGCTGGGCGGCGTAGCCGAGGGCGACGCCGAGCGCGGCGAACACGAAGCTGCCGAGCCACAGGGCGGCGGCCAGGCCGAGCCACTGGACGGCGGTGAGGTCGACGCCCTCGATCGCGCCGATCGCGAAGACCACGCCGATGGCGGGCAGGGTGGTGACCGCGCAGGCGGCGATCTTGCCGAGGGTGTAGGCCCGGCCGGGCAGTGCGGTGAGCCGCAGTTGGCGGGTCCAGCCGCTCTTGCGTTCCAGCGAGATCCGCTGCGCGGAGCCGGTGAGGACGGCGCCGACCGCGCCGAAGGTGGCCATCGAGACCATGAAGTAGGACTTCACGGGGACGCCGCCGGCCACCGTGCCGCCGCTGCCGTAGGCGCTGATGAAGAACACGTACAGCAGCGCCGGGTAGAGGACGGTGAACATCAGGTACCGCTTGTTGCGCAGGGTGCGCAGGATCTCCAGCTTGATCAGGGTGGTCATCGCGCGCTCTCCTCGTCGTTCTCGTCCTGCGCTCCGGTGATGGTCAGGAAGGCCTGTTCCAGGCCGAGGCTGGTGACTTCCAGCCCGCGCGGGTACAGGCCGGCCTTGTAGAGGGCGGCGACGCCCGCGTCGGCGTCGGCGGAGCGGATCCGGACGGTGTGCACGCCGTCGGTGCGGGTGCTGACGTCCAGTCCGACGGTGCCGGGCAGGCCGCGCAGCACGGCTTCGTCGAGCGTGCCGCCGTCGGAGGGGTGGAGTTCGAAGCCGATCCGGCGGGCGCCGGCCTTGGCCTTGATCTCGGCGGAGGAGCCGTCGGCGATCAGTCGGCCCTTGTGCAGGACGAGGACCCGGTCGGCGATGGAGTCGGCCTCTTCCAGGTAGTGGGTGGCGAACAGCACGGTGCGTCCGGCGTCGGCCTGGGCGCGCATCGCGGCCCAGAACTGCCGGCGGACCGAGACGTCCATGCCGGTGGTGGGCTCGTCCAGCACGATCAGGTCGTTGGCGCCGGCCACCGCGAGGGCGAACCGGACGCGCTGTTCCTGGCCGCCGGAGAGCTTGTCGACCCGGCGGTCGGCGATCTCGGTGATCCCGGCGGTGGTCAGCACCTCGTCGGGCGTGTGCCCCTTGGGGTGCACCTTGCAGGCCAGGGTGACCAGTTCGCGGACCTTGACGTCGCTCATCAGGCCGCCGCTCTGCAACATCGCGCCGACCCGGCCGGCGGTGATCGCCTGGCGCGGGGTGCCGCCGAACAGTTCGACGGTGCCGCTGTCGGGTTCGCGCAGGCCCAGCAGCAGGTCGAGACTGCTGGACTTGCCCGCCCCGTTCGGGCCGAGCAGGGCGACCGTCTCGCCCGGCCGCAGGACCAGGTCGAGTCCGTTCACCGCCTTCACCCGGCCGTAGCTCTTGCTGACGTTCCGGAAGGCCGCGACCTCCCCCGTTCCCGTGCGCATGTGTCTCTCAGTCCCTTCGAAGCCGTTTCTCTGCGACTCCTCAAGACTCCTCGGAACGGGGGTGCCGTCGGCAGTGTGCACCGTCGTGACGTCCGCATGACGGATGTCACGGGTGCGGCCGTTACGCGATGCCCAGGGCGTCCTTCAGGAAGGCCACCTGGAGCAGCAGCAGGTTCTCGGCGACCTCCTCCTGCGAGGTCATGTGGGTGACCCCGGACAGCGGCAGCACGGTGTGCGGGCGGCCGGCGGCGAGCAGCGCGGTGGACAGCCGCAGGCTGTGCGCGACCACCACGTTGTCGTCGGCCAGGCCGTGCACGATCATCAGCGGCCGGCGCAGCGAAGGAGCCAGCGCCACCACCGAGTTGGCCTCGTACGCCTCGGGTTCCACCGCCGGGTCGCCGTAGTAGCGCTCGGTGTAGTGGGTGTCGTACAGGTCGTGCTCGGTGACGGGCGCGCCGGCCACCGCCGCGTGGAACACGTCGGGTTCGCGGAGCACCGCGGCGGCGGCCAGGTAGCCGCCGTAGGACCAGCCGCGGACGGCGACCCGGCCGAGGTCGAGCGGGAACTCCTCGGCCAGCGCGTGCAGGGCGTCGACCTGGTCGGCGACGGTGATCTCGGCGGTGCGCCGGTTGATGGACTTCTCCCAGGCGGGGCTGTGCCCGGGGGTGCCGCGCCCGTCGGCGACGATCACCGCGAAGCCCTGGTCGGCGAACCACTGCGAGGTCAGGTGCGGGTTGTGCGCCTGCACCACGCGTTGCCCGTGCGGGCCGCCGTACGGGTCCATCAGCACCGGCAACTGCCCGTCGGTGTCCGGGTCGTAGCCGGTGGGCAGCAGCACCGCGCAGGGGATCCGGCGCTCGCCGGCGAACCGGAACACCGGGCGGGCGGTCAGCAGCGGGGTGTCCGCGTGGGAGGCGATCACCAGCGGCTCGGCGCCGTCCCTCAGCACGCTGACGGTGGTGCCGGGCCGGTGCGGGTCGGCGGTGGTGAGCACGGTGGTGCCGCCGCCGTGCACCGCCGCGAGCGCGCCGTCGCCGAGCTCCCGCACGCCCTCCGGGCCGTACGCGAAGACGCCGAGCCAGCCGGGCGGGCGGCGCTCGAACTCGGCGGCGCCGCAGGAGGCCGAGAACAGCACCCGCTCGCCGTCCACCCCGAGCACCGAGCGGACGTGCAACGCGGCGTCGGTGACGGCCTGTTCACCGACCATCAGGACCCGGGCGCCGTCGTGGTCGGCGATCCGCACCAGCTGCCCGTCGGCGCGCCGCACCGGGACGCCGCCGAACAGCTCCAGCCAGTCCGGGTCCTGCTCGGTGAGCAGCACGGTGGTCGCGCCGGTGTCGGGGTCGACTTCCAGCACCAGCTGTTCGCGCTGGTCGCGGGCCTGCACCTGGAGCAGCGGCGGGCCGCCGGCCGACCAGTGCACCCGGGCCAGGTAGGGGTACGCGGCGCGGTCCCAGCGGATCTCGGTGCGGGTGCCGTCCAGGCCGAGCAGCCAGAGGCCGACCTCGGCGTTGGGGGTGCCGGCGGCCGGGTAGGCGATCTCGACCGGCGGGCGGCCGGGGTTGGCGGGGTCGGCGATCCACCAGCGGCGCACGGGCGTGTCGTCGACCCGGGCGGCGAGCAGCGCGCTGCCGTCGGGGGCCCACCAGTGACCGCGGTCGCGGCCCATCTCCTCCTGCGCGACGAACTCGGCCTGCCCCCAGCAGACGCCCGCGCCGTCGGGCCCGGCGAGCAGCCGGTCGCCGCTGCCGTCGACGGCGGTGACCCGCAGCTCGCCGCCGGGGGTGGCGTAGGCGACGTGCGTGCCGTCGGGGCTCGGCCGCGGGTCCAACAGCGGTGCGGCGGCGGGCAGTTCACGGGCCTCACCGGTCTCCACCGAGACCGCGAACAGTCGGCCGGAGAGCGCGAAGACGGCAGTGCGCCCGGCGGCGTCCAGCGCGTGACCGACGATTCCGGCGGAGGTCTCCCGGCTGCGTTCGCGGCGGGCCCGCTCGGCGTCGGACAGCTCCTCGGCGCCGCCGCCGAGCAGCACCGCCGGGTCGGCGAGCACGCTCTCGGCGCCGGTCGCCACGTCCAGGCTCCACAGCAGGTTGGCGGGCGCCCCGGCGCCCCGGGAGCGCAGGAACAGCACCCGGGCGCCGTCCGGGGTGACGGCGAACGACCGGGGCGCGCCGGCGGTGAACCGGTTGGTGCGCGCGTACTGCCTGGGGAAGGTGTCGTGCGGCTTCTCGGTGGTCATGCCGCAGACCCTAACGGCCCCTCACTCGTACGGCGCAGCCCTTCGCCACGGCGGCGTACGGCCGTTCGGACCGCCCCTGACCGGCGGCGCTGTACCCGGACGAGGCCGCCGCGACACCCCGGAAGGGTTCACGGAACGTCACTCGACGGTCACGGATCGGGTATCAGTTGACCCATCGTTCCGCCCGTCGCCCCGCTCCCCCGGGGCGGCGCACCCGAGGAAGGGTGTGAGCCGTCATGGCTTTGTCCGTCTCCGCCGCCGTTCTGATGCTGTTCGTCGTGTGGCTGCTGATCCGCCGGTCCGGCCTGAAACTGGGCCATGCGCTGGTGTGCGCACTGCTCGGCTTCTATCTGGCGTCCAGCTCGATCGCGCCGTCGATCCATGACGTGACGGCCAACCTGGCCGGAATGATCAACAGCCTGCGACTCTGACCGCCGCCCGCGCGCCGCCACGGCCTGTCCGGGGGTCCTCTCCGGGCAGGCCGTAAGCTGCCGGACATGACCTCCGTACCCCCGGCCGACGCGCGCGGGCTGCTGCTGGTGCACGCCCACCCCGACGACGAGTCGATCAACAACGGCTCCACCATGGCGCGGTACGCCGCCGAGGGCGTCCGGGTCACCCTGGTGACCTGCACGCTGGGCGAGGGCGGCGAGGTGATCCCGCCGGAGCTGGCCCACCTGGCGCAGGACCGGGACAACACGCTGGGCGCCCACCGGATCAGCGAACTGACGGCCGCGATGCGGGAGTTGGGGGTCGACGACCACCGCTTCCTGGGCGGCGCGGGCCGCTACAGGGACTCCGGGATGATGGGCGTCCGGGACAACGACGACCCGTCCTGCTTCTGGCAGGCCGACCTGGACGACGCGGCCGGCCACCTGGTCGCGGTGATCCGCGAGGTCCGCCCGCAGGTGCTGGTGACGTACGACGAGAACGGCGGCTACGGCCACCCCGACCACATCCAGGCGCACCGGGTGGCGCTGCGCGGCTACGAACTGGCCGCCGACCCGGCGTTCCGCCCGGAGCTGGGCGAGCCCTGGCAGGTCGCCAAGGTCTACTACAACCGGATGCCGCGCTCGGTGATCGAGGCCGGGCTGCGCCGCACCGCCGCCGAAGCCCCGTTCAAGGGCGTCGCGCCGGTCGACCAGATCCCCGGCGTGGTGGACGACGCGGTGGTCACCACGGCGCTCGACAACGCGGCGCACGCCGGGGCGAAGGCCGCCGCGATGCGGGCGCACGCCACCCAGATCGTGGTGGACGGGGAGCACTTCGCGCTCAGCAACGACCTCGGCCAGCCGCTGCTGGCCACCGAGTACTACGAACTGGTCCGCGGCCCGCTCGGCCCCGGCGGCCCGGAGCGCGACCTGTTCGCCGGGGTGGCCCGATGAAGTTCCTCCACCCCTTCTTCGGCAGCCGCGACGACCGCCTGGCCGAGCCGCTTCCCCCGACCCGCGCCCGGATCGCCGTCTACATCGCGCTGTTCCTGCTGGGCGCGGCGGTCTCGGTGTGCGGAGCTTTCGTGCAGGCCCTGTGGCCGCCGGTGGGCGTGCTGCTCGCCCTGCTGGCCTGCGCCGGCCTGTTCTACGGCGGGCTGCGGGCGACCGGCACCAAGCTGGGCGCGGCCGTGCCGCTGGCCGGCTGGTTCCTGGTGCTGGCGGTGCTGCTGGCGCCCCGTCCGGAGGGTGACCTGGTGCTCTCCGCGACGGCGACCGCGTACGCCTACCTGTTCGGCGGCTCACTGCTCGGCGTGGTGTGCGCGACCCTGCCGACCCGCTCCGGGTTCCTGTTCGGCGTACCGGCGCCGGAACCCCGACGCCCCGTCAAGGACGCCGACCGGTAGCCCCATACCGGGGGGATTCGGACCAATGGGATCCACCGGTCGTCCGACGGGGTGGAACCGCAGTCGGTATGGTGGTGCCTCGGCGGGCCACCCCCACCGTCCGGCCCACCTGGGCAGGACGGTACCTTCGGCACCACGCGCGTGACGGGGCGTCGCCGCAGCCGACATGTGAACAAGCTGATGTCCCCCGGGCCGTCCGGCCCCCGGCACGCAGCACGCCGCCGTACGGCGGCCCGACCCGCCCCATACGCAGCGGACGGCCCAGCCGGCCCGGCCGCGAACCCGGAGCAGAGCAGCATTGAGCAGCCGCGAATCTGACAACGCCCACCCGCAGCCCCGCCGCGGCGGCCCCGACGCGTACCCGTCGGGCACCCCGCCGTACGGCACCGGCCTGCCCGGTGGGCTTCCGGACCCGGCCGCCGCACGGACCGCTCCCGGCCCGGGCGCCGACGCGGCCGACGTGCCGAAGACGGAGACCACGCTGACCACCCGGGTGCGGATCAACATCCCCGGCTCCCGTCCGATCCCGCCGGTCGTGGTGCAGAGCAAGGTCAAGGACGAGAAGCCGGCCGAACCGGCCGGCCCGCGCCACCGCGGCGGGGGCGGCGACCCGGTGCTCGGCGTCATGGACACCGGCGCGAGCCGCACCAAGGCCGCCCCGCCGAACCTGCCGCCGGAGTGGCAGGAGCCGGCCGCGCCGAAGGCCTCCGAGTCGGAGTCCACCGGCGAGTGGTTCAAGCCCCGCCAGAAGTCCCGCCAGGAGGCCGCGCCCGCACCCGCACCCGCCGCCCCGATGGCGGGCGGCCCGGCCGGCGCCCCGCAGCCCGCGCCGCGCCCGTCCGGCGCCGCGGCCTCGCCGTTCGCCCCGGCCTCGCCGTACGCCGCGGAGCAGCCCCCGCAGCAGGCGGCCCAGCAGGCGCCGCAGCAGGCGTCGCTGCCCGGGCAGCAGCAGCCGATGGCCGCTCAGGACCCGTACGCCGCCGAGCGGGAGTACGAGCAGTACCAGCAGCAGCCGGCGGCCGCCCAGGACCCGTACGCGACCGGACAGCAGCCGATCCCCGGCCAGGACCCCTACGCGGCGGCACCGCAGCCGGCCCAGGGTCAGGACCCGTATTCCACGGGGCAGCAGCCGATGCCGGGCCAGGACCCGTATTCCACGGGGCAGCAGCCGATGCCGGGGCAGGACCCGTACGCAACCGGGCAGCAGCCGATGCCGGGGCAGGACCCGTACGCGGCGGCGGCACCGCAGCCGGCCCAGGGTCAGGACCCGTACGCAACCGGGCAGCAGCCGATCCCCGGCCAGGACCCCTACGCGGCGGCGGCACAGCAGCCGGCCCAGGGTCAGGACCCGTTCGGGACCGAGCCGCAGCACAACCAGCACGAGCAGTACCGGAACCCCGCGCAGCCGGCGGCCGGTCAGGCCCCCTGGGCGGCCGAGGCCCCCGACGCGGCCCGGGCGGCGGCGCAGCAGGGCGGCCAGGACCCGTTCGCGGCCGAGCCCCCGGCGGACCGGGGCGGCGCCGCGGACGCGGAGCCGGAGGACACCCAGATCGGCGGCTTCGACCCGATCACCGGCGAGGAGGCCGTCCCGGGCGGCGCGATAGCCGCTGACCCGCCGACCACCCAACTGTTCCTGAACGGCCCGAAGTCCCAGTCCCCGTCCCGCCCCGCTGCCGCCGACCCGTTCGCCACCTCCCGGCCCGGGCCGGACGGCGGCAACGGCAATGGCAGCGGAACCGGCAGCGCAAACGGCAGCGGCAAGGGCGGCGGCCGGTTCGCCGACATGCCCGAGGCGCAGCCGTTCCCCGGCG
The DNA here is from genome assembly GCF_044754805.1 of Kitasatospora sp. NPDC092948. Taxonomy (NCBI): domain Bacteria; kingdom Bacillati; phylum Actinomycetota; class Actinomycetes; order Kitasatosporales; family Streptomycetaceae; genus Kitasatospora; species Kitasatospora sp. NPDC092948. The sequence continues at coordinate 456,631 of NZ_JBIVPU010000003.1, read as the reverse complement.
GCCCGCGGGCGGCGACACCGAAGCGCGAGGTCCCGAGCGACCCGCCGCCGGCCGAGGCGGAGGAGCGGGCCGACAAGCCTGCCCCGAAGCCGGCCAAGAGCGGCGGCGGCAAGCTCAAGAAGCTGCTGGTGACGGGTGTCGGCGGCGTGCTGTTCCTGGGCGCGGCGGCGTACGGCGCGGGCCTGATGATGAATCAGTCCGACATCCCGAAGGGCACCACGGTGCTCGGCACCGACATCGGCGGCGACTCCCGCGACCAGGCGGTGACGGCGCTGGACGGCTCGGTCGGCAAGGCCGGGCAGCTGCCGCTGCGGCTGAAGATCGGCGGCCAGTCGGTGACCATGGACCCGGCCAGTGCCGGTCTGAGCTTCGACACCACGGCGACCGTGGACACGCTGACCAAGCACAGCTACAACCCGGTCGACGTGTTCTCCTCGCTGACCGGCGGCGGCAAGGCCGTCGAGCCGCAGGTGCGGGTGGACAAGGCGAAGCTGAAGGCGGCGCTGGACGACCTGGCCGCGAAGTCCGGGCAGGGTCTGCAGGAGGGCTACGTCCGGTTCACCGAGTCGGGCGGCATCGAGGTGGTGCCGGGCAAGGCCGGGGAGGGGCTGGACTCGACGTCGGCCGCCGACAAGGTCGAGCAGGCCTACCGGGACCGGGCGGCCGGCAAGCCGGACGCCGAGGTGGCGCTGCCGCTGACCGACGCCCAGCCTAAGGTCGGCCAGGACGCCCTGCAGGCCGCCGCGGACACCCTCGGCAAGCAGGTGCAGGCCGGTCAAATCAGCCTGACCGCGGGCGGCAAGCAGTTCAACTTCGGCAAGAGCACCGCGGCGAAGGCCCTGGTGCTGGCCCCGGACGCGTCCGGCCAGATCGTCCTGAAGTGGAACCTGGACCAGCTGTCGGCGGCCATCGGCACCATCTTCGACAAGGTGAAGACCACCAAGGGCGGCCAGTCCTCGGCGATCACCGCGCAGGACGTGGCGGACGCGATCGGCCAGACCATCGCCAAGACGGGCAAGGACCGGGTGTACAAGTTCCCGTCCTGATCGACCGTCACCATCCTGTCGGACTGACCGTCCTACCGGTCCGACCGACCGTCAGAACTCCGCCGGGCCGGGGCTCCGAAACCGGAGCCCCGGCCTTCGGCATGCTGGCGAATCCTCGCCAGTGGCGTCGCAGAACGGGACGAACCGGGCGGTGCCACGGCCTGCCGCGTCGCGTTATCAAGACTTGATCGGCAGCTGGTCGACAACTTGTCGCGCCGGTCCCCAATATGTGCCGCGTGCCGAGACGCCCCACCCCGAGAAGTCGCCGCCCGCTCGCCCTGATCGCGTCGGTGGCAGCGCTGTCGTTCGCGCTGTGCTCCTGCGCCTCCGCAGGCAGCTCGGACGGCGGTTCGACGGCGGCGGCGAACGGCGAGGCCCCGCGGATGACGCAGCAGTCGCTGAACCCGGCGCCGCGCACCGCGCTGCGCCAGGGCGGCACGCTGAACTGGGCGATCGACCAGTACTCGAGCCAGTGGAACCCGCTCCAGGCGGACGGTTCCGAGGCGTCCACCATCGACGTGGTCAAGGCGCTGCTGCCGACCTTCTGGCGCTCCGACGCCGGCGGCATGCAGACCCCGAACCCTGCTTACCTGACCGAGGTGAAGAGCGAGCTGCGGCAGGGCAAACAGACCGTGGTGTGGACGCTCAACCCGAAGGCCCACTGGTCCGACGGCACCCCGATCACCTGGCGCGACCTGCAGGCCGAGTGGCAGGCGCTGAGCGGCCAGGACCCGGCGTACCGGACGGCCTCCAGCAACGGCTTCGACCAGGTGGAGAGCGTGGTCCGCGGCCAGGACGACCACCAGGCCGTGATGACCTTCCGGGAGCCGTACTCGGAGTGGCAGGCGATGTTCAACAACGCCGGCAACGCCCCGCTGCTGCCGGCGAAGTACATCACCACCCCGGAGCTGTTCAACACCTCCTTCAAGGGACGCTTCCCGGTGACCGCCGGACCGTTCAAGGTGGAGCGGATGGACCCGGCGGCGCGCACCGTCACGGTGGTCGCCGACCCGGACTGGTGGGGCGACAGGCCGCTGCTGGACCGGATCGTCTTCAAGGCGTACGACACCGGGAAGATGCCGCAGGCGTTCGCCGCCGGCGAGGTCGACTACTACAACAACGGGCCCAACACCGAGGGCTACCGGCTCATCGAGTCGACCAAGGACGGGGAGGCCCGCCGGGCCGGCGGGCCGAACCTGCGGCACCTGGTGCTGAACGGGCGCAGCCCGGTGCTCGGCGATCCGAAGGTCCGTCAGGCGCTGGTCCAGGCGATCGACCGGGCGGAGATCACCCGGACCGACCTGGCCGGCCTGGACTGGCCGTACGTGCCGATGAACAACCACTTCCTGGTGCCGTCGCAGCACGGCTACCAGGACAACTCGAACGGCCTGAGCCGTTTCGACCCCGACGCCGCGAAGGCGTCCCTCGACTCGCTGGGCTGGAAGCTGGGGCCCTCGGGCGTCCGCACCAAGGACGGCACGGAGCTGGCGCTGCGGTTCGTGGCGCCGGCCGGCAACAACCTGGCCGCCAACGAGAGCGCGCTGGTCACCCGGATGCTGGGGCAGATCGGGGTGAAGGTCACGGTGCAGACCGTGCCGGCCGGCGACTTCTTCGACGGCTTCGTGTACAAGCACGACTTCGACCTGACCGCGTTCGCACTGATGGGCACCCCCTTCCCGGTCTCCAACTCGATCAGCACCTTCCAGCAGGACTCCGGCTCCAACTGGTCACAGGTCGGCAGCAAGGCGTTGGACAAGGCCATGGCGGACGCCGCCAGGGCCGACACCGTGGACGACGAGACGGCGGCGCTCAACCGGGCCGACGCGGCGGCGTGGGAGGTGGCCGGGCTGGTTCCGCTGTACCAGCGCCCGGCCATTTACGGCGTCCGCAAGAACGTCGCCAACCTCGGCGCACCGGGGCTCGGCGACCTCGTCTACGAGAACATCGGGCTGCTGAAGTAACACCCGGGCGGCGAAGTCTCGCCATTGGCGGGAAATTGCCAGGCGGCCGACGGCGCGCCTGCCGCCCGAATTGGGTGACCCCTACCCATGAATTCGCTCCGCCATGCCCGAAAACGGAGGTGTCCGATTATCGGACACTCAATTGCCGCACTCAATTCCACCGAAGAGCACCAAAACGGACACCGGGTCTACGCGCGTCGTCCGGCCGGCCCGCCGAACTGGCCGTCCAGATAGCGGACCTGACAGTGCATCGTTACGGACATGTGAACGAGCCTTGGTCGCCTTTGTCCGGTTTTGACCGTCTCGACTGGAGGCTGTCAAGAGTTCATGAACTACAAAGTGGTTGACATTCCAGCACGAAGCAGGAAATGGGCCATCGACAACTGAGGAACTCTTGACGTTCGATAAACGACTTGCAAGAGTCCATTCATCCAAGTTCTTACTCCTTGCTTCTGCACGGACCACGGTCGGGAGCTTTAGCACCATGACGACGCCTACTGGGGCCACGACGGACGGGGACACCCCCGGGTCCACGTCGGACCTCCCGGACAACGCCTCGGCCGACGCGCCCGCCGATTCCGGCTTCCGCGGCCTCTCTCCCGGCAAGCTGATGTGGCGCCGCTTCATGCGCGACCGCACCGGTGTGGTGAGCGCCTGCGTGGTGCTGTTCTTCATCCTGATCGCGATCCTCGCGCCGCTCATCTCGATGGTGTACGGCAAGGACCCGACGACCCACTACGGCCAGGAGGACGTCAGCCTGCTGACCGACTCCGGTCTGCCGACCGGCCCCAACGGCGGTATGAGTGGCGACTTCTGGTTCGGCCTGGAGCCCGGCCTCGGCCGTGACGTGTTCACCCTGCTGATCTACGGCATCCGCACCTCGCTGATCATCGCCGTCGCCACCTCGGTGCTGACCACCGTGATCGGCGTCGCGCTCGGCATCGCGGCCGGCTACCTCGGCGGCAAGGCCGACTACTTCATCGGTCGCGTGATCGACGTCCTGATGTCGTTCCCGTCGCAGATCTTCCTGATCGCCACCATGCCCGTGGTCACCAGCCTGCTGGTCAGCCCGACCGAGAAGAACCCCGACTGGCTGCCGTTCGTCGCGGTGACCCTGGTGCTCTCGCTGCTCGGCTGGATGGGCCTGGCCCGCATCCTGCGCGGCGTCGCGCTGTCGCTGCGCGAGCGCGAGTTCATCGAGGCCGCGAAGGTCACCGGCGCCTCCCCCGCGCGGATCATCTTCAAGGAGATCCTGCCCAACCTGTGGACCCCGATCCTGGTGCAGTCCACGCTCTCGCTGCCTGCGTTCGTCACCGCCGAGGCCGGTCTCTCCTACCTCGGCGTGGGTGTCGGCGAGCCGACCCCGGACTGGGGCCGCATGATCGCCGACGCCGCGAACTACCTCCGGACCGACGTCACCTTCCTGCTCTTCCCGGGCATCGCCATGGTGGTGTTCGTTCTGGCCTTCAACCTGCTCGGCGACTCGGTCCGGGACGCGTTCGACCCGAAGACCAACCGCTGACAGGCCCTCAAGACTCCGGGGGGACGGAACCGCCAGGCCCCGGGCACACCACGAAGATTTCCGAACGACTATTCCAGGCAGGATGAAGATGAGCTCTCGCAAGACGCGGCTCGCCGCCGCCATTCTGGTGGCCGGGGCCCTGACCGTCACCACCGCTTGCTCCAGCGGCCACAGCAACAGCGACGGCAGCAAGGCCGGCGCCTCGAAGGCCCCGGTCAAGACCACCACGATCTCCGTCGGCACCGCCGAGGACTCGAAGGGTCCGGCCGCCCCCGTGGAGGGTTCGAAGAAGGGCGGCACGGTCACCATGATCGACCGCGACGACTTCTCGCACCTCGACCCGGCGCAGATCTACATGAACTACAACGCCGAGGTCTCGCTGCTGTTCACCCGTCAGCTGACCGGTTACAAGACCGCCCCCGACGGCTCGCAGAAGCTGGTCGGCGACCTTGCCACCGACACCGGCACCACCACCGACGGTGGCAAGACCTGGAAGTTCACGCTGAAGGACGGCGTGAAGTGGCAGGACGGCTCGCCGGTCACCTCGGCCGACGTCAAGTGGTCGATCGAGCGCACCTACGCCTCGTTCATCAAGTCCGGCCCGACCTACGTCCAGACCTGGATCTCGGGCGACAAGTACCGCGACGCCTACGAGGGCCCCTACGGCGGCAAGGAGCTGGACGCCGTCCAGACCCCGGACGACAAGACCGTCGTCATCTCCTTCCCCGAGGCCCACACCGACGCCAACTTCACCCTGGCGATGACCGGTTACGGCATCGTGCCGAAGGCCCACGACACCAAGGAGGAGTACGACAAGAAGCCGTTCTCCTCGGGCCCGTACCAGATCACCGAGCACGTCACCGACCGCTCGCTGGACCTGGAGCGCAACCCCAACTGGGACGCCGCCACCGACCCGATCCGCAACGCCTTCCCGGACAAGTGGCACATGGCCTTCGGTGTCCAGTCGCAGGCGTCCACCGAGCGCTTCATGGCGGACAACGGCGACGACAAGACCAGCTTCTCGTTCCACAACCAGGTCTACACGACCTACATCGACCAGGTGAAGTCCGACGAGAAGCTGAAGTCCCGCACGCTCGAGGGCCTGACCCCGTACGTGGACTACTACTACATCAACAACAGCCGCATCAAGGACGTGAAGGTCCGGCAGGCGCTGATCAAGGCGTTCCCGCACCAGCAGACCCGTCAGCTGCAGGGCGGCACCTCCTACGGTGACTACGCCACCGCGTACATGAGCCCGACCGTCCTCGGCTACGAGTCCTACGACCCGTACGGCATCCTGGCCAAGCCGCAGGGCGACCCGGACGCCGCCAAGGCGCTGCTGACCGAGGCGAACGCGGTGGGCACCACCATCGTCTACGCGTACAACAACACCCCGGTCCAGCAGAAGGTCACCGAGGCCATCCGCGACGCGCTGGAGAAGGCCGGCTTCAAGTTCGTCCCGAAGCCGATCGACGCGAAGACCTACTACGACGTCATCGGCAAGGTCGACAACGAGTACGACCTGTACTGGGGCGGCTGGGGCGCCGACTGGCCGACCGGCTACACCTCGCTGCAGCCGGTCTGGGACGGCCGCGCCATCGCGGACAGCGCCTCCAACTACGCCCACCTGAACGACCCCGAGGTCAACGCGGCCATCGACGCCGCCCAGAAGATCGCGGACCCGGTCGAGCAGGGCAAGGCGTGGGCCGCGCTCGACAAGATGCTGCAGGACAAGGCCGTCTCGATCCCGGACGTGTACCAGCGCTCGCTGAGCCTCTACGGCTCGGGCCTCGGCGGCGTCACGTTCGACACCCTGGCCGGCCTGCAGTCCCCGCTCAACATCTACGTGAAGTAGTAGTCATCACCGAGCAGTAGCTCACGGCGGGGCACCGGCACGATCTGCCGGTGTCCCGCCCCGATCAGGAGAGCCCGTCCCGATGCTCCGATTCCTCGTCCGCCGAATCCTCGGCGCTCTCGTCATTCTGGTGATCGTCTCGCTGGTCACCTATGCGCTGTTCTTCGCGATCCCGGCGGACCCGGCGCGGCTCTACTGCGGCAAGACCTGCTCGCCCGAGAACCTCGCCCTGATCAGGCACGAAATGGGCTTCGACCGGGCCTGGCCGATCCAGTACTGGGACTGGCTGAGCACGATCTTCACCGGTGGCACGTACAACGGCGTGCACTGCGGCGCCCCGTGCTTCGGCTACTCCTTCGACAAGAAGGAGCTGGTCGGCGGCCTGCTCGCGGACCGCTTCCCGACCACCCTGTCGCTGACCATCGGCTCCGCCGTCATCTTCCTGATCTTCGGCATCGGCACCGGCATGCTGGCCGCCCACAAGCAGGGCAAGACCGCCGACAAGGTCGCCAGCTCGCTCTCCCTGCTGGCCTCCTCGATGCAGATCTACGTGGCCGGCCCGCTCGCCCTGTGGGCGCTGTGCTACAGCACCAACCTGATGGAACTGCCGAAGTACGTCCCGTTCACCAAGGACCCGCTCGGCTGGGCCAGTGGCCTGCTGGTGCCGTGGATCGTGCTGTCGCTGATCTGGACCGCCAACTACACCCGTATGACCCGCTCCTCGATGGTCGAGCAGCTGTCCGAGGACTTCGTGCGGACCGCGCGGGCCAAGGGCATGTCCGGCACCTCGGTCTTCATGCGCTATGCCTGGCGCGGCGCGATGGGCACCATCGTCACCGTCTTCGGCATCGACCTGGGCGTGCTGCTCGGCGGCGCCATCATCACCGAGACGACCTTCAGCCTGCACGGCCTGGGCCAGCTGGCGATCCAGTCGTTCTACGACTCCGACCTGTCGCTGCTGGTCGGCGTCACCGTGGTGGCCGCAACCCTGATCGTGTTCTTCAACATCATCGTCGACGCCGCCTACGCCCTGATCGACCCGCGCATCCGCCTGGCCTGACCGGCCGCACCCCAGGCCGACCCAGCAGTCCCGACCTCACGTACCGCACCGAGGAGCCCAGTCCATGACCACCCAGGCCAAGCCCGAGGAGGCCTCGCCCGCCGGCAGCGGCGGCGACACGCCGTTCCTCTCAGTCCGCGACCTCTCGGTCCGCTTCAGCACCGAGGACGGCGTGGTCCGGGCCGTGGACAACCTCTCCTTCGACGTGTCCCCGGGCAGCACGCTCGGCATCGTCGGTGAGTCCGGTTCGGGCAAGTCGGTGACCAACCTGGCCGTGCTGGGTCTGCACAACCCGGACCGCACCGACATCTCCGGCTCGATCAAGCTGGACGGCAAGGAACTGGTCGGCGCGTCCAACCGCGAGCTGGAGAAGCTCCGCGGCAAGACCATGTCGATGATCTTCCAGGACCCGCTGACCGCGCTGTCGCCGTACCACACCATCGGCAAGCAGATCGGCGAGACCTTCCGCAAGCACACCGGCGCCTCCAAGTCGGAGGCCCGGGACCGGGCCATCGAGATGCTGATCAAGGTCGGCATCCCGCAGCCCACCACCCGGGTCGACGACTACCCGCACCAGTTCTCCGGCGGTATGCGCCAGCGCGCCATGATCGCCATGTCGCTGGTCTGCGACCCCAAGCTGGTGATCGCCGACGAGCCGACCACCGCGCTGGACGTCACCGTCCAGGCCCAGATCCTCGACCTGCTGAAGGACCTGCAGCAGGAGATGGGCACCGCGATCATCCTGATCACCCACGACCTGGGCGTGGTGGCGCGCACCGCGCAGCAGGTCATGGTGATGTACGCGGGCCGGGCCGTCGAGCGCGGCACCATCCGCGAGGTGCTGAAGGCCCCTCAGCACCCCTACACCTGGGGCCTGCTGTCCTCGATGCCGAGCCTGACGGGCGACGTGAACGTGCCGCTGCGGCCGGTTCGCGGCACCCCGCCGAGCCTGATCAACCTGCCGACCGGCTGCCCGTTCAACCCCCGCTGCGACTACAAGGAGCAGGTCATCGGCGGCGGCTGCACCTCGGAGCGTCCGGCGCTCTCCCCGGCCACCGGGCACGCCGCCGCCTGCCACCTGAGCCCGGCGCAGCGGCAGGACATCTTCATCGACCAGATCAAGCCGCGGCTCGGCTGAGAGGGACACCATGAGCAACGAACAGACCCTCAAGAAGCCGGCCGGCGCCGCTGCCGGCTCCGGTGAAGCGCTGCTGACCATCAAGGGCGTGCAGAAGCACTTCCCGGTGACGGACGGCTTCCTGTTCAAGCGTCAGGTCGGCGCGGTGCACGCGGTGGACGGCGTCGACCTGGAGGTCTTCGGCGGCGAGTCGGTCGGCCTGGTCGGCGAGTCCGGCTGCGGCAAGTCGACCCTCGGCCGGCTGGTGACCCGCCTGCTGGAGCCGACCGCCGGCGAGATCCGCTACAACGGCCAGGACATCACGCACGCCTCCCGCAAGGAGCTGGCGCCGATCCGGTCCGAGATCCAGATGATCTTCCAGGACCCGTACTCCTCGCTGAACCCGCGGCACACCGTCGGCTCGATCATCGGCGCGCCGATGGAGATCAACGGGATCAACCCCAAGGGCGGCATCCAGCGCCGGGTGCAGGAGCTGCTGGAGACCGTCGGTCTCAACCCGGAGCACTACAACCGCTTCCCGCACGAGTTCTCCGGCGGCCAGCGCCAGCGCATCGGCGTGGCCCGCGCGCTGTCGCTGAACCCGAAGCTGATCGTCGCGGACGAGCCGGTCTCCGCGCTGGACGTCTCCATCCAGGCGCAGGTGGTCAACCTGCTCCAGGAGCTGCAGCGCGACCTGGACATCGCCTTCCTGTTCATCGCGCACGACCTGTCGGTGGTGCGCCACTTCTCGCAGCGCGTCGCGGTGATGTACCTCGGCAAGATCGTCGAGATCGCCGACCGCAAGTCGCTGTACGAGTCGCCCCGCCACCCGTACACCCACGCGCTGCTGTCCGCCGTGCCGGAGGCCGACCCGGACGACGACCGCGAGCGGATCCGGCTGACCGGTGACGTCCCGTCGCCGCTCAACCCGCCGTCGGGCTGCCGCTTCCGCACCCGGTGCTGGAAGGCGCAGGAGAAGTGCTCGACGGTGGAGCCGCCGCTGATCCAGCTGTCCGGCAACGCCGAGGGCCACCTGACGGCCTGCCACTTCCCCGAGGGGGACACGGTTCCGGCGCCGCGCGCCGAGGCCTGAGCTTCGTGAAGAGGGCCCCCACCGATCCGGTGGGGGCCCTTTCGCGTCCGGTCAGACGTTCTCCCGCTCGGCGGCGAAGTGGCAGGCCGAGTCGTGCCGGGCCCGGCCCTCCAGCCACTCCCGGACGGTCAGCGCCGGATCCTCCCGCTCGCACTTCTCCTGGGCCTTCCAGCAGCGGGTGCGGAACCGGCACCCGGACGGCGGGTTCGCCGGGGAGGGCACGTCGCCGGTCAGCACGATCCGGTCCCGGGACTCCCGCGCGGTCGGGTCGGGCACCGGGACGGCCGACAGCAGCGCCTGGGTGTAGGGGTGGGTGGCGTGGTCGTAGATCTCCAGGTCGGTGCCGATCTCCACGATCCGTCCCAGGTACATCACGCCGACCCGGTCGGAGATGTGCCGGACGATCGACAGGTCGTGCGCGATGAACATGTAGGAGAGCTCGAACTCGCTCTGCAGCTTCTCCAGCAGGTTGATCACCTGGGCCTGCACCGAGACGTCCAGCGCCGAGACCGGCTCGTCGCAGATGATGATCTCCGGCTTGAGGGCGAGGCCGCGGGCGATGCCGATGCGCTGGCGCTGGCCGCCGGAGAACTGGTGCGGGTACCGGTTGATGTACTCGGGGTTGAGGCCGACCACGTCCAGCAGGTCCTGAACGGCCTTGCGCCGGTCGCCCTTCGGCGCCACCTCGGGGTGGATCTCGAACGGCTCCCCGATGATGTCGCCGACCGTCATCCGCGGGTTCAGCGAGGTGTACGGGTCCTGGAACACCATCTGGATGTTGCGCCGCACGGCCTTCAGCGCGGAGCCGGACAGGCGCGAGATCTCCTCGCCCTTGTACTTCACCGACCCGGTGGTCGCGGGCTCCAGGTTCATCAGCACCTTGGCCAGCGTCGACTTGCCGCAGCCGGACTCGCCGACGACGCCGAGGGTCTCCCCCTGCATCAGGTCGAACGACACCCCGTCGACGGCCTTGACCGCGCCGACCTGCTTCTTGAACAGCACGCCCTTGGTCAGCGGGAAGTGCTTGCGCAGGTCGCGCACCTCCAGGATGGGTTCGCCGCGCCGCACCTCCTGGGCGAACGCGGCCTCCTCGGGGGTGGTCGCCCCGAGCGGTGTGGCGCCGTTAACCGTCATGGAGGGTCTCCTTCCAGAAGAAGCACGCACTTCCCCGCCCGGCCAGCGGCGTCCCGTCGTCCTCGGTCACCTGCGCCAGCGGCGGCACCTCCTGCCGGCAGATCTCCTGCGCCCGCGGGCAGCGCGGGTTGAACGCGCAGCCGGCCGGGATCCGCAGCAGGTTGGGCGGCAGGCCCTTGATCGCGTAGAGCTCCTGGCCCTTCTGGTCGAGGCGCGGGATGGAGTCCAGCAGGCCGCGGGTGTAGGGGTGGGCGGGGCGGGCGTACAGCTCGTGCACGGGGGCGGTCTCGACGATCCGGCCGGCGTACATGACGGCGATCTTGTCCGCGACGTCGGCGACCACGCCCAGGTCGTGGGTGATCAGGATCAGGCCCATGTGGTACTCGGCCTGAAGCTCCGCCAGCAGGTCCATCACCTGCGCCTGGACCGTCACGTCCAGCGCCGTGGTCGGCTCGTCCGCGATGATCAGGTCCGGCTCCAACGCCAGCGCCATCGCGATCATGATGCGCTGCCGCATACCGCCGGAGAACTGGTGCGGATAGTCCCCCACCCGTTCCTTGGCGGCCGGGATGCGCACCCGCTCCATCAGGTCGACGGCCTTCTCCCTGGCCTCCTTGCGGCTGCTGCCGCGGTGCGCCCGGAACATCTCGCCGAGCTGGTAGCCGACCGGGAGCACCGGGTTCAGCGAGGACAGCGCGTCCTGGAAGATCATCGCGATCTTCTGGCCGCGGATCCTGCGCCGCTCCTCCTTGGACATCTTCAGCATGTCCTGGCCGCAGAACAGGAGCTCCCCCTCGGGGATGGCGGCCGGCGGCATGTCGAGGATGCCCATCACGGCCTGCGCGGTGACGGACTTTCCGGAACCGGACTCGCCCAGCACCGCGAGGGTCTCGCCCGCGCTGACGCTGTAGTTCACGCCGTTGACGGCCCGGACCACGCCGTCCCTGGTCCGGAACTCCACGTGCAGGTTCCGCACGTCCAGCAGCGGCCCGGTGAACGGCTCCTCGTGGGCCGGTCGGCTCTGGTCGGCGACGGTGCTCATCTGTCTGCTCCCCTCGCTCAGCGCAGCTTCGGATCGAGGGCGTCGCGCACCGCGTCGCCCAGCATGATGAAGGCCAGCACGGTGATGGAGAGCGCCGCGGCCGGGAAGAACAGCACGAACGGCGCCTGCCGGATCACCTTCTGCGCGGAGGAGATGTCCACGCCCCAGGAGATGGTCGGGTCCTGGAGGCCGATGCCGAGGAAGCTCAGCGTCGCCTCCGCGGTGATGTAGCCGCCCAGCGCGATGGTGGCGACCACGATCACCGGGGCGATCGCGTTCGGCAGGATGTGCCGGAACATCAGCCGCCCGGTCCCGGCGCCCAGCGCCCGCCCGGCCACCACGTAGTCGGCCTGCTTGACGGTGATCACCGAGCCGCGCATCACGCGGGCCAGCTGGGTCCAGCCGAGGAACGCCAGCGCGATCACCACCGACCACACGTTGCGGGTGGCGAACGCGTTCAGCAGCACCAGCGCGCCGAGCAGCAGCGGGATGCCGAAGAAGATGTCGGTGATCCGGGAGATCACCGCGTCCAGCCAGCCGCCGAAGAACCCGGCGGCCATCCCGGCCAGCCCGCCCAGCAGGGTCACCGCCAGGGTGACGCAGATGCCGACGGTGATCGAGGCCCGCGCCCCGTAGATCACCCGGGCGTAGATCGACCGGCCCTGCCCGTCGTAGCCGAACCAGCCGCCCCCGAAGAAGTCGGTCCAGTTCGGCCGCCGCAGGTAGTTGTTGAGCAGGTCGGACGCCCGCGGGTCGGTGCTGGTGAACAGCTGCGGGAAGATCGCGATCAGGATCAGCAGCACGATCAGCACCGCCGACAGGATGAAGATCGGCCGCCGCCGCAGGTCCCGCCAGGCGTCGCCCCACAGGCTGCGTGCCTGCTCCCGCTTGCCCGGGTCCGGTTCGAGCAGCGTCTGCTGCTCCACCGCCAGGCCCTGCTGTCCGACGTAGTCCAGGTGGTCGCTGTCGGTGGGGTTGATGTTCCGCAGCGGGTCGTGGTCGTCCGGGATGGACTCGTTCCGGTCAGGCATAGCGGATCCTCGGGTCGAGGACGGCGTACAGCAGGTCGACGACCAGGCTGGCGACCAGGTACACGATCACCAGCACGGTGACGATGCCGACCACCGTCGGGCCTTCCTTCTGGTTGATCGCCTTGTAGAGGACGTTGCCGACGCCGGAGATGTTGAAGATGCCCTCGGTGACGATCGCACCGCCCATCAGCGCGCCCAGGTCGGTGCCCAGGAACGTCACCACCGGGATCAGCGAGTTGCGCAGCAGGTGCCGGCCGACGACGGTCCGCCGCGGCAGGCCCTTGGCCACCGCGGTGCGCATGTAGTCGGCGCGCAGGTTCTCGCCGATCGACGTCCGGGTCAGCCGGGCCACGTACGCCAGCGACAGGGACGCCAGCACCAGGCCGGGCAGGATCAACTGGCTGATGTCCCGGGAGTCCTGGACCGTCGCCGTCACCCAGCCCAGGTTGATCGCGAACACCGTCTGCGCGATGTAGCCGAGCACGAACACCGGGATCGAGATCACCACCAGGGTCACCACCAGCACCCCGGTGTCCCAGACGCTGCCCCGCTTCAGACCGGCGATCAGGCCCAGCGGCAGGCCGATCACGATCTCGAAGAAGAACGCGACCAGGGCGAGCCGGATGGTGACCGGGAAGGCGTCCTTCATGATCTCGGAGACCGGGCGGCCGGTGAAACTGGTGCCGAAGTCCAGGTGGAAGATGTTGTTCATGTAGTGCAGGTACTGCTTCCACAGCGGCTGGTCGAGGTAGTACTGGTGCTTCAGGTGGGCCACGGTCGCCGGGTCGGCGGCCTTGTCGCCGAACATCGCGGCGATCGGGTCGCCCGGCAGGCTGTACACCATCAGGAAGATCAGCAGCGTGGCGCCGAAGAACACCGGGATCATCTGGAGCACGCGCCGCAGGATGTAATGGCCCATCAGGGCCCTCCCTCCGAGAGGTGACTGACGTGGCCCCGCCCTCCGTGCGGGGAGGGCGGGGCCGACATCGGACGGATCAGCTCTTGACCTCGACCTGGGTCCAGGCCGGGTTGCCGAAGGAGTCGAACGACACGTTCTGCACCTTGGTGGAGTAGCCGGAGTTCGTCCGGTAGTACCAGAGCGGAATGGCCGGCATGTCCGTCGCCAGCTGCTCCTCGGCCTTCTGGTAGCCGGTCGCGGTGTCCTGGATCGAGGCGGCCTCGTCGGCCTGGCCGGCGAGCTTGTCGAACTCCGGGCTGGAGTAGCCGGTGTCGTTGGACGCCGCGCCGGTGCGGTACACGTCCGCCAGGAAGTTCGCGTTCAGCGGGTAGTCCTGCACCCAGCCGGTGCGGAACATGCCGTTGAGCTGGTGCCCGGTGATCGCCGCCCGCGCCGTCTTGAAGTCGGTCTTCGGGTCACCGGCGCAGTTCACCCCGGTCGCCTGCCGGATCGAGTTGCAGACCGCGTCCACCCACTCCTTGTGGCCGCCGTCCGCGTTGTAGGTGATCTTGACGGAGTTCCCGGGAACGCCGCCGCCCTGCTGGATCAGCTGCTTCGCCTTGTCCGGGTTGTAGGTGCAGAAGTCCCCGCAGGTCCCCGCCTTGTAGCCCTCCACCCCCTCGGCGACCCACGCCGACGCCGGCGCCCGCGAGCCCTGCAGCACCGTCTTGGTGATGGTGTTCCGGTCGATCGCCATCGACAGGCCCTGCCGGACCAGGTTCTTGTTCGCCCCCTGCCAGTCCGGCTGGTACAGCGTGAAGCCGACGTTCTGGATCGCACCCTGCGGAGCGTCGATCGCCCGGTCGCCCAGGTCGCTCTTGTAGTTCGCCAGATCCGACGGCGGCACCTGGTCCATCACGTCCAGGTTGTTCGACTGCAGGTCCGCGTAGGCCGCCTCCGCCGTGGTGTACATCTTGAACACCACGCCGCCGTTCTTCGGCTTGTCCACACCCTGGTAGTTGGCGAACGTCTTGGTGACCACCTGCGAGTTGTGGTCCCAACTGACGAACTGGTACGGCCCGTTGCCCACCGGCTTCTGCCCGTAGCCCGCCGGGTCCTGGTAGAACCCCTCCGGAAGCGGCGAGAAGGCGATGTACCCCAGCTTGTACGGGAAGTACGAGACCTTGTTCTTCAGCTTGATCGTGAAGTGCGTGTCGTCCTGGACGCTCAGCCCCGACATGGTGTCCGCCGTCGGGCTGCCGCTCTGCGGGTGGACGTCCGAGTAGCCCTGGATGTCCTCGAACCACGAGCTGTTGATCTGGTTGTTCTTGGTGTCCGCCGCCCAGTTCCACGCGTCCACGAAGCTCTTCGCCGTGACCGGCGTCCCGTCGTGGAACGTCCAACCCGACTTCATCGTCACGTTGTACGTCTGCGCGTCACTGGTCTCGATCTTGTCCGCGACCTGCATCCGGAGCTTGCCGTTGGACGGGTCGTAGTCCGCGAGGCCCTTGAACAGGTTCTGCACGATGCGCCCGCCGCCGACCTCGTTGGCGTTCGCCGGCTGCAACGGATTCTGCGGCTCGCTGCTCTGATACGTGAACGACTTGCCGGCGTCCGACGGTCCGCCACCTGAGCTGCTGCCGCCCCCACCACAACCCGTGGCCATCAGGGCCACGGACGTCGCACTGACAACGGCCCAGCGCACACGGGTACCTGTGGGCATGGAGCCTCCTCCTCGAGGGCGTATGACGGCATCTCACCTCATGAGAAGTGCGAGGCCGCTCCGACGCGACCGAGAGGGGGCCGTCCGGCCCAAGGGGGCGGCGGCCGGGAGAGCACCGGCAGGGGCGCGGGGAACCGCGCGAAACGGAAGGCACCCGCCGGCCGGATCGCGATGCGGGCAATGACTTGCCGTTGATCGCGACCTGGCCGGCGGGTGCCCGGTTGCTCGCCCCCTGGTTCGCGCTAGGCGGCAGCGACCTGACGCTCCGCCGCGAAGTGGCACGCCGAGTCGTGCTTGGCCCCTCCGGTGAGCAGCGTCGGCGCGGCCAGCAGCGGCACCTCCGTCGCGCAGCGCTCCTCCGCCTTCCAGCAGCGGGTGCGGAACCGGCACCCGGACGGCGGGTTCGCCGGGGAGGGGATGTCGCCGGTCAGGATGATCCGCTCGCGGCCCTCGCGGCCGGTCGGGTCGGGCACCGGGACGGCCGACAGCAGCGCCTGGGTGTACGGGTGGGTGGCGTGGTCGTAGATCTCCAGGTCGGTGCCGATCTCGACCATCTTGCCGAGGTACATCACGCCGACCCGGTCGGAGATGTGCCGGACGATCGACAGGTCGTGCGCGATGAACATGTAGGAGAGCTCGAACTCGCTCTGCAGCTTCTCCAGCAGGTTGATCACCTGGGCCTGCACCGAGACGTCCAGCGCCGAGACCGGCTCGTCGCAGATGATGACCTCCGGCTTGAGGGCGAGGCCGCGGGCGATGCCGATGCGCTGGCGCTGGCCGCCGGAGAACTGGTGCGGGTACCGGTTGATGTACTCGGGGTTCAGGCCGACCACGTCCAGCAGGTCCTGAACGGCCTTGCGCCGGTCGCCCTTCGGCGCCACCTCGGGGTGGATCTCGAACGGCTCCCCGATGATGTCGCCGACCGTCATCCGCGGGTTCAGCGAGGTGTACGGGTCCTGGAACACCATCTGGATGTTGCGCCGCACGGCCTTCAGCGCGGAGCCGGACAGCCGGGAGATGTCCTCGCCCTTGTAGAGGACCTGGCCGGCGGTCGCCCGCTCCAGGTTCATCAGGACCTTCGCCAGGGTGGACTTGCCGCAGCCGGACTCGCCGACGATGCCGAGGGTCTCGCCCTTTTCGAGGGTGAAGGAGACGCCGTCGACGGCCTTGACCGCGCCGACCTGCTTCTTGAAGAGGATGCCCTGGGTGAGCGGGTAGTGCTTGACCAGGTCGCGGACCTCCAGGATGGGCTCAGCCATGGAGGGTCTCCTTCCAGAGGTGGCAGGCGCTCTTGCGGCCGGCGAGCTCGGCCCCGTCCCGGTCGGTGACCTGGTGCAGGGCGGGGATCTCGGTGCGGCACCGGTCGGTGGCGACGTCGCAGCGCGGGTTGAACGCGCAGCCGGCCGGGACCTTGTAGAGGTTGGGCGGCAGGCCCTTGATCGCGTAGAGCTCCTCGCCCTTCTGGTCCAGTCGCGGGATCGACCGGAGCAGGCCCTTGGTGTAGGGGTGGGCGGGGCGGGCGTACAGCTCGTGCACGGGGGCGGTCTCGACGATCCGGCCGGCGTACATGACGGCGATCTTGTCCGCGACGTCGGCGACCACGCCCAGGTCGTGGGTGATCAGGATCAGGCCCATGTGGTACTCGGCCTGAAGCTCCGCCAGCAGGTCCATCACCTGCGCCTGGACCGTCACGTCCAGCGCTGTGGTCGGCTCGTCCGCGATGATCAGGTCCGGCTCCAGCGCCAGCGCCATCGCGATCATGATGCGCTGCCGCATACCGCCGGAGAACTGGTGCGGATAGTCGTTCACGCGCTGCGCGGCGGCGGGGATGCGGACCCGGTCCATCAGCTCGATGGCCTTGGCCTTGGCCTCCTTGCGGGAGGCGCCCTGGTGCACGCGGAACATCTCGCCGAGCTGGTAGCCGACGGAGAGCACCGGGTTCAGCGAGGACAGCGCGTCCTGGAAGATCATCGCGATCTTGCGGCCGCGGATCTTCCGGCGCTCCTCGCCGGACATCTTCAGCATGTCCTGGCCGCGGAACAGGATCTCGCCGGCGGTGACCCGGCCGGGGGGCATGTCGAGGATGCCCATGATGGTCTGCGCGGTGACGGACTTTCCGGAACCGGACTCGCCGAGGACGGCGAGGGTCTCGCCGGCCGCGACCGAGTAGTTCACGCCGTTGACGGCCTTGGCGACGCCGTCGCGGGTCTTGAACTCGACGTGCAGGTCGCGGACGTCGAGCAGCGGGGTGCCGGGGACCAGGCGGTCCTTGCCGGCTGCGGTCTTCTCGGGTGCGGTGGTCATGTGCGGGCCGCCTCTCTCAGCGCAGCTTCGGGTCGAGGGCGTCGCGCACCGCGTCGCCGAGCATGATGAACGCCAGCACGGTGACGCTGAGCATGCCGGCCGGGAAGAACAGCGCGAACGGCGCGGAACGGATGACCTTCTGGGCCGAGTTGATGTCGATGCCCCAGGAGATGGTCGGGTCCTGGAGGCCGATGCCGAGGAAGCTCAGCGTCGCCTCGGTGGCGATGTAGCCGCCGAGCGCGATGGTGGCGACCACGATCACCGGGGCGATCGCGTTCGGCAGGATGTGCTTGAACATGATCCGGCCGGTCCCGGCACCGAGCGCCCGGGCCGCGGTCACGTAGTCGGACTGCTTGACGGTGATCACCGAGCCGCGCATCACGCGGGTCATCTGGGTCCAGCCGAGGGCGACCAGGGCGAACACCACGGACCAGACGGTGCGGGTGGTGAAGGCGTTCAGCACGACCAGCGCGCCGAGCAGCAGCGGGATGCCGAAGAACATGTCGGTGACCCGGGAGATCACCGTGTCGACCCAGCCGCCGTAGTAGCCGGCGACCATGCCGGCCAGGCCGCCGAGGATCGTGACGCCGGCGGTGACGCAGATGCCGACCACCACGGAGGCGCGGGCACCGTAGATCATCCGGGCGTAGATCGAGCGGCCCTGGCCGTCGTAGCCGAACCAGTCCGCCTGGAAGAGGTGCAGGTAGTTCGGCTTGGACAGGTAGTGGTGCTGGAGGTCGCCGGCCCGCGGGTCCACCGAGGTGAACAGGCTGGGGGCGATCGCGAAGGCGATCAGCAGCACGATCAGCGCCGCCGAGATGATGAAGACCGGGCGCTTGCGCAGGTCGTGCCAGGCGTCCACGCCGAGGCTGCGGGGCTTCTCCGGCTTCGGCTCGGCGGAGCCGGCGGCCTGCGCGGGGGTGTTCGTCTCGATCAGGTCAGGCATACCGGATCCTCGGGTCCAGGACCGCGTAGAGCAGGTCGACGATCAGGCTGGCGGCCAGGTACACCAGCACCAGCACGACGACGAAACCGGAGACGGTCGCGCCCTCGTTGAGGTTGATGGCGTGGTACAGCGCGTTGCCGACGCCCTTGACGTTGAAGATGCCCTCGGTGACGATCGCGCCGCCCATCAGCGCGCCGAGGTCGGTGCCCAGGAAGGTCACCACCGGGATCATCGAGTTGCGCAGCAGGTGGGTGCCGATCACCTTGCGGCGGGGCAGGCCCTTGGCGATCGCGGTGCGCATGTAGTCCGACTTGATGTTCTCCGCGATGGAGGTACGGGTCAGTCGGGCGACGTAGGCGAGCGAGATCGAGCCGAGCACGATGGCGGGCAGCATCAGCTGGCCGAGGTTCATCGAGTCCTGAACGGTCGGGGTGATCCACTTGAGCTGGATCGCGAAGATGTTCTGGAAGATGAAGCCGAGCACCGGGACCGGGATCGAGATCAGCAGCAGGGTGAGGACCAGGGCGGTCTTGTCGAAGGCCTTGCCGCGGCGCAGGCCGGAGAACAGGCCGATCGCCACACCGACGACCACTTCGAAGACGAAGGCCAGCAGGGCCAGCCGGATGGTGACCGGCAGGGCCTCGCCGATCACGTCGATGACCTTGCGGCCGGCCATGGTCTCACCGAAGTTTCCGGTGAACAGGTTCCCCATGTAGTTCAGGTACTGCTGCCCGGTGGAGACGTCGAGTCCCATCCGGTGCTTGAACGCGGCCAGCTGGGCCGGGTCGGCGGCCTTGTCTCCCCACATTGCCGCCGCCGGGTCGCCGGGCAGCATGCGGGTCATGAAGAAAATGATCGTGACCGTGCCCAGGAACACCGGGATCATCTGGAGCAGTCGCCTAACGACAAAGCGCCCCATTGTGCCTCCAATTTACTGCTCTGACGGGCCGTCATCCCGATCAGAGTTCTTGGCGTGACAACGGCCGGTGCCGGTCCGCCCGGTGGGGCGGGGACGGGCACCGGCCGTGTCGGTTCGAGCCGTGCGGTGCCGGCTCGGTTACTTCTGCTTGACCTCGACCTGGGTGAAGACCGGGTCGCCGAACGAGTCGTACTTCACGTTCTGCACGTTCTTCGAGTAACCGGCGGTGGTCTTGTAGTACCAGAGCGGGATGGACGGCATGTCCTTGGCCAACTGCTCCTCGGCCTGCTGGTACAGCTCGGCGGTCTTCTCCACGGTGGTGGCCTTGTCCGCCTCGGCCGCCAGCTTGTCGAACTCCGGGCTGGAGTAGCCGGCGTCGTTGGCCGCGGCGCCGGTGCCGTACACGTCGCGCAGGAAGTTGGCGTTCAGCGGGTAGTCCTGCACCCAGCCGGTCCGCATCAGGCCGTCGGCCTTCTTGTTCTTGACCAGGTCACGGGCCGACTTGAAGTCCGGCTTCGGGTCGCCGACGCACTCCACGCCGGTGGCCTGACGGATGGAGTTGCAGACCGCGTCCACCCACTCCTTGTGGCCGCCGTCCGCGTTGTACAGAACGGTGATCTTGTTGCCGGGGACGCCGCCGCCCTCGGCGATCAGCTGCTTGGCCTTGGCCGGGTCGTAGCTGCAGGCCTCGCCGCAGGTGTTGTCCTTGTAGCCCATGGCGCCCGGAGCGACCCAGGAGTTGGCGGGCTGGCGGGAACCCTGGAGCACCGTCTTGGTGATGGTGTCGCGGTCGATCGCCATCGACAGGCCCTGGCGGACCTTGGCCTTGTCCTGGCCCTTCCAGGAGTCCTGGTAGAGCGAGAAGGAGATGTTCTGGATGGCGCCCTGCGGCTGGTCGACGGCGCGGTCGCCCAGGTCGCTCTTGTAGGAGGACAGGTCGCTCGGGTCGACCTGGTCCAGCACGTCCAGGTTGTCGGAGACCAGGTCCTTGTAGGCGGCCTCGGCCTGCGAGTAGTTCTTGAAGACGATGCCGGCGTTCTTCGGCTTGTCGAGGCCCTCGTACTTGTCGTACGCGGCGACGGTGATCGCCTTGTTGTGCTCCCACGAGACGAACTTGTAGGGGCCGTTGCCGATCGGCGACTGGCCGTACTTCGCCGGGTCGGTGAAGAACACCTTCGGCAGCGGCGAGAAGGCGGTGTAGCCGAGCTTGTACTCGAAGTACGACACCGGGCCGGTCAGCGCGATGGTGAAGTGGGTGTCGTCGACGACCTTCAGGCCGGACATGGTCTCGGCGGTCGGGTCGCCCTTGTCCGGGTGGACCGCGTCGTAGCCCTGGATGTCGGAGAACCAGTCGGAGTTGATCTGGTTGTTCTTGATGTTGGCGGACCAGTTCCAGGCGTCCACGAAGGACTGCGCGGTCACCGGGGTGCCGTCGTGGAAGGTCCAGCCGGACTTCAGGGTGACGGTGTAGTTCTGCGCGTCGGTGGTCTCGATCTTGTCGGCGACCTGGTTGCGCAGCTTGCCGTCGGCCGGGTCGTAGTCCACGAGGCCCTTGAACAGGTTCTTCAGGACGCGACCGCCGCCGACCTCCATGGCGTTGGCGGGCTGGAGCGGGTTCTGCGGCTCGGAGCTCTGGTAGCTGAACGTGCCCTGGGCGTTGACCGGACCGTCCGAAGCGCCGTCCGACGAGCTGCTGCCGCAAGCGGTAGCGGCGAGGGCGACCGCGACGGCTGCGACAACCCACTTGGCCTGGCTGGCACCGCGCATGGGTGTGCCTCCTGAAATCGTGTTGCAGATCGCTCGCGGCCTGGCGCGCACCCCTGCGCTGAAGCCTCGACCCGAGCTCGACTGCACCCACTATCGGTCACCCACGGACACGGAATTGACCAATCCGGATTTCAATTTGGTCACATGAACGGTGTATGAATCTCAAAAATCGGACATTGCAGACATACCCAGACAGGGGCGAAACGGACAGTTGTCACACATGACGATCGGTGACGTCCGATTAACGAACATCCGCCCTCCAGCTATTTGTGACGGAGCGTCACCAAAAAGCCGACCGGCCGGTACCCCGAAGGGCACCGGCCGGTCGGCCGAAAACAGGCGGGCGTCAGCTCTTCTTGGCGCGCGACGCGGTGCGGCCGCGCTCCTTGGCGTCCAGCACGACCTTGCGGATGCGCACGGTCTCCGGGGTCACCTCGATGCACTCGTCCTCGCGGCAGAACTCCAGCGACTGCTCCAGCGAGAGCTTGCGCGGCGGGACGATCGACTCGGCCACGTCAGCGTTCGAGGAACGCATGTTGGTGAGCTTCTTCTCCTTGGTGATGTTCACGTCCATGTCGTCGGAGCGCGAGTTCTCGCCGACGATCATGCCCTCGTACACCTCGGTGCCGGGGTCGGTGAACAGCACGCCGCGCTCCTGCAGGTTGGTCATCGCGAAGGCGGTGACCACGCCGGAGCGGTCGGCGACCAGCGAACCGTTGTTACGGGTCGTCAGGTTGCCGAACCACGGCTCGTAGCCCTCGTGGATCGAGTGCGCGATACCGGTGCCGCGGGTGTTGGTGAGGAACTCCGTCCGGAATCCGATCAGGCCGCGGGACGGCACCACGAACTCCATCCGGACCCAGCCGGAACCGTGGTTGGACATGTTGTCCATCCGGCCCTTGCGGATGCCCATCAGCTGGGTGACGGCGCCCATGTGCTCCTCGGGGACGTCCACCGTGAGGCGCTCGACCGGCTCGTGGGTCTTGCCGTTGACCTCGCGGGTGACGACCTGCGGCTTGCCGACGGTCAGTTCGAAGCCTTCCCGGCGCATGGTCTCGATCAGGATGGCCAGCGCCAGCTCACCGCGGCCCTGCACCTCCCAGGCGTCGGGACGCTCGGTCTCCAGCACGCGCAGCGAGACGTTACCGATCAGCTCGCGGTCCAGGCGGTCCTTGACCTGACGGGCCGTCACCTTGCGGTCGACCTTGCCGGCGGACTTGGCGTCCGCGCCCTTGCCGGAGCCGCCCTTGCCGACCAGCGGCGAGGTGTTGGTGCCGATGGTCATCGAGATCGCCGGCTCGTCGACGGTGATCAGCGGCAGCGCGATCGGATTCTCGGTGTCGGCGAGGGTCTCGCCGATCATGATGTCGCCGATGCCCGCGACGGCGCAGATGTCACCGGGGCCGGCCACCTCGGCGGGCTTGCGGGTGAGCGCCTCGGTCATCAGCAGCTCGGAGATGCGGACGTTCTGGATCGAGCCGTCGCGCTTGATCCAGGCCACCGTCTGGCCCTTGCGCAGCTCGCCCTGCTCGACGCGGAGCAGCGCGATGCGGCCGAGGAAGTTGTCGGCGTCCAGGTTGGTGACGTGCGCCTGCAGCGGGGCGTCCTCGTCGTAGGTCGGGGCCGGGACGTGCTCCAGGATGGTGGAGAAGAACGGCTCCAGGTTCTCGGAGTCGGCCGGCACGGTGCCGTTCTCCGGCTTGGTCAGCGAGGCGACGCCGTCACGGGCGCAGGCGTAGACGATCGGGAACTCGATCTGGTCCTCGTCCGCGTCCAGGTCCAGGAACAGGTCGTAGGTCTCGTTGATGACCTCGTCGATCCGGGCGTCCGGGCGGTCGGTCTTGTTGATGCACAGGATGACCGGCAGGCGGGCGGAGAGCGCCTTGCGCAGCACGAAGCGGGTCTGCGGCAGCGGGCCCTCGGACGCGTCGACCAGCAGGACGACCGCGTCGACCATCGACAGACCGCGCTCGACCTCGCCACCGAAGTCGGCGTGGCCCGGGGTGTCGATGATGTTGATGGTGATCGGCGCGCCGCCGTCCTTGGGGTGGTACTTGACCGCCGTGTTCTTCGCGAGAATGGTGATGCCCTTCTCGCGCTCCAGGTCGTTCGAGTCCATCATGCGGTCGTCGAGCTGCTGGTGGGCCGCGAAGGCGCCGGCCTGCTTGAGCATGGCGTCGACCAGGGTGGTCTTGCCGTGGTCGACGTGGGCGACGATGGCGACGTTGCGGATGTCGTTGCGCGTGGGCATGCGGCGCTGATTCTCCCGGAATCGTGGGTCACGGTGCCCGGCCCGCGTCAGCATTCACCGGTCCACCCGCCGGGCACGGCACATGCCTCGGCTTCTCCCCATCGTACGGGGAAGGCCGCAATGGAGCCGAAACGGGCGTCCGGTGGCGGTGAAGATCACAACTGCGCAACCGGCCGAAGCCACTGCTGCACGCGTTCGGGGTCGGCCGCCGCCGGTCCTCGTGGTGGACCGGCCGGCCCTAGAGCGACAGCTCGAACCAGACGATCTTGCCCTTGGGGGTGCGGCGGCTGCCCCAGCGTTCGGCCAGCAGGGAGACCAGTTGGAGGCCGCGGCCGCCCTCGTCGGTCTCCTGGGCGCGGCGCTGGCGGGGCTGGGCGTAGGCGTCGTCCCAGACCTCGCAGACCATGGTCTTGTCGCGCAGCAGGCGCAGCCGGATCTCGCCGCGGCCGTGCCGCAGGGCGTTGGTGACCAGTTCGCTGACCAGCAGTTCGGAGGTGTCGACGAGTTCGTCCAGGCCGCGTTCCAGCAGCCAGCCGCAGGCGGCCTCGCGGGCGCGGGCGACCGAGGTCGGCTCGGGCGGCAGCCGCCAGTCGCCGACCGAGCCCTTGGGCAGGCCCTTGACCTTGGCCATCAGCAGGGCGATGTCGTCCTCGCCGTGGTGCGGGTTGAGCTCGTCCAGCACCTGGTCGCAGAGCTCCTCCAGGCGGTCGGAGCCGTTGGTGAGGGCGGTGCGGAAGGCGTTCAGGCCCTCGTCGAGCTGGTGCTTGCGGGACTCCACCAGGCCGTCGGTGTACAGGCCGAGGACGGCGCCCTCGGGCAGGTCGACGGTGACTTCCTCGAACGGTTCGCCGCCGACGCCGAGCGGCAGGCCGGGCGGCACGTCGAGCATCCGGGCGCTCCGGCCGGGGGCGAGCAGCACCGGCGGGAGGTGGCCGGCGTTGGCGAAGGTGCAGCGCTGCTTGACGGCGTCGTACACGGCGTACACGCAGGTGGCGAGGTAGACCTCGGCGCCGGAGCGGTCCGGTTCGGCGTCGTCGTTGCCCAGGCCGCGGGCGATCTCGTCGAGGGCGGTGAGCACTTCCTCCGGGTCCAGGTCGAGCATGGCGAGGGTGCGCACGGCGGTGCGCAGCTGACCCATCGCGACGGCGGCGCGCAGGCCGCGGCCCATCACGTCGCCGATCACCAGGGCGGTGCGGCTGCCGGGCAGCGGGATGACGTCGAACCAGTCGCCGCCGACCTCGGTGTTGTTGTTGCTGGGCAGGTAGCGGCGGGCGATCTCCAGGCCGGAGGCGGCCGGGTTGCCCGGGGGCAGCAGGCTGCGCTGCAGGATCAGGGCGCGCTCGTGCTCGCGGCGGTACAGCCGGGCGTTGTCGACGCAGACGGCGGCGCGGGCGACCAGCTCCTCGGCGATCGCGACCTCGCGGGCGTCGAACGGTTCGCTGCCGATCGCCCGGGACAGCTGCACCAGGCCGAGCACCTGGTCGCGGGCGACCAGCGGCACCACCAGGGTGGAGCGCAGCAGCGGGTCGGGCCCGGGCTGCGGGACGACGCTGCGGCCGGTGCGCAGCGCGCGGGCGTGCGGGGAGCGCGGCGGGTAGCAGAGCGTGCCGCCGGCCTCGGCGACCCGGACGCCGCCGCGTTCGGTGCCGAGCACCGACGGGGCGTTGCCGACCACGCTGGAGACCGCGACCCGGCGGAGTTCGCCGTTCTCCGGGTTGGCGGTGAGCGAGGAGTCGCCGGTGAGCAGCGCGGTGTACAGGTCGACGGTGGCGACGTCGCAGAACTGCGGGACGATCACGTCGAGCAGTTCCTTGGCGGTGGTCTCCAGGTCGAGGGTGGAGCCGATGTGGGTGGACGCCTCGTTGAGCAGGGCGAGGCTGCGGCGCACTCCGGCGGCCTCGCGTTCGGCGATGTTCCGGCTGGTGACGTCCTGGACCTGCCCGGCGACGCCGATCGGGCGTCCGCCGGCGGCGGTGAGGCGGTACAGCGAGACGGCCCAGGTGCGTTCGTCGTCGCGGCCGGCCGGGCGGCCGGGGCGGGTGGGGCCGGACAGCCGCAGGTCGAGGATCGGCTCCTGGCCGGTGAGGACCTTGCGCAGGGCGAGCAGCAGCCGGTCCGCGTCGGAGGGCCGGAACACGTCGCCGGGGGCGAGGCCCTGGAGTGCGGCGGGGCTGCGGCCGACGCCGGTGGCGAAGGCGGCGTTGACGCGCTGCAGCTTCAGGTCGGTGTCGAACAGGAAGAACCCGGTCGGGGTCTGGCCGATGACGGCCTCGGAGGCGGCCAGGTCGGTCTCGATGGCGCGCAGCCGGCCGAGGTCGACGGCGAGGCAGGTGGCCGAGCCGTCGGCGCTGTCGGGCATCGCGTAGACCTCGGCGAGGCTCTCCGCGCCGGACAGGTCCCGGTAGGGGGCGGTGCCCACCCACTCCTCGCCGGCCAGGATGCGCTCCAGCCGGGCCCGGCCGCGCTGCCAGAGTTCGCGCGGGACGAACGCGGTGATCGGGTCCGCGCCGACCGCCTCGGCGGCGGGCACTCCGAAGAACCGGGCGGCCCGGTCGCTCCACTGCGCGATCCGGCCGTCGGGGCCGATCGCGAAGGTGGCGACCCGGATGTAGTCGTAGATGGTGCCCGAGGAGCCCTGTTCCCAGCCGTCCGGGAGGGTGGCAGGCACCGTCGGGGCACCCGGCTGCTCCGGCAGCGCGGCCCGGCCGCTGCTGCCGTGCGTCGTGTTCCGTGCCGGGAAGCTGTTCAACGGACCGACCCCTCCAACCCGCGCGCCCATCCGGTGTCGAGACGACCGAGTATTTCGATGTCCGAGTATTCATCATCCGGGCGTGGGCGCACACGCCCTTCAACGTCACAACATCGACTCGGGTGGTTGAACGTCCGAGTCTGCCAGTTCGAACCAGACGACCTTGCCGAGCCCCTCCGCCCTGGTTCCCCACCGCAGGGCGAGCCGGCGGACCAGTTCGAGGCCGCGGCCGCCCTCGTCGCCGGCGCTCGCGTGCCGTTCCCGGGGCGGGTCGGGCAGCGGGTCGGAGATCTCCACCAGCAGCAGGTCGCCGAGCGTGAGGCGGACCCCGATCGGGGCGCTGGCGTACCGGACGGCGTTGGTGACCAGTTCGCTGACCAGCAGCTCCGCGGTGTCGGTGAGGGCTTCGGCGCCCCAGTCGGCGAGCGTGTGGCGGACCAGTCGGCGGGCCCGGGAGACCGCGGTCGGTTCGGCGGGCAGCGTCCAGCCGGCGGTGGGGGCGTCCTCCCGTTCGCGGCCCAGCCGGGCCAGCAGCAGGGCCACGTCGTCGGGCTCGCGGCCCTGCTCCATGGTGTCGAGGACGGCCTCGCACGCCTGCTGGATCGAGGCGTACGGCTGTTCGAGCACGCTGATCAACCTCCCCAGTCCCACGTCCAGATCCTTGTCCCGGGACTCCACCAGCCCGTCCGTGCACAGGGCGAGCAGGCTGCCGTCCGGGATCTCCATCTCGATGGACTCGAACGGCACCCCGCCGACGCCGAGCGGCGCGCCGGAGGGCAGGTCGAGCACCTGGCCGGCGCCGCCGGGCAGCGGGCCGCCGGAGCGGGCCGGCTCGGCGTCGGCGCCGGGCACCACCAGGACCGGCGGGATGTGGCCGGCCTTGGTGACGGTCAGGCTGCGCCGCGCGGGGTCGAACACCGCGTAGACGCAGGTGGCGAGCAGGGCCTCGTCGGGGCCCTGGGCGAGGTCGTCGGCCAGTTCGTGGACGTGCCGCAGGACCACCTCGGGCGCCAGGTCGAGGGCCGCCAGCACCCGGACCGCGGTGCGCAGCCGGCCCATCGTGGCGGCGGCCCGCAGGCCGTGGCCCATCACGTCGCCGACCACCAGCGCGGTGCGGTCGCCGGGCAGCGGGATGACGTCGAACCAGTCGCCGCCGACCTCGGTGCCGCTGGAGCCCGGCACGTACCGGTAGGCGACCTCGACGCCGGCCGGCTGCGGCACCTGTTGGGGCAGCAGGGTGCGCTGAAGGGTGAGCGCGGCCGTCCGCTCCCGGGCGTACAGGCGGGCGTTGTCCAGCGAGCTGCCGGCCCGGTCGGCGAGTTCGACGGTGAAGGCCAGGTCGTCGCGGTCGAAGCCCTCCCGGTAGCCGGCCCGGCTGACCACCAGCAGGCCGATCACGATGCCGCGGGCCCGCAGCGGCACCACCAGCCGGGAGTGGATGCCCAGGTCGCGGGCGGCCTCGACCTTGGGGTCGTCGGGGAAGGACAGCGCGTCCAGCTCGCTGCCGGTGAGCAGTTCGGGCACGCCGCGGCGCAGCACCCGGCCGAACGCCGAGTCGTCCTCGAAGGTGATCCGGGCGCCGTGCCGGAGCATGGTCTCCACCGCCGGGCCGTCCTGGACGGCGGCGACGCCGAGTTGCAGCAGCGAGGTGCGCCGGTCGTGGGCGTGCCGGGGCAGGTCGTCGCCGTGCGCGACGGCCTGCAGCAGGATCACCGCGGCGTAGTCGGCGAGCCGCGGGACCACCGCGCCGGCCAGCTCCTGGGCGATCATCGAGGCGTCGAGCAGGTCGCCGACCCGGGAGCCGAACTCGTTCAGCAGCGAGAGCCGCCGCCGGGCGCCCTCGACCTTGGCCACCGCCCGGTAGCGCTCGGTGACGTCCATCGCGGTGCCGGAGATGCCGAGCACCCGGCCGGACCGGTCGGTCATCCGGCTGAACGAGATCGACCGGAAGCCGGCCCGGCCGGACGGCGAGGCCAGCGTGACGTCGATGACGGGCTCGCCGGTGGCCAGCACCTGGCGCTGCAGGGCGGTGATCTCGTCGGCGGAGCGCTCCGGGAGGGTCTCGCCGGTGGTGCGGCCGATGTGCGCCTCGGCGGGCAGGCCGTTCATCTCGGCCAGCGTGCGGTTGACCGCGGTGTAACGCAGGTCGGTGTCCAGCACCGCGATGCCCAGCGGGGACTGCTCGAACAGGGCGTCGCGGACCGCCAGGTCGCGTTCGACGGCGCGCAGCGCGGCGGCCTCGGTGAGCGCGGCCTGCACGTACGGGGCGCCGTCGCCGTCGACCAGCAGCGACAGCCGGACCTCCACCTCGACCGGCACGCCGTACCGGTCGCTGATCCCGGTGAAGCCGTGCCAGGAGCCGCGGCGCAGCGTCTCCTGGAGCGCGGCCCTGGCCCGCTGCCGGTCGTCCGGGTCGGCGAGCAGCTCCTCCAGCGCGCGGCCGACCAGCACCTCGCTGGGCCAGCCGAGCATCTCCTCGGCGGTCGGGCTCCACAGCACCACCCGGCCCGCGGTGTCCAGGATGACGACCGCCACCCGCACCACGTCCAGCAGGCTGCCGCCCTCGGTCCGACGGCTGGGGTGCAGGGTGGTCGGCGCCGTGTCGGAGCGGGCGGCCGGGTGCAGGCCGGGCCCGCCGGGGAACGCCCGGGCCGGGCGGCCGCGCGTCCCCGGGGTGCCCTGGACGTGCGGCTCGGGGGGCTCGGGCCCGGCGGACGGCCCCGGGGTGGGGGGCGGCGGTTCGTGGCCGGGGCGGCGGCGCAGACGGGCGCGGGCGGCCGCGCTGCCGGACCGGCCGGCGCCTATGGGCAGCGAGGGGCCGCTCGGCCGACCCGGCCCGCGCGGGGACAGGCCGGACGCCTCGCGCTCTCCCCCGCCGTCACCCGGCTTCGCCACCTACGGGGCCTCCGGCCGTCGCTGGAACGCGCCGCCGGCGGGCCGCCGGGGCGCGGGCCGTCGCCACGTCGCGCCGTGCCCGGCTACTGATGGTGACGAATGCTGCCGGACACTGCCATACCCAGGGAAACGCGAAGCTATCCCGACATACGGGTCGTCTGTCCGATTGGCGTACAGAACGGGCATTTTCGGGGGGCGGGGCGGTCTGGCTTCGGGCTTCGCGGCTTCGGGGGCTGGGGTACCGGTGACCGTCAGCGCAGGTGACCGTCAGCGCAGGTGACCGTCGCGGTGCAGGTCGTCGAAGAGCAACTGGTCGACCGGGGGGACGCGGTCGCGGTCGGCGTAGCCGAACCACTCGACGTCCTCGATCTCGCTGCTGGCGGCGAGGGTGCCGGTGTACTCGGCGCGGTAACAGGCCATCCGGACGGTCGGACCGCCGCCGGTCGGGTGGGCGTCGGCGTGGTAGGTGCCGACGTGGGCGACGGTGTCGGGGCGGATGGCGACGGTGAGTTCCTCGGCGATCTCGCGGGTCAGCGTCTGCAGATCGGTCTCGTCGCCCTCGCGCTTGCCGCCGGGGATGTAGAACACGTCCTTGCCGCGGGGGCGCGCGCAGAGGATCCGGCCGCCCTCCAGTCGGACCCACGCCACCGTGTCGATCAGCTCTGCCATGTGCCGCCCTGCCGCCCTTGCCGTTTCGCGTTCCGCCCGTCGGCTCCCGACCCTATGTCAGGGGCGGGGCGGCTCGGCGGCGGTGGCGAGGCGCTGGTTCTTCAGGTCGGGACGGTCGGTGACCTCGGGTCCGAACCAGGGCGGCGGGGTGAAGGCGGCGGCGTCCTGCCGGTCGGTGAACTCGACCTCGACGGTGCGCAGGCCGGCCAGCCGGCCGTGGAAGGTGTCGACCACGGCCTCGTACCGGCCGAGTTGCACCACCCGGCGGGTCTTGGCGATGCGGGCGGGCTCGGTGGCGGGCCACAGCGCCTCGAACTGCTCGGCGGCGAGCGGGGTCTCCCACTCGCCGCGGACGAGCCCGGTGCCGCGCTTGACGGTCAGCGAGCACGCCCCGCCCTGGTCCCGCACCCGGGCCTCGGCCCCGTCCGGCCCGATCGCCAGATACCCCTGCCGGACCTCGAACTCCCGCCCGTCGGGGACGGTTTCGCCGTCCGGGACCAGGAACTTGCGCTCGATCTCCACCGCCATCGCGGGTCCTCCTCGCTCGGCACGCCTGCCCCGCCACGCTACGCGGCTGCGGGCGGGCCGGCGCGGAACCGTTGCGCGCGTGCGGCCTACTGCGCGCGGTTCCCCTCGGACTGTGCGGGCCGTCCGGGCTCCCCGGAACCCTCGGGCTCTCGGGACGCTTCGAGTTCCTCGGGCGGTTCGGGTGCTTCGGGCTCTTCGGGCTCGACCCAGTACAGCTGCTTGTGGCCGCGGGCCTCGAACTCGGCGGCCAGGGCCTCGGCGGCGGGGCGGGTGAGGCCGCGGGCGAGCAGGAAGCGGTTGCCGTTGTCGTCCTGTCGCATCACGCGGTGGGCGCGGGGCGTGCGGTCCGGGTGCTCCATGGCAGCACACAGTAGCGGTCCGGCCCGATGGGGGGCGGGCCGGACCGGGCCGCGGCCGGCAGAGCTGGCCGCAGCGGGCCAACTAGCTTACGCGCAGCAGTAGTTCACCGTGCAGGACGGCGAACCAGGCGTCCGGGTGGGCGGCCCAGCGGGGCCAAACGGCGGCGATCCGGGCCAGGTCGGCGGGGGTGGCGAGCCCCTCGGCCACGGCGGTGGCGGCGGTGTTGGAACGCACCGTCCGCTCGGCCCAGCTCTCGGACCACCAGGCGCGCTCCTCGTCGGAGGCGTACGTCCAGGCGGCGGAGGACGCCCGGACGTCGGTCAGGCCGGCGGCGCGCGCCCAGGACAGCAGGCGGCGGCCGGCGTCGGGTTCACCGCCGGAGGCCCGGGCGGTCTTCCGGTAGAGCGCCAACCATTCGTCCAGTTCCGGCAGTTGCGGATACCAGGCCATCGCGGCGTAGTCGGCGTCGCGGACCGCGATCACCCCGCCGGGGGCGGTGACCCGGCGCATCTCGCGCAGCGCGGCGACCGGGTCGGCGAGGTGCTGGAGCACCTGGTGGGCGTGCACCACGTCGAACGAGGCGTCGGCGTACGGCAGTCGGTACACGTCGGCGGCCTCGAAGGTCAGCTGCTCCAGGCCGCGTTCGGCGGCGAGCGCGGCGGCCTCGGCGAGCACCTCGGTGGACGGGTCGATGCCGATCACCCGGCCGGTCGGGCCGAGCCGGTCGGCCAGGTCGGCGGTGATCGTGCCGGGCCCGCATCCGACGTCCAACAGCCGCTGGCCGGGCCGCAGTTCGGGCAGCAGGTAGGCCGCGGAGTTGGCGGCGGTGCGGGTACGGTGCGAGCGCAGGACGGCGGCGTGATGCCCGTGGGTGTAACCGGCCACAGTGGTTCCCTCTTCCTCGAAGGCGACCCGCCCAGCATAGGAACTCGTTCCACTGCTCGGACAAACATGTCTTGCCTATTGAGACGCTGGCGAAACCCCCTCGCCCGCCGACCCGGCCCGGGCGCAGAATCACCGCCATGGGAAAGACCTACGAACGCATCGACGACCGGCTGCGCGCGTTCATCGACAGGCAGCCCGTGTTCTTCGTGGCCACCGCCCCGCTGTCGGGCGACGGGCACGTCAACCTCTCCCCCAAGGGCCGCTCCGGCACCCTCGCGGTCCTCGACGAACTCACCGTCGCCTACCTGGACTTCGGCGGCTCGCACGCCGAGACCATCGCCCACCTGCGGGAGAACGGCCGGATCACCCTGATGTGGTGCGCCTTCGAGGGCCCGCCGACCGTCCTGCGGGTGCACGGCCGGGGCGAGCCGGTGTTCCGCGACGACCCGCGGTTCGCCGACCTGCTCGGCCGCTTCGACCCGGCGGCCGACGGCACCGCGCTGCGGGCGATCGTCCTGGTGCGGGCCGAGAGAATCAGCGACTCCTGCGGGTACGCCGTCCCGTTCATGGACTACCGCGAGGACCGGGAGATCCACCGGCAGTACTTCGACCGCAAGGGCGAGGAGAACTTCAGCGCCTACTGCGAGGGCAAGGACCACGTCGCCGTCAGCATCGACGGCCTGCCCTCGCTGCCGCTTCCGCTGGCGCCGCGCTCCGGCGCCTGAACCCGCGGACCCGCCCGTACCGTGGGAGCGTCGCCCCGTCTCCGAAGGAGCCCCACGATGACCACCGACCACGAGTGGCTGCGCCGCGCGATCGAGCTGTCCCGGCGCTGCCCGCCGTCGCGGACGGCGTTCTCGGTGGGCGCGGTGATCGTCAGCGCGGACGGGGAGGTGTTGTCCGAGGGCTTCAGCCGGGAGGTCGACGCGGTGAACCACGCCGAGGAAGCCGCGCTCGGCAAGCTCCCCGCCGGTGATCCGCGCCTGCGCACCGCCACCGTCTACAGCACCTTGGAGCCGTGCGGGCAGCGCGCCTCCCGCCCGCACCCCTGCGCCGAGCTGATCGTCGCCGCCGGGGTGCCGCGGGTGGTGGTGGCCTGGCTGGAGCCCGCGCTGTTCGTCGAGGACTGCCGGGGCGTCGCGCTGCTCACCGCGGCGGGCATCGAGGTGGTGGAACTGCCGGAGCTGGCCCCGGAGGCCCGGGCGGTCAACGCGCACCTGCTGGGGTGAGCCCCCTCGGCGGGCACGACGGGTTTTGTACTCTTGTGGAACAAACACTCGCCCGAGGCCCCCGAGGAGCCCCGATGCCCGTCCTCACCCCGCCGGTCCGGGCCGTCCTGCTCGACATGGACGGCACCCTGGTCAACTCCGACGCCGTGGTCGAACGCTGCTGGCGCGCCTGGGCCCACCGGCACGGCCTCGACGGCGACACCGTGATGCGGACCGTCCACGGCCGGCAGGGCCACCTCTCCATGGCCCTGCTGCTGCCCGACCGCCCGATGGAGCAGAACCTCGCGGAGAACCGGCAGATGCTCGCCGAGGAGACCGCCGACACCGACGGCGTGGTCGAAGTCCCGGGCGCCCGACGGCTGGTCGAGTCGCTGGCCGGACTGCCGCACGCCCTGGTCACCTCCGCCGACGAACGCCTCGCCCGGGTCCGGATGGCCGCCGCCGGCGTCCCCCTGCCGCCACTGATGATCACCGCCGAGCAGGTGTCCGCCAGCAAGCCCGACCCCGAAGGCTTCCTGAAGGCCGCCGCCGAACTCGGCATCACCCCCGCCGAGTGCCTGGTCCTGGAAGACTCCGAAGCCGGCATCACCGCCGCCCGCACCGCCGGCATGCCAGTACTCGGCATCGGCCCCCGCGCCGCCGCCCACCGACCCGACCACCTGGTGGACGACCTCACCAACGTCACCATCACCGCCGGCCCGAACGGTGAACTGGTCGTCCAACTGCCCTGACGGCCGCCAGGGGCGCTGTCGCGCGGGCGTTCAGGCCTCGGCGAGGAGTGCGGCGGCCACCAGGGTGCGGTGGTCCGGGTGGGTGGCCAGCCAGTGGCCGAGTTGGTGGTCGGCGCCCGGCAGGACGAGGCGGGTGTACGCGGCGCGGGTGCGCAGGGCGGCGTCCACTGTGTCCGTCACCTCCGCCGGGATCACCGCGTCCGTCTCCGGCAGCACCAGCACCGCCCGGCCGTCGAACGCCGCGAAAGCGTCGAACGCGGTGCTGCTGCGCCAGCTGCCCGGGGTGCGCAGGGTGGCGGTGAACTCCGGCTCGGCGAAGGGGAGTTCCCGCACCTCGCGGGCGTACGCGGCCGGTGCGCCGAGTGCCACCGCCCGGACCCGGCCGCCGATGTCCGGCTCGCCGAGCAGGTCCGCGACGGTCTGGCCGCTCATCGAGAACCCGACCAGCAGCAGCGGCCCGTCCGGCACGTACCGGTCCAGCACGGCGCGGGCCTGACGCGAGCGGCGCGCCAGCGAGAGCCGCCCGAGTTCGCCCGTGCTGGCGCCGTGCCCCGCGAAGTCGAACACCACCGCCCGGCAGCCGGCCGCCGCCAACTCCCGCGCCAGCGGCAGACACCGGCCCCGGTCGGCGTCCCCCGCCCCGTGCAGCAGCAACGCCGTACCGGGGCGGGCCGGCCCGGCGGGTTCGACCACGGTGCACGCCAGCCGCTCACCGTCCGCGTCCACGCGCGTGTCCGCGGCCGTCGTCACTCCGGGATCGCCAGGCAGAACGGGTGCCCGTCCGGATCGAGCAGCGTCACCCAGTGGTCGCCGCCCGCCTGTTGCTCCGGCTTCGTCGCCCCCGCCGCCAGCAAATCGGCCACCGCCGGCCCCAACTCCGGTACCGTGAAGTCGAGATGCGCCCTGGCGCCGTCGGACGGCCAGGCGGGCGGGCGGAACCCGCCGACCCGCTGGAACCCGATCCGCACCGGCCCGTCCCCGATGAACACGTACGCCTCGCTGCGGTACGTCACCTCCCAGCCCGTCAGCCGCCGGTAGAACGCCGCCAGCCGCTCCGGGTCCGGACAGTCCAGCACCGTCGAACTCAGCACCCCGATCGGCCGACGCACCGCCGTTGTCTCTTCTGCCATCTGTCGCTCCGTCACCGCTCCAGCCTGCCAGCCGCCGGTGACACCGGCTTCGCGGGGCGGCGCGTGTCGCGCGGCGGGAGCCCACCGGCCTGACGGCAGCACCTTCCGGGCGCGACAAGTTCGGCGCCCCGGCCCGTCTCACCCGTTGGCGGCAACAACTCCCCGGCGCTTCACCGGCCGCGCGGCCGGGAGCGTGGCGGCCGGGAGCAGGCCGACGGCCGCCAGCACCGCCAGGGCCGGGAGGGCTCCGTGCGGGCCGGTGCTGGAGGCGGCGGCGATGCCGAGGGTGGGGCCGATGTTCATCGCGGTCTGTTTGAGGCCGCCGACGGCGCCCGCGTGGCCCGGCGGGGCGTCGCCGACCACGCTGCCGGTGGCCGTCACCATCACCGCCGCGAATCCCGCCCCCAGCAGGGCGGCGGCCACCGCCGTGGCGACCGGTGCCGACCCGCCGCCGCCCGGGCCGGCGAGCGCGGCAACTCCCGCCACCAGCAGCAGGGTTCCGGCGAGTGCGGTGCGGCGCGGACCGTACCGGCGCAGTGCCCGTTCGGCGGCCGGGGCGCCCAGCACCATCAGCGCGGTGAGCGGCAGCATCCGCAGCGCGGCGCTCAACGGGCCGAGGTGCAGGGCGTCCTGGAGGCGGAAGGTGGTGCTGAACAGCGTGCCGAACAGTCCGGCGGAGGACGTCAGGAGCAGCACCAGCGAGGCGATCACCGGACGCGACCGGGCCACCGGGCGCGGCACCACCGGTTCGGGGGTGCGCCGCTCGTGGCCGATCAGGACCGCCAACAGCCCGGCGCCGAGTGCGAGTTCGGGACCGTTCCAGCCGTCGTCCGGCACCCGGGCGAGCGCGTGCACCAGGACGGCGAGCGCGGCGGCGAGCAGCACCGCGCCCGTCAGGTCGAGCCTTTGGCGGATCCGTTCGACCTCGGGCGGGCGCAGCGCGACGGTCATGGCCGCGATCAGGACGGCGACCGGCACGTTGATCCAGAACACCGCCCGCCAGCCGAACTGCGCCACCAGCACACCGCCGAGCAGCGGGCCCGCGCCGGCCGCGACCGCGATCGCGCCGGTCCGCACCGCGATCGCCCGGCCGAGCCGCTCCGGCGGGCAGCACAGCCGCAGCAGCGCGAGCGTCCCGGGCTGAAGCAGCGCGCCGAACGCGCCCTGGACGACCCGCAGTCCGATCACCCAACCGACCGTGGGAGCGAGCGCGATCCCGGCCGACGCGGCACCGAACCCCAGCACCCCGGCCAGCAGCGTCCCCCGGTGCCCGTACCGGTCGCCGAGCCGGCCGGCCACCACCAGCAGGGCGGCGACCGCGACCAGGTAGCCGGTGCTGGTCCACTGCAACGCGGCTGCGCCGGCCCCGAGTTCGCGCCGCATACTGGGCTGGGCGATCAGCAGCACCGTGCCGTCCAGCGCCACCAGCATCGCGGCGGCGGCGCTCACCGGCAGCGCGAACCGGCTCACCGCTCGCCCAGGTGTGCCGTCAGAACCGCCTCCAGCAACGCGTCCTCGCGCCCCGCCCCCAGCATCAGCTCGACGCTCCCCCACCCCTGCAACTGCGCCAGCCCGTGCAGGTTCGCCCACAGCGCCGCCGCCACCACCGGCGCCCGCTCCCCGTCCCCCGTGCACTCCCCCACCAGTCGCGCCATCTCCCCGAACAGCGGCCCCGTCGCCTCCCGCAGCCTCGGACCGTCCGTCTCCCGCCCGTCGCTGCTCAACAAGTCATGACGGAACATCAACTCGAACATCCCGCGCCACTCCCCCGCGAACGCCAGGTACTCCCGCGCCACCCCCTCCAACCGTCCCCGGGCCCCCTCCGCCCGCACCCCCGCGAACCGCCGCCCCAGCTCCTCGAACCCCCGCCGCGCCACCGCCGACAGCAACTCCCGATGCGTCACGAAATACCGCCGCGGCGCCCCGTGCGACACCCCCGCCCGCCGCGCAATCTCCCGCAACCCCACCGCCCCCGACCCCTCCGCCAGCACCAACTCCACCCCGGCATCCACCAGGCGCTCGCGCAGGGACGTCTGTTCGTCATCCATAGACAGTGTCTACCAGCCCCGAGTAGACAGCGTCTACCCACTACCCTGAGGACGTGACCTCACTGCCCGACTGGATGCGCCCGCCACGCGCGGAGGGCTGGTTCGCGGAGGATCTCGACCGCCTCCCCGAGGCGCCCCGGCACACCGAACTGATCGACGGAGCGCTCGTCTTCACGATGTCGCCGCAGCGGTGGCGGCACGGCCACCTCGTCACCATGCTCACCGTCGCCCTGATGGGCCAGTGCCCGCAGGGGTTCAAGGTGGGCAGAGAGATGACCGTCCGGCTCGACTCCCGCAACCGGCCCGAGCCGGATCTGGTGGTGACCGACGCCCCGGTCGACCGCGACCGCACCTGGCTCGCCCCCGAAGAGGTCGTCCTGGCGGTCGAAGTGGCCTCCCCCGAGTCCGCCCACCGCGACCGCACCGTCAAGCTCCACAAGTACGCCCAGGCCGGCATCCCGCACTACTGGCGGATCGAGGACGAGGACGGCCACCCCGTCGTGCACGTCTACGAACTCGACACGCCGACGCGAACCTACGTCCCGACCGACATCTTCCGGGGCACGCTCACCCGCCCGGTGCCGTTCAGCATCGACCTCGACCTCGACCAACTCGTGGCCGACCTCTGACCAGGAGCGACAGCGCTAACAGGGCGGCTCCGCGCCCGTCAGATCCACGTCCTCGAACAGCTCCAGCATCCGCCCGAGTACCCGGACGGTGGTCGCCAGGTCGGCGTCGGTGAGGTCGCCGCCGGCCTGACGCAGCAGCGCGTGTTCGCGGGTGGTCACGGCCTCGATGGCGGCGCGGCCGGCGTCGGTGAGCCGGATCAGCGAGGAGCGCGCGTGGGCCGGGTTGGGGACGGCCTCGACCAGGCCGGACGCGGCGGCGTCGTTCACCATGCGCTGGACGAACTGGCGACTGAGCGACTGGGCCCGGCCCATCTGCGGCACCGTCATGGGGCCGTGCTGACTCAGCAGGTCCAGCACGGCGCGCACGCCGACGGAGAGGCCCTGGGCGGCGTCCAGTTCGATCCGGCGCTGGACGCGGCGGTACAGCGGGCCGACGAGGGCGAAGACCTCCATGAGACGCCCCGGCAGCTCTTCGGGGGTCAGCGGGACGGGCGCGGCGGGGGAATCGGTCACCACACCACTATGGCATGACAACTCAGTTGCCATTCTTTTCGGACTATGACAACTTGGTTGTCATGATTGATTCCGGGTCCAAGACCTTCCAGTCCTCCGACGGCCTGCTCGCCTACCGCGACGAGGGCCCGCGCGAGGCCGAGACCCTGGTGCTGCTGCACAGCGTCTTCGTCGACCACACCCAGTTCGACAACCTGATCCCCGGCCTGGTCGAGCTCGGCCACCGGGTCGTCGCACCGGACGCCCGCGGGCACGGCTGGTCCGCGAACGCGAGCGGGCCGTTCCGGAACGCGGACGACCTCGCGGAGCTGCTGCGGCACCTGGGCCTGCGTCAGGTCACGCTGGTGGGCGTGTCGATGGGCGCGACGATCGCCGTCGACACGGCCGTCGAGCACCCGGAGCTGGTGCGGGCCCTGGTCGTCAGCGGCCGCGGGCTCGGCGAGCCGGACCTGACCGACGCCTGGTCCGTCCGCACCGCCGAGCAGCAGGCCGCGGCACTGGCCGGCGGCGACCTGCCGGGCTACCTCGACGGCTTCGTCCAGTGGATCGCCGGCCCCACCCGGAGCCTCGACGAGATCGACCCGGCCATCGTGGCCCACGTCCGCGAAATGGCCCTGCGCACCCTCATGAAGCACACCCCGGACGAGCCGGACCACCGCATCCCGGTCGAGAATCTCGCCGCCCGCGCCAAGGAGATCGCCGTACCGGTCCTCGCCATCAACGGCGCCCTCGACGCCCCCGCCCTGCTCGCCACCGCCGATGCCCTGATCCGGACAGTCCCGAACGGCCGCACCGTCCTGCTCCCGGATGTCGGCCACTACACGACGCAGGAGGCCCCGCAGGAGTTCACCCGCGCCCTGGTCGCCTTCCTCCGCGAGATCGACGCCGCTTGAGCGGACGGAAAGCAGAACGGGCCCGCCCCGGGGGAGGCGGGCCTGTTCTGTCCGGCCGTCAGTAGTGGCAGCGGGCGGCCAGAACGATGATCTCCCGGTCCGTCACCAGGTGGACGAGGCGGTGCTCGCCGTCGATCCGCCGCGACCAGGCACCGGGCAGGGCACTCGGCACCCTTCTCGCCGTCCGCCGCGTCAGGGTCGATGAGCTCTCGCTCGGAAAGCCCTGTGCCGCCGAGGGCGTTCTCGTACGCCTTGAGCAAGCGGCGGGCGTTCACCGGCGAGCGCAGCAGGTAGGAGCCTTCGCGCAGAGCGGCATAGTCCTCGGCCGAGACGAGTACGGCATTTCCATGCTTGGAGACGATCTCGATGGCCTCGTGATCGTCATTGACCTTCTTGATCAATGGAAAGAGAGCCTTGTGCGCCTCGCCGGCAGTGATCGACATCGACTGAACTCCCTCCGCGACCGGTACCGCATGACGTACCGGTCAGGCGAGCACGGCGGGCCGGAGAAGTCAGCACCGAGTCAGCACGGAAAAAGAAGTCGGGGCCCGCCTCAAGGGAGGCGGGCCCCGCACGACCTGCACATTTGACAGATCAATCCATCTCAAAGCAATCAAACGATCACACGTTGAAGCGGAACTCCACCACGTCGCCGTCCTGCATGACGTAGTCCTTGCCTTCGATGCGGGCCTTGCCCTTGGCGCGGGCCTCGGCGATGGAGCCGGTGGCGACGAGGTCGTCGAAGGAGGTGACCTCGGCCTTGATGAAGCCCTTTTGGAAGTCGGTGTGGATGACGCCGGCGGCCTCGGGGGCGGTGGCGCCCTGCTTGATGGTCCAGGCGCGGGCTTCCTTGGGACCGGCGGTGAGGTAGGTCTGGAGGCCGAGGGTGGCGAAGCCGACGCGGGCGAGGGTGGCGAGGCCGGGCTCGTCCTGGCCCATGGACTGGAGGAGTTCGAGGGCCTCGTCGTCGTCGAGTTCGATGAGCTCGGACTCGATCTTGGCGTTGAGGAAGATGGCCTCGGCGGGGGCGACCAGGGCGCGCTGGGTGTTCTTGAAGTCCTCGTCGGAGAGGGCGTCCTCGTCGACGTTGAAGACGTAGAGGAACGGCTTCGCGGTCATCAGGTGGAGGTCGCGGACGAGGGTGGTGTCGAAGCCAGCCTCGAAGAGGGTCTTGCCGGTCTCCAGGACGGCCTGGGCGGCCTCGGCGGCGGCGAGGACGGGGGCGGTGTCCTTCTTGAGGCGGGCTTCCTTCTGGAGCCGGGGCAGCGCCTTCTCGATGGTCTGCAGGTCGGCGAGGATCAGCTCGGTGTGGATGGTGTCGATGTCGTCCTTGGGGGACACCTTGCCGTCGACGTGGACCACGTCGGGGTCGGTGAAAGCGCGAACGACCTGGCAGATCGCGTTGGCCTCGCGGATGTTGGCGAGGAACTTGTTGCCCAGGCCCTCGCCCTCGCTGGCGCCGCGGACAATGCCGGCGATGTCGACGAAGTCGACCGTCGCGGGGAGGATGCGCTGCGAGCCGAAGATCTCGGCGAGCTTGTCCAGCCGCGGGTCCGGGACGCCGACGACGCCCACGTTGGGCTCGATGGTGGCGAACGGGTAGTTGGCCGCCAGCACGTCGTTCTTGGTCAGGGCGTTGAACAGGGTCGACTTGCCGACGTTCGGCAGGCCGACGATTCCGATCGTGAGCGACATGGAGAGTGGTGTCCCGTGGCTTGGAGGGCGTCGAGGTGGCCCGGTGCGGGCCGATCCCCCAGTCTACGGGGCGTGCGGGGGCCCGGAGCAGCGCGGTGGGGCGCGCACCGGCCGGACACGGACCAATTGGTCGGGAGCCATTACACACGGTGTCGATGATCGGACCGTACGTTGGTCGGGTGGAGCAGAGCATCCGTACCCAGCCGCCAGGGCCGAGAAGACGAGCGCCGGGGCGCGGCGCCGACGAGGCCGCCGTTCCGGGGCAGAGCCGGCCCCCCGAGTCCCGGTTGCGGACGGCCTCCGACGGCCGGTCCGGACCCCTTGCCCAGCAGTTGCTGCACCGGCTGCTGACGGCCCGTCGGCAGCGGGCCGGCGGCCCGCCCGCCCGGCTGACGGCGGTCGGCACCGGGGTCGTCGCGGCCGCCGGGACGCTGGCGTTCGCCGGGCTGGACCGGCTGATGTTCGGGGGGCTCGGGGTGCTGTTCGGGCTCGGCTATCTGGTGGTGTGCTTCCAGCTGGCCGTGCGGGTGCGGTACCCGGACCTGCCGGCCGCGCCGATCTGCGGTCCGATCGCGTTCGCGGCGGCGCTGGTGGTGCTGCAGCCGGGCACCACCAGCGGCATCACCGGCCAGGTGGTGGCGCTGGCCGGCGGCCTGGCCCTGCGCGCGGGCTGGCTGTTCGCCGGCACCGGCCTGGCCACCGCGATCGTCACCGCCCGTTACATCGCCCAGCGCCGCCGCCACCGCTCCCGGTAGGCCCGACGGGCATCGGCGCCCGACGAGCCTCAACGCCCGGCAGGCCTCCGCGCCCGACGGGCATCAGCGCCCGGCAGCCGCCGGAAGCGCGCGGTGCGCCGCCATCGCCGCACCGACGATGCCCGCGTCGTTGCGGAGTTCGGCGGGGACGACCTCGGCCCGGCGGTCCTTGAGCAGCGGCAGGAACTTCTCGTGCTTGCGGCTGACGCCGCCGCCGACGATCACCAGCTGCGGGGAGAAGAGCATCTCGACCAGGTCGAGGTACTCGTCGACCCGCTCGGCCCACTTGGGCCAGCTGAGGTCGTGGCGTTCCTTGGCGGCGGAGGAGGCGCGCCGTTCGGCGTCCTTGCCGCGCAGTTCGAGGTGGCCGAGTTCGGTGTTGGGGACGAGCACGCCGTCGGAGAACAGCGCGCTGCCGATGCCGGTGCCGAAGGTGAGCAGCAGGACCACCCCGGAGCGCCCGCGGCCCGCGCCGTGGGTGACTTCGGCGAGTCCGGCCGCGTCCGCGTCGTTGACCACGGTGGCGGGCATGCCCATCGCCTCGCCGAACCGGGTGGCGGCGTCCAGGCCGATCCAGGCCTTGTCGACGTTGGCGGCGGTGCGGGTGTGCCCGTCGACGACCACGCCGGGGAAGGTCAGGCCGACCGGTCCGTGGTGGTCGAAGTACCGGACGACCTCGCACACCGCGTCGATCACCGCGTCGGGGCCGGACGGGTGCGGGGTGAGCACCTTGTGCCGCTCCTGCGTGAGCACGCCGTTGTCCAGGTCGACCGGTGCGCCCTTGATGCCCGAGCCGCCGATGTCCACGCCGAAGACCGTCGTCACTGCCGTCGCCTTCCGTACCGCCGGGGAACGTCCGCTGCCCACCGGCTCTCGCACCAACGTACGGGCGCGCGGGGGCGGGCGCAGCCGTTCCCGGACGGCCGACGCCCGCACGGCGGACGCCCGGGCCCCTCGGGAGGGGGATCCGGGCGTCGGCCGTACGGGCGGAGGTTGACGGGCGGTCAGAGCTTGCCGGCGGCCTCGGCGCGCAGGTCGCGGCGGAGCTCCTTGGGGAGCGAGAAGATCAGGTGCTCCTCGGCGGTCTTGACGATCTGCACGTCCTCGAAGCCGTGCGCGGCGAGCAGCTGCAGCACGCCCTCGACCAGGATCTCCGGCACGGACGCGCCGCTGGTCAGGCCGACCGTCTGGACGCCCTCCAGCCAGCCGAGGTCGATCTCGTCGGCGAAGTCGACCAGGTGCGCGGCCTTGGCGCCGTACTCCAGGCCGACCTCGACCAGGCGGACCGAGTTGGAGGAGTTCTTGGAGCCGACCACGATCAGCAGGTCCGCCTCGGGGGCGAGCTGCTTGACGGCGACCTGGCGGTTCTGGGTGGCGTAGCAGATGTCGTCGCTGGGCGGCGAGACCAGCAGCGGGAAGCGTTCCTTGAGGGCCCCGACGGTCTCCATGGTCTCGTCCACGGAGAGGGTCGTCTGGGAGAGCCAGACCAGCTTGGACTCGTCGCGGACCTTCACGTTGGCGACGTCCTCGGCGCCGTCCACCAGGTGGATCCGGTCCGGGGCCTCGCCCATCGTGCCGACGACCTCCTCGTGGCCCTCGTGGCCGATCAGCAGGATGTCGTAGTCCTCGTCGGCGAACCGGCGGGCCTCCTTGTGCACCTTGGTGACCAGCGGGCAGGTCGCGTCGATGGTGGCGAGCTTGCCGGCTTCGGCCTCGTCGTGCACCGACGGGGCGACGCCGTGCGCGGAGAAGACCACGATGGCGCCCTCGGGCACCTCCTCCGTCTCGTCGACGAAGATCGCGCCCTGCTTCTCCAGGGTCTGCACGACGTACTTGTTGTGGACGATCTGCTTGCGGACGTAGATCGGCGCCCCGTACTGCTCCAGG
This sequence comes from Kitasatospora sp. NPDC092948, assembly GCF_044754805.1. NCBI lineage: Bacteria > Bacillati > Actinomycetota > Actinomycetes > Kitasatosporales > Streptomycetaceae > Kitasatospora > Kitasatospora sp. NPDC092948. The sequence continues at coordinate 413,366 of NZ_JBIVPU010000003.1, read as the reverse complement.
GCCTTCTCCACGGCGATCACGGCGCGGTCGACGCCCGCGCAGTAGCCCCGGGGGGCGGCGAGCAGGACACGGCGCTGAGCAGTGGTGGACATGGCTCCATCGTACGGGCGAGTCCCGCCCGCGTGGACGCGCGTCGCCACTGTCGGGGCGGGTGCGGCCGGGTGGAATGGCGAGGGTGAGCACACAGCCAGGGACGACAGAACTGCGGCGCACGCTCGGGGTGCGCGATCTGATGGTGTACGGGTTGCTGTTCATCGCCCCGATGGCGCCGGTCGGCGTGTTCGGCGTGCTGGACGCGAAGAGCCACGGCGCGGTGGCCGCCGTCTACCTGGTCGCCACTCTGGCGATGGGGTTCACCGCCCTGTCGTACGCCGAGATGGTCCGGGCGGTGCCCCGGGCCGGGTCGGTGTTCGCGTACGCGCGGGCCGGGCTGGGCGAGGGGCCGGGGTTCATCGCCGGGTGGATGGCGATGCTCGACTACCTGCTGATTCCCGCCGTCGCGTACCTGTTCTCCGGCATCGCGCTGAACTCGCTGGTGCCGGACGTGTCGCGGTGGGTGTGGACGGTGCTGGCCGTGCTGGTCACCACCGCGCTCAACCTCAGCGGGGTGCGGACGGCGGCCGTGGTCGGTTTCGCGGTGCTGGCCATGGAGATCGTGGTGCTGACGGTGTTCGTGGTCGCGGCCTCGGTGGAGCTGGCCCTGCACGGGGCGGCCCGGGACTGGGGGTCCCCGTTCGGGGGAGTCGGCGGCTTCTCGTTGACGGCGGTGCTGGCGGCGGTGTCGGTCGCGGTGCTCTCCTTCCTCGGCTTCGACGCGATCGCCTCCTTCGTGGAGGAGGCCGTCGGCGCGTCGGCGGCGGTCGCCCGGGCGGTGCTGTGGTGCCTGGCCGTGGCCGGCCTGCTGTTCGTCGCCCAGACCTACCTGGCGGCGGTGCTGGAACCCATGACGCCCGATCAGCTGGCCGCCGACCCGGCCGCGCAGGGGTCCGCGTTCTACGACACCGTCGAAGCCGCGGTCGGGCACTGGCTGCACGTGCTGATCGCCGCCTCCAAGGCGATCGGTGCGGCGTTCGCCGCGCTCGCCGGGCAGGCCGCGGCCGGCCGCCTGGTCTTCGCGATGGGCCGGGCCGGCCGGCTGCCCCGCGTGCTCGGAGCCGTCGACGAGCGCACCGCCGTCCCCCGCCGGGCCCTGCTCACGGCCGCCGTCATCACCCTGTTCGCCGCCGTCTGGGCCGCCCGCCGGGACGACGGACTCGACCAGCTCACCTCGGTGGTCAACGTCGGCGCCCTCACCGCGTTCATCCTGCTGCACGCCTCGGTGGTCGGCTGGTACGTCGTCCGCGGCCACTCCCGCGACTGGCTGCGCCACGCCGTCGTCCCGATGCTGGGCGTCGCCGTGATCGTCGCCGTCCTGGTGGAGGCCTCGCACACGGCGCTGATCGTGGGCGGGATCTGGCTGGCGGTGGGGTTGCTGATCCTCTTCGCGGGCGGGGGGAACCGGCTGCGCGATCGGCCGGATCGCGACGCGGGGCGGTGAGCTGCCCGTGGGCGCGGCCGCACCGACGGGCGTGGGCCGGTCGCGCCGTCCCCCGCGCCCCTGCTTGTGCTGTCCCTCCGTTCGCATAGCCTCTGGGAATGGCTAATGCGAGCAGTCCCGAAGCCCCCCTGCCCGTGGCAAAGGTCTCGGCGCTGATCGGCGGGTGGGTCGATCGGCTGGGCGAGGTGTGGGTGGAGGGACAGATCGCGCAGCTGTCCCGGCGGCCGGGGGCGGGGATGGTGTTCCTGACGCTGCGGGACCCGGACCGGGACGTCTCGTTGACGGTGACGTGCTTCCGTTCGGTGTTCGAGCAGGTCGCGGACGCCGTGCAGGAGGGCTCGCGGGTGATCGTGCTGGCGAAGCCGGAGTGGTACGCGGCGCGCGGCACGCTCTCGCTCCGGGCGTCCGAGATCCGGCTCGTCGGGCTGGGTGAACTGCTGGCCCGGCTGGAGCAGTTGAAGCGGAAGCTGTTCGCCGAGGGCCTGTTCGAGGACTCCCGGAAGAAGCCGCTGCCGTTCCTGCCGGGCTGCGTGGGCCTGGTGACCGGCCGCGGTTCGGCGGCCGAGCGGGACGTGCTGGAGAACGCCCGGCGGCGCTGGCCGGCGGTGCGGTTCGAGGTGCGGAACGTGCTGGTGCAGGGGCCGCAGGCGGTGTCGCAGGTGAGTGCCGCGGTGCGCGAGCTGGACGCGCACCCGGAGGTCGAGGTGATCGTGGTGGCCCGCGGCGGCGGCAGCGTGGAGGACCTGCTGCCGTTCTCCGACGAGGAGTTGGTGCGGACGGTGGCGGCGGCCCGGACGCCGGTGGTGAGTGCGATCGGCCACGAGCCGGACCAGCCGCTGCTGGACTTCGTCGCGGACCTGCGGGCGTCCACGCCGACCGACGCGGCGAAGCGGGTGGTGCCGGACGTCGGCGAGGAGCTGGCGAAGGTGCGTCAGCTGCGGGACCGGGCACGGCGGTACGTGGTGCACCGGGTCGACCGGGAGGCGGCGGGTCTGGCGTCGGTGCGCAGCCGGCCGGCGCTCGCGGCGCCGACCGAGGCGGTGGCGGCCCGCGGCGCGGAGGTGACGGCGCTGGTGGAGCGGGCCCGCCGGGTGCTGGGGCACCGGCTGGACCATGCGCAGACCGACCTGGGCCATGCGCTGGCCCGGGTGGTCGCGCTGTCCCCGCTGGCCACCCTGGAGCGCGGGTACGCGGTGCTGCAGCGCGAGGACGGCACGGTGGTGACGGACCCGGGCCAGCCGGCCGCCGGCGAGGCACTGCGGGCCCGGGTGGCGGGCGGCGCGTTCGAGGTGCGGGTGCCGGAGCAGGGCTGACGGCGGCTCAGTCGGCGAGCAGCCGCTGGCGCGAGAGCGCGGTGGAGTGCTCGTGGAAGCCGAGGCTGCGGTAGAGCGCCTCGCCGCCCTCGGTGGCGTGCAGGTCGATCCGGGTGGCGCGGCGCTCGTCGAACCAGCCGAGCAGGGCCTCGGTGCAGGCCCGGGCGTGGCCCCGGCCGCGGTGGGCGGGGTCGGTGCAGATGTTGAAGACGAACCCGAACAGGCCGTCGGGGTGGCCGGGGGCGGGCAGCCGCTGCTCCAGGGTGCCGACGGCGCAGCTGGCCAGTCGGCCGGGGCGGTCCGGGTCGTCGACGACGTACGCCTGGAGGCGGCGGTCGGGTTCGGCCAGCTGACGGGCCACCAGGTCGTGTGCGGTCTGCTGCCAGTCGCCGGGGCGGGTTTCGCCCTGCATGGCGGCGAACATCAGGGTGCGCAGCCGGACCAGTTCGGCGGCGTCCTCGGGGCGGGCGGGGCGTGGGGTGCTCATGTGCGGCAGCGTAGGCGGGGGCGCAAGGGGTTTGTCCGGGTCAGCCCCTAGTCTGGGCGGCATGGCTGATCAGCAGGGTGCGGGTGTCGAGCAGGTGCTCGGGTACGAGCAGGCGCGGGACGAGCTGCTGGAGGTGGTGCGGCGGCTGGAGACCGGCGGCACGACGCTGGAGGAGTCGCTGGCGCTGTGGGAGCGCGGCGAGCAGCTGGCGAAGGTGTGCCAGCGCTGGCTGGACGGCGCCCGGGCCCGGTTGGACGCGGCGCTGGCGGCCGAGGAGTCGGCGGGCGAGTAGCCGCGCCGGGCTGTGGCGCACATCACAGGCAGGCCGGGGAATGGTTTAACTTTCACCGAAGTTGGACCGGTGTGTACGGCACCCGCCGTGCCCGACCGCCCCACAGCTTGAGGTAGGACACCGTCATGACCCTGGCCCTCGACGCCGCCGCCCAGGACCTGCTCTTCCGCGAGGCCCGCACCGCCAACACCTTCTCGACGGAGCCGGTCAGCGACGAGCAGATCCAGGCGATCTACGAGCTGGTGAAGTTCGGCCCGACCGCCTTCAACCAGCAGCCGCTGCGCATCGTCCTGGTCCGCTCCGAGGAGGGCCGCGCCCGCCTGGTGCAGCACATGGCCGAGGGCAACCAGGCCAAGACCGCCGGCGCGCCGCTGGTCGCGATCCTGGCCGCCGACAACGAGTTCCACGAGGAGCTCCCGACCCAGCTGCCGCACTTCCCGCAGGCCAAGGACGTGTTCTTCAGCGAGCGCCCGGTCCGCGAGGCCTCCGCCACGCTGAACGGCGCCCTGCAGGCCGCGTACTTCATCATCGGCATCCGCGCCGCCGGCCTGGCCGCCGGCCCGATGACCGGCTACAACGCCGAGGGCATCAACAAGGAGTTCTTCGGCGACGGCGAGCACTCGGTGCTGGCCGTGGTCAACATCGGCAAGCCGGGCGAGGACGCCTGGTTCCCGCGCAGCCCGCGTCTGGCCTACGACGAGGTCGTCACCACCGTCTGAGCCGCCGCACCCGAGTCACCGCCGTCCGGGTCCGCTCCGACGCCGTGACAGCGAAGGCCCCCGCCGTTCCCGGCGGGGGCCTTTCGCGTGCCGTGGCACAGGTGTCGCTTCAGCGACGGTGCCGCTTCAGCGGCGGTGTCACTTCAGCGACTGGGCGAGCTGCGCGAGTTCCTCGTAGGAGGCGGTGCCGGTGAGCACCGTGGTGCCGGTGCTGCCGGCCGGGCGGGTCAGCGCCCGGTAGCGGTCGCCCTGCACCCGCTGCCACTCCTGGCCGTCCACCGTGGAGCTGCCGTCCGGCTTGCCGCCGGGGACGTTCTTGGCCACCACGTCGTCGGCCTTGCCGTCGCTCTGCTCGATCGCCGCGTACTGGCCGGAGGCGGTGCTGAAGCCCAGGTGCCACACGGCGTGGCCCTTGTCACTCGGGCTGTAGCTCACCGAGGTCGCGTGCCAGCCCTCCGGCAGCGGCTGCGGCCCGACCAGCGGGTACGGGGCGGCGCGCTTCGCCGACGCGAGTTCCACCTGGTACTGCACCGGATGGACGCCGCTCTTGCCGTCCGCGCTGGGGATGCTGAAGTACGCGACCGTCACCACGACGCCGACCGCCGCCATCGACAGGACCATGTCCCGTACCGTCTGGCGGCCCTTCTTGCTGCTGTCTCCTGCCACCCGCCCATGGTAGGCGGCGCTTACGGAACGCCGACGACCGGCCGCCCCGTCGCGGTGCGCGCGGAGTGCGCCGCAGACGCCCGTCCCACCTGCCGATACGATCGCATCAACCCTCGTAGCAGCGCCGGTGACCCTCCGTGACCCGATGCTGACTTGTCGTCGCGTACAGAGAGGTAACGACGATGACCACGCAGTACCCGCACCACCTTCCCAGCGCCCTGGAGGTCGCGCCGGAAGCCCCCGACCGCAACCTGGCCCTCGAACTGGTCCGGGTCACCGAGGCCGCCGCGATGGCCGCCGGCCGCTGGGTCGGCCGGGGCGACAAGAACGGCGCCGACGGCGCAGCCGTGAAGGCGATGCGCACCCTGGTGTCCACCGTCTCGATGAACGGCGTGGTCGTCATCGGCGAGGGCGAGAAGGACGAAGCCCCGATGCTGTACAACGGCGAGCGGGTCGGCGACGGCACCGGCGCCGAGTGCGACGTGGCGGTCGACCCGGTGGACGGCACCACGCTGACCGCCAAGGGCATGAACAACGCCGTCGCCGTCCTGGCCGTCGCCGACCGCGGCACCATGTTCGACCCCAGCGCGGTCTTCTACATGGACAAGCTGGTCTGCGGCCCCGAGGCGGCCGACTTCGTCGACATCACCGCCCCCGCAGCCGTCAACATCCGCCGGGTCGCCAAGGCCAAGGGCTCCGCCGTCGAGGACGTCACCGTCGTCGTCCTGGACCGGCCCCGCCACAACGACCTGGTCAAGGAGATCCGCGAGGCCGGCGCCCGGATCAAGTTCATCTCCGACGGCGACGTGGCCGGCGCGATCATGGCGGCCCGCGAGGGCACCGGCGTGGACCTGCTGATGGGCGTCGGCGGCACCCCCGAGGGCATCATCGCGGCCTGCGCGATGAAGTGCATGGGCGGCGTCATCCAGGGCCGGCTGTGGCCCAAGGACGAGGCGGAGAAGCGCAAGGCGCTGGACGCCGGCCACGACCTGGACCGGGTGCTGCACACCGACGACCTGGTCAGCGGCGAGAACGTGTTCTTCGTCGCCACCGGCATCACCGACGGCGAGCTGCTGCGCGGCGTCCACTACCGCTCGGAGACCGCCACCACCTCGTCGCTGGTGATGCGCTCCAAGAGCGGGACGATCCGGCGGATCGACTCCACCCACAAGCTGTCCAAGCTGCGGGCCTACAGCGCGATCGACTTCGACCGGGCCAACTGAGGCACCGCCGGACCAGGTCCGCACGCACATTCGGGGCCGCCGGGGAATCGCTCCCCGGCCGCCCCGGCCTCGCGGCCTTCCCGGGCCCGTTCCGCCCGCTCAGCGCGTTCGGCCGGCTCGACGCGTTCGGTCCGCCGGCTCGTCCGGCTCTCCCGGCTCAGCCCGCTATCCGTGCCGTCAGGCGCCGGGCGTCCAGCAGTTCGGCGTCGCGGCGGCGCCGGCGGGCGAGCACCACGCGGCGCTCGGCGGCCGTCAGCCCGCCCCAGACGCCGTACGGCTCGGGCTGGGCCAGCGCGTGCTCGCGGCATTCGATCAGCACCGGGCAGCGGGCGCAGACGCGCTTGGCGTGCTCCTCGCGGGAGAGCCGGGCGGCCGTCGGCTCCTTGGAGGGAGCGAAGAACAGCCCGGCCTCGTCGCTGCGGCAGGCGGCGGAGGTGTGCCAGGGGTTGTCGTCCGGATCCGGGGCCGCGGGGCGGCGGGCGGCGGCGGTGGACTCGATCGGATGCAGCACGGTGACTCCTGACCAGGCTCAAGGCTCGGGGATCGGTCGCCTCCTGCCCGACTGCCCCGTGCTCCCTCGCCGTGGCACCGTCGCCGACCCGCGGGGTCACAGCCGTACAGGAACGATGTGCGATTGGAACTACCCCGCCACCCCCGGATTCATGCACACCGCACGCAATCGACTACCCGCTGCACTCGCCGCAACGGCGAGTGCCGCCAAGCGAGTTGACGATCCAGGAGATCGCCGCAGGTCAGCCCTCCAGCTGGCGGCGGACCCATTCCTTGAGCTTCTTGCCGCGCCTCGCCTTGGCGTCGCAACCGCCGAACACCGCCGCGCCCTTGATCCGCACCACCGGCGCGTACGGGTCCGGCGAGGTCTGCTCGCGGACGTCGAAGCCGCCGAAGATGCCGGCGCCGCTGCCCTGCAGGGTGACGTTCTCCGGGACCCGGACCTCGACCCCGCCGAACACCGCGATCACCTCGATGACCACCTCGGGCGACTCGAACACCGCGTCGGTCAGGTCGATCTCGACGCCGCCGAACACCGCGATCGCCTTCAGGTGCGAACCCACCCGCCAGCGGCCCTTGCGGGCGGCGCCGCCGAACACCGCGACCATGGTGGGCGCTTCGGCCCGGGCCGGCGGCAGCGGCGGCTGCGGGGCGGGGGCCGGCGCGTCCAGCGGCGGCTTGGTCAGGTTGTGCCGGATCGGCCCCGGGTGGCTGGGCAGGTCGCGGGTGAGCGGCTCCAGTTCGCCGAACGTGCGGGCGTTGTAGGCGGCCTCGATCCGTTCGGCGTGCTCGTCGACGGTGAGCCGGCCCTCCGCGTAGGCGTCACGCAGCAGGTCGGCGACGCGTTCGCGGTCGGCGTCGGCGGCCCGGAGCTCGGCGGCCGGGCCGGTACCGGGGGCAGGGACGGGAGCCGGCGTGGGCTCGGTCTTCTTCATCGGGGCGGGCGGCTGGCCCTGCGGCTGCTGGGCGGGAGAGTTGTCCACGTCACAAGCCTAGCGAGCCCGCTCAAGGCCCGAACGCCGGTTCGACGCAATGCGCGTGGCGCACAGCGGGCGGAGCGGGCCCGGGGAGCGCAGGGTGACCCGCGTCACGCAGGTCGACCTGAGCGCCGGGGGCGCGCGCCTTGCGCCTAACCTGGAGGGTGCCTCGTCGACGACGCCGAAAGAACTGAAGGATCTCCCCCATGGCTTCAGAGTTCGCCTACCGCGACCTGCTCCCGCTCGGTGCGGACACCACCCCGTACCGCAAGCTCACCTCCGAGGGCGTCTCCACCTTCGAGGCCGGCGGCCGCACCTTCCTCCAGGTCGAGCCGGAGGCCCTGCGGCTGCTCACCGCCGAGGCGATGCACGACATCTCGCACTACCTGCGCCCGGCCCACCTGGCCCAGCTGCGCCGCATCCTGGACGACCCGGAGGCCAGCCCGAACGACCGCTTCGTGGCGCTGGACCTGCTGAAGAACGTCAACATCTCGGCCGGCGGCATCCTCCCGATGTGCCAGGACACCGGCACCGCGATCGTGATGGGCAAGCGCGGCCAGAACGTGCTGACGTCCGGTCAGGACGAGTCGGCGATCGCCCGCGGCGTGTACGACGCGTACACCAAGCTGAACCTGCGCTACTCCCAGATGGCCCCCGTGACCATGTGGGACGAGAAGAACACCGGCAACAACCTGCCGGCCCAGATCGAGCTGTACGCCACCGACGGGGACGCCTACAAGTTCCTGTTCATGGCCAAGGGCGGCGGCTCGGCGAACAAGTCGTACCTGTACCAGGAGACCAAGGCGATCCTCAACGAGTCGTCGATGCTCACCTTCCTGGAGCAGAAGATCCGCTCGCTGGGCACCGCGGCCTGCCCGCCGTACCACCTGGCGATCGTGGTCGGCGGCACCAGCGCCGAGTTCGCCCTGAAGACCGCGAAGTACGCCTCCGCGCACTACCTGGACAACCTGCCGACCGGCGGCGACGCGAAGACCGGCCACGGCTTCCGTGACCTGGAGCTGGAGCAGAAGGTCCTCGAGCTCACCCAGAAGATCGGCATCGGCGCGCAGTTCGGCGGCAAGTACTTCTGCCACGACGTCCGCGTCATCCGCCTGCCCCGGCACGGCGCCTCGCTGCCGGTCGCGATGGCCGTCTCCTGCTCGGCCGACCGCCAGGCGCTCGGCAAGATCACCGCCGAGGGCGTGTTCCTGGAGCAGCTGGAGACCGAGCCGGCCAAGTACCTGCCGGAGACCACCGACGCCCACCTGGACGGCGACGTGGTCCGCGTCGACCTCGACCAGCCGATGGCCGCGATCCGCGAGCAGCTCTCCAAGTACCCCGTGAAGACCCGGCTCTCGCTCTCCGGCACGCTGGTCGTCGCCCGCGACATCGCGCACGCCAAGATCAAGGAGCGGCTCGACCGCGGCGAGGGCATGCCGCAGTACATGAAGGACCACCCGGTCTACTACGCGGGCCCGGCGAAGACCCCCGAGGGCTACGCGTCCGGCTCCTTCGGCCCCACCACGGCCGGCCGGATGGACTCCTACGTCGACCAGTTCCAGGCCGCCGGCGGCTCGATGGTCATGCTCGCCAAGGGCAACCGCTCCAAGCAGGTCACCAAGGCCTGCAACGACCACGGCGGCTTCTACCTCGGCTCGATCGGCGGCCCGGCGGCCCGACTCGCCCAGGACTGCATCAAGAAGGTCGAGGTCCTGGAGTACCCCGAGCTCGGCATGGAGGCCGTCTGGCGCATCGAGGTCGAGGACTTCCCGGCGTTCATCGTGGTGGACGACAAGGGCAACGACTTCTTCGCCGAGGTGACCGACGGCCCGCTGATCACCAACCTGCGGGTGCGCTCGGCGCAGTGACCCGCTGAAACGGGACGAGCCCCGGCCGGTGAGGGTCGGGGCTCGTTCTGCGGGTGCGGGCGTCGGTCACGGGGTGTTCGGGATGGTACCGAGCGGCTCGAACTTCTCGTCGTCGTCCGGCGAGACCGGCTGCTCGATCCGCTCCACAGCCGGGGCGGCCGGCTGCCCGGCCAGCACCTCGAAGGCACGCTCGATCGCGCTCTGGTCGGTGGGCTCGGCGATGTGCTCGACCGGGGCCGGGGTTTGCCCCGCCTCGGGAGCGAGGGTGGTGGTCTCGTCGGCCATGGGGTGGGCCGCCTTTCAGCTGAGGATGGATCACCCGGACGACTAACCCCGGGTGCGCGGCCCAGTATCGTAGGGACCGCTAAATGTCTCATAAACGTTGCACCTCGCATCCGCTTGGTGGACGTTTGCTCGCACCCTCATAAGCTGACGCCCCCACACGACCGGCGGCAGCGTGGGGAACAGACGGTTCATCGGCCACAGGGGAGGACATGGAGCTTCAGAGCACGCGCTCCGCCGAGGCGTTGCGCTTCCAAGTGCTCGGCCCTGTCCAGGCATGGCGTGGTGACGCACCGCTGGCGCTCGGATCGCCGCAACAGCAGGCGGTCCTGGTCGCCCTGCTGCTCGGCGAGGGCCGCCCGGTGACCACCGACGACCTGGTGGACGGCATCTGGGGCGACCGGACCCCACCGCAGGCGGTCGCCGCGCTGCGCACGTACATCTCCCGGCTGCGCTCGGTGCTGGAGCCGAACCGCGAAGTCCGCAAGCCCGCCGAGGTCCTGGTCTCGGTGAGCGACGGTTACGTGCTGCGGATCTCGCCGGAGTCCCTGGACCTGGCGGTCTTCGAACAGCGGGTCGCGGAGGCCGCGAACGCGCGTGCCGAGGGAACCTTCCGCGCCGCTCACGACGGGCTGGTCTCGGCGCTCGACCTGTGGAGCGGCCGCCCGCTTCCGGGGGTGCCGGGGCCCTACGCCGAGTCGCAGCGCAGCCGGTTGACGGAGCGCCGGCTCGCGGTGGCCGAGGAGCGCTGCGCGATGGCGCTGGAGATCGGCCTGCACGCCGATGTCGTCTCCGAGCTCAACTCGCTGTCCACCGCCCACCCGCTGCGCGAACGGCTGCGCGAGCTGCTGATGCTGGCGCTCTACCGCAGCGGCCGGCAGGCCGAGTCCCTGGGCGTGTACGCGGACACCCGGAAACTGCTGATCGAGGAGCTCGGCGTCGAGCCCGGCACCGCGCTGGCCGCGATGCACGCCCGCATCCTGGCCGGCGACCCGGAGCTGATGGCGGTCCTCGCCGTGCCGCAGAAGGCCGCCTCCGAGGAGTCGACCTCCTTCGTCCCGCCGGCTCAGCTCCCGGCCGACGTATCGGACTTCAGCGGGCGCAGCAAGGTGGTCAGCGAGCTCCGGGACGTGCTGAGGGCGGGTTCCGGCCAAGCCGTGGTCGTGACGTCGCTGGCCGGCATCGGCGGCGTCGGGAAGACCACCCTCGCGGTGCACGTGGCACACCTGCTGCGGCCGGACTTCCCGGACGGGCAGCTGTACGTGGACCTGCGCGGCGCGGGCGCGTCCCCGGCCGATCCTGCGGTGGTGCTCGGTGACTTCCTGCACGCGCTGGGCGTACCCGACGCCCCTGACTCGTTGGACCAGCGCGCCGCGATGTACCGCTCGCAGCTGGCCGACAAGCGGATGCTGATCCTGCTCGACAACGCCCGCGACGCCCAGCAGTTGAGGCCGCTGATCCCGGGCGTCTCCGGCAACGCCGTGATGGTGACCAGCCGTTCGCGGCTGGCGGAGATCCCCGGCGCACACCTGGTGGACATCGAGGAGCTGACTCCGGACGAGGCGCTGGCGCTGTTCTCCGCGATCGTCGGCGTCGAGCGGGTGGCCGCCGAGCCCGAGGCCGCGCTCCAGGTGGTGACCTTCTGCGGGTTCCTGCCGCTGGCGGTCCGGATCGCCGCCGCCCGGCTGGCCAGCCGTCCGCGTTGGAGCGTCTCGGACCTCGCCCGCCGGTTAGCGGACCAGCGCAACCGGCTCCAGGAACTCCAGCTCGGCAACCTCGCCGTGGAGACCACCCTGGGGCTCGGTTACGCCCAGCTCCAGCCCGAGGAGGCCCGGGCGTTCCGGCTGCTCGCGCTGGTGGACTCGCCGGACCTGCCGCTGGCGGCCGTCGCCGCCCTGCTCGGCACCGCCGAACGGGAGGCGGAGGACCTGGCGGAGGCCCTGGTCGAGGCGAACATGCTGGAGTGCTTCACACCCGGCCGGTACCGCTACCACGACCTGCTGCGCCTCTACGCCCAGCGGCAGAACGTCAAGACCGGCGACGCGGAGAACCAGCACGCGGCGCTGCTGCGGCTGCTGGACCTGCTCCACGCCACCATCCGGAACGCCGTGCACGTGCTCGAACCCGACGACGAGCCGGTGGAGCCGCTGCACACCGCGCAGGCGCCCGGGCTGCCGTTCTCCGGCACGGCCGCGGCCCGCGAGTGGCTCCGGTCGGAGGTCGTGGTGCTGCTCGGCACGGTCGAGGCGGCGGCCAGTGGCCCGCTGGACCTGGTGCAGCCCGCCGTGGAGGTTCTCCAGAGCATGACCAGCGTGGTCGAGGACCCGTCGCTCGCACCGCGCATCCGCGGTGTGCTGCACGCCGCCGCGGCGAATCCTGCGGCCCGGAACGACGCGGGGACCCTGGCCCGGGTGCACTACGCGCTCGGCCACATGCACCAGGTGGCGGCCGAACTCACCGAGGCCGAGGAGGCGTTGGCGGCCTGCCTGGCCCTCCAGCCGGCCGAGCCCGCCACCATGCTGCGGCTGGCCACGACCAGCACCATCGCGACCGTCCTGATCATGGCGGGCCGGCCGGCCGAGGCGCTGCCGTTCTACGAACAGGCCCGCCTGCTCGTGTCCGAACTCGACGCGCCGATCAGCGAGGCACGGCTGCTCGGCAACATGGCACGCGCCTACGTCGGACTGGACCGGCACGAGGAGGCGGTGGAGGCCGCCCAGGCGGCGGTGACGGCGGCTCGGGCCTCCGGCAACGCCTCCTGCGTGGCCGACACCCTCTACCAGTTGGGCGTGGTGCTGCGGTCGACCGGCGATCCCGGCGAGGCGGCGATACACCTCCGTGAGGCGCACCAGCTGTACCGGGCCCATCAGCACCCGATCTGGGAGGGCTACTCCCTCGCCCGCCTCGCCGCCTGTCTGCTCGCGGACGGCCGGTTCGCGGCGGCGGCCGAGGCCGCGGAGGAGTCGCTGTCGATCGCGCAGGAGATCGAGGCCGCGTACTGCCAGGGCATGGCCAACGCCGCTCTCGGCGAGGCGCTGCTCGAACTCGGGCAGCCGTCGCGTGGTCTGGCGTGTCTTCAGGAGGCGTTGACGGTGTTCACGCGGCTCGGTGTGCCAGAGGCCCAGCCCGTGCAGGACCTCATCGACTCTCGGCACACCGAGCCTTCCCCTCCCCCCGCGCCGTAGGCCTTCGCTCCCCCCGTGGTACCCCCCTGGTCCCCCCATGGCGAAGGCCTGTCCCCCTGGGGCGTCAGCGTCCCCGCAGCCCCCCGGCTGCGGGAACGCTTTGACGCTTCCCCGGCGCTGAGGAAGACTCTGCCAGGCCGCGATTGACGTTCAATAAACGTCCGAAGCAATTGAATTGATCGGACATCAGGGCAGGTCAAGGGCGTGGCGTGGACCTGGCGGGCGGGGCGCGGGCGGTGGGCGTGCTCCGTTGCGGGCGACGGTGCGCCTCGGCCGGCGGACGATAATCGCCCAACGGCGCACGAGTTGGCCGGAAACGGACTCCACAGTGCGGTGATCGCGTTTATTCTCATAGGCCAGGGTCGGGAGTGGTGTGCGGACCACGACAGGTGGGGCAGGACGCGCGCGGGAGAGGTGCCCAGATCAGGTGACGGACGAACAGACTGCTGTCCCCGCCGACGCCGAACGGGCGTCCGCGGGTGAGGGCCGACGGGCCGAGCGGGCCGGTCAGGCCGCCGCGTTCGATGCGATGGGTGAGCGGTACCAGGAGGTGTTTCCGGCCAGGTCGGGCCAGTTGACCTGTGCGGGGTGGCTGCTGGAGCAGCTGCCGGCCGGGGCCCGGGTGGTGGACGTGGGCTGCGGCGCGGGTGAGCCGACCGCGCGTCAGCTGGCGGACGGCGGCCTGCGGGTGCTCGGCGTGGACCTCTCGGAGGGCATGCTGGAGCAGGCGCGGAAGGCCGTGCCGGAGGCCGAGTTCCGCCGGTTCGACGTCGTCGACCTGGCCACCGGGAACGCCGGGGAGCTCTGGGGCGTGCCCGAGCTGGGGCCGGCCGGGGCCGGCGCCTGGGACGGCGCGGCGGCGTTCTTCTCGCTGCTGATGCTGCCCCGGACGGAGATCGCCGAGGCGCTCGGCCGGATCCGCGAACTGCTGCGCCCGGGCGGCCTGCTGGCGCTGGGCATGGTGGAGGCGGACCTGGACAACGCGCCGTTGCCGTTCCTGGAGCAGGAGATCCGGGTCAGCGGCTACCTGCGCGAGGAGCTGACGGCGCTGCTGGAGCGGTCCGGCTTCGCCGTGGAGGCGGTGGACAGCCAGTCGTACGCCCCGGCGGGGTCCACGCAGCCGCCGGAGACCCAGCTGTACCTGCGCTGCCGGCGCACCGGCTGACCCGGCGGCAGCCTCCGCCCACGACGTCCTCCACATCTGCACAGAATCGGGCAGCCCGTGCGCGACCACCTGGAGCCCCTGGCGGGGCAGCAGCCCGCCGTACCCGTCCAGCGGCATCCGCCGCCGGACGGGCCGCCGCGGCTTGCCGAGCGCCTGGCGTACTTGGACGGCGCGGCCCGGCGGATCAACAGCTCGCTCGATCTGACGGCCACGCTGCGCAATCTGGGCCGGGTGCTGGTGCCCGAGCTCGCGGACGCCCTGGTGGTGCTGGTCCGCGACCCGCTGCCGGACGTCGAACGCGACCTCGGGCGGCCGCGCGCGCTGCGGGTGCTGCACACCGTCGGGACGCGGCTGGGCCGCCGCGGCGGGCTGCGCCCGGTGCCGCCCGGCAGCGCGCTGGAGCGTGCCCTGGAACGGCGGGCGCCGCACGGGCCGCTGGTGCTGGACGAGGGGCGCGGCGGCCTGCCCGCCGAACTGCTGGGCGCCCGGGCGCTGGGCCGGCTGCCCGCGGGGACGGCGCTGCTGGCGCTGCCGCTGCACGGGCGGCAGGCGGCGCTGGGCATGCTGCTGCTGATCCGGCGCCCGGCGGCGGACGGGCAGCCGGTGTCGTTCGACCCGGCGGACACCGCGACGGCCGCGCACCTGGCGACCCATGCGGGCCTGGCCGTGGACACCGCGCTGCGCTACACCCGCGAGTGGGAGATCGCCGACGAGTTGCAGCGCTCGATGCTGCCCGCGCACCTCCCGCAGCCGCACGGCGTGCGCCTGGCGCACCGCTACCTGCCGGGCGAGCGCGGGGCGCAGGTCGGCGGCGACTGGTACGACTCGATCCCGCTGCCGGGCAACCGGGTGGCGCTGATCGTCGGCGACGTGATGGGCCACTCGCTGACCTCGGCCGCGGTGATGGGCCAGCTGCGCACCTCCGCGCAGACCCTGGCGGGCCTCGACCTGCCGCCGCACGAGGTGCTGTACCACCTCGACGAGCAGGCCCAACGCCTGGGCCGCGAGCACCACTTGGCGACCTGCGTGTACGCGGTGTACGACCCGATCGCGGGCCGGGTGGTGATAGCCAGCGCCGGGCACGTGCCGCCGGTGCTGGTCGCCCCGGACGGCTCCAGCGAGCTGCTGGACCTGCCGCCGGGCGCGCCGATCGGCGTCGGCGGCGTGGACTTCACCTCGGTGGAGCTGGCCGCCCCGCCCGGCTCGGCGCTGCTGCTGTTCACCGACGGCCTGGTGGAGACCCGCCGCCGCCCGCTGGGCACCGGCCTGGAACTGCTGCGGGCCCGGCTGGAGGGCGCGCACCGGCTCGCCCCGGAGCAGCTCTGCCAGGAGGCGCTGCGGATCCTGCCGCCGGGCGACCGGGCCGACGACATCGCACTGCTGGCCGCGGCGTTCGACGGCATCCCCGCCGCCGACGTCGCCTACTGGTACCTCCAGCCGCGCCACGAGACGCCCGGCCGGGCCCGCCGGCTGGCCGGGCACGCGCTGCACAACTGGGGCCTGGACCATCTGCGCGAGAACTGCGAGTTGATGGTCAGCGAGCTGGTCACCAACGCGATCCGGCACGCCACCCGCCCGGTGACGCTCCGGCTGGTCCGCACCTCCCGGCTCCGCTGCGAGGTCGGCGACGACTCGGCCGCCCTCCCCCGCACCCGCCGGGTCGGCCCGGACGAGGAGCGCGGCCGCGGCCTGCAGATAGTCGCCCGCTGCGCGGACCGCTGGGGCGCGACCCGGTTGGGCGCCGGCAAGGTGGTCTGGTTCGAGCAGCGCATCTGAGCCCGGGCCGGACGCCGGTCAGACGGTGAACCTGCCGTCGGTGGCGGTGAGTTCGTCCAGTGCGGCGAGGACGTCGGGGCCGAGGACGGCGAGGGCCAGGGGGCGGGTGCGGTGCAGGCCGAGGACGGTGCGCAGGACGTCGGCGTGGTGGATCTCGCGCAGCGCCGCCGCGTACTCGTCGGCCTCGGTGGGGCCCGCGGCGTGCCAGGTCAGCAGCAGGGCCTTGACCACGGCGAACATCATCCGCCGGCCGCGCACCAGTTCGGGCCGCTCGTTGAGACCGAACACCTCGATGGTGGCCTCGCCCCGGACGGTGAGCGGGTCGTACGCGCCGGAGTCCAGGTAGAGCACCAGGTGGTCGGCCGGATCCTCCCGGCACGGGTCGACCAGCAGGCCGTCGCCGGTGGCCGGGTCGCGCGGGAAGCGGTCGCGTTTGCGGTTGCTGTTGCAGTGCGCGCACGCCAGCAGGTGGTTCTGCCAGTCGAAGGTGCGCAGCGGCGCCTGGGCGATCGGCTCGAAGTGGTCGATGTCGGTGCCCAGGTTGTCCCCGCAGTACATGCAGCGTTCCAACCCCGGCGCCATCTGCCGCAGCATCAACCGCAGTTGGGCCTTCGGGCGGACGGCCTTGCGCCACGCGGCGCGGCCGGACGCGGTGGACGGGCCGGCCGCCCGGATGCCGGCGGTGGCACGGTCGAGGTCGGCGGCCAGCCTGGGCTGCAGGGCGGGCCGCCGGAGCGGGATCACCGGTCGCGGCCGAGCAGCCGCGCGGTGACCTCGTCGACCCGGGCGGTCAGCGAGCTGTTCAGCTTCGCCCCGAGCTCCCGGTACTCGGCGAGTTCCGCGTCGGTGGCCCGGCCCGCGTACATCTTGCGCTCCAGCCTCACCAGCAGCCGGCGTTCGGCCTCGGCGGCCGGCGAGTAGGCGCTGGGCAGGCCGAACAGTTCGGACAGCACGGTGTCCTCGCCGCTGCCGTACAGCACCCGCTGGCGCAGGTCCTCGTCCAGCCGGTGCGGGGCGAAGTCCTCGGCGGGGCCGGGCAGTCGGATCAGCGCGCCCGGATCGGCGGCCTGGCAGACGTAGGGGCTGTGGGTGGCGACCAGGAACTGGGCGTGCGGGAAGTGCTCGGTCAGCCACGGTCCGATCCGCTGCTGCCACACCGGGTGCAGGTGGCGGTCCACGTCGTCGATCAGCACCGGGCCGGTTCGCGGGGCCGCCGCGAGACGGCCGACCAGCCGGGCCAACGCGGCGACGCCGTCGCCGAGTTCGTCCAGCGGCAGCTCCAGCGTCCCGTTCGCCACGTACTGCCGCCGCGCATCGCTGACCCGCCAGCCGGCGGGCAGCACGCCGTCCACCGGTTCGGCGTCCAGCGCGACACCGCGGCCCTCGGCGGGATCCACGAACAGCGCCTGCGGCGCGGGCGTCACCTCCACCCGGCCCCCGGGGTCACCCGGCAGCGCCCCGAGCGCCACCCCGACCGCCCGGAGCAGCGTGCTCTTCCCGCTCCCGTTCGGCCCGGCCACCACCGTCCACCCCGGCCCCGGCGGCACCGTCACATCGACGGCCCGCGCACCGGCGAAGCACTTCACCCCGTCGATCCTGATCCGCGACACGTACACCCGGCCACCCCCTGGCTCGCTCCCGCAGGGTAGTTATGCCCACCGCCGGCCCACCCACCCGTGCCCCGCCACGCCCCGCGCAGCGGGTTGTCCGGCGTGCGCCCGGGCGGCGGGGCCACGGGTCGGCGGGCGCAGGGGTCAGGCGGCGATGCGAACGGGGAGGCCCCGGAGGGCGTCCCGGAGGGCGGCCGCGAAGCGGTCGTACTCCGGGGTGCGGGCGGAGCCGGGGCGGTGGGCGAGGCCGATGCGGCGGCCGGGGGTGGGGGCGGCGAAGCGGACGGCGGCGAGGCGGTCGCTGCGACCGGTCTCGACGTCGAGCGCGGTGGCGGGGAGCAGGGTGACGCCGAGGCCGCCGGCGACCAGTTGGACCAGGGTGGAGAGTCCGGCGGCGCGGGTGCTCCCGCCGGAGACGTCGGCGCCGACCTCGCGGCAGATGTCGAGGGCCTGGTCGCGCAGGCAGTGGCCCTCCTCCAGCAGCAGGACGTCGAGGTCGAGCAGGGCGTCCCGGGGTACGTCGATCCGGCCGGCGAGTTCGTGCTCGGGCGGCACGATCAGCACGAAGTCCTCGTCGAACAGCGGGATTTCGGCCACCGGCGCGCTCCCGCCGGCGGGCAGGGCGAGCAGCAGCAGATCGAGCCGTCCGGTGGCCAGGCCGTCCAGCAGGGAGGGGGTGCGTTCCTCGTGGACGTGCAGTTCGAGGTCGGGGTAGGCGTCGCGGACCAGGCGCAGGACGGTCGGCAGCAGGTAGGGCGCGACGGTCGGGATCACGCCGAGGTGCAGCGGCCCGGTGAAGGGGCGGCGGGCGGCCTCGACCTCCTCGGCGAGGGCGTGCAGCGCGGACAGCACCTCCCTGGCGTGGGCGGCGACCCGCTCCCCGAGCGGGGTGATCATGACGCGTCGGGTGGTGCGTTCCACCAGCTGCGCGCCGAGGGCCTCCTCCAGTGCGGCGACCGCGCCGGACAGCGCGGACTGGCTGGTGCCGATCGCGGCGGCGGCCTCCCGGAAGTGCAGGTGTTCCGCGACGGCGGCGAAGGCCCGCAGCTGGGAGACGGTGGGGGTGCGTTGCGTAGGGTGCTTCACGGCCGCGCTTCCTGAGTGGATCCGGTGCTGCCACCAGTGTGCCGCACTGATCGGGATTGCCTATCGGGCAAAGCAGCAGATCCGATTTCACTGATCAGTAGCCCCTGTGCGACGCTGGGAATGTCCGCAATTCGGACAACCCTCATCTCAACCCCTGGAGAAGCGACGTGCTGACGATCGGTGACAAGTTCCCCGAGTTCGAACTCAACGCCTGCGTGGACCTCGACGCCGCGAACGCCTTCGCCGAGATCAACCACAAGTCCTACGAGGGCAAGTGGAAGGTCGTGTTCTTCTGGCCGATGGACTTCACCTTCGTCTGCCCGACCGAGATCGCCGCGTTCGGCAAGCTGAACGATGAGTTCGCCGACCGTGACGCCCAGATCCTCGGCGTCTCCGGCGACTCGGAGTACGTCCACCACGCGTGGCGCAAGGACCACAAGGACCTGCGCGACCTGCCCTTCCCGATGCTGGCCGACGTCAAGCACGAGCTGATGCGCGCCTGCGGCGTCGAGGGCGCGGACGGCACCGCCCAGCGTGCGGTGTTCATCGTGGACCCGAACAACGAGATCCAGTTCGTCATGGTGACCGCCGGCTCCGTCGGCCGTAACCCCAAGGAGGTCCTGCGGGTGCTGGACGCCCTGCAGACCGACGAGCTGTGCCCGTGCAACTGGAACAAGGGCGAGGACACCCTCGACGCCCAGGCCCTGCTGGCCGGCTGACCGCCATGGCTCTCGACGAACTCAAGGCCGCCCTGCCGGACTACGCCAAGGACCTGAAGCTCAACCTGGGCTCGGTCATCGGCAACTCGGACCTGCCGGAGCAGCAGCTCTGGGGCACCGTGCTCGCCTGCGCGATGGCGACCGGCTCCTCGGCCGTGCTGCGCGAGCTGGAGCCCGAGGCCAAGTCGCACCTGACCCCGGAGGCCTACCAGGCCGCCAAGGGCGCTGCCGCGATCATGGCGATGAACAACGTCTACTACCGGACGCTGCACCTGCTCTCCGACAAGGAGTACGGGACGATGCGGGCCGGTCTGCGGATGAACATCATCGGCAACCCGGGCGTCGACAAGGTCGACTTCGAGCTGTGGTGCTTCGCGGTCTCCGCGATCAACGGCTGCGGCCAGTGCCTCGACTCGCACGAGGGCGTGCTGCGCAAGGCCGGTGTCGAGCGTGAGGTCATCCAGGCCTCCGTCAAGATCGCCGCCACCGTCCAGGCCGTCGCCTCGGTGCTGGACGCCGAAGCCCAGCTGGCGTAGCGCACCACCCGCGACGCGCCGCTCATGACGCGTCGGCCACGACGCGCCGGCTGCGACGCCCGGGGCGCGACGTACCACGACGAGGCCCCGTCCGGGAGGAGTTCTCCTCCCGGACGGGGCCTCGTCGTGTTCTCCGCCTACTGCTTCCGGGCCGCCTCGATCGCCTGGAAGACCTCCTGGCCGGCCGCATTGCGCTGCCGCAGGTGCCCGGTGACGGTGTTGGTCACCGCGATCAGCGGCACCGCCACGATCGCGCCCGCGATGCCGCCGACGATGGAGCCCGCGGCGACGCCGAGCACCACGGCCAGCGGGTGGACCCGCACCGCCCGGCCGAGGATCAGCGGCTGCAGGATGTGGCCCTCCAGCTGCTGGACGAGGACCAGCACCACCAGCGCCATCAGCGCCTTGAACGGTCCGACGGTCACCAGCGCGATCAGCACGGCCAGGGTGCCGGTGACCAGCGCGCCGACCAGCGGCACGAACGCGCCCAGGAAGATGATCACCGCGAGCGGCATCGCCATCGGCACGCCGAGCAGTTGGAGCCCGATCCCGATGCACAGCGCGTCGATGAAGGCGACGACGACGGTGCCGCGGACGTAGGCGGTCAGCGTGGTCCAGGCCTTGGGCCCGGCGCCGGCCATCGCGTGCCGGGAGTGCCGGGGCAGCCCGCGCAGGATCCAGCTCCAGATCCCGGCGCCGTCGTACAGCAGGAAGAAGATGGTGAAGGCGGTCAGCGCGATGCCGGTGAGCAGCTCGACGGCGATGCTGACGCCGGTGAAGCCGGCCGAGGTGAGCTGGTCGGAGTTCTTGCCGATGGACGTGGTGATCTGGTTGGTGAAGTTGTCCAGCTGGTCCTGCGTCAGGTGGAACGGCCCGTTGACCAGCCAGTCGCGCAGCTGCCGGACACCGTCCTGGGCCTTGACGGTGACCCGGTCGAGGTTGGTGGACACCTGCCAGAACACGAACCAGCCGACCAGTCCGATGCCGGCCAGGCCGGACAGGAAGGTGCCGGCCGCGGCCACCGAGCGCGGGACGCCGTGCCGGCGCAGCCAGGAGACGGTGGGCTCCAGCAGCGCGGAGATCAGCAGCGCGGCGAGCACCGAGAAGGCGACCAGTCGCAGCGTGTCGATGACCCGGAAGACCACGTACAGCGCGACGCCGAGCAGCAGCAGTCGCCAGGTGGACTCGGCGGCGACCCGCAGCGTCCACGGCACCGCGTCGACCGGGTTGGCGGGCCGGCCGGGCGGGGCGGCGGGCGGCTGTTCGGCGCTGCGCGGGGCAGGGACGGTCGGTTCGGTCCGCACGGCCGCTCCTTCCGGGGGCGCGACGGCGGGCGCCCGGCCGTCGGCCGAATCACCACCGTGCTCGGCAAGTTGACGGGCCGTCTGTTCGACGGTGCGCTGCGCGGCCCGCTCGGCGGCGAGTTCGACGGCCTGCTCGGTGGCGAGGGCCTGCGCCTCGGCGGTGATGGCCGCGCGGCGGCGGCGTTCCGCGGCGGCGAACAGGCCGGCCGCGACGGCGCCTATCTTGGCGAGGCCGCGCCAGCGGCCTCCGCTCGTCTCTTCCGTCACTGCACCGGTCTCCCCCGCGTTCGTCCGCTGTTCCGCGGCCGCAGGTCGCGCGGCCGTCGGTGAGGAACGCTACCTGCCCCCGGGTCCCCCGGTCGCCGGAGATACCCGGACCGCTTCCAGGAGGTTCCGGGCAAATCATCACCAATACGCCCGTTTCGTCCGCCAGGATCGGGGAAGGGGCCTGGCAGACCTTCTGTCGGCGGACCGGCCGGGAGCGGAGAAACCAGGACCCGCTCCGTTCCCCCGCGTCCGCACCGGACCGTCGCCGCCCGCAGCGCACTGGTCAGCGCCGCCCGGGCGGCGCGGCCCGTCCGAAGGCCGCTGTCTCGCGGCAGCACGAAGGGCCCCGTCCTCGACCGTGCGAGAACGGGGCCCTTCCGCGAGCTGTGGCCTAGTACCAGTGGTGGGACTGCCAGAACGACCAGGCGCCGCAGGGGCTGCCGTAGCGGCTGTTCATGTAGTTGAGGCCCCACTTGATCTGGGTGGCGGGGTTGGTGCGCCAGTCCGCGCCGGCCGAGGCCATCTTGGAGCCCGGCAGCGCCTGGACCAGGCCGTAGGCGCCGGAGGAGGCGTTGGTGGCGGTGTAGTCCCAGCCGCTCTCGCGCTTCACGATCTGGCTGAAGCACTGGAACTGGTTGGCGTCGCCGACGATCTGCAGCGCCATGTCCTGGACCGAGCCGGGGCTGACGGTGGCGAGCACGCTGCGGGCGGAGGCACGGTTGGCCTCCTCCTTCACGCGCTTCTCCTCGGCCGCCTTGGCGGCCTTCTCCGCGTCGGCCTTCGCCTGGGCGTCGGCGGCGGCCTTCTGCCGGGCGTTCTCCTCCGCGGCCTTCTTGGCGGCGGCGTCGGCGGAGACCTGCTGGGCGTTGGCCTGGCGGCTGATGCCGTCGCTGACGTTCTGGGCCTGTGCGCCGGTGGGCGCGTCGGCGAGCAGGGTGGCGCTCGCGACGTCGACCGTCTGGACGGTCTTGCCCTCACTGCCAGAGGCCGCACCTACGACGGCACCGACGGCGGTCACCGCGGTGGCGGAGGCGACAGCGACTCCCCGGACCGAGATCCGAGTCACATGGTTTCCTTCCAGCGTCGCCCGGCGTGTGACCGTCCGGGCGCAATCTGCCCCTGGTCACTGGCCTCCGTCGAGCTCTGGTCACGGGAGGCGCTGGCTCGGCCGTCCCCCCGGGCGGGCCCGGAGCGGCGGTGGATTCGAGCGGCGTACGGCCTTGCGGTGTTCAGTTGTCCGCCCGCCAACCGGAGTTGCCGAGCGCGGAATTGCCGTACGCGGGGCCTGACAGAACCCTCACCATGCCGCAAGCGACGGTGTCTACGCAATTCCCTGTGCCGTGGCGGATCTCACAAACTTTCGCCACCTGGGCATTTGGCGGCCGGGTGGCCGAGGGGTCGTCAGTCGGGCCGACAGCGAAGGGGCCTGACGGTCGACGTCAGGCCCCTTTGCCCCGGTGTGTCCGGTTATGCCTACGGCTGGATGTCCTCCAGCATTTCGGTCACCAGTGCGGCGATCGGCGAACGCTCCGAACGCGTGAGCGTGACGTGGGCGAACAGCGGATGCCCCTTCAGCTTCTCCACCACCGCGACCACGCCGTCGTACCGGCCGACCCGCAGGTTGTCCCGCTGGGCGACGTCGTGGGTGAGCACCACGCGGGAGTTCTGGCCGATCCGGGAGAGCACCGTGAGCAGCACGTTGCGCTCCAGCGACTGCGCCTCGTCCACGATCACGAAGGCGTCGTGCAGCGAGCGCCCGCGGATGTGGGTGAGCGGCAGGACCTCCAGCATGCCGCGGGAGATGACCTCCTCGATCACGTCCTGGGTGGTGACGGCGGAGAGGGTGTCGAACACCGCCTGCGCCCAGGGGCCCATCTTCTCGGCCTCGCTGCCGGGCAGGTAGCCGAGTTCCTGGCCGCCGACCGCGTACAGCGGGCGGAACACCATCACCTTGCGGTGCTGGCGGCGCTCCAGGACGGCCTCCAGGCCGGCGCACAGGGCGAGCGCGGACTTGCCCGTGCCGGCCCGGCCGCCCATCGAGATGATCCCGATCTCCGGGTCGAGCAGCAGGTCGAGGGCGATCCGCTGCTCGGCGCTGCGGCCGCGCAGGCCGAACGCCTCGCGGTCGCCGCGGACCAGCCGCACCCGGCCGTCGGGGGCCACCCGGCCGAGCGCACGGCCGCGTTCGGAGTGCAGCACCAGGCCGGTGTGGACCGGGAGTTGCTCGGCGCCGTCGACGGAGAGGGCGTGCTCCTGACCGGTGAACAGCTCGTCCACCTGGTCGGCGGGGACGTGCAGTTCGGTCATGCCCGTCCACCCGGAGGTGATCGCCAGCTCGGCCCGGTACTCCTCGGCCAGCAGACCCACCGAGCTCGCCTTGATCCGCAGCGGCAGGTCCTTGGACACCACGGTGACGTCGTAGCCCTCGGCCTGCAGATTGCGGGCGACCGCGAGGATCCTGGTGTCCGCCTCGCCGCCCCCGGCCCGGTAGCCGGCCGGCAGGATCGACAGGTCGGAGTGGTTCAGCTCGACCCGGATGGTGCCGCCGAACTCGCCCACCGGGATCGGCTCGTCGAGCCGGCCGTGGCGGATCCGGTAGTCGTCCAGCAGGCGCAGCGCCTGGCGGGCGAAGTAGCCGAGTTCCGGGTGGTGCCGCTTGGCCTCCAACTCGGTGACCACGACGACCGGGAGGACGACCTCGTGCTCCTCGAAGCGCGTCATGGCGAGAGGGTCGGCCAGGAGCACGCTGGTGTCGAGGACGTACGTGCGCCGGTCAGGTGTCCGGCGGCTCTTGGTACTGACCACTAGCCCTCCAGAGCGGGTGACCCGACGTCACCCGCGGCCCACCGGTCCCCGCGGCCCCGCTGGCCGGGGGGACGGTCTGAGGGGAGTCTTCCCAGGCGAGGAGGGCTGCATTCGCGCCGGAGCGAACGGCGGGAACACACCTGGTGAACGTTTTCCCGACCGACGGACGGGGAAAGTGAGTTGACCGGACGTCAGCGTCAACAGGCCGGAGTCAGCGGCCCATTCGCCGGTTGCGCAGCTGGTAGTCGCGCAGCGCCCGGAGGAAGTCGACCCGGCGGAAGGCCGGCCAGTAGGCCTCGCAGAAGTAGAACTCGCTGTGCGCGGACTGCCAGAGCAGGAAGCCGGACAGCCGCTGCTCGCCGGAGGTGCGGATCACCAGGTCGGGGTCGGGCTGGCCCTTGGTGTAGAGGTGCTCGGCGATGTGCTCGACGTCGAGGATTTCGGCCAGTTCCTCGATCGACGTGCCTCGGCCGGCGTGCTCCTGGAGCAGCGAGCGGACGGCGTCGGCGATCTCCTGCCGACCGCCGTAGCCGATGGCCACGTTGACGGTCAGTCCGTCGATGTGCGCGGTCTCCTGCTCGGCGCGCTTGAGCACCTCGGCGGTGGGGGCGGGCAGCAGGTCGAGCGCGCCGACGGGGTGGACCTTCCAGCGGCCGGCGTCGACCAGGCCCTGGACGGCGTCCTCGATGATGCCGAGCAGCGGGACGAGTTCCTCGGCGGGGCGGGCCAGGTTGTCGGTGGAGAGCATCCACAGGGTGACCACCTGGACGTCGGTCTCCGCGCACCAGCCCAGGAACTCGCTGATCTTGTCGGCGCCGCGCTGGTGGCCGTAGGCGGTGGTGCCGCCGGTGGCCTTGGCCCAGCGGCGGTTGCCGTCCAGGATCACGCCGATGTGGTGCGGGGTGTTGGCCAGGTGCAGCTCGACCCGGCGGCCGTACAGCCGGTAGGCCCTGTCCAGCAGGGTGCGCAGCACCGGCGTGCGCTCCACCACATCGCGCAGACCCATCGTGAACGGCCCCTCCGTGCTGATTGCTCCGGGTGCGAAATCCCTGCGGCAGCCTACTCCGCCAGGCATTGACGGATGTAAAACCGCAGGTACCGGTCTTGTCACAGTGCCTGCCCGGGGTGGGATACGGAACGGTCTCCGAATCCTTAAACGGTCCCTAAACCGGATTCCGGGTCTTGACGCTTGCCATTGGTCTAGTCCAGCGTGTGGTCAGCACCACAGCGGACCCACCCCCACAGCGGAGCCGCCGCGACCCCCACCGCGGCGGCTCTTCCTTCCCCCGCCACGTCTGCTCTCCCCCCACACCCCCCCACGCCCCCACTCCCGCCCTGGAGCCTTGTCATGGCCCGTACCCTGCAGCAGCCGTCCCACCGGCGCCGCAACAAGTTCCCGGCGGTGCTTGCCACCGCGACCGCACTGGCCCTGGCCGGCACCGGCCTGGCCCTGTCGGCCGGCGGCGCGAACGCCGCGGTCGGCAACCTGGTCACCAACGGCGGCTTCGAGTCCGGCCTCGCGGGCTGGACCTGCACCGGCAGCGCCACCACGGTCTCCACGCCGGTCCACTCCGGCACCGGCGCGCTGGCCGCCACCCCGGGCGCCGGCGACACCGCCGAGTGCACCCAGACCGTCTCGGTGCTCCCCAACACCGCGTACTCGCTGAACGGCTGGGTGCAGGGCTCGTACGTCTACCTGGGCGCCCGCGGCACCGGCGGCACCGACCCGTCCACCTGGTCGGCGCAGAGCACCTGGAACCAGCTCAACACCAGCTTCACCACCGGCGCCAACACCAACAGCGTCACCCTGTACATCCACGGCTGGTACGGCCAGCCCACCTACTACGCCGACGACATCCAGCTGATCGGCCCGGGCGGCACCGCCTCCCCGTCGCCGTCCGCCACCTCGGCCTCGCCGAAGCCGTCCACCTCGGCGTCCGCGTCCCCGTCGCAGAGCGCCTCGCCCTCCGCCTCGGCCTCGCCGTCGCAGAGCGCCTCCCCGTCGGCGTCCAACTCGCCCAGCCCGTCCGGCTCGGCGACCACCCCGCCGCCGAACACCGGCCTGCCCAAGCACGTGCTGACCGGCTACTGGCAGAACTTCGACAACGGCTCGACCGTGCAGAAGCTGCGTGACGTGCAGTCCGCGTACGACATCATCGCGGTCTCCTTCGCCGACTCGACCACCACCCAGGGCGCGATCTCCTTCACCCTGGACCCGGCGCTGGCCACCAAGCTGGGCGGCTACACCGACGCCGACTTCAAGGCCGACATCGCCGCCAAGCACGCGGCCGGCAAGAAGGTCGTGCTCTCCATCGGCGGCCAGAACGGTGCGATCTCGGTGGGCAGTTCGGCCGCCGCGACCGCGTTCTCCGACTCGGCGTACAAGCTGATCCAGCAGTACGGCTTCGACGGCATCGACGTCGACCTGGAGAACGGCGTCAACGCCACCTACATGTCGCAGGCGCTGCACACCCTGCAGGCCAAGGTCGGCTCCGGCTTCGTGCTGACCATGGCGCCCGAGACCATCGGGATGTACTCCACCGCCGGCGCCTACTTCCAGCTGGCGCTGGCCACCAAGGACATCCTCACCGTCGTCAACACCCAGTTCTACAACTCCGGTGGCATGAACGGCTGCGACGGCAAGGTCTACACCCAGGGCACCATCGACTTCATCACCGCGCAGGTCTGCACCCACATCCAGGGCGGCCTGCGTCCCGACCAGGTCGGCATCGGCGTCCCGGCCTCCACCCGGGCGGCGGGCGGCGGCTACGTCAACTCCACCGTGGTGAACAACGCGCTGGACTGCCTGGCCACCGGCAACCACTGCGGCAGCTTCGTCCCGCCGGCCAAGTGGCCGACCATCCGCGGCGCGATGACCTGGTCCACCAACTGGGACGCCAACAACGGCAACGACTTCTCCAACAACGTCGGCGCCTTCGCCCACAACATGCAGTGACCTCCCGCCGGTGCGCCGCTCCTTGAGGGTGGGGCAGGCGCACACCGAGGGGCCCGTCGTACCGCTGGGGGTACGACGGGCCCCGCCCCTTTCTCCGGGCGCCGCCCCTCTTCCCGGGCGCCGACGGGGCGTCAGGCGGTGGCCAGCACCGCCGCCAGGGTGCCCAGCAGCATCGCCGGGCCGAAGGCCAGTTCGGTGCGGCGGCCGGCCCGGCGCAGCACCAGCAGGGCGACCGCCCACACCGCGGCGATCAGCCACATGTAGAGGAGGCCGGCGTAGAACGTCCGCCAGCCGACCAGGCCGAGCACGGCACCGAGCGACGGGGCCAGCTTGACGTCGCCCAGGCCCATCGGCGCGAACAGCGCCAGCAGCAGGAACAGGCCGCCGAGCGCGCCCGCCGCCAGGGCGCAGCGCAGCCACACCGCCGGGCGGTGGTCGGCGAGCGGGATCAGCAGGGCCGTCCCGGCCAGCAGCGGCAGGGTCAGGGCGTCCGGCAGGCGTTTCACCGCGGCGTCCACGAAGGCCAGCGCCACGCCGAACAGCGCCACCCACACCAGCAGCGGCAGCCAGCGCGCCGGGACGTCCGCGGCGAGGGCGGCCCCGACGGCCGCGGCGGCCGCCTCGACGGTCAGCGGCGGCGGACCGACCCGTTCGCCGCAGCGCACGCAGCGGCCGAGCGGCGCGGGCGCGCAGGTCCGCCACGGCTCGCCGGCCGGCACCGCGTACCGCACCGCCACCGGGCGCAGCAGCGCCCCCGCCAGCAGACCGAGCACCGCTCCCAGCACTGCCCCGAACATCCGGCACCTCCCCTGACGGCCCGCCGCGACCCTACCGCCGCACCACCGTTCCCCCGTCCGTGTCCAGGTGGCGAACACCACGCGGGCGACGGCCCCGGCCGCCCGTAAAGTACTCGGGCATGCAGGTCATCCAGTCCAGCAAACTCGCCAATGTCTGCTACGACATTCGCGGCCCGGTGCTCGACGAGGCGATGCGGCTGGAGGAGCAGGGCCACCGCATCCTCAAGCTCAACACCGGCAACCCGGCCGCGTTCGGCTTCGAAGCCCCGCCCGAGATCCTCCAGGACATCCTCCGCAACCTGTCGTCCGCGCACGGCTACGGCGACTCCAAGGGCCTGCTGTCGGCCCGCCGCGCCGTGGTCATGCACTACGAGGACCGCGGCCTGCACGGCCTGTCGGTCGAGGACGTCTACCTGGGCAACGGCGTCTCCGAGCTGATCCAGCTCGCCATGACCGCCCTGCTCGACGACGGCGACGAGGTGCTCGTCCCCGCCCCCGACTACCCGCTGTGGACGGCCTCGGTCTCGCTGGCCGGCGGCACCGCCGTCCACTACCGGTGCGACGAGCAGGCCGAGTGGTACCCGGATCTGGCCGACATCGCCGCGAAGATCACCGACCGCACCCGGGCGATCGTGGTGATCAACCCCAACAACCCCACCGGTGCGGTCTACCCCCGCGAGCTGCTGGAGGGGATCGTCGAACTCGCCCGGCAGCACCAGCTGGTGGTGTACGCGGACGAGATCTACGACAAGATCCTCTACGACGGCGTGGAGCACGTCCCGCTCGCCACCCTCGCCCCGGACCTGTTCTGCGTCACCTTCAACGGCATGTCCAAGGCCTACCGGGTAGCCGGCTTCCGCAGCGGCTGGATGGTGCTCTCCGGCGACCGGCAGCGCGCCCGCTCCTACATCGAGGGCCTCAACGTGCTCGCCTCGATGCGCCTGTGCGCCAACATGCCGGCCCAGCACGCGGTGGCCGCGGCGCTGGGCGGGCGCCAGTCCGTCCGCGACCTGATCCTGCCGGGCGGGCGGCTGCTGGCCTCCCGCGACGCGGCGTACCGGCTGCTCAACGAGATCCCCGGCGTCTCCTGCGTGAAGCCCAAGGGCGCGCTGTACGCGTTCCCGCGGCTCGACCCGCAGGTCTACAAGATCAAGGACGACGCCCGGATGGTCCTCGACCTGCTGCGCGCCGAACGGATCCTGATCGTCCAGGGCACCGGCTTCAACTGGCCCGACCCCGACCACTTCCGCCTGGTCACCCTCCCCCACCCGGACGACATCACGGACGCGGTGACCCGCATCGGCAACTTCCTGTCCGGCTACGTGCAGCAGTAGCGGAACGCGGGCGGGCGCGGAAACAGGGCCGCGTGGGGGCACCTCCCGGCCCGCTGGGGCCGGGGGAGAACTGCGCGGGCAACCCGGAACGCACAGCAAGGTCCGGCCGAGGACGGGACTTCCCGCTCCGACCGGACCTTGCCGTACGGGTCTTCCGCTTCGCGCAGTTCTCCGTGCCCCTGCCGGGGCACGGAGTGCCGACGTATCAGCCGAGACGCTTGACCAGGGACTGGTACTCGTCCCACAGCTCCTTCGGCGTGTGCTCGCCGAACATCTCCAGGTGGGCCGGCACCAGCGCGGCCTCCTGCTTCCAGATCTCGTTGTCGACCGAGAACAGCAGCTCCTGGTCGGCGGCCGGGATCTCCAGCCCGTCGAGGTCGAAGCCCTCGACCGTCGGCAGCACGCCGATCGGCGTCTCGACGCCCTCGGCCGAGCCCTCCAGGCGCTCGACGATCCACTTCAGGACGCGGCTGTTCTCGCCGTAGCCCGGCCACACGAACTTGCCGGCGGCGTTCTTGCGGAACCAGTTGACGTAGTAGATCTTCGGGAGCTTCGCGGCGTCGGCCTCGGCGCCGATCTTCAGCCAGTGCGCGAAGTAGTCGCCCATGTTGTAGCCGCAGAACGGCAGCATGGCGAACGGGTCGCGGCGCAGCTCGCCGACGGTGCCCTCGGCGGCAGCGGTCTTCTCGGAGGCGATGTTCGCGCCGAGGAAGACGCCGTGCTGCCAGTCGAAGGACTCGGTGACCAGCGGGACGGCGGTGGCGCGGCGGCCGCCGAAGAGGATCGCCGAGATCGGGACGCCGGCCGGGTCCTCCCACTCGTCCGCGATGGTCGGGCACTGCGCGGCGGGGACGGCGAAGCGCGCGTTCGGGTGGGCGGCGGGGGTGCCGGACTCGGGGGTCCAGTCGTTGCCGCGCCAGTCGGTGAGGTGCGCGGGCGCCTTCTCGGTGAGGCCCTCCCACCAGACGTCGCCGTCGTCGGTGAGCGCGACGTTGGTGAAGACCGTGTTGCCCCAGAGGGTCTTGATGGCGTTGGCGTTGGTGTCCTCGCCGGTGCCGGGGGCGACGCCGAAGAAGCCGGCCTCGGGGTTGATGGCGTAGAGCCGGCCGTCGGCGCCGAATCGCATCCAGGCGATGTCGTCGCCGATGGTCTCGACCTTCCAGCCGGGGACGGTCGGCTGGAGCATGGCGAGGTTGGTCTTGCCGCAGGCGGAGGGGAACGCGGCGGCGACGTACTTGGCCTCGCCGGACGGCGGGGTGAGCTTGAGGATCAGCATGTGCTCGGCCAGCCAGCCCTCGTCGCGGGCCATGGTGGAGGCGATCCGCAGCGCGTAGCACTTCTTGCCGAGCAGGGCGTTGCCGCCGTAGCCGGAGCCGAAGGACCAGATCTCGCGGGTCTCCGGGAAGTGCGAGATGTACTTGGTGCTGTTGCAGGGCCAGGCGACGTCCGCCTCGTCCTCGGCGAGCGGGGCGCCGACCGTGTGCACGGCCTTGACGAACTCGCCGTCCTCGCCCAGCTGGTCCAGCACGGCCTGACCCATGCGGGTCATCACGCGCATCGAGACGGCGACGTAGGCGGAGTCGGTGAGCTCGACGCCGTACGCGGCCAGCGGGGAGCCGACCGGGCCCATGGAGAACGGCACCACGTACATGGTGCGGCCCTTCATCGCGCCCCGGAACAGGCCCTTCTCACCCTGGAAGATGTCCCGCATCTCGGCGGGCGCCTTCCAGTGGTTGGTCGGGCCGGCGTCCTCTTCCTTCTCCGAGCAGATGAAGGTGCGGTCCTCGACGCGGGCGACGTCGGACGGGTCGGAGGCCGCGTAGTAGGAGTTGGGCCGCTTGGTCTCGTCGAGCTTGGTGAAGGTGCCCTGGGCGACGAGCTGCTCGGCGAGGCGGTGGTACTCCTCCTCGGAGCCGTCGCACCACACCACACGGGCGGGCTGGGTGAGGTCGGCAATCTCGTTGACCCAGTCCACCAGGCGCTGGTGACGGGTGGGCGCGGACTCGGTGAGCGCAGAGATCTGAGGCGACACGATCGCTCCGTTTCACACCATCTCGGCCAGGAGACGGCGTCGCGGGGGTTGAGGGTCCTTACACGGTAGACCCGGCAACCCGGCCTCCATTCGTCGAAATGGCGTCATTGACGAGATCTTTACTACGGAGTGTCTGATTTGGCGGCCCGGAACCCTCACTCGAACGCCTCGGATGGACCTTGATCATGCCCGCCGAACACTCCAGAACGTCTAAAAGTGAGGATCACCACTTTCCTACGAGCCAGTAACCTACGGTTCCGTAAGATGCTGCCCATGAGCGCGGAAGCCATCGAACTCGTCAAGCCCAAGTGGCGCGGCTGGCTGCATGCCGGCATGTTCCCGGCCTCGCTGGCCGCCGGAATCGTGTTGATCTGCCTGGCCGATTCGACGGCGGCGCGAGTCGCCTGCGTCGTCTACTCGGTGAGCGCCTGGATGCTGTTCGGGGTGAGCG
The DNA here is from genome assembly GCF_044754805.1 of Kitasatospora sp. NPDC092948. Taxonomy (NCBI): domain Bacteria; kingdom Bacillati; phylum Actinomycetota; class Actinomycetes; order Kitasatosporales; family Streptomycetaceae; genus Kitasatospora; species Kitasatospora sp. NPDC092948. Next base: position 381,469 of record NZ_JBIVPU010000003.1, on the reverse strand, counting down.
CGGTGTACCACCGCTTCACCTGGGGGCCGCGCGGCGAGGCGGTGCTGCGCCGGCTGGACCACGCCAACATCTTCCTGATCATCGCCGGGACGTACACCCCGTTCACCATGCTGCTGCTGGACGGCGCGCGGCAGCAGGTGCTGCTGTGGCTGGTGTGGGGCGGCGCGCTGGCCGGCATAGCGTTCCGGGTGTTCTGGGTCGGCGCCCCGCGCTGGCTGTACACCCCGTGCTACGTGGCGCTCGGCTGGGCGGCGGTGTTCTTCCTGCCGGACTTCCTGCACAAGGGAGGCGCGGCCGTCCTGACGCTGATCGTCGTCGGCGGCGCGCTCTACACCATCGGCGGAGTGATCTACGGCCTCAAGCGCCCGAATCCGTCACCGCGCTGGTTCGGCTTCCACGAGGTGTTCCACGCGTTCACCCTCGGCGCGTTCATCGTGCAGTACGTGGGGGTCTCGCTGGTGGCGTACACCGTGGCCGGCTGAGCCCCGCAGGAACGTTCCCCCGCTCGGTACCCGGCGCCCTGACGCCCGGTACCTCGCGGTCAGTACCGCACCGGCTGGCCGGCCCGCGCCTCCAGCCGCTCCCGGGCCCGACGGCAGCGCTCGCAGTGCGCCGCGTCGGGCCCTTCGCCTGCCGCGCGCTGGTGGGCCCGGCCGCGGAAGCGGTAGGCGACCCAGGCCATCACGATCAGCACTTCGACCGCGGAGACCACCCAGACCAGGCGGGCGCCGCCGATCAGGTACCCGGCTATGACGGCCAGCGCGGCCAGCACACCGACCACGCCGCTCCAGAACCCGGTCGCTCCGTACTCCATTGGCAAACCTCCCGCCGGCCGACAGGTTCTCTGACGGATCGTCAGAGAACTCCCCACCTACAGTGACACGTTCGGCACTCAGCGCGGGCGAACAGGGGATCAACAGCGCATCAATTCCAGAAGTGGGGATCCCGCAGCGCGGGCTTCGGTTGACACTCACCATCTTTTGATAGTTACTCTCACTTGAGAGAGACTACCGGGTGGGGGTTCCGCCATGCCTGCTCCGCACCCGCGGCGCTGGGTCGCGCTGATCGCAGTCGCACTCGCCGTACTCGTCATCGGCTTCGACACCACCGTGCTGAACGTCGCCCTGCCCGACCTGGCCCGGCAGCTGGACGTCGGCACCGGGCAGCAGCAGTGGATCGTCGATGCCTACACCGTGGTGTTCGCCGCCGTCCTGCTCCCGGCCGGGCTGCTCGGCGACCGGTTCGGCCGCCGCCGCACCCTGGTCCTCGGGCTCGGACTGTTCGGCGCGGCGTCCCTGCTCGGCGCGCTCGCCTCCGGCCCCGGGCCGCTGATCGCCGCCCGCGCCGCGATGGGCCTGGCCGCCGCGTTCGTGATGCCGATGTCGATGGCGGTGATCCCCGCGGTCTTCCCGGCCGCCGAACAGCGCCGCGCCACCGCACTGCTGACCACCATGACCGCGCTCGGCGTGCCGCTCGGGCCGATCGTCGGCGGGCTGCTGCTGCGCAGCTACTGGTGGGGCTCGATCTTCCTGATCAACGTGCCGCTGGTGGCGCTCGGCGTGCTCGCCTGCCTGCTGCTGCTCCCCGAGTCCGCCGACCCGGCCGCGCCCCGGCTGGACCTGCCCGCCGCGGCCCTCGCCGCGGCCGGCCTGTCCGCCCTGACCTGGGGCATCATCGAGGGCGCCGAACGCGGCTGGGGCGACGCCCCGGTGCTCGGCGCGCTGGTCGGCTCGGCGGGCGCGCTGACGGCGCTGGTGCTGCGCAGTCGCCGGCAGGACCGCCCGATGCTCGACCTGGCGCTGTTGGCCGAGCCGGTGTTCCGCTGGTGCGCGATCGCCGTCACCCTGGTCTCGGTCGTCCTGTTCGGCGGGTTCTTCGTGCTGCCCGCCTACTTCCAGAGCGTGCTGGGCACCGACGCGCTCGGCAGCGGGCTGCGGCTGATGCCGATGATGGGCGGCCTGCTGGTCGCCGCCCGGCTGGGCGAACGCCTGGTGCGCCGGTTCGCCCCGCGCACCGTGATCGCCGCCGGCCTGGCACTGACCGCGCTCGCGCTGCTGCTCGGCAGCCGCACCTCGGCCGGCGACGGCTACGGGTGGACGGCGCTGTGGCTGCCGCTGTTCGGCGCCGGGCTCGGACTGGTGCTGATCACCGCGACCGCCTCCGCGCTGCTCCTGCTGCCGCCCGCCAAGGCCGGGGTCGGCGCCGGGCTGGTGCAGACGCTCCGCCAGGTCGGCGGCGCGGTCGGCGTCGCCGTGTTCGGCAGCCTGCTGGCGGCCGGGTACCGGGGCCGGCTCGACCTCTCCGCGCTCCCGGCGGACGCCGCGCAGCCGGCCCGCGGTTCGGTGATCGCCGCCGACGCGGTCGCCGGGCGGCTCGGCGACCCGGCGCTCGCCGCGGCCGCGCACGGCGCGTACGTGCACGGCATGGGCCTGGTGACGCTGGTCGCCGGCATCGTCGCCGCGCTGTCCGCGGTGCTGGTCGCGGCCCGGATGCCGGCCGCCGGCGACCCGGCCGCCGCGGACGCTCCGGAGCCGCGGACGCTGGCCGCGACGGTCGGCGATCCCGGAGAATCGTCCGCATGACCACCCCGCGCAGCGCCCGGCCCCGCCCGTCCGACTCCTCCGGTTCGCTGGAGGATCTCGTCGAAGCCCCGCTGTCGCTGCGCGAGCGCAAGAAGCTGAAGACCCGTCAGGCGCTGCGCCGGGAGGCGTTCCGGCTGTTCGCGGAACAGGGCTGGGAGGCCACCACCGTCGACCGGATCGCGGCGGCGGCGGAGGTCTCCCCGTCCACCTTCTTCCGGTACTTCCCGACCAAGGAGGACCTGGTCCTCACCGACGAGTACGACCCGCTGATGGCCGCCGCGATCCGGGCCCGGCCGGCGGACGAGCCGTTCCTGACCTCCGCCCGGGAGGTGCTGGTCGGGCTGGTCCGCCGGATCGCCGAGCAGGAGCGGGCCGAGCTGTACGAGCGGATGCGGCTGACGGCCTCGGTCCCGGCCCTGCGGATCCGGATGCTCGACGGCACCGGGGGGCCGACCGGGATGCTGCTGGACCTGCTCACCGAACGGGCCGGCCTGGACGCCCCCACCCTGGAGCTGCGGATCACCGCCGCCGCGATCGGCGCCGCGCTCACCGAGACCTCGCTGTACTGGGCGGACAACGGCGGCCGGGACGACCTCGCCGACCTGCTCGACCGCGCCCTGGCCCACCTCCAGAGCCTCTGACGCAGGGTCAGTTCACCAGCACCAGCTTGCCGGTGGTGCGGCCGGTGTCGCCCAGCGCGTGCGCCTTCGCGGCCTCCTCCAGCGGGAAGGTCCCGGCGATCTCGGCGCGCAGCAGGCCGCGTTCGGCCAGGTCGGCGACGGCGGCCATGCCGGCGTGGTCGGCCTCCACCAGCATCATCGCGGTGCGCACGCCGAGCCGGTCGGCCTCCTCGGCCAGCCCGTCGAACGGAACGGGCAGGATCGACACCAGCACGCCGCCCGGGCGCAGGGTGCGCAGCGAACGCAGCTGGTTCTCACCGCCGAGGGTGTCCAGCACCACGTCGACGTCGCGGACCGCCTCGGTGACATCGGTGCTGCGGTAGTCGATCGGCTCGTCGACGCCGAGGCCGCGCAGGAAGTCGTGCTTGGCGGCGCTGGCGGTGCCGATCACGTACGCGCCGCGGCTCTTGGCGATCTGCACGGCGAGGTGGCCGACGCCGCCGGCCGCGGCGTGCACCAGCACCCGGTCGCCGGCCTTGACCTGCGCGGTGTCGACCAGCGCCTGCCAGGCGGTCAGTGCGGCCAGCGGGAGCGCGCCGGCCTGGACCAGGTCGACGCCGGCGGGCCGGGGCACGAACGCCCGGGCGGGGCCGGTCGCGTACTCGGCGTGGGCGCCGACGCCGTGCGGGTAGGGCAGCATGCCGAAGACCTCGTCGCCGGGCCGGAACAGGGTGACGCCGAGGCCGACCGCCTCGACGGTGCCGGCCACGTCCCAGCCGAGCACGAACGGGGGCTCGCCGAGGAACAGCCCGCCGGCCCGGTGCTTCCAGTCCGTCGGGTTGAGGCCGGCCGCCCGGACCCTGACCAGGATCTCGCTCACTCCGGGCGCCGGGCGCGGGAGTTCCACCACCCGGAGGACTTCGGGGCCGCCCAGGACGTCCTGCCTGATCGCACGCATCGTGTTCGTCGTCATGCCTCCAGCCTTGCCCGTCGGGGACGCCCCCGGCAGTGGCATGATGGTCACCGTCCGATGGGATCCTGCCAGGAGGCCGCCGTGCCGAACCCCGCGAAGACGCCGCCGCACCGGATCGCGGTGCTCGCCCTCGAAGGCGTCTACCCTTTCGAACTCGGCATCCCCCGGCGGGTCTTCGCCGCCGCCGGGGACCGCTACGAGCTGGCCACCTGCACCGTCGACGGGCAGCCGGTGCGCTCGGACGCGGACTTCGCCATCACCGTCGCGCACGGCCCGGAGATCCTCCGCACGGCCGACAGCGTGGTCGTCCCGCCGTTCGACCTAACCCTCGCCACCGGCACCCTCGCGCCCGGCGTGGCCGAGGCGCTGGCGCTGATCCGGCCCGGCACCCGGCTGATCTCGATCTGCACCGGCGCGTTCGTGCTGGCCGCCGCCGGCCTGCTGGACGGCCGGCGCGCCACCACGCACTGGGCGCTCGCCGACCACTTCCGCACGCTCTTCCCCCGGGTACGGCTCGACCCGGACGTGCTGTTCGTCGACGACGGCGACATCCTCACCTCGGCCGGCGCCGCCTCCGGCGTCGACCTGTGCCTGCACGTGCTGCGCGGCGACCACGGCTCGGCCCTCGCCAACCACGCCGCCCGGCTGGCCGTCGTCCCGCCGTGGCGCGACGGCGGCCAGGCCCAGTACATCGAGCACCCCGTCCCGGCGGCCGGGGCCACCGGCACCGCCGCCACCCGCGAGTGGGCGCTGGCCCGGCTGCACCTGCCGCTGACCCTCGCCGAACTGGCCAGGCACGCCGCGATGAGCGCCCGCACCTTCGCCCGCCGCTTCCACGACGAGACGGGCCAGAGCCCCGGCCGCTGGCTCACCCAGCAGCGCGTCGCCCTGGCCCGTCACCTGCTCGAAGCCACCGATCTGACGGTCGACCAGATCGCCGGCCGGGTCGGCTTCGCCAACGCGGTGTCGCTGCGTCAGCACCTGCACTCCGCGATCGGCGTCTCGCCGCTCGCCTACCGCCGGACCTTCGCGGAGCGGGCCGACCCCGGCGCGGCCCTCTCCGGCGCCGTCTAGGCCTTCCGGCGGCGGCTGCGCACCCCGATCACCACGCCCGCCAGGGCGGTCGCGCCCAGCGCGGTGCCCGCGGTGAGCAGCGGCGCGGCGCGGCCGGGCGCGGCCGCCGGGTCGGCCTGGAAGCCGCCCGCCCGGCCGGCGGTGTCGTACGCGGAGCCGGGCAGCTTGTCGCCGTACCGCTGGTGGACCAGCTGCTGGTAGGCGGCGACGGTGGCACCGTGCGCGCCGACCGAGCGGCGGGCGGTGTCGTCGAGCGGCAGGACCCGGCCGTCCTTCAGCTCGTACCAGGCGCCCAGCTGCGGTTCGCGGAAGGCGGTGCCGCCATCGGCGGCGGCCCGGGCCGCGTAGTCCGTCTCGTCGCTGCCGGAGGCGATGTTGACCACCTGCCAACTGCCGTTCTGCCGGGCCGTCCAGACCGAGGCGCTCTGCCCGTCGGCGGCGACGGCCCTGGTGGCGGTGAACTCGACGGTGGCGACCGGCGCTCCGGGCCGGCCGGCCACGAACCCGGCGTCGAGGGTGCGGACCGGCACCGTGTCGCCGGTGAGGCGGGGCGCGGCGGCGCTCGCGGCCTGCGCCTCCTGACTCGGGCTCAGCGCCAGCGGCTGGGTCGGCGGCACTCCCTTCCGGGCGAAGAAGTGCCCCAACCGGTCCAGTACGGCCGGGTTCTGGGCGGCGGCCCGGGCGGCGGCGAGATCGCCGGCGCCCGGCTGCTGGTCGGTGGCCTGCGCCGACGGGGCGACGGCGAGGCCGAGGGCGGCGGCCGCGGCGAGAGCGGCGGCGGCGCGGGCGAGTCGGACGCGGTGGCTGCTCATGACGGGGCTCCTCACGCGCCGATCCGGTACAGGGAGTGGGTCCACGAGAACGACCCGTTGCTCACGTAGTAGTTGTAGTCGCCCCAGTTGTAGCGGTAGTCGGACGGCCACGGGTCGCCCCAGTACAGCCAGTTGTTGCCGCTGTCGTAGCCGTACAGCACGTTCATGTGGCCGCCGCCGGAGCTCCACTGGATCCGGGTCTCCACCGGCCGGCCGGCGTCGATCTCGCCCTGCACGGTGGCGTACCGCAGGTACCCGCTGACGTACGAGCCCGGGCTGATGCCGATCGCGTACAGCGCGTTCTGCACCTCGGCCAGGCTGGCCTGGCTGTTCGGGCAGGTGGAGCTGGTGGAGCGGCCGAACGCGGCGTTGCAGAACGCGTTCTGGCTGTAGTTGTAGCCGTAGTACGCGGCGATGGTGTTGCCGGACGCCGCCCAGCACCAGTTGGTCTGCTGCTGGGCCTGCATGGTGATGTTGAGGGTGCGCGCGGTGCCGGCCAGTACGGGGGCCTGCGGCTGCACCGCGGCGGCGGGCCGTACCGCGACGGGGACGGGGGCGGGGGCGGCCGCGGCGGGAGTGGTGGCGGCGACGCTCAGCGCCGGGGCGAGGACGCCCAGGGCGAGTGCGGCGACCGTCCGACGCAACCGCATCGGGGTGGGTGACATGGGGGATGTCCTCCTGGCAGGGGCGAGGAGTGGATGTGGGGGCGGCGTCCGGACCCGCTGCCGACGAGCATCCGACCGTTGACACCGGACGGTCAACGGCCTTACCGCGCACCGGAGTCGAGCTGTGAACGGCCCCCGCGGGGTGTGAACGCGGCCCTGCTGGGCAGCGCGGATATCGACCGGGGCGGTGACAAGCCGTCCACAAGGTGTGAATATTCACGCTCAGTTGAGGAGGTGGACTTGCCGCAGCCGACCGCACCGTCCGAACTGGCCCTCGCCCTGCGCACCGGACCGTTCCACCTGGCCCTGCGGGCCGCCATCGCCGCCCGCGGCCTGACGCTGCACCGGCTGCGCCAACGCCTCGCACAGCGCGGCGTGCACGTCGGCGTCACCAGCCTCAGCTACTGGCAGCAGGGCCGGCGTCGCCCCGAACGGGCCGAGTCGCTGCGCGCCGTCGCCGTCCTCGAAGAGGTCCTGGAGCTGCCCGAGCACTCGCTCACCCGGCTGCTCGGCCCCCGCCGCAGCACCCCCGACCCGGCCACCCCGCCGGTCCGCCCCTACCGCGACCTGATCTCCCCCGCCGAGGCGGTGGACAGCCTGCTCGCCGTCCTCTCCGGCCCGCCCGACACCGGCCTGCACACCGTCACCCACATCGAACGGATCCGGGTCGGCGCGGACCGGCGGGTGCAGCGCCGCGACTCCCAGCACGTGCTGCGCGCCCACCGCGACGGCATCGACCGCTACCTGGCGATCTACCAGGGCGACCCTGGCTGCGACATCGACCGGGTCCGGGTCCGGGCCGAGGAGAACTGCCGGCCCGGCCGGATCCGCCGCGACCCGGCCGCACACCTGCTGGTCGCCGAACTCCTGCTGGACCGCCGCCTGCGCACCGGCGACACCCACCTGCTGGGCTACGGCTTCGACGAGTCGCCGTCGCCGCAGCCCAGCCGCGAGTACGTGCGCGGCTTCAACGCGGGCGCCGGGCAGTACGTCCTCCAGGTGACCTTCGACCCGACCGCCCTGCCCGTCCGCTGCGACCGCTTCACGGTGCGCGCCCCCGGCCAGTCCCCCATGGAGACCGAGGAGTTGACCCTCGACGGGCACCACTGCGCCCACCTGGTCGCCGAGGGGCTGCCGCCCTGCCTGCTCGGGCTGCGCTGGGACTGGGAGTGAGACCGCCGCGGCCCACGAGCAGGACGTCACCCAGGCCCTCACCCCCGAGGAGCACGCCCAGCTCACCGCACTCACCGCGCTGCTCGGCCGGATCGCCGCCCAGCAGCTCACCCCCGGCGTCCACCCGGGCTACCGCACCCTGCCGCGCCCGCCGACACCGCGCCCCTGGCCGGCGACCCGTCCGCGACCCGTCCGGGTCCGGGCAGGCGGGCAGGTGAAAGGCCCCGGGAGGGACTCTCCGGGGGCCCTCGCTCCGCGCCCTACCGGAAGGCGACCTCGGCCGCGTCGCTGACGGGCCGGTAGCCGAGGCGCTGGTAGATCGCGTTGCTGACCGGGTTGGACAGGTCGGTGTAGAGCAGCACCTCGTCCGCCCCGCGGGACTGCGCGTGCCGGGTGACGGCGGTGGTCAGGGCACTCGCGTAGCCGCGGCCGCGGTCGGCGGGCGGGGTGTAGACGGGGCCGGTCCGGGACATCCCGGCGACGGCGGGGCTGGCCCCGGCGAGCGAGACGACCCGGTGGTCCTCGGTCTCCCACAGCAGCAGGGTCTCGGCGGCGATCCGCTGGTCGGCGTCGGCCGCCGGGTCGGCGGGCGGCCGGATCTCGGCCTCGACGCAGAAGTCGACCAGCCACCGGGCGACGGTCTCCCGGTCGGCGGGCCCGGCGAGCCTGGCGCGGCCGGCGGGCGGGGTCGGCGGGGGCGTCAACTCATCGAGCCGGAACAGCCGTTCGTTCCGCTCCAGGTGCCAGTCGATGCCGGTGACCCGGTGCCATTCGGCGGCGAAGGCGAGGGCGGCGACGCTCCCGCCGGCCGCCGAGTCGAGCTGTTCGCCGTCGGCGGCGAGCCGCCGGGCCAGCTCCTCGGCGGCGGCCACCGGCATCGGGCCGAGCCGCTGCCCCCACGGCGGGGTGCGCACGCAGGCCCCGGCGACGGCCCCGTCCGGGCCGTGCCACCAGCCGAAGACCGGCGGCCGGCCGCCGTACGCGTCCAGGCCGTCGCGGGTGAGGCGGTCGAGGATGGTGAGCAGCACGGTGTTCTCGACGGGGTCGGCCGCGAGGAACTCCCCGGCTGCGCTGCGGAAGTCGTCCAGTGATGTGGTCAGTGTCCAGCCCATGGCGCATCCTCCCCCACCGGCGGCGCCGCCGACCACCGCTTTCCGGCCGACGGCGCCGCCCTTCCGTCAGTGCGCGCGCAGCCGCTCCGTCAGCTCGGCGACGTCCGCGGTGGGCCGCTCGCAGGCGAAGTGCCGGCAGACGTACGCGGCGGACTCGCCGTCCAGCAGCGGACGGTCGGCGAGCAGCGGCACCTCGGTGTCGCCGACCTCGCCGACCGCGACCGCCGCGCCGGGGGCGGTGGAGCGCAGCGCGGCCAGGTGCAGGGCGGCGCGTCCGGCGTCTCCGGCCGGGCCGACCACCGCGACCTCGCGCGGCCCGTCGAGCAGCGCCTCGGTGACGGCCAGTCCCCAGCCGATGAACCGGGGCGCGCGGGTGCCGAGCGTCGAGACGATGCCGAGCGCCCGCTCCGCGGCGGTGCGGTGCCGCGCGGAGCCGGTGTACGCGGCGTACGTGAGCAGTGCTCCGGCGGCGGCCGTCCACCCGGACGGGGCGGCGTTGTCGGTGGGGTCCTGCGGGCGGCGGATCAGCTGCTCGGCGTCGTCGGCGGTGTCGTACAACGCGCCCGACGCCTCGTCGGTGAAGTGCAGCAGCACCAGGTCGAGCAGCTCCCCGGCGAGTTGCAGCCAGGACGCCTCGCCGGTGACCGCGTACAGCGCGAGGAAGCCCTCGGCGGTGTCCGCGTAGTCCTCCAGCACGCCCGCGTTGGCGCCCGCGACACCGTCCCGGGAGGTGCGCAGCAGCCGGCCGTCGGCGGTGAGGTGGACGGCGATCAGCAGGTCGGCGGCCCGTTCGGCGGCCTCCACCAGGTCGGGGCGCTCCAGCAGCGCGCCGGTCTCGGCGAGGGCGGCGATCGCCAGGCCGTTCCAGGCCGCGACCACCTTGTCGTCGCGGGCCGGGGCGGGACGCTGCGCGCGGGCCTCCGTCAGCTTCTGCCGGATCTCCCCGTACTTCGCCGCGTCCTCCGGGTCGCGCGGGAGCTGCAGCACCGAACTGCCGTGCTCGAAGGTGCCGGTGACGTCGAACAGCTCCACCGCGAGGGCGGCGTCCGCCTCCCCCAGCACCTCCGTCAGCTGCCCGGGCGTCCACGCGTAGTACGCGCCCTCGGCGGTCTTCCCGCTCGCCTCGTCCAGCGAGTCGGCGTCCAGCGCGGAGGCGAACCCGCCCTGCTCGGTGCGCAGTTCGCGCAGCAGGAAGTCGGCGGTCTCCAGCGCGACCCGGCGGGCCTGCCGGTCGCCGGTGGCGCGCCACAGGTGCAGGTACACCCGCAGCAGCAGCGCATTGTCGTACAGCATTTTTTCGAAGTGCGGCACCGTCCAGGTGGCGTCCACCGCGTAGCGGGCGAACCCGCCGCCGAGCTGGTCGTAGATCCCGCCGCGGGCCATCGCCTCGCAGGTCCGCTGCACCATCTCCAGCGCGGCCTCCGACCCCGTCCGGGCGTGGTGGCGCAGCAGGAACTCCAGCACCATCGACGGCGGGAACTTCGGCGCCCCGCCGAACCCGCCCCGCCGATCGTCGAACGACCGCGTCAACTCCACGACCGCCGCGTGCAGTTCCCCCTCACCGGCCGGCTGGGCGATGCCGCTCCCGACCCCGTACACCGAGGCCCGCTCCGCGAGGTCCTTGCTGATCCGCCCCGCCACCTCCGAAACCTCGGCCCGCCGCCCCGTCCACGCCGTGTCCACGCCCTCCAGCACCTGCCGGAACGACGGCATCCCGTGCCGCGGCTCCGGCGGGAAGTACGTCCCGAAGTAGAACGGCTCCTTCTCCGGCGTCAGAAACACGGTCATCGGCCACCCGCCCCGCCCCGTGGCCGCCTGCACCGCCTCCATGTACACCGCGTCGACGTCCGGCCGCTCCTCCCGGTCGACCTTCACCGCCACGAACCGCTCGTTCAGGAACCCGGCGGTCGCTTCGTCCTCGAACGACTCGTGGGCCATCACGTGACACCAGTGACAGGCCGCATAACCGACCGACAGCAGCACGGGCACCCCGCGCCGCTCCGCCTCCTCGAACGCCTCGGGGCCCCAGGGCCACCAGTCGACCGGGTTGTCGGCATGCTGCAGCAGATACGGCGACGTCGCGCCCGCGAGACGATTCACGCTGGCATCGTCGCACGATCACGACCGCCGACCTGTCAACGGCTTTCGGGTGGGTCATGGGGGTTTGGCGTCAGCTCTACGGCTCCGGCGGTGCGGAGCACGCGCGGCCGGGGCAGCGGGATGTCTGCACCGTCCGCCGGGTCTGCGGCGGGTCGGCCGGGGCCGCGAAGCCCTTGACGGTCCGGTTCAGGGCCGGCCTGGCGGCCCTGCGGGGCTTGGGTGCGGGCTCCGGGCGGCGGACCAGCCTCCCGCTGATCATCGACGCCGCGCGGCTCACGGCGTCGGCCAGCGGGGGGATCAGCTTCGCGTCGAGGGCGGTCGCCGCGACGGCGGCCACCACCTCGCCGGACGCCGAGTACACCGGAGCCGCCACGCACGACAGCGAATCCACGCACTGCTCGTAGTCGAACGCGAGCCCCCGGTCCCGGACTCGGGCGACCTCTCGCGCCCAGGCGGCCTCCGTCCACCCGGCGGGCCGCTTCGGCACCGGGGCGGCCGCCGCCAGGGCCAGTTCGGCCGCGCTGCCGGGCGGCAGGACGACCCCGGAGTACAGCGGGAAGACCTCGTCCACCTCGCCCCGCATGCCCCCGACGACGATGATGTGTCCCGCTTCGGGCACCGACAGGCTCAGGCTCACCCCGCCGCCGACCGCCGCGAGTTCCCGCAACGGCTGGGCCGACGCGGCGCGCAGCGTGCGCGCCGGATGCCAGGCCTGCCCGAGCCGGAACGTCCGCGGGCCCAGCCGGTAGCGGCCTTCGTGACTCTGCACCGCGCCCAGCGCGACCAGCTGCCCGAGCAGCCGGTGGGCGGTGGCCTTCGGCAGTGCGGCGTCGCTCGCCAGCCGGGTCAGCCCCACCTCGTCGTTGTGCGCGAGTACCTCCATGAGTGCGAACGCGCCGTCCAGCACGCCGCGCCCCTCGGCGCCGGATCTCGCCATGAGGGCCCCCCTCCAATGCCGGGCCGCCGATCGGACGGCCCCACAACTCCCCGTTCGGACCAGGTCAGTTGGGGTTTCGGAATCGATTCCCTTCAGTCACCGGTCCGTTGAACGGACCCGATCATTGCCCGCTCGCGATGATCGCGCCACTGTGTTTTTCATCCGGGAACGGAACGCCGGAGCTCCTGCGGAGATCAGGCGGCCGTCCACTCGCACCACACAAGGAGGCAGATATGAGCTCCATCAAGACGAGCGCCAAGCAGTTCAAGTACGTCATGGGCGCGCTGACGGCCGTCTTCTTCGGCGCCTGCTCGGCCAGCTGACGTAGACCCCGGGGGTGGGGGCGGCTCGCCGCCCCCACCCCTTCGTCCTGTTCGAGGTGCGAGGGAGGCATCAGTGCTGGAGACCGCTGTCCGGCAGGTACAGGTGGCCACGGCCATGGTGTTCGGCCGCCGGCTGAACGTACGGGCCGTGGAACGGCTGGTCGCCGACGCGCTCGTCACGCTGGAGGAGTTCGGCTCGCTCGGCGATGACGTCGACGAACTGGCCGACGGACCGTTCACCGATCCGGCCGAGCGCCGCGACCTGCAGAACCGGGCGCTCCAGCGCACCGTGCGCAGGCTCGCCGCACGCTCGCCCTTCTACCGGGAACGGCTCGCCGGCGTGGACCCGGCCGGGATCACGACCGAGACGCTCACCCGCATCCCGGTGACCCGCAAGGCCGACCTGATCGCCCGCCCCGCCGACTTCCTCTGCAGCGATCCATACCTGGCGACGCAGACCACCGGCACCACCGGCGCGCCGGTCCAGATCTGGCTCTCCCGATACGAGATGGAGCTGTGGCCCGCCCTGATCGCGCTGTCCCTGGTGCTCCGCGGCGACCTCGGCCCCGGCGACCGGATGCAGATCAACCTCAGCTCCCGGGCGACCGCCGCCGTGCAGGAGGACGTCGAGGTGTGCCGCCTCGCCAACGCCGCCTGTCACGTCGTCGGGCAGATCCCGCCCGAGGAGTCCGTCGAGCACCTGCTCGGCCGCTCCGGCCCCCGACCGACGGTGCTCACCGGGAACCCCAGCTACCTCGCCCGCATGGTGGGCGTCGCCCGCGAACGCGGATACGGCCCGCAGGACTTCGGGCTGCGCGCGGTCTACGCGGGAGGGGAGATGCTGTCGCGGAACCTGGCGGCCGCCTTCCGCGAGACCTTCGGAGCACGCACCGTCGGCGACTCCTTCGGAATGACCGAGCTGCTGCCCGTCAGCGGCCGCACCTGCACCCACCACCACCTGCACATCGACCCCAACATGGGGTACACGGAGGTCCTCGACCTGGAGACGGGCGAGCCCGCCGGGCCCGGCCGCCTCGGCGAGCTGACGGTCACCCCGTACTTCCCCTACCGGGAATGCATGCCCGTCCTGCGGTACAACACCGGTGACGTGGTCCGCACCCTGGACGGCGAACCCACCTGTGAACTCGCCTCGGTCCCCGCCGTCTCCCACATCCTCGGCAAGGCCGGACAGCTCCACCGCACCGGCGACGCCGTCGTCACCCCGCGCGACCTCGTCGAGGCGCTGGACGGCACCCCCGGCCTGCCGTGGCCGCTGCGGCACCGGGCCGAAGTCACCGCCCGGGGCCGACTGCACGTGGAGGTCGTCTCCAAGGAACTCGGCGCGGCCGACGTGACGATGCGGCTGCGGGCCGAGGGCATCGACGCCGACGTCACCGTCCTGCCACTGGACGACGCGGAGGCGGCGCTGCGCTTCCCGCTCCGCTGCGACCTGCTGGAGCACACCTTCACCCGGAGCCACGCATGACGGTCTTCTTCCAGCTCGCGGTCAGCTGCGCCCTGGCGCTCGCGGTTTGCGCCGGCGCCGTCGGCTACTTCCGCACCGTCCGCACGCCCCGGCCGCCGATCGGCGTCTTCAACGGCGCCGACATCTTCATGATGATGGGCTTCGTCCTGGCGCTGCCGTACCTCTACCTGGCGCTGCCCGGTGCGGTCCTGCCGGTGGTGCTCGCGGTGGCCTTCGCAGGCGGGCTGTCCGTCGGCTACCAGCCCGTCATCGGCAACGGACGGCTGCGCTGGGCGCTGATCGCCACGCTGATCGCGGCCGTGCTCGGCACCCACCTCGCCTTCGGCGACACCGCCGCGCCCTACTGGATCGCCAACAGCTGCGTCGTCGGCCTGGTCGTCGTCTCCGCCACCAACATCAACGTCCAGGGCGGGATGCGGCTGAAGAACGTCGCGTGGTTCCTGCTCGCGCTCGCCGCCTACGACGCGTTCTTCGCCTGGGTCGTCCCGCTGACCGAGGAACTGTCCGACGCGATCCAGGGCTACCCCTTCGCCCCCGCGGCCGGGCTCCGCGTCGGGGAGAACCTCGGCGCCGTACTCGGCATGGGCGACCTGCTGGCCTACGCCCTCTTCACCACCGCCGCCTACAAGGCCTACGGCAAGGCGGGGCTGCGCACCGGGATCGCGCTGGTCGTGCTCTTCGGCGCCGTGGCCCCGGTGGCCACCCTGCACATCATCGACGCGGTCACCGGGCACCCCGCCGCGCTGATCCCCGCCCAGGTGTTCTTCGGTCCGGCCGCCTTCGTCGGCCACCTGCTCCTGCGCCGCCGGGGCCCCGAGCGGCGGATGGCCGAACTCGTCTTCCGCCACGCCCGGATCGGCGCCCCGGAGCGCCGGCCGGCCCGCAGGTCACTGGACCCGGTGGCCCCCGGCGGGCGCGGCCCGGCGGGGCGGAGCGAGAGCCTCACCTCGTAGCACCCCCACCGTGGATCGGGACTCCCGACCTCTGGCCCCAGGAGCTCGGCCCGCATCCGGACCCGACGACTCGCCGACTCCTCGGCCGCCCGGCGCTGCTCAAGGGCGTCACCGATCGACGCGCCCACATCCGGGAGGTCCTCGAACTCGTCCCGCTCGGCGATGTCGCCAACCGGAAGCCGAAGGGGGTTACTCGGGCGGCATGAAGCGCCGCGCCGGCATCGCCGAGGCCCTCCTCAGCTACCTCCGGCTGCCGATCGTCGTCGAACCACCGCGGGTCTCGGCTTCGAAGAACAGGCTGCGCTTCCGTGGCCTGCTCACCACCCGGGCCGGCGACCGCACGGTGCTGGGCACGGCGCCGCCTACGCGGTCGGGGAGGTCGGCTTCGCCGCTTCGCGGCGGAACCGCTCCGTGGTCTTGAAGCAGGCCATCAGCCAGTGCGCCTCTGCGGTGATCCCGCCCACCTTCGGGACCGGTCTCAGCACCGGTCAGGGGTCGAAGTACCGGCTCGCCGCAGTCGTTGACGAAGGACTTCACGATGTCGCTCTTCGCGAACTCGACGTCAGCCATGTCCGCCCACCTGGCGACGCCTTGCCGTTCCCAGGGGAGACAGGTGCGAATGCCCTCCACGAAGGCGGGGAGGGAGTCGTCGTCGAGCCGTGATTCGGCCTGGACGACGATCGACTTCGGCGTGTTCCTCAGCGCCTGGGCACGGCGGAGCCGGCGAGTGGCATGCGCCCGGAACAGCCCGCCCCGATCGGGGTCGTGAACAACGCACAGCACGGGCGGAATGCCGTCGCGCCAGTTGTCCCCGTGATCACCGGCCCTGACGCGGTGTCCCCGGCGCGTGCGGGTCGCGACCCCGTCCTTGATCTGGATCGCCACGGCGTCCGCCGTGCGCCGACCGGCCCGGACGAACGTGACGTGCAGGTCCTCGCCGAAGCCGTGGTCAGTCGTCCTTGGGGTCGGGCTGCTCGGTGAAGTCGATCTTCTTGAAGCGGGCGTTCATCGACTTCAGGAGGAACCAGGTGGCGATGCCGAGGACCGCGAAGACGACGAAGCCGAGGAGGCCGGGGGTGACCTTGGTCTCGTCGAGGGCGAGGTCGGCGGCGAGCTGGGTGACGTTCACGGGGGTGCTCATTCATCCATGGTGACCCGGCCCTACGCGGGCCGGGTCACCGGGGGGTGGTACGGGGCTACTTGCGGAGGCCGGCGAACAGGTCGGTCTCGGGGAGGTCGGTGTCGACCAGGGACTTCGCGAGTTCGTAGTCCTCGGTGGGCCAGACGTCGCGCTGGATGTCGATCGGGACGCGGAACCAGGGACCGTCGGGGTCGATCTGGGTGGCGTGCGCGATCAGCGCCTTGTCGCGGATCTCGAAGTACTCGCCGCACGCGACCTGGGTGGTGATCTCGCGCTCGGCGCGGCCGGACTTCTCCCAGCCTTCGATCCACTCGCCGTAGGGCGAGTCGTGGCCGTGCTCGGTGAGGTAGGCGTGCAGGGCGCGGATGCGCCCCATCGGGAAGCCGTGGTTGTAGTAGAGCTTGAGCGGCTGCCAGGGCTCGCCGGCCTCGGGGTAGGCGTCCGGGTCCCCGGCTGCTTCGAAGGCCGCCATGCTGATCTTGTGGGTCATGATGTGGTCGGGGTGCGGGTAGCCGCCGTTCTCGTCGTACGTGGTGATCACGTGCGGACGGAACTCGCGGATCAGCTTGACCAGGGCGCCCGCGGCCACGTCCACGTCCTCGAGGGCGAAGCAGCCCTCGGGCAGCGGGGGCAGCGGATCGCCCTCGGGGAGGCCGGAGTCGACGTAGCCGAGCCAGGCCTGCTGGACGCCGAGGATCTCCCGGGCGGCGTCCATCTCCTTGCGGCGGACCTCGTGGATGTTCTCCTCGACCCACGGGTCGCCCTGCAGCTTGGGGTTGAGGATCGACCCCCGCTCGCCCCCGGTGCAGGTGGCGACGAGGACCTCCACCCCCTGGGCCACGTACATCGCCATGGTGGCGGCGCCCTTGCTGGACTCGTCGTCCGGGTGCGCGTGCACCGCCATCAACCGCAACTGCTCGCTCAACGCCTGGGTCCCTTCCAGGTACAGGTGTGTCCGGTTCATCGGGCCGGCTCCCCCGCCGCCTGTGGCGCGGACGTGCCCCTCCTATAGTGACGGACTGGAGGGCGCGTCCATTCCCGCGGACGGCCGAACGTTCCTCCGCGAAAGGACCGAGCCGCACCATGGACCAGAGCCCTACGCCCCAGCCGCCCCTGGCGCCCCCGGCGGGCCGCTACAGCCGGGCCGACGACCGCACCGCCGACCGCCGGCTGCGGATCGCCGGCGTGGTGTTCGGCGTGCTGATGGTGGGCCTGATCGCCTGGCTCGGCGCCTCGTACCTGCTGCGCGAGACGAAGCTGAACGGCGCGGTGCCGACCTTCCAGTCGGTGTCCGACAGCGAGGTGCAGCTCCAGCTGTCGGTCCGCAAGGGCGAAGGCGTCTCGGGCGTGTGCACGGTCCGCTCGCAGGGCACGGACGGCGCGGTGGTCGGCCAGTCGGACTTCCAGATCCCGGCCGAGGGCACCAGCTACGACAAGGTCGTGACGCTCCGCACCACCTCCCGCGGCACCACCGCCGAGCTGCTCGGCTGCACCCCCGACAAGAAGTAGCCCCTGCCCCGACAGGCCGAAAGGCCTTTGCTCCGCTCACCCTTTCGAGCGCATAGTCGAGGGAGCGGGACGCTCTCGGCGCCCGCAGCCCTTCCCGCCCACGCGGGGAACTTGTTAGGCTCGTGATTTCGCCCCTTCCCTGCCGAATGGCACGGAAGCGGGCGTTGCTTTGCATCTGCCCAGAAAATCGACCACTGCTGCCGAACCACCCTCGCAGCAGCGCCAGCACCGACGAGGAGCACCCTGTGACCCAGACCAACGATGACGTGACCTGGCTCACTCAGGACCACTACAACAAGCTCAAGGCCGAGCTTGACCACCTGACCGGGCCCTGGCGCATCGAGATCGCCCAGAAGATCGAGGCGGCGCGCGAGGAGGGCGACCTCAAGGAGAACGCCGGCTACCACGCGGCCAAGGACGAGCAGGGCAAGACCGAGGCGCGGATCCGCCAGCTGTCGCAGCTGCTGGAGCGGGCGAAGGTCGGCGAGGCTCCGGCCGACTCCGGTGTGGTGGCTCCCGGCATGCTGGTGAAGGTGGCCTTCGACGGCGACCTGGACGACACCATGGAGTTCCTGCTGGCCTCCCGCGAGGTCACCGACGGCGACATCGACGTGTACTCGCCGCAGTCCCCGCTGGGCCGCGCGATCACCGGCAAGTCGGTCGGCGAGGACGCCCAGTACGAACTGCCGAACGGCAAGAAGGCCAGTGTGAAGATCGTCGACGCCAAGCCGTTCTCCGGCTGACCGACGGCACGCACCAGGACGGCCGCTCCCCCGGGTGGGGGGAGCGGCCGTCCGCCGTTCTTCCGGCGGCGCGCCGGTGCTCGCACACCACGGACCGTCGGTCGGCGGCGCGCCGGCACTTGCGCACTGCGGAGCGTCAGCCCGCGGCGCGCCGGTACTTGCGCACCGACAGCCAGGAGAACACCGCCATGATCAGCAGCGACCAGCCGATCGACACCAGCACGGCGTGCTGCATCGGCCAGGCGTCGGGGGCG
Source organism: Kitasatospora sp. NPDC092948 (assembly GCF_044754805.1). Classification (NCBI taxonomy): domain Bacteria; kingdom Bacillati; phylum Actinomycetota; class Actinomycetes; order Kitasatosporales; family Streptomycetaceae; genus Kitasatospora; species Kitasatospora sp. NPDC092948. Next base: position 363,012 of record NZ_JBIVPU010000003.1, on the reverse strand, counting down.
GGGCCGAGCTGGTTGCCGAACAGGCTGCGGCAGGCCTGCACGGTGGCGGAGAACGGGTTCCAGTAGGCGATCGGCTGAAGCCAGCCCGGCATCGAGCTGACCGGCACGAAGGCGTTGGAGATGAAGGTCAGCGGGAACAGCCAGATCAGGCCGGCCGAGGTGGCCGCCTCGGGGCTGCGCACCGACAGGCCGATCAGCGCGCCGATCCAGGAGAACGCGTAGCCGAGCAGCAGCAGCAGGCCGAACGCGGCGAGTGCCTTCAGGAAGCCGTCGTGGATCCGCCAGCCGACCAGCAGCGCGACCAGGGCGAGCACGACCACGGTGAACGCGGTCTGCACCAGGTCGGCGAGGGTGCGGCCGGTGAGCACCGCGGCCCGGGACATCGGCAGCGAGCGGAACCGGTCGACCAGGCCCTTGGTCATGTCCTCCGCGATGCCGGCCGAGGCGCCGGCCACCGCGAAGGTGACGGTCTGCGCGAAGATGCCGGCCATCAGGTACTGGATGTAGACGTCGTGGCTGGGCGGCGCGCCGGGGATGGCGATCGCACCGCCCATCACGTACGAGAACAGCAGTACGAACATCACCGGCTGCATCAGCCCGAAGACGACGATCTCGGGGATGCGGGTCATCCGGCGAAGGTTGCGCTTGGCAACCACCCAGGAGTCGTGCAGGGTGGCGGAGACGCCTCGGCGGGGGGTGACGGGGGCGGGGCCGATCGCCGCGTCGGGCAGGGCAGTGGTCATCTCAGGCGTCCTTCCCGTGGCCGCGCCGGCCCTTCTTCGCCGCCTGCCCGCCCTCGTCGGCGACGGTCTCGTCCTCGGTGGCGTGCCCGGTGAGGGAGAGGAAGACGTCGTCGAGGGTGGGGCGGCGCAGGCCGATGTCGTCGATCTCGATGGAGCGGGCGTCCAGTTCGCGGATGGCGTCGGCGAGGACCTTGGCGCCGCCGCTGACCGGGACGGTGATCCGGCGGGTGTTCTTCTCCACCGCCGGGTCGCCCTTGGCGAACGGGGTGAGCGCGGCGACCGCTTCGGGGATCAGGTCGGGGCGGTGCACGACGACCTCGATGCGTTCGCCGCCGATCTGGGCCTTCAGCTCGTCGGCGGTGCCGCGGGCGATCACCTTGCCGTGGTCGACCACCGCGATGTCGTGGGCGAGGCGGTCGGCCTCCTCCAGGTACTGGGTGGTGAGCAGCAGGGTGGTGCCCTGTTCGACCAGGGTCTCGATGACCTCCCACAGGGCGAGCCGGTTGCGCGGGTCGAGGCCGGTGGTGGGTTCGTCGAGGAACATCACCGGCGGGCGGACCACCAGCGCGGCGGCCAGGTCGAGACGGCGGCGCATGCCGCCGGAGTAGGTCTTGGCGGTGCGGTCCATGGCCTCGGAGAGGTTGAACCACTCCAGCAGTTCCAAGGCCCGCTTCTTCGCGTCGCGGGCGCTCATCTGGTAGAGCTCGCCGACCATCTGGAGGTTCTCCCGGCCGGTGAGGTACTCGTCCACGGCGGCGTACTGGCCGGACAGTCCGATCAGGCTGCGCACCCGGTTGGGGTGCTTGAGGACGTCGAGGCCGGCCACGGTGGCCCGGCCGGAGTCGGGTTGGAGCAGGGTGGTCAGGACGCGCACGGTGGTGGTCTTGCCGGCGCCGTTGGGGCCGAGCAGTCCGAGCACGGTGCCTTCGGGGACGTCGAGGCTGACGCCGTCGAGGGCGCGTACGTCACCGAAGGTCTTGACCAGGTTCTCGGCTTCGATGGCTGCCGCCATGGTCCTGCCTCATCTCCCTGGAGTCGGGTGGCGAAGTCGGTGGACGAGTCTGTTTTGGGCGCAGATCATCCACTTTGTTACCCGAGCCCGCCGGCGGCAAGCTCGCGATACATCGCAAGATGCTGCCACTCGCGATATATCGCGTCAACCGGAAGAGTGAGCCGGGCCTCAGTGCGAGACCACGTAGCCGTCCTCGCGCAGCTCCCCGATCACCGCCGCGCAGTGCTCCGGCCCCTTGGTCTCCAGGTGCAGGTCCACCTCGACCTCGGTCAGGCCCAACTGCGGGTCGATCCGCACGTGCGCGACGTCCAGCACATTGGCGTCGACCCTGGTCAGCACGCCCAGCAGGTCCGCCAGCGCGCCCGGCTTGTCGGCCAGGCGCACCCGCAGCGACAGGTAGCGGCCGGCCGCGGCCAGTCCGTGCCGCAGCACCCGCTGCATCAGCTGCGGGTCGATGTTGCCGCCGGACAGCACCCCGACCACCGGGCCCTCGAACCGGCCCGGCTCGGCCAGCAGCGCGGCGATCGGCGCCGCACCGGCCGGCTCGACCACCAGCTTGAGGCGCTCCAGGCCGACCAGCAGGGCCCGGGACAGCTCGTCCTCGGAGACCGTCCGCACGCCGTCCGCAAGGGAGTTGACCACCTCGAACGGGATGTCGCCCGGGCGGCCGACCATGATCCCGTCGGCCATGGTGGAGAACCGCTCCAACGAGACCGGCCGGCCCGCGGCCAACGACAGCGGGTACGCCGCCGCGGTGGCCGCCTGCACGCCGATCACCCGGACGTCCGGCCGCAGCGCCTTGATCGCGATCGCCACGCCGGCCAGCAGCCCGCCGCCGCCGGTGCCGACCAGCACAGTGCGCACCTCGGGGCACTGCTCCAGGATCTCCAGGCCGACGGTGGCCTGGCCGGTGATCACGTCCCAGTGGTCGAACGGGTGAATGAAGACCGCGCCGGTGGCATCGGCGTACTCGCGGGCCGCCTGCAGCGCCTGGTCGACGTTGGCGCCGTGCAGCCGCACCTCGGCGCCGTACTCGCGGGTGGCGGCGACCTTCGGCAGCGGCGCGGCGAGCGGCATGAAGACGGTGGAGCGCACCCCGAGCAGCGCGGCGGCCAGCGCCACGCCCTGCGCGTGGTTGCCCGCACTGGCGGCGACCACCCCGGCGGCCCGCTCCACCGGCAGCAGCCCGGCGATCCGCAGGTAGGCGCCGCGCAGCTTGAACGAGCCGGTGCGCTGAAGGTTCTCGCACTTCAGGTGGACGGGGGTGCCGGCCACCCCGGAGAGGTGGCGGCTGCTCTGCATGGGCGTGACCCGGGCCACCCCGGCAAGCATCTTCTGTGCGCCCCGGACGTCGTCCAGCGTGATCGGCCAGTTCTGCATGAAGATCAGCCTAGGTCCTCTCTTCCGGATCTTGCCGGGCGCGCGACGCCGGATCATCCCGCCTGGACGCACCGCCGAAACATCCAAGTACACCCAGTACGAGGACGTTCCGGCGGCACGCCCAGCCGGGCGCCCGCCGCCGCGCGCTGATCCGACAAGATCCGCAAGAGAGGGCCAGGTCCCGACGGTTCCGGTGTTCGCCCGGCGCGCGTACGCTGCTGGGCACGAGTCGCCCGCACCCCCGTGAGCCGCGATGAGCCTTCCCCCGCCCGACGTGCCCGACGCCCCCGACCCCGATTGCCGACTCCCCTACCAGGTCGCGGTGTTCGCCCGGCGGCTCAGTGCCGTCGGGGAGCTCGACCGGGCCGCGTTCCTGCTGCTGGACCAGCTCGCCGCCGGCGGGCCGGCCAATGTGAAGACCCTGGCGGCCGCGCTGGGCGTGGACTCCTCCACGGTGACCAGGCAGGCCGCGCCGCTGCTGCGCGAACGGCTGCTGGCCCGGGTGCCGTTCCCGGCGGACCGGCGCACGGTGCGGCTCGCGCTGACCCCGCTGGGGGCCGGCCGGCTGGCGCAGGTGCGCGAGCAGCGGCGGCGGCTGATCGCCGAACTGACGGCGGGTTGGACGCCGGACGAGCGCGCGGTGTTCTGCGCACTGCTGGCGCGGTTCAACGACGGCCTGCGCAACCGGCGCTGACCCCGGCCCGGCCCCGCCCGGATCCGCAGCTCGGAGCCGCAGCCCGCGCCCGGCACTGCCCGAGCCGCAGTCCGCGCCCGTCGGCGGGGCAACGGCGGCCCGGGCAGCCGCCGTTGCCCCACCCGCGGCTCGACGGCGGTCCGCACCGCCGCCGTCGAACCGCCCGTGGGCGGGTCAGCCGAGCGCCTGCTCCAGGTCGGCGAGCAGGTCGGCGGCGGACTCGATGCCGACCGAGATGCGCACCAGGTCGGCGGGCACCTCCAGCGGGGAGCCGGCCGCGGAGGCGTGGGTCATCCGGCCGGGGTGCTCGATCAGCGACTCGACGCCGCCGAGCGACTCGCCGAGGGTGAACAGCTGGGCGCGGTTGCACACCTCGACGGCGGCCTCCTCGCCGCCGGCGACGCGGAACGACACCATGCCGCCGAACGCCTTCATCTGCTTGGCGGCGATGTCGTGCCCGGGGTGGGTGGGCAGGCCCGGGTACAGCACCTGCGTCACCTTCGGGTGGGCGGAGAGCAGTTCGGCGATCCGGGCGGCGTTGTCGGAGTGCCGGTCCATCCGGACGCCGAGGGTCTTGATGCCGCGCAGCACCAGCCAGGCGTCGAACGGGCCGGACACGGCGCCCATCGAGTTCTGGTGGTAGGCGACCTCCTCGGCGAGGCCGGCGTCGGCGACCACCAGGGCGCCGCCGACCACGTCGGAGTGGCCGCCCATGTACTTGGTGGTGGAGTGCACGACGACGTCCGCGCCGAGCGACAGCGGCTGCTGCAGGTAGGGGCTGGCGAAGGTGTTGTCGACGATCAGCAGGGCGCCGGCGGCGTGCGCGATCTCGCCGACCGCGGTCAGGTCGGTGATGCCGAGGAGCGGGTTGGACGGGGTCTCCACCCACACCGCGCGGGTGTTGGGGCGGATCGCCTCGCGCACCTTCTCGGGGTGCTGGGTGTCGGCGACGGAGAAGTCGACGCCCCAGCGGCTCAGCACCTTGGCGAACAGCCGGAAGGTGCCGCCGTAGGCATCGTTGGGGATCACGATGTGGTCGCCGGGCTTGAGGACGGTGCGCAGCAGGGTGTCCTCGGCGGCCAGGCCGGAGGCGAAGGCGAAGCCGCGGGCGCCGCCCTCGATCGCGGCCAGGCACTCCTCCAGGGCGGTGCGGGTGGGGTTCGCGGAGCGGCTGTACTCGTAGCCCTCGCGCAGTCCGCCGACGCCGTCCTGCTTGTAGGTGGACACCTGGTAGATCGGCGTCACGACAGCCCCGGTCCGGGGGTCCGCTTCCTGACCCGCGTGGATGGCGAGGGTTTCGAAGCCGTGGGAAAGCTGGTGCTCGGTCATGCGGTCGAGCCTAGTGCGGCGAACGGATCATGGGTGGCGGTTGTGCGGGACGTCGTGGTGCCGGCCGCCGCCGAGGTGGCCGCCGTGCCTGGCGCGGAGGGCGCCGGGTCACCAGGATGGGAAGCGTCAGCCGTGCCCCGCCGCCGAGCCGGCGACGGGGGTGCGGGTGCTGTCGGCCGGAGGTGAGCGGTGATGGCCGGAATGAAGCGGATGAGCCTGGACTCCCCCGAGGAGGTCCGCCCGTTCGAAGGCGGCAAGGGGCAGGTGGCGCTGGTGAACCTTGAGGCCGGCGGGGTCGGTCGGGGCGTGTTCGAGCCGGGCTGGCGCTGGTCGGAGCACGTGAAGCCGATCGCCGGGACGGACAGTTGCCGGGCCTCGCACGCCGGGTACGTGATCTCGGGCCGGATGCGGATCGAGATGGACGACGGCCAGGCCGAGGAGTTCGGGGCCGGCGATGTGATGATCTGCCCGCCCGGCCACGACGCCTGGGTGCTCGGCGACGTGGCCTGCGTGGTCGTCGACTGGCAGGGCTTCGTGGACTACGCCAAGCGGCGCTGATCCGGCCCGAAGGGGCTCAGCCGGCCCGTCGCACCTCGTGCATGAAGCAGCCGAACTCGACGGCCCGCACGTGCACCAGGGCGGTCTCCGGATCGGCCAGCAACTCGGCGGCGAGCTTCGGCAGTTCGTCCGGCCGGCCGCTGCGGCCGCCGAGGATCCGGCCGTCCGCGGAGTAGGCCCGGACGACCCGCGGCCCGCCGTGGAAGTCTTCCGGCCAGCCGCCGGCGAAGCCCTGGCACGGGTCGGCGTGCACGAACACCGGCCCGGTCTCCAGGTAGGCCCCCGGGTCGCAGCCGGTCTCCTCGGCCCAGCGGCGCAGCGGCGCGTAGGACAGCAGGGTGATCCGCTCGCCGGCCCGGGCGCGGGTGAGGCAGCAGCGCAGGGGCGCACCGGCGTCCTCGGTGACGGTGACGGGGTGGCAGCGCCCGCTGTCGTCGAGTCGGCGCAGTTCGGCGAGCGTCCCGGCGGGTATCGCCCGCACCTCAAGGGTGGTGTTCATGCGCCTCAGCCTGCGCCCGCCGTCCGCCGCGTTCCGGCGGGTTCCGGACGTCGCGTTGGGGGCGGGGGCGGGACGGCGACGGCCCGCCGCAGCCGGGGCTGCGACGGGCCGTGGGGCAGTGCGAAGTTGACCGGCCGTCAGCCCTTGAGGGCGGCGGCGAAGTCCTTGATGTCCTGGAAGGACAGGCCGGCCGCGTTCAGGCTGGTGGCCTGCTCGTGGTCGATGCCGGCGGCGGCCAGTTCGGCGAACTGGGCGTCGGTCAGCGGGGCGGCCGGTCCGTCCGGGCCCGAGTCGGCGGCGCCGGCGCCGGCCTCGTCGGCGGCCAGCTTCGCGAAGGTCTCGCCGAGCTTGGCCAGGTCGAGCTCGGTGGCGCCGCTGGGCGCGGTGACGGCCTGGGCGTCGGAGACAAAGCCGAGCCGCAGCGGGAAGTGCGCCGTCGCGTCGGGCTTGTCGGCGAACTGCGCCAGGTCGAGGGTGATGGCCTGCGCCTTGCCGTTCTTGATCTGCACGTCGGCGGCGATCTTGCGGTCCGGCACCTTGGAGAAGTCGTCGCCGGACGGGATCGACGGGAAGGCGGGGAGGCCCTTGCCGGCCGGGAGGCCCTTGCCGGCGGCGTCGGCGGCACCGGGAGCCAGCTTCTCGAAGGCCTTGACCAGGCCCTCGACCAGCGGACGCGCCTGCGCCGAGACCTGGATGACGTCGGCGTCGCCGGACTTGCCCTTGTCCTCCAGGGTGACGTTCTTCGAGAAGACGTCCTTGACGGCCTTGCCGAAGCGCTTCACCTCTGCCGGGTCGATGCCCGCCATCCCGTCGAGCGCCTGGCCGCTGCCGGCCGCGGGGGACTTCTCCTTGTCCCCGAGGTCCTTGAGCTTCTTCAGGTCCAGCGAGACCCACTTGCCGTCGACGACGTCCTTGATCGGCCCGGCCTCGGCGGGCAGCGCGGCGGCGAAGTCGTCGATCTCCTTGGCGTCCTGGCCGGCGAGCTGGGCGATGCCGCGGGCGTCGGCCTTCAGGTACATCTTCTCGCCGACCATCCGGATGTCGGCGTAGGTCTTGTCGCCCTTCTTGGTGCCCAGCGTGTAGGCGTACGCCACGCCCTTGAGGTCGAAGTCCTCGTTCACCGCGCCGGTCGCGTCCTTGGCCTTGAACGCCTCGGTGTCCTTGAGCGGCTTGTCGGAGCTCACCGACACGTTCAGCGTCAGGCTGGAGAGCAGGTCGGCGTCCTTCTGCTCGATCGGGTCGTCCATCGCCTTGCCGAAGGCGACGAGCTGGTCCGCGGTGGCGTCGACGGAGAGCTGGATGCTGAGCGACTTGGCGTCGCCGAGCTTGCCGAACGCCCCGGAGAGCTTCTCACCGGCGCTCAGCTGCTTGACGGTGCCACAGGCGGTGGCGCCGGCGGCGATCAGGACGGCTCCGGCGGCGACGGCCGTACCGACGCGGACGGAACGGCGAATGGCGGTATTGATGGCTGAACTCCCCTGCCTCAAGGCGGATCCGGGCCATGATCGGCCCTGCCGCGGAGGCAAGCTCAACACATCGATGCGTCCCCCCGCACGCGAATATTTTTACCATTCATTTAGGCCGCTCTCACGAGCGCCCCCATCTTTCCCCGCATCGCCCCCACATGACGTCAGATCGCGCTGCCGGCCTTCCAGTCCGCCCAGGACATGTTCCAGCCGTTCAGGCCGTTGGACGGGTTCACCGTGCGGTCGCCGGAGTTGACCACCTCGACCACGTCGCCGAGCATCGAACTCGCGTAGAACCGGGCCGCGTTGGTGTTGGGGTTGTTGCCGCCCTGCGAGTCCTGCAGCGCGATGCAGCCGTGGCTGGTGTTGGCGTTGCCGAACTGCGAGGCCGGCGACCAGTAGTTGCCGTGGATGAAGGTGCCGGAGGTGGTGAGCCGCTGCGCGTGCGGCACGTCCGGGATGTCGTACTCGCTGCCGAGGCCGACCGTGCTGGAGTTCATCCGGGTCTGCTGGAAGCGCTCGGAGATCACCATCTTGCCGCCCCAGGTGCGGTGCTCGGGCGAGCCGCCGATCACCGGGTAGGTGGCGGTGACCTTGCCGTCGGTGGTGACGGTGAGGGTGTCGGCCTTCAGGTCGGCGACCGAGACCTGGCTGCGGCCGACGGTGAAGGTGACGTCCTTGGACTGGGTGCCGTAGACGCCCTTGGCGCCGGCCACGTCCTTCAGCCGCAGCTTCAGCGTGACGGTGGTGCCCTTCGCCCAGTACTGCTGCGGGCGGAAGTCCAGCCGGGTGGCGTCGAACCAGTGGCCGACGATCTCCACCGGCGGGTCCGCGACCACGGTGATCGCCTGCTGCACGGCCTTGCGGTCGGTGATCGGCTTGTTGAAGTTGATCGACACCGGCATGCCGACGCCGACCGTGGAGCCGTCCTCGGGGGTGAAGTAGCCGACGAAGGTGTTGGCCGGGGAGGCGGTGGAGAAGATCGCGTTGGCGTCCGCCGGCCGCTTGTCCTTGTCCTCGGCGGAAGCGGCGACGGTGTACTTGGTGCCGGAGGAGAGCGCCGCGGTGGAGGTCCAGCTCGCGCCGTCGTCGGCCGACTTTCCGGCTATCTGCTTGCCCGCGCTGTCGGTGACGGTGACCGAGGTGAGCGTGCCGTCCTGCACGGTGACGGTGATCGGCTCGGCGAACGGCGCGGCGGTCGCGCCGTCGGCGGGCGTGATGGTGATCTGCGCGACGGACGCCTTCGGGCTGACCGACGGGCTCTCGCCGCTGCCGGCCGCGCCCGTACCGCCGGCGGCGGGCTTGCTGCCGCCGCCCTGGCAGGCGGCCAGCAGCAGCACCGGAGCGCCGAGCAGCCCGCCGAGCACACCGCGTCGGCTCCAGTTGCCGCCGAGCGGCCGCTCCTGCTTGTCGGCTGCGGTCACGTCCACGCTCCTCGGTCCCGGGACCACTCAAGGCCACTCAAGATCACTCAAAAATGTGCAGATCATACGAGAGTACTCAACTGATCCAAAGAACGGACAAAAAGGCCCGGTCCGGGGTTCCGGACCGGGCCTGTGCGCGGATCGCGCCGGGGCTCACTGCACCTCGTACTCGTCCCAGCCCTCGTCGTCCGGGTCGTAGTCGGTGGTGGCGGACTCCCAGGTGGCGGAGGCGAGCTCCACCCCGGGGACCTCGCCGAGCAGCGCCACCGGGTCGACGAAGTGGGCGAGCGAACCCGTCGGGTCCACCTCGATCGCCTCGACGGCCTGGGCGCGCTCGTCGTCGTCCAGGTACTCGTCGTCCGCGACCTGGGTCAGGGCGGCGGCCTTCAGGGCGTTCTCGTCGGTGATCTCGGCGATCAGCTCGATGGTGAGGCGAACGTAGCGCGGTGCGTCCTGCTCGGGCAGTTCAGTGCTGGTCATGACAGCGAGCGTAGGGGGTCGCCCGGCCATCGGGAAACGGCGGCCCCGGGCGGGAACGCGGCGAGGGCCGGTCCGGGCGACGCCCGGACCGGCCCCAGCTGCCCCCGCGCGCTCCCCCACCCGGGAACGCGCAGAGACCGCGCCTCGCGACGCGTGATCCGCCACGGGCGCCGTCGACACCCTGGACGGGCCAGGGGCGGGACGACGACGGCCCCGCGGAGCGGAGCCGACGGCCGGGTCGGGCCGGTCGTCGGATCCCCGGTGACCGCGGAGGTCGGAGAGCCGCTCCCGCCCCCGCCGTCACCGTGTGCGGCTGTCTTGCCGTGCCCACCACAATGCCGGAGCCGTGTTAACCCGATGCTGCGCGCTTGTGACGTCCACGTACCGGCGGCCGGGCCCGGCCGACGACGTGTCAGTGGCCGGCCCGGGAGGTCAGGAAGGCCAGCAGGTCCTGACGGGTGACGATGCCCTGCGGCTTGCCCTCCACCAGCACCACCACCGCGTCGGCCTTCTCCAGCACCGACATCAGGTTGGTCACCGACTCGCCGGAGCCGACCACCGGCAGCGGCTTGGACATCGCCCTGTCCAGCGTGTCGGTCAGCTCGATCCGCCCGTTGAACAGGCCGTCCAGCAACTCGCGCTCGACCACCGAGCCGACCACCTCGCCGGCCATGATGTCCGGGTGGCCGGCGCCCGGGGAGACCACCGGCATCTGCGAGACGCCGAAGTCGCGCAGCACCCGCACCGCCTCGGCGACCGTCTCGCCCGGGTGCATGTGCACGAACTGCGGGATGCCCTCGTGCTCCACCGCGTCCTTGCGGGCCAGCACCTCGCCGATGTGCGCCTCGTCGGTGGCGGTCGGCAGGAAGCCGTAGTCGGCCATCCAGTCGTCGTTGAAGATCTTCGACAGGTAGCCGCGGCCGCCGTCCGGCAGCAGCACCACGACGACGTCGTCCGGGCCCAGCTCGCGGGCCACCTCCAGCGCGGCCACCACGGCCATGCCGCAGGAGCCGCCGACCAGCAGGCCCTCCTCCTTCGCCAGGCGGCGGGTCATCTGGAACGAGTCCTTGTCGGAGACCGCGACGATCCGGTCCGCGACCTCGCGGTCGTAGGCGGTCGGCCAGAAGTCCTCGCCGACGCCCTCCACCAGGTACGGCCGGCCGGTGCCGCCCGAGTACACCGAGCCCTCCGGGTCCGCGCCGACCACCTGGACCTTCCCGCCGGACGCCTCCTTCAGGTACCGGCCGGTGCCCGAGATGGTGCCGCCGGTGCCGACGCCCGCCACGAAGTGGGTGATCCGGCCCTCCGTCTGCTCCCACAGCTCCGGGCCGGTGGAGTGGTAGTGCGAGGCCGGGTTGTCCGGGTTCGAGTACTGGTCCGGCTTCCAGGCGTTCGGGGTCTCACGGACCAGCCGGTCCGAGACGTTGTAGTACGAGTCCGGGTGCTCCGGGGCGACCGCGGTCGGGCAGACCACGACCTCCGCGCCGTACGCCCGCAGGGTGTTGATCTTGTCCGTGGACACCTTGTCCGGGCACACGAAAATGCACTTGTAGCCCTTCTGCTGGGCCACGATCGCCAGACCCACACCGGTGTTGCCGCTGGTGGGCTCGACGATGGTGCCACCCGGCTTGAGGGCACCGGAGGCCTCCGCCGCCTCGATCATCCGCATCGCGATCCGGTCCTTCACCGAACCGCCCGGATTGAAGTACTCGACCTTCGCCAGCACGGTGGCGCTGATGCCCTCGGTGACCTTGTTGAGCTTCACCAGCGGGGTGTCGCCGACCAGCTCGATGATCGAATTGTGGTACCGCACGGAGATCCTCCCGGTAAATGGCAGCCCTGGTTGCCGAAAACCCCAGCCTAGGGCCCCCTTCGTACCCGCTGCGCCCATCCGCCCCATGTCTCCCGCGCCACCCGAACAAACCACTTCCGGCGGGTGCCGGCACTCCACCGCGACCGAACAACCGCCCTCGAAGAAGGCACTTCGCCACACAGAATTCGGAATGCCGGCCGGAGCCCCGCCGCCACCGGGGCGTCGCCCCTTCGCCCCGCCCCGGGCGGAGGGGCTCCGGGCGGGTGGTCGGCGGGGGCGGGCGGTAGGGGGTCGGGGTGAGCGGGTACGAGTGTGGGTGGAAGAGGAGAGGGGGTGGCCGGATGGCCGGCTCGCAGGCATCGAGGGCGCGGGTGGCGCGGCGGATCGCGACCGCGGCGGCGTACGGGGGCGGTGGGCTCGGGCTGCTCGGGGTGGGCCTGGCCGGGGTGCTGCTGACCGAGAGCCGGATGGCGGTCCGGGCGATCGGCGTGCTGGGCGGCGACCCGCCGCGCGCGGACGGCCTGCACGGGGAGGCGTTCGCCGATCCGGCGGATCCCCGGCCGCCGCTGGTGATGGCGTTCCTCGGCGATTCGACGGCCGCCGGCCTGGGCGTGCAGCGCGCGCAGGAGACCCCGGGCGCCCTGCTCGCGTCGGGGCTGGCCTCGGTCGCCGAGCGTCCGGTGCGGCTGCTGAACGTGGCGAAGTCGGGCGCCCGCTCGGGCGACCTCGCGGGGCAGCTGGAACGCGCGCTGCCGCACTGTCCGGACGTCGCGGTGCTGATGATCGGCGCCAACGACGTGACCAGGCACGCCCCGGCCGCCCGCAGCGTGCGGGAGCTGGGCGAGACGGTGGGCCGGCTGGTCTCGGCGGGCTGCGAGGTGGTGGTCGGCACCTGCCCGGACCTGGGGACGATCAAGCCGGTGCGCCCGCCGCTGCGCTGGGTGGCGCGCCGGTTGAGCCGGCAGCTCGCGGCGGCGCAGACCATCGCGGTGGTGGAGGCCGGCGGCCGGACGGTCTCGGTGGGCTCGCTGCTGGGCCCGGAGTTCGCGACCCGTCCGGAGCTGTTCTCCGCGGACCGCTACCACCCGTCCGCGCAGGGGTACGCGACGGCGTCGATGGCGATGCTGCCGTCGGTGTGCGCGGCGCTCGACCTGTGGCCGCAGGACACGCCGTCCGCGGTGGGCGGGCCGGTGGAGCCGCAGGCGGTGCTGCCGGTGGCCGTGGCGGCCGCGGCGGCGGCGGGGCGTTCGGGCACCGAGGTGACGGCGGCGGGCCCGTCGAACGGGACGTGGCGGTGGGCGACGCTCAAGCAGCGGTTCCGGCTGGCGCTGCCCGGTGCGGAGGACGCCAAGGCGGTCGTGGACGGCGAACGGCCGCGGGCGATCGCGTCGGCCAACTCACATCCGGAGGCGGATGACGCCGGAGCTACCAAGCGGTAACTTTCCCCGGAGATCCACCGGATCGCGTCCCGAGGTCACTCAGCGAGGAGCCCGCCATGCCCGAAGCCGTCATCGTCAGCGCCGCCCGTTCGCCGATCGGCCGGGCCTTCAAGGGCTCCCTCAAGGACATCCGCCCGGACGACCTGACCGCGCAGATCATCGGCGCCGCACTGGCCAAGGTGCCGCAGCTGGACCCGCGCGAGATCGACGACCTGATGCTGGGCTGCGGCCTGCCGGGCGGCGAGCAGGGCCACAACCTGGCCCGGATCGTCGCCGTCCAGATGGGCATGGACTACCTGCCGGGCGCGACCATCACCCGCTACTGCTCGTCCTCGCTGCAGACCACCCGGATGGCGCTGCACGCGATCAAGGCCGGCGAGGGCGACGTCTTCGTCTCGGCCGGCGTGGAGACCGTCTCCCGTTCGATCAACGGCACCTCGGACGGCATGCCGGGCACCATGAACCCGCTGTTCGACGAGGCGCAGGCGCGCACCAAGCACCGCGCGGAGACCGGCGGCGGGGCGTGGCACGACCCGCGCGAGGACGGCCTGCTGCCGGACGCGTACATCGCGATGGGCCAGACCGCGGAGAACCTGGCCGCGCTGAAGGGCATCACCCGGGCCGAGCAGGACGAGTTCGGCGTCCGCTCGCAGAACCTGGCCGAGGCCGCGATCAAGGCGGGCTTCTGGCAGCGCGAGATCACCCCGGTGACGCTGCCGGACGGCACCGTGGTGAGCGCGGACGACGGCCCGCGCGCGGGCGTGACGCTGGAGGGCGTGTCCGGCCTGAAGCCGGTGTTCCGCCCGGACGGCACCGTGACGGCCGGTAACTGCTGCCCGCTGAACGACGGCGCGGCGGCGCTGGTGATCATGTCGGACACCAAGGCGCGCGAGCTGGGCATCACCCCGCTGGCCCGGGTGGTCTCCACCGGCGTCTCGGCGCTGTCGCCGGAGATCATGGGCTACGGCCCGGTGGAGGCGTCCAAGCAGGCCCTGAAGCGGGCCGGCCTGTCGATCGGCGACATCGACCTGGTGGAGATCAACGAGGCGTTCGCGGCGCAGGTCATCCCGTCCTACCGGGACCTGGGCATCGACCTGGACCGGCTGAACGTCAACGGCGGCGCGATCGCGGTGGGCCACCCGTTCGGCATGACCGGCGCCCGGATCACCACCACCCTGATCAACTCGCTGCAGTGGCACGACAAGCAGTTCGGCCTGGAGACCATGTGCGTCGGCGGCGGCCAGGGCATGGCCATGGTCGTCGAGCGGCTGAGCTGACCGCGGCGGCGACACCGTGACGGGTGTCTCACCCGTCCGGAGTCACCGTCCGTAATTGAGGGCCGGATCACACTCCAGGTGCGATCCGGCCCGATTTTCTGCCTTCCGGGACCGAAATGTCGACGCACCGGAATGGATCAACTCCGCTGCGTGGAGCGGCATTACCCAACAATTTAAGGACAAGTAGGAAAGTCACTGGCAAATCGGACATCCGCCTCTGCAGTAACGGGCGCGGATACGGCAGTGTGGAGCCGTAACCCCGTTCCGCTCCTCGTTGGGAGTACGTTCCGTGAGCGTCGTCTACACCTCCCTGCTGCTGGCCCTGATCGCCCTGACCGCCGCCGTCCTGCTCCACCTCCGCGCCTTGGGGCGGAAGTTGGACGCCGCGCAGCCCACCGCGCAGCCCGCCCCGCAGCTCGACGAGGCGCTGATACGCCGCGCCGTCGCCGAGGCGCTCGCCGCCGACCGGGAGCGTGAGATCACCGAGGCCCGGGCGTTCTGGGCGGAACAGGAGGCGCGCGCCACCGAGGACGCGCCGCTGTTCGACACCCCGTTCACGGCGGCCGGCGAGGACTGGCCGATCTTCTTCCCGCGCCCGACCGGCCCGCAGGAGGCCGCCGACAACCACGGCGTGATGGACCCGGAGTTCGGCGAGGCGCTGCGGCACGCGCTGGAGGACCTGGTCAAGGACGGCCCCGCGGACGGCGGTTCGGTCGCCCCGGGCGGCGCCGGCCTGCCCGTGCCCGGCGACAACGGCGACGTGAAGGCCCGCCGGGAGGCCGACCTGCTGGCCACCGGCCTGGAGGCCGGGCTGCTGGACGCCGACAGCGAGCCCGCCGCCGTGCCCGACCCGCGCCGGCACCCCTCGCACCCGGACTTCGTGCCCAGCCCGACCCCGTCCCGCGAGTGGACCGACGACCGGCTCGCCGCGCTCGCCGAGGACCGGATCGCCCTCACCGACGTCCGCCCGGGCCCGCTCGGCACGCTGGACGTGTACGCGTTCGCCGACGGCACCACGCTGTGCGTGGCGCCCGGCGACCGGGAGGCGGCGTACCGGCTGATCGACGCCGTCCGGGCCGGCGAGGACGTCCGGCTGCTGGGCGGCTCCCGGTTCTCCGGGTCGTACTCGCTGACGTTCTCCACCGACGGCGACACCGTCTACGTGCTGGCCGACCGGGTGGTCGCCTCGATCTGATGCGGGCCCGACGGGGCGTCGACCGCGCGGCAAGGGGTTGCCCGGGCGGATCGGCGCCCCGCTCTTTTTTGACGCGGCGTCAGGCGGTCCGGCGGTCGGTGTCCGCGAGGTCGGCGAGCGCGGCGGCCAGCGCCTCGGGGCGGTCGGCGGCGGCAGCGGCCAGGTCGTGGCCGGTGACGGCGAGCTGGTCGCCGACCGCGAACGCCCCGCAGTCGGGGACGGGCAGCGGCGGCAGGCCCTGCTGGGCGCGGGCGGCGTCGGCCAGCCGGCCGGCCAGCGCGAGTACCGCGGCGGCCCGCGAGGGGTGGCCGGGGACGGCGGCCAGCAGGCGGCTCTGCGGCATGGCCCGGAAGCGGTCGGCCAGCCGGTCCACGGCGGCGGTCAACTGGGCGGGGGTGGCGGGGTGGTGCTCGGACATGGCCCCGAGGGTAGCCAAGCCGGGGCCGGACGGAACGCGGCGGGCCCCGGAGGAGCATCCTCCGGGGCCCGCCGCGACTGCCGGCGCCGCGATCAGTCGTCGCCGCGCAGGATGGCGATCAGGCGCAGCATCTCCAGGTAGATCCACACCAGCGACAGCGTCAGACCGAAGGCGGCCCGCCAGGACTCGCGCTCGGGGGCGCCGTGGCGGATGCCCTCCTGGATCTCGTTGAAGTCGAGAGTCAGGAAGAACGCGCCGAGGGCGATGCCGACCAGGCCGACCACGATGCCCAGCGGACCGGAGCGGAACCCGAAGTCCGCGCCGAACATGGTGGCGATCAGGTTGACGAACATCAGGATCACGAAGCCCATCGCGATCGAGATGCCGATCCGGGTGTACCGCGGGGTGACCCGGATCTTTCCGCTCTTGTAGGCGATCAGCGTGGCCGCGAACACCGCGGTGGTGCCCAGCACGGCCTGGACGGCGATGCCCGGCAGCAGCGTGTTGAAGGCCTTGCTGATCGCGCCGAGGAAGAAGCCCTCAAGGCCGGCGTAGGTCAGGATCAGCGCGGGGTTGACGCTGCGCTTGAAGCTGATCACCAGGCCGACGATCATCGCGGCGACCGCGGCGACAACGGCGATCGCGTACTTCTCGACCGGGACCACGAACCAGGCCACCGCGCCGGTGGCGACCAGCGTGAGCAGCGTCATCGCGGTGCGGGCGACCACGTCGTCCAGCGTCATCCGGCCGGTCTGGGCCGGGCCCGCGGCCGGGGCTCCGTACATCTCGGCGAGCTGCTGGTCGGTCAGCGACTGCCCGCCGGCCTGCGCGTAGGCGTTGTTGGCGTACGGGTTGCCGTAGGCCTGCTGCCCGGCCGGCTGCGTGCCGAACCCCGCGTACTGGTTGTCGCGGGTGAAGGACCCCTCCCGCGAGAAGACCGGGTTTCTGCTTCTCATCACATTCCTTCCGGGGCGGCACGGCACCACCCATACAGAGCATAAGAGTAATGGTTTGGCAAAGTATTCCGCGTCAGCCGTGAGGAGGATCCCGTGTCGGCTGCGCGCAGGGCCCCCGAGAGGGCAGGGTGGGGGGCGCAACTGACACACGATCAGAAAGGCGGCCCCCCGGATGGCCGAGGAGCTGTACGCCACGCTCAAGACCAACAAGGGCGACATCGTGATCCGGCTGCTGCCGAACCACGCCCCCAAGACGGTCAAGAACTTCGTCGAGCTGGCGACCGGTGAGCGCCAGTGGATCGACCCGAACACCGGGCAGCCCAGCAACGCTCCGCTGTACGACGGCACGGTGTTCCACCGGGTCATCGAAGGGTTCATGATCCAGGGCGGCGACCCGCTGGGCAACGGCACCGGCGGCCCCGGCTACAAGTTCGCCGACGAGTTCCACCCGGACCTGGCGTTCACCAAGCCGTACCTGCTGGCGATGGCCAACGCGGGCCCGGGCACCAACGGTTCGCAGTTCTTCGTCACGGTCGGCCCGACCACCTGGCTGACCGGCAAGCACACCATCTTCGGCGAGGTCGCGGACGAGGCCAGCCAGAAGGTCGTGGACGCGATCGCCACCACCGACACCAACCCGCGCAACGACCGCCCGGTGCAGGACGTGGTGATCGAGAAGGTCGTGATCGAGACCCGCTGACCGCGGGCGCCCGGAAATGCCGCACCGCCCGCCCCCGGTGGTCCCGGAGGCGGGCGGTGCGGCGTTCCCGACGCCGGATCAGTCGGTCTTGATGCTGCTGAGGATGTCCATCCGGGAGGCCCGGCGGGCCGGCCAGAGGGCGGCGACGACGCCGACCACCGCGGCCAGCGCGAGGAAGAGCAGCACGCTGCCGTAGGGGATCGAGGTGGTCAGCCCGGTCAGGTCCGCGGCGAGCACCCGGGTCGCCGACCAGGCCAGGAAGACGCCGAGCCCCACGCCGATCAGGGCGCCGAAGAGCGAGATCACCACGGACTCGATGCGGACCATCCGCTTGATGCCGCGCCGGTCCAGGCCGATCGCCCGCAGCATGCCGATCTCGCGCTTGCGCTCGAACACCGACATCGCCAGCGTGTTGATCACACCGAGGACCGCGACCAGCACCGCCATGCCGAGCAGGCCGTACATGATGTTCAGCATCATCGTGATGATCCGGCTGAACTCGGCGACCTTGTCCTTCTCGGTCAGCACCTCGATCACCGGGTTGCTGCCGGTGGCCTCCTTGACGGCCTGCTTGAGCGCGGCGGTCTCGCCGTCCTTGCCCTTGACCAGGATCTCGGAGACGAACGAGTCGGGGTCGTGCTGGTCGATCAGCGCGTTGGGCGCGATGACCGGCGACAGGGTGGGGTTGCGCTCGAACACGCCGCCGACGGTGAGGTCCAGCGTCTTGCCGTCGGCCACCTCGGCCTTGACGGTGGAGCCCTGGCTCAGGTTGTGCTTGCCGGCGTACTCGTCGTCGACCAGGATCTGGCCCTGCTTCAGCGCGCCGGTCGAGCCGGACGCCATTTTCACCGTCACCAGCTGGTCGAAGGCGGCGGCGTCGAAGCCCTCGATCGCCCGGCTGTCCCCGTCGATCGTCCACATCACGTTGCCGACCGGGCTGACCGCGGTCACGCCGTCCGCCTTGGCGATCAGCGGCGCCAGGTCGTGCGAGAGCGAGTGATGGTTGGCCATCGAGACCGTGTAGTCGGCCTTCATCGAGCCGCTGACCAGGCGGGTGACCGTGCTGGTGACCGAGCTGCCGATCACCGTCACGGCGGTGACCAGGGTCAGGCCGATGGTCAGCGCGGCCGCGGTGCTGGCGGTGCGGCGCGGGTTGCGGACGGCGTTGCGGCGGGCCAGCTTGCCGGGGGTGCCGAAGACCTTGGCCAGCAGCGGGCCGACCAGGGCGACCACCGGCCGCGACAGCAGCGGCAGCAGGATGAACACGCCGATCAGGGTGAACGGGGCGCCGAGCTCCAGGAAGGCCTTGGCGCCGCTGCCCTTGGAGAACGCGCCGAGCAGGATCAGGGCGATGCCGCCGCCGGCCACCAGCGTGCCGATCGAGTTGCGGATCACCAGGCCGCGCTGGGTGCTGGGGAGGTCGCCGCTGCTCATCGCCGCCACCGGGGGAATCCGCGAGGCGCGGACGGCCGGGATCAGCGCGGACAGCACCGTCACCACGATGCCGATCACCAGGGTGCCGATCACGGTGACCGGGGCGATCACCAGCGAACCGGTGGGCATGCCGTCGTTCATGGCGTGCAGCAGGGACTGCATGCCGGCGCCGATGCCGATGCCGAGCAGCAGACCGGCCACCGAGGCGATCACGCCGATCAGCAGCGCCTCGATCAGCACCGAGTCGGTGACCTGCACGCGGCTCGCGCCGACCGCGCGCAGCAGGGCCAGCTCCTTCAGGCGCTGGGCGATCAGCATGGTGAAGGTGTTGACGATGATGAAGATGCCGACGAACAGCGAGATGCCGGCGAACACCAGCAGCATGCTCTTCATGCCGGTGACCGACTGGGCCACCATCTTGGACTGCTCGTCCGTGAGCTGCTGACCGGTCTCCAGGTCGAAGACGTCGCCGGGCAGCTTGGCCTTGGCCGCGTCCAGCAGCGCGCTCTCCGCGACGCCGGGCTTGGCGGTCAGCGCGATCGAGTTGTAGTGGCCGGGCTCCAGCAGCCGCTGCTGGGCGGTGGCGGTGTCCATCAGCACCAGCGTGCCGCCGGAGGTGACCTGCGGGTCGTCGGAGGTGAACACGCCGGTGAGCGTGGTGTCCTCGGCGGCGCCGTTGCCGGCCACCCGGACCTTGTCGCCGACCTGGTAGCCGGCCTTGTCGGCGGCCTGCTTGTTCAGCGCGATCTCGCCGGCCGCCTTCGGGCCGCGGCCCTGCACCATCTGGTAGCGCGAGTCCTGGCCGGAGGCGTCCGGGGCGAAGTTGGTGCCCTGGGAGCTCCACGCCTCGCCGATCAGGTTGCCCTTCTTGTCGGCGACGGCGGTGAAGCCGGTGACCACGCCGCGGACCCGCGCGGCGCCCGGCAGCGCGGTGAGGTCCTTCACGGTGGCGTCGGTCAGTGCGTCGCGCTTCTTCTGGTCGGCCGCCTGGGGGCCCTCGTCGGCGTTGCGGGACCACTTGTCGGAGACGAGCACCGAGACGTCGGAGTAGCTCTTGGAGTAGCTGTCGCGGACGGCCTGGCCCATGGTGTCCGAGAACACCAGGGTGCCGGCGACGAAGGCGGTGCCCAGCATGACGGCGAGTGCCGTCATCAGCAGTCGGCCCTTGTGGGCCAGCACGTTGCGCAGTGCGGTGCGATACATGGGGTCAGTCCTGGGGTGGTGTGGTCGGTCGGCTGCTGAGGGACCGTCAGCTGGTGCGGCCCTTGGCGTCGAAACGACGCATCCGGTCGAGGACCGAGTCCGCGGTGGGGTTGGTCAGCTCGTCGACGATCCGGCCGTCGGCGAGGAACACCACGCGGTCCGCGTAGGAGGCGGCCACCGGGTCGTGCGTCACCATCACCACGGTCTGGCCGAGCTCCCGCACCGAGTTGCGCAGGAAGGAGAGGATCTCGGCGCCGGAGCGGGAGTCCAGGTTGCCGGTGGGCTCGTCGGCGAAGATGATCTCCGGCTTGGAGGCCAGCGCGCGGGCGCAGGCGACGCGCTGCTGCTGGCCGCCGGACAGCTGCGCGGGGCGGTGCGAGAGGCGGCCGGACAGGCCGACCGTCTCCACCACGCGGTCCAGCCAGGCCTTGTCGACCTTGCGGCCGGCGATGTCCATCGGCAGCGTGATGTTCTCCAGCGCGGTCAGGGTCGGCAGCAGGTTGAACGCCTGGAAGACGAAGCCGATCTTGTCGCGGCGCAGCTTGGTGAGCTGCTTGTCCTTCAGGCCGACCAGTTCGGTCTCGCCGATGGTCGCCGAGCCGGAGCTGACCGTGTCCAGGCCCGCCATGCAGTGCATCAGGGTGGACTTGCCGGAGCCGGACGGGCCCATGATCGCGGTGAACTCGCCCTGGCCGAAGGAGACCGAGACGTTGTCGAGTGCGACGACACGGGTGTCGCCTTCGCCGTAGACCTTGTTGAGACCGGTGGCGCGGGCCGCCGCCAGACCGGTGTGGGCTGCGTACGCGGTCGAGGTGCTCACGAAGGGACTCCTGTCCGGGAGGTGCTGGGATCGTCACTGGGCGCGGTCCGCACAGGGCGTCGACCGCTACCTCATCCTCTCCTTTGTGATCATGGAAATTCGTCGCTCCGTCGAACGGTTGCCGCCCCGCCCGCAGGTGTACGACCGCCCCGGGGCCCTCCTCCTGCGGTATGACACCGTCCCCGAGAGCAGGGGGTGGCCGAGAACCGTCGAACGGTGGCCGAAATGACAGACGCTTCGTCAGATGGCATGGAAGCATGACAACTTCCGTCCCGGGAAATATGCGAAACCGTCGCCCGGCCGACTAGGCTCAGTAACCGAGCTCACGCGCTCCCAGGCCCAGATGGTGGAACGCAGACACGGGCAGCTTAAAACTGCTTGGCCGGAAGGCCGTGCCGGTTCGAGTCCGGCTCTGGGCACCAGTCTGCATATATGCCGTGACCTGCGGTGATGGCCTGACTACGATGCCCCCCGCGAGCCGGACGCCGGCAGGCGGCTGCGGCCGACCGCGCCGCGGGGGGAGGTCAGGCGGCGGAGAGGGACCGCACCATGACCGCGTAGACCGGACTGTCGGCGAACGGCTGCCGGTCGCCCACCTTCCGGTATCCCCAGCGCTCGTACAGGGCCTGCACCTTGGGGTGTTCGGTGTCGACCAGGAGCACGGCCAGGTGCTCCGGCCGGCCGCCGAGCAGTTCGTCGTGGAGGCGGGCGGCCGTACCGGTCTTGCGCCACCGCGGGCGGACCATCAGTTCGGAGACCGCGTACGTGCTGGACGCTCCGGGCGTCGGAGCCATGTGGTCCCGCCACCATTCGCGGCCGTCGGCGAGGGGCGCCCCGTAGGCGAAGCCGACGGGCCGGTCGTCGTCGTGGGCGACCACGCAGCTGAACCCGTCCATGCCGGTCCAGTGGTCGACGAACCAGGGGAAGCGCCGGTTGAACTCGTCGTCCATCGCGTCGGCGTAGGCGTCCGCGTGGACGGTGATCAGCATCTCGCGGAATTCGGCGGTCACTTCGTCGGCCCGGTAGTGGCGGAGGTGGATCACGTGGGGCTCCGTTCGGCGCGGCGGCGGTCCGCCCACTCTCGCGCGGCGGGGGCACCGGCGGAAGGGTGCCGGCGGCTCCGAGAACCGGGCCGTCGCGTCAGGGCTGTCGCCGGACCGTCACCACCCGGGCCGCACCGCGGCGAGTGGGCGCCGAGGCCGTCACCGGCGGACGTAATGGGTCAGGGCGTCGTGGTTGCCGAGCCAGCGGAGGGTGAGCGGGCAGCGGGCCACGGGGCGCCAGTGGGCGGCGAGTTCGGCGAAGAAGGCGTCGTCGGCGCAGAGGCCGCCGGGGCGGTCGCCGAGGTAGAGCAGGTGATCGCCGCGGTGGGCGCGCAGGGCGTGCCGGGCCATCGGGTCACGGTGCGGGGGCCAGATCAGGGCGAGGACCCGGTCGGGGTGCGCGGCGGCGTCGTCGGCGGCCCGGCCGGGGCGGACGTCCGTCCAGCGGAAGCGGTCGGTCCAGCCGTTGAGTTCGGTTCGGGCCTCGGCGTCGGTGGCCAGGACGTCGACGCCGCGGGCGCGCAGCCGTGCGGCCCAGTAGCCGCTGCCGGCGCCGACTTCGAGCAGGCCGCGGCCGGCCAGCCGGTCGGCGATCCAGTCGAGGGCGGTGCGGGTGACGGGGGCCCAGCTGTAGATCCGGGACAGCTCCTGGCGGCGCGGCAGCGGCGGGCCGACGTCCGCCGGGAGGTGGTCGAAGACCTCGACGACGGTGCCGTGCGGGGTGTCCCGGCGCAGGGCCGGGTACCAGAGCAGCGGCACCATCTGCGGGTTGTGGACGGCGAATTCCACGTCCGGTGCGGGCAGCAGCTCGCCGAGCTGCCGGAACGGCCGGCCCCAGCCGGGGTGGTGGAGCTCCCCGCGCTCGGCCCAGAGCCGGATCAGCCGCTCGGCGGTCCGCGCGACCAGCTGCGCCGCCGGCTCGTCGGCCGCTGCCCGCACCGCGGGCGTCAGAGCGCGACGTGGTCGGTGACGGACAGCGCCATGTGGTCCGGCACCACGAGGTCGCCCGCGGACTGCTGCACGGAGCCCTGCGCCACGGCGGCCGGGTCGGCCGGGGCGACCGTCCACTCCAAGCCGGAGCCGACGACGGCCGCGGCGGCCAGCGCGGTGGTGGCGGCGGCGATCAGGGCCGATTGACGGATGGTCAGTTCCATTGTGGTACCCCCAGGTTGACTGCTGACAGAGATCGCCATGCTAGGCGGCCGCACGGGTACGATCAATATCATAAACAGAACGTTCAACGTAATCCGTTGACGCCATACCGTTCACCGGCGCATGCTGGCCCGATGACCGACACCGACCCGTTCGCCCTCCCGGACCCCGAAGCCGCCCGCACCCAGCGCGTCTACGCCTCGCTGTTCCGGATCGCCGAGCGCCATGCCGCCACCGACGAGCAGCGCCGCCGCCAGACCAACCCCGCGATGCCCGCCCCGCACGAGGCGGTCCGGCTGGTCGCCTTCCTGCTCAGCGGCGCCGCGCTCGCCGAGGACGGCGAGCCGGAGGTGGACCGGGCCGACCTGACCGCCGCCCTCACCCTGCTCCCCCTGGTCCGGGCCGAACTCGACGAGCTGGAGGCCGGGTTGCTCACCATGGCCCGCGGCCGCGGGATGACCTGGCAGGAGATCGCCTTCGGCCTCGGCCTGGGCACCCCGCAGGCCGCCCGCCAGCGCCACGAGCGGCTGAACGACCGCACCGCGCCCGCCGAGGAGACCCGGTAGAACGCCCGAAGGCCCCCACCCGGCGGGGGTGGGGGCCTTCGTCAACCGATTGCTGTACTCCGCCCGGCACCAAGGCCGGCTGAGCACCACGGAGGACGTGGTCCGGCGGCGTTGCCGGGCGGAGGGCCTCCGACTCGTAACCCGAACTGGCGGGTCTGGTCGCCTACTTGCTGGACGCAAGCTCCTTCTTCGGCTCGGCCGCGGCGGCCGGCTTCGGCGGAGCGGTCGCCTCCTGGAAGGCGTCGAACGGCTTCTCCATCTCGGAGAGACCGACGGTCTCGCGCTTGAGGAACATCGCCAGCGTCCAGTCGGTGAAGACCCGGATCTTGCGGTTCACGGTGGGGACCATCGCACCGTGGTAGGCGCGGTGGAAGTACCAGGCGAGGCGGCCCTTGAGCTTGACCTTGCCGAACAGGATCGCCACACCCTTGTGCAGGCCGAGGCCGGCCACCGCACCGAGGTTCTTGTGCTTGTACTCGGCCTGCGGGAAGCCGCGCATGCCGGCCACCACGTTGTCGCCGAGGACGGCGGCCTGACGGACCGCGTGCTGCGCGTTCGGCGGGCACCAGGCGCCCTCGCCGGAGGCCAGGTCGGGGACCTGGGCGTTGTCGCCGGCCGCCCACACGTAGTCGAAGCCCTGGACCTGCAGGGTCGGCTTGGTGTCGACGTGGCCGCGCGGGCCGAGCGGCAGACCGAAGCGGTTGACGATCGGGTTCGGCTTCACGCCGGCGGTCCACACGATGGTGGAGGCGTCGAACTCCATGCCGTTCTTCAGCACCACGTGCTGGTCGACGCAGGAGTCCATCGAGGTCTCGATGTAGACCTCGATGTTGCGCTCCTCCAGGCGACCCTTGGTCCACAGACCCAGGTCGGGACCCATCTCGGGGAGGATGCGGTTGGCCGCCTCCACCACGACGAAGCGCATGTCGTCACGGCTGACGGTCTTGTAGATCTTGGCGGCGTCGCGCGCCATGTCCTCGATCTCGGCGACCGTCTCGATGCCGGCGAAGCCGCCGCCGATGACGACGAAGGTCAGCGCCTTGCGGCGGACGTCCTCGTCGGTGGTCGACTCGGCCTTGTCCAGCTGCGCCATGACGTGGTTGCGGAGGCTGATCGCCTCTTCCACCGTCTTCATGCCGATGCCGTGCTCCGCCAGGCCCGGGATCGGGAAGGTGCGGGAGACCGAGCCGGTCGCCACGACCAGGTACTCGAAGGGCAGTTCGTAGGAGTCGCCGGCCGCGGGCTGGATGGTGGCGACCTTGCGGGCGTGGTCCACCTCGGTCACGTGACCGGTGAGCACCTCCGCCTTCTTCAGGGCGCTGCGCAGGGGCGCGACGAGGTTGCGGGGGGCGACGTTGCCGCCGGCCGCCTCCGGGAGGAAGGGCAGGTACGTCATGTACGACCGCGGGTCGACGACCGTGACGGTCGCTTCGCCGTAGCGCATCTTCTTGAGGATGCGCATCGCGGCATACAGGCCGACGTAACCACCGCCGACAATGAGGATGCGAGGACGCTCCGTGGTGCTCATATCCGAAAGTATCCACCCCCGCCTGACGGGCCATTCGTGAGGCCCATCACAAGCTTCTGGACACCGGCTGCTACACTGCGCGCCCACACTTCCGGCCCGTCAGCTCCCGCCCGGCTCCGCCGGCCGCCGGCCGCGACCGCCGCGGCACTCAGTGCCGCGCTGAGCAGCAACGATCCTTGCGCCGCACGGGTTCCCGAGTGTGCTTTCGATTTCTGCGGCGTGAACGGCGGGTTGCCTGCGATCCCATGAACCACCCGCCCCGGACGCCTTCGGTCCCACATATCGGACGAACCGATCACCTCGCTGGGCCGAAAGGCCCGATCGCCATGTGAAGAAATTCACGAAGCTTCTTCCGGCGACACGCCGGGAGACCCGTTCCGGGCCTCCCGGCGCACCCGGATCAGGCGATCGACCAGGCGATGCCGTCGAGGATGTCGTGCTCGGAGACCAGCAGCTCGGCGGCGCCGGTGCGCTCCATGATCTCCAGCAGGACCAGCGCGCCGGCCGCGATCACGTCGACCCGGCCGGGGTGCATCACGGGGACGGCGGCCCGCTCGGCGTGCGAGGAGTGCAGCAGCCACTCGGCGGTGTCCCGGACCTGCTGGACGGTCAGCACCGCGTGGTGGATCCGCTCGGAGTCGTAGCCGGGCAGTTCCAGCGCGATCCCGGCGACCGTGGTCACGGTGCCGGCCAGGCCGACCAGGGTGGCGCCCCCGGTCAGCGGGACGCTCCGCTCGACGGCGTCCAGCGCGGCCCGGATGTCGACCCGGGCGGCGGCGATCTGCTCCTCGGTGGGCTGCCCGCTCGCGAAGTGACGCTCCGTCATCCGCACGCAGCCGATGTCCATCGAGTGCGCCGCCCGGACGTCCTGCTCGCCGAGCACGAACTCGGTGGAGCCGCCGCCCAGGTCGAACACCAGGTAGGGCGGGCGGTGCGGGCCGCCGAGCAGCTCGCGGGTGGCGCCGGTGAAGGACAGCCGGGCCTCCTCGTCGCCGCTGACCACGCTCGGGGTGATGCCGAGGATCTCCTTGACGCCGGCGGTGAACTCGGCGGCGTTCTCGGCGTCCCGGGAAGCCGAGGTGGCGACCATCCGGATCCGCTCCGGGCCGACGCCGTGCGCGGCGATGATCTCCGCGTACTCGCGGCAGGCCGCGAAGGTGCGGGCCAGCGCCTCGGGGTGCAGCCGGCCGGTGCGGTCCACGCCCTGGCCGAGCCGGACGATCAGCATCCGCCGGTCCAGGTCGACGATCTCGCCGGTCTCCGGGTCCAGGTCGGCGATCAGCAGGCGGATCGAGTTGGTGCCGCAGTCGATCGCGGCGACCCGGGTCGTGCTCACGATTCCTCGCTCTCCACTGCCTTCTTGGCCGCGCGCTCGGCGGTCAGCGCCTCCTTGGCCGCGATCACCGCGGCGTGGTCCTCGGCCTTGGCCCGGTTGCGGGCGACCCGGTCACCGGCCGCCTCGACCTCCTCGGGGCTGACGCAGGGGCCCTTGGCCCACCAGTCCTCCAGCATCCCGATCGCCTCGTCGCCGAGCGGGTTGACGCCCTCGCCGGCCGCCAGCGAGTGGCCGACCAGCACGTGCAGGCACTTGACCCGGTCGGGCATGCCGCCGGCGCTGGGGAAGCCCTCCAGCACCTCGATGGCGTCCCGGCGGGCGATGTAGTCCTCGTGCGCGGCCCGGTACGCGGCGGCGAGCTCCGGGTCCTCGGCGAGGCGGGCGGACTGCTCCTTCATCACGCCGTCCGCCTCCAGGGTGCCGATCAGCGAGGCGGCCTTGGGGCAGGTCAGGTAGTAGAGCGTCGGGAACGGCGTGCCGTCGGGCAGCCGGGGCGCGGTCTCCACCACGTCCGGGTTGCCGCACGGGCAGCGGTGGGCGACGGCGCGCAGCCCGCGCGGCACCCGGCCGAGCTGGGCGGCGATGGCCGCGACGTCGTGGTCGGAGACAGGAGGGTTCTGGTTGCTCATCAGCAGTCTGTTCGTCAGGTGGGGGCGGGTGGAGGGCGGGGATCAGGGGGCGGCGGGCGGTGCGGCGAGTGCGGTGTCGGCGGCGTCCACCGAGTCCCAGAAGGCGGAGTACCAGGGGCGGGCGGCCTTGGGGTGTCCGGTGGCGTCCGACCCGGACTGCTTCTCTCCCGGCGCGGGCGGCGGGGCGACCGAGACGAACGGGGTCTCGCCCGGCAGCGCGTAGTGCAGCCGTTCCCGGGCCTGGGCCTTTATGTACTCCGGGTCCTGCCAGCGGGCCCTGGCCCGGCGCAGCTCGTCGACCTGCTGGCGGGCGTGGTCGGCCTTGGCGCGCTGGTCGGCGATCTCACCGCGCTGCGCGATGTACTGCCGGGCCGGGTAGGCGAGTATCGCCACCAGTGAGCACAGCACGAGCACCAGCACGGTGGCCCGGCTGGTGAAGCGCGGGCGCGCCGCCAGTCCGGGGATCCTCCACTTGGCCATCTGGTCGCCCCTCCTGCGCATGCCGGTGCCCCGGCCCACCCTACGCGGTGGAGGCCGGGGCACCGGTCACAACAGGCGGCAGTACTCGTCAGCCGTTGCCGTGCCTACTTGTCCGCAGAGCGGAACCGGGGGAACGCGCCGCGGCCGGCGTACTCCGCGGCGTCGTCGAGGATCTCCTCGATGCGCAGCAGCTGGTTGTACTTGGCGACGCGCTCGGAGCGGGCCGGGGCGCCGGTCTTGATCTGGCCGCAGTTGGTGGCGACGGCGAGGTCGGCGATGGTGACGTCCTCGGTCTCGCCGGAGCGGTGCGACATCATGCAGCGGTAGCCGTTGCGCTGGGCCAGCTCGACGGCGTCCAGGGTCTCGGTCAGCGAGCCGATCTGGTTGACCTTCACCAGCAGCGCGTTGGCGGTGCCGGTCTCGATGCCCTTGCGCAGGCGCTCCGGGTTGGTGACGAACAGGTCGTCGCCGACCAGCTGGACCTTGTCGCCCAGCTTGTCGGTGATGGCCTTCCAGCCGTCCCAGTCGGACTCGTCCAGCGGGTCCTCGATGGAGACCAGCGGGTAGTCGGCGACCAGCTCGGCGTAGTACGCGATCAGGTCGGCGGCGGAGAGCGCCTTGCCCTCGAACTGGTAGGCGCCGTCCTTGTAGAACTCGGACGCGGCGACGTCCAGGGCGAGCGCGACGTCCTTGCCCGGGGTGTAGCCGGCCTTCTTGATGGCCTCGGTGATGAGGTCCAGGGCCTCGCGGTTGGAGTCCAGGTTCGGGGCGAAGCCGCCCTCGTCGCCCAGGCCGGTGGAGAGCCCGCGCTCCTTCAGCACGCCCTTGAGGGTGTGGTAGACCTCGACGCCCCAGCGGACGGCCTCGGAGAAGGACTCCGCGCCGATCGGGGCGATCATGAACTCCTGGATGTCGACGTTGGAGTCCGCGTGCGAGCCGCCGTTGAGGATGTTCATCATCGGGACCGGCAGCACGTGGGCGTTCGGGCCGCCCAGGTAGCGGAACAGCGGCAGGTCGCTGGCCTCGGAGGCGGCGTGCGCGACGGCGAGCGAGACGCCCAGGATGGCGTTGGCGCCGAGCGAGGACTTGTCCGGGGTGGCGTCCAGGTCGAGCATGGCCTGGTCGATCAGGCGCTGCTCGGTGGCGTCGTAGCCGACCAGCTCCGGGCCGATCTGCTCGATGACGGCGAGGACGGCCTTCTCGACGCCCTTGCCGAAGTAGCGGTTCTTGTCGCCGTCGCGGAGCTCCAGCGCCTCGAAGGCACCGGTGGAGGCACCCGACGGGACAGCCGCACGACCGGTGCTGCCGTCGTCGAGACCGACCTCGACCTCGACCGTGGGGTTGCCGCGGGAGTCGAGGATCTCACGGGCTACGACGACATCAATGGACGGCACGAGGCATCTCCTAGCGGAAGCGGATGTGTGGTCGTTACGCCCAGAGCCTAGCCGCAGACATGCCCACGGCCACGCCGGGCCGGGCCCCGTCTCACCGTGTGGCCCGGCTACTCACTGGTAGTTCACCTGTTTGCCCGCCGACGGGCCGTTCCGGGCGGCGCGAACTGCGCGGCGCGCGCCCGGAACGGACGGATCGTCAGCCCTGCCGGGCCCGGACGGCGGGCGTCAGATCGCCAGCTCCTGGCCGGGGACGATCAGGTCGGGGTCGGCGCCGATCACGCCCTGGTTCGCGCGGAACAGCTGCTCCCAGCCGCCGGACAGGTTCCGGGCGGCGGCGATCCCGGACAGCGTGTCGCCCTGCTGCACGGTGTACTTCCCGCCGACGGCCTGCTGCGTGGTGGCCGGCTTCGGGGTCTTGTAGCCCTGCTGCGGCTGCTGGGCCTTCGGGGCCTGCTGCTGAGCCTTCGGCGTCTTGGCCGCCTTGGTCGACTGCTGCTGCGGCGCGGTGGAGCGCTGCTGCGAGCGGGAGGCGGTGTCCTGGGAGGAGCTGCTGCCGCCCTTGGTCAGACCGGCCTTGGCCGAGCAGACCGGCCAGGCGCCGGGGCCCTGGGAGGCGAGCACCCGCTCGGCCACCGCGATCTGTTCGGCGCGGCTGGCCCGGTCGGCGCGGGACGCGTAGTCGCCGCCGCCGTAGGCGCGCCAGGTGGAGGAGGAGAACTGGAGGCCGCCGAAGTACCCGTTGTCGGTGTTGATGGCCCAGTTGCCGCCGCTCTCGCACTGGGCCACCCGGTCCCAGACGTCGGCGGAGGCCGCGTGCGCCCCGGTGGCGGACAGCAGCGGCAGGGCCAGGCCCACGGACGCCACGCCGGCGGCGGCGACGACCTTCTCGGCCTTGGTGCTACGGCGGTGGCGGCCAGTACCGGTGAACAGCATGGAACTTCCTCTCCGCACGCCTGCGAGGTGAGCTGTCGGGTTCGGACCGGGAGGCTGGCCCGGCCGCCGGGGAGGCGGGACGCGACTGCGTCCGCTCCCGGGCGGCTTCACCCCAAGCCGTCGGAACTGCTACGGCGTTCACACCTGGTTCCCCCGCTCCTGTCCGAGTTCCTGGTCGGTGTCCCGAGGGCGCGGCGGACAGGACTCGGCGTGCCGCGTTCGGGGCCCACAGCTGCGGGCAAATCGGAGAGTAAGCAGAGCTGACGAGCAATCACAAGCTCATATCACCGGTATCACGTCGAAATTACTGACCTTCACTTCTCGTACACAAACCGTCCATGTATGTCCGAATTTGCCCGGCCCGGGGGCGCACCACGCGCCCCTGCCAAGGCAGTTGACGCTTCCGTGCAGGAGCGGGGCGGCAGCGGTCGAAACCGGGTCAGCGGGGCGTGAAGGAGACCGGGAGCTCGCGCAGCCCGCGCATGATCAGCCCGCCCCGCCAACGGAGTTCGGCCGGGTCGGCGGCAAGTCGGAGATCCGGCAGCCTGGTGAGCAGTGTGCCGATCGCGCGCTGCCCTTCGAGCCGGGCGAGCGGCGCACCGATGCAGTAGTGGATGCCATGTCCGAAACCGAGGTGCGGATTGTCCGCGCGGGCCAGGTCCAGGGTGTTCTCGTCGGAGAACCGGGCCGGGTCGCGGTCCGCCGCCGCCAGCACCACCAGCACCGGATCGCCCACCGGGATGTCCACCCCGCCGATGCTCAGCGGCCGGGTGGCGAACCGCCAGGTCGCCAGCTCCACCGGGCCGTCGTAGCGCAGCAGTTCCTCGATGCCGGTCTCCAGCAGCCCGGACTCGCCGCGGGCCAGCGAGTCCTGGAGCAGGGTGCGCTGGTCCGGGTTGCGCAGCAGGGCGTAGACCCCGTTGCCGATCAGGTTGATGGTGGTCTCGAAGCCGGCGAACAGCAGGATGAAGGCCATCGCCGCGGCCTCGTTCTCGCTCAGGTGCTCGCCGTGGTCACTGGCCCGGATCAGGCCGGAGATCAGGTCGTCGCCGAGGTCGGCCCGCTTGCGGTGGATCAGGTCGGCGAGGTACCCGCGGATCTGCTTGACGGCCCGCCCCACTCCCCCGCGCTTGCCGCCGGTGTGGCGGATCATCATGCCGGCCCAGTCCCGCAGGTCGTCCTGGTCCTCGGGCGGGACGCCCAGCAGGTCGCAGATCGCGTAGATCGGCAGCGGGAAGGCGAACTCGTGGATCAGGTCGGCCTCGCCGCGGGCCGCGAAGGAGTCGATCAGGCGGTCGGTGAGCTGCTGCACCCGCGGTTCGAACTCGGCGACCCGGCGCGGCGTGAACGCCTTCGACACCAGGCGGCGCAGCCGGGTGTGGTCCGGCGGGTCGATGTTCAGCAGGTGGGTCATCAGGTCGGCCTGCCGCTCGCCCGGGATGCCCACCCGGCCGGTGCGGTGTGCCTGTTCGCTGTGGTGGGCAGGGTTCTTGGAGAGCCGGGAGTCGGCCAGCGCCTGCCGGGCGTCCGCGTACCGGGTGACCAGCCAGGCCTCCACGCCGCTGGGCAGCGTGGTGCGGTGCACCGGGGAGTGCTCCCGCAGCCAGGCGTACGCCGGGTACGGGTCGGCCGCGAACTCCCAGGTGAAGAGTTGCGGGTGGGCGGCGTGGGGCTGATCTGGCATGTCTTGACCGTATCTGGAACCGCCGTCGCGTGAGTCTGGTCACCTGGCGGGTAATTGCTGTTGCGGAGTATCGGGGCGAGCCTACGATCCTCCGCATGAACCACAGTGGGCGGCGTGCGGACCGTCCGCGGTTCGCTCTGAGAGGGGAGCAGACCATGCGAGTAGCCGGTGCAGTGGTGGTCATCGCGGTGCTCGACGGAGGCGAGGGGGCCGACCTGGCCCGCCGGTTCTCCGCCGCCGGAGCCGCCGGCCTGCTCATCGCCGACCTCCGGCCCGGTGTCGCCGAGGACCTGGCGGCCGAACTCGACCGCCCCGGCTGCCCGGTGGTCGGGGTGTCCGGTGACATCCACCACCCTGCCGACATCGCGGCGCTGGTCGACACCGCCGCCAAGCACCTCGGTCCGATCGACCTGTTCGCCGTGGCCGGCCCGGACGGCGAGCGGATCGTCCAGCTCGACGAGCTGACGGGCCACCTCGACCCGCTGGCCGAGGTGCTGGCGCTGGTCGGCGAGGCGATCGGCGAGGTCGTCCCGGCCCGGCGCCGCCCCGTCACGGACGTCCCGCTGGCGAGCTGAGGCCCGGTCAGTCCGTTCCGGGCAGGCCCTCCGCGGCCCGCACCGACCGGCGGTAGCGCCGGGCCGCCGCCCGCAGCGCCGCGTCCACGTCCACACCCTGGTCGTAGCCGCGCTGGGCGACCGCCAGCAGCAGGTCGCCGGCCGACTCGGCGGTGAGCTCGGCGGGCAGTTCGTACGGCGCGTCCGGCACGCCGGTGAACTTCGCCCGGCGCACCCGGGAGACCAGCTTCGCCGCGTAGGCCAGTGCGGGCAGGCCCGCCGGCACGCCGTCCAGCACCGATTCGCGCTGCTTCTCGGCGGCCTTCAGCTGCTCCCAGTTGGCCTCCGTCTCGGCGGAGTCCCGGACGTCGACGTCGCCGAACACGTGCGGGTGGCGGTACATCAGCTTCTCGACGATGTCGCCCGCCACGTCGTCGATGGAGAACGGGTCCTCGCCGTGCTCCTCGGCGATCCGGGAGTGGAAGAACACCTGGAGCAGCACGTCGCCGAGCTCCTCGCGGAGGGTCGGCCGGTCGTCCTCCTCGATCGCCTCGACCAGTTCGAACGCCTCTTCGACCAGGTACTTCACCAGGCTCCGGTGGGTCTGCTCGGCGTCCCACGGGCAGCCGCCGGGCGAGCGCAGGCGGTCCATCACCGAGACCAGGTCGAGCAGCCGGGCGCCCGGCAGGTCGTACGAGCCCGGCAGCACCTCGATCTCCGGGTGCTCGCCGGCCTCCTCCACCGCGATCCGGGCCAGCGCGTCGGTCAGCCCCGGGTCGCCGTCCGGGCTCTCCAGCCACACCGCGGGGGCCTCGGCGAGCAGCTGCCGGGCCAGCGCCGGGGCGGTGCCCCGTTCGATCACCCGGGGCTCGACGCCGGCGGCGCGCAGCGCGGGCAGCTGCGGGTGGTCGGCGGTGCCGACCAGCACCGCGGGCGCCGAACGGAGGGCCTCCCAGGCGGGCCAGGCGAGCAGGCCGGGGGCGACGCGGTGGGTGGTGGTGAGCAGGATCAGCTTCGGAGTGTCCACGGTTCCGAACCTACAGCGCCGCGGTGCGGGGTGGACCAGCGGTTTTCCCGGTCACGCCGCGGGCTGCAGCATGATCTGGCGGGTGACGGCCAGCAGGTCCGCGGGGGTCAGCTCGGCCAGCAGCGCGGCGGCGTGCTCGATCAGCGCGGTGGCGGCCGCGGTGAGCGCGGCGTCGTCCAGCGGGCGGCCCGGCAGGGCGAGGCTGTCGGTCAGCAGGCTCTGCGCGACGGTGTACAGGTTGGCGCTGGCCGCCTCCCGAACGGTCAGCGACAGGTGGGTGGACGGCGCGCCCTCCTCGGCGCGGGCGCGGTGCGCGAACCCGCGCGGCACGTACAGCACCTCGCCCGGCCGCAGCACGGTGTCGAGCAGCACCTCGCCCGGGTCGCCGTCCTCCCGGTCGGGCACCCAGTTGCCGTCCGCGGGCCCGCCGTGCACCCACCAGCGCTTGGCCCCGGAGATCTGCACCACCAGCACGTCCGCGTCGTCGCGGTGCACCGGGCGGCCCTGGGTGCCGGGCGGGGTGTGGAACCAGAACGCCTCGACCGGCCGGCCGAGCTCGGCGGCCAGGCCGCGGGCCAGCGTGCGCACCCCGTCGTGCCACTGGTCGACGTAGCGCAGCAGCAGCGTCGCCCGCTCGTCCCGGATCAGCGCCCGCACGGCCGCGCCGTCGGCGTACCCCCTGACCACTTCGCCGAGCACCACCCGGGGCGGGCAGAACCGCTCGGCGGGCAGGTGGGCGTCGCGCTGCACCAGGCCCAGGTACGGCACCTGCAGCAGGCCGTGGTCGAGCAGCCGGTCGAGTTCGGCGGCGGGCAGCACGTCCACCGGCGGGTGCGCGGGGCGCAGCACGGCGGGGGTGGTGCGCCACAGCTCGGTGCGGAACTGCTCCTCGTCCGCGACGAAGCGGCTCAGCCAGGTCTCGGTCATGGTCGGGTCTCCCTCGGGTGCGGTCTGCTCGGGCGGTGGCTCAGGCGGTGGGGCGGCTGCTGTACGCGGCGTGGCGGGCGGCGGCGACCAGCTCGGCGGGGTCGGCGGTGGCGATCCGGGTGCGCAGGTGGTCGAGCAGGTGCGCGCCGGTCTCCAGCAGGTCGTCCTCGCCGTGCGGACGGGCGGGCAGTTCGAGGCCCGCGGCGAGCAGGGTGCTCAGCTGGGTCCGCAGGTGGACGGTGCAGGCCTCGCGCAGTGCGATCGTCAGGTGCAGCGAGGGGCCGTCCTCGGTGGCGCGGGCGGTGTGGGCGTAGCCGTTGGGCACGTACAGCACCTCGCCGGGGTGGACGACGGTGTCCAGCAGGCACGGGCCCGGCTCCGGCTCGCGGACCGGCTGCCAGTCGGGGTCGGTCGGCCCGCCGTACACCTGCCAGTGCTTGTGGCCGCTGAGCTGGACGACCAGGATGTCGCCCTCGTCGCGGTGCACCGGGCCGTGCCGGCCGGGCTGCGAGTAGAACATGAACGCCTCGGTGAGCCGGCCCAGGCTCTCGGACAGGCCGGTGGTGAGCGCCCGCACCTCCGGGTTCCAGTGGTTGAGGTAGCGCAGCTGCAGCGTGGCGTTGCGGTCCTCGATCAGTGCCCGCACCCGCGCCGGGTCGAGGCACCCGTCCAGCGCCCGGCCGGCGATCACCCGCGGCGGGCAGTACTCCTCCTCCGGCACGGCCCCCTCGGCGGTGAACAGGCCGGCGTACGGGTTGCGCAGCGTGCCGGTGTCGATGATGTCGAACAGCCCCTGCACGGTGAGCACTTCGGTGGGCGGATCGAGGGGGCGGAGCACCACCGGGCCCCGGCGCCAGTGCTCGCGCAGGAAGGTCTCGGGGTCGTCGACGCAGCGTGCCAGCCAGTCCATGGCGAGTTCCTCTCCGATGTCCGTGCGGGACGGGGAAGTTGGGGTCTGACGCGGGGCGCCGGCAGCGACAGTGCCGACGGCGCCCCGGGGCGATCGGTCGATCAGATGACGTCGGGGTGGCACTCCTGGCAGCGGTCCGGCGTCACATGCCCGGCACTCAGGTGCGACACCGTCGCCGCCTGGGCGGAGGCGGCCGGCGCGAACACCGCACCACCCACAGCGGCGGCGACCGCCACCGACAGCGCGGCCTGACGGGCCAACGCAACGAACTTCGACGCGGACTCGGTGCTCTGAACACCCATGACACAACTCCTCTACGAGAAACGGAACTTGACGGGGACGGGGCGGTCGATCAGATGACGTCGGGGTGGCACTCCTGGCAGCGGTCCGGCGTCACATGCCCGGCGCTCAGGTGCGACACCGTCGCCGCCTGGGCGGAGGCAGCCGGCGCGAACACCGCACCACCCACAGCGGCGGCGACCGCCACCGACAGCGCGGCCTGACGGGCCAACGCAACGAACTTCGACGCGGACTCGGTGCTCTGAACACCCATGGCAGAACTCCTCTTCGAGAAACGGGACTTGACGGGGACGGGGCGGTGGGTCAGATGGCGTCGGGGAAGCAGCCGTCGGGGCCCGGGCAGATCTTCTGCGGCGTCGTGTGGCCGGCGGTCGCGGCCTGGGCGGAGGCGGCCGGCGCGAACACCGCACCGCCCACGGCGGCGGCGACGGCCACCGACAGCGCGGCCCGGCGGGCCAGCGCGGCGAACTTCGACGCGGACTCGGTGCTCTGAACACCCATGACGGGGCTCCTTCTCCGGGGTGGATGAATCGGGATGAATCGGGCTCTCCGGGGCGTGCTTCGCCCCGCGGCGCGGCGTGGAGGTCAGGCGGTCGGGATCCGCAGGGCCAGGGGTTCGGCCCCGGGCCGGCACTGGAGGTCGCAGCCGCAGCCCGGGGGCAGCAGCAGCCAGTGGCCGGAGAGCAGCCGGACGCCCGGGTGGGCCCCGGCACCGGCGGGTCGGACCCGGCTTCCGCCGCGGTGCTGGAAGAGCAGCAGGCTGCTGCCCTCCGCCGCCGCGAGCCGCCGGACGGGCCGGCTCGGGGCGGGCTCCACGGGGCGGCCGAGACGGTGGCGCAGGGTCTCGGCCCAGTGGTCGGCGCCCGACGGGCTGCGGCCCTCGGTCCACAGCAGGGCCGGGCCGGTGCCGAGGCGGCGGTTCAGGAAGGCGACGACCTCGTGCTCCGGGTCGGTCGGACGGTCCTCGTCCTGTCCCCACTGCACTGCGCCACCCCCGTTCCCGCTGTCCGGTGGGGCCCGGTGTGCCCCGCTGACATCCATACTGCGGGGCACGGGAGTTGACCGACAGTCACGCGATGACGGTCCCGGGGCGGCGGTAACGGGCTGCCGGTAACGGGCTGCCGGTAACGGGCTGCCGGTAACGGGACCGCGTGACACGCGGTCAGTCGTCGAGCAGGCCGGCCCGTGCGGCGGCCACGCCCGCCTGGAAGCGGCTCTCGGCGCCCAACTCGACCATGATGTCGGCGATGTGGCGACGCGCGGTGCGCAGCGACATGCCGAGGCGGCGGGCGATCGCCTCGTCCTTGAGGCCGGCGGCGAGCATCCGGACGATGGTGCGGTCGAGTTCCTGGGAGACCTGTTCGAGGCCGTCCTCGGCCGCGGCGGCGAACGGGCGGGCGAGCGACCAGGCCTGCTCGAAGATGCCGCAGAGGTAGGCGAGCATCGCTTCCTGGCGGACCACCAGTGCGCCCCAACTGCCGTCGCTGAGGGGCAGGAAGGCGAGTTCGCGGTCGAAGACGATGAGCCGGCCGAACAGCTCGTGCGCCGTGCGGTATTCGGCGCCGAGCGCGGTCGCGGCCTCCACGTAGGCCTGGCTGGGGCCGTTGAAGCGCGCGGTGTGGTGGTACAGGGTGCGCATCCGGACGCCGCGGCCGAGCAGGGCGCGGTCGCGGCGGAGGGCTTCCTCCATCGCGTCGGGCACCCGGGAGCCGCCGCCGGGCTGGCTGGTGATCACTTCGCTGCGGCACTCGGCGGAGGCCCGGTCGAGCGCGGCGCGGACGTTCAGCAGGTCGGCGATCACCTCGATCTCACCGGTGCTGCCGACGGTTTCCCGCGCGGCCTGGTAGTGGGACAGGAAGCCGGCCACCTGGGCCTGGCGTTCGGCCAGGTCGGCGCGGCTGCGCTGGATCGCGGCCTCGACGGGGGCGGCGAGGGCGGCGATCGCGGCCTGCGGGGGCATCGCCCGCCAGCGTCCGGCGTCGGCGGGGTCGGGCTGGAGGAGCTGCCAGGCGGTCAGCCGGCCCAGGGCGTCGGCGGCGTCGGCCGGGTCGAGTCCTTGGCAGGTGAAGTGTCCGGCGAGGGCGGCGGCGTCGAGGCGGCCGTTCTCCAGCACCCAGGCGTACGCGGCGGCGTCGGCCGGGTCCGGTACGAACTCGGCTCCGGTGCACGGAGTTTGGGCCGACAGGTCCATTTTCGTCCCCCGGTCATCTTGCTGCCAGAGCAGTTGGTGAGGTGGCCGCGCAATGGTTCGGGCACCCGGCGCTCGCCATGCTGGTTCCAGGCGCGGAGCCCCGGATCGGGGCTCCGGCGCCGAGATCCCTTCATTCTTCCCGTTCCCAGGAGGACTCCGCCATGAAGCGTTTCGCCCGTACCGTCGCGTTCGCCGGTCTGCTGCTCGCGCTGGCCGGCGCGGCGCCCGCTGTCGTCGCGGCCGCGCAGTCCGGGCCGTCGACGGTGGTGCGGGCGGGCGACACGTCCTGGGGCGGCGGCTGCGAGCTGCCGCTGTGCCAGCCGTACCCGTACTGAGCGCGGCCGGCCTCCGGTCAGAGCGGGCGGACGTTCATCGGCAGCCAGTTGTCGGTGGTGTCGGTGAGTCCGATCCGGGCGGTGTCCCACGTCCCGTAGCGCGGGTTGACCTTGATGTGCAGGGCGGTCCCCGCGTCCACCAGGGCCTTGCGGATCGCGGCGTCGCCGGCGGGGCCGGCCGGGTCCTGGCCGTCGGCCAGCTTGGCGAGGCCCAGCTGCTGGCGGTAGAAGTCGTCGATCCCGTTCGCCGGGACGCCCTGCTTGACCCGCAGCAGTTCGGCCAGCTTGGCGTCGCCGCCCACGGTGCGGCTGTCCGCGGTCCGGGCGGTGCCGATCTCGCTCGCCTCGACCGTCAGCCGGCGCTCCGTCAGGGCCCGGGCGATGACCTTGTCGAGGATCAGGTCGTTGACGGCGTGCCGGGCCAGCCCGGGCTGCTCGTTGGCCGCCGGGGCGCCGGCCTGCGCGGTGCCGCCCTCGCGGACCGCCGACATTCTGGCCTGCACCTCGGCGATGGTGATCCGCTCGTCGCCGACCACGGCGGCGGCGCCCTGGTGTGCCGGCGCCCCGCCGCAGGCGGTGAGCGCGGCGGCGGCGACCGCCACGCCGATGGCGGCGCGAAGTCGTCGGACGGAGCTGGTGCGGATCACTGGGGCCTCCTGGTCGATGGAGCGCTTTCCGGTGGTGCGTACGTGGCTGGGACGAACAATAGGGAGCCCCGCCCCGGGGTGCCAGACCCCACGCACACCGGAGAAGCATCAGGGGCGCGGGGAGAGCTGCTCGGGTGCGGAACCGGGGGCCCGTGGGGGCGCCGCCCGGCCCGCCGGGGCGGGGGGAGAACCGCGCGACAGGCGCACGTCCGGTCCGCAGGGCCGCGATCACGCGCAGGTCGTTGCCCTGCGTCGCGGTCCTGCGGTGGGGTGCCGTCCGCTGCGCGCGGTTCCGCCCGCTCGGCTTCGCCCGGGGTACCCCGGGCGATCCTGCTTGTGCTCTCCGCGTCCCTCCGCGCTACCGCTTGAGGTCGTCGAACATCGTGCTCAGGAACTCCGTGGACCACGACAGCAACTCCCGCCCCACCAGCGGCTTGCCGCCGATCCGGCCGCCCGAGCTGGGGCGCGGGACCAGGAGCTGCTGGGCGGCGGACTTGATCTGGGTGCGGGGGTAGAGCCGGTTCAGCCGCAGTTGCTGGGACTCGCGCAGGTCGACCGGGCCGAAGCGGACGAAGTTGCCCTGCAGGGTGATGTCGCCGATGCCGCAGCGGCGGGCGAACAGTCGCAGGCCGGCCACCAGCAGGAGGTTCTCCACCGGCTCGGGGAGCTTGCCGTAACGGTCCGTCAGCTCCTCGCGGACCTGGACGATGTCGTCCTCCGAGTTGACCGCCGCGATCGAGCGGTACGCCTGGAGCCGCAGCCGCTCGCCGGGGGCGTAGTCGTGCGGGACGTGCGCGTCGACCGGCAGCTCGATCTTGACTTCGAGCGGCTCCTCCTCCGGTTCGCCGCCGCCGGCCTCCAGCGACTGGCGGAAGTCCGCGACGGCCTCGCCGACCATCCGCATGTAGAGGTCGAAGCCTACGCCCGCGATGTGGCCGGACTGTTCGCCGCCGAGCAGGTTGCCCGCGCCGCGGATCTCCAGGTCCTTCATGGCGACGTACATGCCGGCGCCCATCTCGGTGTGCTGGGCGATGGTGGCGAGGCGTTCGTGCGCGGTCTCGGTGAGCGGCTTCTCCGGCGGGTACAGCATGTACGCGTAGCCGCGCTCACGGCCTCGGCCGACCCGGCCGCGGAGCTGGTGGAGCTGCGAGAGCCCGAACGTGTCGCCGCGCTCGACGATCAGGGTGTTGGCGTTGGAGATGTCGATGCCGGACTCGACGATGGTGGTGGAGACCAGGACGTCGAACTCCTTCTCCCAGAAGTCGACGACGACCTTCTCCAGCTGGGTCTCCCCCATCTGTCCGTGCGCGGTGGCGACCCGGGCCTCCGGCACCAGGTCCTTGAGCCGCGCGGCCGCCTTGTCGATCGACTCGACCCGGTTGTGGATGTAGAAGACCTGTCCCTCGCGCAGCAGTTCGCGCCGGATCGCGGCGGCGATCTGCTTCTCGTCGTACGGGCCGACGAAGGTCAGGACGGGGTGACGCTCCTCCGGCGGGGTGGTGATCGTGGACATCTCGCGGATGCCGGTGACCGCCATCTCCAGGGTGCGCGGGATCGGGGTGGCGGACATGGTGAGCACGTCCACGTTGGCCCGCAGCTTCTTCAGCTGCTCCTTGTGCTCGACGCCGAAGCGCTGCTCCTCGTCGACGATGACCAGGCCGAGGTCCTTGAACCGGGTCTCCGAGGAGAACAGCCGGTGCGTTCCGATGACCACGTCCACCGAGCCCTCGAACAGGCCCTCCAGGACGGCCTTCGCCTCGGTGTCGGTCTGGAAGCGGGAAAGCGCTTTCACGTTCACCGGGAAGTTCGCGTACCGCTCGGCGAAGGTCGAGAAGTGCTGCTGCACCAGCAGGGTGGTCGGCACCAGCACTGCCACCTGCTTGCCGTCCTGCACGGCCTTGAAGGCCGCCCGCACCGCGATCTCGGTCTTGCCGTAGCCGACGTCGCCGCAGATCAGCCGGTCCATCGGGACGGACTTCTCCATGTCCGACTTGACCTCGCCGATGGTGGTCAGCTGGTCGGGCGTCTCGGCGTACGGGAAGGCGTCCTCCAACTCCCGCTGCCAGGGGGTGTCCTGGCCGAAGGCGTGGCCGGGGGCGGCCATCCGGGCCGAGTACAGCTTGATCAGGTCGGCGGCGATCTCCTTGACGGCCTTCTTGGCGCGCTGCTTGGTCTTGGCCCAGTCCGCGCCGCCGAGGCGGTGCAGCGTCGGGGCCTCGCCGCCGACGTACTTGGTGACCTGGTCGAGCTGGTCGGTGGGCACGAACAGCCGGTCGCCGGGGTGGCCGCGCTTGGCGGGCGCGTACTCCAGCACCAGGTACTCGCGGGTGGCGCCCTGCACGGTGCGCTGCACCATCTCGACGTACCGGCCGACGCCGTGCTGCTCGTGCACCACGTAGTCGCCGGCGGCCAACGCCAGCGGGTCGATGGCGTTGCGGCGGCGGGACGGCATCCGGCGCATGTCCTTGGTGGAGGACTTCTGGCCGGACAGGTCGGTCTCGGTGATCACGGTGAGCTTGAGGGCCTCGTCGACGAAGCCGTGCTCGATCGAGCCGCAGGAGACGTACACGACGTCCCGGGTCGGGGCCTCGCCGAGGTCGGCGACCAGCCGGGCCGGGATGCCCTCGTTGCCGAGCACCTCGGCCAGCCGGGCGGCCGGGCCGTGGCCCTCCGTCACCAGCACCACGCGCCAGTCGGCGGCCAGCCGCTCCCGGGCGTCGGAGATCGCCCGCGCGGTGTCGCCCCGGTACGCCTCGACGGCGTGCATGCCCAACGTCAGTGTGTCGGCGTCGAATTCAAGGATCTCGGAGACGGTCGAGTCGCTGGTGGCGAACGGGCTGACCGACCACCAGGGCAGCCCGATCCCGGCGGCGTGCTCGCGCACGTCGGCCAGCGGCCGGAGCGACGCGGCGGAGACGTCGATCGCCTCCAGGTCGATCGGCCGGTCGGCGCCCGCGGCGGCGGCCACCCAGGACGCGGCCAGGAACTCCTGGCTGGTGGCGACCAGGTCGGCGGCCCGGGTGCGGACCCGCTCGGGGTCGCAGACCACCGCGATCGAGCCGGTGGGCAGCACGTCGAGCAGCAGCTCCATGTCGTCGACCAGCACGGGGGCCAGCGACTCCATGCCCTCGACCGCGATCCCCTGCGCGATCTTGTCCAGGATCTCGCCCAACTCCGGGTGCCGGGCGGCCAGTTCGGCAGCCCGGGCACGCACCTCGCCGGTCAGCAGCAGTTCACGGCAGGGCGGCGCCCACAGTCCGTGCTCGGCGATTTCGAGCGACCGCTGGTCGGCGATCTTGAAGTAGCGGATCTCCTCGA
The DNA here is from genome assembly GCF_044754805.1 of Kitasatospora sp. NPDC092948. Classification (NCBI taxonomy): domain Bacteria; kingdom Bacillati; phylum Actinomycetota; class Actinomycetes; order Kitasatosporales; family Streptomycetaceae; genus Kitasatospora; species Kitasatospora sp. NPDC092948. Next base: position 321,218 of record NZ_JBIVPU010000003.1, on the reverse strand, counting down.
CGTCGTCGCCCCAGAACTCCACCCGCAGCGGGTGTTCCTCGGTCGGCGGGAAGACGTCCAGGATGCCGCCGCGGACGGCGAACTCGCCGCGCTTCTCGACCAGTTCGACCCGGGCGTAGGCGGCGGCCGCGAGCTTGCGGGCGACCTCCTCCAGGTCGTGCTGCTCACCGCGCTGCAGGGCCACCGGCTCCAGCTCGGCCAGGCCCTTCACCTGCGGCTGGAGCACGCTGCGCACGGGGGCGACCACCACCTGCACCGGCCCCGCGGCGGGGTCGTCGGCCCGGGGGTGGACGATCCGGCGCAGCACGGCGAGGCGGCGGCCGACGGTGTCCGAGCGCGGGGAGAGCCGCTCGTGCGGCAGCGTCTCCCAGGCCGGGAACTCGGCGACCGCGTCGGGCGGCAGCAGGGAGCGCAGCGAGGCGGCGAGGTCCTCGGCCTCCCGGCCGGTGGCGGTCACCGCCAGCACCGGGCGGCCGCTCTCGCCGGCCCGGGCGGCCAGCGAGCGGGCCAGCGCCGCGATCGCGAACGGCCGGGCGGCGGGCGGGCCGACCAGGTCGAGGTGCTGCCTGTGCCCCGTGGCCGCCGCTTCGATCGCCTCGGCGAGGGCGGCGTCCCGTACGACGACATCGAGCAGTCCGGACAGGCTCATACGTCAAGTTCTCCACGGCGGGGAGTGGCCCGGCAGCAGAGGGCCGGGGCAGCGCGACAGTCCCGGAACGCGGTGCGCCCGGGGGGTGTCCAGCCTACGCCGCGCGGGGGCCCCGCACGTGGCGTGGCGTCCCGGACCGGCGGGCCTGGGCGACTTACCGGCATTCGTACAGGCTCGTCCAGAGATCATGCAGCCGACACACTCCTGTCACTGTCCGTCCATGGTGGCCGCGCAGGATGGTGTGCAGCGCAGGCCGCATCCAACCGTGGGGGATGGCTGTGGAGGCGCGATCGCACCTCGATGGGGGTCGGGAGTGCGAAGGCCGGGCGACCCTGGGTGGGGGCGCCCGTGCCACTCACGCCGGGACTCGCGGCGTCCGCCTGGGGCGGGCGCCGCGAGATCTCGGCGTCGGCGTGCTCCGGGCCGGACCACTTCCCGCGAAGCGCCACGCGCGGCGGCCGAGGCTCCGTACTCTCATGTGAAGAAGGTGTGGGGACACCGGGTCTTTTCCAGGGGGTTGGGTTCGTCATGCGTGTCGTCATCGCAGGTCAGGGCTATGTCGGTCTCCCGCTCGCGGTCCGCGCCGCGGAAGTGGGGCACCAGGTCGTCGGGTACGACGTGGACGAGCGCCGGATCAAGCGGCTCGCGGTCGGCGAGTCGTACGTCGAGGACATCCCGGGCGAGCGGCTGCGGCCGCTGCTGGACGGCGGGCGCTACCTGCCGTCCGCCGATCCGGGCGACGTGGCGGGCTTCGACATCGCGGTGATCACCGTGCCGACGCCGCTGCGGGACGGGGTGCCGGACCTGTCGTTCATCGAGGCGTCCGCGAGGCTGCTGTCCCGGCACCTGAAGCGCGGGGCGACGGTGGTGCTGGAGTCCACCACCTACCCGGGCACCACCGAGGAGCTGCTCGCCCCGCTGCTGGAGGCCGGCTCCGGACTGCGGGCCGGCACGGACTTCCACCTCGGGTACAGCCCGGAGCGGATCGACCCCGGCAACCCGCAGTGGAAGCTGGAGAACACCCCGAAGGTGGTCTCCGGCACCACGCCGGAGGGGCTCGCGGCCGTCGACGGTTTCTACGGGCAGTTGGTGGAGCGCACCGTGCCGGTCTCCTCCTGCAAGGAGGCCGAGCTGACCAAGCTGCTGGAGAACACCTTCCGGCACGTCAACATCGCGCTGGTCAACGAGCTGGCGATGTTCGCGCACGACCTCGGCATCGACGTCTGGGAGGCCATCGACGCGGCCTCCACCAAGCCGTTCGGCTTCCTGCGCTTCACCCCCGGCCCGGGCGTCGGCGGCCACTGCCTGCCGATCGACCCGTCGTACCTGTCCTGGCGGGTGGAGCGCGCCCTCGGCCAGTCGTTCCGGTTCGTCGAGCTCGCCAACGACGTCAACAGCCACATGCCGGACTACGTGGTCCGCCGCCTCGCCGACGCCCTCAACCGGCGCCGCCGCAGCGTGAACGGCTCCCGGGTGCTGCTGCTCGGCCTGGCCTACAAGAAGAACACCGGCGACGCCCGTGAGACCCCGGCCGCCCGGATCGTCGAACTCCTCACCCGCCAGGGCGCCGACGTCCGCGCCGCCGACCCGCACGTGGTCGCCGGCGTGCACATCGCCGAACCCCACGTCCCCGGCCGGAGCGCCCCCGACCACGACGCGGGCCCGCTCGCCACCGTCCACCGCGTCGAAGCCACCCCCGAGGAACTCGCCGCCGCCGACGCGGTGATCCTGCTCGCCGACCACGACGAGTTCGACTACGACGCCGTCACCGCCCACGCCCAGTACGTGCTGGACTGCCGCCGCCGCCTGACGGGGGCGACCGTCGAGGTGCTGTGACGGGCTACTGCTCCGGGGACGGCCGGCGCACCAGGACGGCCACCACGACCACCGCCACGACCGACAGCCCGCCGGCCGCCGCCCACCACGGCCAGTCAGCGGCCTCGCCCGCGCCGACCGTGCCCACCGGGGCGGCCTGGGCGGCCGGTGCGGCCGACGGTCGCGGCGGCGGCTGGACGGGGGCGGCCCGGTCGTCGTTGGTGAAGGTGAAGCGGCCCTGGAGCGGCGCGCCGTCGGCGGCGACGGCCCGCCAGACCACCTGGATCGCGCCCCTGGGCAGGCGGGTGACCTGCTGCTGCACCTCGCGGGCGGTCACCGTCGGCACGCCGTCGGTGTACGACGTCCCGTCGGTGCCGAGCACCGCGACGGTGGTGTAGCCCGCCTGCACCGGGCTGTCGAAGCTCAGCGTGATCGAGGTCGGCGACTCGGCCGTCACGGAGTCCGCGGCCGGGCTGGAGTCGAGCAGCTGCGCATGCGCGGCCGCCCGGGGCGCGGAGACCAGGACGGACAGCGCGGCCAGCAGCAGTGCGGCGAGGAACGGCAGCACCGCCGGGCGGGAGAGGGCTCGGGGCTTCACCTCCCAGTGGTCGGCGCCGGCGGGAGGGAAGTTCCCACGATGTGCCGGGAACTTCCCGGACGCCCGGCCCGACCACTGCGGTAACTGCGGGACGCAACGACCCCGCGACCGAGCCGAAAGCCGATGCATCCCATGTCGACCACCACCACCGTCCCGGGCCGCTCCCACCGTCTGCGCCGCCTCGTCGCCGTCACCGCGGTCGGGGCGATAGCCCTCACCGCCCTGGTCGCCTGCGGCTCCGGCGGCTCGTCCGCGGAGAAGGCCTCGCCGAGCGCCGCCGTCACGGCCGACGCGGCGCCCGTGACGGTCAAGGACCCGTGGGTGAAGGCCGCCGACTCCGAGATGACCGGCGTGTTCGGCACCCTGGTCAACACCACGGGCGGCAAGGTCACCGTGGTGTCCGGCACCTCGACCGTGTCGGAGAAGACCGAGCTGCACGAGGTCGCGGACGTGGACGGCAAGCCCACCATGCGCCAGAAGGCGGGCGGCTTCGAGATCCCGGCGGGCGCGAGCCACGAACTCAAGCCGGGCGCCGACCACATCATGCTGATGGGCCTGACCAAGCCGGTGAAGCCGGGCGACGAAGTCACCGTGACGCTGACCCTCGACGACGGCCGGACGGTGAAGTTCACCGCCGTCGCCAAGGCGTTCGCGGGCGCCAAGGAGGACTACAACTCCGGTATGACGAAGGGCTGATCCCGCCATGGACACGAGCCCCACCGCCACCGCCGAGGTCGGCCGCCGCCGCCTGCTGGCCGGCGGCGCGCTCGCCCTCGGCGGGGCGCTGGCCGGAGCCGGTGTCGGCGCCGCCGTGGGCGACGGCCCCCGCCGACCCGGCGACGACCGGTCGCAGCCGCCCGCGTACGGCGTCCAGCAGATCCCGTTCCACGGGCCGCACCAGGCGGGGATCGACACCCCCGCCCAGGCGCACGCCGTGTTCCTCGGCTTCGACCTCGACGGCGGAACCGACCGGGCGGCCCTGGGCCGGATGATGCGGATCCTCACCGACGACGCCGTACGGCTCACCCGGGGCGAGCCGGCGCTCGCCGACACCGAGGCCGAACTCGCCGAGCTGCCGGCCCGGTTGACCGTCACCTTCGGGTTCGGCCCGGGCTTCTTCACCGCCGCCGGGCTCGACGACCGGCGGCCCGCCTCGCTCCAGCCCCTGCCGGTGTTCTCCATCGACCGGCTCCAGGACCACTGGTGCGGCGGCGACCTGCTGATCCAGATCTGCGCCGACGACCCGCTCACCGTGGCGCACGCCCAGCGGATGCTGATCAAGGACGCCCGCACGTTCGCCCGGCTGCGCTGGGCGCAGCGCGGTTTCCGCCGGGGCCGCGGCGTCCAGGACGACGCCACCACCCAGCGCAACCTGATGGGCCAGATCGACGGCACCGTCAACCCGGCCACCGGCAGCGACGTCTTCGGCCGGGCGGTGTGGACCGAGAACGGCCCCGAGTGGCTGCGCGGCGGCACCACCATGGTGCTGCGGCGCATCCGGATGGAGCTGGAGACCTGGGACGCCGCCGACACCAGGGCCAAGGAGTTCAGCGTCGGCCGGACCCTCGCCACCGGTGCCCCGCTCACCGGCGCCGCCGAGACGGACCCGCCCGACTTCGAGGCCCGGGACGACTTCGGCCTGCCGGTGATCTCCGAATTCGCCCACGTACGGCGCGCCCACGTGAGCGACCCCCGGCAGCGCATCTTCCGCCGCCCGTTCAACTACGACGACGCCCCGGCCGCGGACGGCACCCCCGACACCGGTCTGCTGTTCGCGTCCTTCCAGCGGGACATCGCCGAACAGTTCCTGCCCATCCAGCGCGCCCTCGCCGCGTCCGACCTGCTCAACCAGTGGACCACCCCGATCGGGTCCGCCGTCTTCGCGATCCCGCCCGGCTGCGCGCCCGGCGGCTGGATCGGCGAGAGCCTCCTGGGCTGACCGGAGAACGCAGAACACCTCCGCCCCGAGTGAGAGGGCGGAGGTGTTCTCGTGTGCTCGCGACGCGGGCCTCAGCCCCGGCGCTGAATGCGGTCGCGGTTCGGGCGGGTGTCGTGGTTCAGGCCGTCGTCGACGATGACGATCTTGGGCACGATCCGGGTCTCCGCCTCCGGCGCCGTCTCGGACCCGGCCGGGGCCGGGGCCGTCGCAGAACCGGTCGTCGAAGAACCGGCCGGGGCGGCCGCAGAACCGGCCGGCGCCGTCGCGGACCCGGGCGCAGCGACCGGCACGGGCTCGGGCTCGCGCGCGGCCTCGGACGACGCGGCGGGCGGGGTCTCGGGCTTGGGCGGCAGCGGGTCCTTGGCGAAGCCGGCGGGCTTGGCGGGCGGCGCCGGGGGCTCGGCCACGGTCGGGGTGTAGGGCTTGCGCGGGTCGGCGGCCTTCGGCGCGGTGTCCTCCGGCTGGTCCTTGACGCGGCCCAGCACGGCGGTCGGCCGGTCGACGGCCGGCTTGGCGGCGGTGACCGTCGCGGAGCCGGCGGGGCCCTTGCCGAGGTCGGCCTTCTTCGCGGCGGCCGGCTTCTCGTCCTCCGGCTCCTCCTCGATCGCGCCGACGGCGGCACCGGTGAGGGAGGCCAGGGTGCCCTTGATGTGGTCGAGGTGGGTCTGGACCTTGTCGAGGCGCTTGGTGAAGTCGGCCTGCTCGCGCTCGCTGGCGACCTTGATCCGGGCCGCCTTCTCCTTGGCGGCGGCGAGCTCGGCGTCGGCCTTGACCTGGGCCTGGGTGTCGAGGCGGCGGGCCTCGGCGAGCATCGCCTCGCGGTGCTGCTCGGCCTCCTTGACCTTGGCCTCGGCGGCCGCGGTGATCTTGGCGACGACGGCGTCGGCCTCGGCCTCGGCGGTGGCGAGCTCGGTGTCGGCCTTGCGGCGGCGCTCGGCGAGCGTGACCTCGGACCGCTCGGAGGCGTCCGCGGCGGAGACCCGGATCCGGGCGGCGTGGCCGGTCGCGGCGTGCACCACGGCGCGGGCCTCGGCGTCGGCCTGGGCGCGCACCCGCTCGGCCTCGGCGCGGCTGCGCTCCTCGGTGCTGCGGGCGAACCGGTCGGCGTCCTCGCGCTGCTTGGCGGAGTACTGCTTGGCGTCCTTGGCGGCGGACTCGCCGGCCTCGTGGGCGGCGTCCCGGGCGTCCTCGCCGGAGCGCTTGGCCTTGGTGTGGATCGCCTCGGCCTCGTTCTGCGCGATCCGCAGCAGGATCAGGGCCTGCTCGCTGAGCTCGGAGAAGTCGGGGTCGGGGGCGTCCTCGGCGGCCTGCTGGATGTCGCCGAGGCGCTTCTCCATCTCCCGCAGGCCGGAGCCGAGCACGCTGAGGCGTTCCCAGGCCTCGTCCCGTTCGCGGCTGAGCGCGGTGACGGCCGCCTCGACCTGCTCGGGCGCGTAGCCGCGCCGGGAGACGGTGAAGCCGTACTGGGACACGGCGTCGCTCATTCGGCTGTTCTCCTCGTGCTCGCGGGCTGCGCAGCCCCGCCGGGTGCGTGGTTCGGTGGGACGGAGGACCCGTCCCATTGACCTATTTTGCGCAGATACGAACGCAAACCAAACAGGCCGCCGCCGCGCGACCGGGCGAACCGGTCGCGCGGAAGGGGCTAAAGGAGCCCGTCCCAGAGCTGTTCGACCAGGACGGCCCACCAGCTCTCGGGCGTGTGAACAGCCGCCGGGTCGGCGGCCAGCAGCTGGGCCTGGAAGTCCGTGGTCCAGCGACCGGCCTGCTCGGGCGTGAGGCCGTGTCGCAGATGCCACATCCGGGCCAGCACGGTCAGGCAGCGGACGAACTCCGGGACGCCGGTGTTCACGAACCGCGGCGGCTCGGCCGGGTTCTCGATGTCCACGGCGACCACCGCGGCGGTGCCGTACTGGACGCACAGCTGCCGGCCGTAGTCGTTGCCGAGCACCAGATAGCCGCCGAAGTCCGGGCCGGGCGGCAGGCCGCGCTCGGCGGCCAGCTCGGCCAGCGTCGGGATCGGCCGGCCCTCCTGGGCCTGCGCCCAGAAGAACGGCGGGAACTCGCGCGGCAGGCCGACCCACATCAGGGTCTGCGCGACCGGGTCCGGCACGCCCTGCCGGGCCACCGCGCGCTGCTCGAACCGGAACACGCCCGGACCGAACAGTTGGCCCAGTTCGGCGGCCAGCTGCTGCGGCACCATCGGCGGCAGCGGCGGCACCGAGCCGGGCGGCGGCAGCGGCACCCGCTGGGTGCGGGTGCGCGGCGGCGCGGACACCAGCTGGTGCAGCTGCTCGACGTGCTCGTTCAGCACCGCCATGCCGGCCTGCCGGGCAGCGGTGTCCCGGCCGTAGGGCGCGGTGTGGCTGATCCGCGCGTTCGGCCAGGACGCCTTGACCATCCGGGCGCAGTAGCCGCCGGGCAGGTCGCACAGCTCCAGCTCGGTGTGCACCTCCAGCACCTGGTCGGCGGGCACGCCGATCCGGCGCAGCTCCTGAAGCGCCTTCCACTCCGGGTGCGGGGTGCCGGGCTCGGACGTCATCACCAGGCTCCGCTCGGAGCCGTCGGGCGCCCGGTAGTTGACCACCGCGGTGGTGCCGGGGCCGATGGTCGGCACGCCGGGCGGCGGCACCGGGGCGGCCGGCGCGGGGCCGGGGCCGGGCGGCGGGAAGCCCGGACCGGGCTGCGGCGGCGGGAAGCCCGGACCGGGCTGCGGCGGCGGCACGGGGGCGCCCGGGAACGGCCCCGGCGCCTGCGGCGGCATGCCCTGCGGCGGGCCGGGGAACGGCGGCGGGGCCTGGAACGGCGCGCCCTGCTGCGGACCGGGCGGCGGGAACGGCGGCGTCATCGGACCGCCCGTCGGCGGCAGCTCGATCGCCGGGGCCAGCTGGGTCGCCTGGTACGCGACCGCGGCAGCCTCGGGCGCCGAAGCCGGCGGAGCGACGGGCGGCACTCCGCCGTCGCCGCGCAGCCCGTCGGGCGCGGGCGGCGGCGGGGCACCGGGGCCGCCACGGCCGCCGGGGTGCTGCGCGGGGCCGCCCGTGGGCGGCAACAGGTCGTTCGGCGGGGGCGGCGGCGGGGCGGTCGGACCGGACCGGCCGAGCCCGGCGTGCGCGGGGCCGCCCGTGGGCGGCAACAGGTCGTTCGGCGGAGGCGGCGGCGGGGCGGTCGGACCGGACCGGCCGAGCTGCACCCCGTGCGCGGGCGTGCCGGGCGCACCGGGCAGCCCCATCAGCCCGGGCGGGCCGTCGGTGGCCAGCATGGTCGGCGCGTAGTCGATCGACGGCGCGGGCCCGTCCGGCGGAACGGGCGTGCCGGGCACCGGCGTCGACGGCCCGCCGAGCGGGAACGGCGGCGTCGAACCGACCGGCGCGGGCATCTCCGGCGGCACCGGCATCCCGGAGACGGGCACCCCGGGCACCGGCGTCGACGGCCCGCCGAGCGGGAACGGCGGCGTCGAACCGACCGGCGCGGGCATCCCGGACACCGGGCCCGGCTGCGGAACGGGCACCCCGGGCACGGGGGTCGACGGACCGCCCACCGGAGCGGGCGCGGGCGCGGCGGGGACGGGCGTGCCGGTCGGCGTGAAGTGACCTTCCGCCACCGGCGCGGGCGGCACCGGCGCAGCGGGCGGTACCGGCGCAGCGGGCGGCACCGGCGCGGGCGGCGCGGACAGCTGCGCGGCCTCGGCGGCCACCGCGGCGGCCCCGGCGTCCTGCAGCCACTGCGGGGGGCTGAGCAGGAACGACGTCGCCTCGACCGCCCCGCGCACCGGCTTGGCGGCGCCGGCCGGGTTGGGCTCGGCGGGGGTGCCGTACAGCTCCTCGAACTGCCGGACCACCTCGTTGATCGGCAGCGGCGGCCAGAGCATGCTGGCCCCGCTGTCGCGGGCGATCACCAGCCGCGGCGCGCTGCCCGCCCCGCCCTCGTGCTCGCTGCCGTCGACCGCCCAGCAGACGTAGCCGAGGTCGAACTCCCGGACCCGCACCTCGCGTTGGAGCGAGCGCGGCACACCGGCGTTGATCCAGTCCTCGGCGGTCTCCTGCGCCTGCGCGTACGTGGTCACCACGTCTCGTCCCACCCCTGTCGTTCGGTCAGTTCACCGGGACGGCGCGCGCGAAGCCGCCGTCCACCATGAGTTCGGCGACGGTCTCCAGCTCCGGGGGGCTGCCCGCGAGCCGCAGCAGGAAGGCGTCGAAGCTGTCGCCGCAGGGCAGCAGCAGCCGGGCCACCCGCTGCTCCGGGGACTCGTCCTCGCCCTGGTCGCGGGCGTCGTCGTAGGGCAGGAACCAGACCGAACCGGTCTGCTCGCCGCGGACCTTGAGGGCGATCAGACCGCCCTGCTGGTAGGCGATCGCCAGGTAGTCCTTGGTCAGGTGGTCGCGCAGGCACTTGTTGGCGTACACCAGGTCCTGGGTGCCGTACTCCTCGCTGAGGGTGAGGAACGGCTGGTCGACCAGCAGGCCGAGGTCCGCGTCCAGCGCGGCGCCGGCCGGGCCGCGCCCGCCGGCCAGCTTCAGGAAGTCGCGGTAGGCCGGCGGCAGCGGGTGGGCCAGGCGCTGCTCGGCGCGCTGCACCAGGTCCTCGGTGACGACCAGCGGGTCGCCGCCGTCCTTCGCCAGCGGGAAGTGCACGGGGCGGCGTTCCTGGAGCGGGCGGGTGCCGCGCCGGGAGTGGTCGGCGGTGGAGATCGCCAGGCCGCCGTGGTGCCGCAGCAGTGCCTTCACCTCGACCGGGACCAGCTCCATCCGCCGCCAGCCCGCGGGGGCACGGCCGGCCACGTGGTGCCACGTCCAGCCGGGCGGGGTGGCGACGGCGGTGTCCAGGTCGGCCCACAGCTGGTGGCCCTGGGTGTAGAGCGCGGCGTTCGCCGACACGTAGTCGGTGAGCCGCAGTTCGTCCACGCCGAAGCCCTCCGGCGGGTCGGCGACCTCGGCGGCGGCGGCCGCGTACGGCGAGAAGTCCGGGTACCCGTGCTCGTCGACACGGACGCCCCCGGGGTGCCGCTCGGCCCGGACCGGGTCCGGGAACTGCACCACCTGGCCCGCGTACGCCGCGTTGGGCACGGCGGCGGTGCCGGGCCGACCTGTCGTCATCTGGGGTCCCCCACAGCAGAAGCCGAAATCCTCGGGGACCAGCGTAGGGCAACGACCGACCGCGTTCAGGGTCACGGGGGTACCCGACCGAACCTGCCCGGCCGGGTACCGACGCCGTGTCAGCTCCGACGCGCCGCGGCGGCCAACGTCTCTGCCACCCGCACCTGTCGGCCCTCGGTGAGCTGGGGGAACAGCGGCAGCGTGAGCAGCTGCCCGGCGGCCCGCTCGGTGACCGGGAACGCCCCCTCCGCGTACCCCAACTGCCGGAACGCCGGCTGGAGGTGGACCGGCACCGGATAGTGCACGCCCGCCCCGATCCCGGCCTGCTGCAACGCCGCGAGCACCTCGTCCCGGCCCCGCTCGATCCGCACCGCGTACAGGTGCCAGACATGCTCGTTGCCGGGCAGCGTCCGCGGCAGCGTGACCCCCTCCAGCCCGCCCAACAGCTTGTCGTACCGCTCGGCCGCCGCCCGCCGGGCCTCGTTCCACCCCGGCAGCCGCCGCAGCTTGCTGCGCAGCACCACCGCCTGCAAGGTGTCCATCCGCGAGTTGAACCCGAACCGCTCGTGCACGTACTTGCGCGCCGACCCGTGATCCCCGATCAGCCGCACCGCCTCGGCGAGTTCCGCGTCGTCCGTCACGACCGCGCCCGCGTCCCCGTACGCGCCCAGGTTCTTCCCCGGGTAGAAGCTCGTCGCCGAGATCCGCCCCCAGCTCCCGGAGACCCGTCCGTGCCGCGCCGCCCCCTGCGACTGCGCCCCGTCCTCCACCACCGGAAGCCCGCCCGCGACCTCCAACACCTGCTCCATCGGCGCGAGTTGCCCGTTCAGGTGCACCGGCATCACCGCGACGGCCCCCGCCACCTGCTCGGCCGCCCGCTCGACGTCGATCAGCAGATGCTCCTCGTCCACGTCCACCAGCACCGGCCGCAGCCCGGCCCGCACCACCGCCTCCGCCGTCGCCACGAACGTGTTCGCCGGCAGCACCACCCCGCCGCCCGGAGTCAACTCCAGCGCCCGGAGCGCCAGTTCGAGCGCATCCGTCCCGTTCGCCGTCCCCACGGCGTGCCCGACCCCGCAGAACGCCGCGAACTCGCGCTCGAACGCGGCCACATCGGGGCCCTTGATGTAGGCCCCACTCGCCAGCACCGCCTCGAAGCCCGCACGGACCTCGTCGGCGATTTCCGCGTGCGCGGCGTGCAGATCGACCAGCGGAATGTCGTTCACGTCGGGTCACCAACCATTCGGGTCATCAACCAGGGGCGCGTGGGGGCACCTCCCAGCCCGCTGGGGCTAGGGGGAGAACTGCGAGAAACGGAGGACGAACGCCGGAAAGATCGCGTCACGGAGAGCGAGTTGCACGTGCGGGCGCCGCGAGCAATCAGAGCGCTCCCTTCAACGCCGCCACCACCCGCTCCTGCTGCTCCCCAGTCAACGAGTGGTACAGCGGCAGGATCAACGTCCGTGAGGTGAGCAACTCCGTCACCGGCAGCCCCACTCGGGCGGAACCCTTGTACGGCGCCTCCAGATGCGCGGCCATGATCCCCCGCCGCGCCGACACCCCGTCCGCCGCCAGCGACGCGAGCACCTCGCCCCGCGACGGCGCGTCCTCCGGCAGCAGCAGCCACAGCGACTGGAAGTTGGACGTCCCGTACGCCGGTTCGACGACCAGCCGGCCGGCCAGCTCCTCCCCCAGCAACTCCCGGTACCGCGAGGCGAGTTCACGTCGCCGAGCGACCATCGCCGGGAGTTTCCCGAGCTGCACCAGCCCGATCGCCGCCTGGACGTCCGTCATCCGGTGGTTGAAGCCGATCTCGTCGTAGGTCTCCAGGACGGCCGCCCCGCCCGCCCCGGAGTGCCTCTCCGCGGCCGAGACGCTCATCCCGTGCTCCCGCAACCGCCGCAGCCGGGCGGCGAGTTCGCCGTCCTGGCAGGTGACCATGCCGCCCTCGCCGGTGGTGAGCAGCTTGCGCGGGTGGAAGGAGAACGCGGCGATGTCCGCGCCCGCGCCGACCGGGCGGCCCCGGTAGACGGAGCCGGCGGCGCACGCGGCGTCCTCGATCACGGCGATGCCGCGCGGCTCGGCCAACTCCTTGATCGCGTCCAGGTCGACGGGGATGCCGCCCTGGTCGACGGCGATCACGGCGCGGGTGCGGTCGGTGAGCAGGGGGGCGACGGTCTCGGGGGTGAGGTTGCCGGTGGCCGGGTCGACGTCCGCGAAGACGGGGGTCGCGCCGACGTAGGTGACGGCGTTGGCGGTGGCGATGAAGGACAGCGACGGGACGACGACCTCGTCACCGGGACCGAGACCGGCGCCCACCAGCGCCAGGTGCAGGGCGGTGGTGCAGGACGAGACCGCGACGGCGTGCGGGACGCCGACGGCTTCGGCGAACGCGCGCTCGAACTGGGCGACGCGCGGGCCCTGGGCGACCCATCCGGAACGGACGGCTTCGGCGGCTGCGAGGGCCTCTTCCTCACCGAGCCACGGGATCATGACGGGGATGGTGGACATCGGGTTGCTCCTCTGCTGGGTCGCGTCCACGTGCAACTAGTTCCCTCCAGCGCGATCTTTCCGACGTGTCCCTTCCGATTCGCGCAGTTCTCCCCCTAGCCCTGGCGGGCTGGGAGGTGCCCCCACGCGCCCCTGCCTTCGCGCCCACCCGCTCTCGTTCGCCCACCAGGAGACGAGCTTGCGCAGCCCGTCCGTCAGCCCCAGTTCCGGCTTCCAGCCGAGGTCCCGCTCGGCCGCCGAGATGTCCGCGAGTCGCCGGACCACGCCGCCGGCGGTGTCGCGGGCAGGTCCGTGTTCGACGGCGAGGTCGGAGTCCATGGCTTCGAGCAGCGCGTCCGCGAGGCCGCGCAGCGAGACTTCGGTGCCGGAGGCGATGTTGTAGACGCGGTCGGTGACGGGGGCGGTGGCGGCGAGCAGGTTGGCCCGGGCGATGTCCTCGGTGTAGACGAAGTCCATGGTCTGGGCGCCGTCGCCGAAGATCAGCGGGGGCTGTCCGCCGGCGATGCGCTCCATCCAGCGGATGAACACCTCGGTGTAGCGGCCGTGCACGTCCATCCGGGGGCCGTACACGTTGAAGTACCGCAGGGCGACGTAGTCGAGGCCGTACATGGCGTGGAAGCTGCGCAGCAGGCCCTCGTTGAAGACCTTGGCGGCCCCGTACAGCGTGTCGTTGCGGTACGGGTGCTGGGTCTCCGGCGTCGGGAACACGTCGGCCAGCCCGTACACGGACGCGGTGGAGGAGGCGATCACCTTCCGGACACCGGTCTCGGCGGCGGCCTCCACCACGTCGAAGGTCCCGTCCACCATGACCTCCAGGGCGAGCCGGGGTTCGGCGGCGCACTGGGTGATCCGGATCGCGGCGAGGTGGAAGAGCGCGTCGGCGCCGGGGGCGAGGAGTTCGCGCAGCAGGGCGCGGTCGCGGATGTCGCCGTCCACCACGGTCAGTTGGCCCGGCGCAGCGAGTTCGCGGGCGCGGGCCAGGTTCTCGGCGCGGCCGCGGACGAAGTTGTCGAGCACGACGACCTCGCGGGCGCCGGCCTCGATCAGCTGGTCGACGACGGTGGAGCCGATGGTGCCGGCGCCGCCGGTGACCAGGCATCGGGAGCCTTCGAGCGGAACGGCGGCGTTCATCGGACGGTGGCCTTCTCCTGGGCGAACGGGACGGCGGAGGGTTCGACGGGCACGGTCGCGCCGCCGAGTTCGAGGCTGCGGGAGGCGGCGTGCAGCAGGCGCAGCACGCGCAGGCCGGCCCGGCCGTCGGTGAGCGGGGCGCGGCCCTCGTCGATCGCGGCGGCGAATTCGGCCATCACGTTGCGCAGCGCTTCCTGTTCGACCAGGGCGGGGGCGACCATGTCGCCGACCCGGTAGGAGATCAGGGCGCGGTGCCGGATGGCGTCGGTGAGTTCGTCGGGCGGGGTGAGGTCGACGCCGCGGTCGTGGATCGCCAGCCGGGCCTGCGGGTTGAGGTCGTCCCAGACCAGGGTGCGGCGGGAGCCGCCGATCAGGGTGGTGCGGACCTTGGTCGGGGAGAGCCAGTTGACGTGGCAGTGGGCGAGCGCGCCGTTGGACAGGCGCAGCGTCAGGTAGGCGACGCAGGCCCGGCCGGCGCCGATCGGGTCGGCGGCCTGGGCGCTGACGCCGACGGGTTCGACGCCGGGCGGCAGGACGAAGTCGAGGATGGACAGGTCGTGCGGGGCGAGGTCCCACAGCACGTCGACGTCGGGCTGGACGAGTCCGAGGTTGATCCGGACCGAGTCGAAGAACTGGATGTCGCCGATCCCGCCGTCGTGCACCAGTTCGCGGATGCGGCGCACCACGGGGGTGTAGCAGAAGGTGTGGTCGCACATCAGGACCAGGCCGCGGTCCTCGGCGAGGGCGACCAGGTCGGCGGCCTCCTCGACGGTGGTGGTGATCGGCTTCTCCACCAGGACGTGCTTTCCGGCCTCCAGGGCGGCCCGGGCCAGGCGGTGGTGGGAGCCGGCGGGGGTGGCGATGGCGACGGCCTGGACCCGGTCGTCGGCGAGCACCTGCTCGAAGGAGGTGGTGGCGGCGACGGTGGAGTACTCGCCGAGGACCTTGCGGGAGCGCCGTTCGTCCAGGTCGCACAGCCAGTGCAGGTGCAGGGCGGCGGTCTGTTGGGCGTTGCGGACCAGGTTCGGGCCCCAGTAGCCGGCGCCGATGACGGCCAGTCCGATCCGCCGGTCGGGTTCCCGGTCGGTGCTGCCCGGTGTGGGCACGTGTTCCCCAGGCGCCTCGTGCGCCACGACGTTCGACCCCATTGCAAGACCCCCCTTGCCGCCGCGTCGCTCGAACGGTACCGGCCCGGCCGGGCCTGCCGGGGCACAATCGGAAAACCGGGTCAACGCCATCAGGGGCGTGCGGGGCGGGAGTTGGGCCCTCCGTACACCCCGGTGCGCCCCCGTGTCGCACCCCGGCGCGGCGAATGACGGATCGGTTTGGCAGGCTGGATGCTTCG
Organism: Kitasatospora sp. NPDC092948; assembly: GCF_044754805.1. Taxonomy (NCBI): domain Bacteria; kingdom Bacillati; phylum Actinomycetota; class Actinomycetes; order Kitasatosporales; family Streptomycetaceae; genus Kitasatospora; species Kitasatospora sp. NPDC092948. The sequence continues at coordinate 306,137 of NZ_JBIVPU010000003.1, read as the reverse complement.
GGGTGAGGATTCACCGTCCGTCAGCAGACCCCCGGCAGCGGAGAACTGCCGGTGCGCCGCACAACGTCGAGGAGCAGTCATGGAACGGTCGGGCCCGCCGCCCGTGTTGCGCCACCAGCGCGACAGCCTGCTGCCCGCGGTGGCCGCGGCGCTGATGCTGCGCGGCGGCGAGGTGCACACGCTGGCCGGGGAGAAGTCCGAGCTGTCGCCGATGCTGCACCCGCTGGTCGGCGAGTTCCTGGCGGCGCTGCCGGTCGACAAGCGCGAGCGCTTCCTCGGCCGCTGCCCGGAGCCGGCGCTGCTGTCGCAGTACCTGGGGCAGGTCGACTCGGCCCGCTCGAAGCGGGCCGCGCGCAAGCCGATGACGGTGCACGAGGCCCGCAAGGCGCTGAAGGGGGCCCGGATGACCACGGTGCGGATCCGCGAGGAGGGCGATCCGGCGCACGGCACGCACGCGCCGCCGTGCCGTTCCTGCGCTCCGCTGCTGGATCATCTGAACGTGACCCTCGTCGAGGTCGGGCCGCCCGGCCGCTGACCCCGCCGCGACGCCCCCCGTCCCCCAGCCCCCGGAGCACGTCCTGAACGCCAGCACCGTCCGCACCCAGCCCCGTTTCCCGGCCGATGTCGCCGCCGCCCTCAAGCAGGCCGGCTGGCACCCGGGCCGGTGGGAGATCCGCCAGGCCGAACAGTGGGCCGATGCGATGGTCGCGTACGGCGGTCCGCAGGACCCGCAGCACTCGGTGTTCCCGGCCGCGATCGAGGCCTGGGCCGAGTTCGGCGGCCTGGCCTTCGAGGTGCCGGGCCCCGGCCGCACACTGGCCCGCACCCCGTTCCTGCTCGACCCGCGCTGCGGCCTGCACTCCCCGCGCACCCTCGCCGACCTGGGCCGCGCCCTGGACACCCGGCTCGCCCCACTCGGCGAGGAGCTGTACGGGCAGGCCCTGCTGGCCATCGACGAGCAGGGCCGCGTCTACAGCCTCGACCACGCCGGAGAGTGGTTTCTCGGCCACAGCGTTGACCAGGCGCTGGCCACCCTGGTGCTCGGCCTGGCCCCGCACCGGCTGCGCACCGCGGAGGACTGACCGGCGGTCGGCCCAGCGGCCCAGTGGCTCGGCGGCTCGGCGGTCGGCCCAGCGGCCCAGCGGCACGGCGGCGCATCGGTCGGCCCAGCGGCCCAGCGGCTCGGCGGTCAGCCCAGCGGCTCGGCGGTCAGCCGCAGCCGGGACGGCAGCACCGCCTCGACCCGGAAACCGCCGTCGTTCTCCGGCCCGGCATGGAACATCCCGCCCAGTGCCAGCACCCGCTCGCGCATCCCGACCAGGCCGTTTCCGCCGCTCGGCAGCGCCACCGGGACGGCCGCGCCGCCGGGGCAGTCGTTGACCACCGACACCCGCACCCCGTTCGGCACGTGCGCCAGCAGCACCGCGACCCGCGCCCCGCCGGCGTACTTGTGGGCGTTCGTCAGCCCCTCCTGCACCACCCGGAACGCGGTCTGCTCGGCCTCGGCGACGTACACGTGCTGTTCGCCGCTGACGGTCAGCGAGACCGCCATGCCGGCCGCCCGGGACTGCTCCACCAGCTCCGACAGCTCCCCGAGGCCGCCGACCGGCGCCTCCACCTGGTCCTGCGCCTCGGTCATCCGCAGCACGCCGAGGATCTCCCGCAGCTCGTCCAGCGCCTGCCGGCCGACCTCGCCGATCAGCTTCGCCGACTGCTGGGCCTTCGCCGGGTCCTTGGGGATGATCCGCTCCACCGCCGCCGCGTGCACCACGATCAGGCTGACCCGGTGCGCGACCACGTCGTGCATCTCCCGGGCGATCAGGGTGCGCTCCTCGACGCGGGCCCGCCAGGCCCGCTCCCGGGCCTGCTCGGCGAGCAGCGTCAGCTCCGTCTCCAGGCCCTCCGCGCGGTCCCGCAGCGACAGCACCAGCCGCCGCCGCGCCCCCACGTACAGGCCGGTCACCACCGGGGCGACCGCCATGCCGACCGCGACGAACGCGGACCCGATCACCAGCACCCAGCCCGGCGGCAGCGGTTCCGCCGGCGGCGACGGCGTCGGCGCGAACATCGCCAGCAGCACCATGCCGAACGTCTCGGCCGTGGCGAACGCCGACAGCCCGATCACCCGGGCCCGCCGGGACGGCCACTCCCACGTCGCCGCCAGCGTGTACAGCGACACCACCAGCAGCGTCACGCCGAAGAAGCCCGGCACGAACACCAGCGCCACCACCACCGGCAGCGCGGGCCACCTGCGCCGCACCACCAGCGAGAGGCCGGCCAGCGCCCCGAGCACCACCGCGATCACGGCTGCCGCGAGGCCCAGCCCCAACCGCACCTGGATCAGGCCGTACGCCCCGGCCGCGCACTCGGCCGCCGCCGCCAACGCCAACCCGACATCGAGCACCGCGCTGCGTCTGCGCGCCCACCACCACAGGCCGTCCCCCGCCGGCTTCTTACTCATGGCTCACACCTTACGCAGTACGGAGGTGAGGACAGGGGCTCGGGGAACGGCGAGAGTTCGTGGCGGACGGCATTGTCCGCCATCCGGCCACCTCTCCGTTCTGGCACCGGGTGCCACCTATGCTGTTGCCCGTCGGACAGCGCGGTCCGCACCCGTCACCCGTACTGCGGTGATGCCAGAGCCGTTGCCGAACACCCCCACCACCACAGGGAGCCAGCCGTGACCGCTCCGATCCACGCTTCGGCGGACAACCCATCCCAGAGCACCGACCCGGCGGACAATGCCGCGCTGCGTGCGGACATCCGCCGCCTCGGCGATCTGCTCGGAGAGACTCTGGTGCGTCAGGAGGGCCCGGAACTGCTGGGCCTGGTCGAACAGGTGCGCCTGCTGAGCCGGACCGACGGCGAGGCGACGGCCCAGTTGCTGGCGTCGATCGACCTGGACACCGCCGCGAAGCTGGTGCGCGCGTTCTCGACGTACTTCCACCTCGCGAACGTCACCGAACAGGTGCACCGCGGCCGGGAGTTCGCGTCCCGCCGGGCCCGGGAGGGCTCGGTGCTGGCGCAGACCGTCGACCAGTTGACGGAGGCGGACCCGAAGCACCTGTCGGACACGCTGGCGAACCTCGCGGTGCGTCCGGTGTTCACCGCGCACCCGACCGAGGCGGCCCGCCGCAGCGTGCTGAACAAGCTGCGCCGGATCGGCGAGCTGCTGGAGCGGATCCACCGCGAGCAGGCGGCGACCGGCCAGGTGGACTCGGCCCGGCAGACGTCGGCGCGCCGGCAGGCGGACCGCCGGCTGGCCGAGGTGATCGACCTGCTGTGGCAGACCGACGAGCTGCGGATCGCCCGCCCGGAGCCGACCGACGAGGCCCGCAACGCCGTCTACTACCTGGACGAGCTGTACCGCGAGGCGGTGCCGGCGGTGCTGGAGGAGCTGCACGAGGAGCTCGCCCGGGTCGGCCTGACCCTGCCGGAGGGCGTGCGTCCGCTGACCTTCGGCACCTGGATCGGCGGCGACCGCGACGGCAACCCGAACGTCACCCCGCAGGTCACCTGGGACGTGCTCAATCTGCAGCACGAGTACGGCATCAAGGACGCGCTGGCGGCGATCGACGACCTGCGGGCGTCGCTGTCCACCTCGGTGCGGCTGGCGGGCGCGTCGGAGGAGCTGCTGGCCTCGCTGGAGGCCGACCTGACGCACCTTCCGGAGCTGAGCCCGCGCTACAAGCGGATGAACGCCGAGGAGCCGTACCGGCTGAAGGCCACCTGCATCCGGATCAAGCTGGAGAACACCCGCGACCGGCTGGCCGCCGGCACCCCGCACGTGCTCGGCCGCGACTACGTCGGCACCCGGGACCTGATCGCCGACCTGAAGCTGATCCAGGACTCGCTGCGCGCCCACCGCGGCGGCCTGATCGCCGACGGCCGCCTCGCCCGGGCGATCCGCACCATCGAGGCGTTCGGCCTTCAGCTGGCCACCATGGACGTCCGCGAGCACGCCGAGGCGCACCACCACGCGCTGGGCCAGCTGTTCGACCGGCTCGGCGAGGAGGCCTGGCGCTACACCGACATGCCGCGCGAGTACCGCCAGCGCCTGCTGTCGAAGGAGATGCGCTCGCGCCGCCCGCTGGCCCCGACCCCGGCGCCGCTGGACCCGGCGGGCGCGAAGACGCTGGGCGTGTTCAGCACCATCCGGCAGGGCTTCGAGCGGTTCGGCGACGAGATCGTCGAGTCGTACATCATCTCGATGTGCCAGGGCGCGGACGACGTGTTCGCGGCCGTGGTGCTGGCCCGCGAGGCGGGCCTGATCGACCTGCACGCGGGCATCGCCAAGATCGGCATCGTGCCGCTGCTGGAGACCACCGACGAACTCCAGCAGGCCGACCGGATCCTGGAGGAGATGCTCGCCGACCCGTCGTACCGGCTGCTGGTGTCGCTGCGCGGCGACATCCAGGAGGTCATGCTCGGCTACTCGGACTCGTCGAAGTTCGGCGGCATCACCACCTCGCAGTGGGAGATCCACCGCGCCCAGCGCCGGCTGCGCGACGTCGCGCACCGGTACGGGATCCGGCTGCGGCTGTTCCACGGCCGCGGCGGCACCGTGGGCCGCGGCGGCGGTCCCTCGCACGAGGCGATCCTCGCCCAGCCGTGGGGCACCCTGGAGGGCGAGATCAAGGTCACCGAGCAGGGCGAGGTGATCTCCGACAAGTACCTGCTGCCGTCGCTGGCCCGGGAGAACCTGGAGCTGACCCTCTCCGCCACGCTGGCCGCGTCCGCGCTGCACACCGCCCCGCGCCAGGCCCCGGAGGAGCTGGCCCGCTGGGACGCCGCGATGGACCAGGTCTCGGAGGCCGCGCACACCGCGTACCGCGGGCTGGTGGAGCAGGACGACCTGCCGAAGTACTTCTTCGCGTCCACCCCGGTCGACCAGCTGGCCTCGCTGCACCTGGGCTCCCGCCCGTCCCGCCGCCCCGACAGCGGCGCCGGCCTGGACGGCCTGCGGGCCATCCCGTGGGTGTTCGGCTGGACCCAGTCCCGGCAGATCGTCCCCGGCTGGTACGGCGTCGGCTCCGGCCTGGCGGCGGCCCGTGCGGCGGGCCTGTCGGACGTGCTCGACGAGATGTACGGGAACTGGCACTTCTTCCGCAACTTCCTGTCCAACGTCGCCATGACGCTGGCCAAGACCGACCTGCGGATCGCCCGCCACTACGTCGAGCAGCTGGTGCCGGGCGAGCTGCGGCACGTGTTCGACCAGATCGTCGCCGAGCACGACCTGACGATGCGTGAGGTGCTGCGGCTGACCGGCGAGTCGGAGCTGCTGGAGCACAACGAGGTCCTGAAGCAGACGTTCACCGTCCGCGACGCCTACCTCGACCCGATCTCCTACCTGCAGGTGGCGCTGCTGCGCCGCCAGCGCGAGGAGGTCGCGCTCGGCCGCCCCGAGGACCCGCTGCGGGCCCGCGCCCTGCTGCTGACCGTCAACGGCATCGCGGCCGGCCTGCGCAACACCGGCTGACCCGCCCGAAGACACCACGAGGTCCGCTCCGCGCGGGGGACATCCCCCGCGGGGCGGACCTCGTCCGTATTCTGCTTCGCAGGGCCCGGGAGGGCTTCAGGCCTTCTTGCGCTTGCGCAGCCAGGTCGCCGCACCGCCGGCCACCACCACCAGGCCGCCGCCGACGGCGTACACGCCGGCCGAGCCGACGGAGCCGGTGGGCGGGGCGAGCTTGGCCGCGGCCGGCTCGGGCGTGACGGAGCTGACGGGTTCGGCGGCCAGCACGGGCGAGGCGGCCCATCCTCCGGCGGCCAGGCACAGCACGGTGCCGCCGACGACCTTGCCCACGCGCTTCGAGCGGATCACGCTCCATACCCCCAGTGACAGCACTTCAATCCTTGTGGATCGGGACCGACGCTATCCGATTCCACGCGGGTTCTGACCACCAGTCAGCTTCCACGGGGCAAGCGTTGTATGAATGTTGTGTACGGAGGGTGGCCGAAGGCCGGTCAGGAGTTGTAGTTCTGCTGGGCCCGTTCCAGACCGTCCGCGAGCAGTGCCTCGACGGCGTCCGCGGAGCGGTCGACGAACCAGTCGAGGTCCTTGCGCTCGGTGGACGAGAAGTCCTTGAGCACGAAGTCCGCGACCTCCATCCGGCCGGGCGGGCGGCCGATGCCGCAGCGCACCCGGTGGTAGTCGGGGCCGAGCGACTTGGTGATCGACTTCAGGCCGTTGTGGCCGTTGTCGCCGCCGCCGAGCTTGATCCGCAACGCCGCGTAGTCGAGGTCGAGCTCGTCGTGGACGGCGACGATCGCCGACGCGGGCACCTTGTAGAAGTCGCGCAGCGCGGTGACCGGACCGCCCGAGAGGTTCATGAAGGTCATCGGCTTGGCCAGGATGGCCCGCTTGCCGGAGAGGCGTCCCTCGGCGACCTGGGCGCGGCTCTTGTGCGCCTTGAACTTGGCGCCCATCCGCCCGGCCAGCAGGTCGACCACCATGAAGCCGATGTTGTGCCGGTTGCGGGCGTAGCCGTCGCCGGGGTTGCCGAGGCCCACCACCAGCCAGGGGCCGTCGTACTCGCTCATGCCGCTCCTCACGCGGGTGTCGTTGCGTCGTCCATCATCCCGGACATGCCGCTGCCCCGGCTGCCCGCCGGAAGGGCGGGAGCGGCCGGGGCAGCGGTTCTGCGAAGGCTTCGAGGATCAGGCCTCGACAGCGGCCTCTTCGCCCTCGACGGCCTCGGCGGCCTCTTCCTCGGTGGCCTCCGGGGCCTGGGCGCCGATGACCTGGAGCACGACGGCGTCGGCCTCGACGGCCAGGGTGACGCCGGCCGGCAGGGCGATGTCACCGGCGGTGATGGAGGCGCCGGCCTCCAGGCCCTCGACGGAGACGGTGACCGACTCGGGCAGGTGGGTGGCCTCGGCCTCGATCGGGAGGGAGTTCAGCACGTTCTCGATCAGGTTGCCGCCGGGGGCCAGCTCGCCCTCGGTGTGGACCGGGATCTCGACGGTGACCTTCTCGCCGCGCTTGACCAGCAGCAGGTCGACGTGCTCGATGGTGCGCTTGATGGCCTCGCGCTGGACGGCCTTCGGCAGCACGTACTCGTCCTTGCCGTCGATCGGCAGGACCAGCAGGGCGTTCGGGGTCTTCAGGGCCATCATCAGGTCGTGGCCGGGCAGGTTCAGGTGAACCGGGGCGTGGCCGTGGCCGTAGACGACACCGGGGACGAAGCCGGCGCGGCGGGCGCGACGGGCGGCACCCTTGCCGAACTCGGTGCGGGACTCAGCGGCGATGCGGATCTCGGACACGACTGCACTCCTCGGAAATGCGAAGGGGTGCAGGAACGACAGAACCGCCGGGCCACACCCTCAGTACGTTTGGGGGGACACTCGGCGGTTCGATCAAAGCGCATCGTTCTCGCGCGTCGATCACGGAGCACCAAAATTGGGCATCCCTCGCCGAGCAGTCTCCCCAGACTAACCGGGCGGTGGCGCGGACGTGAAATCGGCCCCCGGTTCCAGGGCGGAACCGGGGACCGATCAAGGGTCTGACGAGGGGTCAGCGCCCCTGTTGGATCAGTGCACGCCCTCGAACAGGCTGGTGACCGAGCCGTCCTCGAACACCTCGCGCACCGCGGCGGCGATCGACGGGGCGATCGACAGCGTGGTGATCTTGTCCAGCTGGAGCTCGGCCGGGGTCGGCAGGGTGTTGGTGAACACGAACTCGCTGACCCGGGAGTTCTTCAGGCGGTCCGCGGCGGGGCCGGAGAGCACGCCGTGGGTGGCGGCCACGATGACGTCGGCGGCGCCGGCGTCGAACAGCGCGTCGGCGGCGGCGCAGATGGTGCCCGCGGTGTCGATCATGTCGTCGACCAGGACGCAGGTGCGGCCGCGCACGTCACCGACGACCTCGGCGGACAGGATGGTGTTGGCCTGCGTCATGTCGCGGCGCTTGTGGATGATCGCCAGCGGGGCGTCCAGGCGGTCGCACCACTGGTCGGCGACCTTCACGCGGCCGGCGTCCGGCGAGACGATGGTCAGCTTGGACCGGTCGGCGACCCGGTCGCCCACGTAGTCGGCCAGCATCGGCAGCGCGAACAGGTGGTCCACCGGGCCGTTGAAGAAGCCCTGGATCTGCGCGGTGTGCAGGTCCACGGCCATCAGGCGGTCGGCGCCGGCCTGGCGCAGCAGGTCGGCGATCAGGCGGGCCGAGATGGGCTCGCGGCCGAGGTGCTTCTTGTCCTGGCGGGCGTAGCCGTAGAACGGGAGGATCGCGGTAATGCTGCGGGCCGACGCGCGCTTCAGCGCGTCGATCATGATCAGCTGCTCCATGATCCACTGGTTGATCGGAGCCGTGTGGCTCTGGATCACGAAGCAGTCGGCGCCGCGCGCGGAGTCCAGGAAGCGGACGTAGATCTCGCCGTTGGCGAAGTCCAGGGCCTTGGTCGGGACGAGTTCGGTGCCCAGCGAGCGGGCAACCTCCTCGGCAAGTTCCGGGTGGGCTCGACCGGAGAAGAGTTTGAGCTTCTTCTCGCCGGAGGTCGTGATCCCGCTCACTGCACCGTCTCCTCGTGTTATTGCCACTCAGGGTGAGTACGCCGAGGCACGGCCCAGCAGGCCCAGTGGCGCACGTATGTACTTCAGGTTACGCGCCCAGGACCGCTGCCGACGGCCGGGGACCTCCGTTCCAAGATCCCCGGCCGCCGGTCCGGCTACTCCGCGGCGGACGCCTCGGCGGCCGCGCGGGCGGACGCCGAACCCGGCCGCTTCCGCTCAACCCAGCCTGCGATGTTGCGCTGCTGGGCCCGCGCGACGGCCAGCGAACCGGCCGGAACGTCGTTGGCGATCACGGATCCGGCGGCGGTGTAGGCGCCGTCACCGACCGTCACCGGGGCGATGAACATGTTGTCGGAACCCGTGCGGCAGTGGGCCCCGATGACCGTGCGGTGCTTGTTCACGCCGTCGTAGTTCACTGTGACCGACGCCGCACCGACGTTGCTGCCCTCACCGATCGTGGCGTCCCCGATGTACGACAGGTGGGGCACCTTGGCACCCTCGCCGAGCTCGGAGTTCTTGATCTCCACGTAGGTGCCGGCCTTCGCCTTCCGGGCCAGCACGGTGCCCGGCCGCAGGTACGCGTACGGGCCGACCGAGGCCTCCGGTCCGATCTCGGCGCGGTCCGCCGTGGTGTTGCTCACACGGGCGCCCGCGCCGACCGAGGTGGCGGTCAGCGTGGTGTGCGGGCCGACCTCGCAGCCCTCGCCCAGGTGGGTCGCGCCGTGCAGCTGGGTGCCGGGGTGCACCAGCGCGTCCGGCTCGTAGGTGACCTGGACGTCCATCCAGGTGGAGGCCGGGTCGACCACCGTCACGCCGGCCCGCATGGCCCGCTCCAGCACCCGGTCGTTGAGCAGCCGGCGGGCCTCGGCCAGCTGCACCCGGTCGTTGATGCCGACGATCTCCCGGTGGTCGGCGGCCACCACGGCGCCCACCCGGTGGCCCTCCCGGCGGAGGATCTCCAGGGTGTCGGTCAGGTACTCCTCGCCCTGCGAGTTGTCGGTGCCGACCAGCGACAGGGCGTGCGCCAGCAGCTTGGCGTCGAACGCGAACACCCCGGAGTTGATCTCGGAGATGGCCAGCTGCGCGGGGGTCGCGTCCTTGTGCTCGACGATCGCGGCGACCGCGCCGTCCGCCTCGCGCAGGATCCGGCCGTAGCCGGTGGCGTCCGGGACGAGCGCGGTCAGCACGGTGACGCCGTTGCCCTGCTCGGCGTGCGCGGCGGCCAGCGCGGACAGCGTGCCGCCGGTCAGCAGCGGGGCGTCGCCGGTGGTGACCAGCACGGTGCCGTCCAGCTCCACGCCGTCGGCGGCCAGCGCCTGCAGGGCGGTGCGCACCGCGTGGCCGGTGCCGAGCTGCTCGGTCTGCACGACCGGACGGGCCGCCGGGTAGTGCTCGGCGAGGTGCGCCTGCACCAGCTCGCGCAGGTGGCCGATCACCACGACCAGCTGACCGGGCGTCAACTCCTGGGCGGCGGTGACCGCGTGGCCCACCAGCGAGCGGCCGCAGATCTCGTGCAGCACCTTCGGCAGGGCCTTGGACTTCATCCGCGTACCGCCCCCGGCGGCGAGCACGATCACGGCAGCGGACTGGTTTGCACTCACGCGGGAAGACTCCTCGGTCGATGCGGGGTGAGGGTGCACCGAGAATACCGAGACGAGATGGACGGGCTGCGACCGAAACGGTCGCCAGGGGCTCCGCCGCTAGGATTCGAACCCAGACAAAGGCCTCCAAAGGGCCCTGTGCTGCCATTACACCACGGCGGAAAAGCGCGGTTGCCGCGCCCAGCACAGCCTACGGGTTGACGGCCCGTAGCTCCACCACCTTCCGCGAAGCATGCGAACGACGCTCCGGCTCCCGGCCGTCGTCCGGCCCGGATCCGGCGGATGAACACCGCGACACGTCCGCACGCAAGCCTTCCGCCTTCCCCGGTCCGGTACCTACGATGCCGTAGGTTACGGAAACGTAGGTATCCGCTGGCACCACCCTCCTCCCCCGGGACGCGCCATGACCATCCAGGCCGGGCAGGCGCCGCCGAGCGCCGCCGAGGACCATCTCCCCCAGCTCTCCGCCACCAGGGGCGGCGAGAAACAGGGCCCACTGGAACGCATCACCCTCGCCCTGTTCATCGCGGTCCCGTTCCTCGCCCTGCTGGCCGCCGTCCCGCTGGCCTGGGGCCGGGGCCTGTCCTGGCTGGACGCCGGCCTCGCCGTCGCCATGTACTTCCTCACCTGCCACGGCATCACCATCGGCTACCACCGCTACTTCACCCACAGCGCGTTCAAGGCCAACCGGCCGCTGCGGCTGGCGCTCGCCGTGCTCGGCTCGTTCGCCGTCGAGGGCCCGCTGGTGCGCTGGGTCGCCGACCACCGCCGGCACCACCGGTTCTCCGACAAGGACGGCGACCCGCACTCCCCGTGGCGCTACGGCGAGAGCCTGCCCGCGCTGATCAAGGGCCTGTGGTGGGCGCACATGGGCTGGATGTTCGACGAGGAGCAGACCCCGCAGCTCAAGTACGCGCCGGACCTGGTCCGCGACCCGGCCATAAGGCGGATCTCCCGGCTGTTCTGGCTCTGGACGACGCTGTCGCTGGCGCTGCCCGCGGTGATCGGCGGCCTGGCCACCTGGAGCTGGCAGGGCGCGCTGTCCGCCTTCTTCTGGGGCTCGCTGGTCCGGGTCGCACTGCTGCACCACGTCACCTGGTCGGTCAACTCGATCTGCCACGCCGTCGGTTCGCGCCCCTTCCGGTCCCGCGACAGGTCCGGCAACGTGTGGTGGCTGGCCGTGCTGTCCTGCGGCGAGTCCTGGCACAACCTGCACCACGCCGACCCGACCTCGGCCCGGCACGGCGTGCTGCGCGGCCAGGTCGACTCCTCGGCGCGGGTCATCCGCTGGTTCGAGAAGGCGGGCTGGGCCACCGACGTCCGCTGGCCGGGTGCGGAGCGGATCGCCGCCCGCCGCGCCGCATGAGGCAGCGCCTACAGCATGATGGGGGGGTGAACGGGACCAACGGAGACAGCGCCGGCCATCAGCAGCCTTCTCAGCGCGGCGGGGCCGGCGGCAGGAGGAGCGGCGGCCGGGTGCGGATGACCGGCAAGCAGCGCCGCGAGCAGCTGCTGGAGATCGGCCGGGCGGTCTTCGCCGAACGCGGCTACGACGGCACCTCGGTGGAGGAGATCGCCGAGCGCGCCGGGGTCTCCAAGCCGGTCGTCTACGAGCACTTCGGCGGCAAGGAGGGCCTGTACGCGGTGGTCGTCGACCGCGAGATGCAGCTCCTGCTGGACATGGTCACCGGCGCGCTCACCGGCGGGCACTCCCGGGAGCTGCTGGAGCAGGCCGCGTTCGCGCTGATGGACTACATCGACACCTCCACCGACGGCTTCAAGATCCTGGTCCGGGACTCGCCGGTGGCCCAGTCCACCGGCTCGTTCGCCTCGCTGATCAGTGACATCGCCACCCAGGTCGAGGACATCCTCGGCCTGGAGTTCAAGTCCCGGGGCTTCGACGCCAGGCTGGCGCCGATGTACTCGCAGATGCTGGTCGGCATGGTGGCGCTGACCGGCCAGTGGTGGCTGGAAGTGCGCAAGCCCGCCAAGGCGGAGGTCGCCGCCCACCTGGTCAACCTCGCCTGGCACGGCCTGGAAGGCCTGGAGCGGCACCCCAAGCTGGTCGGCGACCGCAAGAACTGACCGGCCCGACCCCGCCACCGGGGCCACCGGGCCGACACGCACGACAGGGGAACCCGTTGGCGGTCTTCCTGCTGGCCCTCGGCGCGGCCTGCTGCCTCGGACTCGGCTTCGTCCTGCAGCAGCACGCCGCCCAGCGCGCGCCCAAGGGCGACATGCTCCGCTGGCGGCTGCTGCTCGACCTGATGCGGATGCCCGACTGGCTGCTCGGCATCGCCTTCATGATCGCCGGCCAGGTGCTCTCCGCACTGGCCCTCAGCCAGGGCGAGGTCACCCTGGTGGAGCCGCTGCTGGCCACCAACCTGGTCTGGGCGATGCTGCTGGCCCGCCGGATCACCGGCACCCGCCTCGGCCGCTCCGGCTGGATCGGCGTCGCGCTGATCGCCCTCGGCGTCACCGCGTTCATCGCCGCCGGCCGGCCCGAGGGCGGCGGCCCCGGGGTCGGCGCGCTGCGGCAGTGGCTGGTCATCGGCACCGTCACCGGCCTCGCCCTGGCGCTGGTCTCGACGGCCCGCCGCCTCCCGCTGTTCGAGGAGGCCACCCTGCTCGCGCTGGCCGCCGGTCTGCTCTACGGCCTTCAGGACGCCCTCACCCGCGCCACCTTCGACCTGATCGACGAGCACGGCGCCCACGCCGCGTTCGTCTCCTGGCAGCCGTACTGCGTGCTCGCCATCGGCGTGGTCGGCCTGCTCCTGGTGCAGTCCGCGTTCGAGGCCGCCCCGCTGCGGATGTCGCTGCCCGCCCTCACCGCCGCCCAGCCGCTGGCCGGCATCGCCTGCGCGGTCGGCTTCCTCGGCGACCGGGTCCGGGTCACCCCCGGCGCGCTGGCCTGGCAGAGCGCCGGGCTGGCCGCGATCGTGGTCGGCGTGGTGGTGCTCGGCCGCCACCCGGCGCTGCCCAGCGCCAAGTGACCTTCCGTCGACCGCCCCGTCTCCCCCGTCAGTTCTTCACGGCCACCGCGAAGACCCGGCGGAACGGGAACACCGTGCCGTACTCGGTCGCCGGGTACGCCTCGCGCAGCAGCGCCCCGTAGTCCGCCAGGAACGCCTGCTGCTCGACCGGGTCCGGCAGCCGCTCCAGCACCGGGCGCAGCGCGGTGCCCTTGACCCACTCCAGCACCGGATCCGGCCCCGGCAGCACCGTCAGGTAGGTGGTCTCCCAGACGTCGGCGGTGCAGCCCGCGGCGAGCAGCGCCTCCAGGTAGCGGGCCGGGGCGTGGCAGGAGGCGTCCGGGCGGACGGTGCCCAGCCGCTCGCGCCAGCGGGCGCCGTGCCGCAGTTCGGCGAGCAGGGTGTGGCTGGGCGCGGCGAAGTTGCCGGGCAGCTGGAAGGCGATCACCCCGCCGGGGCGCAGGGCCGCCGCCCACCGCGGCAGCAGGGTGAGGTGGTCGGCGGTCGGGGTGTCCATCCAGTGCAGGGCGGCGTTGGACGCGATCAGGTCGGGCCGCTCCGGGGCCGGGTCGTACCCGGCGACGTCCTGCTGCCGGTACTCGGCGGTGGGCTCGCCGGTGGTGCGGGCGGTCTCCAGCAGGGCGGGCGAGGTGTCCAGGCCGAGCAGTCGGGCGTCCGGCCAGCGGCGGCGCAGCACGGCGGTGGAGTTGCCGGGGCCGCAGCCGAGGTCCAGCACGGTGGGGCGCTGCGGGAGTTCGGGGACCCGGGCGAGCAGTTCGTTCAGCGGCCGGATGCGCTCCTCGGCGTAGCGCAGGTACTGGCGGGCGTCCCAGTCGGCGGACATGGCGGACCTCCAGAGGTATCTCGACGTCAAGATATCTTTCGAAGGCCGAGCGTTCCTTTGTTATCTCTTGATGTCAAGAGACTTCACATCGACACAACCCCCGATACACTGATCGTCATGGAGGACGAGGTCGACCGCCTGGTCGCAGCATGGCGCCGTGAGCGCCCCGACCTCGACGTGGAACCCCTTGAGGTCCTCAGTCGGGTGAGCCGACTCGCCCGCCACCTGGACCGCGCCCGCCGCACCGCCTTCGCCGAGCACGGCCTCGAACCCTGGGAGTTCGACGTCCTCACCGCGCTGCGCCGGGCCGGCGACCCCTACCAGCTCTCCCCCGGCCAGCTCCTCACCCAGACCCTGGTCACCTCCGGCACCATGACCAACCGGATCGACCGCCTCACCACCAAGGGCCTGGTCGTCCGCCTCCCCGACCCCGACGACCGCCGCGGCGTCCTGGTCCGCCTCACCGACGCCGGCCGCGACAGGGCCGACCAGGCCCTGGCCGGCCTGCTCGCCCACGAACGCGAGATCCTTGCGCAGCTGGCGCCCACCCAGCGCGGCGAACTCGCTTCGCTGCTGCGGCAGTTGGTCATCCCCTTCGACCGCGCAGGCTAAGACTTCCGCTGGGGTTTTTCAGGGGCTCGGGGAACGGCGAGGCCGGGTCTGCGGTTGGTCGAACCCTGAGATGCGGTCATGCTGCTTCGGGTGTCCTGAGGTACCGGGAGACCGGAAACGCCCGCCCGCCCAGTGCCCCCATCCGCCCAGTGCCCCCATGACCGTCCGCCACGAACCCTCGCCGTTCCCCGGGCCCCTGGTGGTCAGAACCCGTCCGGATAAAGGCTGGCGAGGGCCGGAGGCCGTGTCGGGGCGCTCCGGTAGCCGGGCAGCAGTGCCGTCAAGCAGTCGCGGACCGTCGCGTCCGCGTTGCCGCTCGCGGCGGCGTAGAGCGTCGTGAGGCCGCCGGCGAGGTCCGCGGTGACCTGGCCCGCCACTGTCGCGTAGATGCGCGGGTGGGCGGTGGGGAGTCGCTCCTCGGCGTCGGAGAACAGGGCCTCGTTGAGCTTCTCGCCGGCCCGTAGGCCGGTGTAGCGGATCTCGACCTCGTCCGGCCCCAGTTGGACCTGTTCGGCGAAGTTCTTCACCAGGTCCACGATGCGCACCGGCTCGCCCATGTCCAGGACGAACACCTCGCCGCCCTCGGCCATCCGCCCGGCCTCCAGGACCAGGCCGACGGCTTCCTCGATGGTCATGAAGAAGCGGGTGACGTCGGGGTGGGTGACCGTCACCGGCCCGCCGCTGCGCAGCTGTTCCTCCAGGACGGAGAGCAGCGAGCCGCGGGAGCCGAGCACGTTGCCGAAGCGGACGGCGGCGAACACTCCGGTGCCGAGGTTGCGGGCGTCCCGGGCGTTCGCCTGGACGATCAGCTCGGCGAGGCGCTTGCTGGCGCCGAGGACGGAGGTCGGGTCGGCGGCCTTGTCGGTGGAGATCAGGACGAAGCGTTCGACGCCGGTGGCGAGTGCGGCCTCCACCAGGTGGTCGGTGCCGAGGACGTTGGACTTGACCGCTTCGCTGGGGTGGCGCTCCAGCAGCGGCAGGTGCTTGTGCGCGGCGGCGTGGAAGACCACCTCGGGGCTCAGGTCGCGGAAGATCTGCTGGATCCGCGGGCGGTCCCGGATGTCGGCGATCACCAGGGACTCGTCGGTGAGCAGCGCCTCGCCCCAGATGTCGAGTTGGAGCCGGTGCAGGTTGGACTCGTCGTGGTCGAGCATGTAGAGCGCGGCCGGCCCGAACGCCTGGACCTGGCGGCAGAGTTCGCTGCCGATGGAGCCGCCCGCGCCGGTCACCAGGACCCGGCGGCCCTCGATGACGGTGCGTACGTCGGGTGAGACGACGTGCACCTCGTGGCGGCCGATCAGCCGGTTGACGTCCAGGGTGCGCAGATCGGAGCCGACGACTTCGCGGCGCAGCGCGGACAGGAAGGACGGCAGGTAGCGGACGGCCGCGCCGGCCGCCGCCGCCGCGGTGGCGAGTTCCCGGACCCGCTGGTGCGGCAGGCCGGGGATGGCGAGGACGACCACCTGGGCGCGGTGCGCGAGGGCCAGCGCGGTGAGGTCGGCGAGCGGGCCCAGGACGGGGCTGCCGGAGACGTTCCGGCCGGCCTTCGTGGGGTCGTCGTCCAGCACCCCGACGGGGGTGAGGCCGAACTCCGGGGTCCGGTCCAGGTCGCGGACCAGGGCCGTGCCGGCCGCGCCGGCCCCGACGACCAGGGTGCGCAGGCCGGACGAGTCGGCACGCTGCTCGGGGATGCGGGTGCGGGCTGCCTGCAGGCGTGCGGAAGTACGGTTCGGCGACATCTGACCTCCGGTCTCGCTGACGCACGGAGTGGAACCTGCTCGGAAGGCGGGGCCGGTCAGCCCGCGCCGGGGCCTGCGGTCGAGGCGACGGTCGGCGGTGGGGCGGGGGCGGGTACGGCGAGCGGGCCGGGCGGCTCCGAGGGGGCGATCCCGGCACGGCGGGCGACCGCGACCGCCGCGAGAGTGGAGTGCACTCCCAGCTTGCCCAGGACGTTCTGCATGTGGGTGCGGACGGTGTGCGGGGACAGGAAGAGCCGCTCGGCCACCGCCTGCCGGCCGAGGCCCGCCACCATGCAGCGCAGCACCTCCTCCTCGCGGGGGGTGAGCGCGGCGACCAGGCGTTCGCTCTCCGAGCGGTCCCGCCGGGCGGAGGTGAGTTCGCGGACCACGCCGGTCAGCAGGGCGGGCGGCAGGTGGGTCTCCTCGCGCAGCACGCCGCGGATCACGGCCATCAGCGCGCCGAGTGAACTCTCCCGCGCCACCCAGCCGTTGGCCCCGGCCTGCAGGGCCCGGACGGCCCGCTGCGGGTCGTCGGCGGCGGCCAGCATCACGGCCCGCAGCGCCGGGTGGGCCCGACAGGCCCGGCCGACCAGGGCGATCCCGTCGCCCGGCGGCCGGGCGGCGTCGGCGGGCGCCCGGGCGGCGTCGGCGGGCGGGCGCCCGACGGCGGCCTGTGGGCGCACCAACTGCCCCACCGCGGGCCGCTGTTGGGGCGTCGCAGGGGCCTGGCGGGGCTGCGGCAGGGCACCCCGGGCCGGTGGCGGCGGGGCGACGCCGAGATCGGCGTCGACCAGCACCACGTCGTAGGGGCGGCGTTCGGCCGCCGCCCGCTCCAGCGCGCGTTCGGCCGCGGCGGCGCTGCCGGCCGCCCCGACGTCCACATCGGGTTCGGCGGCGAGTGCCGTGGCGAGCGCCTCGGCGAAAATGCGGTGGCCGTCGACCACCAGGACGCGAATCCGTCCCATCGTCCTGCCCCCCTGCTCGTGGCCCGACCCCCACCGGTGCCTCACTCAGCGTACGGGCGGCCGCCGGTACGGCGTGGGGATTTGGTGAAGTTCCTGTACGCAGGGACTTCGGGGGTGGTGATCGGGCCGGGAGCGGGGCTGGTCAGGCGCGGTGGGCGAGGGTGAACTCCCAGGCGTCGGCGACGATCCGGTCGAGCTCGGGGCGCTTCGGCGTCCAGCCGAGGGCCTCCCGGGCCCGGTCCGCGGCGGCCACCAGCACCGCCGGGTCGCCCGGCCGGCGGTCGGCCATCTGCACCGGGATCTCCCGGCCGGTGACCCGCTTGACCGACTCGATCACCTCGCGCACCGAGAAGCCGGTGCCGTTACCGAGGTTGCAGATCAGGTGCTCGCCCGGCTTGGCCGCGCCCAGCGCCAGCAGGTGCGCCTCGGCCAGGTCGGCGATGTGGATGTAGTCGCGGATGCAGGTGCCGTCCGGGGTCGGGTAGTCCTCGCCGAACACCGCGATGTACGGACGCTGGCCCAGCGCCGCCTGGAACACCAGCGGGATCAGGTGCGACTCCGGCTCGTGGCGCTCGCCGTAACGGCCGTACGCCCCGGCCACGTTGAAGTACCGCAGGCTGACGGCGGCCAGGCCGTGGGCGATCGCCTCGGAGGTGATCAGGTGGTCCACGGCGAGCTTGGTGGCGCCGTAGGCGTTGGTCGGCGAGGTGCGCGCGGTCTCCTTGATCGGCACCTCCTCCGGCTCGCCGTAGGTGGCCGCGGTGGAGGAGAACACCAGCTTGCCGACGCCGGCCTTGCGCATCGCCGACACCAGCTCCAGCGAGCCGGCCACGTTGTTGCGCCAGTACTTCTCCGGGTCCGCCACCGACTCGCCGACCTGCGAGGACGCGGCGAAGTGCAGCACCCCGTCGAAGGACGCGTCGAGCACGTCGCCGGCGTCCTGGACCCGGCCGCGGACGAACTCCGCGCCGTCCGGCACGGCCTCCGCGAAACCGGTCGACAGGTCGTCCAGCACCGTCACCTGGTGCCCCGCCTCCAGCAGGTGCGCCGCCACCACGCTGCCCACGTAGCCGGCTCCGCCCGTGACCAGGTACTTGCTCATGCCCTCGACCTCCGCAACCACTCGGTGTTCTCGTCGGGAGCATATGGCACCTGGCGGCCCGCCCCGGCCAGCCGGCGACCGGCCCCGGGGGCGCCGACAGCGGCCGCGCCCCGCCCGACCCGCGGGTTCCCCCGCACCGCCGGCATCCCGCCGCCCGCCCGCGCGGCACGCCGAACGCCCGCCGTTCTCACGCCAGTTGATCCAGCAGACCGGTCCGGGCGGCCAGCGCCGCGGCCTCCAGCCGGGAGCGCGCGCCGAGCTTGGTCAGCACCCGCTGCACGTGGGTGCGCGCGGTGGACGGGGCGATCCGCATCGCGGCGGCGATCGCCGCGGTGTCCTCCCCGTCCGCGATCCGGGCCAGCACCTGCACCTCGCGGCGGGTCAGCAGCCGCAGCAGCCGCACCGCCTCGTCGTCGGGCTCGGCGACCGGCCACAGCAGGTGCTCGAACGCGGCGCGCAGGACCTCCACCGCGACGGCGGCCTCCCCCGCCCGGACCCGCGCGATCGCCCGGTCCACCACCTCGATCCGCTCGTCGCTGCGCACATAGCCCGCCGCGCCCGCGGCGAACGCCGCCGCCACCCGGCCCGGCGCACCCAACGGGCCCAGCACCACCACGGAGATCTCCGGGCGCTCCCGGCGTAACCGGCGCAGCACCTCGAACGGGTCGTCCGGCCCGGCGGCCGTCCCCAGCAGGCAGACCTCCGGACGGCGCCCGACCACCAGGTCCAGCACCGAGCCGCACGGCGAACCCACCCCCAGCACCCGGTGGCCGCGCTGCTGCAGGGCCGTGCCCAGTGCTTCGGCCATCAGCCGGTGATCGTCCGCGACCACGAGCCGCACGCTCATACCGTCCCTCCCCGGTCCGGCCGACAGACGCACCATCACAGCGCATCCGTGCGCGGGCCGCCAGGGGACGTACCGGGCCGACCCCGGGTTTGGTGAAGAGTTGGAAAAACCGGCGAAGCGCCGAGGAGCCCCCGAAAACGCCGAAGGCCCCGCCGTGAGGCGGGGCCTTCGTCTGCTGAGCCCCCATGCGGAATCGAACCGCAGACCTTCTCCTTACCATGGAGACGCTCTACCGACTGAGCTATAGGGGCTTGTTGCTCCGGGCGCCCTGCGGGCTCCCCTTGCGACGAGGGAAACATTACATGCTCGGCGGACCCCATGGGAAATCGGCTCCGCGCAGGTCCGAGGGCTAAACTGCCCGAGAAGACCCGATCTGCCGTGCAATGTCGCCAGCAGCCGCGAACCTCTCGTGCAGCAAAGGCGCGTGATTCCGTGTCAGCCCCCGGCCGCAGCCCCGCATCCGGTTCCTCCTGGTGGGCGCTGGCCCTGCGGCCCGCCCGGCCGCCGGTGCCGTGGCGGCAGACCGTACGGGCCGCGGTCGGAATGGCGGTCCCGCTGGTCGCGGGGCTGCTGACCGGGCGGCTGGACCTGGGGGTGTTCGCGGCGCTGGGCGCGATGCACGCCACCATGAACGACCGGGTGGAGCCGCTGCGGCTGCGCGCCCCGCGGATCGCGCTGGCCCTGACCGCCTCCACCACCGGCATGCTGATCGGCACCTCGCTCCAGCACCGCGGCGCGGACGGGCTGCAGGTCGGCCTCGCACTGACCGCGCTCGGCTTCGTCGGCGGCGCGCTGTCCGCGACCGGCCCGCGCGGCTCGGCGGCCGGCATGCTGCTGCTGGTGTCGGCCTCGCTGGGCGGCGGCATGGCGCTGCCGCACCCGTGGTGGGCGGCGCCCGCGATGATGCCGTGCGGCGCGGCGCTGGTGCTGCTGCTGGGCCTGCGCTACCGCACCGACGTACGGACCGACCCGCGCACCGTCGCCCTCGCCGAGGTCTACCGGGCGCTCGGCGCCATGCTGACCGCCCTCGGCACCCCCGACGGGGCGGCGGCCCGACGGGTGCTCACCGCGCGCCTCAACCTGATGCAGGACCTGCTGCCGGCGGCCCGCCCGGGCCGTCCGGAGTCGCAGCGGCTGCGCAGGCTGCGCCGCTCCTACGAGGCCGCGCTCGGCGCCACCGAGGCCGCCGCCGGGCTGCTCTGGGCATGGCGTCCGGTGCCGCCCGAGGTCGCCGGGTTCCCGGCCGCGCTGGCCCGGCAGATCACCGGCGGCCCCGAGCCCGACTACCCGGACTGGCAGCCCGACACCCCGTCCCGGACGGCGTTCGACACCGCGCTGCGGGCTGCCGCCGACACCGTCGCGGGCCGCTGGGCCCCGCTCGACACCGCCGCCCCGCCCCCGCCCGACCCGTGGCGGCTGCGCGCCCGCCTGCTCTCGCGCGGCTCGGTGCGCTACGGCCTGCGGGTCGCGCTGTGCGTGGCGGTCGCCGAGGCGGCCGTCAACGCGCTGACGCTGAGCCGCAGTTACTGGGTGCCGCTGACGGTGGCGTTCGTCCTCAAGCCGGATCTGGGCTCGGTGTTCCAGCGGGCCGTCAGCCGGGTGCTGGGCACCGTGCTGGGCATCGCCGTCACCGCGCTCCTGCTGGCCGTCACCACGAACTCCTGGGCGCTGAGCATCGCGGTCTCGCTCTGCGTGGCGCTGCTGCCGTACTCCACCGCCGCGCACTACGGGCTGAACACCGCCGTGATGACACCGGTGGCGCTGATCCTGGTGCAGCTCGGCGGGGAGAGCGGCGCCGCCGAGTTCTGGCCGCGGGTCCTGGACACCACGCTGGCCAGCGTGATCGTGCTGGTCTTCGGCTACCTGCTGTGGCCCGAACGCGCCCCGCACCGGATCGAGCCCGGCATCGTCACCGCCGCCGCCACCGTCCGCGAATACCTGGCCACCGTCGCCCGCGGCGAGGCCGTCGCCGAGGTGTGGCTGCGCCGCACCGCCTACCGGGCGCTCGCCGACGCCCGCAGGCAGGTCCAGCTCGGCCTGACCGAGCCCCCGCCGGCCGGCCGCCTCGCCGAACAGTGGCTGCCCGCCACCGCCGCCCTGGAGCGGCTGGCCGGCGCCGTCGCCGCCTACGCCGCCCAACTCCGGTACGGCGGACCGGAACCCGAGCCGGAGGCGGTCGAGCGCGTGCTGCACTCGCTCGACCGACTCACCGACGCCGCCCGCGCCCACCGCCCGCCGTCCGGCCGCGCCGCCCGCCCGACCGGCCCGCACGACCCCACCCGCAGCGCACTGGCCCGGGCCGCGGACGAGCTGGACGTCCTGCTCGACTGACCGCCCCGGCGCCCGGTCAGGACCTCAGAACCCGACTCAGACCTGCTCGGCCAGCTCCAACCAGCCCATCTCCAGCTCCTCCTTCTCCTCGCGGACCTTGCGCAGCTGCCCGTCCAGCTCGGCGACCTTGGAGAAGTCGGCGGCGTGCTCGGCCAGCTGGGCGTGCAGCTTGGACTCCTGCTGGTCCAGCTTGGCGATCTGCCGCTCCAGCTTCTGCATCTCCTTCTTCGCCGCCCGCAGGTCGCCCGCGGACAGGCCGGAGGCGGTCTCCGCGGCGGCCGGGACCTGCGCGGCCGCGGCCGCGGCGGCGGCCTCCGCCATCGCGGTGCGGCGCTCCAGGTACTCGTCGACGCCGTTCGGCAGCATCCGCATCCGGCGGTCGCCGAGCAGCGCGTACGCGGTGTCGGTGGTCCGCTCGATGAAGAACCGGTCGTGGCTGATCACGACCATCGAGCCGGGCCAGCCGTCGAGCAGGTCCTCCAGCTGGTTGAGGGTCTCGATGTCCAGGTCGTTGGTGGGCTCGTCCAGGAACAGCACGTTCGGCTCGTCCATCAGCAGCCGCAGCAGCTGGAGCCGGCGGCGCTCACCACCGGACAGGTCGCCGACCGGCGTCCACTGCTTGTCCTTGCCGAAGCCGAACTGCTCGCACAGCTGCCCGGCGCTCATCTCCCGGCCCTTGCCGAGGTCGACCCGGCCGCGGACCTGCTCGACCGCCTGCAGCACCCGGGTCGTCGGGTCGAGCTCGGCCACCTCCTGCGAGAGGTACGCCAGGCGCACCGTCTTGCCGACCTTGATCACACCGCCGGCCGGCTGCACGTCGCCCTCGGTCGCGTACGCGGCCTGCATCGCCCGCAGCAGCGAGGTCTTGCCCGCGCCGTTGACGCCCAGCAGGCCGATCCGGTCGCCCGGGCCGAGCTGCCAGGTCAGCCGCTCCAGGAGCAGCTTCTCCCCCGCCTTGACCGTCACGTCCTCCAGGTCGAAGACGGTGCGGCCCAGCCGCGCGTTGGCGAACTTCATCAGCTCGGACTTGTCGCGCGGCTCCGGCACGTCCGCGATCAGCGCGTTCGCCGCCTCGATCCGGTAGCGCGGCTTGGACGTCCGGGCCGGGGCGCCGCGACGCAGCCACGCCAGCTCCTTGCGGGCCAGGTTCTGCCGCTTCTGCTCCTCCGTCGCCTCGATCCGGGAGCGCTCGGCGCGGGCGAACACGTAGTCCGAGTAGCCGCCCTCGTACTCCCGCACCTCACCGCGCTGGACGTCCCACATCCGGGTGCAGACCTGGTCCAGGAACCACCGGTCGTGGGTGACGCAGACCAGCGCGGAGCGCCGGTTCTGCAGGTGCTTCGCCAGCCAGGCGATGCCCTCCACGTCCAGGTGGTTGGTGGGCTCGTCCAGCACGATCAGGTCGGGCTCGCCGAGCAGCAGCTTGGCCAGCGCGATGCGGCGGCGCTCACCGCCCGACAGCGGGCCGATCACGGTGTCCAGGCCGTTCGCGAACCCGGGCAGGTCGAGGCCGCCGAACAGGCCCTGGACGATGTCGCGGATCCGGGCGTCGCCGAGCCACTCGTGGTCGGCCCGGTCCGCGATCACCTCGTGCCGGATGGTCGCCTCCGGGTCCAGCGAGTCGTGCTGCGTCAGCACCGCCATCTGCAGCCCGCCGGAATGGGTGATCCGGCCGCTGTCCGGCTCCTCCAGCTTCGCCAGCATCCGGATCAGCGTCGTCTTGCCGTCGCCGTTGCGGCCCACCACGCCGATCCGGTCGCCCTCGCTGACGCCGAGGCTCACCCCGTCCAGCAGGGCCCTGGTGCCGTACACCTTGGTGACGGACTCGATGGTGGCGAGGTTGACGGCCACGAAGCTGCACTCCTGTGAGGAAGGGGGTGGAACGAACCCCAAGCCTAGTGCGGACGTGCACCGCCGCTGTTCGTCCTACCGCGCCCGGTCCAACCGGGCCCGCTGCCCGTCCGTCAGTTCCAGGTCCAGCGCCCCCAGGCTCTCCTCCAGCTGCGCCACCGAGGACGCCCCCACCAGCGGAACCACCGGGATCTCGCCGCCGAGCAGCCACGCCAGCACCACCTGGTTGCGGGTCGCCCCCGTCTCCCGGGCCACCGCGTCGAGCACGGCGAGGCGGGCCGGGGTGCCGGCGTGGTCGAAGGACGGGCCGAGCGGCTTGTCGTCGCGGACGTAGCCGCCGCCGAGCAGCGGGGAGTAGGCGACCAGGGTGAGTTCGGGGCTCTCCCTGAGGTACGAGAGCAGGTCGCCCTGGACGGCGGCCTGGTCGCCGTCGGGGCTGAGCAGGCCGGGACGGTCGCTGCGGCGGCGCAGGTAGGTGTGGGCGTACTGGAGCACCTCGTAGCCGGGCAGGCCGGCCTGCGCGGCGAGGTTGCGGGCGCGTTCGACCCGCCAGGACCAGTGGTTGGAGACGCCGAGCAGCCCGACCGTCCCCTCGTCCACCAGCTCGCCGAAGGCGTGCACGGTCTCGGCGAGCGGCACCGCGGTGTCCTCGATGTGCGCGTACAGCAGGTCCAGCTTCTCCACGCCGAGACGCCGCCGACTGGCCTCCGACGACGCCCGGACCACCTCCGCCGACAGCCCCTCGCCGTTCTCGACGAACCCGGTGCCGGGGGCCTTCGGGCGGGCGCCGAGCTTGGTGGCGATCACCACCTCGTCGGTGATGCCGCGGCTGGCCCGCCAGCGTCCGATGACTTCCTCGCTGGCGCCGCCCTGGCTGCCGTCCTGCCAGTACGCGTAATTGTTCGAGGTGTCGACGAAGTTGCCGCCGGCCTCGACGTACCGGTCCAGCACCGCGAAGGAGGTGGCCTCGTCGGTCAGCGTGCCGAACAGCATCGCGCCGAGGCTGAGCACACTGACCTCGCGACGGGTGCGCGGATCGGTTCCGATGGTGCGCTTGCGCATCCGGGTTCCCCTCGTCCCGCGACCCGCCCGGTGCGGGCCGCGCAAAACGAGTCTGGAACCTGGAGTGCACTCCAGGTCAAGCGTCAGCCGGCGGCCCGGACCACCTGCGCGCCCGGGACCGGGCCGTACGTCGCGTGGGCGGTGCGGCAGGTGCCGGAGGCCCGGAGGGCGGTGGCGATGTGGGCGGCGGCGTCGGCGTCCTTGGCGAGGAAGGCGCAGGTCGGGCCGGAGCCGGAGACCAGGGCGGCCAGGGCGCCGGCCTCGGTGCCGGCGTGCAGGGTGTCGGCGAGCGAGGGGCGCAGCGAGACGGCGGCGGCCTGGAGATCGTTGCTGAGGGCGTCGGCCAGGGCGACGGGGTCGCCGTCGGCGAGGGCGGCGAGCAGCGCGGGGTCGGCGTCCGGGGTGGGGACGTCGTCGATGGTGGCGCCGGTGCCGGACTCCTCGCGGAGCCGGTCGCACTCGCGGAACACCGCCGGGGTGGAGAGTCCGCCGTCGGCGACCGCGAAGACCCAGTGGAAGGTGCCGGCGACCGGCAGCGCCTCCAGGATCTCGCCGCGCCCGCGGCCCAGCGCGACGCCGCCGAGCAGCGCGAACGGGACGTCGGAGCCGAGTTCGGCGGCGAGTTCCAGCAGGGTGTCGAGGGGGGTGTCGAGGCCCCAGAGGGCGTCGCAGGCGAGCAGGGCGGCCGCCCCGTCGGCGCTGCCGCCGGCCATGCCGCCGGCCACCGGGATGGCTTTGGCGATGTGCAGGTGGACCCCCGGGTCGGGCAGGCCGTGGTGGGCGGCGAGCAGGCGGGCGGCGCGGGCGGCCAGGTTGGTGTCGTCCAGCGGGACGGCGTCCGCGTCGGGGCCGGTGCAGGTCAGCGTGACGCCGTCGGCGGCGGTCGCGGTGACCTCGTCGCCGAGGGCGACGGCGAAGAACACGTTCGCCAGGTCGTGGTAGCCGTCGGGGCGGACCCCGCCGACGCCGAGCTGGACGTTGACCTTGGCGGGAACGCGGACCGTGACCATCACTGCTCCGGAGTCTTCGGCTTGTGCTCGGCGATCGCGGCGAACTGCTCCACGGTCAGCATCTCGCCGCGCAGCGTGTGGTCGATGCCCGCACCGCGCAGCGCCTCCTCGGCGGCGGCCGGCGAACCGGCCCAGCCCGCCAGCGCGGCCCGCAGGGTCTTGCGGCGCTGCGCGAACGCGGCGTCCACGACGGCGAACACCTCGCGGCGGGTGGCGGTGGTCGACGGCGGGTCGCGGCGGATCAGCGAGACCAGCCCGGAGTCGACGTTCGGCGCGGGCCAGAACACGTTCCGCCCGATCGCGCCGGCCCGCTTCACGTCCGCGTACCAGTTGGCCTTCACGGACGGCACGCCGTAGACCTTGTTGCCGGGCTTGGCGGCGAGCCGGTCGGCGACCTCGCTCTGCACCATCACCAGGGTCCGCTCGATGCTGGGGAACGTCTCCAGCATGTGCAGCAGCACCGGCACGGCGACGTTGTACGGCAGGTTCGCCACCAGCGCCGTCGGCGCGGGGCCGGGCAGCTCGGTGACGTCCATGGCGTCGCTCAGCACCAGGTCGAAGTTGTCGGCCTTGCCGGGCATCCGGCCCTTGACGGTGTCCGGCAGGTGCCGCGCCAGCAGCGGGTCGATCTCCACCGCCGTGACGTGCCGCGCCACCTCCAGCAGCGCCAGCGTCAGCGACCCGAGCCCCGGCCCGACCTCGACCACGGCATCCTGCTCCGTCACCTCCGCCGCCCGCACGATCCGCCGCACGGTGTTCCCGTCGATGACGAAGTTCTGCCCGCGCTGCTTGGTCGGCTTCACGCCGAACGCCTCGGCCAGCGCACGAATGTCGGCGGCCCCCAGCAGGTGGCCGTCGGAGGTGGGTTCGGTGGTGCTCACCCGCCAAGGATACGGGTCAGAGTTCCACCAACTGCTTGAGATCGATCTCGACGGGGAACGGCAGGTCGCTACGGAGCAGTCCTTCGTGCACGGCGACCGGGAGGTAGATGCCCTGCACGTCATCGCGGCGGAACTCGTGCACGACCGGAAGATCGTCGTCACCGCGCTCGACCCGCCAGTAGGACGGGACGCCTTTCTCGGCGTAGAGGCCGGGCTTGGCGAAGCGGTCGGCCGTCCGCGAACCGCAGGAGACGACTTCGACGGCCAGGGCCACCGACTCGATCGGGGTGCACGCCAGCTCGCGCATGCTCAGCCCGACCTTGTCGAACACGACGACATCGGGCAGGAGCGCGGTGCGCTCGTCGATCAGAACACAGCGCTCGGCGTTCACCGCGTACTGCTCCGACCGGGCCTCACGAAGTGCGGAGCGAAGTTCGTCCCGCACCTGGTCGTGCCACCACACAGTCTGTCCCTTGACCACGATCGCTCCGTCCACCAGTTCCCACTTGAACGGCAGATCGAGCTCACTGACCTGGTCAAACGTCCAGCCATTGGCCGGCGGATACACCCAGTCGATCGGTTCGGCGCTCATCACAGCCTCCTCACTGCCTGCATGCTAACGAGCAGGCCCCACGTCCGGATGCGGTCAGTAACCGAACGCCTTGGCCGTGTTCGCGGCAATCGCCGTCGCCAACTCGTCCTCGCCCAGCGCCAGATGGGCCGCCATCGCACGCAGTGTGACCGGGATCAGGTAGGGGGCGTTGGGGCGGCCGCGGTAGGGGTGGGGGGTGAGGAAGGGGGCGTCGGTCTCGATCAGGATGCGGTCGAGGGGGGTGGCGGCGAGGGCTTCGCGCAGGGGGTGGTTGGCCTTGTAGGTGACGGGGCCCGCGAAGGAGAGGTACCAGCCGTGTTCGGCGCAGGTGCGGGCCATCGCGGCGTCGCCGGAGTAGCAGTGGAAGATCGTCCGTTCGGGGGCGCCTTCCTCCAGCAGGACGGCGATGACGTCCTCGTGGGCCTCCCGGTCGTGGATGACCAGGGCCTTGCCGTGGCGCTTGGCGATCTCGATGTGGCGGCGGAAGGACTCCTTCTGGAGGTCGACGCCCTCGGGGCCGGTACGGAAGTAGTCGAGGCCGGTCTCGCCGACGGCGAGGACGTGCGGGAGGGCGGCGAGGCGGTCGATCTCCGCGAGGGCGGCGTCGAGCGCGTCCTGCCCGCCGGGCGAGCGGCGCCGGCCGGACCAGCCGTCGGGGTCGCCGAGGAAGATCCGCGGGGCCTCGTTGGGGTGCAGCGCGACGGCGGCGTGGACCTGCTCGTACTCGGCGGCGAGGTCGGCGGCCCACTGCGAGCCGGGCACGTCGCAGCCGACCTGGACGACGGTGGTGACGCCGACCGACGCGGCGCGGGCCAGCCCTTCGGCGGGGGTGCCGGACTGCATGTCGAGGTGGGTGTGCGAGTCGGCGACGGGGACGGCGAGCGGCTCGGGGAGCGGCGGCGGGGTGGAGCGGTCGTCGTTCTTCTTGGCGTTGGCGGCCATCAGGAGGCGGTCTTCTCTTCGGGGGCTTCGGGGGCTTCGTGGGCTTCGAGGCGCGGGAACAGGATGTCGCCCTTGGTGACGAGGGCGCCGGCGGGCAGGCGTCCCCAGTCGGCGACGGCGGCGAGGCGCTGCTCGGCGAGCGGGCCGAGCGCGGCCTCCGCGCCGAGGGAGTCCCAGAGCTTCGCGGCGGCGGACGGCATCACGGGGTTGAGCAGCACGGCGGTGGCCCGCAGCGCTTCGGCGGCGGTGTACAGGACGGTGGCGAGCCGGTCCCGGTGCTCGGGGGACTTGGCGAGCTTCCAGGGTTCCTGCGTGGTCAGGTAGCCGTTGACGGTCTTGATGAACTCGAAGATCGCGGCGATGCCGCCCGCGAAGTCCAGCTCCTCGCCGATCCGCCGGTCGGCTTCCGCCACCGCCCGGGTCAGGGCGTCCGCGACGGCCTGTTCGGCGGCGCCGGGGGCAGCGGCCGCGGGCAGCACCCCGTCGTAGTACTTGCCGATCATCGCGGCGACCCGGGAGGCCAGGTTGCCGAAGTCGTTGGCGAGTTCGGAGGTGTAGCGGGCGGTGAAGTCCTCCCAGGAGAACGACCCGTCGGTGCCGAACGGGATGGCCCGCAGGAAGTAGTAGCGGTAGGCGTCGACGCCGAAGTGCGAGGTGAGGTCGGTGGGCGCGATGCCGGTCAGGTTGGACTTGGACATCTTCTCGCCGCCGACCATCAGCCAGCCGTTGGCGACCACCCGCTTCGGCAGCGGCAGCCCGGCGGCCATCAGCATGGCGGGCCAGATGACGGCGTGGAAGCGCAGGATGTCCTTGCCCACCAGGTGCACGGAGGCGGGCCAGAGCCGGGCGAACCGCTCGGGGTCGGCGCCGTACCCGGCCGCGGTGATGTAGTTCTGCAGGGCGTCCACCCACACGTACAGGACGTGCTTGTCGTCCCAGGGCAGCGGCACGCCCCAGTCGAAGGTGGAGCGGGAGATCGACAGGTCCTTGAGGTCCTGTTCGACGAAGCGCAGCACCTCGTTGCGGGCGGCGGCGGGCTGGATGAAGCCGGGGTCGGCGGCGTAGAACTCCAGCAGCTTCGGGCCGTACGCGGAGAGCTTGAAGAAGTAGTTCTCCTCCTCCAGCCACTCGACCGGCCGCCGGTGGATCGGGCAGAGCTTCTCGTCCTCGGTGGCGCCGGGCAGCAGTTCGCCGGGGAGCTTGTACTCCTCGCAGCCGACGCAGTACGGGCCGGTGTAGCTGCCCCGGTAGATCTCGCCCTTGTCGTACAGGTCCTGGACGAACTCCTGGACGCGTTCGGTGTGCCGCGCCTGGGTCGTCCGGACGAAGTCGTCGTTGGCGATCTCCAGGTGCTGCCAGAGCGGCTTCCACGCTTCCTCGACCAGCCGGTCGCACCACTCCTGCGGGGTGACGCCGTGCGCCTCGGCGGTGCGCAGGATCTTCTGGCCGTGCTCGTCGGTGCCGGTGAGGTACCAGACGTCCTCGCCGCGCTGGCGGTGCCAGCGGGTCAGCACGTCGCCCGCGACGGTGGTGTACGCGTGGCCCAGGTGCGGGCGGTCGTTCACGTAGTAGATCGGCGTGGTGACGTAGTACGCGCCGGCGCCGGGGTGCTCTGCGAAGTCGAAGTGCGCCATAGCCGGGAATCCTAGTCAACGCCACGCGCCGCGGCCCCGGACCGCGGCCGCGGTCCGGGGCCGCCGGGGCCTCGACGAATCGGGTCAGGCGACCCGGTGGCGGCGCAGCAGCCGGTTCCACCAGTGCCTGACGTGGGGCTTGTGGGGCTTCTGCGGGCCCTCGGGTTCGGCGGTGGGGGCGTATCCCGGGGCTGCGGCCATGGCGGCCACGCCGGCCACCCGGCCGGCCCGCATGATCCGGACCCGTTCGCCGCCGCAGCCGGGGCAGACCAGTTCGCGCAGCGGGGACGGGACCTTGACCCCGTTCGCCTTGTACTCGACCACGGTGTGTCCGTCGCGGCCGGTGTGGTGCTCGATGTCGTACGCCTGCTCCCAGCCGTAGCCGCAGTTGAGGCAGACGAAGGAGTAGGCCTCGCGGACCGTCTCCACGGGGATGCGCGGCCGGGTGGTCAGCCCGAGGCCGCTGGGCGCTCCGCCTTCCAGGGGGCCGTCGATCGTGTCGCTCATGCGCCACCTCGCTTCGCTCGGAGCCCGTCGCCCGACCTGGCGGGCCCGGCGCGGGTCTTTCCATCCCAGGGAATGCCCGGGAGGGTCCGTCCGATGCCCGGCTTGCCAAGTCTTGGTTCCGAATTGGCCCTCCGCTGGGGTTGCTCATTCCAACGTACGACCGATTCCGGCCATGGGCACACGTCGGGTCAGCCGGCGTGCTTGGCGGCCACCACGGCGTCGAAGACCACGGACTTGCGCAGGCCCAGTTCGGCGGCGACCGCGGCGATCGCCTCCTTGCGGCGCTCGCCGGCCTCCTCGCGGACGGCGACCCGGCGGGCCAGCTCGGCGGGGCCGACCTCCTCGGGGGCGGCGGGCGGGGCGCCGGCCACCACCACGGTGATCTCGCCCCTGACGCCGTCGGCGGCCCAGGCGGCGAGGTCGGCGAGCGGGCCGCGCTTGACCTCCTCGTAGGTCTTGGTGAGTTCGCGGCAGACCGCGGCGGGCCGGTCGGCGCCGAACGCCTCGGCCATCGCGGCGAGGGTCTCGGCGATCCGGTGCGGGGCCTCGAAGAAGACCATGGTGCGCGGTTCGGCGGCGATCTGGGCGAGCTGCCGGGAGCGGTCGCCGGCCTTGCGGGGCAGGAAGCCCTCGAAGGTGAAGCGGTCCACGGGCAGCGCGGACAGCGCCAGCGCGGTGAGCACCGCGGACGGGCCGGGCACCGCGGTGACCTTGATCCCGGCGGCGACGGCCGCGTCCACCAGCCGGTAGCCGGGGTCGGAGACCGAGGGCATGCCGGCGTCGGTGACCAGCAGCACCCGGGCGCCGCCCTGGAGGGCGGCGACCAGTTCGGGGGTGCGGCCGACCTCGTTGCCCTCGAAGTAGGACACCACCCGGCCGGTCGGCGTCACCCCGAGCGCCTGGGTGAGCCGGCGCAGCCGCCGGGTGTCCTCGGCCGCGATGACGTCCGCCTCGGCCAGTTCGGCGCGCAGTCGGGGCGGCGCGTCCTCGACGTCGCCGATGGGGGTACCTGCCAGTACGAGAACACCAGTCACGGGACCATCCTCCCCTACCGGCAGGGGTCCTCACCGGGACGGACGCGTCGCGGTGCGGCGCGGACCGTGCGGGGACCCCTTGTGACTTCAGCCATTGCCCCTACGATGTGGCCCGTGAGCGGCGACATGGACAGTGGTATGGACCACCCTGAGCGGGGTGGCGTGACCGTGCTGGAATCGGCCGATCCGGCCGCTGTTCCGGGGCCGCGTGCCGAGCCCGAACCGGCGTCCCGGTGGGCCCGGGCGCTGTCCGGCGCGGGCTATCGCGCGCCGCGGCGCACGCCCCTGGACGAGCAGTTGGTGCCGCCGATGCCGGACGGCCCGGGCGTCACCCCGGAGCAGGTGGCGCCGTCGCCCCTGCTGGTCCGGCTCGGCATCCGGCTGCCGGACGCGCTGTGGTCCTGGCTGGTCCGCTGGTCCGGCTGGCTCGGCCCGATCGCGGTGGCGCTCTTCGCGGGCGTGCTGCGCTTCGTCAACCTCGGCGGGCCGCACGCGCTGATCTTCGACGAGACGTACTACGCGAAGGACGCGTACGCGCTCTGGCAGGTCGGCTACGAGACCAACTGGTCGGACGACGCCAACAACCTGATCACCGGGGCGAACCCGAGCGTCCCGTTCCGCACCGACCCGGCGTACATCGTGCACCCGCCGGTCGGTAAGTGGATCATCGGCCTGGGCGAGCAGATCTACGGCATGAACCCGTTCGGCTGGCGGTTCATGATGGCCGTGCTCGGCACCCTGTCGGTGCTGATGCTGGCCCGGATCGGGCGGCGGCTGTTCCGCTCCACCCTGCTGGGCTGCGTGGCCGGGCTGCTGCTGTCGGTCGACGGCCTGCACTTCGTGCTCAGCCGGACCGCGATCCTCGACCTGATCGTGATGTTCTGGTTCCTGGCCGCGTTCGGCCTGCTGCTGATCGACCGGGACCGCACCCGGGCGCTGATCGTGAAGCGGCTGGACGCCGGGCTGGGCACCGACTGGTGGCAGCTCGGCTGGCGGCCCTACCGGCTGGCGGCGGGCGTCAGCCTGGGCCTGATGATGGGCACCAAGTGGAGCGGCGGCCCGGCGATCGCCACCTTCGTCGTGCTGGTCGCGCTCTGGGACAACTCGGCCCGCCGGCTGGTCGGCGGGGTCCGCGCCGCGGCGGGCCTGCCGCCGATCGACGAGGCCTGGCGGTTCCTGCGCTACGTCTGGGACTGGATCTGCTCCGGTCTCGCCCTCAGCATCACCGCGTCGGTCACCTACCTCGCCACCTGGACCGGCTGGATCCTGTCCTCGGCCGAGCCCGGCAAGGGCGGTTACTTCCGTGACTGGGCGGCGCAGCACCCCGGCGGTTTCGGCCCGGACTGGTGGCGCAGCCTGTGGCACTACCACTTCACGATGTGGGACTTCCACACCAACCTGCACAGCCCGCACACCTACCAGTCCAACCCGTGGAGCTGGCTGTTCCTGGGCCGCCCGGTGTCGTTCTTCTACGAGTCGCCGAAGAACGGCCAGGCCGGCTGCACCGCCAACGACTGCGCCCGCGAGGTGCTGGCGATCGGCACCCCGCTGCTGTGGTGGGCGGGCATCGTCGCCCTGGGGTACTGCCTGTACCGCCTGGTGCTGCGCCGGGACTGGCGGGCCGGGGCGCTGCTGAGCGGGGTGTTCGCCGGCTACCTGCCCTGGTTCATGTACCAGGAGCGGACGATCTTCCTGTTCTACGCGGTGTGCTTCGTGCCGTTCCTGGCGCTGGCGGTGACCATGATGATCGGTGCGATGCTGGGCCCGGCCCAGGCTTCGCCGGACCGCAGGCTGGCGGGCGCCACCGGGGCGGGGCTGTTGATCGCGGCGATCATGTGGAATTTCCTGTATTTCTATCCGATCTACACCGGTCAGACGATTCCGATGACGGACTGGAACGGCCGGATGTGGCTCTCCACCTGGATCTGAGCCACACCGGAAAGCGTGTACCGGAACTGTCACAAACCGGTGATGTGTCGTGAGTGTGCGGATGGTGTCTGTCTAAGGTGTCGTGGCCGCTGAATCCTGGCGGCCACGACACTGTATGGGGGTCCCGACGTGAACAACGGTGCGAAGATCGGCATCGCCTCGCTCGCCGCGGTGGTGCTCCTCGGCGGCGGCTACGGGGCCTACGCCCTGGTCTCCGGCGACTCCGGCAGCAAGGACGCCGCCAAGAAGCCGCGCACCGTGGTCGCCGAGCCCCCCAGCCCCGAGCTCGCCGCCTCCGGCGCGAAGGCGTTCCTGGACGCCTGGGCCAAGGGCGACCTGTTCGAGGCCGCCAAGCTCACCGACGACCCGGACAAGGCGCAGGCCGCGCTGCAGGCCTTCCAGACCAACGTGAAGCCCTCCGCCGTCCACCTGACCGTCGGCGGCCCCACCACCGCGCCCAGCCCGTCTCCCTCCAAGTCCGCCACGGCGTCCGCCTCCGCCTCGGCGTCGGTGTCGGCGTCCTCGACGGCGCCCGCCGCGCCGACCGGGGTGCTGGAGGGCTTCAAGGCCTCGCTGGAGTTCGCCGAGACCGGCACCCCGTGGAACTACGACGGCGTGCTCGGGGTGGTGAAGATGAGCGACGGCACCGCCGCCGTGCACTGGGCGCCCAGCGTGATCCACCCGAAGCTGGACGCCAACGAGACCATCGGCATCAAGCCGGTGTTCGCCGCGCCCGCCGCCGTCACCGACCGCAAGGGCAAGCCGCTGGCCGGCTACCCCTCGCTCACCGGCCTGCTCAACCAGATGAAGTCCGCCGCGCCGGCGGGCGGCGCCCCGGAGGACGCCGGCAGCGCCGTGGTGATCTCCCCCGCGTCCGGCAACGGGGCCGCGGAGAAGGTCTTCACGCTGAAGGAGCCCAAGCCCGTCCCCAACCTGAAGCTGACCCTGGACGCGGACCTCCAGGCGGCCGCCGAGTCCGCGGTCTCCGCCCAGGGCAAGCCTGGCTCGCTGGTGGCGATCGAGCCCAGCACCGGCGGCATCCTGGCCTACGCGTTCTCCCCGGTGACCGGTCAGAACCGGGCGTTCTCCGGCGCGACCGCGCCCGGCTCCACCATGAAGGTGCTGACCGCCGCCGCGCTGCTGGAGGCCGGGGTCACCCCGACCACCAACATGCCCTGCCCGGAGACCACCATGGTCACCGGCCGGTCGATCAGCAACGACTTCAAGGGCGCGCACCCGGAGTACACGCTCACCGACGCGTTCATCAACTCCTGCAACACCTCGTTCATCGAGAAGGGCAAGGACGTCCTCAAGCCGGACAGCCTGCCCTCGCTCGCCAAGGACGTGTTCGGGATCGGGCTGGTGTGGAAGACCGGCCTGTCGAACTTCGACACCCAGATCCCGGTCGAGTCCAACATGGCGGGCGCGGCCAGCGAGTTCATCGGCCAGGGCAAGATCCGCGCCAACCCGCTGGGCATGGCGTCGATCGCCGCGACCGTGCAGTCCGGGGTGTTCCGGCAGCCGATCCTGGTGCCCGGCATGGACCAGGTGAAGGCGGCCCGGACGCTCTCCCCCGACGTGCTCACCAGCCTGCGGTCGCTGATGACGCAGACCGTCAAGTCCGGCACCGCCGCGAGCGTGAAGCCGGCCCTGCCGGTCGGCTCCGGCGCGAAGACCGGCACCGCCGAGGTCGACAGCAGCGCCGACGCGAACTCCTGGTTCACCGCGTACTCGGGCGACCTGGCGGTCGCCGCCGAGTTCGAGGGCGCCGGGCACGGCGCGGCGGCGGCCGGACCGGCCTCGTCCAAGGTGCTCGGGGTCGGCAACCGCAAGTAACGCCGGCACGACCGACGCGGCCGCAGCCGACGCGAGGGGCCCCGGGGACGGGGCCCCTCGCCGCGTTCACTGGGCGAAGCGCCGCAGCAGGTTCTCGGTGACCTGGCGGGTGAACGCGCCCGCCTTCCCGTCGATGCCGTGGATGCCGCCCTGCCCGGTCGCCTCCAGCGACTCCACCCACCGCATGGTGCCGGTGGCGAAGACCAGCGCGCCGCTGCCCGCCGTGTACAGCGCGGTGTCGGCGAACGAGTGCCGTCCCTCGCAGACCACCGGGGAGTGCGACAGCACCTCGATGCCCTGCGGGGTCGGGTACGACGGGTTGACCCGGTCGTACTCGACGCCGACCAGGTGCGGGAAGCTGTCGCCGGCCTTCGCCCCGGTGCCCGCGAGCAGCCAGTGGCCGGGCTCGGTGACCACGTACGGGGCGTCCACGGGGTAGCCGTCGTAGATCACGCCGAGCAGCGAGGACTCGGGGTCGGCGCCGGGCGACGCGCGGAAGTCGGTGGTCGCCGGGTGCCCCGCCCTGTAGCCCGGGTCGTCCTTCCAGGCGCCCTTCCAGCACACCACGGTGCGGTCCGGTCCGGTCGGCGACGGCTCGTAACGGACCCGCCGGAAGCAGCAGTTGGCGCCCAGGACGGCCAGGTGGGTGCCGGCGTCGCGGGCCGCGGTGAAGTGCGCGCGCTGCTCGGGCGACCAGTACTCGTCGTGGCCGAGCGAGAGCGCCGCCTTGGCGCCGTGCAGCAGGTTCGGGTCGGCGGCGACGTCGATGCAGGTGGTGTACGACAGCGGGATGCCGAGCTTCTCGGCGAGCGCGACCAGCGGGGCCTCGTAGACCAGGAACAGGCCCGCGCCGTCGTCGTACTGGTACGGCCGGTCGAAGCTGACCTGGTACGAGCGGGTGGGCAGCCCGCCGGACGGGCCGTTGTACAGGTTGTAGCCGCCCCACTCGTTGTAGGCCTGCCAGGTGGCGACCGAGTTGACCACCACGGTGGTGCCGGCGGTGCTGCGCGAGCGGACCGTGAGCGGCACGTAGCGCTGCCCGGCGCCGCCGTCCGCGTCCAGTCGCAGCAGGTAGCAGCCCTCCGGCCAGCCGGTGGTGTCGACGGCGGTGGTGCGCGGCCAGGACGTGATCACCATCCGGGTGGCCGGGTCGACGGTGAACGGCTGCTGCTTGGCGCCGGGCAGCCGCTCGGACTTCCACACCTGCCGGGCC
Organism: Kitasatospora sp. NPDC092948; assembly: GCF_044754805.1. Lineage (NCBI taxonomy): Bacteria > Bacillati > Actinomycetota > Actinomycetes > Kitasatosporales > Streptomycetaceae > Kitasatospora > Kitasatospora sp. NPDC092948. Next base: position 270,119 of record NZ_JBIVPU010000003.1, on the reverse strand, counting down.
CGCGCCCCGCCGTACCAGCCCATCCGGTAGGCGGTGACGGTGAAGCCGGGCGCGGTGGTGGAGACGTGCAGGCCGACCTGCTCGCCGGGCAGCGCGCTGACCCGGTCCGCCCAGCCCTCGATCGCGCCGGCCGGGCCGGCGTTGGTGATCGCCCAGTCGGCGTTGCCCGGTCTGGCGTTCTCCACCGCGGTGGCGGACGGTGCGGGGCTCGGCGCGGTGCCCGCACCGCCGCCGGCGGGCGCGGCGGAGCCGGTGGCGGTGCGGCCGGGGCCGCAGGCGGTGAGCGAGGCGGCCGCGCCGGCGGCCAGGCCCAGGAAGCGGCGTCGTCCGGTGGCGCCCAAGATCACTCCCGTGTTCGAACGGTGTCCCGGGACACGATAGGCACTGCGGCGGCCCGGCGTTGCGTCGCCCGCCGCCGGGGCACCGGAACCAGCCTTCCGGGTGGGCTCGCCAGTCGCGGCCACACCACCAGCACGGCGGGCAGCGCCAGGTATCCGAACCGGCCGGCCGGGGCCAGCGCGAACGCCACCGTCAGGCCCGCCGCCAGCAGGTCGCAGGCGGCGACCGCGGTGGCCGGCGGGTGGGTCGGCAGCCACAGCGCGACGGCCAGCGCACCGACGGCCAGCAGGGTCAGCGACAGGGTGTGGCCGAGCGGGCCGAGGCCGGCCAGCACCTTGCCCGGCAGCGGGCTGCCGGCCGGGGTGTGGACCGCGGTGAGGCCGAGCGGGAACCGCACCACCTGCTCGTACACCTCGCGCGGGTGCAGCGCCGCGAACGGGCCGATCACCGCCGCGCCGACGGCCAGCGCGGGCGCGGCGGCCCGCAGCGCCGGCTTCGGGCCGTGGCGGCGGTGCAGGAGCAGCAGCGCCACCGGGAGTGCCGGCCAGGCCGTCCACTTCAGCGTGCAGGCCAGTGCCAGCACCAGGCCGGTGCGCAGCGGGTGGCCGCGGTCGGCGAGTGCCATGGCCAGGCAGCAGACGCCGATCAGCGGCAGGTCGACGCCGCCGACGGTCAGCGCGAGCGCGACCAGCGGCGAGGCGGTGAGCACCGTCAGCGGCAGCGCCGCCGTCCGCAGCGGGCGGCCGGGGCGCAGCAGCCGCCACCCGGCCAGCAGGCAGGCCAGGAACGCCGCCGCGAACCACAGCCGGGCGTCCCCCAGCACCCGGGCCGCCGGGCCGGCCGCGCCGAGGGCCACCCGGGGCAGGCCGAACAGCGCCATCGCGGGCAGGTACGGGTTGAAGTCGACGACGTGCGTCGGGTCGGTGAGGTACGGGCTGCCGGTGTGCAGCAGCAGCGTCGCCGACCGTTCCACCACCGTCACCTCGGACTGGTGGTGGCCGGTCAGGGCCAGCGCGCCGAGCGGCAGCAGCACCGCGCACAGGGCGGCCGCCGCCGCGGCCGCCCGGGCGGCGGGGCCGTGCGGCAGGGTCAGCGTCAGAACGGCGGCGAGCAGGTACCCCGGCGCCGCGAAGCGCCCCCAGGCGACCTGGTTGGCCAGGTGCGACACCAGCGGGAAGGCCGCCGCCCAGCCTGCGGCCGTCAGCCACCCGCCGGCCTGCACCACGGGATGTCCGACCACGCGCAGGGCCCGTCGGGTGCTCGCCATGGCTCGAAGGCTAGGGCGCGAGGCGGGCTCCGCTGCGGAGATCCGGCCGGGTTTCCCGGTTCTGTCGGATTTTCGACACCGGTGGTCCTACGGAGCGTCAGCTCCCGGAGGGACGCCGACGTTCCGTGCCGGACCTCGGGAAGCGGGGACGTGCGCCCTTGCCGGTGGCGGCGTGCGGGAGGTCCACCGGCATCGTGCCGTCGTCGAACGGCATCGCGCCGGTCGGCCGGAGGTCGCCGCTGTCGGCGCGGGCCCACCGGCTCAACGGGGCTGCGCGTCCTCCTCGGGGCGTGCGGCCAGCTGGGAGTGCTTGGCGCTGTACGTGAAGTACAGGACGGCGGCGAGGGCCAGCGCGACGGCGAAGGCGACGAAGGTGTCGCGGTGCAGCTTGGTGATCAGGTAGACGCAGAAGCCGGCGCTGAGCACGGGGGTGACCGGGTAGAACGGGACCTTGAAGCCGCGCGGCAGGTCGGGGCGGGTGCGGCGGAGCACCACGATGCCGACGGACACCGCGGTGAACGCGACCAGGGTGCCCATCGAGGTCATGTCGGCGAGCAGCCGGAGCGGGAAGACGGCGGCCAGCAGGGCGACGGCGGCGCCGACCACGACGGTGTTCCAGACGGGGGTGCCGGTGCGCGGGGAGACCCGGGTGAAGCGGCGCGGCAGCAGGCCGTCGCGGCCCATCGCGTAGAGGATCCGGGTCTGGCCGTAGATCACCACCAGGGTGATGGAGAAGATCGAGACGATCGCGCCGCCGGCGAACACCAGGGCGGGCCAGGACTGGCCGGTGACGTCCTGCAGGATCTGCGCGAGGCCGGCCTTCTGGCCGTCGAACTTCTGCCAGGGCTGGGCGCCGATCGCGGCGACGGCGACCGCGATGTAGAGCAGGGTGACCACGGCGAGCGAGATCAGGATGGCCAGCGGCATGGTGCGGCGCGGGTTGCGGACCTCCTCGCCGGCGGTGGAGACGGCGTCCAGGCCGATGAACGAGAAGAAGATCGTGGAGGCGGCCATCTGCACGCCGTTCCAGCCCATGGGGGCGAACGGGGTGAAGTTGCCGGCGTGGAAGCCCGTCAGGGCGATGGCCACGAACAGCACCAGGATGGCCAGCTTGATGGTCACCATCACGGCGTTGACCTTGGCGGACTCGCCGACGCCGCGGATCAGCAGCACGGTGACCAGGGCGACCAGCACCACGGCGGGCAGGTTGAGGACGCCGCCGTCGCCGGGCGGGGCGGTGAGCGCCGCGGGCAGGTGCACGCCGAACGCCAGGTTGGCGAACTGGTCGAGGTACTCGCCCCAGGTGACGGCGATCGCGGACGCGGAGACGCCGTACTCCATCAGCAGGCAGACGCCGACGCCGAACGCGACCACCTCGCCCATGGTGGCGTACGCGTACGAGTAGGAGGAGCCGGCCACCGGGATGGCGGAGGCGAGTTCGGCGTAGCAGAGCGCGGTGAGGCCGGCCGTGACGGCGGCGATCACGAAGGACATCACGACGGCCGGTCCGGCGACCGGGACGGAGGTGGTGAGCACGAAGAAGATGCCGGTGCCGACGGTGGCGCCGATGCCGATCGCGGACAGCTGCCACAGGCCGATGGAGCGGCGCAGGTGTCCGGCTCCGGTTCCGCCCGCTTCGGCGATCAGGGTGTCCACGGGCTTGCGCCGCAGCAGGCGGGTGGTGCTCATCGGTGTCCTTCTGGTGGGGATCAGGGAGGAACTGTATCAAATACGCCGATATGCATACCTATGCGATCTTGGTGGCGGCCGTCACCGGTGGAGGACGGCCTCCATGACGGCCTTCGCGATCGGCGCGGCCAGCCTGCCGCCGGTGACGTCGGTGGCCGTGCTGTCGGCGACCACCACGGCGACCGCGACCGGCGGGACGGCGGTCGACCCGGCGGGCCGGGCCCAGGCGATGAACCAGGCGTACGGGGTGCCGCTGTTGTCGACGCCGTGCTCGGCGGTGCCGGTCTTGCCGCCGACCTCGGCGCCGGGGATCTGCGCGTTGCCGCCGGTGCCGCTGTTCACCACGTCCACCATCAGCCGGCGCAGCTGCGCGGCGACGCCGGGCCCGAACGCCTGCCGGTACAGGGCCGGGCGCATCAGCTGGACCTGGGCGCCGTCGGACTTGGTGAGCCTGTCCACAAGCTGTGGATACATCACCCGCCCGTCGGCGGCGGCCCCGGCGGCGACCATGGCCATCACCAGCGGGGTGGCGGCGGTGTCGAACTGGCCGATCGAGGACAGCGCCAGCTGGGAGCTGTTCATCGCGGTGTCGAAGTTGGAGCGGGCGGCCCGCACCGGGACGTCGAGCCTGGCGTCGTCGAAGCCGAAGTTCTTCGTCATCGCGACCATCCGGTCGAGGCCGGTCTGCACGCCGAGCCAGCCCATCACGCTGTTGCAGGACATCGTCATCGCGTCGTCCAGCGACAGCCCCTCCTGGTTGCAGGCGGCGGTGTCGTTGTTGAGCGTGGTGGTGGTGCCGGGCATCACGTACGGGTAGGGCGCGCCGGTGGGGGCCTGAATGTCCGTCACCGTGCCGTTGGCGAGCGCGGCCGCGGCGGTGACCACCTTGAAGGTGGAGCCGGGCGGGTAGATCTGCCGCAGCGCCCGGTTGAGCATCGGCTGGTCGGGGTCGGCCTGGAGCTTCTCCCAGGCGGCCTGGTCGGCGGGGCCGGCGCCGGCGATCGAGCCGGGGTCGTAGCTGGGGGTGGAGGCCAGCGCGAGGATCCGGCCGGTGGCGGGTTCGATCGCGGCGACGGCGCCCTGCTGGCTGCCGAGCCCCTGCACGGCGGCGCGCTGCACGGCCGGGTCGATGGTGGTGACCACGTCGCCGCCGGGCTGCTGCCTGCGGGTGATGGCGTCCCAGACCGCCCAGCCGGTCAGCCGCGGGTCGGTGCCGGTGAGCAGGTCGTCGTAGACGCCCTCCAGCTGGGTGTTGCCGTAGATCTGCGAGGAGTAGCCGGTGACGGCGGCGTACAGCGGCCCGTCGGTGTAGGTCCGCTTGTAGGCGAGCCGGCCGCCGGTCGCGACCGAGCCGGTGACCGGCTGACCGACGATCAGGTTGCCGCGCGGCTGCGCGTACCGCTGGATGGTGGCGCGCTGGTTGGCGCTGTTGCGGTCCAGCTCCTGCTTCTGGAAGACCTGCACCCGGGTGCCCTGGACGGCCAGCAGGACGATCAGCAGCATGCAGAAGGTGGCGGCCCGGCGGCCGGTGGTGGAGATGCCGGGCAGGCCCTGCGGCCCGCCGTTGGTGCCCTCGGGCCGGGTGAGCCTCACGCCGCCTCCGCGGGGTCGGGGCGCCGGGCGAGGTCGCTCATCCGCACCAGCAGCGCCACGATGATCCAGTTGGTGACCACCGACGACCCGCCCTGGGCGATGAACGGCAGCGTCATGCCGGTCAGCGGGATCAGGTCGAGGACGCCGCCGGCCACCACGAACACCTGGATCGCGACCAGTGCGGCCAGGCCGATGGCGAGCAGCCGCCCGAACGGGTCGCGCAGCGCGATGCCGGTGCGAAAGCCCCGGGAGACCAGCAGCGCGTACAGCAGGAACACCGCAAGCAGCCCGGTCAGGCCGAGCTCCTCGCCGATGGTGGCGAGGATGAAGTCGGACTTGGTGGCGAAGCCGATCAGCGCGGAGTGGCCGAGGCCGAGGCCGGTCCCGAGCTGGCCTCCCCAGGCGAACGCGAACAGCGACTGGGCGATCTGGTTGGCGCCCTGCCCGGCCTCGATCGACGCCAGCGGGTGCAGCCAGTCGGTGACCCGGCTGTGCACGTGCGGCGACAGCCAGCCCACCCCGACCGCGGCGACGGCCGACAGCAGCAGGCCGATGACGATCCATCCGGTGCGGGCGGTGGCCACGTACAGCATCACCACGAACAGGCCGAAGAACAGCAGCGAGGTGCCGAGGTCGGTCTCCAGGACCAGCACGCCGACGAACGCCGCCCAGATCAGCAGCACCGGCCCGAGCACCCGGCCGAGCGGGAGCCGGAACCACAGCACCCGGCGGCCCGTCAGGGCGAGCGCGTCGCGGTGCGCGGCCAGGTAGGCGGCGAAGAAGATCGCCAGCAGGACCTTGGCGAACTCGCCGGGCTGGAAGGACAGCGGGCCCAGCGTGATCCAGATCCGCGAGCCGTACACCGGCGGGAAGAACACCGGCAGCACCAGCAGGACCAGGGCCACGAACGCCCCGATGTACGCGTAGCGCTGGAGCCGGCGGTGGTCGCGCAGCAGGAGCAGCACCGCGATGAACAGGCCCACTCCGAGGGTGGACCAGAGCAGTTGGGTGGGGGCGGCCTCGCGGTTCGGGGTGTTGCGGTCGAGCCGGTAGATGACGACCAGTCCGATGCCGTTCAGCAGCACCGCGATCGGCAGCAGCAGCGGGTCCGCCCACGTCGCCCGCCAGCGCACCGCGCCGTGCGCGAGCAACGCCAGCACCCCCAACGCGGCGCCGTACTGGGCGGCGTCCGGCGGCGCCTTGCCGTCGATGTCGACGCCCACCTCGACGTAGCCGAACACGGCCAGCCCCACCGCGGCCACCACCAGCACCAGTTCGGTCCACCGCCGGGGCCGGCGGGCGCCGGGCATCCGGGCGGCGCGGGTCGCGGAGTCTGTGGCCACCAGCCGTCCTCGCCAGCTCGATGACGGGCGGGGTGCCGGCCGGCACCCCGCCGAGTACAGCCTGAGGGGACGTCAGAGCGTGGATGCGGGGTTCGCCGCGCGGGCGATCTCCCGCAGGTGCTCCTCCTCCTGGTGGCTGAGCGAGGTCTGGAGCAGCTCGCCGCCGAACTGCGCGACCGCCGGGATCACCTTGTCCTGGGTGGCGGTGCGCACCAGCGCGAACACCGCGGCGCTGCCCGGGGCCAGCTTCTCGCCGACCTGCCGCATGAAGTTGTCGTCCACGCCGGTGTCGGTGGAGGCGCCGACGGCCGCGCCGGTCGCGCCGCCGATCGCCGCGCCGAGCACCGGCATCAGGAACAGCAGGCCGATCACGCCGCCCCACAGCGCGCCGGAGGCCGCGCCCAGGCCGGTGTTGGAGACGGCCTGGTGGAGCTTGATCTTCCCGTCCTCGCGGCGCTCGACCACCACGATGTCCTCCAGGTCGATCAGCCGCTGCTTCTGAAGGCCGATCAGCTCGTCCCGGACCTTCTGCGCGGTGGCGGCGTCGGGGTAGGCGATCGCAAACAGGTTGCTCACAGCGGGGGTTCCTTCCGGCGGGGCTTCGGGCACGTCCCCCAGCACCCTAGCCAGAATTCGCCATATTTAATCCCATCTCCGGCGGTGTGTCCGGTTCGCCGCCGCTCACTCCCCGCGGCGCACCGCGACCGCCACCGCCGCCCACCAGGCGGCCGCCGCCAGCGCCACCGCGCCGGGCAGCGTCCACCACGGCACCGACAGTTCGTGGTTCCGCGCACCCAGCACCAGCGCCCGCACCATCGCGTTCGCCGGCGACCCCGGCACCAGCAGCACCAGCACGATCGCGCCCAGCCCCAGCGGCACCGCGTACTGCGCGGCCGACACCACCGGGCGGTTGCACACCGCGCCCACCGCCGCGCCCGTCAGCACGCACACCACGGTGGCCGCCAGGCCCCCCGCCAGTGCCTCGCCGTCCTGGCCGCTGCCCATCAGCTGCACCGCCGTCAGGCCCGCCAGGCCCAGCGCCAGCCCGGCCAGCGCCGCCGCCAGCAGCGCCGACAGGTGCACCCGCCGCCAGCCCGCGGCCGCCACCAGGCAGGCCCGGGACTGCGCGGGCTCCGCCGTCACCGCCGACCGCACCAGCCAGCCCGTCACCGGCACCAGCAGACCCGCCGAGAACGCCGCCGCCGACAGCACGTCGTCGCCGCCGGACAGCCCCAGGCCCAACAGCACCAGGTACGCCAGCCCGGGCGCCAGCCAGCGCTGCGAGCGCAGCAGCAGCTCCAGGTGGTAGCGCGTCAGCATCCGCACCGTCATGACGTGCTCTCCCCCCGGACGGACCTGATGTGCACCGGCGGCTGCGCGGCCAGCAGCCGGCGCAGCAGCGCGTCGGAGTGGGCGGCCGGCACGTCCAGCCGGGTGGCGCCGTCGGCCAGCGGCTTGCGCTCGGGGCGGCCCGGCAGCCATTCGGGCAGCGCCTCGGCCTCGACCACGACCGCCGTGCGCGGGCCGTCCTCGTCGACGCCCGGCACCGGGACCTCGTGCAGCGTGCCGCCGTCGACCCGGTGGACGGCGGTGGTCAGGCCCGCCAGCCGGGTCGGGTCGTGGTCGACGAACACCACCAGGCCGCCGGCCGCGGCGCGTTCGGCGGCGGCGGCGTCGAGCTCGCCGCGGGCGCCCTGGTCGAGCCCGGTCCATGCCTCGTCCAGCAGCAGCAACTCGGCGTCGGCGAGCAGCGCCTGGGCCACCGCGACCTTCTGGCAGGTGCCCTTGGACAGCTGCCCGATCGGGGTGCCCGCGAAGCCGGTGATACCGAACCGCTCCAGCCAGTGGTCGGCCCGCCGGCGGGCCTCCCCGGCGGCCAGGCCGCGGATCCGGCCCAGGTGGCACAGGTAGTCGCGGGCGTCGAACGGCAGCGCGGGCGGGAACCGCTCCGGGACGTACGCCCGGCTCTCCGGCGCCTCGACCGTTCCCCGTTCGGCGCGCTCGATCCCGGCGAGCAGCTTCAACAGCGTCGACTTGCCGCTGCCGTTGGCGCCCTCGATCCGCACCAGGCCGCCCGGACGGAGCGTCAGCCCGACCTCGCGCAGCACCCACGGACCGCCGCGCCCGTAGCGTTTCCCGACCCCCGCCAGACGCACCGTCATACGCTCTCCCCGCCTGCTGTGCCGACCAGTTCAGGGTACGTGGCGCCCACCACCCGCATTGGGAGATTCGAACTGACGGTCCCTAGGATGCGGTTGGTGATCACCCTTACCAAGAAACGACGGACGGCCCGCGGCGCCGCCCTGATCGGGGCGCTGACGATAGTCGGCGCCACGGTGCTGGTCGGCTTCCCCGCGTACGCCGACGAGCCCGGGGCCCCGCCCGCCGCGACCGAGGCGCCCAAGGTCGACCTGATCCTGGACGGGTCGGGGTCGATGCGCACCACCGACATCCAGGGCAAGAGCCGGATCGCGGTCGCCCAGCAGTCCATCGACGAGGTCATCGACGCGCTGCCCGCCGAGACCGAGTTCGGCCTGCGCACCCTCGGCGCGACCTACCCGGGCAACGACCAGAAGGAAGGCTGCAAGGACACCAAGCAGGTCTTCCCGGTCGGCAAGACCGACAAGGTCGAGGCCAAGACCGCGGTCGCCACCATCCGCCCGACCGGCTGGACCCCGATCGGCGTGGCGCTGCGCGCCGCCGCCCAGGACCTCGGCACCGGCCCGACCACCCGCCGGATCGTGCTGATCACCGACGGCGAGGACACCTGCGCCCCGCCCGACCCGTGCGACGTGGCCCGCGAACTCGCCAGCCAGGGCATCCACCTGGTGATCGACACCCTCGGCCTGGCGCACGACGACAAGACCCGCCAGCAGCTGCTGTGCATCGCCAACGCGACCGGCGGCACCTACACCGACGTCCGCTCCCAGGAGCAGCTGACCACCCGCGTCAAGCAGATCGTCACCCGCGCCCAGGACACCCACACCGTCACCCCGGCGGCGGTGACCGGCGCCGAACAGTGCACCAACGCGCCGATCCTCACCCCCGGCGTGTACAGCGACCGCGAGAAGTTCTCCGAGCACCGGGTCTACCGGGTGCCGGTGAAGGCCGGCCAGGAGCTGCGCGCCTCGGTCAGCGTCACCCCCGACCGGGCCGTCGCCCGTGACTACGGGGTCCTGCTCCAGGCCACCGACAGCAGCGGCCAGGAACTGGTCCGCGGCAGCGACGCCGGCTCCGGCCGCACCGACGTGGCGTCCACCGGCGTCCGCTGGTCCGCGCCCGACAGCAACTCGGCCTCGCCGTCGCCGAGTTCCGTCGCGGCGAGCACCGACCGCACGGTCTGCCTGATCGTCAGCAACTCCTTCGCGGGCCAGGGCGCCGCCCAGGCCAACGACCCCGGCCTGCCGCTGGAGCTGACCGTCGACGTCGCCGCTGCCTCCCCCGCGCCCGACGGACCCGCGATGGGCCTCGGCCGCGGCTGGATCCTGCTCGGTGTGCTCACCCTGGCCGGCCTGCTCGCCGGTCTGATCTTCGGCTGGCTGGCACGCTGGCGGATCGCCGTCTGGCGGGAGAACTGACGATGCGAAAGCTCTTCACCCTCGCGGCCCCGGCCGCCGCGCTCACCGGCCTGCTCCTGCTGGCCCCCGCCGCGAGTGCGGCTTCGCCGTCGCCCTCGCCGTCGCCGTCCGCGAGCGGCAGCGTGAAGCCGGTCCTCAACTCGGTGGGCACCAGCTTCCTCACCGCCACCACGCTGGCCGCCGGCCAGGACGCGGACGTCCCCGTCTCCACCGGTGACTATCTGTACTGGGCGTTCCCGGCCTCCGAGGGCCAGACCGCCACCGTCGAGGTCAAGGTCACCCTGCCGGACGCCGCCGACCGGCACGGCCCGCAGACCTGGACCGTCGAACTCTTCGACGGCCTGCGCCGCCGCCAGGCCTGCACCGCCGGCCCGCAGAACGGCACCGCCGAACAGAGCGCCACCACCGTGGCCCTCAGTTGCAGCCTGCGGCAGATCCGCTCCTGGGCCGAGCCCTGGTCCGGCGACCCGCTGCCCGGCACCTACTACATCCGCCTCTCCACCAGCGACATCCAGCAGCAGGACCTCGGCCTCGCCACCCAGGTCCACGTGCACGTCGCCACCAAGGGCGGCGTCAACGACGCCCAGCCCGAAGGCGGTTCGCTCAAGGCCCCGCTGGTGCCGCCGGTGAACGCCGGCTCCACCGCGAGCGGCGCCGCGACGGCGCCCGCGCCCAGCGCGAGCGCCACCTACGCGGCCGCCCCCGTCGCCGAAGAGACCCACTGGTACTCGGACCTCTTCTCCGGCTGGAACACCCGCTGGTGGTGGACCATCGCCGGCGGCACCCTCGCCGCCCTCGCCGGCGTCGCCGGCTACACCCTCACCCGGCACCCCCGCGGCCAGCGGCCGCGGTACCACTCGGTGCCGCCGCAGTAGGGGCGGCAGCCAGGGCGAGCACCACCAGGGGCGCGTGGGGGTACCTCACGCGCCCCTGAGCGCTCACGTCCTGAGCGACGCGAGGATCCGCACTGCCGACATCCCCAGGTCCGGCGAGACCGTGAGCTCCGGGGCGAAGTGCCGCTTGAGGACGTCCTCGGTGTACCGCCGGCACTGCTGGTGCCAGTGGAGGACGGCGGCCATCCAGTCCTCCAGCTCGTGGACGTATCCGTCGAGCGCCTCCGCCGCCTCCCCCTCCAGCCCGAAGTCCTGCTTCAGCAGCGGGAGTTCTCCGTTCACCACGTGCTGGAACTGGTTCAGCCGGGAGCCCATCAGGTCCGCGACGATGTCCACGGCGACGGGGTAGTCGCAGGAGAAGAAGTTCTCCACCACCCGGACCAGGTTGTGGAACTCGCCCTCGTACTCGACCTCCTTCTGGTACGAGTGCAGGTCGTTGACCAGGCAGGCGTAGTCCGCCGCGGAGTTCTCGATCGCCCGCATGGTGCCGCTCCGGTACACCTCGTCGGGGATGGTCTCGCCGCGGCCGAGCCGGGACAGGCTCATCGTCAGGTCGGAGCCGAAGGTGGCGCGGCGCATCTCGATGTAGTCGACGGGATCGGGGATACGGTTCTGCGCGCCGTTGGCGAGCTCCCACAGCCAGCTGTCGATCATGTCGCCGACGGCCTTGCGGAACTTGGCCCGGGCGGCGGTGGAGAAGGGCTCGATGGTGCGCTGCCAGAGGTCGGCGAGGCCGGCTTCCAGGGCGTTGCGCGGTTCGAACGGGAGGCTGCCGTCGAGCGTCATCAGGGCGTACAGCCGCTCGTTGGCGAGCTTCGCGCCGGCCAGGTCGCGGGGGCGGCCGAAGACCGGGGGGTAGTAGTCGTCGGCGTAGGTGCCCCAGGTGAGCCAGGCGGAGGAGAGGTCGAGTTCGGCGGCGGTGCCGTCGGGGTCGATGCCGGCCGCGCAGAGCGGGAAGTCGTAGTCGCGGAGCTGCTGTTCGTTCCAGATGTCGGAGGCGGGGACGCCGGGTTCCGGGTCGAGCAGGCCGAACTCGCGGGCCCAGCGGACGACGTACTCGCGGGACGCGTCCAGGTGCTGGTTGATCGAGACGGTGTACGGCATCGGGAAGTCGGGCATCAGCGAGGGCCCGACCTTGCGGTGCGGGGTGTAGGCGAAGCTGCGCAGGCCGCGGATGCCCGCCGCGAGGCGGATGTTGGCGGCGGAGGTGCCGAGGCCCTTGGGTCCGAGGACGGGGGCGGCCGCGCCGCCGCCGTTCATGTAGCGGCTGGAGCGCATGTGCCACTCGTGGCCGCCGGACTGCCAGTCCTGCATGCCCTTGACGTAGGCCAGGACCCGGGCGATCTCCTCCGGGTTCAGGGCGTGCTCGGCGAACAGGCCGGGGAGTTCGGTGAGCGCGGTGTTCTCGAACTGCTGGAGGCGGGACGTCAGCAGGTCGTTGACGGCTTCCGCGGCCTGCTGCGTCGAGCAGCCGAGGAAGGTCTCCAACACCAGGACGCCGTTGGAGAGTTCGCCCTCCTCGCAGATCTCGCGCTCGTACGAGAACAGGTCGTTGCGCAGGTGGACGCCGTCGGAGAAGGCGTCCCGGAGGACCCGCAGCGGGCGGGAGTACGCGACCGACTCGGGCACCTCGGCGTGCGCGGCGTACTCGACCAGGCCGGCCGACCAGGGGGCGCCGCCGACCTTGCGGCGCATCTCGATGTACTCGACGGGGTTGGAGACCCGGCCCTCGTTGATGTTGGAGAGCTCCCAGAGGGACTCGTTCAGCAGGTTCCGGGTGGACTCGGCGAACCGGGCCCGCCAGTCGGCGGACATGTGCGGGACGGTGCGCTGCCACAGGTCGGCCAGGCCGGCCTCGACCGGGTTGGTGGGCTCGGGAAAGCCGTCGGCGAGGTCCATCGGCATGAAGGCGGGCAGGCGGTCCAGGTAGGCCTTGCCGCCCTCGCGGTCGAGGGTGCGCTTGAAGATCTCCAGGAAGTGGTCGTCGAAGAAGAAGACCCAGGTGTACCAGTCGGTGACGAGGTCGAGTGCCTCGCTGTCGCAGTCGGGGTGGGTGTAGGAGCAGAGCAGCGCATAGTCGTGGGAGTCGAGATCGTGCTCCTCCCAGATGCCCGAGCCCTCCAGCATGCCGAAGTCGCGTGCCCACTCCTTGGTGTGCACCCGCGCCTTCTCGTAGTGCGGGTTGATGCGCGCCGGGTACGGCACGTAGAAGTCCGGCAGTTCGAACGGCTGAGCCACTGGGTCCCGCCCCTTTTTCGACGACTGAAGATCGGCGCGATGCCTAACGAGCCTTCCGACCCTCGGTCACCGGCGCCCAACTCCGGAGCCCGCCCGCCACAATCCACCCGAACGAGTGAACTCCTCGCCCCACGGGACGGTGTCGGACCCCTCCGGCACACTGTCACCGTCCGTCCCCCGCCCCCGAGGAGCCCTGCATGGCGTTCACCGACGAGACCTGGCGTCTGCTGCGCGGCACGGAGCTGGTCGGCGAGATCCGCATCACCGAGGCCGACTTCCCGTGGCTGAACGGCGACTTCCTGCCCGGCCCGGGGTGGCCGGCCGCCGAACCCGCCTTCGCCGAGAGCCTTCGGCTGGTCGAGGCCGAGGAGTGGGAGGCGTGGGAGCCGGTTTACACCGCGCTGGAGAAGACCTACACACTGCACGCCCCGAAGGGCCCCGTCGCCGAGCACCTGCTGCACATCGAGCCGCCGCACGCGTGGTTCCGCTTCAGCGAGGAGCCGTTCGAGGACGGCTGACGCCCCGTCGGCGGCGGGCGGGCGCCGACGGGGCGGGACGGGTCAGGGCTGCTGAGCGCGCAGGTGAACCTCACCGAATACGGCGCTGTCCCATTCGACTTGCCAGCCCCGGTCGGCAGCGAGAGCCGCAAGGCCTTCCAGCCCGATGCCCCGGTAGTAGCGTCGGTGCATGGTCGTCTTCGGCACCAAGTAGTCGCCCTTGAACTTGTAGCGGTACTTCGCCTTGTTGAAGTTCTCGGCCGACCGCACCGGCTCGCACCCCCGTTCGATCCCCCGGTCCAGCGCCCGCGCGGCCCAGGCCACCCACTCCTCCCGGGTTCCGTGCCTCTCCAACCGGTAACGGCTCGGTGTGAGAACGAACTTGGACATGCCGGGCTCGGCGTTCCCGTCCGACGGCGAGTCGGACAGGACGGCATAGGTGATTCGAAACGGCAGCCAGAACCACTGCAACCCGAACTGGAGCCACAGCCCGAGCACTGAACGCCTTCGCAGCGGCCCGGTGTTCAGGCCGGCCGGGGCCGGCGGGTGCCAGGTGCTCATCCGAACGCCTCCAACATCTTCGCGGTGTCGGGCCCCGGCAGCGCCGTCGCGGGCTGCGCGCCGGGGCGGTCGTACTCCACCGTCTCGACCAGGGCTGCGAGCATCGCCACGTACTCGGGGAAGTCGGTCAGCGTGGGCGTGCTGATGGTCATGGTGACCAGCGTGTCGCTGTCCGGGACCGGGATGTACGCGGACGCCTGGGCCAGTTCGAGCTTGGCCGTGTTGCCTTCTTCGTCGCTGACTTCGGCGAGCGACCCGGCGATGCTGACCACCACGGGGCCGACGGGAGCGACCGTCCGGAAGACCTCGTTGGCGGGGTCGAGGGACAGCATGTCCTGGATCGCGGCGGAGGCCGCCTCGGCATCCGAGGTGTCCGCCTCGTCGGCCTGGATGACCAGCGTCGCGACGGTGACCCGGTCGTCCTCGGTGCCGGCCAGCAGGAAGCCGGAGTAGACCGCGCCGTCCTCGGCGGCGGTGGCTGCGATGTCGCTGTACCAGGAGGCGACAGTGGTGCGCTGGAACTCGGTGCCGCCGCACCAGACCTCGGAGGCCACCTCGGCGATGTGCGCCTCGCGTTCCTGTTCGGGCAGGTCCACCCCGAGCGAGTGGAACTGGACGGGCAGGCTCCAGCGAATGTCGAGCGGCTCGTCCGGGTAGATTTCGGCGGGGCCGGGCTGCTGGGTCGTCACGAGGTCACCTGCTGATAGAGGTTGGGGGCGTGCATGATCAGGCCGCTGCCCTTCATGGCGATCTGGGTGCCACGCGACCACCAGGACTCGACCGGGAGCGAGAAGACCTTCTGGCCGTCCTCGCCGATCGAGGCAATGCCGGGGAGGTTCCGCAACGGGGTCTTGGTGAACACCCGCGTCAGCACCTCGCTGTGCAGGATGCCGCCTTCAAGATGCTTCGCCTTGATCGCCGTCCCCGCCATGGCGAGCTTGGATCCCCCAGCCGCCAGGCCCTTGCCCGTGGCCACCGCCTTGACACCACCGGCCACGCCCTTGACGCCCTTGCTGGCTGCGCCGACGAACGGCAGTGCACCGACCCCGTCCAGCGCGATGGTGCTCCAACTGACGTCCGCACCACCGAGCTTCGCCATTCCGTGCGCCCCGAACGCGACCGCCGAAGCACCACCTGCCGCCACACCCAGCGCAGCGGACAGCGGCGGGCACCACAGGGTGGCCAGTGCCGCGATGCCGAGCACCGCCGACACCCCGCCCGCGATGTCGCCGATCTTCTTCAGCAGGTCGGCGTGCTTGGTCGCCCAGGCCTTGATCTTCTTGCCGACCGACTTGAAGCCGTTGCCGATCTTCTCCCAGGCACCGATCTCGGGAGCGTTCTGGTTGGCCCGGCGGAGCGCCTTCGCGGTCTTGTCGGCGTCGTCCTGGTGGTGCCCCAGCAGTTCCTTCGCCTGCTTGACGATCGCTTCCAACTCGTCCTTGATGCCGCGCAGTTCGCGGTTGGCACCCTCCAGCGCGGTCTCCGCGGACTGGTACTCGGCGGTCGCGACGTCGATCCGGCGCTGGGCGTCGGCGAGGGCCGCGTCGTTGTCGAAGCGCTTGCCGATCAGGGCGAACGCCGGGGAGTCGGAGGCCAGGTCGAAGCGCTCGATGGCGTTCTGCCGGGTGGTCTCGGCGTTCTGCATCCGGCGCTTGGTCTCGGCCGCCTCGGCCTCGTAGCGCCGGGCGATGTCCTGGTAGGAGACCAGCTGGTTCCTCCACCCGTCGAGCTGAGTGGAGGCCTGCCGCATCGCGTCGACGCTGTCGGCCAGGTAGCGCGGCAGTTCGCCGACCTTGCCGGCGAACGCCCGGGCGGCGTCGCCCTCCCAGATGCTGCCGCCCTGCCCGACGGCGACCAGGGTGCGGTGGGCGCTCTCCATCGCGCCGGACGCCCGGTTGAGCTTGGCGACCAGGCCGTCGACGTTCTCGGGGCTGCCCGGCGCCGGGTCGAAGCCCAGGGTGGGGAAGTCGGCCTTGCTGCTCATGCGGACGCCCCCGCGGTGAACATGCCCCGGATCGCCTCGTCGGTCTCCGCGTAGCCCTTGCCGGTCTCTTCGAGCTTGCCCTCCAGGGCCTCGACGCCCTGCGAGATCCGGGTGATGGCGTCCTGCCAGCTGTCGTTGAAGTCGTCGCAGGCGTGGTCCAGGTTCTTGCTCCCGGTGGTCTTCGGACCGGTGTCGCGCATGGCGCGGAGCGCCTCACGCATGTCCTGCTGGCTGCTCTTCAGCTGCTTCACCAACCGGTCGAGTTCGCTGACTTCGACGCGGAAGTACTCCCCCATGCTGTGTCGATCCCCTCTGGGCCCGGGCGGGTGCGCGCGACGCCCACTCCCGTGGCCGTGCGCACATTCCGCAAGGATGCCTTCGCTGTTTCTTCACATAAGGCGTCCGAGCGGCCGGAGACCGCACGCCGGCACCGGTATTGACCTGCACATCTGCGGGGTGCGCAACCCGCCGGTACCCGGTGACGGTCTTTGCCGAACCACAGTTCGACGCTCGAACACCAAGCGCAGGGTACCTTCCGCCACCGCACAGAGCGCCCGTCGGGGCGTCAGCACCTGCCCCCGACCGCGAGAACTGCCGGACGGGACGTCAGGGCAGGATCAACGTGAACGGCTGCGCGGAGCTGCGGGGGTCGAGGCGGTAGCTCCAGTCGGCGGGCACCAGCAGGGACTGCGAGGCGCGCAGGCGCAGCGTGCTGCGGCGGGCGGCGGAGCCCGGGGGCGGGCACAGCTGGATCTCGGCGGCGGCACGCCGCTGCACCAGCAGGGCCGCGAACCGGGCGCGCTGCCACAGCCCGGCGGGGCGGTCGGGGACGACCACGACGGGACGGGCCAACTCCCGTTCCAGGGCGGCGGCCAGTGCGTCGGCGGAACAGCCGGCGTCCGGGTCCGGCTCCTGCTCGCTCCACAGCAGTACCGGCCCGGACCGGGCGGTGCCGCCCCGCAGGAACGCCGCCAACTCGGCCACCTGGCCGTCATGTTCCAGGGGTGGCCGGTCCTCCCCCTCGTACCAGTGCACGACTTGCCGTCCTTCCCGGCGCCGAATCGTTCCGGGCGCCGCGCGACCATCCTGGGCGGCCGGGCGGAGAACGACCAGTCACGGGATCACGCCACACCGGTGTGGACGGCCGGGCGGCGATCCGCACCCGCTCCGGCCCGTCCTGGCCCCCTTGCCCCCTCTGTCCCGACGTCACGCCACACCCGTACCGGCCCGACCGGGAGCGATTCATGCCGGTTCGACCCGTTCCGTCCCCAGGTCACTTTGCTGCCAGCGCAGTTGATGAGGTGCTCACCCCGTGGTCGCCGGGCGGTCGGCCCGGACATGCTGGATGCAGGCCGAACAACGCCGGGCGACACCGCCGGCAGAGGCCGGCTCCCCCCACCCCACCACCGCCCTCGGAGGCCTCCATGAAGCGTGCCCTCGCCCTCGTCGCCGTCACCGCCGCCGCCCTGTTCGCCGCGGCTCCGCTGGCCTCCGCCCACACCGCGCCCGCCACCCCGTCCGCCGCGCCGAACGCCGTCGCCTCGCAGCTGCCGGTCGACCTGCCGGTCACCGCCTTCGACGACACCTCGTGGGGCGGCGCCTGCGAGACGCCCCACTGCCAGCCGTGGTCCTGACCGCCTCCCCACCGACCCGCCCGGGAGTTCCGATGCACACCACCAGCACCGCGTTCAGCCGCCGCGAGCTCCAGGTCCTGCACCTGGTCGGCGAGGGCGCCAGCTACGCGACGATCGCCCGCCGACTGGGGCTCAGCCCGCACACCGTGGACACCTACCTGCGCCGGATCCGCGCCAAGTCCGGTGTCACCTCGCAGGTCCAGCTCGCCCTGCTGGCCTCCCGGCTGCCCGCGCAGGCAGCGGCCTGACCGCCGGGGGTGCAGCTGGGTGCACCCCGGCCGGGCAGGTGGATGCAATGGCACCGGGGCGTCCACCCGGAATCGTCAGGGGCAACACGAGTCGTGGACGGCACGAGTCGTGGGACCCGACGATCCGGACCGAGAGGCGAACCCCCGTGCGAACAGAACGACCCGGCTGGCTGGGCCCGGCCGCGCTCTTCCTGACAGTGACCGTGATGGCCGCCGGCCTGCTGGTGGCGCTCCAGCCGTTCACCGGGCTGTCCGGCGAAGTCCTCGAACTGGTGCAGTTCGGACCGGCGTTGGGCGTGGCGGCGGTCGCCGTGGTGTGGCCGTCGCAGGTGCGGGACCTGCTGGCGTCCGGTACGGCACGCGGCCCGCGCGTGGCGGTGCTGCTGAGCGCCCCGGCGCTCGTCGCGCTGGCGGTGGCCGGCTCGCTGCTGCTGCACGGCAGCGTCCCGACCCGTGACCCGAACAGCCTGGCCGCCCCGTTCTG
The DNA here is from genome assembly GCF_044754805.1 of Kitasatospora sp. NPDC092948. Lineage (NCBI taxonomy): Bacteria > Bacillati > Actinomycetota > Actinomycetes > Kitasatosporales > Streptomycetaceae > Kitasatospora > Kitasatospora sp. NPDC092948. Next base: position 251,771 of record NZ_JBIVPU010000003.1, on the reverse strand, counting down.
GGTGGTGGTCGTGGCCCAGTTCGTCGGCGCGTGCGGCGAGGAGATCGGCTGGCGCGGCTTCCTCCAGCCGCTGCTGCGGACCAGGTTCGGGGCGCTCGGCTCGTCCGCCGCGGTCGGGCTGCTCTGGGGCTGCTGGCACGTGCAGATCTTCGTGCAGGCCCCGGGCTGGGCGGCCGGGTTCCTGGCCGCGACGGTCGCCATGTCGGTGCTGCTGGGCCTGGCCTGGGAGCGGATCGGCGCCCACCGGCTGCTGATCGCCGGCGGCTTCCACACCCTGGTGAACCTGGGCATGCTGCTGTTCCTGGACGAGGAGTCCGGCGCGGTGGAGCCGATGGTGCTGTTCGGCGTGGCGAGCGTGCTGGTCGCCCTGCCCTGGGTCCTGGCCGCAGGGCGGCCCGCCCGCACGGATAGGCTCGCGACGACATGACGGACCGACAGAAGCGCGTCCGGGGGCCGCTGCTCGCCCTCGCCCGCTGCCAACTGCTCTCGCTGGCCGCGCTGGTGACGTCGCTGCGGGCGCTCGCGGCGCTCGGCGCGCTGGCCCTGCTGCCGATCGGCGCAGGCCTGCCGCTGCTGCCGTCCGCCGCCCGCCTGCTGCGCCGCGGCAGCGACCTCGAACGCGACCGCACCGCCCGCTGGACGGGCACCGTCATCGACGATCCCGAACCGCTGCCCACCGCAGCCACCGCCACCGGCCGGGGGGTGGCGGTGCTCGGCTCGACCTCGTTCTGGCGCGACGTCGCCTGGGCCTGCCTCGGCCCGTGGAGCACCGGCCTGCTGGTCGCCGTCCCGTCGACGCTGGTCGGCTACGGCCTGTTCGGCGCCCTGGTGCAGCCGTTCCTGTGGCAGTACCTCGGCCCGGACAACTGGTACGCCTTCGTGCCGGTCGAGTCCGTCGCCACCGCGCTCGCCGCCGCCGCGCTCGGCCTGGCCTTCGTCGCGGCGGGCCTGTGGCTGGCCGTCCCCGTGCTGGTCCGCTACGGCGAATGGACCGGGCGGCTGCTCGGCGCCCCGTACGCGGCCCGGCTGGAGCGGCGGATCGGCCAGCTGACGGACAGCCGGGCCGACGCGCTGGACACCCAGGCCGCCGAACTGCGCCGGATCGAACGCGACCTGCACGACGGCGCGCAGGCCCGGCTGGTCGCCCTCGGCCTGACCCTCGACCAGGCCGACCGGCTGGTGGACAGCGACCCGACCGCCGCCCGCCGGCTGCTCGGCGAAGTCCGGGCCAGCTCCGAACGGGCCCTGCAGGAGCTGCGCGACCTGGTCCACGGCATCCTGCCGCCGGTGCTCGCCGACCGCGGCCTGACCGACGCCGTCCGCTCGCTCGCCCTGGACGCCTTCCTGGACGTCGAGGTGGACGCCGACCTGCCCGGCCGGCTGCCCGCCGCCGTCGAGGGCGCCGCCTACTTCGCCGTCGCCGAGCTGCTCGCCAACGCCGGCAAGCACTCCGGCGGCAGCACCGTCCGGATCCGGCTGCGCTGCGCCGACGGCCTGCTCCGGGCCACCGTCACCGACGACGGCCGGGGCGGCGCCGACCCGGCCCGCGGCTCCGGCCTGGCCGGGGTGCGCCGCCGACTGGCCGCCTTCGACGGCACCCTCGCCCTGGTCAGCCCGCCGGGCGGACCGACCACCGCGACCCTGGAGCTCCCGTGCGCGTCGTCCTCGCCGAAGACCTCTTCCTCCTCCGTGACGGCCTGAGCCGCACCCTCGCCGAGCACGGCTTCGAAGTCGCCGCCGCCGTCGAGACCGGCCCCGAACTGCTGCGCGCCCTGCGCGAGCTGAAGCCGGATGTGGCCGTGGTCGACATCCGGCTGCCGCCCACCCACACCGACGAGGGCCTGCAGGCCGCGCTGACCGTCCGCCGCGAACGCCCCGCCCTGCCGGTCCTGGTGCTCTCCCAGTACGTCGAGCAGCTGTACGCCCAGGAACTGCTCGCCGACGGCCGGGGCGCGGTCGGCTACCTGCTCAAGGACCGGGTCACCCACACCGCGCAGTTCGTCGACGCCGTCCGCACCGTCGCCTCCGGCGGCACCGTGATGGACCCCCAGGTGATCGCCCGCCTGATGGCCCGCTCCACCGCCCGCGGCACCACCGCCGACCTGTCCCCCCGCGAACTCGACGTCCTGCGCCTGATGGCCGAAGGCCGCTCCAACGCCGCCGTGATGGCCGAACTGCACATCGGCGAGAGCGCAGTGGCCAAACACACCGCCGCGATCTTCGGCAAGCTCCGGATCGACAACACCCCCGACGCCAACCGCCGGGTCCTGGCCGTCCTCGCCTACCTGAAGCGCTGACGCCCGCCCGCCGCCGGGCCCGGAGCAGCCGGGATCGTAGAGTCCTGAGGGTCTGTCCCCCACCCTCTGACCTCGGAGTTCCCCTTGCTCGCCGAACCGCCGCCCCTGCCGTCACCGCCGCCGCCCGTCGACGGCGAACGGCAGAGCGACCGCCAGAACGGTCCGGGCCGGGAGGCGTTCTTCGACAACGCCAAGCTGCTGGCCCTGATCCTGGTGGTCTGCGCCCACTTCTGGGAGCCGCTCGCCCGACAGCCCGGACACCGACCGGTGCACGCCGCGTACCTGCTGGTGTACGCCTTCCACATGCCGGTGTTCGTGTTCGTCTCCGGCTGGTTCTCCCGGTCCTTCACCGCCCGGCCGCAGCAGGCGAACCGCCTGATCGGCGGCGTGCTGGTGCCCTACCTGCTGTGGACGACGCTGCTCGGCGGGTACACCGCCTGGCTGAACGGCCGCCCGTTCGCCCTGGACCTGCTCACCCCCGCGTGGGTCACCTGGTTCCTGCTGTCGCTGTTCCTGTGGCGGCTGAGCGCCCCGCTGTGGCGGCAGCTGCGCGCGCCCGTCACCGTCGCCGTCGCAATCTCGCTGCTCGCCGGGGCGCTCCCGCTGACCCCGCAGCTCTCGATCGGCCGGACCCTGCAGTTCCTGCCGTTCTTCGTCGCCGGTCTCACCCTCGACCGCGACCGGGTGCTCGCCCTGCGCGGCAACCGCACCCTGCGGGCGATCGCCGTCCCGCTGTTCGCGTGTGCCGCCGTCGCCGCGTACTGGGCGGTGCCGCGCCTCGACGCGCTGTGGCTGTACCGCAGCGCGAGCGCCGCCGGCCTGCACACCGGCTACCTGCACTGGGCGGTCCTCTCGCTGGCCGTGAACGCCGCCGGGGCGCTGCTCGGCGCGGCCTTCCTCGCACTCACACCCACCCGCCGCAGCTGGTTCACCGCGCTCGGCGCGGCCGGCATGTCCGCCTTCCTGCTGCACCCGTTCCTGCAACTCGCCCTGGTCCACCGCGGCACGTACTCCGGGGCGTTCCTCGGCTCCCCGACGGGCCAACTCGCCCTCACCGCCGGGGCCGCCGCGCTCACCCTGCTGCTGTCCGCACCCCCGGTCGCCCGCCTGCTGCGACCGCTGCTGGCCCCGCGACTCCGCCTGCTGCTGCGCCAGTAGGCACTCGACAACCTCCCGCGGCCCCTTACGGACCGAGGCCGTCGGCGGAACCGGGCCGCCGGCGTCCCCGTGATCGCTAAGCTGCCGGGACGGCTGATGGAGCGATCACGGAGGCGACGGCTTGCTGGGCGAGTGGATCAGGGTGCCGGTCGGCGACGACTCCGCCCGGTGGGCCACCCGGGGCGAGTGCCGACGGGTCCTGCTGGTGGTGCACAACGTCACCTCGGCGACCCGGCTGCTCGACGTGGTCGGGGTGTTCCGCGACGACCTGCGGATCCAGCTGCTGGCCACCTGCCCCGGCAGCTCGCCGTTCCGCTCCGGCCTGTCCGAACTCCTGGCCGCACTGGGCATCCCGGTCGTCCCCTGGGAACAGGCCCTCGACCTCGCGCCCGAGTTGGCGGTCTCCGCCAGCTTCGGCGGCCAACTCCACGAACTCAAAGGCCCGTTGACCGTCCTTTCGCACGGCGTTGGCTACAATAAAAGGCTCGCAACGCCGGACGCCGGACGCCGGACGCCGGACGCCGGGGAGCCCGGGGCCGGGGTTGTGGCCGGGACCGGGGCCGGAGCGCCGACGTTCGGGATGTCGCCGGAGTGGCTGCTCCACGACGGAGTGCCGATCGCCGATGCGCTGGTGCTGTCCCATCCCGATCAGCTCGACCGGCTCGCGGCGGCCTGCCCGGAGGCGGCAGGCACGGCGGTGCTCGGCGGTGATCCGTGCTTCGACCGGATCCTCGCGGCCCGGCCGCGCCGGGAGGCGTTCCGCCGGGCGTTCGGGGTGCGCTCCGGCCAGCGGCTGCTGGTGCTGAACTCGACCTGGAACCCGACCTCGATGTTCGGGGACGGCGGGCCGGAGGACGTCCTGCCGCTGCTGCTGTCCCGACTCCCGGAGCTGCCGCTGGACGAGTACCGGGTCGCCGTGGTGCTGCACCCCAACGTGTGGCACGGCCACGGGCCCGGCCAGGTCCGGCTGTGGCTGGACGGGGCGCGCCGGGCGGGCGTGACCCTGGTGGACCCGGTCGCGGACTGGCGGCAGGCGCTGATCGCCGCGGACGCCGTGATCGGCGACTTCGGGTCGGTGAGCTACTACGCGGCGGCGCTCGGCACCCCGGTGGTGCTGGCCGCCGCCGGACGGTCCGTTCTTGACGTCGACTCACAGGTCGCCGCGTTCGTCCGGGAGGCCCCGAAGCTCGACCTCCACGCAGCGCTCGGCCCGCAGCTGGCGGAGCTGCTCGACCGGGGCCGGGTGCCCGCCGGGCCGGCCGAGCTGACCACGTCCCGCCCGGGCGAGTCGGCCGGACTGCTCCGCACGCTGTTCTACCGCTTCCTCGGCCTTCCCGAACCGACCGCACCCGCGCTGCTGGACCCACTGCTGCTGCCCGACCACCAGCCGCCCGTGGTGACGGCGCCGGTCCGGGTGCTGGCCCGTGACCTCGGCGACGGCACGGTCGAGATACGCCGGTTCGCCGGCCCCCGGTACGAACCGGAGGGCCCCGGCACCGGGCAGCTGGTCGTGCACGAGGACACCCTGGACCCGGGCGTACTGACCCTCGCCGACGTGATCGTCCGGCACGGCAGCGCGAACGACCCCCGGCTCGGCCCGCCGCTCGCCTGGGCGAAACAGACCCTGTCCCGCCACCACGCCTGCACCCTGGCCGTCCAGGCCACCGGCCCCACCACCGGCACGGCCCTCCACCGCTCCGGCGCAGCACTGGAGTTGAGCTCCGACTTCGACGGCCTCGACCCGATCACCGCCGCCTCCGCGCTACTGGCCGCCACCCCCTCCCCCGGAGTACTGACGGTCCGCACCGGCGGAGCAGTCCACCGGGTGACAGTCACCCGGCCCCACTGACACCCCCGAACACACAACGCACACCACGCGACGCACCGCCGACGCCCAACCAGCCAAGCCCGAGCCGTCCCCGAACCGATCGCCCACACACGCCGCACACGTCCCCACCGCGGCCGCCCCGCCCCGCCCCGCCCCGATCCAGCCGACCCTCGCCGTGCGGCCCCACTCACCCCCGCCACCGCAGTGCGTGCGCAGCACCGCCGACACCCAACCACCGCGCCGACCTGCCCGGCCCCAACCCCGGCCGACACCACCACCCGCCGCACGACGGTCACGCGCCCCCGTCACCGCACAGCGTGCGCAGCACAGTGATCGGCATCAGCTGGAACACCGCGCCGCCCCGCGCCAGCAGCGCCTCGGCCTCGTCCAGCAGCGGCAGCGCCTGCGGCCCGTTCCCCTGGTCGACCAGGGTCTGCGCCAGGTCGGTGAGCGCACGGGCGGTGTTGTACGCCTCGCCGGTGCCGCGGAAGAACTCCACCGACCGTTCGATCGACGCCCGGGCCTCCTCGAAGCGGCCCGAGCCGCGCAGCGCCCGGCCGCGGTGGCGGTCGAGCAGGGCGCGGGCCCGTGGCAGGTCGGCCTGCCCGCTGTCCTCGGCGCCGATCCCGTCCAGCAGCGCGGTAGCTCCGTCGAAGCACTCCAGGGCTTCGACGTACCGCCATTGACGGAGCCTCAGCAGTCCGAGCGTCTCCACGGCGGTGGCCTGCCCGCGCAGGTGGCCGTCCGCCCGCTCGGCGTCGGCGGCCAGCACCAGCTGCTGCTCGACCTCGTCGTACTCCTGCAACTCGGTGAGTGCCAGCGCGAGTTGGACGTGCATCCGGGCCGCCGTCCGGGCGTCGGCAGTGGCTGCGGCCCGGGTGCCGGCCCGCAGGGCGGGCAGCAGTTCGTCGTGGCGGCCGGCCTTCAGCTGGACCGCCCACAGTGCCTCGACCAGCTGGCAGACCACCTCGGGGGCGCCGAATTCCTCGGCGGCGCCCACGGCTTCCACCAGGTTGGGCAGCTCGGCGCCGAGCGCGGCCAGCGCCTCGGCCTCGCCCGGGTAGCCGTCGGGGCCGAGTTCCGCGTACAGCGGGCCGAGGTGCCAGCGCTGCGGGAGCGCCGCGAAGTCGGCGCGGACGGCCAGCCGCAGGTAGTGGTCGACGGTGCGCCGCACGGCGGTGGCGCAGGCCGCGAGGCCGTCCTCCCGGACGGCGAGCTCCTCGGCGTGCCGGCGGACGGCCGGGCGGTAGCGGTGGCGGCCGTCGAGGGCGGTCTCCAGCAGTCCGGCGGCGGCGAGTTCGTCCAGCGCCTCGGCGGCCTCCGGCTCCGGCAGGCCGGTGGCGGCCGCCGCCGCGGCCGGGCCGATCGCGGGCCACGGGCGCAGTGCGCAACGCCGGTACACCAGCGCGGCGTTCGGGCCGAGTCGGGCGTACCGGTCGGCGGTCGCGGCCTGCACCGGATCGGCGGGGAACGTCCCGACGAGCGCCCGCGGCGCGGCGTCGCCGAGCACGGGGGCGGCGGCCCGCAGCGCGAACGGCGAGCCGGCGCAGCGCTCCAGCACCCCGGGCAGGGCTGCCTTGGCCGCGCTGACGGCGTGTTTGCCTGCCAGGTCGGTGAGCAGGCGGCGGGCGTCCTTGTCGGCGAGCGGGCCGACGGGGATGTTCAGCGCGTCCAGTCCGGCCAGCGGACGGCGGGCCGTGACGACGGTGACCACGCCGGGGGCGGCGGTGAGCAGCGGCCGTACCTGGGCGGCCGAGCGGGCGTGGTCGAGGACGACCAGCAGCCGTCGGCCGGCGAGCAGTTGGGCGAACCGCTCGGCCCGGTCCTCGACAGTGGCCGGCATCCGGTCGGCGGGCACGCCGAGCCGTTGCAGGAAGCGGCGCAGCACGGTCGCCGGGTCGGCCGCGCCCTGCGGTCCGGCCGCCCGCAGGTCGGCGTACAGCTGGCCGTCGGGGAAGCGGTGGGCCTCCCGGCCGCCCCAGTGGATCGCGATCGCGCTGGTGCCGATGCCGTCCGGTCCGTGCAGCAGCACCTGCCGGGGCCGACCGTCGGCCTTCCGTCCGGCTTCCTTGTCGAGGGCGGCGAGCGGCCCCTTGCGGTCGGTGAAGTACCGGGTGGAGGCGGGCAGCAGCCGCGGCACCTCGCCGCCCGGCTCGTCCTCCCCGCCGGCCAGGCCGGTCAGCCAGGCGGCCAGCGCCCGGGCGTGGGCCGGGTCGCGCCGGGCGCCCTCGACCAGCAGCCGGGCCAGTTCCTCACGTTCCTCGGCCCCGGCGGGCGCGGCGAGCTGACGGCCGGTCACCCGCTGAACCAGGTTGCCGACCGACTCCCACGCCCACTTCCCGGCCTCCCCGGCCACCGCCGACCCGACCGCGCCCAGCACCCCCGTCACCGCCGAGACCGACAGCGGATCGATCATGCCCACCCCTCAGAACCGTGTGCGCCGTCTGCACCCTCCACCCGACGCGCCCAACGGTAGCCTGCGCACCACCCTCCGTCAGCACGCCTTCCGACCCGCCGCGCGGTACCGGCCGAACCGGCGGACCCCCGCCCCGAACGCAAGAAGCCCCGCCCGGACCATCCGGACGCGGCTTCTGCCGGTGTGCTGTTCACGGCCGGCACCGGCCAGGAGTGATCTGCGGGTGTCGCAGATCGCTTCCCGCATCAGCTGTGATCGTCTCCCGGGCGGGCTCCGCGGATGCCACTCGCCCGCTTGGACATGGTCGACGAAGATGCGCTGCTGAGCCTCGTCGGCCCCGATGTACGGGTGTTTCCAGTGCCGGGGGCCGTGGTGGCCCTCGGCGCGTCGGGCACGGCGATCGTTGCGGACGCCGGCGACGACCCTGCGGTGAGCGGGGTGTGGAACGCCGGGGAGTTCCGGTTGATGGGCCCTGTACCGGAGCCTGTCGGAACGCGGCTCATGGGCCCGATGCCCTTCACCACCCACCTGTCGGACGCCGTGGGGCTGCCGGTCCACCTTGCGGTCCGGGTCGAAGGCCGGTGTCTCTACCTCGGCGTTGTCCAGGTCGGCGCCTGTGAGGGCATCGGCGACGAGCTGATCGGCTGCGACCTGTGGATCGACCCGCCGCTGAGCCGTGGGACGCTCGCCGCGGTCCGGAGGGGCGGGCGTCCGGCCGGTGCGCCGCGGTCGACGGACTGCCCGGCACCGGCCCCTGGGTCATTCGGCCGGTGCGCGGGCCGAAGGGCCCGGTCGCTCAGGTTCTGCCGGGCTTGCCCGTCGAGACCAGCAGGAGGACGGACGAGCCCGGTGCCACCGGTTCTGCGCCGCCCCGGGGCTGACTGCTGATCACCTGCCCGGCAGGAGCGTTCCAGTCCGTGTGCTGCATGACCGTGCAGCCCAGTCCGAGTCCGCGCAGCAGGCTTTCGGCCTGTTCGACCGGCATGCCGGCCAGGTCCGGCAGCGCGATGCCCGCTCCCGCGGTCTGCTCCTGCCGCTGTGTCGGAGTCGCATCGCCGCTTCCGCTCTTGGGGGCGCCGGTGGCGAGCGGGGTGCACGCCCCGTTCGCCGGTGGGGACAGGGACGGGGAGGCGCCGGGCGCGAGCGGCACGGGCTTCAGCGCGAAGAACCCCACCGTGGCGCACGCCAGCACGCAGCACGCCGCTGCGGCGCCGAGGAGCGCCCGGCGGGTGCGGCTGCGGCTGACGGCTCGCTCGATCGCGGCCGCGTCGACGACCGGCGCCGTCGGCCCGTCGGCGAAGGAGGCCACCGCGGCACGCAGCTCGGCTTCGAGGCCCGGCTCGAACGGGGCCGGTCCAGACGACGTGTTCCTCACTTCGTACCTCCGAAAGCGGCCGACGGCGTGTGCGGCGCCTGGGCGCCCGATACGGAATCGCGCAGCTTGGTCAGGCCGCGGGCGAGCTGGGACCTCACCGCACTCGAAGAGATGTCCAGGACGTCGGCGACCTGCCGGGCGTCCAGATCGTGCAGGTAGTACAGGACCACCACGCTGCGCATGCCCATCGGCAGCCCGAGCAGTGCCTCGATCAGTTCCGCGCGCAGATCCACCTGCCCGAACCGGTCCCGGGGGTCGGCCGTCTCGGGCACCCCCGACAGCCCGGGGCTCTCGCCCCGGCGCGACAGCCGCCGCCAGCGGTCGTTGGCCAGGTTGACCAGCACTTTGCGCACGTACGCCTCCGGCGAGTCCGCCACCGCGACCTTCCGCCACTGTCGGCACGCCCGCTCCAGCGCCTCCTGCACCAGATCCTCGGCCACGTGCACGTCACCGGTCAGCGCATACGCGGTGCGGAACAACGCTCCCGACCGCTGTGCGACGAACTCCGTGAATCCGTTGCCCGGACCGCTCCTGCGAAACCTCACCCGCCGACCTCCTCTCCTCGTCCCGTCCCGATCACTGCCCCCATGACGGCGGAACGGGGCCGAGTGCTGCACCGAGCCGCCGGAAGTGACGTGAATCACAGCTGGGACGGAAGGGTGTCCCAGAGCCTCGCGCCGCTGCCGCCCGGGGTGCGGGCGGGGCCCGGCGAAGCGGAGGGCCGCCACCGGCCCCGAGCGAGCTGCCGAGGATCTGCCGCAAACCGACCGTCACCCTCCACCCCGGCGACCTGGGCAAACTCGACAAGTTCCGCCAAGACCGGCGCTACCTCAGCTCCGCCTGGCACGACGCCTACCGGCCCGTCCGGGCCAACAACGAAGGCCTCAACGGCCGCGCCAAGGGCCACCGCATCGACATCTCCGAGCCCAAGAAGCGTCTCGCTCACGGCCGCACGGCACAAACCACCCTCGTCGCTCTGATGATCTGCATGATCAACCTGCAGATCCTCGACGACTGGCACCGCACAACCGGCGAACAACCACCGGAGACCAACTACCCCGCCGAAGACAGCGGAGATCTCATCCCGGCTGCCGCCACACCGAACGGACGACCGCCACCACCCCGCTGACGAGTTGTCCCCCGCCTCCCGAAAACCTCATCCCCACGCCGCCGTTGGTCGTCCGTCCAGCGGCGGCCTCGGCATGCCATCCGCACCCCGGCTCACCTCCGAACCACCGCCACAGACCGCCGGCCACCACACCTGCAGGCCCTCCGAGTTCGGACAGTGCCTCGAACAAGCCCGCACAACGCAGAAATCCCGCCCGATCACATGGATCGGACGGGATTTCGTCAACCGCTCTCGAGCTAACTCGAGAACAGCTGTTGGGTGGAGCTGAGGGGATTCGAACCCCTGACCCCCTCGATGCGAACGAGGTGCGCTACCGGACTGCGCCACAGCCCCAACAAGAAGAACTCTATCACCCCTGGAGGGGTACTCATGACCATGGTCGCGGGGGCCCGGTGACTGGACGTTCGAGCCTGCTTTCGAGGCCGCTTTCGACCGCACTTCCGGCCGCCTCTTCGACCGCACTTCCGATCGGCTGCCGCCGGAAAGCGCGGACGCCCCGCGCACGACGTGGTGGCGGGGCGTCCGGGGGTGCGGGCTACTCGTTGGCGGCCCGCGGCGGCCGGTACTCCTGGGCCGCCTGCTGGCCGGGCTCGCCGTACTGGTCGAAGAGCGGGGTGGCGGGGCGGCCGGAGTCCCAGGTGCCGGGGGCGGAGAGGTCGAGGCCTCGGGTGACCCGGGGGGCCACGGGGGCGGTGACGTAGGTGGGCAGCGGGACGGGGACGGGCTCCCAGGAGTCGGGGCCGGCCGCGGCCCGGGCCCGGACGCCGTCGACCCACTCCTCGTGCTCGGTGGCGTCGGCGAGGACGCTGGCCCGAGTGGCGGGCTCGGTCGCCACGTCGACGGGGTGCGGCGCGGTCGCGACGGGCTCGGCCGCCCGGGCCCGCTCGCGCTCCCGCAGCCGCTCGGCGGCCTGCGCGGCCCGCGCCCGGTCGAACTTGACTTCGTAGCGCTGACGTTCGAGCCGGCGCAGGTGTCCGATGTAAAGAGTGAGGAGGATGCCGGGCACGGCCGGCACCCAGAGGAAGGCGAAGCCGGCCACCGCAGCGACGACCGCGCCGAGTGCGAAGGCGAGGAACAGCAGGGTGACCATCCGTCGCCGTCTGGCCAGCAGCCGGGCCCGCCGCTCGGCGGAGCGCCGCTCGTCCTGCTCGCCCCGGTCGCGCTCGCGCTTCCCGGCCCGCTCCGCCCCCGCCACCGCCGCAGGCGCGACGGGCTCGGCGGGCCTGGCAGGCACGACCGGCTCGGGCGCGGGCTCGGGCTCGGGCTCGGATGCGGGTTCCGCCGGGACCGCGGCGGCGGGCCGGGTGGGCACGTCCGCGGGGTCGTCGAGGGCCCCGTCCGGTTCACCGGCGGGGTGCTGCTGGTCGGCGGTCTGTTCGCCGAGGGCTCGGGCCGCGCGCCGCTCCATGGCCGATCGCCCGGCCAGCAGGCGGATCGCGGTACTGAAGCGTTCCGTCGGACGCGACTCGTTGAGCTCGTCCTGCCTGCGGAGCCACATCGGCACCAGATAGGCGGCCCAGGCCCCTACGATGACCGCGTAGATAAGGCCGCTGCTGCTCACGTTTCACACGGTACGGGCGCGGGGTAAGGCGCTGCAGCAATTTGGGACGGCGTGTCGTGCGATCAAGCTGATTCTCAGACTATTTTGCCGCTATTTGTGACGGCTCGCCCGGCCCCCGGCGACCCGCCGATGCCAGATTGATATCAACTATTCGAACATGCATTCAATTCCCTTGTGGAGGGCTGCTCCTGAGGGCGCGCCAGCGCCGCAGCAGCCCGTCGGCGGCCTCGTCGGCGGTGAGCGCGTAGACCAGGTGGTCGCGCCAGTCGCCGTCGATGTGCAGATAGCGGGGGCGCATTCCCTCCGAGCGGAAGCCGAGTTTCTCCACCACTCGCCGGCTGGGCCGGTTCTCGGGGCGGATGCACACCTCGACCCGGTGCAGTCCCAGGTCGCGGAAGCAGTGGTCGACGGCGAGCGCGACGGCGGTGGGCGTGATGCCGCGGCCGGCCACCGCCTCGTCCACCCAGTAGCCGACGTTGGCGGAGCACATCGAGCCCCAGGTGATCCCGCCGACGGTCAACTGGCCGACCAGGCGGCCGCGGTGGAGCACCACGAAGGGCAGCATCCGGCCGGCGGCGGCCTCCGCGCGCAGGTAGCGGACCATCTGCCGGAAGGTGGGCCGGGGCAGCGGGGCGCGGCCGGGCGGGGCGGGCGGGACGGTGGCCTCCCAGCGGCGCAGCCACTCCCGGTTGCGCCGGCTGACCTCCTGCCACTCGGCCTGGTCGCGGCGGCGGATGGGCCGCAGCACGATGTCCCCCTCGGCCAGTTCGACCGACCAGCCCGCGTTCAGTGCGCACCGCCCGCGGCTCGCGGATGGTCGCCGCCGGCCAACTGGTCGACGGCGTGCGGCAGCAGCGGAGCGAGCACGGCGAGGCCGTCGCGGACGCCGCCGGTGGAGCCGGGCAGGTTGACGATCAGGGTGCGCCCGGCGCAGCCGGCCAGGCCGCGGGAGAGCACGGCGGTGGGGACGTGTTCCCGGCCGTACGCGCGGATCGCCTCGGGGATGCCGGGCAGTTCGCGGTCGATCACCCGGGCGGTCATCTCGGGCGTGAGGTCCTGCGGGGAGATGCCGGTGCCGCCGGTGGTGAGCACCACGTCGTACCCGGCGGCGACGGCCTCGCGCAGCACGGCCTCGACCGGGTCGCCGTCGGGGACGACCGTCGGGCCGTCGACCGCGAAGCCCAGCTCGCGCAGGCCGGCGACCAGCAGCGGCCCGCCCCGGTCCTCGTACACGCCGGCCGCGGCCCGGTTGGAGACGGTGACGGCGAGCGCCCTCATCGGGCGTCCTCCCGCACCCAGTCGCCGCTCTTGCCGCCGGTCTTGCTGAGCACCCGGACGTCCTCGATGGCGGCGGCCTTGTCGACGGCCTTGACCATGTCGATGACGGTGAGGGCGGCGGTCGCGACGGCGGTGAGCGCCTCCATCTCGACGCCGGTGCGGTCGGCGGTGCGGACGGTGGCGGTGATCTCCACGGCGGTGTCGGTGACCGCCAGGTCGACGGTGGTGCCGGTGAGCGCGATCGGGTGGCAGAGCGGGATCAGGTCGGGCGTCCGCTTGGCGCCCATGATGCCGGCGATCCGGGCGACGGCGAGCGCGTCGCCCTTGGGAACGCCCTCGCCGCGCAGCAGTTCGACCACCCGGGGGGCGACCCGGACGCGTCCGGCCGCCACCGCGACCCGGGTGGTGGCGGCCTTCTCGGAGACGTCGACCATCCGGGCGGCGCCGGTGTGGTCGACGTGCGTGAGGCGGTCGCCGGGGGGTGTGTCGGTCACGAATGGGCTCCAGTAACACGGTGCGAATCTCGCGCTACCGTACCGCCCCGTCCGGGTCAGTCCGTGAGAAGGACCACATCGACGGCGCTCCCGGCGGGCAGGGCGGTGGTGTCCTCGGGCACCGTGATCAGGCAGTCGGCCTGCGCCAGCGCCCCGACCAGGTGCGACCCCTCGCCGCCCACCGGGCTGACGGTGCCGTCCGCCGGACGGTACCGGCCGCGCAGGTACTGCCGCCGCCCGGCCGGGGAGCGCAGTGACGCGGTGGTGGCCGCGCGCACCACGGGGCGGTGCACGTCGGGGGCGCCGAGCATGGTGCGGATGACGGGGCGGACGAACAGCTCGAACGAGATGTACGCGCTCACGGGGTTGCCGGGCAGGGCGAGCAGTGGCACGCCCCGGTCGCCGCCGATCCGGCCGTAGCCCTGCGGCTTGCCGGGCTGCATCCGCAGCCGCCGGAAGTCCACCCCGGCGTAGTCCGCGAACACCTCCTTGACCACGTCGTACGCGCCGACCGAGACGCCGCCGCTGGTGACGATCAGGTCGGCCCGGCCGAGCTGGTCCTCCAGCACCGCCCGCAGGGTTGACGCCTCGTCGGGAACGCCGCCGACCCGGTAGGCGACCGCGCCGGCGGCGATCGCGGCGGCGGTCAGGGTGAAGGAGTTGGAGTCGTGGATCCGTCCGGGGCCGACCTCCTCGCCGGGCTGGACGAGTTCGCTGCCGGTGGAGAGCACCACCACCCGGGGCCGCGGGCGGACCCGGACGGTGGCCCGGCCGATCGCGGCCAGCAGGCCCAGCTGGGTGGGGCCGAGCACGGTGCCGGCCTCCAGCACGGTGTCCCCGGCGGTGACGTCGCTGCCGCGGCGGCGGATGAACGCGCCCTCCGCGACCGGGCGCAGCACCCGGACCTCGTCGCCGAAGTCGGCCTCGGCGCCGCCGCCCATCGCGTCGGCGGCCTGCCCGGTGCCGGTGCCGCCGTCGGTCCACTCGACCGGGGCGACGGCCTCGGCGCCGGGCGGGACGGGGGCGCCGGTCATGATCCGGGCGGCCTGGCCGGGGCCGACCTTGGGCAGCTCACCGGCGCCGGCGGCGATGTCGCCGACCACCGCGAGCACCGACGGGTACTGCTCGGTGGCGCGCACGGTGTCGGCGGTGCGCAGCGCGTAGCCGTCCATCGAGCTGTTGTCGAACGGCGGCAGGTCGGCGCCGGCCCGCACGTCCTCGGCGAGCCGGCAGCCCTGCGCGTCGAGCAGGCGGAGTTCGATGGGCGGCAACGGGGCCGCGGCGAAGAGCACGTCGGCGAGGTGCTCGTCGACGCTCCACAGGCGCGGCGAGGCCGGGGAGCCGGCGCCCTCTCCGCAGGGGTCGTGCTTCCCGGTCATCGCCTCACACTCGCCTTCGTGGTGGGTCAGCCCTGCATCTCGGTGGCGACGAACTGCCGCAGCCAGCTCCGGAATTCGGGGCCGAGGTCGTCGCGCTCGGCGGCCAGCCGGACGATCGCGCGCAGGTAGTCGGCGCGGTCGCCGGTGTCGTAGCGGCGGCCCTTGAACAGCACGCCGTAGACCGGGCCGCCGGTGCTCTCGTCGCGGGTGGCGAGCTCGCGCAGCGCGTCGGTCAGCTGGATCTCGCCGCCGCGGCCGGGCGCGGTGTCGCGCAGCACGTCGAAGACGGACGGGTCGAGCACGTAGCGGCCGATGACCGCGTAGTTGGACGGGGCGTCGGCGGTGTCGGGCTTCTCGACCAGGTCGGTCACCTGGAAGATGTCCTCGCCGAAGCCGTTCGGCTTGACGGCGGCGCAGCCGTACAGGTGGATCTGCGCGGGGTCGACCTCCATCAGCGCGACCACGGAGCCGCCGAGTTCCTGCTGCACCTCGATCATGCGGGCCAGCAGCGGGTCCCGGGGGTCGATCAGGTCGTCGCCGAGCAGAACGGCGAACGGCTGGCCGGCGACGTGCTGTTCGGCGACCGAGACGGCGTGGCCGAGACCCTTCGGGTCGCCCTGGCGGACGTAGTGCATGTTCGCCAGCTGCACGGACTCCTGGACGCGGCGGAGCCGGTCGTGGTCGCCCTTGCGGGTGAGCAGCTCCTCCAGCTCGTAGGCGCGGTCGAAGTGGTCTTCCAACGCACGCTTGTTGCGGCCGGTGACCATCAGTATGTCGGACAGTCCGGCCGAGGCGGCCTCCTCCACGACGTACTGAATGGCCGGCTTGTCAACGACCGGGAGCATCTCCTTCGGCGTGGCCTTGGTGGCCGGGAGGAACCTGGTACCGAGGCCGGCAGCGGGGACCACTGCCTTGGTGACCGCCGTGCGGGCGTGCGTGTTCGTCATGCGTCGACCTTACTAAGGCAAATGTTCCGCCCGGCTGAGAGGCGGAGGATCGGTGGTCAGGGCCGGTCACCGGTCGCGTGGGGTCCGACGGTGGTCGCGTGCGGAGTGAGGGTTTCCCCGCCGGGGCCGGGAGACACCCTACCGGGCAGCGGTGAAGCCCCCGGACCGCTCGACGGGGACGGTCCGGCCGGAGCGGGGCGCCAGCAGTCGCCACCGGCCGCCCTGGCCTCGGCGAGTGCGCGGTCGGCGGCCCGCAGCAGGACGGCGGCGTGCGCGCCGTCCCGGGGCAGCACGGCCAGGCCGATCGCGGCGGTCAGCCCGCTGCGGGCCTCCGGATCGGCGGGCTCGCCGGGGTGACGGTCCGTCAGCCGGTGCCTGCGCACCGACCAGCAGAGCCGCTCGGCGACCTGGGCGGCGCCCTCCGGGGCGGTGTCGGGCAACAGCACCAGGAACTCCTCGCCGCCGTATCGGCCCAGCGTGTCACAGCTGCGGATCTCCACCGCCAGCCGCTGGGCGAGGTCGCGCAGCATGCCGTTGGCGCGGGACCTGCCGTGCTCGGCAACCAGCGCCTCGAAGCCGACGAGTTCCACCATCAGCACCGACAGCGGGCGCGGCTCGGCGGCGGTCGCCTCGGCCCGCCGGGCCCGTTCGATCTCCTGGTCCAGGGTGAGCTGGAGGTGCCGGTAGTTCCACACCCCGGTGAGCGGGTCGCAGGACGCGGTGCGGCTCAACTCGTCCCGTTCGGCCGTGAGTTCCGCGATCTTCGCCAGAAGTTCCGCCTCCCTGCCGCCGACCGCGGCCCCGGCCCGGCGGCGGCGCAGCGCGGTGACGCCGGCGGCGACCGGGGTGGCCGCGCCGAGCACGGCCAGGGCCTGGAGCAGGAGCGGGGTGGACATGCGGCGGCCTCGACGTGTCAGGCTCGTGTCACTGTGCATGACGGAGCCGAAGGGATACGGATGGTGTCTGCGGATCAGTTGTCCAACGACAAGGCGGCACTGAGGTCACGGCTGCTGGCCGAACGGCGGGCCCTCACCGCGGAGCAGCGCGCCGCCGCGGCCGAGCGGCTGGCGGCCCACGCCGCCGCGCTGGTCCCGCCGGGCGGCACGGTCGCCGCGTACGTCTCGGTCGGCTCCGAACCCGGCACCCGCCCGCTGCTGGCCGCGCTGGCCGCCGCCGGGGCGCGGGTCCTGCTGCCGGTCCTGCTGCCGGACAACGACCTCGACTGGGCGCCCTACGAGAGCGAGGCCCGGCTCGCACCCGCCACCCGCGGCCTGCTCGAACCCCTTGCCGACCGCCTCGGCCCCGACGCCGTCCGCACCGCCGACGTCGTCCTCCTCCCCGGCCTCGCCGTCGACGCCCGCGGCATCCGCCTCGGCCGCGGCGGCGGCTCCTAC
Organism: Kitasatospora sp. NPDC092948; assembly: GCF_044754805.1. Classification (NCBI taxonomy): domain Bacteria; kingdom Bacillati; phylum Actinomycetota; class Actinomycetes; order Kitasatosporales; family Streptomycetaceae; genus Kitasatospora; species Kitasatospora sp. NPDC092948. The sequence continues at coordinate 234,515 of NZ_JBIVPU010000003.1, read as the reverse complement.
GACCGCGTCCTGGCCCGCCTCGCCCGCGCCGACGCCCACCCCCTGCTCGCCACCCTCCTCTACCCCCACGAACTCCTCCCCACCGTCCCCGCCGAACCCCACGACCACCCGGTCCACGCCGTCATCACCCCCGACGCCATCACCCGCTTCCCGACCTGACCCGAGAAACCCCGACGATCCGCTCCGCGAACCCAGACCCGACAAACGCAGAAGAGGAACCGCAGGAGGTGGATGGCCCGGAAACGGGCGGAGGCGGACTCCCCTTGTCGGGGAGTCCGCCTCCGGCGGTGGTTCCGGGGTCAGCCGGCGGTGAGGGTGAGGGTGTTCTTGCCGGACTTGGTGACTGCGTCCTTGGTGTAGGCCCAGGGGAGCAGTTCGCCCTTCGACCAGAGTTCGGTCTGGTCGTTGTAGTTGGCGTGGAAGGCGTGGCCGGACGCGCCGCCGACGTTGATCCAGCGGGAGGCGTCGAAGTCGTCGAGGTTGACGATCATGCGCATCGAGGGGATCCAGTCGACGTCGTAGCCGGCGGCGGCGTTCCAGCCGGAGGCGTTGACCGCGGCGCTGCCGCCGGAGACCTTGAAGGGGCCCCGGTTGAGCAGCTTGCGGATCGCGGGGGACGCGATCGAGGAGTCGTCGCTGCCGAGCGTGGGCTCCTGCAGGGTCAGCTGGTGGAGGCGGCCCCAGCTCCAGGTGGAGATGTCCTTGCCGAGCCGGGAGGTGAGGTCCTGGCGGGCGTCCTTGAGCGCCTCGGCGAGCAGGTTGTTCAGGCCGTGCTGCTGCTGGTGGTTGGAGTCGATGTAGTCCCACCACGGCGACTTGGGGTCGGTGAGCTGCTGGCGGACGACCTCGGTCCAGCGGTCGCCGCCGTCCGGCTGGGCCAGCGAGGGCTTGCGGGTGCCGCACTCGGTGACGGCCTGCGCGGCGCCGCCGAGCGCGTCGTCGGGGAGCGTGTTGTCGCGCTTCTGCCGGACCAGCAGGCAGTCGCCCTCGACCCGCAGGTCGGCCGGGAACTTCTGGCCGAAGGCGAGCGTGAGCAGGGCCCGCCAGACGCCGTTGTAGTACGCGGCGGCGGCCGAGTCGGCGTCCTGGTGGTAGTTCCAGTTCTTCAGCAGGTCCTGGGCCTCGCGCACGTACGGGTCGTCGATCTTGACCTGGAGCAGCAGCGGGACGAGGTCCTTGGCGAGCACGCTGGTGTTCTCCAGCTGCATGGACTGCATGTCGTCCAGGGAGATCTTGCCGCCGTTCTTCAGCTTCGCCTGGATCTGGTCGGTGATCGCCTTGGCGCGGGTGCCGTACTCCCAGTCCTTGGTGAGCATCGGCTTGTAGGTCTCGTCGACGACGGCCTGGTTGGCCGTCACGATGTAGCCCTCGGGCGGGTTGTACGCGTAGGGCAGCGACTTGAACGGCAGGTAGTTGGCGTTCCAGGCGTAGGCGGAGTCCCAGCCGGGGGCGGGGTAGCGGCCGTCGCCCTTGCCGCGGACCGGGATCAGGCCGGGGGCCTGGTAGCCGATGTTGCCCTTGGTGTCGGCGTAGATGAGGTTCTGCGCGGGGACGGCGAAGTCCTGCGCGGCGCCCCGGAACGAGGCGAAGTCGGTGGCCCTGTCGAGCTTGAAGACGGCGTCCATGGTCTTGCCGGGGACGAGCGCGGTCCAGCGCAGCGCGACGCCGTAGCCGGTCGCCCGGTCGGGGGCGGCGTTGCCGGCGGGCGCGTTGCTGCCGACCTTCTGCTCCTCGGAGGACTGGTCGGAGATCATCGGCATGCCGTCCTGCGTGGTGCGGACGGTGATGGTGCGGTCCTCGCCGCCGGCGACCTTGATGGTCTCCTTGCGGACGTTGAACTTGGTGTCCTTGCCGTCGAGCAGGTACGTGTCGGGGCCGGTGACCTTCTCCAGGTACAGGTCGGTGACGTCGGCGCCGAGGTTGGTGAAGCCCCAGGCGATGTCCTTGTTGTGGCCGATGACCACGCCGGGCATGCCGGAGAAGGTGTAGCCGGCCACATCGTAGGTGCAGGCCTTGGAGGCGCTGCGGCAGTGCAGGCCCATCTGGTACCAGATCGACGGCATGCCGGGGCCGAGGTGCGGGTCGTTGGCCAGCATCGGCCTGCCGGTGGTGGTGTTGGTGCCGGCCACCACCCAGGAGTTGGAGCCGATGCCCTGCCCGTTGGGGCCGAGCAGCTGCGGCAGCGCGCCGACCTTGTCGGACAGGTCGCCGAGCAGCTGCTCGGTCACGGCCCGGGCCTGGGAGCTGCTCGCCGGGGTGGTGCTGCCGGCCGGGGCGGGCGCGGTGACGCCCTCGCCGGGGGTGTAGGTGCCGTCCGCGCCGAGCTTGCCGGTCTTCACGATGGTGCCGTTGCGGTCGTACGGGTAGTCCGGGTAGAGCTGGGCGATCTGCTCGGCGCTGAAGTTCTGCGTCAGCAGCGAGCGGTCGATCTCCTCCTGCATGTTGCCGGACAGGCTCCAGGCCATCGCCTTCAGCCAGGCCACCGAGTCGACCGGGTCCCACTTCTCGGGCTTGTAGCCGGAGTTGACCGCGCCCAGCAGCGCGTACTCGAGCGAGGCGCCGGCCCCGCCGGGGTGCTCGGCCAGCCAGGCGTTGACGCCCTCGGTGTAGGCCGTCAGGTTGCGCTTGGTGTCCTCGGACAGCTGGGTGTCCCACTCCTTCTGGGCGACCTGGCGCCAGCCCATGGTGCGCAGGAAGCTGTCGTTCTCCACCGCGCTGGAGCCGAACATCTCGGCGAGCCGGCCGGAGGTGATGTGCCGTCGGACGTCCATCTCCCAGAACCGGTCCTGGGCCTGGACGTAGCCCTGGGCGCGGAACAGGTCGGCGTCGGTGTCGGCGTACAGCTGCGGGATGCCCTTGTCGTCACGCACCACGTCCACCGGAGCGGACATGCCGGGCACCTTGACAGTGCCGCTGACCTGCGGGAACGAGGAGCGGACGGTGTCCACCGCCCACCAGCCGCCGCCGGCCAGACCCGCCACCAGCAGCACGGCCAGCAGCATCACGATCAGACGTGCGCGCCGGAACTTCTTCGAGCGGGGCATCCGAGTCCTTGTATGAGGGAGCGTGCGGCGGTGACAGGTCACCACATTAGGGCGACAGCACCGGCAGCTGTGCACGGGGGACACCGCCGGGGCTCCACCGGCCCGTTCGGACCCTACCGGGCCGGGAGGAAAGGAGGGACTAGCGTAAAGATCAAGTAAAATGTTAGACTGAGTAACGATCCGTCAGCCGCCCCTTCCCTGCCAGAGGTGCCCCTGCGTGACCGTTGACCACCTGAACGAGCTGCTTCTCGAGTCCGCCGTCATCCTGCTCGTCGCCGTCGGAGCCGTCCGGCTCTCCACCCGAACCGGGCTTCCGTCGCTGCTGCTGTACCTCGGCATCGGCGTCCTCCTCGGCCAGAACGGCATCGGCATAAGTTTCAACAACGCCGAACTCACCCAGGTCCTCGGCTACGCGGCCCTGGTGGTCATCCTTGCCGAGGGCGGACTCAAAACCAGCTGGAAGGCGATCAAACCGGTCGTCCCGGCCGCCGCCGTGCTCGCCACCGTGGGCGTCGCCGTCTCGGTGTTCGTCACCGCCGCCGGCGCGCACTGGCTGGTCGGCCTGGAGTGGCGCACCTCGCTGCTGCTCGGCGCGATCGTCTCCTCCACCGACGCCGCCGCGGTCTTCTCGGTGCTGCGGACGGTCCCGCTGCCCAAGCGCCTCACCGGCCTGCTGGAGGCCGAGTCCGGCTTCAACGACGCGCCCGTGGTGATCCTGGTGGTGGCCTTCGCCACCGCCGGCGAACTCGACTCCTGGTACGTGCTGCTCGGCACCATCGCCATGGAGCTGGCGATCGGCGCGGCCGTCGGCCTCGCGGTCGGCAAGCTCGGCGCGTACGCGATGCGCCGGATCGCACTGCCCTCCTCCGGCCTGTACCCGATCGCGGTGCTCGGGCTGATCGTGCTCGCCTACGCGGGCGGCGCGCTGCTGCACGCCTCCGGCTTCCTGGCCGCGTACCTCGCCTCGGTGATCCTCGGCAACTCCAAGCTGCCGCACGGCCCCGCGGTGCGCGGCTTCGCCGACGGACTCGCCTGGATCGGCCAGATCGGCATGTTCGTGCTGCTCGGCCTGCTGGTCACCCCGGCCAGCATGGGCTCGGCGATCGTGCCCGGCCTGGTGGCCGGCACCGTGCTGGTGTTCGTCGCCCGACCGCTGTCGGTGATGGTCAGCATGACGCCGTTCCGGATCCCCTGGCAGGAGCAGGCCCTGCTGTCCTGGGCCGGACTGCGCGGCGCGGTCCCCATCGTGCTCGCCACCATCCCGCTGGTGTCCGGCGCGGCCGACGCCGAACAGCTGTTCAACGTGGTGTTCATCCTGGTCGTGGTCTTCACCCTGCTCCAGGGCCCGACCCTGCCGATGGTCGCCCGCTGGCTGAAGATCGGCGAGGGCGACATCGGCCAGGACCTGGACATCGAGTCCGCCCCCCTGGAGAAGCTGCACGGCCACCTGCTGTCCGTGCAGCTGGCCCCCGGCTCCCGGATGTCCGGCGTCGAGGTCTCCGAACTGCGCCTGCCCAAGGGCGCGGCGGTCACCCTGGTGGTCCGCGAGGGCTCCAGCTTCGTGCCGGAGCGGACGACGGTGCTGCGCGAGGGCGACGAACTGCTGGTGGTCACCACCGACGAGGTCTCGGAGGCCGCCGAACGCCGGCTGCGCGCCGTCGACCTGGGCGGCAAGCTGGCCGGCTGGCTGCACAATGCGGAAGCTTCACCTTCCGTTCCCAGAAGGAAAGCGGGCTGAACCGCTAAACTCGAAGGCTGACAACCCGATTCCCCGCATCTGCCTGATGCAGAGTCGGCGCGACCGCTCGGCGGCCGGGCCCCGAGGCACCCCCTGGTGCCGGGCCCGGTAACAACCCCGGTCGACGCGCGAGAGGACGACTCTCGGCGCCGGTCCCGGTTCCAGTTGCGTGCCCGGTCCCGCGCTACCAGGCAGCAGAGAGGACCGACCGTGGCGGCTCGCCGACCGGTCGACGACCCCACCGCCCGCAGCGGCTACGGAGCCCTGCTGCGCACCCCCCGCGCCTGGACCTTCCTGCTCCCCGCCCTGGTCGCCCGACTGCCGTACGCCATGCTCGGCCTCGGCATCGTGCTGCTGGTGCGCGACACCACCGGCTCCTACGGCCTGGCCGGCGCGGTCGCCGCGACCGCCGCCGTCGCCCAGGCCCTGATCGGCCCGCAGACCGGCCGGCTCGCCGACCGGCACGGCCAGGCCGCCGTGCTGGTCCCCGCCGTCCTGGTGCACGCCGCCGCGGTGGGCACGCTGATCGCGCTCGCCCACGCCGGCGCCCCCGACTGGACGCTGTTCCTCGCCGCCGCCCCGGCCGGCGCATCCGTGCCGCAGGTCGGCGCCATGGTGCGGGCCCGCTGGGTGCACCGGCTGAACGAGCAGCCCGCGCTGCTCAACACCGCCTTCGCCTTCGAGTCCGTCACCGACGAGTTCACCTTCGTGATCGGCCCGGTGCTGGCCACCGGAGTCGCCACCGCGGTCGACCCGTCCGCCGGACTGATCGTCGAGGCCGCCCTCACCGTGCTCGGCGGCCTGCTCTTCGCCGCCCGCCGCGGCACCGCCCCCGCCCCCACCGGCCCCGCCGCGCCCGGCCGCCGCCAGGCCTCCGCGCTGGCCTCCCCCGGCGTGCGCCTGCTGGCCGGCGGCTTCCTCGGCCTCGGCACCGTCTTCGGCGCGCTCCAGGTCTCCATCACCGCCTTCGCCGAGGACGCCGGCACCCCGGGGCTCAGCGGCGCGGTGTACGGCCTGTTCGCGGCCGGCTCGATGGTCGCCGGCGTGCTCTACGGCCTGATCCCCTGGCGCAGCTCGGCCCGGCAGCGGATGCTCGCCTGCTACGCGCTGCTGGTGCTCGGCTGCTCCACCCTGTGGGCGATGCCGAACCTGGTCTCGCTGGCGATCGCCGGCCTGTTCTGCGGCCTGGCCATCGCCCCCACCCTGATCACCGGCTACACGCTGGTGGAGACCCTGGTCGCGGACGGCGCCAAGACCGAGGCGTTCACCTGGCTGACCGGCGCGATCGGCCTCGGCCTCGCGGTCGGCTCCACCGCCGCCGGGCAGCTGATCGACCACTCCGGGCCCTCGCTGGGCTTCACCGTCCCGCTGATCGGCTCCGGTCTGGGCCTGGTGGCGCTCGTCACGATGCGGGGCCTGCTGCTCGCTCCGGCCGCCGCCGCCCGTACCGTGGCCAGGGGCGGCGGCGCGGTCGAACAGCCCGCCGGCGCCGCCCGGCACGGCTGAGCCGCTGGACTCCATCAGCGGAATGGCGCATCATGGACCGTCGTTAGCACTCATAGCGTGAGAGTGCCAGGGGGAGTGCAGGAGGAAGCGGAAAGTGCCCACGTACCAGTACCAGTGCACCGAGTGCGGCAACGGCCTCGAGGCGGTGCAGAAGTTCAGCGACGACGCGCTGACCACGTGCCCCGACTGCCAGGGGAAGCTCCGTAAGGTCTTCTCGGCCGTGGGCGTGGTCTTCAAGGGCTCCGGCTTCTACCGCACCGACAGCCGCTCCAGCTCCAGCAGCTCGGTGGCCTCGTCCTCCTCGACCTCCAGCTCCTCGACCTCGTCCTCGTCCTCGACGTCGTCCTCGTCGTCCTCGTCGAGCAGCAGCTCCTCCTCGGCCCCGGCCGCGAGCTGACCTTCAGAGGCATCGCAGCAGGCCCCGCCCGGTCCGACCGGGCGGGGCCTGCTGTCTTTCCGGGCCTTTCCGGGCCTTTCCGGGCCTTTCCGGGCCGGTTGCGCGGGTTCGTCCGGACGGTCGGGCGGGGTGGCGGCGGGATGTGCTCCGAACGGCGCAGGGCGTCAGCCCTGCGGGTGACGGCGGTTTTCCACAGGCCGGGGTTTTCCACAGGCTGCGGACAACCGCGGGCGGGGGCGGCCGGGTGGTCGCAGGATGGCTGCCGCGACCCCGGCCGGGGCCGCCGCCCCCCCCAGGAAGGGCCTGCCGCCATGACCGCCTTCGTGCTGCCCCCGCTGCCCGCCGCGCTGGTGCCGCCGCGCCGCGAGGTGCCCGATTTTCCGCCGATCCGGGGCACCGCGCGGGGCCGCCACCGGTTGCGACAGGCCGTGCGCCGGCGTCCGGGTCTGCTGGCAGTGGCCTGTCTGGCGCTGGCCGCCGCGTTCGGCTCGGGCCCGCCGCGGCCCTCCCCGCCGCCCGGCCCCGGGGCCGCCGAATGCCCCCGGGCGTCAACCGGAGGGTCGGAGATTCACCCGTGACCTCTACGTGCGGCCGCCGTTCGACGCGGCATGAAAGGCTTCAAGGAATTCCTGCTCCGCGGCAACGTGGTGGACCTCGCCGTCGCCGTCGTCATCGGCGCGGCCATCACCAACGTCGTCAATGCGTTCGTCAAGGGCATCATCAACCCGCTGCTCGGGCTGATCGGCACCAAGGACCTGAACAGCTACGCGTCCTGCCTCCGGGGGCCGTGCTCGATGGACGCGAGCGGCAACGTGACCTCCGGGATCTTCATCCTCTGGGGCTCGGTGATCAGTGCCGTGATCAGCTTCATCATCATCGCGGCCGTCGTGTACTTCCTGATCGTCCTGCCGATGAACCACTTCCTGGAGAAGCGGAAGACGGTCGAGGAGGAGGTGCTGGAGGCCGAGGAGAGGGAGGTCCGGCTGCTCACCGAGATCCGCGACGCACTGGTCCGCCGCTGACGGCCGGCACTCCCCCGGCTACTTCTCCCCGTGGTGCGGGGGCCGCTGGTCGAGGTACCAGTCCAGCCCCCGCCCGCCCTGCGACTCTCCCCAGCCGCGGTCGGTGTCGTCACTGGTCTGCTGGTCGAACGGGTCCTTGAAGACCAGTCGCGGCTTGGGCTTGTTCTCGTCCTGCTCGGTCATCCGTCCACTGTAGAACTGCCGGGCGCCCCCGCAGGGGCGCCCGGCAGGCCGGTTCGGGTTCAGGCGGCTTCGAAGCCCGCGTGGTCGGCGATCTTCTTGAGCTCGGCCAGCGCGTGCTTCTCGATCTGCCGGATCCGCTCGCGCGTCAGGCCGTGCTGCTTGCCGACCTCGGTCAGGGTGCGCTCGCGGCCGTCCTCCATGCCGTAGCGGCTGCGGATGATGGACGCGGTGCGGTCGTCGAGGCGGCCGATCAGGTCGTCCAGCTCCTCGCGGCGGAGCATCACCAGCACGGCGTCCTCCGGCGAGACGGCTCCGGTGTCCTCCACCAGGTCGCCGAACTGGGTCTCGCCCTCGTCGTCGACCGCCATGTTCAGGCTGACCGGGTCGCGGGCCCAGTCCAGCACGTCCTTGATCCGCTGCTCGGTGGTGTCCAGCTCGGCGGCGATCTCGGACGGCTCGGCCTCGCGGCCCAGCTCCTTGGACTTCTCCCGCTGGACCCGGCGGATCCGGCCGAGCTCCTCGACCAGGTGGACGGGCAGCCGGATGGTGCGGGACTGGTCGGCGATCGAGCGGGTGATCGCCTGGCGGATCCACCACGTCGCGTAGGTCGAGAACTTGAAGCCCTTGGAGTAGTCGAACTTCTCCACCGCGCGGACCAGGCCGGCGTTGCCCTCCTGGATCAGGTCGAGCAGCGGGAGGCCGCTCCGCGGGTAGCGGCGGGCGACGGCGACCACCAGGCGCAGGTTGGAGCGGATGAAGACGTCCTTGGCGCGCTCGGCGTCGTCGGCTATCACCCGGAGCTCCTCGACGCTGACGCCGTCGAGCTGCTCCTCCTCGTCCAGCAGGTGCTGGGCGAAGACCCCGGCCTCGATGCGCAGGGACAGCTCGACCTCCTCGGCGGCGTCGAGCAGGGGCGTCCTGGCGATCTCGTCGAGGTACATGCCGACCAGGTCGCGGTCGGCTTCGAGGTTGGTCGGTCGGGCGGTGCGCGTCCGATCGGCCCTGTCGCGTACGACGGCACGGGTGGCCATGCTTGCTCCCTCACTGACGGTGCCGGGGGGCTCCGTTCCGCCACCTGGCACAACCGTGTGGGCCAGTTCCCGGCTCACACGTAACGATCCAACGCACAGAAATCGGACAACATTCCCAAGTAGCTCAGTTTTTCGTGAGCCATGCAGTATCCTGCCGATTTTCATCCGATCGATAGACGCAGCGTGACGCAGCCCGCACACCCCGCGTCCATCCGGCGCCACCGAACCGGCGCGGGACCTTCGCGACACATCCGCACAACCGATGCCGAATCGCTATCGCCGGACAGCCGGTTGACCCGCGCCGCGGGGAAGGTTTCTGTCATGCACCAGCCCAACGATGGTTCATCGGCGGCCGGCCGCGGCAGCCGCCGCTCTCCGGTTCAACGCCGGACCCTGCTCGGTTGTGCCTGGATCGGACTGACGGGCCTGCTGCTCTTCACGGTGCTGCTGGTCCTGGTGAAAGCCGACTGGTCCCCGCTGGCCCGGCTGGACCACGGCTGGGCGGCGGCACTGCACCGGTACGCGCTGCGGCACCCGGTGTGGACGGCCGCCATGCAGACGCTGGCCGACCTGGGCGCGCCGTGGACCATGCGCGCCCTGCTCGGCGCCGCCGCGCTCTGGCTGTGGTGCGTGCGCACCCGGGTGCTGGCCGGCTGGGTGCTCGCGGCCGGCCTGCTGGGCTGGGCGGCGAGCACGGCCGGCCGGGCGCTGATCGGCCGCCCCCGGCCGCACTTCGTCGACCCGGTCGCGGCGGGCTCCGGCGCGGGCTTCCCGTCCGGGCACGCGATCGCCTCCGCCGTGACCTGCGGGGCGCTGCTGGTGCTGCTCCGGCCGCGCGCGGACCGGGCGGTGCGGGCGGTGGCGGGCACCGGCGCGGCGCTCACCGTGCTGGCGGTCGGCTGGACCAGGCTCGCGCTGGGCGTGCACTACCCCAGCGACGTGCTGGCCGGCTGGGCTGCGGCGGCCGTGGTGCTGGCCGTCACGACGCTGGCGGTGGAACTCTGGCTGCCGGGCGGACTCGCCCGGGACGTCCGCCGACTGCACCGGCGGCTGCGATCCCGGGTGCAACGGGTGCTGGCCGCGCCGCTGCCCGCCGAACCGGCCGCGGAGCACGACCCGAGCCGTTCCTGACGGTTCGTGAGCAACGTCACACTCCGCATCCGCCCGCTCCGGGGGAGGGAACGGACGTGGGCGGCATTCCGCATGTTTCCGGGCGGAAACGACGCCCGGCGGCCGACCCGCCACCACTCCCGGATGCCCACCGCAACGGGCCGGGCAGGCCCTCGAACGGCACCCGACTCCCCATCGGGTGCCGAGTTGCGGCAGACTTCTGCGGCTGGGTGCACCCTGCAACCGGCAGGCGCCGGACGGAAACCAGGTCGTTCCCCGCGCTTTTCCCGAACTTTTCCCGCGCAGCGCCGGACGGGTACCGATCGACGGGGGGTCCGATGACCATGCACACCGCGGACGGCCCGACCGACCCGTACGATCCGTACGCCCAGCAGCGCGGGCCCTACCCGCAGCAGGGCGGCCCGTACGTCCCGCAGGACCCGCCGACCATGCAGCTCGGCCGGATTCCCGACTTCGACCAGTACAGCCAGGCCGGCTACCCGCCGCCCCCGCCGCAGGCCCCGGTGCCGGCGCCGCGGGCGAGCGAGGAGCAGGAGGACCCGAAGCCCGCCGCCGAGAAGCCCGCCGCGTCCACCGGCCGCAACGGCCTGATCATGGCGCTGGGCTCGCTGGCGTCCCGCGCGCTGGGCTTCGTGCGCAGCGCGGTGATCGTGGCGGCGCTGGCCACCGGCCCGGCCGGCGACGCGTTCACCGTGGCGAACTCGCTGCCGAACATCGTCTACATGATGCTGCTCGGCGGTGTGCTGGCCTCGGTGTTCGTGCCGGAGCTGGTGCACGCGATGCAGACCCACAAGGACGGCGGCCAGGCGTACACCGACCGGCTGCTGACCCTGTGCGGCGTGATCCTGGTGGTGCTGACGGTCGGCGCGTGGCTGTTCGCCCCGCAGATCGTCGACTTCTACGCGCCCAAGTTCAGCGGTGTGCAGCGCGACCTGGCGATCACCTTCGCCCGGTACTGCCTGCCGCAGATCCTCTTCTACGGCGTGTTCACCCTGCTCGGACAGGTGCTGAACGCCCGTGACCGGTTCGGCGCGATGATGTGGACGCCGGTCCTGAACAACGTGGTGGCGATCGGCGTGTTCGGCGGCTACCTGGCGATGGGGCACCACGCCTACCGGGCCGAGGAGGTGAGCAGCGGCGACGCGCTGCTGCTGGGCCTCGGCTCGACGCTGGGCATCGTGGTGCAGGCCGCCGCGCTGCTGCCCTCGCTGCGCAAGGCCGGCTTCACCTACCGCCCGCGCTTCGACTGGCGCGGCGCAGGCCTCACCCGGCCGCTGCGCGCGGCGGGCTGGGCGCTGGCCCTGGTGGCGGCCACCCAGCTGTCCTTCGCGGTGATCACCAACCTGAGCACCGGCGCGGGCGACGCGGCGCACGACGCCGGCATCCCGGGCGGACGCGGTTTCAGCGCCTACAACAACGCCTACGCGCTGTTCGTGGTCCCGCAGGGCGTGATCACGGTGTCGCTGGTGACGGCGCTGCTGCCGAGCATGGCGCGGTCCGCGACGGCGGGCGACTACCGCAAGATCGGCGAAGACCTGTCGGCGGTGCTGCGCTCCTCGGCGGCGATGGTGGTCACCGCGGCCGTGCTGTTCTTCGCGCTGGGCTCGCAGATCGCGATGGCCGCGTACGGCTACGGCACCGGCAAGACCGTGCACGACGACGCCATGGTGGTGGGCCAGCTGCTGATGGCCTTCGCGATCGGCCTGCCCGCGTTCTGCGCCCAGTACGGCCTGGCCCGCGGCTTCTACGCGATGGGCGACGCCAGGACGCCGTTCTGGCTGACCCTCGTCAGCACGGGTACGAACGCGGCGCTGTGCTGGGTGGCGTACGAGGTGCTGCCGCTCCAGAACAAGGTGATCGGCATGGCGGTGGCACACACCGCAGCCGCCACCCTGTCGGTGGTGGTGACCGGCGTCGCGCTGGGCCGCCGCCTGGCGAAGGGCGCTCCCCCGGCCGCCGTGCCCGCCCCGGAACCGAGCACGGACCTGGACTCGACGATGGTGCTGCGCACCGACGCCTTCGCCCCGGGCGCGAACGCCACCGTCGACCTGGGCGTGCGGCGCGGACGGCGCGGCAGCGGGCTGGAGGGCTTCCGGCTGGTGACCCTGCACCTGGGCCTGATCGTGGCGTGCCTCCCGGGCGCGTTCGCCGCCCGCTGGCTGGCCGGCCAGTTCGGCGCAGGGCTGTTCGCCAGCATGGCGGGCCTGGCCGCGGGCGCCCTGGCAGTGCTGGTCTCGCTGTTCGTCCTGGCCCGCCCCCTGGGCGTGGGCGCATCCGTGGCACCGTTCGCCCGCAAGCTGCGAATCCCGTACCCGACCCCGACCCCGGCCGGCGGGGGCAAGCACCGGCGATAACGGACGTCGACCGGGGCAGGCACCTGCGGCGGCCCAAGGCGGGCATCGGCCGGTGACATGCGCGTCGGGCCGGGCAAGCACCGGCGGTGGCGGACGGCTGCGGCCCGGGACGAGCACCGACCGGGGCAGCCGTCAGGCCTGGGCAAGCGCCGGTGGAAGCACGCGGCAAGCAGGGGCAGGCACCTGCGGCAGCGAACGACGGCGAGCCGAGACAGGCACAGCACGCACCAGGCCCACGCAAGCGCCGGCGGTGGCCCATGTCGGGTCGAGGCAAGCACCTGCGGCAGCGAACGACGGCCCGGGGCAGGCACTGGCCAGCGACACGCGCGTCGGGCCGGGCAAGCGCCGGCGGTGGCCCGCGTCGGGCCGGGGCAAGCACCAACAGCAGCCCGCCGTCAGGCCTGGCAAGCGCCTGCGGCGGCCGCCGGCGGGTAGCGGTCAGGCGGGGGCGTCCTCGGCGGCGCCGAGCCAGCCGAGGGCGGCTACCTGGATGCCGGCCTGGAAGCGGCTGCGGGCGTCCATGCGGACCATCAGGTCGGCCATCATGCGGCGGACGGTGCGGAGGGAGACGCCGAGGCGTTGGCCGGCGCGTTCGTCGGTGAGGCCTTCGGCGAGCAGGCGCAGCAGTTCGCGTTCCTGGCCGGTGAGGCCGTGCGGGTCGCGGCGGTCGGGCTCGCCGAGCGGGCGGGCGTGGTCCCAGACCTGGTCGAACAGGGCGCGGAGGGCGGCGACCACGCCGGGGCTCTGGAGCAGGACGGCGCCTTTGCGGGGGTCCTCGGGGTCCATCGGGACGATGGCGGTGGCGTTGTCGACCACGATCATGCGCAGCGGCAGGGTGGGCGCGGTGCGGACGGCGCCGCCGAGGCCGTGCAGCCAGCGGGCGTACTGGACGGTGGTGGGGTCGTTGCGGACGCTGTCCTGGTAGACGGTGCGCATCCGGACGCCGCGTTCCAGGGTCTCCTGGTCGAGGGCGCGGCTGGCCTCCATGACCTGGGCGGGCTGCGGGCCGCCGGGGGCGAAGGAGAGCACTTCGGCGGTGGCGTCGGAAGCGAGCTGGATCAGCCGGTCGCGGACCTGGTCGAGGCTGGCGAGCATTTCGATGCCGCGCTGTTCGCCGGGGGCGTGCAGGCTGGCGTATTCGGCGATCAGTCCGGCCATCGCGGCGCGGCTGCGTTCCATCTCGCGCTGGCGGCGGGCGGCCTCGGCCTCCTGGTGGGCGAGGAGGGCGGCCAGGCCGCGTTCCGGGTTGACGGCGCGCCAGCGGGTACCGCAGCTGGTGGGGCGGGTGAGGGCGAGGTCGGCGAGGCGGTCGAGGGCGGCGCAGACCTCCGTCTCGGTGCTGTCGAGGTGGGCGGCGAGGCCGCCGGTGTCGAGGTCGGGGTGCAGCAGCATCGCCCGGTAGACGGCTTCGCCGAAGGCGTCGAGCCCGATCGGGCCGCCGGCCGTCAACGGTCGGTCTTCCGCATGTCCTGCCCGGTGCCGTTCCGCGTCGCTCTGTTCATGTCGGCCTCCATGGCGCCGGTTCACGGCGCTGCCCCCGGGTAGCGTGCTGATCGGGCGTCAGGTGTTCGAGCCCGCTCAGGTATTGAACTGACTTGCGGAGATTCTGTCTGACAGGTGGGCGAACAGTGAAGGCCCCCGGACAACTGTCATTTTCGTGCCAGGCGGATATCTGTCACCCGTGACCCGGTCCGGTGGGGGCCGCGGTTTGTCACGCTGGGGGGGTGTACGCGATCCGCCTGGAGCTGGTTCCGCCGCGCCCCCTGCCGAGTGGGCCGGAGGTGGAGGCCGGGGCCGGTCCGGTGCGGCAGGCCCTGATGCGGCTGTCGTTGGACGGGGCCCGGGTGTGCCACGCCCGGGTGCTGTTCGGGGCGGACGGGCTGGCGGCGGTGTGTTTCCTGGCGGCTCCTTCGCTGCTGGCCGCGGAGTTGGCGCTGCGGGCGGGCACGGGCGCGCTGGTGGAGCCGGGCGGGCCGCTGGCGGGCTGGGCGGTGGTGCGGTGCGAGGCCGATCCGTGGATCGCGCTCGGCATGCTGGCGGCCCGGGCCCGGAGTTGACCGGCCCGCACCCTCATTTGGCAGGCCCATGACCGGAGTTGGCGCCCCGTCGACCGGGTGGCCGTTCGGTGTCACGGCACTCTGGTGCCAGCTCCGGGTGCTGACGCGGGGGTGCCGCCCGGGCCACTCTTGGTGATGTCAGCAGGACGGCGGTGCGAGACCGCGGGAGCAGCCCCCGACGGGGGCCGCGGATCGGACCGGCCACCTGACGGCAGTTCAACACCACACTCCCCGGCGGCAGCCCGGGGATCGGCGAACGCGAGAGGATCGGGCACTCCCATGACGCTGAACATCCGTTTTGTCACGATTGCCGCTCTGGGTGCGATGCTGGTGGGTGGCGTCGCCACCGCCGCCGAACTGGCCGGGCCGAGCCGGCCGGGCGCGGTGGTCACGGCGGACGGCGCCGTGGTCGGCGGGCCGCAGCAGGGCGGCGACACGTCGTCGCAGGCGATCGTGGTGGGCCCGACCCCGACCCCGGCCCCGTCCGGCAGCCCGACCTCGACCGAGCCGCCGCACTCGGACACCTGGGGCTGGGGCTGACCGGGCCGGGCCGCAGAGCCGGGGAGGCGTCCGGATGACCACCGCACTGGAACGCCCGCTGGTGCAGCGGGCCCTGCCCCATCAGTTCCCGCTCGCCGCGGCAGCGACGGCGAGCCCGACCCGGGTGCTGTTGGCCGATCGGCACCACCTGTTCCGTTCGGGTCTGGGGGCGTTGCTGGACCGGGAGGAGGACCTCGCGGTGGTCGCCGAAGCGGTCGGCGGCGAGGAGGCCGTGGCGGCGGCGGCCGGGGTGCGCCCGGCGGTCGCGGTGCTCGGCCTGGATCCGGAGCAGCCGGATCCGACGGCCGCCGCGCGGCGCCTGCAGCATGCCGCACCGAACGCCGCGGTGCTGCTGCTGGTGCCGGCCCTGCCGCGCACGGCGCAGGACCGGCGGACGCTGGTGGAGGGCGCGGCCGGGGTGCTGTTGAAGGACGTGCAGGCGCCGGCGCTGATCGCGGCGGTGCGCGAACTGGCCCGCGGCGGCCGGGTGTACGACCCGCGGCTGGTGCTGGAGGCGGTCCGCACCGGGCAGGCGGGGCCGCTCAGCCGCCGGGAGCTGGCGGTGCTGGGCGAGATCGCCGAGGGCAGCACGGTGCAGGAGGCCGCGACGGCGCTGTCGCTGTCGCCCGGGACGGTGCGCAACTACGTGTCGGCGGCGATCGCCAAGACCGGGGCGCGCAACCGGTGCGACGCGATCCGGATCGCCCGCGAGTGCGGCTGGCTGTAGGACCGAACGACACCGAGACACGCCGACGACCCGTCAGATTCCCGCTGACGGGTCGCAGGCGTGCGTCCGGCCGTTCAGAAGCTCCCGCCGAGGCCCTCCCCGGCCCGGGCGGCGTCCACCACGTCGGCGAAGCCGTGCGCGGTGCGCGGCAGGCCGCTGGGGCGGCTGCCGATCAGGAACTCGCCGACGGAGGATTCGGCGGCCCAGTCGAGGCCGAGGGCGCGGGCGGCGGCGTCGGTGTCGCCGGAGCCGAGGCCGCAGGGGGCCAGACCCATCGCGGTGGCCACCAGGTAGAGGGTCTGGTAGAGCACGCCGACGTGCTTGAGGGTCAGCGCGTAGGCGATCTGGCTGTACTTCCAGGACAGTCGGCCGAACCGGGTGGTGACGGTGAGCAGCACCTGCGGTTCGACGCTCTGGGCGGTGGCCCGCCAGGCGGAGGTGATCAGTTCGGCGAACGCGTTCTCCTCGGCGGGGTTCTGGAACGGGCGCGGGCGCAGCCGGTGCGCGGCTGCGTCGTAGCGGTAGACGCCGGGCTCCAGGCCGACGCACCTCACCACCGAGAGGTAGACCTCCAGTTCGCCGGTGGCGCCGCCGGCCGGGTAGGGGCGGTCGACGCCGTCGTAGCTGTGCGGGTCGGCGGGGTCGCCGGGGATGATCCGGCGGACCCGGGCCACCCGGTAGAGCAGTTCGGCGAGTTGGTCGAGCGTCACCGGGGTCTCGGCGTAGAGGCGGACCGAGCGGCGGCCCTCCAGCACCTCGCTGAGCGCGGGGTCGCGGGCGAGCACGGTCTCCCAGTCGGGGACCGGCAGGTCGATGCCGGGGCCCTCCTCGCGGGTGCCGGGGCCGGAGACCGCGGGCAGTTGCGGGATGTCCTGGTGGGAGAAGACGCCGCCGCTCGGGTAGTCGTGCCGGCCGGGTCGGCTGCGGGCGTGGAACAGCAGGTCGTGGAAGTCCCACAGCGGGGCCTCGGCGCCCTGTCCGGCGTCCAGGAAGCCGCCGCCGGCCAGCAGTCCGGCCAGGGCCTCGCCCTCGCCGGCGGACATTCCGGCGAGCAGCGCGGCGTCCTGGGCGGTGCGGGCGGTGCCGAGCGCCGTCACGAACGCGCCGGCGGCGGCCCGGTGCAGGACCAGCCGGAACGGCGCCATCGGCGATTCGAGCACGCAGGACTCGCCGTGGCCGTCCGGCAGCCGGCGCAGGTAGGCGAACCGGGAGAGCACCAACTGCCCAGTGGGGCGGGCGAATCCGGGCAGGTCGGCGGAGCGGGCGATGGGGACGGCGGTGGCCAGCGGGTCGCCGAGCGGGTCGGTGACGGTGGTGGTGACCAGGTACGGGAAGCGTTCGAGCAGTTTGAGCAGCCGGACCTGGTCGAGGGCCAGTTCGTCCAGGTCGGCGTCGGTGCGGGTGAGTTCGGCGAGGGCGGCGACGGTGCGTTCGCCGAGGGCGTGGACGCGCTGGCGGCCCCACGGATGGGCGAGTTCGACGTCGGCTCCCTGGGCGGTGACGTCGACCTCGGGGCGCAGCCGGAGCAGGCGGCGGAGCGGGCGGTGGCCCCCGGTGGCGGGGGCGGGTGGCAGGTGTTCGATGACGGTCATGGGTACCTCCCCGGGTGGGCGGGGCAGCCGGGCCCGGCTGCCCCGCGCTTCGGTCAGATGAACATCGGGATCGGGTTGAGCGCGCTCTCCGGGGTCGGGGTGTCCAGCCAGCCGAGCCGGACGGGGACGTCGTAGAGCCGGCCCGGCGCGAAGCGGGCCCAGAAGTGCCGCATGCCGGGGACGATCACCCGGGCGACGGGCAGGCCGACGTCGGGGCGGGTCTGGTCGGCGACCAGGAACTCCATGCCGTGGTCCTCGACGATGCGCTGGACCAGCGCCAGGTCGTCGGCGAGGTCGGCGCCGGCCAGCGGGAGCCAGCTGGCGAGGGTGGAGTGCGGGGCCTTCGGGTCGGGCAGCAGGTAGGGCTGGTTGGCCACGGTGGCGGTGGTCCACCAGGCCTTCTGGTCGCGGTCGGCGCCCGCGTAGGTGACCCGGCCGTGCTCGTCGCCGGCGACGGGGCCGAGGAACTGGTTCATCTCGGTGAGCGCCCTGGTGAGCGCGATGTGCGGGTCGAGGTGAGCGCCGAACGCGATCAGCACGTCCTCGTTGGTGCCGGCCCCGGCGTCGGTCCGCCGGGAGAACGCGCCGATCACCGGGATGCCGAAGTCGGCGGTCAGGTCGAGCGCCCAGATCTCCCGGCGCAGGCCGCGGTAGATCTCGCGCAGCTGGTCGATGTACGGGTCGCCGAAGGAGTCCAGGTCGACGCCGGGGCGCTGCACGCGGTTGTACCACCACAGCGCCACCGCGTCGCGTTCGACGAGTTCCAGGAAGCCCTGCAGTGCGGCGTCCTCGAAGGAGGTGCCGGCGGCGCAGCCGTTGGAGTCGCCGGTGGCGTAGAACCGGCCGTGGTGCCGGTAGCCGTAGTACATCGCCTGGGTGGGCAGCCAGCGGTGGCGCTGCTCGGTCAGCGACCAGGCCGGGGACCACTCGATCGGGTCGTCGGTGCGGAACGGCTCGGGGACGACGTTGAAGGTCGACCGCTTGGCGTTCCAGTGGTCCCGTTCGGCGTACTGCTTCGCCGAGTACAGCAGGGTGCGCCCGGGGTGGATCGCGGCGTCGCCGAGCTCGGCGAAGGTGGCCAGGCGGCGGGCCTCGTCGCCCTGGAAGACGCCGGAGAACCGCTCCATGGCCTCGCCGAGCGCGGACGCCCGGGCCTGCGCGTCGGTGCGTCCCTTGCCGCAGCTGTTCGACCGCAGGCCGCTGCGCAGTTGCCGGAGGCTGCCGGCCTGCCGGGACAGGTTCTGCCCGGAGATGTACACCCGCAGGCCGGCCGGGGTGCTGCCGGCGGGGACCAGGGTGGTGACCACGCCGGTGATCGGGCTGAGCTGGGGGCGGTACTTCTCCAGCATGTCCTCGGGCGAGGCGGAGCGGTGCCCGCCGTCCTCGGTGAACGCCTTCGGACGGGACTCGAAGCGGACGGCCTCCAGCTGACGGCGCGTCACGGTGGCGTCGTCGCCGCAGGCGGCGCACTGCGGGCGGCGGACCAGGGTGTGCTTCTCGCTCTCCAGCAGCACGGTGTCCAGGGTGGTGACGGCGGGCTGCGCCGGGCGGACGCCGGCCAGCCACTTGGCGGTCTCCAGGGCGGCGAGCTGGGTGCCGAGGGCCAGCGTGGCGGGCAGGTGGGCGCCGGCGGTGGAGATCGGCTCGTCCTGGCCGAGGCGGTGCTGGAGGTAGCTGAGCGACTGCCGGTTGGCGGACAGCCGGTGCGCCAGGCACTCCCAGCAGCCCGAGCCGTCGACCCCGGGCACGTCCGGGCTGAACACCGGGCCGACCCAGACGATCGAGCCGACCGGGCGGGCCAGCAGCCAGGGGCGGCCCTCGGCGAGCGCCCGCCGGTTGCGTTCGGCGAGGCCGGGGTGCAGGTAGTCCTCGGTGAGGGCGACGGTGAACTCGGCGTCCTGGTCGACCGTCACGCCGGCGGCGGTCAGCGCGGCCAGGAACGGCGCGGCGTCCAGCTCGCCGTGGACCTCGATGCGCACCCGGGCGCTGCGCAGCGCGGCCGCCGCGGTGTCGCCGTCCTGCCCGGCCATCTCGAAGAAGGCCGCGCCGTGGCGGTCGGTGTCCGGGTCGGCGGCGGTGAGCCAGCCGCCCGCCAGCAGCTTGCCGACGCCCGCGTCGACCTTGTCGGCGGGCACGACGCCGTCGAGGGCGGCGCCGATCTGTTCGGTGGTGCGGGTGCCGTCCAGCAGCGGGGCGAGGACCTGGGCGAGCTTGCCGTCGACCACCGAGACACCGCGCTCGGAGACCAGGTAGACGGCCTCGCCGTCGACCACGTACGGGGTGAACTGGCGCTTGAAGCTGATGAGTTCGGACATGGCGGGGACTCCTCGAAGCGGTGGCGCGGTCAGCGCAGGGTGGCGAGCGGGGCGGCGGAGGCGTCGTGCAGGCGCAGCAGCAGCAGGCCGACGGCGACGGTGCCGTCCAGCGCGCCGAGGTTGACGGTGTCGTCGATGACCCGGTCGGGGAACCAGGTGCCGTGCAGGCGGTGCCGGGTGATCAGTTCGCGGACCATCGGCGCGGCGGCTTCCCGGCCGTCGTAGAACGGGCCGGGCAGCAGTGCCTCGGTGTCCTCCGGCAGGGTGTGGACCAGGCCGGCCTCGGCGGCGGTGAGCGCCTCGGTGGCGGCGGACAGCAGGGCCCGGCCGGAGAGCGCGGCCAGTGCGGGGCCGGTGACGGGCGGGGCGAGCGCGCCCAGGTCGGCGCCGTCCACGGCGTCCGCGCCGAGCGAGACGGCGGTGTCCAGGCAGGCGAGCCGGCCGGCCCGGGTGTCGGTGGCGAAGCGGTGGGCGCGCAGCCGGGCGCGGACGGCCTCGGGGTCGGCGAGCAGCGTCGGGGCCTCGGCGACGGTGCGGGCGAGCGCGGCGGCGATCGAGTCGACGCCGCCCGGGACGAGCCCCCGGAAGTCGAACGCGGGGGTCTCGTCGCCGAGCCGGTCGAGCGCCCGGGCGGCCAGGGCGCGGATCGCCCGGTCGGTGTCGGCGTGGCCGGCTCCGGCGGCGCGGCGCAGCCGCAGCAGGTTGAGCAGCAGGCCGGCGGCGCCGATCGGCACGTCGGCGGGCGCGGCCGTCCGCGGGCGGCCGGGCCGGTCGGAGACGGACTCGGCGACCTTGAGCGCGCCGGGGACCAGGGCCTGCGCGGCGGTCAGGAACGCGGGCTCGCCGAGCAGCAGGCCGCCGCGGGCCAGGCCGTGGATGATCGCGCCGGGTCCGGCGAAGCCGCCGGGGACGGGCGATCCGGCGGCCAGCCGGGGGTCGGAGGCGAACACGAAGGCCCGCGGCTGCTCGGGGTCGATCACCTCGGCGGCCTCGGACAGCAGCAGGTGGGCGGCCCGGTGGAAGCGCGGTTCGCCGGTGGCGGACCAGAGCTCGGCGAACAGCAGGGCGATGCCGAGGGTGCCGGACACCAGGTCGGGGGCGATCGCCTCGATCTGCCGCAGGCGGGTGCCCGGGTACCAGCTCTGGCCGAGCCAGCCGCTGGGCCGCCGGTCGGCGAGGATCCGGTCGCCGAGCGCGGTGGCCTCCGCCAGCAGTTCGCCCGGGGTGGGCGGTTCGGCGGCGGGCAGCAGGCGGGCGGGCGCGGCGGGGGCCTGTTCGGTGCCGGCCCGGGCGGCGTCCACGCAGCCGGAGAGCACGGCGACGTGCGTGTCCAGGTCGAAGCCGTCGAGTTCGGCGACCCGCTGCTGCAGGCGCTTCCAGCCGGTGGAGCGGAAGTGCCCGGGGATCTCCCGGCCGTCGGCGGTGAACACCGAGGAGGAGGTGGTCAGCGAGCGGAAGAACGGGATGTCGAAGGAGCGGAAGGAGTCGAGTTCGGCGAGCACCACCTCCAGCAGGTCGCCGCGGGCGGCGTCCCCGGCCCGGGCGGTGACGACGCCGCGCAGCGCGCCGGCGATCACGGTCTCCCGGGTCGCGCCGTCGTCCAGGGCGAGCGGGCTGGTGGAGGCCCGCAGGATCTTGTAGCCGTCCCAGGTGTGGCGCCAGATGTAGCGCACCCAGACGCCCCGGAAGCCGCTCAACGGCCCTTCCGGGTCCGCGAGTTCACCGCGCAGGCGGTACAGGGCGGCGTGCATCTCGCGGTAGCCGTCGATCACCTCGGCGGTGTACTGCCACGGGTCGGCGGGCTGCCCGTCGTGCACCGGGCGGTACGGGGGCAGCGGCAGGACGGGAACGCCGGGGGCGGTCTCCAGGCCGCCGACCCGGGACAGGCAGCCGACGTCGAGGGCCTCGGTGCGCCCGGCGGGCGTCCAGGACTGGAAGGCCATCGCGGTGCGCACCACGGTGGTCTCCAGCTCGTCGAGCAGGTCGTGCTGGGCGGCCGTCAGCACCGGCGGGGCCTGCACCCGCGGGTACAGCAGGCACTCCAGGTCGACCAGCACCGGGTGCTCGCCGTCCGCGATCAGGTTGTCCGCCCACAGGTCGCGGCCCTCCAGCAGTTGGACCAGGCGGATCGTCATGCCGAGGCGGCGGTAGAACCGGGCGAAGCCCTCGCGGTCGGCGCACGGACGGGACGGGACCAGTTCCTCCCAGCCGTAGTCGCCGGAGCAGTCGGTGGTCAGCGAGGCCGCGTGGCCGTCGTCGCCCCGGTCGGAGCGGACCAGCACGGTGCGCACCGGAAGGTCCAGCGACAGTTCGGAGTTGAGGCGCTCGACCAGGCCGAGGAAGGCGGTGGCGTGCCGCATGTCCTTGGGCTTGTAGACCACGCCCGCGCCGTGCTCGAAGTGCAGCAGCGCCACCGAGCGGCCCTGGGCGTGCCGGTCGCCCGCGTCGCCGCGCACCGCGGTCAGCGAGCCCGGTTCGGCGCCCTGCCACATCCGCGCGACCAGTTCGCCGCGGTCGGCGGCGAGCCGGGCGAACATCTCGGTGTACATCTCCTGCCACTGCCGGCAAACCGTGCCGACCAGGTACGCGAGGGCGGGCAGCCGTTCCAGGCGGGCCAGCCAGCCGGCGGCGGAGGCGTCCAGGCCGCCCTGGGCGTCCCAGTCGGTGGCGCGGGGGCGGCCGGTGGCGAGCTGGAACTCGTGGCAGAACGTCAGGTGGCCGACCTCGGTGAGCCGCACGGTCAGGGTCTTCGCCAGGTCGGCGCGGGCCGTGTCGGCGACCGGGACGCCGAGGATGCCGCCCGGCCCGGTGGGCAGCAGGGCATCGGCGGCGGCCGCGAAGCCGGCGGTCAACGCGCCCGGCCCGGTGGCGGGTTCGGCCGGCTGGGCGCGCAGGAAGGCGGCCAGCGCGTACGCCCAGGCCGGCAGCTTCGCCGGGTCGGCGAGGCGGACCCGGCGCAGGCCCTCGCCGAGCGGACGGCCGGTCTCGGCGAGGTGCTCCAGCAGCACGCCGGCGGCGCCCTGGTCGCCGGCCGCCCGGCTCAGCCAGGTCTCGACGGCGGCGGCGCGGCTGCGGCGGTCCTCGGTCGGGTCGGGGGTGAACAGCGCCTGTCCGTCGTCGCGGGCGGCGGCGCGTTCGTCGAAGCTCGCGGCGGCGGCGATCACCGCCCGCAACCGGGCGTCGGCGCCGGGGAGTTCGGGCAGCAGCGCGGCAGTCTGCCGGTCGGGGCCCGGACTTCCGGCGGTGCGGAGCCAGGTCTGCATCTCGAGCGACATCTCACATCTCCTGGAAACGGGCGAGGCGGGTGAACAG
Source organism: Kitasatospora sp. NPDC092948 (assembly GCF_044754805.1). Taxonomy (NCBI): domain Bacteria; kingdom Bacillati; phylum Actinomycetota; class Actinomycetes; order Kitasatosporales; family Streptomycetaceae; genus Kitasatospora; species Kitasatospora sp. NPDC092948. The sequence goes on along the minus strand of NZ_JBIVPU010000003.1, from coordinate 211,566 downwards.
CGGGTCGGTGCCGAGGAGTTCGCGGTAGGTGCCCTCGGCGGACACCCGACCCCCGTCCAGCACGTAGATCCGGTCGGCGGTGCGGATGGTGCTCAGTCGGTGGGCGATCACCAGGCGGGTGCGGTCGAGTCCGGCGACGGCGTCGGCGACCCGCTGCTGGGTGGTGTTGTCGAGCGCCGAGGTGGCCTCGTCGAGCAGCAGCACGGCGGGGTCGCGGACCAGCGCGCGGGCCAGCAGCAGGCGTTGCACCTGGCCGCCGGAGAAGCCCTGCGAGTCCTCGCCGACCCTGGTCCCGAGGCCCATCGGGAGGGCTCTCAACTCGTCGGCGATCCCGGCGAGTTCGGCGGCGTGCCAGATCCGTTCCGGGTCGATGTCGGGGTCGGCGCCGGCCAGGTTGTCCAGCAGCGTGCCGCGCAGCATCCGGCCGTGCTGGAGCACCGAGCCGAGCTGTCGGCGCACCAACCGGGCGTCCAGCGCGGCGAGTTCGCGGCCGTCGTAGCGGACCGCCCCGGACTCGGGCCGCTCGAAGCCGAGCAGCAGCCGGATCAGGGTGGACTTGCCCGCCCCGGACGGGCCGACCACGGCGACGAACTCGCCGGGCTCGGCGCGCAGCGACACCGCGTCCAGTGCGGGCAGGGCACTGCCGGGGTAGCGGAAGGTCACCTCGTCCAGTGCGAGTCGGCCCTTCAGGCGGCCCGGGTCGGCGAGCTGCCCGGACCGCTGGGCCTGCGCGCCGGCCGGCTCGGCGAGGATCGGCCGCAGCCGCTCCAGCACCGGGGCGATGCCGTACGCGCTGGTCGCCGCGTGGGTGACCTGGCCGAGCGCCAGCGCGACCTGGCCGATCGCCACACCCGACGCCATCAGGTGCCCGGCCGTGACGCCCGGGCCGAACGTCGCCCCCGCCAGCAGCACCGCCAGCAGCATCGGCTGCAGGGCGGTGGTCAGTGCGCCGGCGAGCGCGTCGGAGCGCATCGCGGCGGCGTCCGCGTGCTTCTGCCCGGCGAACGGGGTCGCCCAGCGGGCGAACGCCTGGATCTCCCGGCCCGCGGTCTGGATCTTGTCGATGCCCAACAGCAGCCCGTACAGCACCCCTTGGAGCCGGCCGTGGGCCTCGAACACCTTCGCCTCGTGCTCCTGGCGGCGACGGCCGAGCAGCAGCAGCACGGCCGTCACCGCCAGCACGGCGAGCAGCAGCAGCCCGCCGAGCCGCCAGTCCACCAGCAGCAGCACCGTCAGGCCGGTGACGGCGAACACCGCGCCCAGCACGGCGCCCACCAGCCCCTCCGAGAGCACCTGTCGGGCCTGCGCCACCGCGTTCGCCCGGTGCACCAGGTCACCCGTGGTGAAGTCGCGGAAGAACCGCGCGTCCTGGGCCAGCAGCCGGTCCCAGACGGCGGGTTCGAGCGCGTTCTGCACCCGGCTGGTGAGCCGGACGGCCGCGGTGTTGCGGACCAGCGTGAGCAGCCAGGACGCCGCCACCGCGGAGCCCAGCAGCACGGCCAGCCAGCGCACCGGGTGCCGATCGGCCAGCAGCAGGCCGGGCAGCAGCACTCCGGTGGACAGCGGGACGAGCAGGCCGAGCAGCGCCGAGACCAGCCCCGCCACGCCCAGCGCCGCCAGGTCCCGGCGGGCGCCGGGGACGGCGAGCGCGAAGCGCAGCAGGGCTCCCGGGGTCGGGCGCCCCGGTGGCAACGGCGGGTACAGCAGCAGCGCCTGGCGGCTCAACTCCGAACGGACTCCGCGCCGTTCGGAGGCCGGGTCCAGGCGGCGGTGCCGTCCGGCCCGGGGAATCAGGGCGATCGGCCGGCCGTCCTCGGCGGCGAACGCCACCATCGGCCCGGCCGTGCCGGTCTCGTCCCCGTCCGGGAGGGTGACGGGACGCCAGCGCACCCCGGCCCGGCGCAGCAGCGCGGTGACCGGATCGGCGGCGTCCCGCACCTCGGCGGGGATCTCCTCGGGAACGTCCACCCCCAGGGCCCGCAGCACCTCCCGCGCCCGGTCCGCGCGGTGGCGCGGCGCGAACGGCGAGCTGTCGCCGGGGCGCGGGTCGGTGTGCGGACGGCTGGTGACGGTTGCTCCCAGTGCGGCCAACGCGTCCGCGAGCGCGGTCCGGTTGGCAGCCGCGGTGGCGTCGACCCGGGTCGCCGGGTCGCGCTCGGTGTCCGCCGCGACAGTCTCTGCGCCGCCCCGGTGGGCGGCGGTCATCGTGCTCATGCCTGCTCCTCCGTTCGGGCGGGAAGGTCGGTGGTCCTGCGGTCCTCGTGCTCGCGCAGCAACTCCCGGTACGGGCCGTCCTGTTCGGCGAGTTCGGCGGGCGGTCCCTGCTGGACGATGCGGCCCGCGGCGATCACCACGACGCGGTCGGCGGCCTGGATGGTGGAGAGCCGGTGGGCGAGCACCAGGCAGCTGACGCCGCGTCGGCGCAGGTGCCCGTTGACGGCGGCCTCGGTGTGCGCGTCGAGTGCGCTGGTCGCCTCGTCGAGCACCACCAGGGCCGGGTCGAGGGCCAACGCGCGGGCCAGTTCCAGGCGTTGGCGTTCGCCGCCGGACCAGTTGCGGGCGTCCTCGTCGATGGCCGCGTCCAGCCCGCCGCGGCGGCGGACGAGTTCGACGGCCTCGGCGTCGGCGAGGGCCCGGTGCAGGGCGTCCTCGTCGGCGGCCGGGTCCCAGAGCGTCAGGTTCTCCCGGACGGTGCCTTCGAACAATCTCAACTGCTGCTCCACGTAGGCGACCTGACCGGTGACGACGCCCCGGTGCCAGTCGTCGCGGGGCCGCCCGTCGAGCAGCACCTCGCCCTTCCAGGGGCGCAGCACGCCCGCCGCCAGCCGGGCCAGCGTGGACTTGCCGCTGCCGGAGGCGCCGACCACGGCGACCCACTCGCCGGGGGCGATCCGCAGCGAGATGCCGGAGAGCGCCGGCGGCCGGTTCGGGTCGTAGCCGAACTCCAGGTCGCGGAGCTCCAGTTCGCCGCGCAGCCGGACGGGTTCGGCGGGCGCTTCGAGCACCGGCGCGAGGTACGGGTCGACCTCGCTGGTCGCGATGTCCTCCAGCAGCGCGTTCTGCGCCCGGGCGATGGTGAACTCGGATCCGGTGCCGACCAGTTGGGAGACCGGCAGGAGGAAGCCGTTGAGCAGCAGCAGGAACGCCACCAGGGTGCCGAAGGAGAGCGAGCCGGCCAGCAGCAGCACCGTGCCGGCGACCACCGCGACGGCGGCGGCGGCCGAGTTGAGCGCGCCGGGCAGCGAGAGCGGCACCAGCACGGCGTCGGAGACCCGCTGGCCGGTGTGCACGACCCGGGCCTGCCAGCCCGCCCAGGCACGGAACAGCGCGTCCTCCGCGCCCTCCGCCTTGACCGTCTCGATCGCCGACACCCCGGCGAACGCCACCCCGTCCCGCTTGTGCCCCTCGGCGTGCAGCCGGTGGACCATGCCGCCGCGCCGCCGGTCGGCGGAGCGCAGCGCGAGCACGTCCAGCACCGCGACGGCGAGCGGGATCACGGCGAGCTTCGGCGCCAGCCAGACCAGCGCGGTCAGGTGCACGGCGGCGGTGGTCAGCGAGGACACCGCCCCCGCGACGCGGTAGGACAGCAGGTTCGACAGGCCGTCGTTGAGCTGCACCCGGGTCACCAGTCCGCCGAGCTGCCGCCGGTGGAAGAACGCGCCGGGCAGCCGCAGCATCCGCCACAGGAACGCGGCGGACGAGCGGGCGGCCATCGCCTCCAGCACCCGGTTGACCATCACCGCCCGCAGCCAGTTCCCGGCCAGCACCAGCCCCGCGACGGTCAGGCCCGCCACGGTCAGCGGCATCGCCCAGGCGTCCGCACCGGCGTTGACCACGGCGGCCAGGTAGGTGCGCAGCAGGAACGCGCCCGCCACGCCCGGCACCGTCATCAGCATGCCGACCAGCACCGCGACCAGCAGCGGCCAGGCGTACGGCCGCATCCGGGCGGCCAGCGCCCGCAGCAGCGGGAAGCGCCGGCCGCCGCGTTCGAAGTCCGGGCCGGGCTCGAAGCCGACGGCGATGCCCGCGAAGGAGTCCCAGAACTGCGCCGGGGTGGCCGAATAGGAGCCCAGCGAAGGGTCGTTGACGTACACCCGGCCGCGCTTGACGCCCTCGAACACCGCGAAGTGCGGGCCGGTGACCAGCACCAGCGACGGCACCGGCACCTCGCCGAGCCCCGCCAGCCGATCGTCCCCGCGCACCACCCGGCGCCCACGGGTCACCAGGCCGTACCGCCCGGCCGCACGCGCCACCGCGGCCACGCTCGCACCGTCCCGGCTCACCCCGCAGGCCCGCGACGCCTCGTGCAGCGTCACCCGGCGCCCGAACGCGCCCAGCACCACCGCCAGGCACGCGGCCCCGCAGTCCTGCTCCTCCATCTGCGGCACGACGGGCGTGCGGAGGTACGTGCGCCGCTTGGCCTTCGGCCGCTTCGGCGGGTTCCCGGCCGCGCGCGCCGGGCCGCCGCCGGAGGTGTCGCGCTCCGCCGCGGCGGGCGGCTCCACGGTCCTGACCGCGGTCGGCTTCATCGCTTGGCCTCCTTCCCGAGCACGGCCTGGTACGGGTGGCGGCTGCCGAGGTCGACCTGCACGTCCAGCGCCAGCGGTCCGGTCACCGGGACGTTCTGCGGCAGGCGGGCGTACGCCACCCAGACGGGGGCGGAGCCTGCGGGCAGGCCGGGGACGGCGACGGGCAGGGTGCCGTCGAGGGTGTCGGCGCGGACCGGCAGCGGGTCGATCCGGTCGACGACCGCGCGCACCGCTCCCCCGCCGAGCACCGGCACCAGCACCGGCAGGCCCGGGGCGAGCTTCGCGGCGTCCTTCGGGTTGTCGATCAGCAGCCTGACGGTGGCCGGCGCGTCGGCCGGGTCGAGGGCCAGGACCGGTGCGCCGGGCGCGAGTTGGGCGCCGGGCGTGGTCAGCAGGGCGCTGACCGTGCCGGTGGCGGGAGCCGTCAGGTCGGTGGTGCCGTCCGGGCCGGCGAGCTGCGCCAGCACCTGGCCGGCCGTCACCGGCTGTCCGGGGCGGACCCGGAACGCCAGCAGGCTGCCGGGGTGCTCGGCGAAGACCCGCACCGGCGCGGTCCCGTGCGCGACGACGGCGTGCACCGTCATGGTGTTCGGGAGCGTGCCCCACACCGCCCAGCCCGTACCGGCGCCGACGGCCAGCACCAGCGCGACGCCGGCCAGCCACAGCCGCGCAGTGACCAGCCGCACCGGATGGTCGAGCCCGGACTCCAGCGTGGCGGCGGCCTGCACGGCGGCCCGGGCGGCCTGCGAGCGCTCCGCGGCCCCGGTGTCCCGGGGTTCCGTCACCGTGCTCATGCCGCCACCCCCTGCGCGTGCTCCCGCGGCGGGCAGGCCACCGGCAGCTCGCGGATGCCGCCGAAGGCGAACTGCTCGTGGCGGCGGGCGGTGGCGTCGGTCAGCGTGGTGCTCAACTCCCGGGTCGGGCCGGCCTCCGCGAGTCCGCGCAGGACGGCCGCGCCGGCGATCCCGGAGAGCGGGGCGCCGAGGCAGTGGTGCGGGCCGTGGCCGAACGCGAGGTGCTGGCGCTCGGCACGGTCGGGGTCGAAGCGGTCGGGGTCGGTGAAGCGCCGCGGGTCGCGGTTGGCGGCGGCGTACAGCAGCACGGCGACCCGGCCGGCCGGGATCACCTCGTCGCCGACGGCGATCTCCCGGGTCAGCGCCCGGGCACTGGCCCGGACGGGGCTGCCGAGGCGCTGGGCCTCGTCGAACACGGCGGCGGCCAGGGCGGGTTCGGTGCGGACGCGGGCCGCCAGGCCGGGGGTGCGGATCAACTCCCAGGCGGCGACGGCCAGTCCGGCGGTGAGCGTCTCCAGGCCGTTGGCCAGCAGCATCACCACGAAGGCGAGGAGTTCCTCGGCGTCGAGCCGGCCCTCGTCGCGGGCGACGGTCAGCCGGGAGATCAGGTCGTCACCGGGCCGGTCGGCCCGGGACGCGCACAACTCCTCGACGTAGCTGCGGAACTCGGCGAACTCGGCGTCCAGCTCGGCGGCCTCCGGGCCCTTCCCGAACGGGTCGAGGAAGGAGCGGGTGACCAGACCGGCCCAGCCGGTGATCCGGTCCTGCTCGCTGTCGGGGATGTCCAGGATCGCGCAGGAGACCGCCACCGGCAGCGGCACGGCGAGGTCGGCGACCAGGTCGAAGGAGCCGCCGGCGATCAGCGGGGCGAGCAGCCGGGCGGCGGTGGTCTCGATCCGCTCGCGCATCTGCTCCAGCCGGCGGTGGCTGAACGCGGTGGTGGCGAGCCGCTTGAGCCGGGTGTGGTCGGCGCCGTCGCGCATCGGCAGCATCCGGTCGACCACCTTGAGCAGGGCGGTGTTGCCCGCCCGGGGCAGTCCGACGGAGGTCGGGTCGACGTGGGTGCCGGGGTTCATCAGGACGGTGACGACCTCCTGGTGTCCGGAGACCACGTACAGCGGGCCGAGGTCCAGGACCGGCGCCTCGGCCAGCAGCCTGCGGTAGAGCGCGGGTGGGTCCTGCTGAGCGGTGGGCTGCTGAATGAACCGCATCAGCTCGTTCCGGAGGCTGTCCATGCCCGGCTCTCCTTCAATCCGACGGTGGGGCAAGGGGGTGGGGACGGTGGGTGCGGGGGTGGGCCGCCGGAACGGACCACCCCCGCACAGGTCCCGAATTACTCGGTCTCGAGCGCCACCGAGCTGAAGCAGGACACCGGGCAGGCCATGCACATCAGCGAGGAGGCGCCACCACCGCTGACGGTGTCCAGCTCCTCGACCTCGATGTCGAACTGCTCGTCCTTCTCGATCTCGTTCTGCGCCATGGGAATCTCCCTCGGTTTCGCGGCGCCGGCCCGCTTCTCGGGACGGCCGCCTCGGTCGACTTCTTTTCCGCCTTTCGCTTTCCCGGTTCTGCTTTCCTCCGGTTCCGCTCCCGGCGATGTCTCAACTATGGCCGGGCGCCGAAAATCTGTGCAGTAGGAGATGTCAGATTCGGGGGAAGGTAAATGTCACCGCTCCACATGACTTTTTGCACATACTCTGACCTGCGACAATGAGCTACTTGCCGACACGCGCGCGCACCCGTCACGCTGCATTCATGACACCTCTTTCCGAGAATTCCCCGGCCGTGGAGGTAATGGATCTGCGGCGCAGTTACGGCGACTACGAGGCGGTGCGCGGCATCTCCTTCACCATCGCCCGCGGCGAACTCTTCGCCCTGCTCGGCACCAACGGCGCGGGCAAGACCACCACCCTGGAGGTGCTGGAGGGCTACCACCCGCCGACCTCCGGCACGGTCCGGGTGTTCGGCCTGGACCCGTTCACGGCCGGTGCCCGGGTGCGCCGGCGGACCGGCACGATGCTCCAGGAGGGCGGGTTCTTCAAGGAGCTGACGGTCAAGGAGACGGTCGACTGCTGGCGCACCTTCACCAGCCGGGCCCGGCCCACGGCCGAGGTGCTGGCCCGGGTGGCGCTGGAGCCGAAGGCCGGCACCCGGGTCGGCCAACTGTCCGGCGGCGAGCGCCGCCGGCTGGACCTGGCGCTGGCGGTGCTGAACGACCCGGAACTGCTGTTCCTGGACGAGCCCACCACCGGCATGGACCCGGAGGCCCGCCGCACCACCTGGCGGCTGGTCGAGGAGCTCCGGGCCGGCGGCACCACGGTGGTGCTGACCACCCACTACCTGGAGGAGGCCCAGCAGTTGGCCGACCGGGTGGCCATCATGGACGGCGGCCGGATCGCCGCCACGGGCACCGTCGACGAGGTGCTGTCCGACCGCGGCGACCTGATCACCCTGCCGCTGCCGCCCGGCCGCCCGCTCTCCGCCCTCCCCGAACTGACCGGCGCCGCGCCCTCGCTGACGAACGGCCGGGCGGTGTACCGGGTCCCCCGCTCGGCGCCGGCGCTGGCCGCACTGCACGCCTGGTCGGCCGCCCAGGGCGTCGAGCTGGACGGCCTGGAGGTGCGCTCCGGCTCGCTGGAGGACCTCTTCCTCGACCTCGCCGCCGCCACCCCTGCCCGCACCTCCGTCTCCGCCACCATCTCCGCCTCCGCCTCCGCCTCCGTCGAGGGAGCGTCCCGATGAGCTGGTTCACGTACGCCAAGGGCCAGTTCGGCCTCTCCTGGAAGGTGTTCTGGCGCAACCGGCGCTCCACCTTCATCGGGTTCCTGCTGCCGGTGCTGCTCAACCTGGTGATCGCCGCACCGCTGCGCGACAAGCGGATCGGCGGGGTGAACGCCGCCGGATACGTGGCGGTCGGGCTGCTCGGGCTGGCCCTGGTCACCTCGTTCGTCAACCTGCTGAGCAGCGTGGTGGCGCGCCGCGAGGAGCTGGTGCTCAAGCGGCTGCGCGGCACCGAGTGCCCGCCGAGCGCCGTCCTCGCCGGGCAGTTGGGCGCGGGCGCGGTGGTGGTGCTGATCCAGGCACTGGTGCTGGGCGGCATCGCGGTGGGCTGGTTCGGCGCGCCGCTGCCGGCCGACCCGGCGCTGCTGCTGCTCACCCTGCTCGCCGGCTACCTGCTGTTCTCGGTGCTGGCGGTGGCCCTGTCCGGACTCACCCCGACCACCGAGACCGCGCCGCTGGTCGCCACCCCCGTGCTGGTGCTCTGCATGTTCGGCGCGGGCGTCTTCACCCCGGTCTCCGCACTGCCCGGCTGGCTGCACGGCCCTGCGGGGGCGCTCCCCCTGACACCGGTGGTCCGCGGGCTGCGCACCGCCTGGTTCGGCCGCGAGTTCGGCGCGGAGAGCTGGTCAGGCGGCCCGCTCCCCGAGCTGGACCTGCTGCACGGCTGGTCGTCCGCCGCCCCGTCCCTGCTGCTGCTGACGGCCTGGCTGGCCGCCTCCTTCGCCCTCTCCCGCCGCCTGCTGCGCTGGGAGCCGCGCCGCGGCTGAGCCCGCCTTCGGCCGGCCCGGCCCGCCCCGAACCGCCCGGCCGGCGAACCGCCGCACACCTCCCGGCCGGGAGCGGAGCCACCGGCCGTCAATGATCGGTCGTCACCTCCCCTCGGCATAGGCTCCACTCCACCGACTCCTTCGAGCCGAGACGCACCCCGAACACCGAATCGACGAGGAAGAGGAGACCGCCCCATGGCCACCACCATGACCGCCCGGGAGTTCCTGGCCCTGCACGATCGCACCGAGCCCGCGGATCCGCTGGTCCTCCCCAACGTCTGGGACGCGATCAGCGCCCGGGCGTTCGCCGACGCCGGCTTCACCGCGCTGGCGACCTCCAGTTCGGCGGTCGCCGCCGCCCTCGGCCACCACGACGGCGAGGACACCCCCGCCGACGAGATGTTCGCCGCGGTCAAGCGGATCGCCCGCTCGGTCGACGTCCCGGTGACCGCCGACATCGAGGCCGGCTACGGCCTGGCCCCGGCCGAGATCGTCGAACGCCTGCTGGACGCCGGAGTGGTCGGCTGCAACCTGGAGGACTCCACCGCCGCCACCCGACAGCTCAAGGACCCGGACCAGCACGCCGATTGGCTCGCCCAGGTACGCGCCGCGGCCGGCGACCGCCTGGTGCTGAACGCCCGGGTCGACACCTTCCTGTTCGGCGACCGCTCCGTGGAGTCCACCGTCAAGCGCGCCGCCCTGTACATCGACGCCGGCGTGGACGTGATCTACCCCATCCTCGCCCCCGAGCACCTGCTCCCCGAACTCGCCGCGAGCATCCCCCGCCCGCTGAATGCCCTCTGCCTGCTCGACACCACCGCCCCCGCCCACCTCGGCACCCTCGGCGCCTCCCGCGTCACCTACGGCGGCACCCTCCAACAACGCTCCGCCGCCGACCTCACCGCCCTCGCCCAGCGCCTCGCCCCGCCCCGCTGACCCCCGCCGCACACCGGACAGAGCGCCGACGGCCCTCGTCCCCGGCACCGCAACACTCGTCAACCGGCGGCCCAACACCGACAATCGACAGCACTCCCGAACGACAGAACCACCACGCTTCGCACCGAAACGCCGCAGGCCCTCCGTCCCGATCGGACGGAGGGCCTGCGACCTGCGGTTCCGCTGTGCCCCAGACAGGAATCGAACCTGCGACACCGGCTTTAGGAGAGCCGTGCTCTATCCCCTGAGCTACTGAGGCGAACCACCCGACAGCCTAGCGGATCGGTCCCGCCCAGTGGCCGCCGTAACGGGCGCGGGACGGGTACGGTGCGTGGCCTTACGGTGGATTTGTTCGTTCTTGCGGCAGATCCAACCTCTCCGAAAGGCACTGGCCCGTGACTTCCTCCCCTCAGACTCCGTTCGACGGCCTCGGCAGGATCCTGGTGATCATTCCGACTTACAACGAGGCGGAGAACGTCGAACGGATCGTCTCCCGGGTCCGTGCCGCGGTTCCGGAGGCCCATGTGCTGGTCGCCGACGACAACAGCCCGGACGGGACGGGCAAGCTGGCGGACGGTCTGGCGGCGGACGACGAGCAGGTCAAGGTGCTGCACCGGAAGGGCAAGGAGGGCCTCGGCGCGGCCTATCTGGCCGGGTTCCGGTGGGGCATCGAGAACGGGTACGACGTGCTGGTGGAGATGGACGCGGACGGCTCGCACCAGCCGGAGGAGCTGCCGCGGTTGCTCACCGCGCTGCGCAGTGCCGACCTGGTGCTGGGCTCGCGCTGGGTGCCGGGCGGCGCCGTGGTGAACTGGCCGAAGTCGCGGCTGCTGCTGTCCAAGGGCGGCTCGACGTACTCGCGGCTGATGCTGAACGTCCCGATCCGCGACGTCACCGGCGGCTACCGGGCGTTCCGGAAGGAGACCCTGCTGGGCCTCGGCATGGACCAGGTGGCCTCGCAGGGGTACTGCTTCCAGGTCGACCTGGCCTGGCGGGCCGTCAAGGCCGGTTTCAAGGTGGCCGAAGTCCCGATCACCTTCGTGGAGCGCGAGCACGGCGCGTCCAAGATGAGCCGCAGCATCGTGGCGGAGGCCCTCTGGCGGGTCACCGCCTGGGGCGTCTCCGACCGGGCGTCCCGATTCACCCGAAAGCGCTGAACCCGCCCACGAAAAAACCTCCGCGGGCGGGTGACAACGAGTGTCACCCGCCCGCGGAGGCCTGTCCGGACCAGGCTGCTGCCTCAGCCGAGGCGCAGCAGGCGGGCGCCGATGGACGGCGGGGCCAAGTCCGACTGGAGAGTCACCGGGATCTCGATCCGGTCGTCGCCGTCGCCCGCCGACAGCGTGCCGACCTGGGTGCCGGCCGGCAGGGTGTGGGCGATCTTGCCGATCGGGGTGAGGGTCAGGTGCGCGGTGATGCCGTTCCAGCCCGCGACGGTGAGCTCCTTGGCGGCCACCACCGGCACCTTGCCGCCGACGCCGTCGCTGACGTAGCCGACCACGTCGCCCTGCTTGGCCAGGGTCTGCCCGACCAGCACGGTCTGCGCGGCCACGTTGATCTTCTGGCTGACCGGCTGGGCCGCGTTCACCAGGCTCGGCTCCTCCTTGGTGGCCGGCTGGCCCAGCGTGACACCGAGCAGGGTCCGCTTGACGCCGCCGATCTCCTTCACCGCCGCCCACATGAAGCAGGACTGCGCGGGGGTCGACGAACCGGTCTTGCCGCCGATCATGCCGTTCTTCCCGAGCACCTTGTTGGTGTTGTAGACCCGCTGGCCGTTGAACTTGGTGTCGGGCTCGGCGATGACCTGCCGGAAGATCTCGTCCTTCATCACCTGCTCGGCCAGCTTCAGCTGGTCCTTGGCGGTCGACTTGGTGTCGTTGTTGTACCCGGCCGGGTCGGCGTAGACGGTGTTGGTCATGCCGAACTGCTTGGCGGTGTCGTTCATCTTCTTGACGAACGCCTCCTCGCTGCCGGCATCCCACCGCGCCAGCAGCCGGGCCACGTTGTTCGCGGACGGCAGCATCAGCATCTCCAGCGCCTCGTACTGGCTGAGCTGCTGGCCCTCCGTCAGGGCGACCTTCGACTCGTCGGCGTTCGACGACTCCTGCGCGGCCTGCTTGTCGACCGTGAGCATCGGGCCGGTCTGGCCCTTCTTCAGCGGGTGCGCCTGCAGGATCAGGTACGCGTTCATCACCTTGGTGACGGACGCGATCGGCACCGGCGTCTCCTCGCCGGACCCGCCGAGGTCACCCACCCCGACCACCTCGGCCGCGGCCTGCCCCTTGGCGGGCCACGGGATGTTCAGCTGCTCGCCCTGGAACGTGAACGAGTCGGCCAGCCCGAGCTTCGTCTTCGGCGAGGGCAGCGGACGCAGCAGCTGCACGGCCGCCAGCACCCCGAACACCACGGCCAGGAAGACGCCCCAGACCACCACCCGCTTCATCGCCCGCCGCAACGGGGTCATCGGCCGCGCGCTCAGCGCCTTCAGGACCTCCAGCGCCTCGACAGTGTTCTCCGGCCCGGCCGGCGGCGCGGACGCCACGGACGCGGGCGCGGCCTTCGGGGCGGGCGCGACGGGCGCCGGCGCGGCCTTCGGGGCCGGGGCCGGGGCCGGAGCCGGAGCCGGCTTGGGTGCGGTCCCGCCCTTGGGCAGCCGCAGCGTCATGGTCGGCTCGGCCGCAGCGGGAACGGACTTCTCCTCCGCCTTACCCATGCGAAGCGTCATGGTCGGCTCGGCCGCCGCAGGAACGGACTCCTCGTCCGACTCCTCCGCCTTCCCGATGCGAAGCGTCATGGTCGGCTCGGCAACAGCAGGGACGGACTCCTCCTCGGCCTCCGACTCCTCCAGTTCCTCCGCCACCTCGGGCTTCGCCGCAGCCTCCGGCCCGGCAGGAGCGGACTCCTCCGTCTCCGCCACCTGCCCGATCCGCAACGTCATCGTCGGCTCGGCAACAGCGGGAACGGACTCCTCGTCCGACTCCTCCACCTTGCCCATACGCAGCGTCATGGTCGGCTCGGCAACAGCAGGGACGGACTCCTCCTCGGCCTCCGACTCCTCCGACTCCTCCGCCACCTCGGGCTTCGCCGCAGCCTCCGGCCCGGCAGGAGCGGACTCCTCCTCGGAAGCGGCCTCCGCCGTCCCCTCCTCTTCCCCGTCCTCCTTCTCCTCTTCTTCCTCCGGCTTGGCGGACGTGAGCGCCGCGCCTGCCTCCGGAAGGTCGAGGTCGAGGTCGGGCTCGGATTCGGGCTCGGGCGAGGTCGCGGGTTCCTCGGCGTCCCGGACGCGGAGGTGCACGGTGGAGCCGCCCTCGCGAGGATCCTCGGCCGGCCGCGTCCTGCCGTCGCGCGGCTTGCTCTGCGGGGACTCGCCCACGTAACCCACTCCTCCTCGTCCGCCCCGGCGGTCGCCGGTCCGATCACACAAGCTGGTTTTTTTCCGGTGGGTTCTCGACCCGCCCGGGTACCTGTACAGTCTCCGGCACCGTGGCCGCGATGGCCCGCCGCACCCCGCCCCACCGGCGGCTTTTCCTGCTCGCGCGGGCCGTCCCCGGATCAGACGCGGGGGCGTCGGACGGCGGTTCCAGCCTGCCTGGGCAAGGTCACGATTCGGAGGCGTACTCGACAAGCCTGTGTGAGAGGCGTCACCCTGTCATTCATCCACGCGGGGAGGCTTGGATGGGCAGGAGCCGCAGAACTATTCCCGAGGAGCTGTTGCTGCTCGCACTGGACCCGGCCACGGGTACCACCGCGCAGCCGCAGACCCTCGACCTCGGACTTGCCGGGGCGCAGCTCGTCGAGCTGTCCCTGGCCGGAAGGATAGTCCCGGACGGGGACCGGATCGCCGTGGTGGTGCCACGGCCGACCGGTGACCCGACGTTGGACCATGCGCTGGAGCTGTTGCGCAGGCGCGGCAGTCCGGTGCGCGCCGCGCACTGGATCGGTGGGCCGCGCCTGGGCCTGAGGCAGACGTACCTGGCGCACCTGGAGCGGTGCGGCATGGTGACGGCCGTGCCGGGTCAGGTGTGCGGCGTGCTGCCGACGACCCGTTATCAGGCGTCGGACGACTGCACCAACGCGGCGATCAAGCAGCGCCTGGACACCGCGATCCGCACCGGTGTGCCGCCGGACCCGCGGACGGCGGCGCTGGCGGCGCTGGCGCATGCGGTGGGTCTGGGCAAGCACCTGTACCCGGGCAACGAGGGGCGGTCCTCGCGTTCCCGGCTCCGGGACCTGATCAGGTACGACCCGCTGGGCGGGATGGTGGCCCACGCGGTGATGGACGTGCAGAACGGTCTGCCGTCCCAGCAGGGCAGGTCGGCGCCCGCGGGTTCGCGCGGTCCGGCCGGTCGGCCCGCACCCGCAGGGCGGGGTGTGGCCAGCCGGGTGGGCGCGCGATGAGCGGTCCACGCCGCCGGGGCCTTGGGTAGGGCCCCGCGTTCGATGCGGTGAAGGGCGGCCGGCCCGGTGCGATGCACCGGGCGGCCGCCCTTCACCGTTGGCGCTCTCGCCCGGGAGGGGTCTGCGACGTGCCGTCAGGGGCCTTGGGACGCACGGGACGTCCATTAGCGCGTGGGGCGGGTGGTCCGCAAGAGCCACCGTCCCCATTGGGTGATTTTCCGACGATCTGTTCTAACGCGCTGCCGCGATTCCCGGGCGTGGACGGCAGTTGAAGTGGCATGCTGCTCAGCGTCAGGGGGTTGGTACCAATTACCGCACTGTTGCCAGAAGTAGGGCCGGAGGTCGATGTGTCCGCCAGCGTGAATCCGACGGTGCGCCGCCGCAGGCTCGGTGCCGAACTCCGGCGCTTGCGTGAACTCCGTGGGATGACCGCGGAGGAGGTGGCCGGCCGTCTGATGGTCTCCCAGTCGAAGATCAGCCGGCTGGAGAACGGCCGCCGCTCGATCAGCCAGCGCGATGTCCGCGACCTGTGCGACGTCTACCAGGTCGACGACGAGCGGGTCCGCAACGGGCTGATGGAGATGGCCAAGGAGTCGCGCCAGCGCGGCTGGTGGCACGAGTTCGGGGACATCCCGTACAGCGTGTACATCGGGCTGGAGGCGGAGGCCTCGTCGATCCGGGCCTACGAGTCCTCGTTCGTGCCCGGGCTGCTGCAGACCCCGGAGTACGCGGAGGCGGTGGTGACCGGCACCCAGCCGGACACCGATCCGGTGGCGATCCGCCGCCGGGTGGAGGTGCGCCTCAAGCGCCAGCACCGGATACACGGCGAGGACCAGATCGGCAGCCTGTGGGTGGTGGTGGACGAGGCGGTGCTTCGCCGACAGGTCGGCGGGCCGCAGGTGATGGCGGCGCAGCTGTACCAACTGGTCGAGCTCGGCGAGCGGCCGAACATCAATCTGCAGGTCATACCGTTCAAGCACGGTGCCCACCCCGGCATGACCGGGACATTCTCCCTGATGGAGTTCCCCGAGTCAGCGGATTCCACGGTCGTCTACTTCGAAGGAGTGACGAGCGATCTCTACCTCGAGAAGGAAGCCGACGTACGCCGCTATACCAATCTGTACGACCATCTGCGAGCCGCGGCGCTGAGTGTCACGGAAAGCCGGTCGATGATCACCCAATTGGCAGAGGAGTTCACGAAATGAGCAAGGCCATCGAGACCCTGACCTGGCGCAAGAGCAGCTACAGCGGCGGCAACGGCGCGTGCGTCGAGATCGCTGTCCCGTCTTCTGCCTCGATCGCGGTCCGGGACTCCAAGGACCCGCAGGGCCCGCAGCTGCGCTTCTCCAGCGCGAGCTGGGCGGCTTTCGCAGCGGCTGCCGGTGCGGGCGCCTTCGGCGAGATCTGATCCACGGCTCCCTGCTGCACACCCCGGTGCCCGTCGCCTCCCCGCGGCGGGCACCGCCGCACCGACGCCCGTCCCGCCGGGCGAGGGGGCGTCACACGCCCGTCGGGTAGCGGGTGTTCCAGGCCTCGGTGCCGTGCAGGGCGGGGCCGTGCAGCAGTTCCAGCACCAGGTCGTCGGCCAGCTCCAGGATCGTGCCGCGGCCTTCGAGTTCGGCCAGCAGTTCGGGCGGCAGCGAGGTCTCGCCGTGCAGGGCGCCCAGCAGGTTGCCGCATATGGAGCCGGTGGAGTCGCTGTCGCCGGAGTGGTTGACGGCCAGCAGCAGGCCGCTGCGGACGTCCTCGGCGACCAGCGCGCAGTACAGGCCGATGGCGAGCGCCTCCTCGGCGGTCCAGCCCTCGCCGAGCTCCTCGACCCGTTCGGCGGACGGCACGCCGGCCCGGACGGCGTCCAGCGCGGCGCGCAGCGCGGCGGTGGTCTCCTCGTGGCCGGGGCGCTCGGACAGCAGCGCCAGCGCGAGGTGGACGCCCTCCTCCAGGGTGCCGCCGCGGGCCACCGCGTGGACGATCACCGCGAACGCCCCGGCGGACAGGTAGCCGGTGGGGTGCCCGTGGGTCAGCACCGAGCATTCGACGGCGAGTTGGAACACCAGGGTCGGTTCCCAGGCGGTGAGCAGTCCGAACGGGGCGGCGCGCATCACGGTGCCGCAGCCCTTGGAGGCCGGGTTGCGCGGCTCGTCGACGGTGGGCAGCGGGCCCTCGCCGGTGCCGCCCAGGCCGGACAGGCAGGCGTTGCCGGGGGCGCGGCGCTGGTACAGCCATTCCTCGCGGCCCAGCCAGCCGAGGTCCTGGCGGCGCTCGTCGGGGCCCCAGTCCTGCTGGGTGGCGTACCAGCGCAGGTAGGCGCGGTGCACGTCGGACGGCGGGTGCCAGGTGCCGCTGTCGCGGCCGATGTGGGAGCGGATCAGGCCGTCGACGGTGAACAGGCTCATCTGGGTGTCGTCGGTGACCGCGCCGCGCCGCCCGTAGGCGGGGAGGTATCCGGTGACACCGGCCTCGCCGTGGGCGGCGCGGATCTGCTCCAGCTGTTCGAACTCGATGCCGGCGCCGAGGGCGTCGCCGATCGCACCGCCGAGCAGACAGCCCCGCACCCGGCTGCGGAAGTCCTGCTGCTGGGCGCGTGACCACAGGGGCATCACGGGTGAGGGCCTTTCGGTCGGTGGCATCGGACAGCAGACGCACTGTATTCGAAGGCCCGCCCGGACCCGCCGGACTCCACCGAACATCCATCCGCCGGTCGCCGGGCGGCCGCCGTCAGCCGAGCACGGGGAGCAGCCGGGGCAGGTGCCCGTCCGAGGCGAGGGCGGCGGCGCGGCGTTCGGCGGGCACCGGGCCGTAGTCGGTGGTGCGCTGCCGGGCGGGGCGGCCGACCGCCGTGGCGATCGCCTCCAGGTCGCGGACCGACTTGTAGGAGCCCCAGGAGGAGCCGGCCATCCGGGAGATGGTCTCCTCCATCAGGGTGCCGCCGAGGTCGTTGGCGCCGCTGCGGAGCATCTCGGCGGCGCCCTCCGCGCCGAGCTTCACCCAGCTGGTCTGGATGTTGGGGATGTGCGGGTGCAGCAGCAGCCGGGCCATCGCGGTGACCGCCCGGTTGTCGCGCGCGGTCGGGCCGGGCCGGGCGATGCCCGCCAGGTAGACCGGCGCGTTGGTGTGCACGAACGGCAGCGTGACGAACTCGGTGAAGCCGCCGGTGCGCTGCTGGATCCCGGCGAGCAGCCGCAGGTGGCCGAGCCAGTGCTTGGGGGTGTCGACGTGCCCGTACATCATGGTGGACGAGGAGCGCAGGCCCACCTCGTGGGCGGCGGTGACCACCTCCACCCAGGTCGCGGCGGGCAGCTTGCCCTTGGTGAGGATCCAGCGCACCTCGTCGTCGAGGATCTCCGCGGCGGTGCCGGGGATGGAGTCCAGGCCGGCCTCCTTCGCCGCGGTCAGCCAGTCGCGGATCGACAGCCCGGTGCGGGTGGCGCCGTTGACCACCTCCATCGGCGAGAACGCGTGCACGTGGATGCCCGGCACCCGCTGCTTCACGGCCCGGGCGATGTCGAAGTAGGCGGTTCCCGGCAGGTCCGGGTGGATGCCGCCCTGCATGCACACCTCGGTCGCGCCGACCTGCCAGGCCTGCTCGGCCCGTTCGGCGACCTGGTCCAGCGACAGGGTGTAGGCGTCGGCGTCGGTGCGGCGCTGCGCGAACGCGCAGAAGCGGCAGCCGGTGTAGCAGACGTTGGTGAAGTTGATGTTCCGGGTGACGCAGTACGTCACCTCGTCGCCGACGGTGTCGCGGCGCAGGTCGTCGGCGATCCGGGTGAGCGCGTCCAGCGCGTCGCCGTCGGCCTGGAACAGGGCGAGGGCCTGGTCGTCCGTCAGCTTCGTCGGGTCGTCGGCGGCGGTGGACAGCGCGGCCCGCAGGTCGGCGGGCAGGCGGGTCGGGGTGGGGACAGCGGCCTGTTCGCGCAGGGTGTCCCAGTCGCCGTACACGTCGTCGAAGTCGGAGCGGCGGTCGCCGGTGCGGCCCTCGGTGTCGACGGTGCGGAACAGGTCGGTGCGGCCGCCGCCGGTCATCGGCTCGTCGGGTTCCTGCCAGGGCAGGCCGACGGGGTTGCGGCCCTCGACGGCCAGGCCGGTGGCGGGGTCGGCGAGCGCCCGGACGTGCGGCAGCAGGCGGGGGTCGAGCCACGGCTCGCCGCGCTTCAGGTACTCGGGGTAGATGGTCAACCGCTCGCGCAGGGTGAACCCGGCCTCGGCGGTCCGTTCGGCCAGCTCCTCGATGTGCGGCCAGGGGCGCTCCGGGTTGACGTGGTCCGGGGTCAGCGGCGAGACGCCGCCCCAGTCGTCGATGCCGGCCCGGATCAGCAGCGCGAACTCGGCGTCCACCAGGTTCGGCGGGGCCTGGATCCGGGCGGCCGGGCCGAGCACCAGCCGGGCCACCGCCACCGCCGCGGCCAGTTCGGACAGTTCGGCGTCCGGCATGGCCCGCATCGCGGTGTCCGGCTTGGCCCGGAAGTTCTGCACGATCACCTCCTGCACGCCCTGGTAGGCGCGGGCCACCTTGCGGATCGCGAGCAGCGACTCGGCCCGCTCCTCGAAGGTCTCGCCGATGCCGATCAGCACACCGGTGGTGAACGGCACGGCGCTGCGGCCGGCGTCCTCCAGCACCCGCAGCCGGACCGCCGGCTCCTTGTCCGGGGAGCCGTGGTGCGGGCCGCCGGGCTCCGACCAGAGGCGGGTGGCGGTGGTCTCCAGCATCATGCCCATCGACGGGGCGACCGGCTTGAGCCGCTGGAAGTCCGTCCAGGACAGCACGCCCGGGTTCAGGTGCGGCAGCAGCCCGGTCTCCTCCAGCACCCGCACCGCCATCGCCCGGACGTACGCCAGGGTGTCGTCGTAGCCGTGCGCGTCGAGCCACTCGCGGGCCTCCGGCCAGCGGTCCTCGGGGCGGTCGCCGAGCGTGAACAGGGCCTCCTTGCAGCCCAGTTCGGCGCCCCGGCGGGCGATCTCCAGCACCTCGTCCGGGGACAGGTACAGGCCGTGGCCGTCCTTGCGGAGCTTGCCGGGCACGGTGACGAAGGTGCAGTAGTGGCAGCGGTCCCGGCACAGCCTGGTCAGCGGGATGAACACCTTGCGCGAGTACGTGACGACACCCGGGCGGCCCGCCTGCTCCAGCCCGGCGTCGCGCACCCGGGCCGCCGCCTCGCACAGCTGCTCCAGGTCCGCGCCGCGCGCCTGGAGCAGCACCGCCGCCTCCGCCACGTCCAGCGCCACGCCGTCGCGCGCTCTGCGCAGCGCGCGTCGCATCGCGGTCGGGGTGGGGGACGAGGCGACGGGGGCCGGAGGCTGATGACTCATGGGGCCGACCCTACGCGCCGTACGCCTGTGGGACTACACAACCCTGACGGAGCCTCAGGGTCGCAATGCTCCGGATACAACGCGAGACGTACCGCGATCTGCTGCCGTCGGGCGACGCCCCGAACGAGCGTCCGGGGTTTCAATGGACACTGACAGCAGACGGGCTCGGAAGGGGGCCGCAGTGGACCAGAACTCCACCGCAGTACAGGACTTGACGGCAACTCGGGCCGGTCGGCGGCGCCCCGCCGTCCGTTACGGTGTGCCGGTGGCGATCGCCGCCGTCGTCGCCACCGGCATCGGCCTGGTGCCCGCACTGGCCAGCGACGAGTCTCCGAACCTGCCCGCCATCAGCGCCCAGGACCTGGTCGCCAAGGCCCTCTCGGCCGACACCGACACCTTCAGCGGCACCGTCCGGGTCAACGCCGACCTGGGCCTGCCCACCGCGCTGACCGAGGCCGCCACCGGCTCCGGCGCGCTCGGCGACCTCGCCCGCAGCGCCGGCGCGCACACCGGCAGCGCCGACCCGCAGCAGAAGGCCGTCGAACTGCTCGGCGGCTCGCACACCCTGTCGGTCGCCTCCGACGGCCCGGACCGCCAGAAGGTCACGCTGTCCGGCGAGAAGTCCGGCTACGAGCTGGTCCACAACGGCGACCAGGTGTGGGCGTACGACCGCGGCTCCCAGCAGGCCCTGCACCTGACCGGCGCGGGCGCCGACGGCCACCGCCCGGACGGCAAGGCGGGCATCGGCTCCGTCACCCCGCAGGACATCGCCAAGCAGCTGCTGGAGCACTCCGCCGGAACCACCTCGGTGACGGTCGACGGCACCGAGCGGGTCGCCGGGCACGCCGCGTACAAGCTCAGCGTCAAGCCCAAGCAGGCGGGCTCCACCGTCGCGGAGATCCGGGTCTCGATCGACGCGGAGAAGGGCCTGCCGCTGGCCGTGCAGCTCCGCACGGTCGACGGCGCGACCGCGTTCGACGTGCGCTTCGGCACGCTGTCCTACGCCAAGCCGGACGCCAAGACCTTCCAGTTCGGCGTCCCCAAGGGCGCCAAGGTGGTCGAGCGCGCCGCCGGCGACCACGCCGCCGACCCGATGCCGTCGATCCCGGGCCTGCCCTCGCTGCCGAGCGGCGGTAAGGCCGACGGGGCGGGCAAGGCCGACGGGGCCAAGGCGGGCGTCATCGGCGAGGGCTGGACGGCCGTCGCCCGCGCGGACGCGGGCGCGGAGGCCGCGAAGGGCGTCGCCAAGTTCGCCGGCCGTCAGGTCAAGGGCGGCACCCTGGTGTCCACCCGCGTCGTGAACGCCCTGATCACCAACGACGGCAAGGTCTACGTGGGCGCCGTCACCCCGGAGACCCTGGAGCAGGCCGCGGCCGCCGGGAAGTGACGTTCCGCCGAACGGGCCCGGCCCGCCGACTCGTCGGCGGGCCGGGCCCGTTCGTCCGCGCCGTGGGTGGAACCGTAGCCGGAACCGCCGTCCACCGGGCAGAATCCGACGTCCGGGCGGGCGTTCGCCCACCCCTTCGGCACATGACGGACACGAGGCAGGAAATGGCTGGAAAGTATTGGCCGGTGTTCGCCGCACTGCTCGGCGCGGCCGCACTGGCGGTCGCCCTCGCGCCGTCGTCGATGACGATGACCTTGCTGGCGGTGCCGGCGGTCGTCGCGGGCGGCTTCGCCGGCGCGGCCAGGAGGCGGGGCCCACGCGGTCTGGAGCCGCCGATCGCGGTGTTCGCCACCGCCGAGCTGACCGCCCTGGCCAGCGGCGCCCCGGACATCCGGACCGCCACCGGAGCACCGCTCGCGCTCCGGCCGGAGGAGACCTTCCCGGTGCTCCGCCGCAAGGCCTCGGCCGAGCGGGCCGACTGCGTGGTCCTGGGCACGACCGAGACCGGCGAGCGCGTCTGCTTCACGATCCGGATCCTGGCCGAGCAGTTCGAACGCGCCGAGCGGATCACCGACCCCGAGACGCACCGGACCCTCGCCAAAGCGTTCTTCGACGCGCGCGTCGTGATCGGCCCCGAACTGACGACTCCGAAGTGAACCCCGGCGGCGCCGCCGCCCCGTCAGCGGGCGACCGTCTCCGCCGGCACCGGCGCGGCGACCTGCCGCCGGTCCGCCCGGACCCGGCGCAGGGCGTCCACGCTCAGCAGCACCAGCGCCACCCACACCAGGCCGAAGCCCACCCAGCGGGCCGGCGACATCGACTCGTGGAAGACCGTCACGCCGATCAGGAACTGGAACACCGGCGCCAGGTACTGCAGCAGGCCCAGCGTGGTCAGCGGCACCCGCAGCGCCGCCGCGCCGAAGCACATCAGCGGCACCGCCGTGATCACCCCGCTGACCATCAGCAGCGCGGTGTGCCCCCAGCCGTAGTGGCCGAGGCTGCCCTCGCCGCGCACCCCCAGGTACACCAGGAAGCCGAGCGCGAACGGGAACATCACCGCGCTCTCCACCGCCAGGCTCTCCGGCCCGCCCAGCGCGACCTTCTTCTTCAGCAGCCCGTACGTGGCGAACGAGAACGCCAGCGTCAGCGCGATCCACGGCAGCCGCCCGTACGCCACCGACAGCACCGCGACCGCGGCCACGCCGACCCCGACCGCCGCCCACTGCGCGGTGCGCAGCCGCTCGCGCAGCACCAGCACGCCGAAGGCGATCGTCACCAGCGGATTGATGAAGTACCCGAGACTGGTCTCCACCACGTGCCCGGCGTTCACGGCCCAGATGTACACGCCCCAGTTCACCGAGACGGTGACCGCCGCCAGCGCGAGCAGCGCGAGCCTGCGCGGCTGGCGCAGCAGCGGGCGTATCCACCCCCAGCGGCGGCGTATCAGCAGCATCGCGGCCACCGCCACCAGCGACCACACCATCCGGTTCGCCAGGATGTCCGCCGCCCCGGCCGGCTCCAGCAGCGGCCAGAACAGGGGGAACAGGCCCCACATCCCGTACGCCGCGAAGCCGTTCCACAGCCCGACCCTGGCCTCTCGCGCACTCTCCGCCATGGCCTGCCCTTCACCCGCGCACGAAACGTCCTACGAAAGGTAGCGGCACGCGGGTGAAGGTGTCATCCCCATAATGAGCTGTCACTCCTGACAAGGGGAGGAAGGGCAGGGGCCCGAGGGCCAGCTGCCCACCGACGTCACCGGCCCCCTACTCCGTCACCGTCCACGTGCTCGAACCGGCCAGCAGACCGGCCAGCTCCCCCCGCCCCTTCTGCTCCTCCGCCAACGCCAACTGGTCCGCCATCTGCGTGTCGTAGACGTCCCGCTGCACGTCCCGCAGCACCCCGATCGGCGTGTGGTGCAGCAGGTCCGCCTCGGCGAGCCGGGTGAGCGCGAACGCCGTCGTCGGGCTGCTCGCGTGCGCGTCGTGGACGACGGCCTCGCCCTCGCTGCGCGGCGCGATCCGCAGCTCGCCGTCCGCACCCCGCACCACGTGCCGGTCCGCGCCGACCAGGATCGGCTGCCCGTGCTCCAGCCGGATCAGCGCCTCGTCCCGGGTGCCGGGCTCCTTCAGGAGCTCGAACGCGCCGTCGTTGAAGATGTTGCAGTTCTGGTAGATCTCCACCAGCGCGGTGCCCTCGTGCTGCGCCGCGGCCCGCAGCACCGACTGGAGGTGCTGCCGGTCGGAGTCGATGGTCCGGGCGACGAAGCTCGCCTCCGCGCCGATCGCCAGCGACAGCGGGTTGAAGGGGGCGTCCAGCGAACCCATCGGCGTGGACTTGGTGATCTTGCCGACCTCGCTGGTCGGCGAGTACTGGCCCTTCGTCAGGCCGTAGATCCGGTTGTTGAACAGCAGGATCTTCAGATTGAC
Source organism: Kitasatospora sp. NPDC092948 (assembly GCF_044754805.1). Taxonomy (NCBI): domain Bacteria; kingdom Bacillati; phylum Actinomycetota; class Actinomycetes; order Kitasatosporales; family Streptomycetaceae; genus Kitasatospora; species Kitasatospora sp. NPDC092948. Next base: position 188,241 of record NZ_JBIVPU010000003.1, on the reverse strand, counting down.
GTTCCGGCGCAGCGCGTGGATCAGGTGGTTGCCGCCGATCGACAGCGCGTCGCCGTCGCCCGTCACCACCCAGACCGACAGGTCGGGGCGGGACGCGGCCAGGCCGGTGGCGATCGCCGGGGCGCGGCCGTGGATCGAGTGCATGCCGTAGGTGTTCATGTAGTACGGGAAGCGCGAGGAGCAGCCGATGCCGGAGACGAAGACGGTGTTCTCCCGGCGGATGCCGAGCTCCGGCATGAAGGACTGGACGGCGGCCAGGATCGCGTAGTCGCCGCAGCCTGGGCACCAGCGCACTTCCTGGTCGGTCTTGAAGTCCTTCGCGGACTGCGGGCCGTCGGCCTTCGGGACGAGCCGCAGCGCGGGGAAGTCGGTCATCGGGTCGCCTCCGCGTCGAGCGTGCCGATCGCCGCGTGCAGCACGTCGGCGAGTTGGGCGGCCTTGAACGGCAGGCCGCGCACCTGGTTGTAGGACTGGGCGTCGACGAGGTACTTCGCGCGCAGCAGCAGGGCGAGCTGCCCGAGGTTCATCTCGGGGACGATCACCCGCTCGTAGCGGCGCAGCACCGTGCCGAGGTTGGCCGGGAAGGGGTTGAGGTGGCGCAGGTGGGCCTGGGCGACCTGGCCGCCGTCCGCCCGGACCCGGCGCACCGCGGCGGTGATCGGGCCGTAGGTGGAGCCCCAGCCGAGCACCAGGACGCGGGCCTCGCCGCTGGGGTCGTCGACCTCGATGTCCGGCACCTCGATGCCGTCGATCTTGGCCTGCCGGGTGCGGACCATGAAGTCGTGGTTGGCCGGGTCGTAGGAGATGTTGCCGGTGCCGTCCTGCTTCTCGATGCCGCCGATCCGGTGCTCGAGGCCGGGAGTGCCGGGGACGGCCCAGGGGCGGGCGAGGGTGTGCGGGTCGCGCTGGTAGGGGCGGAAGGAGCCGTCGGGGCCGTTCGGCTCGGTGGCGAACTCCACGCGCAGGTCCGGGAGTTCGTCGACGTCCGGGATCTTCCACGGTTCGGAGCCGTTGGCCAGGTAGCCGTCCGAGAGCAGGAACACCGGGGTGCGGTAGCCGAGCGCGATCCGGGCGGCGTCGAGCGCGGCGTCGAAGCACTCGGCGGGCGTCGCGGGGGCCACGATCGGCACCGGGGCCTCGCCGTTGCGGCCGAACATCGCCTGCAGCAGGTCGGCCTGCTCGGTCTTGGTCGGCAGGCCGGTGGACGGGCCGCCGCGCTGGATGTCGACCACCAGCAGCGGCAGTTCCAGCGACACCGCCAGGCCGATGGTCTCCGACTTCAGCGCCACGCCCGGGCCGGAGGTGGTGGTCACGCCCAGCGCGCCGCCGAACGCCGCACCGAGCGCCGCGCCGATGCCGGCGATCTCGTCCTCGGCCTGGAACGTCCGGACGCCGAAGTTCTTGTGCTTCGACAGCTCGTGCAGGATGTCCGACGCCGGGGTGATCGGGTACGAGCCGAGGAACACCGGCAGCCCGGACCGCTCCCCCGCCGCGACCAGGCCGTACGACAGCGCCAGGTTCCCGGAGATGTTGCGGTACGTGCCGGCCGGCAGCTTGGCCGGCGGCACCTCGTAGGAGACCGCGAAGTCCTCGGTGGTCTCGCCGAAGTTCCAGCCCGCCCGGAACGCCGTCACGTTCGCCTCCGCGATCAGCGGCTTCTTCGCGAACTTCTGGCGCAGGAACAGCTCGGTGCCGTGGGTGGGCCGGTGGTACATCCACGACAGCAGGCCGAGCGCGAACATGTTCTTCGCCCGCTCGGCGTCCTTGCGGGCCAGCCCGCTGTCCTTCAGCGCCTCCAGGGTCAGCGTGGTCAGCGGCACCGGGTGCAGCCGGAACGACTCCAGCGAGCCGTCCGACAGCGGGTCCTTGTCGTACCCGACCTTCGCCAGCGCCCGCTTGGTGAACTCGTCCGTGTTGACGATGATCTCGGCGCCGGCCGGCAGGTCCGGCAGGTTCGCCTTCAGCGCCGCCGGGTTCATCGCCACCAGCACGTCGGGGGCGTCGCCGGGCGTCAGGATGTCGTGGTCGGCGAAGTGCAACTGGAAGCTGGACACACCCGGCAGGGTGCCTGCGGGGGCCCGGATCTCCGCCGGGAAGTTCGGCAGGGTCGACAGGTCGTTGCCGAACGCCGCCGTCTCCGAGGTGAAACGGTCACCGGTGAGCTGCATGCCGTCGCCGGAGTCCCCGGCGAACCGGATGATCACCCGGTCCAACCGTCGGATCGGCTTTGCCGTCCGCCCGGACCCGTCCTGCGGACCCGAACGGGGCGAGGCCGGACCCGTCCGGCTCTCGCCGCCCGGGCCGTCCACTGCCTCTGACTGATCGACCTGACTGGTCACTGCCGCGGACCTCCTCGAGGAGCGCCAGCAGCGGGCGTGAGCCGTGTGCCCCGTCCGCCTGGCGCACCAAGGGAATCCTAAACAGGTGGAGCACAACCGGAAGGGAACTCGCGAAGACCGAAATCGCGGGTCCCCGGCCGGTCACGACTCCAAATACGCCAGTACTGCGAGAACGCGCCGGTGATCCTGCTGGCTCTGCCCCAAACCCAATTTTTGGAAGATGTTCGACACATGCTTCTCGACAGCACCGTCCGACACCACCAGTTGCTTGGCTATCGCGGCATTGGTCCGGCCCTCCGCCATCAGCCCCAGCACCTCGCGCTCACGGGGCGTCAGATTCGCCAGCGTGTCCACCTGCCGGCTGCGGCTCAGCAGCTGCTGCACCACCTCCGGGTCCAGCGCCGTCCCGCCCTGCGCGACCCGGGTCACCGCGTCCGCGAACTCCCGGACCTCCGCGACCCGGTCCTTCAGCAGGTAGCCCACCCCGCGGGTCGAACCCGCCAGCAGCTCACCCGCGTACTGCTCCTCCACGTGCTGCGACAGCACCAGCACGCCCAGCTGCGGATACCGCTTGCGCAACTCCACGCACGCCCGCACCCCCTCGTCGGTGTGCGTCGGCGGCATCCGCACATCCGCCACCACCACGTCCGGCAGCGCGCCCTCCCCGTGCAGCCCGTCCACCGCCCGCAGCAGCGCCTCCCCGTCACCGACCCCCGCCACGACCTCCATCCCCCGGTCCGTCAGCAACCGCGTCAGCCCCTCCCGGAGCAGCACGGAATCCTCGGCGATCACCACACGCAACATGGGACGACCCTATCGGGCGCGAAAACCTTGCGGGCACGAAAACAGGGGCGCGGGGAGAGCTGCGCGAGAGCAGGTGGGCGCGAAAACAAGGGCGCGGGGAACTGCGCGACAAGCGCAAGTCAGGTCCGCAAGGTCGCGAACACGTGCAAGTCATTGCCCTGCGTCGCGATCTTTCCGACGGGTGCGTTCCCCTTCGCGCAGTTCCCCGCGCCCCTGGTTGCGCACCCTCTCGTGCCCACCCGCCCGCGTGTCTCACATGGTGCGGATGGCCACCGTGTCGCACAGCTCCTGCAGCGCCGCCTTGGCCGGGCACTCCGGCAGCGCGTCCAGCAGCGCCCGTGCCTCCTCGGCGTAGCGCAGCGTCTCGCGGCGGGCCCGCTCCAGCGCCGGGTGCCGGCGCAGCAGGCGCAGCGCCTCCGCGTGGGCGGCGTCGTCGGACGCCAGATCGGTGTCGAGGAGTTCGCGCAGCCGGGCGTCCTCGGGGTCGGCCGGGTCGACGGGCATCTGACGCAGCAGCAGGACCGGCAGCGTGGGGACGCCCTCGCGCAGGTCGGTGCCGGGGGTCTTGCCGGACTCGTGGCCGTCGCTGGCGATGTCGAGGACGTCGTCGGCCAGCTGGAACGCGGTGCCGATCCGCTCGCCGTACTGGGTGAGCAGGTCGACGATCCACGGCTCGGCGCCGGCCATCATCGCGCCGAAGCGGCAGGAGACGGCGATCAGCGAGCCGGTCTTGCCGGACAGGACGTCCAGGTAGTGGTGCAGCGGGTCGTCCTCGGCGCGGGGCCCGACGGTCTCCAGGATCTGGCCGGTGACCAGTCGCTCGAACGCGTCGGCCTGGACCTTGACGGCTTCGGGGCCGAGGCCGGAGAGCACCTGGGAGGCGCGGGAGAACAGGAAGTCGCCGGTGAGGATGGCGACCGAGTTGTCCCAGCGGCTGTTGGCGCTGGGCGCGCCGCGCCGCACGGGGGCCTCGTCCATGACGTCGTCGTGGTACAGCGTCGCGAGGTGGGTCAGTTCGACCACCACCGCGGACGGCACCACCCCGGGCGCGCCGGGGTCGCCGAACTGGGCGGCGAGCATCACCAGCAGCGGCCTGAACCGCTTCCCCCCGGCCTCGATGAGGTGGCTGGCGGTCACCGTGATGAAGGGCACGTCGCACTTGACGGCCTCGATCAGGGCGGCCTCCACGGCCTCCATCCCGGCCTGGACGTCACGGGTCAGATCGCGGTCCTGCACGCTCAGCCCGAAGGGCCCCACGACGGTCACGCTGACCACTCCTGTCCCTGGTCGATCCAGCGGGCCGGTCCCTCAGCGCCGCCGATGCACATACAAGGCAGCGTATCCGGTCCCGAGTGGATCACTGCACGGGCATGGTCCTTCCTCCCCTGGTGGCGGGAGGTGGGCCCGGTACGGACCGACCTCCCGCCGGCCGGGAGCGGTCAGCGGACGAAGACCGAGGCCTTGGTGGCCAGGTCGAGGAAGTACTGCGGGAGCAGTCCCAGGCCCAGGGTCACCAGGACGCCGAAGGCGATGGTGGTGGCGGTGAGGGTGCTGGGGACGGCGACGGCGGGGCCGGACGGCTGGGGGTCGGAGAAGAACATCAGGACGATGACGCGGATGTAGAAGAAGGCGGCGATCGCGGAGGACAGCACACCGACGATCACCAGCGGGGTGGCGCCGCCGGCGGCCGCGGCCTGGAAGACCGCGAACTTGCCGGTGAAGCCGGAGGTGAGCGGGATGCCGGCGAAGGCCAGCAGGAAGAGCGCGAAGACCGCGGCGAGCAGGGGGGAGCGGCGGCCGAGGCCGGCCCAGTTGGAGAGGTGGGTGGCCTCGCCCTTGGAGTCGCGGACCAGGGTGACCACGGCGAACGCGCCGAGGGTGACGAAGGAGTAGGCGAGCAGGTAGAAGAGGACGGCGGCGACGCCGCGCCGGTCGGTGGCGATCAGGCCGGTGAGGATGAAGCCGGCGTGCGCGACCGAGGAGTAGGCGAGGAGCCGCTTCACGTCCTGCTGGGTGACGGCGAGGATCGAGCCGACCACCATGGTGAGGATCGCGACGCCCCACATGACGGGCCGCCAGTCCCAGCGGACGCCGGGGAAGGCGACGTAGAAGAGCCGCAGCAGGGCGCCGAACGCGGCGGTCTTGGTGGCGGCGGCCATGAACCCGCTGACGGGGGTGGGCGCGCCCTGGTAGACGTCCGGGGTCCAGGAGTGGAACGGCACCGCGCCGACCTTGAACAGCAGGCCGACGGCGAGCATGGCCAGGCCGATCAGCAGCAGCGCGTCGTTCTGCGTGGTGACGGCGAGCGCCGGGGTGACGGGGGCGGTGCCGGCGACCACGTCGGCGATGTCGCCGAGCCGGAGGCTGCCCGCGTAGCCGTACACCAGGGCGGTGCCGAACAGGAAGAACGCGGAGGCGAACGCGCCAAGCAGGAAGTACTTGACGGCGGCCTCCTGCGACAGCAGGCGGCGGCGCCGGGCGATCGCGCACATCAGGTACAGCGGCAGGGAGAGCACTTCGAGCGCCACGAACATGGTGAGCAGGTCGTTGGAGGCGGGGAAGAGCAGCATGCCGCCGACCGCGAACAGGGTGAGCGGGTAGATCTCGGTGGTCCGCAGGCCCTCGCGGGTGGCTTCGCGTTCCTGCTCACCGCCGGGGACGGCCGCCGCCTGGGCGGCGAAGGCGTCGATCCGGTGGCCGTTGATGCGCGGCTCCAGCCGGCCCTCGGCGTAGGTGAGGACGGCGAGGACGGCGGTCAGCAGGATGACGCCCTGCAGGAACAGCGCGGGCCCGTCGATGGCGACCGAGCCCATCGCCAGCAGGCCGGCCCTGGTGGTGGCGTGGCCCTGGGCGGCGAGGACGATCACGGCGACGAAGCCGCCGACCAGGCCGACCAGCGAGATGCCGAGCTGGGTGGAGGCGCGCAGCCGGCGCGGCAGGAACGCCTCGGCCAGGATGCCGATCAGCGCGGCGCCGAACACCACGAGCATCGGCGAGAGTTGGCCGTACTCGATGTGCGGGGCCGGGATGCTCGGACTGTTGCCGCCGGCGGCCGCCAGCGCGTGGGTGGAGATCACTTCTGCTCACCTCCGTTGGTGGCGGCGACCGGGTGGGCGGGCGCGGGGTCGGTCCGGTGGACCTGGCTGAGGGTGTCGTTCACGGCCGGGTTCACCATCCGGGTGAGCGTCTGGGGGTAGACGCCGAGCAGCAGGGTGAGCGCCACCAGCGGGGCGACCACCGCGAGTTCACGGGCCTTCAGGTCGGGCATGCCGGTGACGGACTCCTTCACCGGGCCGGTCATGGTGCGCTGGTACAGCATCAGCGCGTACAGCGCGGCCAGCACGATGCCGAAGGTGGCGATGACGCCGATCACCGGGTAGCGGGTGAACGTGCCGACCAGGACCAGGAATTCGCTGACGAACGGGGCCAGGCCGGGCAGCGACAGGGTGGCCAGGCCGCCGATCAGGAAGGTGCCGGCCAGGACGGGGGCGACCTTCTGCACGCCGCCGTAGTCGGCGATCAGGCGGGAGCCGCGGCGGGAGATCAGGAAGCCCGCCACCAGCATCCACGCGGCGGTGGAGATGCCGTGGTTGACCATGTAGAGGGTGGCGCCGGACTGGCCCTGGCTGGTCATCGCGAAGATGCCCATGATGATGAACCCGAAGTGCGAGATGGACGCGTAGGCGACCAGCCGCTTGATGTCCTTCTGGCCGATGGCGACCAGCGCGCCGTAGACGATGCCGATCAGCGACAGCACCAGGATCGCCGGGGCGAAGGTCTTCGAGGCGTCCGGGAACAGGCCGAGGCAGAACCGGAGCATCGCGAAGGTGCCGACCTTGTCGACGACCGCCGTGATCAGTACGGCCGTTCCGGCGGTGGACTCCCCCATCGCGTTGGGCAGCCAGGTGTGCAGCGGCCACAGCGGGGCCTTCACCGCGAAGGCGAAGAAGAAGCCGAGGAACAGCGCGCGCTGCGCGGTCGGGTCGATCACCAGCTTGCCGGAGTGGATCGCGTCGGTCAGCGCGGGCAGGCCGAACGTCGCCTGTCCCTGGTCGGCGGCCACCACGTACAGGCCGATCACGGCGGCCAGCATGACCAGTCCGCCGAGCAGGTTGTACAGCAGGAACTTGACGGCCGCGTAGGAGCGTTGGCGGGCCGAGTCGGGTCCGCCGGCCCGGTCGCCGAAGCCGCCGATCAGGAAGTACATCGGGATCAGCATGGCTTCGAAGAACACGTAGAACACGAACACGTCGGTGGCCAGGAAGGACACCAGCACCATCGCCTCGACGGCGAGGATCAGGGCGAAGAAGCCCTGGGTGCGGCGCTTGGACTCGAACGAGCCCTCGGGCGCGGCCGGGTCGGCGTCGTGCCAGCCGGCCAGCATCACCAGCGGCACCAGCACGGCGGTGAGCAGTGCCAGCACGGTGCCGATGCCGTCCGCGCCGAGCGAGAAGCTGATCCCGAAGGACCGGATCCAGCTGTAGGACTCGGTCAACTGGTAGCGGGGGCCGCCCGGTTCGAAGGACGCGGCGACCGCGGCGGCCAGTCCCAGGGTGGCGGCCGAGACCGCGAGTGCGACGTACTTGGTGGTGCGCCGCCGGGCCTCGCTGGTGCCGGCCGGGAGGGCGGCGGTGACCACCGCTCCGACGGCCGGGACGGCACAGGTGGCGGAGAGGAGGTAGCTCATCAGACCGACCTCATCAGGAGAGTGGAGGCGACCAGCACCAGCGTGCCGCCGAACATGGAGAGCGCGTACGTCCGGACGTATCCGGTCTGGATCCGGCGCAGGCGGCCGGACAGTCCGCCGATGGCGGCGGCCAGGCCGTTGACGACGCCGTCCAGGCCCCTGCTGTCGAACCAGACCAGGGTGGCGGCGAGCGCGGAGCCGGGCCGGACCAGGACGGCGTGGTTGAAGTCGTCCTGGAGCAGGTCGCGGCGGGCGGCGCGGGTGACCAGCGAGCCGATCGGCGCCTTCACCGGGACGGGGCCCCGGCCGTACATCCGGTAGGCCAGGCCGACGCCGGCCAGCATGCAGACGGTGGCGAGGGTGCTGACCACGTACGAGTTGAACGGCGGGTGGCCCTCCTCGTGGCCGGTGACCGGCTCCAGGAAGTGCAGGAAGGAGCTGCCGAGGGTGAACAGCCCGCCCGCGAACACCGAGCCGAAGGCCAGCACGATCATCGGGATGGTCATGGTCTTCGGGGACTCGTGCGGGTGCGGCAGGTGGCCCTCGGCGTCCGGCTGCCAGCGCTGCTCGCCGAAGAAGGTGAGCAGCACCACCCGGGTCATGTAGAACGCGGTGATCGCGGCGCCGGTCAGCGCGCACAGGCCGATGATCCAGCCCTCCGCGCCGCCCTTGGCGAACGCCGCGTCGATGATCTTGTCCTTCGACCAGAAGCCGGACAGCAGCGGGAAGCCGATGAGCGCGCCGGTGCCGAGCAGGAAGGTCCAGAAGGTGACCGGCATGTGCTTGCGCAGCCCGCCGTAGTGCCGCATGTTCACCTCGTCGTTCATGCCGTGCATGACCGACCCGGCGCCGAGGAACAGCCCGGCCTTGAAGAAGCCGTGGGTGACCAGGTGCATGATCGCGAAGGCGTAGCCGATCGGGCCGAGGCCGGCCGCCATGATCATGTAGCCGATCTGCGACATGGTCGAGCCGGCCAGCGCCTTCTTGATGTCGTCCTTGGCGCAACCGACGATCGCACCGAAGATCAGCGTCACCGCACCGACCACCACGACGGCGGTCTGCGCGTCGGGCGCCAGGTTGAAGATCGCCGAGGAGCGGGTGATCAGGTAGACGCCGGCGGTGACCATGGTGGCCGCGTGGATCAGCGCGGAGACCGGGGTCGGGCCCTCCATCGCGTCGCCCAGCCAGGACTGCAGCGGGACCTGCGCGGACTTGCCGCAGGCGGCCAGCAGCAGCATCAGCGCGATCGCGGTGAGCTTGCCCTCGCTCGCGTCGCCCGCCGCGGAGAACACCGGCCGGAAGGCGAACGAGCCGAACTCGGCGAACATCAGCATGATCGCGATCGACAGGCCCATGTCGCCGACCCGGTTGACGATGAACGCCTTCTTGGCGGCCGTCGCGGCGCTCGGCTTGTGCTGCCAGAACCCGATCAGCAGGTAGGACGCCAGTCCGACGCCCTCCCAACCGACGTACAGCAGCAGGTAGTTGTCGGCCAGCACCAGGATCAGCATGGCGGCCAGGAACAGGTTCAAGTAGGCGAAGAACCGGCGGCGGCGCTCGTCGTGCGCCATGTAGCCGACCGAGTAGAGGTGGATCAGCGAGCCGACGCCGGTGATCAACAGCACGAAGACAATGGACAGTTGGTCGAGTTGAAAGGAGATGTCGGCCTGGAAGCCGTCCACCGGGATCCAGGTGTAGAGCCGCTCGATCACGGCGCGGTGCGCGGTGTCACGGCCGAGCATGTCGGCGAACAGGGCGAGGCCGAAGGCGAAGGACAGCGCCGCGAGGGCGGTCGCGATCCAGTGCCCGAACCGGTCCAGGGCCCGTCCGCCGAGCAGCAGCAGGGCAGCGCCGGCCAGCGGCGCCGCGACCAGCAGCGGAATGAGAGAGTTCACTGAAGGGCCCTCCGCCTACAGCTTCATCAGGTTGCTGTCGTCGACCGAAGCGGAGTGCCTGGTCCGGAAGATGGAGACGATGATGGCGAGGCCGACCACGACCTCGGCCGCCGCGACCACCATGGTGAAGAACGCGAGGATCTGGCCGTCCAGGTTGCCGTGCAGCCGGGAGAACGTGACCAGCGCCAGGTTCGAGGCGTTCAGCATCAGCTCCACGCACATGAACAGCACGATCGCGTTGCGGCGGATCAGCACGCCCGAGGCGCCGATGGTGAACAGCAGCGCGGCGAGGTACAGGTAGTTGACCGGGTTCACTCCGCCTCCTCCTTGGTCGGGGTCGGCACGGTCTCCAGCGCCTGGCGGGGCCCGGTCACCTTCGGACGGGCGGAGGGCGGACGGCCGAGCCAGTCGGCGGTGCTCTCCTCCAGTTCGGCCATCCGCTGCAGCATCTCCTGGCTGACGTCGCGGATCTGGCCGCGCTCGCGCAGGGTGCTCATCACCGAGTCCTCGGCGACGGTGCCGTCCGGCAGCAGGCCCGGGATGTCCACCGCGTTGTGCCGGGCGTACACGCCGGGGGCGGGCAGCGGCGGCACCTGGATGTTGTCCTTGACGCGCTGGGCGGCCAGTTGACGCTGCGTCATCCGCTCGTGGACCTTCTCGCGGTGGGTCAGCACCATCGCGCCGATCGCCGCGGTGATCAGCAGTGCGCCGGTCACCTCGAACGCCCACACGTACTTGGTGAAGATCAGCTTGGCCAGGCCCTGCACGTTGCCCTCGGCGTTCGCCTCGGACAGGCCGGTGAAGTGCGACAGCTTCGCGTTCGCCAGGCCGGCGATCAGCAGCACGCCGAAGCCCAGGCCGCAGAGCACGGCGGCGATCCGCTGCCCCTTCAGCTGCTCCTTCAGCGAGTCCGCCGAGGAGACGCCGACCAGCATCACCACGAACAGGAACAGCATCATGATCGCGCCGGTGTAGACCACGATCTGCACCACGCCGAGGAACACCGCGCCCTGCGCCAGGTAGCAGACCGCCAGCGACAGCATGGTGGCGGCCAGGCAGAGCGCCGAGTGCACCGCCTTCTTCATCAGCAGCATGCCGAGCGCCCCGCCGACCGCGATCACGGCCAGCACCCAGAACTGCACGGCCTCGCCGGTGGAGGTCATGACTGCGCCTCCTTGTCGCGCGCGTGCTTCTCCTGCTGCACGGTGCCCGGCGCGGCGCCGGTGATCTCGCCCCGGTAGTAGGCGCCCTCGTCGGCGCCCGGGAAGTACGCGTGCGGCGAGTCGACCATGCCCTCGGTCAGCCCGACCAGCAGCTGCTCCTTGGTGAAGATCAGGTCCTGCCGGCTGTCGTCGGCCAGCTCGTACTCGTTGGTCATGGTGAGCGCCCGGGTCGGGCAGGCCTCGATGCACAGCCCGCACAGGATGCAGCGGGCGTAGTTGATCTGGTAGACCGCGCCGTAGCGCTCGCCCGGCGAGTACCGCTCGTCGTCGTGGTTGTCGGCGCCCTCGACGTAGATCGCGTCGGCCGGACAGGCCCAGGCGCACAGCTCGCAGCCGACGCACTTCTCCAGCCCGTCCGGGTGCCGGTTCAGCTGGTGGCGGCCGTGGAAGCGCGGAGCGGTGGGCTTCTTGTACTCCGGGTACTGCTCGGTGAGCCGCTTCTTGAACATGGCCTTGAAGGTCACGCCGAAGCCGGCGGCCGGCCCGAGGACCGACTTCTCCGAAGATTCGTCAGACATGGCGGGGCTCAGCTCCCTTCGGAATGGTCGGCCCCGTTGAGGGCGTCCTGGAGTTGCGGGGTCCGGCGACGGCGGCGCGGGACGGGCGGCAGTTGCTGACCGGGCAGCGGCGGCACCGGGTAGCCGCCGGCCATCGGGTCGAAGGCCGCAGGCGGCGCGGCGGCGGGCGGCTCCTCGGGCTTCTTCCGGACCACGTCCGCCACCAGCGCGATCAGCAGGACCGCCGCCAGCGGGGCGCCCACGTACAGCAGCACCTTGGTGAAGTCGTAGCCCTCGTTGCGCAGCGCCCGCACCGCGGACACCATCACCAGCCACACCAGGGAGACCGGGATGAGCACCTTCCAGCCGAGCTTCATGAACTGGTCGTAGCGCAGCCGGGGCAGCGTGCCGCGCAGCCAGATGAAGAAGAACAGCAGCAGCTGGATCTTCAGCACGATCCACAGCATCGGCCACCAGCCGTGGTTGGCGCCCGCCCAGAACGTGGAGATCGGCCACGGGGCCCGCCAGCCGCCGAGGAACAGCGTCGAGGCGACCGCCGAGACGGTGACCATGTTGACGTACTCGGCCAGCATGAACATCGCGAACTTCAGCGAGGAGTACTCGGTGTTGAAGCCGCCGACCAGCTCGCCCTCGGCCTCCGGGAGGTCGAACGGGGCGCGGTTGGTCTCGCCGACCATCGCGATGATGTAGACGATGAACGACACCGGCAGCAGCACCGCGAACCAGGTCGGCTGCTGCGAGGCGACGATCTCCGAGGTCGACATCGAGCCCGAGTAGATGAACACCGCCGCGAACGACAGGCCCATCGCGATCTCGTAGCTGATCATCTGGGCGGACGAGCGGATGCCGCCGAGCAGCGGGTACGTCGAGCCGGACGACCAGCCGGCCAGCACGATGCCGTAGATGCCCACCGAGGCGGTGGCCAGGATGTACAGCAGCGCGATCGGCAGGTCGGTGAGCTGCAGCGGAGTGCGGGTGCCGAAGATCGACACCTCGTTGCCGGCCGGGCCGAACGGGATCACCGCGAACGCCATGAACGCGGGGATCGCGGCGACGATCGGCGCCAGGACGTAGACCGCCTTGTCGGCGCCCTTGACCACCAGGTCTTCCTTCAGCGCCAGCTTCACGCCGTCGGCCAGCGACTGCAGCAGACCCCACGGGCCGTGCCGGTTCGGGCCGATCCGCAGCTGCATCCAGGCGACGACCTTGCGCTCCCAGACGATCGCGATCAGCACCGTCAGCACCAGGAACGCGAAGCAGAACACCGCCTTCAGCAGCACCAGCCACCACGGGTCACGGCCGAAGAAGCCCAGGGTGTCGTACGCAGCAGAGAGGTTCACTGTTCCTCCGCCGGGGCGATGGTGACCAGGTGGCCGAGCGTGGTGCCGAGCGTGCGGTGCACACCGCCGCCGGGCGTCGAGTTGAGCGGCAGCCAGACCGTGCGGTCCGGCATCGCCTCGGTGACCTCCAGCGGCAGGGTCAGCGACCCGGCCGGGCCGGTGATCCGCAGCAGCGCGCCGGTGGCGCCGATCTCGGCGGCGGTGGCGGCGGACAGCCGGGCCACCACCGGGTGCCGGGTGCCGGCCAGGTGCTCGTCGCCGTCCTGGAGGGAGCCGTTGTCGAGCAGCATCCGGTGCCCGGCCAGCACGGCCTGCCCGGTCACCGGGCGGGGCAGCGTGCCGGGGTGCGCGCCGGGCGCGGCCGGGCGGTCGCCCTGCCACGGGGCGAAACGGTCCAGCTCCAGCCGGGCCGCCCGGACGTCGGGCAGGCCGATCGGCCGGTCCAGCGCGTCCGCGACCATGGACAGCACCCGGACGTCCGAGTGCAGATGACGGCCCATCAGCTGATCGGGCTTGATCGCCGGTTCGAACATCCGGACCCGGCCCTCCCAGTCCAGGAAGGTGCCGGCCTTCTCGGCGACGGCGGCGACCGGCAGCACCACGTCGGCCAGCGCCGTCACCGCGGACGGGCGCAGCTCCAGCGAGACCACGAAGGCACGCTCCAGGGCCTGTTCGGCGAGCGCCGGGTCCGGCAGGTCGTCCACGCCGACGCCGCCGACCACCAGCGCGTCCAGCTCGCCCGCGACGGCGGCGGCCAGGATCTGCCCGGTGTCACGGCCGGCCCCGGCCGGCAGCGCGTCGACGCCCCAGTGCGCGGCCGCCTCGGCGCGCGCGGCCGGCACCTCGACGGCCCGGCCGCCGGGCAGCAGCCCGGGCAGCGCGCCGGCCTCGACCGCGCCGCGCTCACCGGCCCGCCGCGGCACCCAGGCGAGCTTCGCCCCGGTGGTCTGCGCCAGGCGCAGCGCGGCGGTCAGGCCGCCGACGGTCTGGGCGAGCCGCTCGCCGACCAGGATCACCGCGCCCGGGGAGCGCAGCGCGTCCGCGCAGCGGCCCGCGTCGTCGGCGAGCACCTCCTCGCCGCCCAGCGCGCCGAGCCACTCGGCCTCGGTGCCGGGGGCGGCGGGCAGCAGCGCGCCGTGCAGCTTGGCCAGGCCGCGGGAGGCGTGCGAGGCGATCGAGAACACCCGCAGCCCGGACGCCCGGTTGGCCTTGCGCAGCCGCAGGAAGACGATCGGCGCCTCCTCCTCGGCCTCCAGCCCCGCCAGCAGCACCGCCGGGGCGGCCTCCAGCTCGCGGTACGTCACACCGCCGCCGTCCAGGTCCACGCCCTGCCCGGCGACGGCGGCGGCCAGGAACTCCGCCTCCTCGCCGCTGTGCGGACGGGCCCGGAAGTCGACGTCGTTGGTGCCGAGCGCGAGCCGGGCGAACTTGCCCCAGCCGTAGGCGTCCTCGACGGTGACCCGGCCGCCGGCCAGCGCCGCGGCCCGCTTGCCGCGCAGTCCCTCGGCGACCGCCGCCAGCGCCTCCGGCCAGGACACGGCGACGAGTTCGCCGTCGCGCCGGACCATCGGCGAGGTGAACCGGTCACGCTGCTGCGCGTACCGGAACGCGAACCGGCCCTTGTCGCAGTTCCACTCCTCGTTGACCTCCGGCTCGTTGCCGGCCAGACGCCGCATCACCTTGCCGCGCCGGTGGTCGGTGCGCTGCCCGCAGCCCGCCGAGCAGTGCTCGCACACGGACGGCGAGGACACCAGGTCGAACGGGCGGGAGCGGAACCGGTAGGCGGCGGAGGTGAGCGCGCCGACCGGGCAGATCTGGATGGTGTTGCCGGAGAAGTACGAGTCCAGCGGCTGGTCCGCGCCGGTGCCGACCTGCTGGAGCGCGCCGCGCTCGACCAGGTCGATGAACGGGTCGCCGGCGATCTGCTGGGAGAACCGGGTGCAGCGCGCGCACAGCACGCACCGCTCGCGGTCCAGCAGCACCTGGGTGGAGAGCGGGATCGGCTTCTCGTACGTCCGCTTGACGCCCTCGAACCGGGACTCCGCGGCGCCGTTGGTCATCGCCTGGTTCTGCAGCGGGCATTCGCCGCCCTTGTCGCAGACCGGGCAGTCCAACGGGTGGTTGATCAGCAGCAGCTCCATCACGCCGCGCTGCGCCTTCTCGGCGACCGGCGAGGACACCTGGGTGCGCACCACCATGCCCTCGGCGACCGGGATGGTGCAGGAGGCGACCGGCTTGCGCTGTCCCTCGATCTCCACGATGCACTGGCGGCACGCCCCGGCGGGGTCGAGCAGCGGGTGGTCGCAGAAGCGCGGGACCTGGGTGCCGATCTGCTCGGCGGCGCGGATCACCAACGTGCCCTTGGGGACGCTGACTTCGACGCCGTCGATGGTGAGCGTGACCAGCTCGGTCTGGGTGGAGGAAGGTTCCGTGACCGTCACGCGTGCACCTCCCTCTCGGTGGCGGACTCGTGGACGGAGGCCCGGTCGGCCCAGACGGTGGAGGCCGCCGGGTCGAACGGACAGCGGTGTTCGTTGATGTGCTGCTCGTACTCGGCGCGGAAGTGCTGGAGCGAGGAGACGATCGGGCTGGCGGCGCCGTCGCCCAGCGCGCAGAAGGACTTGCCGTTGATGTTGTCGGCGATGTCCAGCAGCTTCTCCAGGTCCCCGGGCACGCCCTGGCCGGCCTCGATCCGCTTGAGCAACTGCACCAGCCAGTAGGTGCCTTCGCGGCAGGGGGTGCACTTGCCGCAGGACTCGTGGGCGTAGAACTCGGTCCACCGGGTGACGGCCCGCACCACGCAGGTGGTCTCGTCGAACACCTGGAGCGCCTTGGTGCCGAGCATCGAGCCGGCCGCGCCGACGCCCTCGTAGTCCAGCGGGACGTCGAGGTGCTGGTCGGTGAACATCGGGGTGGACGAGCCGCCCGGCGTCCAGAACTTGAGGCGGTGCCCGGACCGGACGCCGCCGGAGATGTCCAGCAGCTGACGGAGCGTGATGCCGAGCGGGGCCTCGTACTGGCCGGGGTTGGTGACGTGCCCGGACAGCGAGTACAGGGTGAAGCCGGGCGACTTCTCGGTGCCCAGCGACTTGAACCAGTCCTTGCCGCGGGCCAGGATCGGCGGCACCGAGGCGATCGACTCGACGTTGTTGACCACCGTCGGGCAGGCGTACAGGCCGGCGATCGCCGGGAACGGCGGGCGCAGCCGGGGCTGGCCGCGGCGGCCCTCCAGCGAGTCCAGCAGCGCGGTCTCCTCGCCGCAGATGTACGCGCCGGCGCCGGCGTGCACGGTGATGTCCAGGTCGATCCCGGAGCCGAGCACGTCCTTGCCGAGGTACCCGGCCTCGTACGCCTCGGCGACCGCGGCCTGAATGCGGCGCAGCACCGGGACGACCTCGCCGCGCAGGTAGATGAAGGCGTGCTCGCAGCGGATCGCGTAGGACGCGATCACCATGCCCTCGATCAGCGAGTGCGGGTTGGCGAACAGCAGCGGGATGTCCTTGCAGGTGCCCGGCTCGGACTCGTCGGCGTTGACCACCAGGTAGTGCGGCTTGCCGTCGCCCTGCGGGATGAACTGCCACTTCATGCCGGTGGGGAAGCCGGCGCCGCCGCGGCCGCGCAGTCCGGCGTCCTTGACCAGGGCGATGACCTCGTCCGGCTGCATCGCCAGGGCGGCCCGCAGGCCGTCGTAGCCGCCGTGCCGGCGGTAGGTTTCGAGGGTCCAGGGGCGGTGGTCGTCCCAGGACGCGGAGAGGACCGGGGAGAGCAGCTTCTCGGCCGGCTCGGCGGAGGTCATCACGCTTCCGTCCCTTCTTGCCGGGGGGAGACCACCTTGGTGCCCGGGGCGCCGGGCAGCGGCTCGCCCTTGGCGAGGCGCAGGCCGGCCAGCGAGGGGGTGCCGCCGGCCCCGGACTCGTCGACCGCGCCCTCGCGCTCGTCGGCGAAGCCGGCCAGGATCCGGGAGGTCTCCTTGAACGAGCAGAGCTTCGCGCCGCGGGTCGGCCGGACCTCTTCGCCGGCCCGTAGCCGGTCCACCAACTCCCGTGCGGATTCCGGGGTCTGGTTGTCGAAGAACTCCCAGTTCACCATCACCACGGGCGCGTAGTCGCAGGCCGCGTTGCACTCGATCCGCTCGATCGAGATCGCGCCGTCCTCGGTGGTCCGGTTGTTCTCGATCTCCAGGTGCTGCTTCAGCTCGTCGAAGATCTGGTCGCCGCCGAGCACCGCGCACAGCGTGTTGGTGCACACCCCGACGTGGTACTCGCCGGCCGGGCGGCGCCGGTACATGGTGTAGAAGGTGGCGACCGCGGTGACCTCGGCGGTGGTGAGGTCCAACTGCTCGGCGCAGAACCGGATTCCGGTGGAGGAGACGAAGCCCTCCTCGGCCTGCACCAGGTGCAGCAGCGGCAGCAGCGCGGAGCGGGACTGCGGGTAGCGGGCGATCAGTTCGGCGGCGTCGGCGGCGAGTCGCCGCTCCACCTCCGGCGGGTAGGGCTTGGCCGGCAGTGCCGGTAGGCCGAGTTCTGTGCTGCTCACCGGTCCACGCCTCCCATCACCGGGTCGATCCCGGCCACTGCCACGATCACGTCGGCGACCTGGCCGCCCTCGCACATCGCCGCCATCGTCTGCAGGTTGGTGAACGACGGGTCGCGGAAGTGCACCCGGTAGGGCCGGGTGCCGCCGTCGCTGACCACGTGCACGCCGAGCTCGCCCTTGGGCGACTCGACGGCCGCGTACGCCTGGCCGACCGGCACCTTGAAGCCCTCGGTGACCAGCTTGAAGTGGTGGATCAGGGCCTCCATCGAGGTGCCCATGATCTTCCGGATGTGGTCCAGCGAGTTGCCCATGCCGTCGGGGCCGACGGCGAGTTGGGCGGGCCAGGCGATCTTCCGGTCGGCCACCATCACCGGTCCGGGCTTCAGCCGGTCCAGGCACTGCTCGACGATCCGCAGCGACTGCTTCATCTCCTCCAGGCGGATCACGAACCGTCCGTAGGAGTCGCAGCTGTCGGCCGTGGCGACGTCGAACTCGTAGTTCTCGTACCCGCAGTACGGGTCGGTCTTGCGCAGGTCGTGCGGCAGCCCGGTGGAGCGCAGGATCGGACCGGTGGCGCCGAGCGCCAGGCAGCCGGGCAGGTCGAGGAAGCCGACGTCGACCAGGCGGGCCTTGAACACCGGGTTGTCGGTGGCGAGTTTGTCGTACTCGTGCATCCGGGAGCGGAGCAGCTTGACGCCCTCGCGGATCTTGTCGACGGCGCCGGGCGGCAGGTCCTGGGCCAGGCCGCCGGGGCGGACGTAGGCGTGGTTCATCCGCAGGCCGGTGACCAGTTCGAAGATGTCCAGGACGACCTCGCGGTCGCGGAAGCCGTAGATCATCAGGGTGGTGGAGCCGATCTCCATGCCGCCGGTGGCGAGGGCCACCAGGTGCGAGGAGATCCGATTCAGCTCCATCATCAGCACCCGGATCACGGACGCCCGTTCGGGGATGTCGGCGGTGATCCCGAGGAGCTTCTCCACGGCCAGGCAGTAGGCGGTCTCGTTGTACAGCGGAGTGAGGTAGTCCATCCGCGTCACGAACGTGGTGCCCTGCACCCAGTTGCGGAACTCCATGTTCTTCTCGATGCCGGTGTGCAGGTAGCCGATGCCGCAGCGGGCCTCGGTGACCGTCTCGCCGTCGATCTCCAGGATCAGCCGCAGCACGCCGTGGGTGGACGGGTGCTGCGGGCCCATGTTGACGATGATCCGCTCGTCGTCGGCGCCCGCGACGGCCTCGGCGACCTCGCCCCAGTCGCCACCGGTGACGGTGAACACCCGTCCTTCGGTGGTCTCCCTGGAGCCCGCTTCATAGTGTGTGCTGCTCATCAGGTGTACGACCTCCGCTGGTCGGGCGCCGGGATCTGGGCGCCCTTGTACTCGACGGGGATGCCGCCGAGCGGGTAGTCCTTGCGCTGCGGGTGCCCCAGCCAGTCGTCCGGCATCATGATCCGGGTGAGCGCCGGGTGGCCCTCGAAGACCAGCCCGAAGAAGTCGTAGGTCTCCCGCTCGTGCCAGTCGTTGGTCGGGTAGACGCTCACCACCGACGGGATCCGCGGGTCCGCGTCGGGCGCGGTCACCTCGATCCGGATCAGCCGGCCGTGGGTGATCGACCGCAGGTGGTACACCGCGTGCAACTCCCGGCCGGCCTCGGCCGGGTAGTGCACGCCGCTGACGCCCAGGCACAGTTCGAACCGCAGCGCCGGGTCGTCGCGCAGGATCCGCACCGCCTTCAGCAGGTGCGCGCGGGAGACGTGGAAGGTCAGCTCGCCGCGGTCCACCACGGTCTTCTCGATCACCGTGTCGACGTCGAGGCCCTGCTCCTCCAGCGCGCCCTCGAACTCGTCGGCCACCTCGTCGAACCAGCCTCCGTACGGGCGCTCGCTCGGGCCGGGCAGCACGATCGGGGCGTTCAGCCCGCCGAAGCCGGAGGTGTCGCCGGTGCCGTGGGCGCCGAACATGCCCTGCCGGGTGCCGACCACCTCCACCGGGATCTCCTGCCGGCCGGCCGGGAGTCGAGGCTCGTTCTCGTGCTCGCTCATCGCAGCAGCCCCCGCATCTCGCTGGTCGGGGTGGCCGCGAGCGCCACGCGCTCGGCCTCCTCCTCGGCCCGGCGGCGGTTCACGCCGAGCTTCTCGTGCTGGATCTTGTCGTGCAGCTTGAGGATCGCGTCCAGCAGCATCTCCGGGCGGGGCGGGCAGCCCGGCAGGTAGATGTCCACCGGGACGATGTGGTCGACGCCCTGAACGATCGCGTAGTTGTTGAACATGCCGCCGGAGGAGGCGCAGACGCCCATCGAGATGACCCACTTGGGGTTCGGCATCTGGTCGTACACCTGCCGCAGCACCGGCGCCATCTTCTGGCTGACCCGGCCGGCCACGATCATCAGGTCGGCCTGCCGCGGCGAACCGCGGAACACCTCCATGCCGAACCGGGCCAGGTCGTAGCGGCCCGCGCCGGTGGTCATCATCTCGATCGCGCAGCAGGCGAGCCCGAAGGTGGCCGGGAAGACCGAAGCCTTCCGCACCCAACCCGCGGCGGCCTCCACGCTGGTGAGCAGAAAGCCGCTCGGCAGCTTCTCCTCGATACCCATCAGTTCCCTCTCAATGCCTTCGAGTCCGGTGGCTTGTCCGCCCGTTCACAAACGGGGTCGGGGGTCAGTCCCACTCCAGGCCGCCGCGGCGCCAGACGTAGGCGTAGGCGACGAACACGGTGGCGATGAACAGGAGCATCTCGACCAGCCCGAAGATCCCCAGGGCGTCGAAACTGACCGCCCACGGGTAGAGGAAGACGATCTCGATGTCGAAGACGATGAACAGCATCGCCGTCAGGTAGTACTTGATCGGGAACCGACCGCCGCCCACGGGCTGCGGGGTCGGCTCGATGCCGCACTCGTACGCCTCCAACTTGGCCCGGTTGTAGCGCTTCGGGCCGGTGAGCGAGGCCATCACGACGGAGCCGACCGCGAACGCCGCGGCGATGGCACCGAGTACGAGGATCGGCGCGTAGGCATTCATAGCCCCCGCTCCCTCCGTCCAGTCGTCCTTGACTGCAGATCGGAACCACCAGGTCACCAGCGGTGAACCGATGATCCACTTCGTGAGATCCGGCTCCATGTGAGGCAGTTCACAAAGCCAGGTTGGAGCGCATCCTATGCCTGTCCGCTTGTGATCTGCGACACGCAGTTCCCGACGATCTTTGTGACCTTCGCCACCCGACGAAGCGGTACGAAGCGCCTCAGGGCACCACTGTTCGACCCAGAGCAGGCGCTTGGCCACATACAGTCGCAACCCGCCGCGAAACGACCGCCGTTCGGCCACGGCCTATATCAATTCTGCTGCGGATCAAGCAAATTTCGGAGAGATCGGGTTTACGTGATAGAGCACCTCACCCGGCCGGTGGACCCCGGTCGGCACCCGCTTGACCCTTCGTTCACAAGCTCTCAAGAACGCCCGCCCGACGCCGCCCCCACGCGGTCCCGGCCGGCACCGCCCGCTGCGAGGGGCGACGGCCCGGCGAACGGCGCCACCACCACGCACACCAGGGTGACGAACGCCCCCAGCGCTCCGGGGAGTCCGCGGAAAGCCCGTGCGCCGTCGGACGGGCCGGAGACCGCCGCACACCGTCGCGCACGCAAACGGCGGCGGGCAGGCGTTTCCGCCTGCCCGCCGCCGTTGTTCCGGCCGCCTTCCCGGGGTCAGGCCCGGGGCGCGACCTTCGCGAGGCCGTTGATGATCCGGTCCGCGGCGTCGCCGCCGGTCGGGTCGGTGAGGTTGGCCAGGAGCTTGAGGACGAACTTCATCAGGACCGGGTGGGTGAGGCCGCGCTCGGCGGCGATTCGCATCACGCGGTCGTTGCCGATCATCTTCACGAACGCCCGGCCGAGCGTGTAGTAGCCGCCGTAGGTGTCCTTGAGGATCTGCGGGTAGCGGGCCAGCGCCCGCTCCCGGCCCTCCGGGGTGATCCGGGCCATCGCCTGGACGATGACGCCCGCGGCGAGTTGGCCGGATTCCATCGCATAGGCGATGCCCTCGCCGTTGAACGGGTTGACCATGCCGCCGGCGTCGCCGACCAGCAGCAGGCCCCGGGTGTAGTGCGGCTGCCGGTTGAAGGCCATCGGCAGAGCGGCGCCACGGATCGGCTCGGTCATGTTCTCCGGCGTGTAGCCCCACTCCTCGGGCATGCCGGCGCACCAGCTCTTCAGCACCTCGCGCCAGTTCAGGTCGCCGAACGCCGGCGAGGAGTTGAGGATGCCGAGGCCCACGTTGGAGGTGCCGTCGCCCATGCCGAAGATCCAGCCGTAGCCGGGCAGCAGCTTCTTCTGCCCGCCGCGGGTGTCCCACAGCTCCAGCCACGACTCCAGGTAGTCGTCGTCGTGCCGGGGCGAGGTGAAGTACGTCCGGTAGGCGACGCCCATCGGCCGGGACTCGATCCGGTGCAGGCCCATGGCCAGCGACAGCCGGGTGGAGTTGCCGTCCGCGGCGACCACCAGCGGGGCGTGGAAGGCGACTTCGCGCTTCTCCGGGCCGAGCTTGGCGGTGACGCCGGTGATCCGGCCGGTGCGGTCCTGGATCGGGCCGCTGACGTTGCAGTTCTCGTACAGCCGGGCGCCGGCCTTCTGCGCCTGACGGGCCAGCAGCTCGTCGAAGTCGGCGCGCTTGCGCACCAGTCCGTAGTCGGGGAAGGACGCCAACTCCGGCCAGTCCAGCTCCAGCCGGACACCGCCGCCGATGATCCGCAGGCCCTTGTTGGGCAGCCAGCCATTCTCGGCGGACACGTCGATGCCCATGTCCACCAGCTGCTTGACGGCGCGCGGCGTCAGACCGTCGCCGCACACCTTCTCGCGCGGGAACTCGGTCTTCTCCAGCAGCAGCACGTCCAGGCCCGCCTGGGCCAGCCAGTACGCGGTGGTGGAGCCGGCCGGACCGGCGCCGACCACGATGACGTCGGCGGTGGACTCCACGGCGGTCTCGGTCATTCGGCTCTCTCCTGAGCGCGTCGGGGTCACGGATGGTCGGTCCGGACCCTCCGTCAACGGAAATGCACGGAGCGCCGAACCCCCGCAGTCTACGGGGCCTTGAAGCCGCGGTGGAGGGCCACGATCCCGCCGGTCAGGTTGCGCCACGCCACCTTCGTCCAGCCGGACTCCTGCAACTCCGCGGCCAGCGCGGGCTGGTCGGGCCAGGACCGGATCGACTCCGCGAGGTAGACGTACGCCTCCGGGTTCGACGACACCTTGGTGGCCACCGGCGGCAGCGCCCGCATCAGGTACTCGGTGTACACCGTCCGGAACGGCGTCCAGGTCGGCGTGGAGAACTCGCAGATCACCAACTTGCCGCCGGGCTTGGTGACCCGGAGCATCTCGCGCATCGCCGCCCGGTGGTCCTGCACGTTGCGCAGCGCGAAGGAGATCGTCACCGCGTCGAACGACTCGTCCGCGAACGGCAGCCGGGTCGCGTCGCCCGCGGTCAGCGCCAGCTCGGGGTGGCGGTTCTTGCCCTCGCTCAGCATCCCGATCGAGAAGTCGCACGGAACCACGTCCGCGCCGGCCTCCAGGAACGGCAGCGAGGAGGTGCCGGTGCCCGCGCCGAGGTCCAGGATGCGCTGGCCCGCGACGGCGTCCACCGCTTCGGCCACCGCGCGGCGCCACAACCGGGCCTGGCCCAGCGAGAGCACGTCGTTGGTGCGGTCGTACTTGGCCGCGACGTCGTCGAACATGGCGGCGACATCGTGCGGCTGCTTGTCCAGATGGGCTCGGGTCACGCCCCCATTCTTAACCCAGCCCCGCCGCCGACCGTCACCAGGGCTCACCGCAGCGCGCGGCGGCCCCCCTTGCGGCGGCGGCGCGACCGCTTGCCGTGGGTCAGCGCGGGCATCCCCTCGGCCGCGAACGCCACCGTGAACCCGCCCGTCCCGGCCCGCCCGTCCGCCTGCTTGAGCCGCCGGATCCGGTACAGGCACAGCAGGCACAGCAGCGCCGCCAGCGGAACCGAGGTCTGCGCCAGCCCGACCCCCACCGGCTGCGGATACCGCTTCCCGCACACCCGCACCGCGCCCGCATCGTCCGCCGCGTGCTCCAGGCAGATCGGGTCGCCGAGCCTCGCGCCCTCCGGCAGCCACAGATCCGCGGCGGTCAGCTTCCGCCCGTCCGCGAGATACGTCACCTGGCTGTACGTCCCGCTGCCGCCCGGCAGCTGGGTCACCGTGCCCTCGATCCGCACCGGATGCGCACTGATCCGGTCCGCCTGATCGGCCTGCCGCCACCCCAGCAGGCACATCGTGACGGCCACCACCGCGCTCAGCACCGCCCCCACGTACCACCCCTGACCGGGCCTGGTCCGCGGACGATCGGAGGTGGCGGGTCGCATGCGTCCTGTTCCTGGCTCGGCGAAGTGCTGCCCCGGGATCGTAGCCGCTGGTGGGCCGTCAGGTCACGGGGAGTCAGAACACTTGACCCTAAGGAGAGAGGCCACCAGGGGCTCGGGGGTGCGCATCCAGGGGCTCGGGGAACGGCGAGGCCATGTCTGCGGAGGGCCAACAGGGCGCAAGGCGTTCCGCCGTTTCCGGTCCCCGTCCTGAGGCCCGCCGCAGCCATGACCGACCGCTGTCTCCGACCGCCGGCAACACGGCCCCGCCGCTCCCCGGGCCCCTGAATGTTCCCTGCCGCTGAATGTTCCCTACCGCCTGCGGAAGACGAGCCGTCCGCCCAGGACCGTCGCCAAGCAGTTCGCGCCCGACGCCACGTCCTGAAGGGTCCGCGCGTCGAAGACCGCGAAGTCCGCCGCCCCGCCCACCGTCAGTGGCCGGTGCACCGCGGCCGCGAGCGTGGCACCGTCCAGTGGGTCGAGGGAGCCCGGGGCCTCGTCGCCCGGCAGTGGGTGCAGGCCGGAGCGGGCCACGGCCGTGCGGACGGAGGGGCGGTCGAACGGGCCCGTCACGGCCGTCGCGCCGAACCCGAGCATCCGTTGGAGTCCGCGGCGCGCACTGCCGCCCCGCCGTTCGTCCGTCAGCTCCTCGGAAGGCAGCAGCGGCCGATCGCCCAACTCCTCGCGCGGGTCCGGATGGTAAGCGTTTTCCAGCAGCCACCGCCCGTGCCGGTTGACCAGCCCGGGCACCAGCACGCCGTCCCACTCGCGGACTCGCGCCCCGGCCGGCTCGGCGAACGTCCCGATCGCGGCCACCGTCGCCCCGTCGACCAGCACCGCCCCGTCCACGATCGACGGGGCGGCGGGGTCGGCCAGGACCAGACGGGCCCGGTGCAGTGTCAGCACGGGAAGGTCAGTTCGTGGCCAGGATGGTCAGCTCGGGGTGCGCGGTGCCGCCCTCGATCGCGGTGGAGGCGATGTGCGAGGCGACCCGCGGGTCGACCGGGTCGTTGGCCGGGTCGTCGAGGACCCGCAGGTGCTCGTACGTGGTGGAGCGCTGCGCGGGGACGCGGCCCGCCGTGCGGATCAGGTGGATCAGCTCGTGCAGGTTGGAGCGGTGCTTGGCGCCGGCCGCGGAGACCACGTTCTCCTCCAGCATGACCGAGCCGAGGTCGTCCGCGCCGTAGTGCAGCGACAGCTGGCCGGCCTCCTTGCCGGTGGTCAGCCAGGAGCCCTGGATGTGGGCGACGTTGTCGAGGAACAGGCGAGCGATGGCGATCATCCGCAGGTACTCGAACACCGTGGCCTGGGTCGAGCCCTTCAGGTGGTTGTTCTGCGGCTGGTAGGTGTAGGGGATGAAGGCGCGGAAGCCGCCGGTGCGGTCCTGCACGTCGCGGATCATCCGCAGGTGCTCGATCCGCTCGGCGTTGGTCTCGCCGGTGCCCATCAGCATGGTCGAGGTGGACTCGACGCCCAGGCGGTGCGCGGCCTCCATGATCTCCAGCCAGCGCTCGCCGGACTCCTTCAGCGGGGCGATCGCCTTGCGCGGCCGCTCCGGCAGCAGCTCGGCGCCGGCGCCCGCGAACGAGTCCAGGCCGGCGGCGTGGATCCGGGTGATCGCCTCCTCGATGGAGACGCCGGAGATCTTCGCCATGTGCTCGACCTCGGAGGCGCCCAGCGAGTGGATCACCAGCTCGGGGAAGCGCTCCTTGATCGCGGAGAAGTTCTTCTCGTAGTACTCGACGCCGTACTCGGGGTGGTGCCCGCCCTGGAACATGATCTGGGTGCCGCCCAGTTCGACGGTCTCCGCGCAGCGGCGCAGCACCTCGTCGAGCTCCCGCGACCAGCCCTTGTCGCTCTTCGGCGGGACGTAGAACGCGCAGAACTTGCACGCCGTCACACAGACGTTGGTGTAGTTGATGTTCCGTTCGATGATGTACGTGGCGATGTGCTCCACGCCCGCGTACCGCCGGCGGCGCACCGCGTCGGCGGCCGCGCCGAGCGCGTGCAGCGGCGCCGAACGGTACAGCTCCAGCGCCTCTTCGGCGGTGATCCGGCCGCCCTCGGCCGCGCGGTCCAGAACGGCCTGCAGCTGGGCGGCGGAAAGGTTCTGCTCGGACACCTGGCGGGCCTGCTTTCATCGTCGGAGGGGCGTCCCGCTCAGCCTACGCCAGCGCTTTTCCGGTCCTGATCAGCCCTGCTGCTGCTTCAGCAAGTCCCCTTCCGGGTCGGTGCCGAGCTGCGCCCCGGTGACCGACACGTGCAGGCCCGCGCCGCTGTCCAGCACGGTGTACGCCTGCGTCTCCGACACCTCGCTGCACCCGGCCTGCGGACCGTCCAGCCGTTCCCGCAGGGTGATCGTCCTGGCGTCGACCGACACCAGGGTCAGCACGCCGCGGCAGACGGTGCTGGTGAACGCGGAGGCGTTGCTGGTCCGTCCGACGTCCTCGCCGACCTTCCCGGCGGTGAAGGTGGCCGTGAAGGTGGACGGCAGTGCGACCACCTTGGTGGTGATGGTGCCCTTCCAGGTGCCGAGGAACGAACTGGGAAGCGCTTTCCCGTCGCCCGCCGGACCGGAACTGCCGCCGGACGGGCTGCCACTGGACGGACTGCCGCCGGACGGACTGCCGCTGGACGGACTGCCGCCGGCCGCGCCCGCCGGAGGAACCGGCGCGGGAGACCGGGTGGCGGAGTCCCCCGCGTCCGGCGTCCCGGACTGCCAGGGCAGGTTCCCGGTCGCGGCCAGCCCGCCGTACAGCGCGCCCAGCAGCAGCACCCCGGCCACCACCGCCGTCCGCACCCGGCTCCGGCGCCGGTGTTCCAGCTGTTCCGTCACCGCGCCCGGGGCGACCGGCGCCGCTCCGCCGTCCAGCGCGGTGGGTGTCCGGTCCACCACGGCGGGCATCGCGGGGCCGGGGGCGCCGTCGGCCTCCAGGTCGAGCAGTTCGACGGCGGCGCGGCCGACGGCGGCGGCCAGCGGGCCGGGCAGCCAGGTCTCGGGGCCGACGGCGGCGGCGCCGGGAGCGAGCCGGGCGCGCAGTTCGGCGGGGGTGGGCCGGCGGGCCGGGTCCTTGGCCAGGCAGTCCGTCACCGTCCCGCGCAGGTCGCCGTCGAGGCCGCGCAGGTCCGGCTCCTCGTGGAGGACCCGGTAGAGCAGGACGGCGGCGCTGACGCCCTCGCCGAACGGGGCGGCGCCGGTGGCGGCGAAGGCCAGCAGGGCGCCCAGCGAGAAGACGTCGCCGGCCGGTCCGACCGGCGAACCGGCGGCCTGCTCGGGCGACATGAACCCGGGCGAGCCGACCACGTACCCGCTGTGGGTGAGCGAGGCGGCGGCGTCCAGCGCCCGGGCCACCCCGAAGTCGATCAGCCGGGGGCCGTCCAGGGTGAGCAGCACGTTGGACGGTTTGACGTCGCGGTGCACCAGGCCCAGTGCGTGCACCTGTTCCAGGGCTTCGGCCAGCCGGGCGCCGAGGGCATGCACGGAGGCGGTCGGCAGCGGGCCGCCGGTGTGCACGGCGGCGCCGAGCGAGGGTCCGGCGATGTAGCCGGTGGCGACCCAGGGGCGGGAGCCTTCGGTGTCGGCGTCCAGGACGGGCGCGGTCCACCGGCCGCCGACCCGCCGGGCGGCGGACACCTCCTGGCGGAACCGGGCCCGGAACTCCGGGTCGTCGGCGAGTTCGGGGCGGACCGCCTTGACGGCGACGGTCCGTCCGCCCGCCGTCCGGCCCAGGTAGACCCGTCCCATGCCGCCGGCCCCGAGCCGCCGCAGCAGCCGGTACTCGCCGATCGTCGACGGGTCGTCAGCCGTCAGCCGCTCCATGACCGTTCCCTCTCCGGCACGGGCCGTCGGACCTTGGTGTCCGACAATCGGTCCGATCATCCCAAAAGGCTCGGACCGGCGCGCAACCCTCAGGCCGGTACGGCCGGTTCCGCCACGGCCGGTTCCAGCAGCCGGATCGCCACGTCCGACGCGAAGCCGCTGTCGCGCGCGACCCGGCGGGCGAACTCGGCCAGTCCCGCCAACTGGCGCTCGCCCAGCGAGAAGTCCAGCGCCTCGCTGAAGTACCGCTCCAGCAGCGGCGCGTCGAACGCCTCCCAGCGGGCGGCCTGTTCGGCCACCTTGGCGGCCTCGGCCAGCGACAGGTCGCGGGACTCCAGGAACGCCCGGTGCACGGCGGCGGTCAGCTCCGGCTGCTGCTCGACGTACTCGCGGCGGGCGGCCCAGACCGCGAACACGAAGGGCAGGCCGGTCCACTCCTTCCACATCGCGCCGAGGTCGTGCACGGCCAGCCCCTGCCGGGGGGCCTGCTCCAGCGAGGCGCGCAGCGCGGGGTCGCCGATCAGTACGGCGGCGTCGGCGTCGGCGAGCATCGCGTCCAGGTCGGGCGGGCAGCTGAAGTACTCGGGGCGCACCCCTTCGCGCTCCTCCAGCAGCAGCCGGGCCAGCCGGACGGAGGTGCGGCTGGTCGAGCCGAGTGCGACCCGGCGGCCGTCCAGCCGGTTCAGCGGGAGCTTGCTGACGATCACGCAGGACATCACCGGACCGTCGCTGCCCACCGCGATGTCGGGGAGGACCATCAGCCGGTCGGCGTTGCGCAGGTACTCCACGCAGGTGATCGGGCCGATGTCGAGGTCGCCGGCCACCAGCCGGTCGCTCAGCTTCTCCGGGGTGTCCTTGGTGAGGTCGAGGTCGAGCAGGTTCCCCGTGCGCGCCAGCCCCCAGTAGAGGGGGAGACAGTTGAGGAACTGAATGTGTCCGACCCGCGGCCTGACCGCCGCCGCCGGCCGTTCGGCTTCCCGACTGCTCACCGTGTACTCCCTTGCCGTTGGTGCTCTCCCGGCAGGGTATGCCCGCCGCTCCGAGGGGCCCGCATCCGGTGCCCGACACACCGTTCGGGGGCCCTCCGACACGCTCTCCGACACCGTCCTCGGCCCCTGGTCGGGGCCGCCACCGCGTGCTACCGTTCACACCAGTTGCAGTTTGATTCCCCTTGCAGTACTTGGAGCCTGCGGAGCGTGTAACCGCAGGCTTTTTGTAATTTTTCAGCAGTATCAGGCATCAATTGAGCATTGATTGAGCACTGTGCGAAAAACTCCGGACTCGTCCGGAGGCAGGGCGATCAGCGCAGCGGACCCGGGCGCCACAAGGTGTGGTGTCCACAACGTCCCTTGCAAGGAGAACGGTATGGCGACCGGAACCGTCAAGTGGTTCAACGCCGAGAAGGGCTTCGGCTTCATCGCCCAGGAGGGCGGCGGCCCCGACGTCTTCGTCCACTACTCCGCCATCAACGCGACCGGCTTCCGCTCGCTGGAGGAGAACCAGGCGGTCAGCTTCGACGTCACCCAGGGCCCGAAGGGCCCGCAGGCCGAGAACGTCGTCGCTATCTGACATCTCTGCACTTCTGATCGCTCACGGCCCCTCGGGTCCGTAATGAGTAGCAGTTCCAAGGAGGCCCGCCCACCGGCGGGCCTCCTGCCTTTTCCCGTGCGCATTTCCCGACCCCCGACTTCCCACTCGCATTCCGGGTGCAATTCGGGAAAAAGCGCCCGCCCCACCGCCGGCCCGCCCCACTGCGGGCCCGCCCCACCGCTGGCCCCACCGCCGACCTGCCCCACCGCCGGCCCCACTGCCGACCCCGCCGCCGCGGCCCGACCCCGCCCGTCGTGCCGCCGATCGCCCGGGGGATCATCGGGGTATGTCCCGCCTCCGGTCCGCCCGTGCCACCCTCGACCGCACGCTGCACCGGATCGGCATCGACAGCTACCTCCTGCTGCTGCTCGGCACCGTCCTGCTGGCCACCGTGCTGCCCGCCCGGGGCGCCGCCGCGAGCGCCGTCACCGGCGGCGTGCACCTCGCCGTCGGCCTGCTGTTCTTCCTGTACGGCGCCCGGCTCTCCCCGCAGGAGGCGCTGGCCGGCGCCCGGCACTGGCGGCTGCACCTGCTGATCCTGGGCTGCACCTTCGTCCTGTTCCCGCTGCTCGGCGAGGCCACCCGGCTGCTGCCCGACGCGGTGCTGCCGCCGGAGCTGCTCACCGGCGTGCTGTTCCTCACCCTGCTGCCGTCCACCGTGCAGTCCTCGATCGCGTTCACCTCGATCGCCGGCGGCAACGTCGCCGCCGCGATCTGCGCCGCGACCTTCTCCAGCCTGCTGGGCATCGTGCTGACCCCGCTGCTCGCCGCCTGGCTGCTCGCCGGCGCTTCCGGGGTCACGGTGGACAGCAGCCAGGTGCTGGACGTGGTGCTGCAACTGCTGGCGCCGTTCGCCGCCGGGCAGCTGCTGCGCCGCTGGGTCGGCCCGTGGATCGCCCGGCACCGGCTGGTGACGCAGCTGGTGGACCGCGGCTCGATCCTGCTGATCGTCTACAGCGCGTTCGGCGAGGGCGTCCGCGAAGGCATCTGGGGCCGGGTCACGGTCGGCCGGCTGCTGGTGCTGGTGGCGCTGTCGGCCGTGCTGCTGGCCGCCGTCCTCGGCTTCACCCACGTGGCCGCCCGGCGGCTCGGCTTCAGCCGCCCGGACCGGATCACCATCCAGTTCTGCGGCTCCAAGAAGTCCCTGGCCAACGGCCTGCCGCTGGCCGCCATCCTGTTCCCGGCCGGCGCGGTCGGGCTGGCGGTGCTGCCGCTGATGCTGTTCCACCAGATCCAGCTGATGGTCTGCACGGTGCTCGCCCGGCGCTGGGCACGGGAGATTCCTGACGCCCGGTCAGCGGCTACGCTGCACGGGTGACTTCACTGCCGGACAACCCGCAGACCCGGGTCGGCGCGGCCGAGCGCGACGCCGCCGCCGAACGCCTTCAGCAGGCCTACGCCGAGGAACGGCTCACCGGCGAGGAGATGGAGCAGCGCCTCCAGCAGGCGCTCACCGCCACCACCCGGGCCGAGCTCGACCTGGTCACCGCGGACCTGCCCGCCGACCCGCGCGGCGCCGCCGACACCACCGCCACCCTGGCCACCGGCGGCGGGCGGATCGTCCGGCGCGGCGCCTGGCGGGTGCCCCGCACCCTGAAGGTCGCCTCCCCGTTCGGCAAGGTCCGGCTCGACCTGTCGCACGCGGTCTTCGACCACCCGGTGGTCGACATCGAACTCGGCCTGGGCTTCGGCCGCGCCACCATCACCGTCCCGCACAACGCCACCGTCGACGTGGACGGCGTCCAGGGCGGCTGGAAGGAAGTCCGCTACCGCCCCCCGCGCCACGCCGCCCCGGGCGGGCCGCACATCCGGATCACCGGCACCTCCGGCTTCGGCCGCCTGCGGATCCGCCACGCCCGCCGCCGCTGAGCACCGGCGGGCGGCGGCCTCAGAACTCCGAGGTGTCCACCCGCACGCCGAACGGCTCCGGCAGCTCGACCGGCTCCCCGAACGGCAGCGGCCCCACCGACCTGGCGTACCCGAGCGGCCCGGGCTGCGAGAACAGCGTGCACGTTCCGCCCCGGCGGTCGATCAGCAGGTAGAGCGGGGCCCCGTACTCGGCGTACCGGCGGGGCTTCACCACCCGGTCGATGTCGCCGCTGGCCTCCGACGTCACCTCGACCACCAGCAGGGTCTGCTCCGGGAGCAGCGCATCGCCGTCCTTGGCCAGCGCGGCGGGCACCACCGCGACATCGGGGATGAACCAGTTGCTGGAGCCGGGAAGGTCGAGATCGCCCGCCCCCATCAGGCAGCCGAGCGCATGGACCCGGTCGTTCAGCTGGCGGCGCACCCGCCCGGCGATCGCCTCCTGGCCCCACCCCTGCGTCATCGGCTCGACGACGCCTTCGACGATCTGGACGCGCTCCCGGGCGTGGTGCTGGATCGCATGCTTCAGCGCCAACTCCGGATCGGCCGAGTGGTACGGCAGCGCACTCATCGCCCCCTCCCTTCGTCGGCCTCACGCTACTGACCGGCCCGCCGCGCCCCAAGCACTCTCACCCCAACGAGCGACGGCCCGCACCCCCGGGAAGGGGTGCGGGCCGTCGGGGTGAGCGGCCGTCAGACGGTGGCCGGCACGGCGGCCGGGCGGTCCTCGGCGAGCAGGTCGCCGGTGGGGTGGTTGTAGGCGACCAGGTCGAGGGTCTTCTCGCGGGCCGAGACCAGGATCGGGACGACGACCTGACCGGCCACGTTGGTGGCGGTGCGCATCATGTCGAGGATCGGGTCGATGGCCAGCAGCAGGCCGACGCCCTCCAGCGGGAGGCCCAGGGTGGAGAGGGTCAGGGTGAGCATCACGATCGCGCCGGTGAGGCCGGCGGTGGCGGCGGAGCCGATCACCGAGACGAAGGCGATCAGCAGGTAGTCCTTGATGCCGAGGTCGATGCCGTACACCTGGGCGACGAAGATCGCGGCGAGCGACGGGTAGATCGCGGCGCAGCCGTCCATCTTGGTGGTCGCGCCGAACGGCGCGGCGAACGCGGCGTACTCGGACGGGACGCCGAGGCGCTCGGTGACGCGGCGGGTGACCGGCAGGGTGCCGACCGAGGAGCGGGAGACGAAGGCCAGCTGGATCGCGGGCCAGGCGCCCTTGAAGAAGTTCAGCGGGTTCAGGCCGGCGACGAAGCGCAGCAGCAGCGAGTAGACGCCGAACATGACGATCGCGCAGCCGACGTAGACGTCGATGGTCAGGGTGGTGAAGGGCTTGAGCAGGTCCCAGCCGTAGAGCGCGACGGCCTTGCCGATCAGGCCGACGGTGCCGAGCGGGGCGAGCCGGATGACCCACCACAGGGCGGTCTGGACGAGTTCGAGGATCGCCTCGGAGAGCTTGCGGACCGGCTCGGCCTTGTCGCCGAGCTTGAGCAGGGCCGCGCCGACGACCACGCCGAGGAAGACGATCTGGAGGACGTTCACCTTCAGGAAGGCGTCGGCGATGTTGGTCGGGATGATGCCGGTCAGGAAGTCGATCCAGCTGCCGCCCTTCTCCACGCCCTTGGCGCCGGCGGTGGAGATGTTCGCGCCCTTGCCGGGGTCGGTGAGCAGGCCGAGGCCGAGGCCGACGGCGACCGCGATCAGCGAGGTGGCGAGGAACCAGAACAGCGTGCGGGCGGCCAGCCGGGCGGCGTTGGTGACGTTCCGCAGGTTGGCGACCGAGACGATGATCGCGGTGAAGACCAGCGGCGGGACGGCCAGCTTGAGCAGCTGGACGAAGGTCTTGCCGACGGTGTCGAGGGTGGTCTTCAGCCAGGAGACGTCGCCGGACCGGGCGATCCAGCCGAGCAGCAGGCCGAGGACGAGGCCGCCGACGATCTGGACCCAGAACGGGGTGCGTCGGATGCGTCCCAGCAGCGTGGGCGCGGGTTCGGGCGCGGTGGACATGGGTGTGCGACTCCGGGAGAGGCAGGGGTGGGTGGGGTGCGGAGGCGGCGGCACGCGAGACGCGGGGCCGGGTGGGGAGACCCGGGCCGACAGCGGAGCTGTCAGGGCGTCAGGAGGGGCGTGCCGCCCGCATACAGCCGCCGGAGCGACAGCGGCACGGGCCGTCCACGGCACCGGGCAGACGCGGGCAGCGGGACATGAGCGAGGGGCTCATTCCTGCCTGGCGCGCGGCGTCTGCGGTGGTCATGTCCGGAAGATTAGCAGCAAACCTTTGAGATCTTCAAAGTAGTTGTTTGAGGTCGTTCCCGAACGATCCTTTACTGACGGATCATCAGCTCGAACGGCCCACACCGTCCAGCTTTGACGCCCATCCGGTTATACGTATAACTTGAGTACTCGTCGAGTAC
This sequence comes from Kitasatospora sp. NPDC092948, assembly GCF_044754805.1. NCBI lineage: Bacteria > Bacillati > Actinomycetota > Actinomycetes > Kitasatosporales > Streptomycetaceae > Kitasatospora > Kitasatospora sp. NPDC092948. The sequence continues at coordinate 154,845 of NZ_JBIVPU010000003.1, read as the reverse complement.
TCCGCCGGAAGGACGCCCATGGGCTACGCCGCTCTGCTCCGCGCCCCGCACGTCACCCGGCTGCTGGTCGGCACACTGATCGGACGACTGCCCGCCGGCATGACCGCCCTGGTGATCGCCCTCGCCCTGCGCGAGGCCGGCACCCCGTACAGCCGGATCGGCCTGGCCACCGCCGCGTACGCGATCGCCGCCGCCGTCGGCGGGCCCGTCCTCGGCCGGATCGTCGACCTCACCGGCCAGCCCCGCGTCCTGCTCGCCTCCGCCACCCTGGCCGGCGGCGGCTACGCGCTGCTCGCGCTCGCCCCGGGCTCCCCCGTCGCCGCCCCGCTCGGCGCCGCGATCGCCGGCCTGTGCATGCCGCCGCTCGAACCCTGCCTGCGCTCACTGTGGCCGGACGTCGTCGAGGAGAAGCAGCTCGACACCGCGTACGCCTTCGACTCCGCCTCCCAGCAGGTGCTGTACGTCGCCGGGCCGCTCGCCGTCGCCGGGATCGCCGCCGCCTTCTCGCCGTCCACAGCCCTGTGGACAGCCGCCGCGCTCGGCCTGATCGGCTCGCTGGTGGTCGCCACCACCGCCCCCGCCCGGCAGTGGCAGGCCCCGCCGCGCGGCGAGTCCGCCGGACTGCTCGGCCCGCTGCGCTCCCCCGGACTGGTCCTGCTGCTGATCGCCCTGAGCGGTGCGGGCTGGACGGTCGGCGCACAGGCCGTGCTGTTCATCGCCTACGCCGAACGCCACCCGGGCGGCCTGCCCGGCGGCGGCGGCGCGCTGCTGGCGCTGGCCGCGCTGGCCGGCCTGCTCGGCGCGCTCGCCTACGGCGCGGCCCCCTGGAAGGCCGACACCACCACCCGCACCTGGGTGCTCGCCCTCGTCATGGCGGCCGGCTCGCTGCCGCTGCTGCTCCTGCCCGGCCCGCCGGCGACGGCCGCGCTCGCGTTCGTCTCCGGCCTGGGCCTGGCCCCGCTGCTGGCCGCCGCGTTCGTGCTGGTCGCCGAACTCGCGCCCACCGGCACCGTCACCGAGGCGTTCGCCTGGCTGGTCACCCTGTTCGCCACCGGCAACGCGGCCGGCACCGCGACCGCCGGCCTGCTGGTCGACACCTCGCTGCAGGCCGTCGCGCTGTGCTCGGTCGGCGGCATCGCCCTCGGCGGCCTGCTGCTCTTCGCCGCCCGCGGCCGGCTGCGCCCCGCCCGGGTCGCACTCGCCGCCTGAAACCGCTCGCCCTCGCCGCCCGCGGCCTGCTTGGATGCGCCGCATGACGAGCATCCAGCTGCCCGCGGGCTACACGGTCTCCACCGATCCGGCACTCCTCGACCGGGAGTCGGTGCACCGCTGGCTCTCCGAGGACACCTACTGGGCCCTCGGCCGGGCCCGCGAGAAGCAGGACCTGGCGATCGACCACTCCCTCAACTTCGGCCTGTACGAGGAGACTTCCGGCACCCAGGTGGGCTACGCCCGGGTGGTCACCGACCTCGCCACGTTCGCCTGGCTGTGCGACGTGTACATCGCCCCGCCGGCCCGCGGCCGCGGCCTGGGCACCGCGCTGACCGCCGCCGTCCGCGACGAACTGGCCGCCCGCGGGCTGCGCCGCCTGATGCTGGCCACCCGGGACGCGCACGGGGTGTACGCCAAGGTCGGGTTCAATCCGCTCGCCCTGCCGGAGAAGTGGATGATCCTCGGCGAGCAGTAGCCGCTCAGGCCTGGGCGGTGGACCGCCGGACCACCAGCGAGGTCGCCAACGGGGCGGCCGGCGGCGGCAGTTCACCGCCCAGCAGGGCCACCAGGGCGGCCAGACCGGTGCGGCCGAGCTGCTCGCCGGGCAGGTCGACGGTGGTCAGCGGCGGGCTGAGCAGCTCCGCCACCGGGATGTTGTCCATGCCGACCACCGACAGGTCGCCCGGAATCCGCAGCCCCAGCTCGTTCGCCGCCTGGTACAGCCCGGACGCCACCACGTCGTCGTCGCACACCACCGCCCGCGGCCGGTCCGGCCCCGCCAGCAGCTCACGGGCCGCCCGCGCCGCCTCCCGGTTGCCCTCGTTCAGGCTGACCGCCCGCTCCTGCACGTCCAACTCCGCGGCCGCCGCCGCGAACGCCGCCTGCCGGACCCGGAACGTGTACGCCGAGTGCACCGAGCGCAGGTAGCCGATCCGCCGGTGGCCGAGCGCCGCCAAGTGGTCGACGGCCGCCCGCATGCCCGCGGTCAGGTCCAGTTCGACGGTGGGGCGGCCGGGGTTGGCCGCCGGGTCGGCGTCCAGGAACACCGCCGCGGTGTCGGCGGGCAGCCCGCCGAGCTGCTGGTCGTCCGGGGAGCAGATCAGCAGGCCGTCGAAGCGGCCCGCGGCGGCGGCCTCGGCGAGCGTCGCCGCGTCCCAGCCGCTGGAGACCACCACCGCGAGGCCGTGCCGGGCCGCCTCCTCGTGCACCCCGGTCAGCACCCGGCCGAAGAACGGCCCGAGCAGGTTCGGCACCGCCAGCAGCACCATGCCGCTGCGGCCCAGTCGCAGCTGCCGCCCGGCCGCCTGCGGGCGGTAGCCCAACTCGCGGGCGGCGTCGTGGATCCGCTCCCGGGTGGCGTCCGAGACCCGGTGCCCGGCGCTGCCGGAGAACACCAGCGAGACGGTCGCCTGCGACACACCCGCCAGCCGGGCCACGTCCCGCCCGGTCGGCCGCCGCCGCGCCCCCTCGCCGGACCCGGAGTCCGACACGCCGTCAGCCGACCTGGGCCTGCCGGGCGGCGGCGGCGCGGGCCGCGTCGTCCGCCTCGTCCTCGGCGGCGTCCCGGACGGCGGAGCGGGCCTTGCGGGTCTCGATCCGCTCGGCGATCTGCGCCGACATCTCGTCGCGCTGCTTGCTCAGCACCACGTAGCTGATCGCCGCGGACGCCACCATCGCCAGCGCGAACACCAGGATCAGGCCGAGGTCGCCGACCACCGGGATCACCTTGAAGTGGGCCAGCAGCAGCGCAACCAACAGACAGGCCAGGAAAATGCTCGCCCGCAGCGAGGTGTAGCGGAGCGTCGCGTTGATCTTGCTGCTCACCGGGGATCGTCCTTCACTGCCGGGTCGCGCCACAGAGCACGAGGGGGTAATGGCCCTCCCAGTGAAGCACGACCTCACACCGACGAGGCCCACCAGGGGCTCACCACCAGGGGCTCGGGGAACGGCGAGGCCATGTCTGCGGAGGAGCAACAGGGCGCGAAAAGGTCCGTAGGTTTCGGGTCCCCTTCTCCGACCCTCCGCAGACTCGACCTACCGCTGTCCTCGACCACCGGCAACAGGACCTCGCCGTTCCCCGAGCCCCTGGCGGCGACCCCTCCGAAGAAGCACGCAGCACCCCACCGCCACCGCGCACAGCGCCCCCGCCGCGTACCACGTCGCGTCGTAGTCGCCGAACCTGTCGCGGGCCACGCCTGCCAGCCCGGCGACCGCCGCCGCGCCGATCTGGTGCGCCGCCAGCACCCACCCGAAGACGATCGGCGCGTCCGCCCCGAAGTGGCGGCGGCACAGGGCGACGGTCGGCGGGACGGTGGCGACCCAGTCCAGGCCGTAGAAGATCACGAAGGCGAGGATCGGCGGCCGCAGGCTGTTCCCGAACAGCGAGGGCAGCAGGAGCAGCGAGACGCCGCGCAGGGCGTAGTAGGTGATGAGCAGCCGGGTGGAGTCGAAGCGGTCGGTGAACCAGCCGCTGGCGATGGTGCCGGCCACGTCGAAGACGCCGACCAGGGCGAGCAGCGAGGCGGCGGTGGTGACGGGCATGCCGTGGTCGTGGGCGGCGGGGACGAAGTGGGTGCCGACCAGTCCGGCGGTGGTCGCGCCGCAGATCGCGAAGGACGCGGCGAGCAGCCAGAACGCCCGGCTGCGGGTGGCGTCCCGCAGCACCCGCAGCGAGCGGGCGATCGCCGAGCCCTCGACCACCGGCGGCGCGGGGGCCTCGGTGGCGCCGTAGGGCAGCAGGCCGAGGTCGGCGGGGCGTTCGCGCATCAGGATCAGCACGGGGACGGCGACGGCGGTGGCGGCGAGCGAGACGACCACCACCGCGGTGCGCCAGCCGTGGTTCTCGACCAGCGCGGCGAGCAGCGGCATGAAGATCAGGTTCCCGGCGGCGCCGGCCGCGGTGAGCACGCCGGTGACCAGCCCCTGCCGGGCCTGGAACCACCGTCCGGAGACGGTGGTGGCGAACGCGCCGGCCATCGAGCCGCTGCCGAGTCCGACCAGGACGCCCCAGCAGAGGATCAGCTGCCAGGCGGCGGTCATCAGGACGGTGAGCCCGGCGCCGACGGAGATGGTGAGCAGTGCGCAGACCACCACCAGGCGGACGCCGAAGCGGTCCATCAGGGCGGCGGCGAACGGGGCGGTGAGGCCGTACAGGGTGAGGTTGACGGAGACGGCGCTGGAGACGGTGGCGTGCGACCAGCCGAACTCCTGGTGCAGGGCGTCCATCATCAGGCCGGGTGCGGAGCGGAATCCGGCCGAGCCGACCAGCACGACCAGCGAGACGGCGGCGACGATCCAGCCGTAGTGCAGGCGCGGGGCGGGTCGGGGCGGGGCCGGGTCGGCGACGGGCGTGGTGGTGGTGGCTTCGTTCACCCGCCGAGTCTGCGGTTCCGGGCCCCGCCCGCACGACGGGGTTTGCTGCCATCTCTCGTCGAGATCCGGACGTCCCGTCAGTGCCCGGCGGCGACCGGCCCGGCGTCGGGGACCCGGCGCAGGCCGCGGACGGGCGGGCTGAGCAGCAGGGCGGCGGCGGTCAGTACGGTGACCACGCCGCCGACCACCAGCACGTGCGGCGCGCCGAACGTCTCCATGGCGGGTCCGGCCAGCGCGGAGCCGAGCGGGAACATGCAGACGGAGCCGGCCACTTCGTAGGCGTGGATGCGGTTGAGCACCTCGCCGGGTACCTGGGTCTGCACGCTGGTGGCCCACATGACGCCCCAGAAGCTGATGCCGATCCCGGAGATCAGCATCGCCCCGCCGAGGGCCGGCCAGGGCAGGTCGAAGGCGAGCGCGAACTGCTGGAGGGGGAAGACCAGGACGGCGAGCGCGCCGGCGGCGAGCGGGCGGGCGGGCTTGACCCGGATCGCGATCAGGCCGCCGATCACGGTGCCGGCGCCGAACATGCCGTTCAGGATGCCGAACACCTTGCCGCCGTGGGCGGGCACCACCAGCGAGCCGAGCAGCGGGGTGAGCGGGCCCCAGGAGAGCACCGTGAAGATCATCCAGATCACGATGACGCCCCACATCCAGCTGCGGGAGCGGAACTCGTGCCAGCCCTCGACCAGGTTCTTCCACAGGCTGTCGCCGGGCGGCGGGGCCGGGACGGGGCCGAGCCGCAGGGCGAGCAGCGAGGTGGCGCTGATCGCGTACATTACGCCGGCGATGACCATCACCCAGCCGGTGGAGCCGGCGGCCAGCAGGCCGGCCAGCGGCGGGCCGGCGAGGGTGGTCAGCGCCTCGGAGATCCGCAGGATCCCGTTGGCGCCCTGGACGTCGCGGGCCACCAGCGGGACGGTGGAGGCGGCGCCGGGCTGGAACATGGCGGCGGCGGTGCCCGCCAGCGCGAGCAGCAGGTACAGCTGCCACAGCTGGTCGATGCCGCGGAAGAACAGCACCGCGAGCAGCACCCGGGTGGTCAGGTTGAGCAGGTCGGCGAAGATCATCAGACGGCGGGCGGTGAACCGGTCCGCGAGGACGCCGCCGACCAGCACCAGGCCGGCGAACGGGGCGAGCAGGAAGGCCATCGCGTAGCCGACCGTGGAGGGCGAGTGCCCGGAGGTGAGCAGGCCGGTGGTGACGGCGACGGGGAGCATCGCGTCGCTCAGCAGGCCGGCCGAGCGGGCGGTGAAGTAGAGCCGGAAGTTGCCCGACCAGATGGCCGGGCCGACGGGGGCGGGGGTGCTGACGCGCGAGGTGGGGTCGGTGTGGAGTTCTGGTGCGGTCACGTCCGCCAGTTTTGGTCCAGACCACCACAGGTTTCCAGTGATTTTGGGTCACGATGCGGCGTCCGACCGGCAACTGACCGGACGGCAACCCGCCGTGCGCGCCCCGAGCACGGCACGGCGGGCTGCCGTCCGGGTCGGCGTCCGAGCCCTGAAGCCGTGACGCCCGGCGTCCCGATCTCGCCGAGGTTCCGGGCGGATGCGGCCAACGTCCCCCTGAATGTCGGCACCGCCCGAGCTCCCTCGGCGTCCCCTCGCAACGGAACGCCGCACCCAAGAGTGATCAGTCGGATACGTCACGTCAATGGGTTGTCGGAAATTCAGATGGATCACCCGGAGCGCGGACAGCGCACGCGTGGCGCGCCCGGACCCGCCGACGAGGGTTCAGCGCGCCGAGGCGACCGGCTGCGCCGCCCGCTCGCACGCCGCGGCCACCGGGCCGATCTCGCACCACACCCGCTTGCCGGAGCCGTCCGGGTACCAGCCCCAGCGCTCGCACAGCAGCTCCACCAGCTCCAGGCCGCGCCCGTTGGTGGCCTCCGCGTCGGCCCCGGCGTGCCGCGGGGCCGGCGCCGCACAGCTGGCGTCCGCGACCTCCACCCGCACCCCCGGCGGCGCGTCCGGACCGGCCGGCATCAGCAGCCGCAGCACCGCCGGACAGCCGGTGTGCACCACCGCGTTGGTGACCAGCTCGGAGACCACCAGCACCAGCGTCTCGGCGACCGCCGAGTCCGGGTCGAGCCCGCCGGCCTGCAACCGGGCCCGCACCCAGCGCCGGGCCCGTGAGACCTCCGCCGGGTCCGCCTGGACCGCCAGCTGTACCTGAAGTACCTGCACCGTTCCACCACCCGCACTCGGTATTCGGCCCGCTTGATCCCGCCGGTCCGGTCGGCCGCACCTCAGGGAGGCCGCCGATCCGCACTGCCCATGGCATCGACACGAATACGCCCCAGAATGATTCCGGGACCGGGTCGCAGCAAGAGCTTCAGGCATATTCCAGCGTTCGGGGGATGTCTCGGTGCATACTGTCCCGCTCACCCTGCCGGGGTTCGCACGACCGGTCGGCGGCACCGCCGCCGCGGGTACCCCCGACCGTACTCCCCACGCACCGTCACCACCGGGCCGCCACGAGCGGAACCACCCTTCCTACAAATGTCCAACGGCCCTCGAACAGCGCCGCCGACCACCCGTCAGGCGAACACCACGGTCCGGGTGCCGTTCAGCAGCACCCGCCGCTCGCTGTGCCACTTCACCGCGCGGGCCAGCGCCTGGCACTCGACGTCCCGGCCGAGCGCCACCAGCTGCTCCGGCGTCACGTCGTGGGTGACCCGGGCGACCTCCTGCTCGATGATCGGACCCTCGTCCAGGTCCGCGGTGACGTAGTGCGCGGTCGCGCCGATCAGCTTCACGCCCCGGGCGTGCGCCTGGTGGTAGGGCCGGGCGCCCTTGAAGCTCGGCAGGAACGAGTGGTGGATGTTGATCACCCGGCCGGACAGCTCCTTGCACAGCCCGTCCGACAGCACCTGCATGTAGCGGGCCAGCACCACCAGTTCGACCCGCTCCCGGTCGACCAGGTCGAGCAGCTGCTGCTCGACCTGCGCCTTGGTCTCCCCGGTGACCGGCAGGTGGTGGAACGGGACGCCGTAGGACTCGGTCAGCTCCCGGAAGTCGGTGTGGTTGGAGACCACCCCGACGATCTCCACCGGCAGCGCCCCGATCCGGGTGCGGAACAGCAGGTCGTTCAGGCAGTGCCCGAACTTGGAGACCATCAGCAGCACCCGCATCCGCTCCGCGGGCTCGTGGATCTGCCAGTCCATCCGGAACGAGGCGCCGACCGCCGCGAACGACGCCCGCAGCTTCTCCGCCGTCACGTCCTGCTCGGCCGAGAAGTGCACCCGCATGAAGAACAGCCCGGTGCCGGCGTCCCCGTACTGCTGGCTGTCGACGATGTTGCAACCGGTCATGAACAGATAGCTGGAGACCGCGTGCACGATGCCCTGCTTGTCCGGGCAGGACAGCGTCAGAACGTACTGGGAGGGGGCGGTCTCTGCCATGTCGCGGGGTCCCGTTTCTCGGCTCGGGGGCGGAAGGACCGCCCAGCCTGACACACATCGCCCCGCCGCGCGGCCACCGCCCGCCACCCGAGACCGCGGAGACCGCCCCTGCGGTCAGCTGTGCGCGGTCAGTTGCCGCAGCTCGGTCAGCGTGGACGGCGGCAGGTCCGGGTCGGTGCCGTCGTTGACGGCCAGCCGGTGGTGCGCCTCGCGGGCCGCCCGCACCGCCTCCGGCCACTCCCGGTGCCCGAGGTAGACGGCCGCCGGGGCGTCCTCGCCGACCTGGTGCACGATCCGCAGCACCCGCAGCACCGCGGCGTCCACCGCGACCGCCTCCGCGGAGTCCCGGAACACCGAGCCGACGTACTTCTCCGCCGACCAGCGGTCCAGCCAACTGTCCTCGACCAGCCGGTACACCGCGTCGGCGAGATCCCCGTAGTCGCCCCGCCCGTCCAACCAGGCCACCTGCTGGAAGCCGGGGTCGGAGAACATGTGCAACGCCGAACGGATCCGGGCGCGCCAGCGCCACCAAGGCAGGTCAGTCAGGGGCATGACGCCAATCGTGCTGGAGCGGCCGCCCGTTCGAGAAGAGTTTCGGGCAGAACGGTACGGAGAATCCACGCTGTCGGACATGGGAGTCGATCGTACGTTCCTCCACCGACCGGTCTCCACACCCGCCATCACATCCCGCACCCGGAGTTCCTCCCCCGTTGCCGGTCCGTTCACATCGAGTCCCTCTCGCCGTGTGCGGCCCCGACCACCCTTGACCCGCCGAACCTGCGCAACGAAGCACGGGTCACACCCGCAGTGTCCAGGGAGGAACAGAGCACCATGCCGCGGACCGGAACCCCCCACCCGTCACCCGCCGTCAGCGGCCGCCGCGCCACCGCCGCCCTCGCCGCCGGCCTGGCACTGCCCGCGCTGCTCTCCGCCACCGCCTGCGGCGGGCCAGCCGCCGCCGACTCCACGGCCCGCGACGTCACCGTGATGACCTTCGCCCCGGCCGGCACCGGCACCGCCGACCGGCCCGGCATGACCGCCCTCGCCGAAGCCATCGGCCGCGAGCTGAACGCGCACGGCGGCCTGAACGGCCGCAAGGTCCGCATCCTCACCTGCAACGAGCACGACACCACCGACGGCGCCACCGCCTGCGCCGACCAGGCCGTCGGCGCCCGCGCCGTCGCCGTGGTCGGCTCCGCCAGCCAGTACGGCAGCAACTTCATCCCCGTCCTGGAGGCGGCCGGCATCCCGTTCATCGGCGGCTACGGCCTCTCCACCCCCGAGTTCAGCAGCCCGCTCTCCTACCCCGTCAACGGCGGCACCCCCGCCCTGGTCGCGGGCAGCGGACGCCAGCTGATCGAGGCCGGCTGCAAGCAGATCTCCCTGATCCGCCCCGACAGCCGGGCCGGCGACGCCCTGGTCAGCTACCTCGGCACCGCCGTCAAGCAGACCGGCATCAAGGTCACCGACATCAAGGCCCCCGAGAAGTCCGCCGACTACTCCCCCGTCACCCGACGGGCCATCGGCGACGACCGCCCCGGCAACTGCGTGCTCTCCGCCCTCGGCGCCGAACCCACCGGCAACCTGCTCGACCCCTACCGCCGCGCCACCCCGAAGAACACCCAACTCGCCTCGGTCATCGGCTCGTTCCAGCAGTCCGTGGTCGACTCCACCGGCGGCGACAACGGCCCGCTGCGCGGGGCGTACGCCACCGGCTGGTTCCCCGCCGAGAGCTCCCCCGTCTGGGACAACCTGCGCTCCACCGTCCGCACCTACGCCAACGGCGACACCATCGACGTCTCCGACCCCGGCGTCCAGACCACCTGGGTCGCCTACACCGTCCTGCGCCAGGCCGCCGGCCGCATCGACCCGTCCCGGCCGATCACCGCGAAGGCCCTGCAGACCGTCCTCGACAGCGGCGACCCCATCGACACCGCCGGCACCACCCCGCCGCTCAGCTGGGGCGTCACCAACATGCTCCCCACCGCCGACTCCCCCCGCCTGGTGAACACCTCCGTCACCTTCCAGCAGGTCCAGAACGGCCGCCTCACCGAACAGCACCCGGGCTTCACGGACGTCCGCACGATCCTGGCGGGCTGAACCGTCGCAGGCGCGGGAGCCGGCGGCCGCACGACCCGCAGGCGGCCGCGCCCCGGCGGGCCGTCACGCGGTCACAGCTCGCTCGCGCCCTTGTTCGGCAGGCCCGTCTTCGAAGCGATCGCCCCCCACAGCCCCGCCGCCTGCTCCTTCGCCGACGTCGCGGTGCCGCTCGCGGTGTTCCCGTTGCGGTAGTGGTCGTTGTCCTTCGCCTTGCCCGCGTCGCACCCCGCGACCATGTCCCCGGCCCACAGGGCGTATTCGGAGTCGGCGTTGGAGGACGCCTGCCAGGCCTTCTGCAGCTGCTCCACCAGCTTGCCGCCGTCGGTGAGCTGATCCACCTTCAGGTCGCCGAGCTTCTTCAGCAGGTCCTGCCGCTGCGCGGCCGCCGCGGTCAGCGCGGCCTGCGCGTCCGGCAGGCCCTGGCACTTGCCGACGGCGGAGACGGCGTTGACGACCGAGCTGCGGCTCGAACTCGCGGTGCCGAGCAGGTCGGACATCGCCTGGGCCTGCGCCTTCATCTCCGGGCTGACCGCGCCGGCGTCGGTGCCGCCGGCCGGGGCGGACGCCTGCTGGCTGCTCGAAGGCTTGTTCTTGGCCTGGTCCTTGGACGTGTCGCCGCCGCCGGCAAGCACGCCGATCAGGACCGCGATCACCGCGACACCGGCCACGCCCGCGCCGATCAGGACCTTGGTGTTGGGCCTGCGGCCGCCGTTGTCGTTCGCGGACCCGCCGAACGCGGGCTCCGGCGCGGGCTGGTAGGGCTGTTGGGGCGGGACGGCGCCGTACGCGCCCCCGTAGCTCGGCTGCGCCGGGGCGGGCGCCGGGTACTGCTGCTGACCGCCGAACGTCTGTCCGGGGTAGCCCTGTTGCGGGAATCCGACCTGGGTGGGCGCGGCGGCGATCCCGTTGCCGGCCATCGGGTCACCGGTCGGGTAGGGCGGCAGGTACTGGGTGGCCCCGGCGTCCTCCGGGGGCACCGCGGCGGGGGCCTGGGCGGCCTGCGGCGGCGCGCCCCAGTACTCGGGGCTGCCGCTGTTCCCCAGCGGCGGCGCGGACTGCTGTTGCGGAACAGGCGGTTGCGGCTGGGCGTACGGGGGCTGCGCGGCGGCGGGCGACGGGACGCCCTGACCGTCCGTGGGCTCCGGCCGGAACAGGTCGTCCAGATTGAAGTCGCCGGAGTTCGGATACGAGCGGCGCTGGCTCAACGCGATTACCTCACCTGTGCACGGCACCGGGATCCCGGGCCTTTCGGTTGCCCCGTCGGGGTTGCTGACGACGGACCACAACTGCGAGGCCACGCTACCGGTTCACCGGCACAGGTGACTACGCGGGCCGCTGTTCTGTGCTATTGCTTCACGAACGCCCGCCCCGCCCCGTCCGCCCCGGCCGTTCCCGGCCGGGGCCGACTGCTACGCGGCCTCCCCGTCCATCCGGGCGTGGAACTCCCGCACCGCCCGGTGGCCCCGGTACGGCTCCAGCCTGCTGCGGAAGTCGTCCAGGTACTCCACGCCGCGGTTCGAGCGCAGCCCGCTGAGCAGCCGGACCGCCTCGGTGCCGGTCTCGCAGGCGCGTTCGAGGTCGCGCTGCTGGAGCTGGGCGGTGGCGAGCAGCACCAGGTCGACGGCGCGCCGGCGGACCCGGTGGGCGGGGTGCAGGTCGAGCGCGGTGCGGGCGTAGTGCTCGGCCCGCTCGCCCTGCTGGAGGTCGCGGTGACAGTGCGCCAGTTCGTCGGCCAGGTAGGCCTCGTCGAAGTGCACGATCCAGTCCGGGTCGTCGACGGGGTTGCGGCGCTCCATCGCGGCGAGCGCCTTCGCCGCCACCGCCTCGCAGGCGTACGTGTCGCCGAGCAGGGCGTGGCCGCGGGCCTCGGCGGCGTAGAACATCGCCATCGCGGTGGGGGTGGCCACCGTGCGGGCGCCCTCCTGGGCGGCGCGGGCGAGTTGGGCGATCTCCCGGGGGTTGCCGAGGGTCGCGGCGAGGTGGCTCATCGAGGCGGCCAGCACGTAGCCGCCGTAGCCGCGGTCGTCGGCGGCCTGGGCGAGCCGCAGCGCCTGGATGTAGTAGCGCTGGGCCAGGCCGGGCTGGCCGGTGTCGACCGCCATGTAGCCGGCGAGCTCGGTCAGCCGGGCGACCGCGCCGAAGAGTTGACGGCCCGTCTCGTCCCGGTAGGAGCCGCCGAGGAAGCCGGAGACCACGCTGTTCAGGTAGTGCACCACGACGGGGCGGACGTGGCCGCTGCCGAACCGGTGGTCGAGGTCGACCAGCATCTGGGTGGTGGCGCGGATCGCCGCCACGTCGGCGAGGCCGACCCGGGTGCCGCCGGTGCGGGCGACCACCGGGTCCGGCGGGGTGATCAGCCAGTCCCGGCTGGGTTCGACCAGGGCCGAGGCGGCGACGGTGGTGCCGGCCAGGAAGTCGCGCTTGCCGACGTCGCTGCGCCACAGTTCGCAGATCTGCTCCAGCGCGGTGGCCAGGCTGGGCGCGAACTGGAGTCCGACGGCGGAGCTGAGGCTCTTGCCGTCGGCCATGCCGATCTCGTCCACGGTGACGCCGCGGCCGAGCTTGCGGCCGAGGGCCTCGGCGATGACGGCGGGCGCCTGCCCGCGTGGTTGTTGCCCGCGCAGCCAGCGGGCGACGGACGTCTTGTCGTATCGCAGGTCGAGTCCGTGCTCGGCTCCGCAGAGGTTGACCCGGCGGGCCAGGCCCGCATTGGAGCAGCCCGCCTCCTGGATCAGCTGCTGCAGACGCTCGTTCGGCTCTCGTGCGACGAGTGGTCTCGCGGCCATGGGATTTTTCCGCCTCCCCAACGCCGTCCGGACCCGACCGGAGGGCGACGACTGTGCAACACCATGCGGAATACCCACGGTGACGTACCCACTCCCCACGCGCCCTGATGAATGCCCCTGTGCGCCCCCTCTGCGCCCGTTACCGCCCCTCATGCGACGGGGGGTTCCGACCAGGATCACCGTCCCGGGTGACAACGTGCGCCCCGTTCGAATTGTTCGGCGGCGGCCCGTAACCCCACTCACGGACGGTAGTTGTGCTACACGTGGACAACGCCGCCCAAGCCCCCGAACCCGATCCGACATCGCTGCTGGCCGAGGCCGTCCGCTGTGCCGAGGAACGCCACTGGGAAGTGGTCCCAGGAACCTGGCTGCTCGACGGCGACGGCGCCGCCGTCTGCTGCTCCTGCGGCGATCCGGGGTGTGCGCTCCCCGGCGCACACCCCGTCGGCGAGGACTGGGGGCTGCTCGCCAGCGTGGGGTCGGCGGTGGTGCGCGAGTGGTGGACGGAGCGCCCGGAGGCGTCGATCCTGCTGCCCACCGGTCGGGCGTTCGACGTGCTGGACGTGCCGGAGGTGGCGGGCTGCCTGGCGCTGGCCCGGATGGAGCGGATGGGGATGCTGCTCGGCCCGGTGCTGTCCGCGCCGGCCGCCCAGGGGCGCCGCGGGCGGCGGCTGCACTTCCTGGTGCTCCCCGGCGCGGTCGCCAAGCTGCCCGAGCTGCTGCGGCAGATCGGCTGCGTCCCGGGAATGCTGGACCTGGTGGCGCGCGGCGAGGGCGACTGGGCGGTGGCGCCGCCGTCCCGGTTCGGCGGGCACGCCACCGCGCTGTGGGCCCGGCCGCCGACCCTGCTGAACCGGTGGCTGCCGGACGCGGAGGAGGTGTTCGGTCCGCTGGCGTACGCCTGCCGGCGCGACCCCTCGGCCCCGCGCCTCGTGCAGCGGGAGACCGCCGCCGCCGCGCATTGACGCCCCGCCGACCGTGCGGAGCGTGATCTTCCGGAAACGAGTCGTCATACCCGCAGGTCAGCAGGACAAGCCCCTCGATCGGGTGACGGCGCTCAAGGATTGGCCGTGGTTGCCGAGGGGATCATCCTCAGCGTCGGCACGGGGTCGGTGGAAGCGGAAGGAGCGGGCGGCCGAGAGCGTGGGGGGCTGCCGGGAGGGCGTTCGGTCGGGGAAGCCGAACGCGGCGGCGAGGGGGAGATCAGGGAGGGACGGCGGGGGATCGGGGAGGGATCGGAGGGGAGTCGGGGGAACGCGAGGGGCCCGGTGCGGGGACACCGGGCCCCGAAGCGCGTTCCGGCCCGCGGGCGGGCCGCGGTCGGCTACGGCTGGGCGACGAACACGTGCGCGGCGATCTCCTTGCCGAGCTCGGCCGCGCCGTCGCCGGTGCCGACCACCACGCCGCCCGCCCCCGGGGCGACCCGCACCGTCGCGCCGGGGCGGACGCCCGCGCGGCGCAGGGTGCGCATCAGCTCGCCGTCGGTCTGGATCGGCTCGCCGATCCGCCGCACCACCACGTCCGCGCCGTCCTTGCGGGCCACCGACTCCAGCGTCACCAGCCCGGCGTCGTAGCCCTCGCCCTCGGCCTTGGTGTCGCCGAGCTCGTCCAGGCCCGGGATCGGGTTGCCGTACGGGGACTGGGTGGGGTGGCCGAGCATGGCGAGCACCTTGCGCTCGACCGTCTCGCTCATCACGTGCTCCCAGCGGCAGGCCTCCTCGTGGACCTGCTCCCACTCCAGGCCGATCACGTCCACCAGCAGGCACTCGGCGATGCGGTGCTTGCGCATCACCCGCACCGCCAGGCGGCGGCCGTCCTCGGTGAGTTCGAGGTGCCGGTCCTCGGCGACCTGGAGCAGGCCGTCGCGCTCCATCCGGCCCACCGTCTGGCTCACCGTCGGGCCGGACTGCTCCAGCCGCTCGGCGATCCGGGCGCGCATCGGGGTGATGCCCTCCTCCTCCAGCTCCAGGATGGTGCGGAGGTACATCTCAGTGGTGTCGATAAGCCCTGACATCGCCCCTGGCTCCGTTCTTCGGTGTCCTCACCGCCAATTCTGACGTACGGAGGTGACAACCGGATGCGCTCCATGGTTGTGCCCGGGCCGCCGAGGGCCACCGGGCGCCCGCGCGACGGTTGACAGCCGGGCGCGGCAGGGTCCACCGTGCACGCCGTAGCCTTCCCCCACCGCGGCCCGGGGCCACCGGACCGCCCGCGCTCGGACGGAGCACGTGATGACCGAACTGGTCGGCCGGTACCTGGACGCCGCTGTGGCCCACCTGGAGCGGATCCGCGCCGAGGAGGGCGAGAACATCGACGCCGCGGCCGAGTTGCTGGCCGACGCGGTCGAGCACGGCCGGCGGATCTTCGCCTTCGGCGCCGGGCACTCCTCGCTGGCCGCCCAGGACGTGGTCTACCGGGCCGGCGGCCTGGTGGTGATGAACCTGCTGAACGTGCCCGGAATGACCGGCGTGAACGTGATGCCCGCACACCTGGGCAGTGCGCTGGAGCGGGTCTCCGGGCTGGCCACCACCACCCTCGACCTGACGCCCGCGCGCAGCGGCGACCTGCTGTTCCTGATCTCGCTGTCCGGCCGCCAGGTGATGCCGGTCGAGCTCGCCCGGCACGCCCGCGACCGCGGCATGACGGTGATCGGCGTGACCTCGCTGGCGTATCCGGCCGCGGTGAGCTCCAACCACCCCTCCGGCACCTACCTCAAGGACAACTGCGACCTGGTGCTGGACAGCAAGATCGCCCCCGGCGACGGCGAGCTCGACCACCCCGGCACGGGCGCCCCGTTCGGTTCGGTCTCCACCATCGTGACCAGCGCGCTGATGCAGTCCGTGATGGCCTCCGCCACCGCCAAGCTCGCCGACCGCGGCATCACCCCGCCGCTGTTCCGCTCCGGGAACGTGGACGGCGGCACCGAGTGGAACAACAAGGTGATCGCCGACAACGCGGACCGCATCTTCTACGCCTGGTAACCGCTCCGCGCCCCCGGCGCAACCCCGCCCATTCGGCCAACTCCGGTGCCGGTCGCGTAAGTTCGACCGGCGCAGGGAAGGACTCCCGAGACCGGTGAGACGGCGCTGCGGGGGCAGACATGGCAACTGGAGCGGAGCGTTCGATCGGCTTCGTACGGGAGCAGGACCTGCTGCCGCGGCTGTTCTGGGTCGCCGACGGCGCGTCCCTGCAGGGGCAGACCCGGGCCGTGGCGCTGTCCCGGTGGGAACTGCTGCTGCTGGTCGGCGCGGCCTTCGCGGGCTCCGCCGACGGCCCGCTGTACGCCTGGCTGGCCGCCGTCGCCTACCTCGGCGCGCTGTTCATCGCCGTCACCGTGGCCTGGCAGAACCCGCAGCGGCTCTGGTACGACGGCCGGGCGGTCGCCGAGTCCGTCAAGACCCTGGTGTGGAAGTACGCGGTGCGCGCCGACTCCTACCAGCCGCCGCCCCGCAAACTCCCCGACGCCGAACGCCTGTACGGCATCCAGCTCACCGACATCCTCGGCGAGTTCGACACCGAGCGGCTCACCCCGGGGCTCGCCGAGGAACTCCGCGGCTGGCGCGCCCCGGCCCGCCACCCGCAGATCACCGAGAGCATGGAACGGCTGCGCGACCAGCCGCTGCCGGTCCGCCGCGAGATCTACCTGCGCGAGCGGGTGCACAGCCAGCGCGAGTGGTACCAGGCCAAGGCCGTCCAGTGCCGCAACGCCACCCGCCGGGTCGGCCGGCTCGCCATCGTGCTGCCCTCCGCCGGCCTGCTGCTGGCGGTCCTGCGCGCGCTCGGCGAGTTCACCTTCGACGCGCTCGGCGCGATCTCCGCCGTCGCCGCCTCCATCTCGGCCTGGGCACAGCTCCGCCAGTACCGCCCGCAGGCCGCCGCCTACACCCTCGCCGCCGCCGAGCTCTCCAAGGTCGAGGCCCAGTTGGCGGCCGTCGACCTGTCCGCCCCGGACGCCGAGGAGAACTGGGCCCGACTCGCCCGGGACGCCGAGGACGCCATCTCCCGGGAGCACACCACCTGGCAGGCGCGCCGCGAGGTGCGCAGCCTGGACATCCCCAGCAGCTGACCTGGAGGCGCCGCGTGGCCACCCGAAGGATCGACACACCGGACGGGGGCATCCTCGCGGTGGAGACGTCCGGAGACCCGTCCGGCAGGCCGGTGTTCCTGCTCCACGGCACTCCCGGCAGCCGGGTCGGCCCCGCCCCCCGCAGCGCCGTCCTGGCCCGGATGCGGGTCCGGCTGATCTCCTTCGACCGTCCCGGCTACGGCGACTCCACCCGGCTGCCCGGCCGCCGGGTCCGCAACGCCGCCGACGACGTCACCACCATCGCCGACGCCCTCGGCCTCGACCGCTTCGCCGTGGTCGGCCGCTCGGGCGGCGGCCCGCACGCGCTCGCCTGCGCCGCGCTGCTCCCCGACCGGGTGGTCAGGGCCGCCACCCAGGTCTGCCTCGCCCCCCGCGACGCGGACGGCCTCGACTGGTTCGCCGGCATGACCCCCTCCAACGAACGCGCCTTCCGCCAGGCCGAGTTGGGACAGCCCCGGATCGCCGGCCCGTTCCAGGTCCGCTCCCGGGTGATCCGCCGCGACCCCGCCCAGCTGATCCGCAACCTGGTCCCCGAACTCACCCCGCCGGACCGCACCGTGGTCGCCGACATCGGCATCCGCCGGATGCTCCAGTCCACGTACCGCCAGGCCTTCCGCTACGGCGCCGACGGCTGGATCGACGACGTCCTCGCCTTCATCGCCGACTGGGGCTTCGCCGTCGACACCATCCGCGTCCCGGTCCGCATCTGGCACGGCGCGGACGACAAGTTCTCCCCCGTCGACCACTCCGCCTGGCTCGCCGACCACATCCCCACCGCGCAGCTGTACCTGGAACCGGGGGCGGCGCACTTCGGGTCGCTGAAGGAGATGACGGACGCGATCCGCTGGGTCGCGAACAGCTAGAGCTGCAAGGGTGCGAAAGCAGGGGCGCGTAGGGGCACCTCCCGGCCCGCCAGGGCTGGGACGTGCCCCCACGCGCCCCTTTCTCCGTCCCCATCTGCCTACAGCGGCTGCGGCTCCAGGTCGCGGTTGCTGCGCTGCCAGCTGCGGGCGGCGACGACGGACGGGTGTTCCTCGCCGAAGAGTTCGACGAGGGCCGCGACCGCCTGCATGCGCAGGCTCTCCGCCTCGCTGCGGCGGCCGGATGCGCGGAGGGTGACGGCGAGGTTGGCCTGGCAGATCAGGGTGTCGGGGTGGGTGGCCCCGTACCTGGCGGCGAGGCCGTCGTACGCGCTGCGGCCGAGCGTCTCGGCCTCGTCGAGCTGCCGGTTCTCGGCGAGCGCGTTGGCGAGGTTGATGACGGCGTTGAGGGTGAAGGGGTGGTCGCGGCCGAGCACCCGGGTGAGTCCGTCGACGGCGGAGCGGCCGTGCTGGACGGCGCCGTCGGTGTCGCCGGAGCCGCGCAGGTAGATGCCGAGGTTGTTCTCGCAGGCGAAGGTGAAGGGGTGTTCGTCGCCGAGCAGCCGCCGGTGGCCCTCGTAGGCGTCGGTGGCGATGTCGCGGGCGGTCTCCTTGTCGCCGGCGGCGCTGAAGTCCGCGGCGAGGTTGAGCCGGCAGGCGAGTGCGTCGGGGAATTCGGGGCCGTACAGGTCGACGTAGCGTTCGTAGGTGCGTTCGGTGAGTTCGCGGGCCTCGGCGTACTGGCCGGCGCGGCGCAGCGAGACGGCGAGCGACTTGGCGTTGCGGAGTTCCTCGGGCAGGCCGGAGGCGTCGACCGCGGCGAAGGTCTCGGTGACTTCGCGGAGCAGTTCCGCGGAGCCCTTGTAGTCGCCCATTTCGCGCAGGTCGCGGGCCAGGTTGGACTTGGAGCTGAGGGTGTAGGGGTGGCGGGCGCCGAGGACGGCGGAGCGGCGTTCGACGGTGTCCTGGTCGAGGTCGCGGGCGGCGACGCTGTTGCCGACCAGGCGGTGGTCGATGGCGAGGTTGTTGGCGACGGAGAGGGTGCGCGGGTCGTCCTCGCCGAAGAGTTCGATGAACTGGTTGTAGGTGTCCTGGTCGAGGACCAGGGCTTCCTGGAAGCGGTTGAGGTAGCGCAGGTCGGCGGCCATCGAGTTGGCGGTCATCAGCGCGTACGGGTGGTGTTCGCCGAGGAGTTCGCGCTGGCCGTCCAGGGTCTGCTGGTTGAGTGCCAGGGAGTCGTTGTAGAAGCCCTGGGAGCGCAGCACGTTGGCGACCTGGAAGCGCAGGCTGTAGATCTGGCGCCGCCACAGGCGCTGCTCGCCGGGGTCGGTCTCGGCGTCGGCGCGCTCGGTCCAGCTGGTGTCGAGCTGGCGGCCGAGCTGGAGGGCCTGGTCGAGGTCGACGCGCTTCCACAGGTAGCGGACGCGGTCGATGAGCATCTCGCGGACGTCCTTCTCGTCGCAGTCCTGGGCCCGGGACGGCGTGAGGTGCGGCCAGATGGTCTCCAGGGTGGGCCAGTTGGCGGGGTCGTCGGTGTCGCCGCGGGACGGTCGGGCGTTGACCAGGATGCGATGGACCTGGTGCATCGCGGTGTTGCGTTCGGCTTCGTCCATGCCGCTGCGGACGACGGCCTGGACCAGCCGGTGGACCTGGAAGGAGTCGGAGCCGGCGTCGGTCTTGGCCAGGGCGTAGCGGCTGACGGCGCGCAGCACCTTGCCGAGCAGGAAGGTGTCGGTGAGTTCCTCGTCGTAGGGGTAGAGCGCGAGGCGCATCTGCTCGGAGAAGAAGAACTGCTTGAGCGAGATCGGCTCGGGGGCGAAGAACGCGCACAGTTCGAGCAGCCGGACGGCGGCGGGGGACTGTTCGCGCAGCCGGGTGATGGAGACGTTCCAGGTCAGGCCGACGGGGGTGGGGTAGTCGACGGGGGTCTCGCCGGCGGCGAGCACCTTGGTGGCCTCGGCCTTGAGCTGGTTGACGTAGGTCTCGACGGGGGTGCGGGTGGTCTCCAGCCAGGCGGCGGCGACCTCGACGGCGAGCGGCAGGTCGCCGACGGCTTCGGCGACCCGGTCGGCGTCGGCGCGGGTCAGGCCGCGGACCCGGCGGGTGAGGTGGTCGACGGACTCGGTGCGGTCGAAGACGTCGACGTTGAGCACGCCGGCCTGCCCGGACCAGCCCTGGTTGCGGGAGGTGACCAGGATGTGGCCGGGGCCGTCGGGGAAGAACCGGCGGATCTCGCCCGGCTCGTCGGCGTTGTCGAAGATCAGCAGCCAGTTGGGGGTGGGCAGGCCCTGGCGGAGCGCGTCACGGGCGGACTGGGCGGCCTCGTTGACGTTCTCGCCGACGCGCAGGCCGAGCCGTCCGGCGAGTTCGGCGAGGCCGACGGCGACGTTCTCGCTCTGCTCGGCGTCGATCCACCAGACCAGGTCGTAGTGCGACATGTAGCGGTGCGCGTACTCCAGCGCGACCTGGGTCTTGCCGACGCCGCCGAGGCCGTACAGGGTCTGCGGCGGCGGCAGCACGGCGGTGGTGCCGCCGGCCAGTTGGGCCCGCAGGTCGTCGAGGACCTTGACCCGTCCGGTGAACGAGTGGTTGCGCTGCGGGACTTCCCAGTAGGTGGGCTTGGTGCCGGGGAAGCGGGGCGCGCCGGGGGTGCGGTCCGGCAGGTCGGTCTCGGTGCGGCCGAGGGCGCGCAGCAGGACGG
The DNA here is from genome assembly GCF_044754805.1 of Kitasatospora sp. NPDC092948. Classification (NCBI taxonomy): domain Bacteria; kingdom Bacillati; phylum Actinomycetota; class Actinomycetes; order Kitasatosporales; family Streptomycetaceae; genus Kitasatospora; species Kitasatospora sp. NPDC092948. The sequence goes on along the minus strand of NZ_JBIVPU010000003.1, from coordinate 134,324 downwards.
TGGCGGCGGCCTGTTCGTCGCGGCCGATCAGGTCGACCGGGTTGCGGCTGTTGTAGGGGGCGTTGAGGCGCACGTCGGAGACCCGGACGGGGATGAGCTGGCGGCGGGCGCCGGCCGGGTCGGCGAGCACGGTGCGGTCCCACAGCGCCTGGGCCTGCGGGGACTGCAGGTAGGCGGCGGACAGCAGGGCGACGGTGCGGTACGCGGAGTCGATGCCGCGGCCGGTGGCCTCGCGCGGGTTGGCGCCGGCCCCGAGGTCGCGCGGCACCACGCGGTAGCCGGCGTCGGTGAGCAGCGCGGAGATCCAGTCCGCCCAGGCGCGGTCCTCGGGCACGTAGCTGAGGTACAGGTCGGCGGGGGCGGTGGGGCGGCGGCGGGCGAAGCCGTCGAGGTGGCGCAGCCGCAGGTCCTCGGGCATCGGCGGGAGTCCGGCGACCCGGCCCTGGGTGATCTCCCGGGTGAGGCGTTCGTTGGCGGCGAGCATGGAGCCGGGCAGGCCGGGCTGGTCGCCGAACGGGGAGAGGATCTCCTCGTACGCGTAGAACGGCCGGTAGGGGATCTCCACGCCGGCCCAGTAGCGGGCCAGGTCGGGTTCGCCGAAGCCGGCGGGCAGGCCGCCGAACTTGATCCGGGCGAGCGCCCGGCCGGCGTCGGCCTTCTCCTTCTCGCCCTCGTCGATGCGCATCGGGACGGGCAGGATCCGGATGTCGCGGTCGCCGTAGCGGTCCTCGATGACCCGGGCGATCCGGGAGGCGCCGTCGATGGACTGGTCGCTGAGGGTGAAGCAGACCACCAGGTCGTCGGGCATTTCGACGGTGCAGATGTCGGCGGTGTCGGTGAGTCCGGTGCGGCTGTCGATCAGCACGTAGTCGTAGCGGCGCTTCATGTCGGCGCGCAGCGACTGGATGAAGCGCCGGCCCTGGTAGCGCTCGTAGAGCAGGTCCCAGTCGAGTCGGGCGACGGAGTAGTCGCGGTTCTGCTGGCCGGCCGGGACCAGGTCGATCCGGCCGCCGCCGGGGAAGTGCGGCCAGGCGAGGGAGAGGGCGTGCGGGTGGATCCGGGCGAAGTCCTCGATCCAGTCGGGGTCGCGGTCGACCGGGCGGCGGGCCTCTTCCAGGTAGTCGGCGAACAGGTCCATGATGCCGGTGGTGGCGCCGACGATCTCGGGGTTGAGGAACGGCCGGAAGAACTGGCTCAGGCCGGGGGCTTCGAGGTCCCAGTCGACGACCAGGACCCGGTAGCCGTTGGCGGCCAGGATCCAGGCGGTGTTGGCCAGCGCCATGGTGCGGCCGGTGCCGCCCTTGTAGGAGTAGAAGGTGACGATCCGTCCGTGGCGGTTCTCCACGGTGGCGTCGCGGCGGCGCGCCTGGATCTGCGGGCCCTTCGCCGGCCTCTCGGTCATGACGTTCCCTCCTCCGGGCCCTTGGTGCCCGTCGTGTTCCCGCACGCCGTGCCGCCGGACGGAGTCCCGACCGTCCGGCGTCCTGCTGGTCTGCCCGCTCCCGTGCGACGGGGGCGGGCCCAGGGTTGAAGACGGACCCTAAGGTCCGATACTGGGTCTGCGGTCCGTCGGTCCCTCGTCGGGACGTTCGCGGTGGTGCTGTTCGTGGGCGGTGCAGGCGCGCATGACGGCGCGTTCCATCTCGACCCGGAACTCCTCCATGCTGCCGGGGGCGCCGGCCGCGGCGTCGTCGCGGAGGCTGGGTTTCTGCAGGGCGCCGCGGCTGACGGCCAGCACGCTGTCGCCGAGTTCGTTGAGCATCCGTTCGTGGTCGCGGCTCTGTTGGTCCTCGCGGTTCCAGGGCTCGATGATGGCCACCGAGCCGAGGTTGCGCCGGTCGAGCCGGCGCACCGCCTCGACCCGCCGCCCGTCCAGGAACGCCCACCGGTCGACCAGCAGCACGCACGGCGCGGACGGGCGTTCGCCGGTCAGCAGATGTTCCGCCTCTTCCTCGAACTCCCTTACGGTGGGCTGGAATCCCATGTTCCGGGCGACGTCGGCGGCGTCCTGGGCGAGCGGTCGGGTGGAGTCGGGCCGGAACGGCTGCCAGTCGGTGCGCAGGTCGCCGTACCAGGCGCCGCTGCGCTGCGGCGGCAGTTCGGGCTGGTTGTAGGAGAACACCGAGATCCGGACCTTGTCGGCGACGTCCGGCTGGTCGAACGCGGACGGCTGGGACTCGAAGTCGAAGACCTGGCCGGCCGGGATGACGGTCTGTTCGGCGACGTCCACGATCCGCTGGGCGAGCCGCCACACCGCCGTCTGGTACTGCGAGCTGAACGTGTTGATCTTCATCAGCGCGTACAGCCCCTCGGCGGCGTAGTCGTCGCCGAAACTCTCGTGGCTGAACTGGAGTTCACCGGCCACCCGGGGCAGCGGGTAGTGGTCCATCGGCACCCACAGCGCCGGCACTATCCCGGTCATCCGCTCCGCCGTGGGGCGGCGCTGGTAGACCGAGCGCCGGGTGAACAGGTGCCACTCCCGGCCGCACGCCTCGGACTTGAAGTACCGCGGCGAGTACAGCGGCACGAACACCCGGCAGCTCGCCAGCTCCCGCGACAGCCGCTCGGCCCACTTCTGCCCCTGGTGCATGGAGCGGTCCATGAAGCCGATCGGATGTCCGGCGGGCACGTCGGTGATCTGGAGTATCGCCTCGCACAGGTCCTGGTACAGCTTCGCCACCCAGAGGTTGGGGTCCGCCGCGCCCCGGGAGTTCACTCTCGGGGTGTGCGCGTAACTGAGGAAGAAGTACGGCCTCGGTGCTTCCTTCCCCCGGCCCGCTGGGCTGTTCACACGCGCCTCCCCCGAGCCCGCCTGTCACCTGTTCCCGAAAGGGACTCAAGTGTAGGAACGGCTGCCGCCGGAATGGAATAGGGCCTTGATCCGACGGCCCGTCAACTCCGGCTGCTCCTGAACCACTTGTCCGCGAGATCGACTGCTTCGCGGATCCCCATCAGGTAGCAGTGCGCGTCGCCGAGCGGCCCGGACTCCAGCGCGTCGCCGAGCCCGCCGGCCAGCACCTCGCCCATCGCCGGGAAGTGCTCGTCCCGCAGTCGGACGCCGGTGAAGCTCCGCCAGCGCCGCGCGCCGCCCGGGGTGCGCACCACGCACCGGTACTGCTGCGGCTGCCGGTCCGGCTGCCAGTACTCGAGCAGGTGGAGCGGGGTGCAGCACCACACCGGGACGCCGATCATCAGGCACCGGGCGCCGCCCCGGTAGAGCCGCCCGGCGGGCGACTCCTCGCCGAGATGGCTGCGCAACTGGTGACGCTCCGTCAGCTGCCGGGCGCGCGGGCCGATCGCGGTGAAGGAGGTCTGCGGGTGCCGACTGCGCAGCGCCCCGGGCAGCAGCCGCACCTCCTCGGCGAGGTGGCCCATGGTGGGCGAGGCGGGGGTGGCGGCGGCGTCCCAGGCGGGCATCGTCGCATGGTATTTGCGCAGCTCGGCGGGGGTGAGGCCGGCGGTCGCGGCCCGGTAGTAGGAGGAGGTGCGGGAGTTCTCGGGTGTAGCGGTGTACACGACCAGCGTGCCGTCCGCCCCGAGCGCCTCCCGGAGCGCCCCCACCACCCCGGATGCGCCCTCCGCGACCGGGCCGATCGCCCGCAGCGAGGCCTGGACCAGCAGCGTCTCCCCGGGGCGGACGCCGATCTTGTCGAGGTGCGTGATGAGTTCCGCAACGGAGTACATGAGGCCTCCCACAGCCACGGGTCAATGCCGCCTCCCCCCGACCGGACGGCCCGGCACCGGTTCGATACCCACCGTCACGTCGGTGGTCGGCCGCAGGGGGCGGGTTCAGGCCACCGGCCGGTCGCCGCCGGTGGCGGCGGCCAGGGCCTGCCACTGGGCGAGGTTCTCGGCGGCGGACTCGCGGGCCGCGGTCTCGGCCGCCGCGCCGACCGGAACGGCGAGCCACGGCTCGACCGAGGCCGCCATCCGGTCGGCGAAGCGGACGCCGAGCGGGGTGAGCGCCCCGGAGTCGGCGAGGGTGCTGATCGACGCGGCGGTGTGCGCCCGCCAGGTCGCCAGTTGGACCCGGGCGTGCTGGGCGGGGCCGTTGCGCAGCCCGTCGTAGGCCCGCACCCGGGTGGCCCAGAACTCGGTCACCGCGAGGTGCGCGTAGGTGCCCTGGAACAGGCCCTCCAGCGGACGCGGGTCGGGCCGCCACGGGGCGTGGAACAGCCGCCCGTCGCTCCGGTCGTACAGGTCGTGGAAGTCCAACACCGCACCCAGCTTGACGTGCTGGAACTCGTGCGCGATCAGCAGCGCGAGGGTGGGGGCGGTGGCCGGCCGGGCGATGCCGACCGCGCCGAAGGCCTGCCGGGCGGCGGCCGAGACGTCGCGGCCGGCCGGGCCGGGCCGCAGCGGGGTGAGGGTGGACAGGCCGGCCCGGATGCCGGGCGCGTACCCGGGCAGGTCGCGGCCGATCAGCTCCCAGGCCTCGCGCAGCGCCCCGGCCCAGGCCAGGTACTCGGCGTCCGGCAGCCGGTCCGCGACCGGCCACTGGTGGCTGTCGCGCTGCGGGTCGGTGTCCTCCAGCGCGGGCGTCCAGCCGCCGGCCAGCGCGGTGCGCCGCACCGGCTGCCAGTGCGCGCCGACCGGGGTGTCCGGGCCGATCCGGTGGCCGCCGACCGTGAAGCCCGCGGCGTCGCCGGTCAGCACCGCCTCGCCCGCCCCGCCGACCAGCACCCGCCCGAGCGTGGGCAGGTGGACGGCGCCGCCGCGCACCGGCACCGGCAGTTCGAAGGCCCGCCCGGCCCGCACCGCGGCGGCGGCGGCCACCTCGGCCAACCCGCCGAGGTCGGCGCCGGCCTCGCCCCGCAGGCAGCGCACCGCCCAGGCCCGGGTGTACGGGTGGGCGAGCACCGCGTCCAGCGCGGGGGCGTCGCCGGCGTCCAGCGAGGTGACCAGCCCCCAGGCCGGGGAGGCGCCGCCGACAGCGGCCACCAGCCGCCGGGTGAGGGCGAGTTGGGCCCGGGACAGGGCGCGGACGGTGTCGGGGCCGCCGTACCCGGCGGCGAGCTCGTCGAGCTGACCGTCGGTCAGCGCGGCCCCGGGCGCGTCCTGCGCGGGGACGACGGCGGCGGGGGCCATCCGGTCGCGGATGGTGGTGATCAGTCGCATCAGGTCACCGCAGAAGACGGAGGGATTGCGGAAGCCGGAGCCGTCGCCCCGGTAGCGGTGGGCGTACAGGCCGCCGCCGCACGAGCGGACCACGGGGCAGCCGCGGCACTGCTCGGCGAGCCCGGCCAGCCCGGACTGTCGTTCGACCATGCCGGGGTGCTCGGCGACCTGGTCCAGGGTGTGCTCGAACACCGTGAACCCGGTCTCCGGGGCACCGTCGTAGGCGGTCTTCAGGCTGTCGGCCTGTTCGAAGGAGCCGTCGGTCTCCACCACCACCAGGTCGGCGGGGTCGAGGCCGAGCGACTCGGTGAGGCTGGAGCGGCCGCGCAGCGTGCGGTGCACCGAGTCGAAGGTCCGCACCGGGACCGGCCGGCCGAGCTCCTCCCAGCGCCGGTAGACCGCCAACAGCCAGTCGGCGTACGGCGTTTCGCCGAGCGCTTCGGGGCGTTTCGGCGGCTGGTCCCAGGTGGCGTGCGGGAGCAGGAAGTCCACCCGGGGCGGTTCCAGGGCGACCAGCGCGTCCAGCACCGCGACGGGGTCGTTCTCCACGTCGACGGTGCACAGCAGCCCGGCGTACAGGTGCCGGTAGGCGGGGCCGCGCAGCAGTTCGACGGCGGCCAGCACCTTGGCGTGGCTGCTGCGGCCGTCGGCGAAGCGGCGGTGCCGGTCGTTGGCGGCCCGGTCGCCGTCCAGCGAGATGCCGACCTTGATGCCGTAGGCGGCGAACAGGTCGAGGAAGCGGGGGGAGAGCAGCACGCCGTTGGTGTGGATGCGCAGGTCGAGGGCGCAGTCGGCGGGCAGTGCGGCGCGCAGCAGTTCGGCGGCGCGGCCGAGCAGGGCGGGCCCGGCGAGCAGCGGTTCGCCGCCGTGCAGCACCACGTGGACGGCGGGGAGCCGGTGGGTGCGGGCGTGTTCGGCGATCCGGTCGGCGGTCCGGGCGAGTACCGCCTCGCCGCTGGCGCGGGCCTTGCCGCGCCAACTGGTGTCGGCGTGTTCGTACACGTAGCAGTGGTCGCAGGCAAGATCACAACGGGCGTGCATCTTGATCACGAACTGCGAGAACGGCACCAGTGGGCGCGGCACGGGAATCGGGGGTGACGTCGCGTCGATCGCGCTCGGTCGTCCGGTCAGATGGAGGAGTTGAAAGCGGCGACGGCCACCTGGCCGGACTCACCGCCCGGGAGGGCTCGTGAGAGCTCGGCGACGAGCTCTTCGGTACCGAGGGAGGCCAGAGCTGCCAGCGAAGGAGCGGACTCCTCGACGCGCGCGCTGTCGGCGGGCTTGGTGGCGGCGACCATGATGACTCGTTTCTGCGCCTTTCGACGCCAGACGGGCCTCGGCGTCCTGTGCCGGGGCACCTGGTCGCAGCCTACCCGCGGTACCCCTCTCGACCGAAGCCAAACATCTGAATCTTGACCCATCCGTGTCGGCCTGACTCTCCGTGAGCGACGGTGAGTTGACGATCAATCAGAAACGATCAACGTCGGCCGGGCGGCAGCTCAGGGGCAGAGCCGCTCCACCCGCCACCCGTCGCCCTCGGCGACGAAGCGCAGCCGGTCGTGCAGCCGGTTCTCCCGGCCCTGCCAGAACTCGACGGTGCGCGGGACCACCCGGTAGCCGCCCCAGAACGGCGGCACCGGCACCCCCTCGCCCTCCGGGTACCGGGCCGCCAGGTCCGCGTAGCGCTGCTCCAGCACCGCGCGGTCGGCCACCGGGCTGGACTGCTCGCTGGCCCAGGCGCCGAGCTGCGAGCCGTGCGGGCGGGTGCGGAAGTACGCGGCGGTCTCGTCCCGGCCGACCTTCTCCACCCGGCCGCCGATCACCACCTGGCGGGCCAGCCCGATCCACGGGAACAGCAGCGAGGCGTTCGGGTTGGCGGCCAGGTCGGCGCCCTTGCGGGAGCCGTAGTTGGTGAAGAACACGAAGCCGCGCGGGTCGTAGCCCTTGAGCAGCACGGTGCGCGAGGACGGCAGGCCCTCGGCGTCGGCGGTGGACACCACCATCGCGTTGGGTTCGACCACGCCCGCCTCGACCGCCTCGTGGAACCACCGGGCGAACTGCCGGAACGGGTCCTCGGCCAACTGGTCCTCGGCCAGGCCCTCGTGCTGGTAATGCTTGCGCATCACGGTCAGGTCCGGCATCGGCCGCTCCTCGGCCGGCGTGGACAGGGCGCTCGGGTGGCTGTGGCGTTCCGCGGTAGGCACGCCAACATCATCCCGTACGACAAGCGCCGAACGCCGCTGCGTCCGCGCAAACACCCGGCGATATGGTGGCGCGCCACCGCAATCCGACCCACTGCCCGGGGAATCGTCCGGTTTTCACCGGAGCACCCCGGAATATCCGCCGACGATGCCGGAGACGACAGGGGTTCGAGCGGCCCGTGGGGGAAACATCACCGTCGTGGTGTATGGCGCAATGCACTCCGTGCCTGACACTCTGACACCGAGTGCCAACCACCATCGGTCACCGGCGTGCCGTCCCACCACGGCCGCACGCCGCGTCGGATCACTGAAGGAGCCGTTCTACATGTCGGACTTCGTACCCGGCCTTGAGGGTGTCGTCGCCTTCGAGAGCGAGATCGCCGAACCCGACCGCGAGGGCGGCGCACTGCGCTACCGCGGGGTGGACATCGAGGACCTGGTCGGTCAGGTCTCCTTCGGCCACGTCTGGGGCCTGCTGGTGGACGGCAAGTTCGCCCCGGGCCTGCCCGCCGCCGAACCGTTCCCGATCCCGGTCCACTCCGGCGACATCCGGGTCGACGTGCAGTCGGCGCTCGCCATGCTCGCCCCGGTCTGGGGCCTCAAGCCGCTGCTGGACATCTCCGCCGAGCAGGCCCGCGACGACCTCGCCCGGGCCGCCGTGATGGCGCTGTCCTACGTCGCCCAGTCCGCCCGCGGCCAGGGCCTGCCGATGGTCCCGCAGCGGGAGATCGACAAGGCCGGGACCATCGTCGAGCGGTTCATGATCCGCTGGCGCGGCGAGCCGGACCCGAAGCACGTCAAGGCCGTCGACGCCTACTGGACGTCCGCCGCCGAGCACGGCATGAACGCCTCCACCTTCACCGCCCGGGTGATCGCCTCCACCGGCGCGGACGTCGCCGCGGCGCTGTCCGGCGCGGTCGGCGCGATGTCCGGCCCGCTGCACGGCGGCGCCCCGTCCCGGGTCCTCGGCATGATCGAGGAGATCGAGCGCACCGGCGACGCCGCCGGCTACGTGAAGAAGGCCCTCGACAAGGGCGAGCGCCTGATGGGCTTCGGCCACCGCGTCTACCGCGCCGAGGACCCGCGCGCCCGGGTGCTGCGCCGCACCGCCAAGGAGCTCGGCGCGCCGCGCTTCGAGATCGCCGAGGCGCTGGAGAAGGCCGCGCTGGAGGAGCTGCACAACCGCCGCCCCGACCGCGTGCTGGCCACCAACGTCGAGTTCTGGGCCGCCATCATGCTGGACTTCGCCGAGGTCCCCGCGCACATGTTCACCTCGATGTTCACCTGCGCCCGCACCGCCGGCTGGTCGGCGCACATCCTGGAGCAGAAGCGCACCGGCCGACTGGTCCGCCCGGCCGCCCGCTACATCGGCCCCGGCTCCCGCACGCCGCAGGAGATCGAGGGCTGGGACCAGATCGCCCGCTGACACCCGATCAGGTGAAGAACTGACGGACCGTCAGCGTCGTTGACACCGCCGCCGGGCGCGCGCACCGCCCCTGACCAGGGGCAGCGCGCGCTCCGGTGAGCGCTGTCCGGTGCCGCGAGGATCGCGTCTCAGCGGCCGGACGGCCGTACAGCCGGGCAATTCGGGGCGATAGGGTGCGGGTGTGGCTCAGATTCAGATCCCCGCCGACAATCTGCCCAACGACGGCCGCTTCGGCTGCGGCCCCTCCAAGGTGCGCCCCGAGGCCCTGAGTGCCCTCGCCGCCACCGGAACCTCCCTGCTGGGCACCTCCCACCGTCAGGCACCGGTCAAGAACATCGTCAAGCGCGTCCGCGAGGGCGTCGCCGAGCTGTTCTCGCTGCCCGAGGGCTACCAGGTCGTGCTCGGCAACGGCGGCTCCACCGCGTTCTGGGACGTCGCCGCCTTCGGGCTGGTGCGCGAGAAGTCGCAGCACCTGAACTTCGGCGAGTTCTCCTCCAAGTTCGCCTCGTCCGTGCAGGCCGCCCCGTGGCTGGCCGAACCGACCGTCATCAAGACCGCGCCGGGCACCCACCCGCTGCCGGTCGCCGAGGCGGGCGTGGACGTCTACGCGCTCACCCACAACGAGACCTCCACCGGTGTCGCCATGCCGATCCGCCGCCCCGAGGGCGCGGACGCCGGCTCGCTGGTGCTGGTCGACGCCACCTCCGGTGCCGGCGGCCTGCCCGTCGACATCCGCGAGACGGACGTCTACTACTTCGCCCCGCAGAAGTCCTTCGCCTCCGAGGGCGGCCTGTGGCTGGCCACCTTCTCCCCGGCCGCCCTGGAGCGCGCCGCGGAGATCGCCGGCTCCGGCCGGTACATCCCGCCGTTCTTCGACCTGCCGACCGCGATCGACAACTCCTCGAAGGACCAGACGTACAACACCCCGGCGATCTCCACCCTCTTCCTGCTGGCCGACCAGCTGGAGTGGATGAACCGCCAGGGCGGCCTGGACTGGGCGGTGGCCCGCACCGCGGAGTCGTCCTCCATCCTGTACGCGTGGGCCGAGAAGTCCTCGTACGCGCAGCCCTTCGTCGCCAAGGCGGAGGAGCGCTCGCAGGTCGTCGGCACCATCGACTTCGACGAGTCGGTGGACGCCGCCGCGGTCGCCAAGGCACTGCGTGCCAACGGCATCGTGGACACCGAGCCGTACCGCAAGCTCGGCCGCAACCAGCTGCGCATCGCGATGTTCCCGGCGATCGACCCGGCGGACGTCGAGAAGCTCACCGGCGCGATCGACTACGTGGTCGAGCACCTGAACGCCTGACACCCGTCACCCGAAGGCCCCGGTCCCGCGGACCGGGGCCTTCGTCGTCCCGCCGGACGTACGCTCGGCCCGCCCGCGTCGCGCCCCGCCCCACGGGGCGGCCGCCCGCGAACCGGCCCCCTTGCCGGGACAGCCGGGGGCTACTTCTGCACGAGGGCGCTGACGATCACTACGGCGAGCAGCAGGACGAACGCGCCGGTCACGATCCGCATACGGGTCTTCGGGTCCACCCTTCGAGACTAGTCGGTCGCCCGGGCTACCCGTGCTCCGGCCCCTCGTCGGCCGCCACGGCGCCGCCCCGGTACTCGCGCCGGCGGAACACCGTCGGCGCGACGCCGACCCGTCGGGTGAACAGCCGGGTGAAGTACGCCGGGTCCTGGTAGCCGACCCGGCGGGCCACCGCGGCGACGGGCAGCTCGCTGGCCGCCAATAGGTGCTTGGCCTCGTTCAGACGGACGGTGAGCAGGTACTCCTTCGGGCTGGTCGCGCCCTGGGCGCGCACCGCGCGGCGCAGCTCCTCCACGCCCATGCCGACCCGCCGGGCGTGCTCGGCCACCGACAGCGGCAGGCAGGCGTCCCGGCGCAGCACCTCCATCACCGGCGCGCCCTCCGGGCCCAGATCGGCCCGGTGCCGGTGCAGCTCCACCAGCAGCTCGTGGACCGCCGCCGACGCCTCCGTCCCCGCCGTCGGACCGCCCCGGCGGCAGACCGCGGCGATCCGGGCGATCACCCGCTGCGCGGCCTCCGCGGAGTCCAGCGGCACCACCTCGGCCTCCGGCAGCAGCCCCAGCTCGGCGTACCCGGCGGTGCCCGCGCCGGTGAAGTCCACGAAGGACTCCGCCCAGCCGTCCCCGTCCGGCCCGTAGTGGTGCGGCACCCCCGGCCGCAGCCACAGCACCGCGGGCGCCACGACCGGCAGCCGGCGGCCGCCCGGCAGCGCATACCAGCCGCGTCCCGACCCGACCACCACCGCCACCCAGTGGTCCAGCACCCGCGGCCCGACCACCGGCAGCCGCCCGCGCTGCAGGCCCACGCCCAGGCACGCCAGGCCGGTGCCCAGCTGCGCCGGCCCGGGCGTCAGGTAGTGCCACCAGCGCTCCATCGTCCTCCGTCCGCGGGTTTTCCCGGACAAGTCCAACACGCCGTCCGGCTTTGTCCATGGCCCGGGCCGGTGCCTTCCAGCAGGCTGGGGCACATGCTCACCTACGACTCGACCGGTTTCCGCCTCGACGGGAGCCCGCTGCGCATCCTGTCCGGCGCGATGCACTACTTCCGCACCCGCCCCGAGCAGTGGCCCGCCCGCCTCGCCGCGCTGCGCGCGATGGGGCTGAACACCGTCGAGACGTACGTGCCGTGGAACCTGCACGAGCCCGCCCCCGGCCGCTTCGAACGTCTGGACGAACTCGGCGCGTTCCTGGACGAGGCGCACCGCCAGGGCCTGTGGACGATCGTCCGGCCCGGCCCGTACATCTGCGCCGAGTGGGACAACGGCGGTCTGCCCGGCTGGCTGACCGCGAAGGTCGGCCGCCGCGCCCGCACCAGCGACCCCGAGTACCTGGCCGCCGTCGACTCCTTCTTCGACGCCCTGCTGCCGCAGGTCGTCGAACGCCAGTGGGGCCGGCCCGGCGGCACCGTGCTGATGGTCCAGGTCGAGAACGAGTACGGCTCGCACGGCAGCGACCGGATCTACCTCCAGCACCTGGCCGACGGCCTGCGCGAACGCGGCATCACCGTCCCGCTGTTCACCTCCGACGGCCCCGAGGACCACATGCTCGGCGGCGGCACCGTCCCCGGCATCCTGGCCACCGTCAACTTCGGCTCCGACCCGGAGACCGCGTTCGGGACGCTGCACCGCCACCGCCCCGAGGACCCGCCGTTCTGCATGGAGTTCTGGAACGGCTGGTTCGACCACTGGGCCAAGCCGCACCACACCCGCGACACCGCCGACGCCGCCGACACGCTGCGCCGCATCCTCGCCGTCGGCGGCTCCGTCAACCTGTACATGGCCCACGGCGGCACCAACTTCGGCACCACCGCCGGCGCCAACCACGAGGACGCGCCGTTCAACTCCACCGACTGGACGCACTCCCCGTACCAGCCGACCACCACCTCCTACGACTACGACGCCGCCCTCGACGAACGCGGTCTGCCCGCCGCCAAGTTCGACGCCTTCCGGCAGGTCATCGCCGACTTCGCCGCCGAGAACCCCTCGCTGGTGCGCTACCTGGACGACCGGGTCGCCGAACTTCCGGCCGCCGCGCCGGTACTGGGCGGACGCGAGGTCGACCTCACCGAGGTCGCCGAGCTGCCGTTCGGGGACGCCGTCGCCTCGCCCGTGCCGCCGCTGTTCGAGGAACTCGGGCTGGAGCAGGGCCTGGTCCGCTACACCACGACGGTCCCCGCGATCAGCGACGCCCAGCCGCTCACCGTCGAGAACCTGCGCGACCGGGCCGCCCTCAAGGTGGCCGGCAAGCACGCCGCCTCGCTCGAACGCGGCGTCGCCGCGGAGACCGTCACCGCGACCGGCGGCGACCAGGTCACCCTGCTCGTCGAATCGCTCGGCCGGGTCAACTACGGCCCGCTGGTCGGCGAGACCAAGGGCATCACCGGCGTCCGCCACGAACGCCAGTACCTGCACGGCTGGCACGCACAGCCGCTGGCCCTCGACCCCCTGCCCGCCGCCGCCTACGCCGCCGGCGAACCCGGCCCCGAGCTCCTCGCCCGCGGCACCCTCGACCTCGACGCCACCGGCGACACCTTCCTCGCCGTCCCCGACGGCGACCACGGCTACCTGTGGGTCAACGGCTTCCTCCTCGGCCGCTACGACCGGCGGGGGCCGCAGGTCACCCTCTACTGCCCGCAGCCGCTGCTCCGGGCGGGCGCCAACACGCTGACCCTGCTGGAGCTTGGGCAGGCGAGTCCGTCCCGGGTCGAGCTGCGGGAGGCTCCGGACCTGGGCTGAGCGACAGCAGGCGGGCGCGAAAACAGGGGCGCGTGGGGCCCCTGGTTTCACACCCGCCAGCTCTCGATCACCGTGTAGCGGGCCGGGCCGAACCCGGTCTCGCTGCGCATCAGGTGGATCCGCCCGGCCTCCCACTCCACCCCCCTGAAGTCCGCCAGGGTCTCGGCCATCCCCCGCATCCCGCGCGCCCCGTAACGGCTGCGGGCCAGGGTCAGGTGCGGGTGGAAGGGGTGGTCGTCGGTGACGTCGAGCGCGTCACGAACGGCGCCGGCGAGCCGCCGGAGAGCGGCCGTCTGGCCCTGGACGCCGCACCAGAGGACCCGGTCGCCGAATGTCCCGCCGCCGGCCAGCCGTAGCCGGAGGGCGGGGTGTTCGGCCGCGACGGATGCCAACTTCGACTCCAGGGAAGGCACTTCGTCGGCCGGAACGTCCCCCAGGAAGGCCAGGGTGAGGTGCCATCCGGCCGTCTCGCTCCAGCGCAGGCGGTCCGCCCCGGGCAGTTCGCGCAGGTGGGCTGCCGTCCCGGCGAGTTCCTGAATGGCGCGGGCCGGCGGGTTCACGGCGACGAAGAGCCTCACACCGTCATCCTGCCCTACCGCCCGAGGGCCGCCACCGGATAGAAAGGAGGCCATGCGCATCCGCACCGGAGGTCCCGACTCCGCTCCTGCCCTGCTCTCCCTCATCGACGGCGCGGTCGTCTGGCTGACCGCGCAGGGCCGCACCGGCCAGTGGGGGTCGGTGCCGTGGTCGCAGCGGCCGGAGTCGGTGGCCCGGGCCGAGCAGGCGTGCCGCGAGCAGCTGGTCCGGGTCGCCGAGCGGTCCGCCGGCGGGGGCGACGCGCTGGGCGTGTGCATCCTGGCCGAGGAGGCCCCGTCGTACGCCCCGCCGGTGGCCGAGCGCGAGTTGTACGTGCGCTGGCTGGTCACCGACCGTACGCACAGCGGGTCCGGCATCGGTTCGGCCCTGATCGCGGACGCCCTGCGCGAGGCCCGGGCCCGCGGCATCGACCTGCTGCGGGTGGACTGCTACGCGGGCGGCGACGGCCGGCTGGTCGAGCAGTACGAGCGGCTCGGGTTCACCCGGACCGCCACGTTCACCGTCGACCAGCCGACCGGCCCCTGGCCGGGCCAGGTGCTGGAGCAGCGCGTCCCGCGCGATTAGCAGGCCGTCGCCAGGTCGTCCTTCTGCACCACCGAGAACACCCGGCCGCGGGCCCGCACCGGGTGCAGGTCGAGCCGGAGGCGCAGGCCGCTGATCCGGCCGAGGACCAGGGCGACCACGCCGGCGGCCGCGGCGGAGACCAGTCCGCAGGCGAGCAGGCCGAGGCGGGGGCCGTACTGGGCGGTGATCCAGCCGACCAGGGGGGCGCCGATCGGGGTGCCGCCGGTGAAGACCAGGACCAGCAGGCCCATCACGCGGCCGCGCATCTCGGGGTCGGTGCCGAGCTGGAGCGCCGAGTTGACCGAGGTGTTGAAGGTCAGGCCGAAGACGCCGATCAGGGTGAGCAGCAGCGCGAACGTCCAGTAGCCGGGCGCGAACGCGGCCATGATCTCCAGCGCGCCGAACGCCAGCGCCGCGAAGACCAGGCGGCGCAGCCGGGGCGCGCCGCGCCGGGCGGCGAGCAGCGCCCCGGTGAGGGAGCCGACCGCCATCGCGGTGTTGAGCAGGCCGTACGCGCCCGCGCCGACGTGGAAGGTGTCGCGGGCGAAGCCGGCCAGCAGGGTCGGGAAGTTGAACCCGAAGGTGCCGATGAATCCGGCCAGCACCATCGGCCAGAGCAGTTCGGGCCGCTCCCGGACGTAGCGCAGGCCTTCGCGGAGCTGTCCGCGTTCGCGGGCGATCCGCTCGACGGGGCGCAGTTCGCTGCTGCGCATGGCGAGCAGGCCGCCGATGACTGCGGCGAAGGACAGCGCGTTGAGCGCGAACGCCCAGCCGCTGCCGACCGCGGCGATCAGCGCGCCGGCCACGGCGGGGCCGACCAGTCGGGCGGTCTGGAAGTTGGCGGCGTTCAGGCTGACCGCGTTGGCGAGGTCCTTGGCGGGGACCATTTCGCTGACGAAGGCCTGCCGGGTCGGGTTGTCGACCACGGTGATCAGGCCGAGCAGCAGCGCGAACAGGTAGACCGCGACGGGTGTGACGGTGCCGGTGATGGTGAGCAGGGCGAGGCCGACGGCGAGCAGGCCCATCGCGCCCTGGGTGGCGATCAGCAGGCGGCGCTTGGGCAGCCGGTCGGCGAGGACGCCGCCCCACAGGCCGAACAGCAGCATCGGCAGGAACTGCATGGCGGTGGTGATGCCGACCGCGAAGGGGCTGCCGGTGAGGCTGAGGACCAGCCAGTCCTGGGCGATGCGCTGCATCCAGGTGCCGGTGTTGGAGACCACCTGACCGGCGAAGTAGTACCGGTAGTTGCGGATGCGCAGGGACGAGAACATCCCTCCCGGGCGGGTGAACCGGCCCGGCGAAGCGGCGGGGGTCTCCGCCGCGGTGCGTTCCTCGGGGTCGTCGTCGCCGCTGCCCGGCAGGCCCGTGGGGGCGGGCGCCTGGCTCTGCGCGGCGGGTGCGCCGGTGGGCGCGGGTTCGCCTGCGGCCGTTTCGTCGGTGAACGGCTCGTCGGTGCGCAGCCCTGCGGGGCGGGCGCTGATGCGTCGGGGGTCGGTACGGAGGTCGGTGCGGATGGTCGCGGTGCGGATCGCGGCGGCGCGGGCGGCCGGCGGTGTCACAGTGTTCTCCCCTCGACGCGCCGCGGCCGTTTCGACGGCCGCGGCGCGGTGTGTGGCGCTGGTGGTTGGTGCGGTGATGCGGTCCTCTTTCGTTCACTCCGAGACGGCGGGACGTGCGGACGGGGCGGGTCCTACAGGTTGGCCAGCTTGTAGAGCACGGGCGCGGCCGCTTTCAGCCGTTCCCATTCGTCGTCGTCGAGGCCCTCGGCGAGTCCTGCCAGCCAGGCGTTGCGCCGTCGGCGGGACTCGTTGAGGATCTGTTCGGCCTGTTCGGTACTGCTGACCACCACCTGTCGGCGGTCCTCCGGGTGCGGCTCGCGCCGCACCAGGCCCTTCTCCTCCAGCATCGCGATGATCCTGGTCATGGAGGGCGGCTGGACGTGCTCCTTGCGCGCCAGCTCACCGGGCGTCGCCTTCCCGCAACGGGCAAGCGTGCCGAGCACCCCCATCTCGGTGGGGCTCAGCGACTCCTCGACCCTCTGGTGTCGCAACCGTCGGGCCAGGCGCATCGCGGACGACCTCAGCTGGCTGACCGCCACCAGGTCGTCCTCGGACATCTCGGGCATGTATTTAGCCTACGTCATTACCAAGGCTAAGGAAAATCGATTTCGATCACGCCCGGCCGTGGCGGGCGGGCCCGCCCCGGCGGTCAGTCCGCGGCGAGCTGGAACGCCAGGCGGCCGAAGCGCAGGCGGTCGCCGGGGCGGACGACGGTGCCGCCGGCCAGGCGGCGGTCGTTGACGAAGGTGCCGTTGCTGGAGCCGAGGTCGTAGAGCACCCAGTCGCCGCCCTCGAAGCGCAGTTCGGCGTGGCGGCGGGAGACCGTCGCATCGCCCAGGCGCAGGCCGGAGCCGATCATCCGGCCGATCAGCAGGCGGCCGACGGCCGGGGCGGGGAGCTGGAGCCGGGTGAGCTGCTCGGCGTGCCAGGTCTGCCGGAGCCGGACGTTCAGCGCGGAGACCTTCGCGACGGTGCGCAGCAGCAGCCGGGAGGCCGGGCCGTAGGTGCGGAGGTCCGCGACCACCTCGGCGAGTTCGGCGCGGCTGCGGGCGGTGAGCACCAGTTCCATCCGGCGGATGAAAGTGTCGTGCGAGAGCCGGCCGCTGCCGACGCCGTCCCGCAGCACTTCCAGCGCGCCGTCCCGCTCGCCCTGCGAGGGGCGGGCCGGGCCGGCGCCGAACTCCTGAGCACTCATGGCGCGATTGTCGGCCGGGCGGGGCGCGGCTGTCCAGCAGGTGGTGCGCCCCGGGCCGCCCGGCCCCCAACTGCGCCCCCACCGCGCCTCTTTCCGTGGATTGGCCGTCAACTCGCCGGTCCGGCCGGGTCGTCCTGGCATGATCCTGTGCAGCCGGTCCGTCGCGCGAGGGAGCATCGCCATGCCCGTGATCGCCGTGACCGGGCACATGGACCTCACCCCGGCCACCGCCCGCGCGGTGCGCTCCGCCCTCGACGCACTGCTCGCGCCGTACCCGGCCCAGGAGTTGACGGGCGTGTCGTGTCTCGCGCCGGGCGCGGACACGCTGTTCGCGGACGCCGTGCTGGCCCGCGGCGCCCGCCTGGTCGCCGTCCTGCCGGGCCTGCCGCACCCCGACCCGCCGACCTCGGCCGACTTCGTCCGGCTGCGGGCCGCCGCCGACCGGATGCTGGCGCTGCCCGCGACCGCGCTCGACGACGACGCCTACGTCGCCGCCAATGCCGAACTGCTGGCGCTGGCCGACGAACTGGTCGCCGTCTGGGACGGCAGGCCGGGCAACGGCCCGGGCGGGACGGCCGACATGGTCGCCGCCGCCCGGGCCGCCGGGGTGCCGGTGCGGGTGGTCTGGCCGCCCGGCGCGGCCCGCGCCGGAGGCTGACCCCGGGTCGGCGCCGGCCCGCACCGGAGGCCGAACGGCCTTACGGCTCCAGGCGGTTCGGGCCGCGGAACAGGAAGACCGCGTCCCGGATCGACGGCAGGCCGAGGGCCAGCATCAGCACCCGGCCGAGGCCCATGCCGAAGCCGCCGTGCGGGGGCATGCCGTACCGGAAGCAGTCCAGGTAGCGGCCGAGCGAGCCGTCGGGGCTCGCGTCCAGGCCCTTCTCCCGGGCCTGCGCGACGAGCCGGTCGTGGCGGTGCTCGCGCTGGGCGCCGGTGGTGATCTCCACGCCCTTCCACAGCAGGTCGAAGGAGTCGGTGACGGTCGGGTCGTCGGCGGGCCGACGATGGTAGAACGGCCGCACCGAGGACGGGAATCGGGTGACGAACACGAACTCGTGCCCGTACTCCTCGGCCACCAGGGAGCAGAGCAGCCGCTCGCCCTCCGGGTCCAGGTCCTCCCGCACGCCCTCGCCGTCCCAGCCGGCGGCCCGCAGCCTGGCCATCGCCTGCGCCATGGTCAGCCGGGGGAAGGGGAGTTCGGGCACCACCACGCGGGTGCCCAGGTACCGCTCGATCTGCTCGCCGTGCCGGTCGGCGACGCGTTCCAGCACCCGGTGCAGCATCCGCTCCAGGAAGGACATCACGTCCTCGACAGCGTCGATCCACGCCAACTCGACGTCCACGCCGGTGAATTCGGTGGCGTGCCGGGAGGTGAAGGAGGGCTCGGCGCGGAACACCGGGCCGATCTCGAAGACCCGGTCGATGCCGGCCGCGATCGCCATCTGCTTGTAGAACTGCGGCGACTGGGCGAGGTACGCCGTCCGGTCGAAGTACCCGACCTCGAACACCTCGGCGCCGGACTCGGAGGGCGTGCCCATCAGCTTCGGCGTGTGCAGCTCGGTGCAGCCCTCCTCGGCCGCGACCTCGCGCATCGCCTGCTCGACGGTGGTCTGCACCTCGAACACCAGCCGCCGCTCGGGCCGCCGCAAGTCCAGGAAGCGCCAGTTCAGGCGCTGTTCGGGGCCGGTCTCGGCGTCGATCGGCAGGCCCGGCTCGGCGGCCGACACCACCTCGATCCGCTCCGGCACGATCTCCAGACCGCCGAGCTTGACGATCGGGTTGGCGACCACCTTCCCGGTGACCTCCACGGCCGACTCCGGGGTCAGGCCGCGCAGCAGCTCGTCCAGCCGGTCCCCGTCACCCCCGCGCCGGTGGGTCACCTGCACCATCCCGGTGTGGTCCCGCACCACCACGAACTGCACCTTGCTCTGCAGCCGCAGCGTGTTCACCCACCCCTTGACCGTCACCGTCGAGTCCACCGCGGACCCCAACGCGCCGACGAGGGTACGTTCCATGACCAGCAACTCCCTGGGTTGCGGGCGCGTTGTTCGCGCCACAAGAAGGAGCGGTAGACAGCCGCCCGAGGACACGCCCACGCTAGCCGCCCGCACACCTCCGGCACCTCCGGTTTTCCGCCGCCCCACACCTGGCCGGGCCCCGGACCCGGCCGTACGATGACCCGACTCGGCCGCGCACAGGGGGAGTTGGCGGACGATCACCGACACGCAGACAGCTGGGGAGGTCCGTCCCGATGGACGAGGACGCGTGGGACCGGCCGGCGGCCCGGCCGCAGTCGCTGGAGGGGCTGCTCCACCTGGTCGGCCCGCTGATCGAGGTCGCGGCGCTGCCCCGGGCGCAGACGCCCGTCCGGCACCTGGTGGTGTTCGACCCGCTCGACCGGCCGGCCGGCCGCGGCGACCTGCTGGTCGCCGTCGGCGTCGACCCGCACACCCCGGCGGCCGAGGACCTGCTGCGCACCGCCGGGGCGGCGCAGGTCGCGGGCGTGGTGCTGCGCGAGGCCCACGACGGCGGACGCAAGCAGGCGCTGCGGGCGGTCGCCGAACAGGCCGGGACGGCACTGCTGTTCCGCACCGCCTGGGTGGACTGGCCGCGACTGGTCACCGCTCTGCGGGCCGCCGCCGCCACCGGCGCCGTCCCGGGCGACGCCAACGTGGCACTCGGCGACCTCGGCGGGCTGGCCCGCCTGATCGCCGTCCGGATGCAGGCCGCCGTGACCATCGAGGACCCGGACTCCCGGGTCCTCGCGCACTACGCCGAGAGCGCCGACCTCGACCCGATCCGGATCCGCACCGTCACCCTCGGGCAGGTCCCGGAGGAACGGCAGCGGGCGATGACCGAGGACGGCTTCTTCAAGGAACTCTGGTCCACCGACCGGGTGCTGCACCGCCGCGCCGACGGCGACGTCCCGGAGCGGCTGGTGGTGTCCGTCCAGGCCGGCGGCGAACGCCTCGGCTCGATCTGGGTCGCCGCACTGTCCGGACGCACCCTCCAGGACGTCCCCGCCGAGGCGCTGCAGGTCGCCGCCCAGCTGGCCGCCGCCCACCTGCTGCACCACCGCTCCCGGCACCACGGCCGCAGCGAACTGCTCACCGAGGCCGCCCGCGCGGTCCTCGACGGCCGCGGCTCCGGCACCCTGCTCGCCCGGCACAGCGGCATGCCCGCCGACGGCCACTGCGCCGTCCTCGCCGTCGGCGTCGCCGGGCCCCTCGACGACGACCTGCGGGTCCGGCTGGAACGGCACGCCGGCTGGCACCCCGCCGGGCCCGGCCGCAGCTCCCTGCTGCTGCCCGCCGAACACGGCGTACTGATCCTGCTGGCCGGCCTCGCCCCCGACCTGCCCACCGCCGAACTCCAGGTCGCCGACTTCGGCCGCCGGCTGGCCACCGACCTGTCGACCCGCCTGAAGACCCGTGCCCTGGCCGGCCTCGGCCCCGTCCAGGCCCGCCTCGACCACGCCTCCCGCTCCCGCGAGTCCGCCGAACTCGCGCTCAGCGGACTGCTGTTCGGCCGCACCGAACTCGGCTGCGCCACCGTCGACCAGGTCGCCGACGCGGTGGCCCTGCGGCACATCGTCGAAACCCTGCGCGACCTCCCGCTCCCCGTCCGAACCTCGGTGTCCCGTCTGGTCGCCCACGCCGAACAGAAGAACGACCGCGCCCCGCTCGACGCCCTGCGCGCCTACCTCGACCACTCCCGCGAACTCGGCCGCGCCGCCGACACCTTGGGCGTGGCCCGCACCACCTTCGCCAACCGCTTCCACAACAAGGTCCTGAAGATCTCCGGCCTGGACGTCGACAACCCCGACGCCCGCCTGCTCGCCCACCTCCAACTGCGACTCCTGGACCACGACGACCCGACGGCCCCCTGACACCGCATCGGAGCGTGAACCGGGCACCCGAACGCCCCTCCGCCCCTCGCTCAGCCCGGACCCGCGCCGCGCGCCCGACACCCAGTCCCACCCGCCAGGCCCGCCGGCGTCCCGGCACCGCATCGGCACGCGAGACCGACGCCCGAACACACCGCCTCTCCTCGCTCCCCCGCGGCCCGGCCCGCCCGAACCGCGAAACCGGCGCCCACCCGCCAGGCCCGCCGGCGTCCTGACACCGCATCGGCACGCGAAACCGGTGCCCGAGCGCACTTCCCTCTCCTCGCACCCCGCACCCGGACCGCCCGCAGGGCCCCGCCGTGTTCCGAGACCGCATCAGCCCACGGAACCGGTGCCCGGGCGCGGCTTCCGCCCCCCGCTCCCCCGGTGCCCGGCCCACCGCGCGCCTCCGGCCCGGCCGGGCCGCCGCAGGGCACCGGCCGCGCCCGAACGGTCGCCGTCCGCGGTGCGCGCGGCCCGCCGTGTCCGGCGAAACCCGGCGCGGCGGGCACAGACACGGCGGCACCCCGAACCGCACGCTGGAACCACGGCCCGGGGAACGCCATCGGGTCCGGTCCCCTTCCTGCCGACCTCGTGCGGAGCGTGCCCCATGACCGACCACCAGCCCCTGATCGGCGCCGAGCGCCGCGAACTCGTCCTCCGCGCCGCCGTCCGGGAGGGCCTGCTCGACCCGGAGGACACCCCCCTGGCCGCCTTCCTCGACCTGGACGCCGTCACCGCGACGGTGGCCGCGCTGCACGCCGCGTTCCCCGCCCGGCTCGACGTGCTGCACGCGTTCGCCGCCAAGGCCAACCCGCTCGGCCCGGTGCTGCGCCGGCTGCGCGGCCTCGGCATGGGCTGCGAGGTCGCCAGCCCCGGCGAGTTCGCGCAGGCCCTCGCCGCCGGCTTCGCCCCCGACCGGATCGTGCTCGACTCCCCCGCCAAGACCCGCCGCGAACTGGCCCTCGCGCTGGATCTCGGCGTCGCCGTCAACCTCGACAACTGGCAGGAACTCGCCCGCGTCGACGAACTGCTGACCGACCGCCCGACCGCCTCCCGGATCGGCGTCCGGGTCAACCCGCAGGTCGGCGGCGGCAGCATCGCGGCGATGAGCACCGCCACCGCCACCTCGAAGTTCGGCATCCCGCTCGCCGACCCCGGCAACGCCGACCGGCTGATCGACGCCTTCCGCGACCGCCCCTGGCTGACCTGGCTGCACTGCCACATCGGCTCACAGGGCGTGGACCTGTCCCGGATGGCGGCCGGCGTCGGCGCGACCGTCGACTTCGCCGACCGCATCAACCGCGAACTGGGCCGCCGCCAGGTCGTCGGCATCGACCTCGGCGGCGGCCTCCCCGTCAACTTCGCCGACGACCGCATCACCCCCGGCTGGGACACCTACGTCGACCGGCTGCGCCACCACGCCCCGGCGCTGTTCGACGGCGACTACCGACTGGTCACCGAGTTCGGCCGGTCCGTCCTCGCCAAGGCCGGCTTCCTCGCCACGTACATCGAATACACGAAGGTCAGCGGCGGCCGCGCGATCGCCGTCGGCCACGCCGGCGCCCAGGTCGCCACCCGCACCGTCTTCATGCCCGACGCCTGGCCGCTGCGCGTCTCCGCCCACACCCCGTCCGGCGCCGCCAAGCACGGCGACCTCGTCCCGCAGGACGTCGCCGGCCCCTGCTGCTTCGCCGGCGACCTGGTCGCCCACAACCGCCCCCTGCCCCTCCTCGAACCCGGCGACCTGGTCTGCCTCCTCGACACCGGCGCGTACTACGCGTCGCACCACTTCAGCTACAACTCCCTCCCCGAGCCCCCGGTCCACGGCGTCCGCACCGCCCCCGACGGCACCGTCCGGTTCGAAACCCTGCGCCCCGCCCAGACCATCGACGACCTGGTCGCCCGCACCCTCGGCTGACCCCCCACCCCCAGGAAGAGCCGCCCATGTCCCGCTCCCGCCCCTCCCCGCCCGCCGACCGCACCGTCCTGATCATCGTCGTCCTGGTCCTCGCCACCACCCTCCGCGCCACCGGCGGCCCCGACCCCCTCCCCCTCCTCACCGCCGCCGCCTGCCTCGCCCTCCGCCTCGCCCCACGCTGACCCCCGAAAACAGCAGACGGCCCTCCCCCGCGCCAGCGGGAGAGGGCCGTCGAACGACCTGGGGTCAGAGCAGGCCGAGGGCCGGCATCAGGTAGTAGAAGGCGAAGACCGCGGCGACCGCATACATCGGGATCGGGACGGTGCGGGCGCGGCCGGCGACCACGCGGAGGAGGCAGAAGGCGATGAAGCCGAAGCCGATGCCGTTGGTGATGGAGTAGGTGAACGGCATCATCGCGATGGTCAGGAAGGCCGGCATCGCGATGGTGTAGTCGGACCAGTCGATCTCCTTGATGGAGTTCGCCAGGATCAGGAAACCGACGGTGACCAGCGCGGGGGTGGCGGCCTGGGCCGGGACCATCGTCGCCAGGGGGGTGAGGAAGAGCGCGACCATGAAGAGCGCGCCGGTGACGACGGAGGCGAAGCCGGTGCGGGCGCCCTCGCCGACGCCGGCGGTGGACTCGACGAAGCAGGTGTTCGCGGAGGAGGAGGTCGCGCCGCCGGCCGCGGTCGCGATGCCGTCGATCATCAGGACCTTGTTGATGCCGGGCAGGTCGCCCTTCTCGTCGAGCAGGTGGGCCTCGTCGGCGACGCCGAGGATGGTGCCCATCGCGTCGAAGAAGCAGCTCATCAGCACGGTGAAGACGAACAGGATGCCGGTCAGCACGCCGACCTTGGAGAAGCCGCCGAACAGGCTGACGTGGCCGACCAGACCGAAGTCGGGGGTGGCGACGGGGTTGCCGGGCCAGGCCGGAACGGTGAGGCCCCAGTGCTCGGGGGCAAGCTTCGCGAACTGCTGGATGATCACGGCGGCGGCGGTCATCACGGCGATCGAGATCAGGATCGCGCCGGGCACCTTGCGGACGACCAGCGCCATGGTGAGCAGCAGGCCGACGATGAAGATCAGGACCGGCCAGCCGTGCAGGTGGCCGCCGACGCCGAGCTGCAGCGGGACGGTGGTGTGGGCGACGTCCGGGATGCGGGTGACGAAGCCGGAGTCGACCAGGCCGACCAGGGCGATGAACAGGCCGATACCGATGGCGATGGCCTTGCGCAGCCCGAGCGGGACGGCGTTCATGACGCGCTCGCGCAGACCGGTGGCGACCAGCAGCATGATCGCGAAACCGGCCAGCACGACCATGCCCATGGCGTCCGGCCAGGTCATCTTGGGGGCCAGCTGGAGCGCCACGATGGTGTTGACGCCCAGGCCCGCGGCGAGGCCGATCGGGACGTTGCCGATGACACCCATCAGCAGGGTGGTCAGGCCGGCGGTGAGCGCGGTGGCGGTGACCAGCTGCCCGCTGTTGAGGTGGGCGCCGTTCATGTCCGTGGCCGAGGCCAGGATGATCGGGTTGAGCACCAGGATGTACGCCATCGTGAAGAAGGTGGCGACACCGCCGCGGATCTCGCGGGGCAGCGTGGAGCCGCGCTCGGAGATCCGGAAGTAGCGGTCCAGCGCGCCGGCCGGGGGCTGCGACGTGTGCTGGGGGGGCTCGGGCGACGCGGTGGTCGACTGGGCCTGAGACATGCGGGCGTCCTCGATCGGGTGAGGCAAGGGTGGGGGTGAGTTTCAGTATGGCGATCCCCGTCGTGAACGCGCCATCTTCGCGCGTAGAGCAAGGCCCTTACGATCAACATCGGTCGAATACGAAAGAGCCGTGCCGCTCCCGCCCGGCCGGGCCCCGTCGTCCCAGCCCCGCCGCGGCCTCCCGCGCGCCCGGAGCCGCCCCGTAGGCTAGGCGCATGCCCAAGACCGCGCTGCGCTCCGCTCCCCCGCCGCTAGAGGCGAACGACGTCGCCATCGTCGGCATCGGCACGGTGCTGTGGTTCGTCGGCTTCGTGGTGCTGCTGCCGTTCCAGGGCTGGCTGTCCGACCACGGCCACGGCAACTGGCCGTGGGTCTGCCTGTCCGGCGGTCTGCTCGGCCTGATCGGCCTGAAGTACTGCCGGGCCCGCCGGGACGCGATCCGCCGCGCCCGCGCCGCCGAGGCCGCGGAGAACTCCGAGACGGTGTGACCCTCCACTCGTCCGGCACGAAACGGCCGGGGCAGGACGCACTGCCCAAATCGCCCACCTAGAGTCGGTGCCATGACGCACCCAGCGGAAGGCACTGCCCCTGCGAGCCCCGGCTCGCACCCCTCCGGCGCGGGCGGGGTGTACCGGCCCGGGCTGACCGCCGCCGAGGTCGCGGAGCGGGTCGCCCGCGGGCAGGTCAACGACGTTCCGGTGCGCTCCAGCCGCTCGGTGCGGGAGATCGTCCGCGCCAACGTGTTCACCCGGTTCAACGCGATCATCGGCGTGATGTTCGGCATCATCCTGGTGGTCGGCCCGATCCAGGACGGCCTGTTCGGCCTGGTCATCGTCGCGAACACGGCGATCGGCATCATCCAGGAGCTGCGCGCCAAGAAGACCCTGGACAGCCTGGCGCTGATCGGCGAGGCCCGCCCGCAGGTGCGGCGCGACGGCGCGGCCGTCCAGGTCGCCACCGGCGAGATCGTGCTGGACGACACCGTGCTGCTGGGCATCGGCGACAAGGCCGTGGTGGACGGCACCGTCACCGAGGCGGACGGCCTGGAGATCGACGAGTCGCTGCTGACCGGCGAGCCGGACCCGGTGCACAAGCACCCCGGCGACCACGTGATGTCGGGCTCGTTCGTGGTGGCCGGCGCGGGCGCGTTCACCGCGACCAAGGTCGGCCGGGAGGCCTACGCGGCCAAGCTCGCCGAGGAGGCCAGCCGGTTCACGCTGGTCAAGTCGGAGCTGCGCAGCGGCATCGACCAGATCCTGCGGATCATCACCTACCTGCTGATCCCGACCGCGCTGGGCCTGATCGTCAGCCAGCTCGCGGTGCAGCGCCACGACTGGCAGGAGGCGGTCCGGCGGATGGTGGCCGGCATCGTGCCGATGGTGCCGGAGGGCCTGGTGCTGCTGACCTCGGTGGCCTTCGCGATCGGCGTGATCCGACTGGGCCGCCAGCAGTGCCTGGTGCAGGAGCTGCCCGCGATCGAGGGCCTGGCCCGGGTCGACACCGTCTGCCTGGACAAGACCGGCACCCTCACCGAGGGCGGCATGGACCTGATCGACCTGCGCCCGATCGGTGACGCGGCCAAGTCCCGGATCGCCGAGGCGCTCGGCGCGATCGGCGCGGCCGACACCCGCCCGAACCCCAGCATGCAGGCCGTCATCGACGCGTACGGGCCGCCGGAGGAGGGCCGCTGGCGGCTCCTGGAGGCGATCCCGTTCTCCTCGGCGCGCAAGTGGAGCGGCGTGCAGTTGCTGGAGCCCGGCGGCACCGAGGGCAGCTGGCTGCTCGGTGCCCCCGACGTGCTGCTGCCGGACGGTCACCCGGCGCTGGCCGAGGTCGACGAGCTCGGCGCGAAGGGCCTGCGGGTGCTGCTGCTGGGCCGCAGCCCGCTGCCGCTGGACGCCCCCGACCCGGCGGCGGAGCTGGAGCCGCTGGCCCTGCTGGTGCTCCAGCAGCGGGTGCGCGAGGATGCCGCGGACACGCTGCGGTACTTCCGCTCGCAGGACGTCCGGGCGAAGGTGATCTCCGGCGACAGCGCGGTCTCGGTCGGCGCGGTGGCCGCGCACCTGGGCCTGCCCGGCGCGGAGACCGCGACGGACGCCCGCAAGCTGCCCGCCGACCCCGAGCAGCTGGCCGAGGTCGCCGAGCGCACCGCGGTGTTCGGCCGGGTCACCCCGCAGCAGAAGCGGGCGCTGGTCGGCGCGCTGCAGTCGAAGGGCCACACGGTGGCGATGACCGGCGACGGCGTGAACGACGTGCTGGCGCTGAAGGACGCCGACATCGGCGTGGCGATGGGCACCGGCTCGGACGCGACCCGGGCGGTCGCGCAGATCGTGCTGCTGGACGACCGGTTCGCCACCCTGCCGTCGGTGGTCGCCGAGGGCCGCCGGGTGATCGGCAACATCGAACGGGTGGCCGGGCTGTTCCTGGTGAAGACCGTGTACTCGGTGCTGCTGGCCATGCTGGTGGTGTTCACCCAGGTGCCGTACCCGTTCCTGCCGCGGCACTCGACGGTGCTGTCCTCGCTGACCATCGGCATCCCGGCGTTCTTCCTGGCGCTGGCGCCGAACAACGAGCGGGCCCGCACCGGCTTCGTGCGGCGGGTGCTGCGGCTGGCCGTCCCGGGCGGGCTGATCTGCGGCACCGCCACCTTCGTCGCGTACGCGCTGGCCCGTGCCGACCACGACACCGCGCTGAAGGCGGACACCTCGGTCGCCACCCTGACGCTGTTCATCACCGCGATCTGGGTGCTGGCCATCGTCGCCCGCCCGTACACCTGGTGGCGGCTGCTGCTGATCGGCACCATGTCCGGCGCGTTCGCGCTGGTGCTGGTGGTGCCGTGGCTGTCCGACTTCTTCCAGCTCCAGCTGGTCGGCTGGCGCGACCCGCTGATCGGCGTGGCGATCGCCGCGGTCGCCGGGTGCCTGCTGGAGATCACCTCGCGGCTGTTCGTCGAGCGGAAGCCGAAGGAGGAGGCCCACGCCGAGTAGGCCTCCTCCCGGGGCGTCACTCGTAGTCGCGCGCCGCCAGCAGCTCGTAGGCCCGGTCGGGTTCGGTGAGCGCGGCGAGGATCTCGAACCGGCGGTGCCACTGCTGGACGGACCAGGCGAGGCCGGCGGCCAGGCCCTCGGGCGTCGAGGCGTGCAGCAGGCCGGGGACGGGCGGCACCTCGAATTCGTCGTCCTGGTCCACCTCCTCGACGTCGTCGGGGTCGTAGGGCAGCTCGGGCGCGGTGGCGGCGGTGTCCCAGCGCCAGTCCACCCGGGCGTCCTCGCCGTCGGGGCCGACGACCAGCAGCTCCTCGTGCTCCTCGTACACGGCGGGGCAGCCGGGGAGCAGCTCGCGGACCACGGCGGGGGTCCGGTGCAGGGTGCCCTCGGAGAGCACCCGGCCGCCGACCACCTCGCTGGCGAGCGAGACGTGCAGGCGTTCGGCCAGGGCGGGGGCGAGCGCGGGGTGGACCGGCAGCACCGGGTGGTCGTGCAGCAGCTCGACCAGGTCGGGGGCGTCGGCGACGACCGCGGCGGTGGCGTCGACGATCACCGTGCGGTCGTCCCGCCGGCCGGTGCCGTCGTCCAGCGGGGCCAGCGCCCGCACCACGTCCAACGGCTCCACCCGCTCGGCCGGGAGGGCCGCCAACGCGCTGTAGATGCCGTGCAGTTGGCGGTGCGTCACGTCGGACAGCGGGTCGGTGAGGCGGTCGATCAGCTCCTCGGGGCCGTGCGGCTCGGCGAGCAGCGCGGCCAGCGTGGTGCGCACCCCGAGGGCGTGCAGGAACTGCGGGTCCAGGTCCGTCCGGGCCTCGTCGTACAGGCCGCGCAGCAGTGGGTCGGCGCCGGCCGCGCGCAGGCCGGCGGGCTCCCGGCCGTCCAGCACGGGGTGGTCGCGCAGCCACCAGGCGGTGTACGGCGGCAGGTCGGTGTAGCTGCCGTCGGGCAGCAGGGTGCGGACGGGCGTCACCACCGCGTCCCGGTACGGCGGGCGGGCGAGCAGCGCGAGCGCCTGCGGCCAGGCGTCGTCGGCGACCAGGTCGAGGTCGCGGACGGCGAGCAGTTCGGCGGCCACCGGCGGAACGCCCAACTCGTCCGCGTCGTCGGCATGCAGGGACTCCAGGGCGTCCTCGCACCAGTCGGCGAGGCCGTCGGGGGCCTCGTCGATCAGGCCGGTCGGGGCGCCGCCGGCGGCGCGGTCGGCGGGGGCGGTCGGGTCGAGGCGCTCCAGGTCGTCGGGGTCGAGGACGACGTCCTCGGCGCGCACCAGGGTGAACGCGGTGAGCACGCCGGCCGCGGCCAGCACCTCCGGGCCCCAGCGCTCCAGCAGGTCCTCGTCCACGAACGCGGCGTCGTCCTCGCCCGCCAGGTTCGCCAACGGGCTGTCGGGGAGCAGCAGTTCGCCCGCGCGGGCGAGTTCGCCCTCGTCGTCGGGGAGCGCCAGCCGGGCCAGCCACGGGTACTCCCCGGGGGCCGGCGCGGCGGCCTTCACCACCGCCAGGACGGCGTCCGCGAGGTCCACCGCGGCGTCGTAGTCGTCCTCGCCGAGCTCCAGCGAACGGGCGACCGCGGCACGCAGTTCGGGGGTCTCCAGCAGGCCGGCGGGGGTGGCGGTGGCGGCGCCGAGCTTGGCCAGCAGCGGGTGCGCGGCCTCGGGATGGACCAGGCGCAGGTCGAGCAGGTCCAGGGCCTCGGCCAGCGACTCGGGGTAGCCGTCGAGGCCGGCCCAGTCGGCGGCGTCCGACGGCAGCAGGACCCGGCGCGGGCCGGTCACCGTCCGGCCGTCGGCCAGCGGGACGGGCAGCGCGCCGAGCGCCTCCGGGTCGGCGCCGGCCAGCGCCGCGTACAGGCTCCGCCACCAGGCCGGGTCGCGCTCCAGGCCGCCCAGCTGGTCGACCACCTCGGCCAGCGGGACCCGGCGCACCCGCAGCGTGCGCAGCTCGGTACGGCGCTCCAGGCCGGCCGGCAGCAGGCCGGGGAAGATCGGGGCGAGTGCCTCCACCACCGAGTGGTCGGCGCCCTCCAGCACCACCGCGTCCTGCGGCCGCAGCGCGGGGGTGCCCTCCTCGGTGCCGCGCGGGTGCGGCAGGAACGGCGTTCCGGGCAGGCGGTCCAGGATCGCGGTGCGCAGCGCGTTGTCGAGCGCGCCCCCGCCCAGCGGGGACGGCACCAGGTCCAGCGAGTCGGCGTCGGCGCCGCGGGTGCGCAGCAGCTCGGCGTACGCCTCGGCGGCACGCTCGACCAGGAAGTCGGTCAGCGGGCCGGGCGCGACGTGCCGGCGGGTCGGGTCCAGCGGGAACGACGCGATCAGCAGCGCCGGCACCCCGAGCGGCTCGTCGCTCGGCGTCGGGGCGTGCACCACGGCGGCGGTGCCGGGCCGCTGCGGACGTCCCTGCCCGTCCACCGGCACGGCCCACGTCAGCGTCCACTGCGGCCGGGCCCGCTCCTCGGTGGTGCGGTCGGCCAGCAGCTCCGCCGACGCCGTGCCGGACGCGCCGACGGTCTGCCAGACGGTGCTGCGCTCCCCGTCGGTGACGGTGACGGTCGGCAGCTGCTCCGGCCGCGACGGCTGCGCGCGGCGGGTCAGCGTGCGCACGCCCTCGGCGGTCTCCACCACCACCTCGGCCAGGCCCGGCAGGGTCAGCGGCAGCGCGTCGTCGATCCCCGCCAGCAGGCGGCCCGTCAGGTCCTCGGCGGCGCTGTCGCGCAGCGGCAGCACCACCACCGTGTCGTAGCCCTCGGGGGCCCGGCCCTCCGTCGGGAACGGCAGCCGCAGCAGCGGCACATGCCCCTCGCGGCGCGTCAATTCCTCGGCCAGCTCCGGCCGTTCCGCCGCCAGCGCGCGCGCCTCGGCGAGCGACCAGCGCACCCCGCCGGCGTGGCTCAGCACGGCCGGCTCGTCGCTGACGGCCAGCACCGCGGAGAAGCCCACCCCGAACCGGCCCACCACCGGCCGCTCGTCCCCCCGCTTCGCGGACGCCCGCAGCGTGGACAGCGACTCCACCGCCTCGGCATCCAGCGGCGCACCGGTGTTCGCCGCCGCGAGCACCCCGTCCCGCAAGGTCAGCCGGAGGCGGCCGGGAACACCGGCGCGGGCCGCCGCGTCCGCCGCGTTCTGCGCCAACTCGACGATCAGCCGGTCCCGGTACCCGCCGAGCGCGAGCTCCTCCTCGGCGTTCGCGTCCTCCCGGAATCTCGCCGGCGCAGCGGTCCACGCAGCCAGCACGGCGTGCCGCAGCCGGGCCGTGTCGAAGACATCCGGGCCCTCGGGGGACGCCGCGCTGCCGATGATCCGAGACTCCACGTGCCGAGCCGCCCTTCGCGTGGTCTGCGTAACGTCTCGGCATTCTGCCAGTGCCTCCCGACGGGATCCGCCGGGCGCTCGACCGGGGAGCGCAAAACCAGGAACGCGAGCAGCCGCGAAACCGGGGGCGCGGGGACTTGCGCGCAGCGGAAGGCACCCCACCGCAAGATCGCGACGCAGGACAATGACCTGCACGTGATCGCGACCTTGCGGACGTGACCTGCGCTCGTCGCGCAGTTCTCGTTACGAGTGCCCGAGCTCCTCCGCCGGCGCGTCCGGCTCGACCGAGCCCGAGGTGCGGTCCGGGTGGATGTGCAGCGGTTCGACCACGGTCTCGTCGAGGATCAGCTCGGACGGGACCGGCGGGGCCGGCAGGACCGCGGCCTCGGAGTGGGCGCCGCAGCCGTAGGCGAGCGAGACGACCTGGCCGTCGGCGGGGCCGAACTCGTTGCCGCAGACGCCGAAGGCCTGCCCGAGCGAGCCGCCGATCGGGATCAGGAAGCCGCAGGTGTTGCAGGAGGCGGGGGCGGACTGCGCCATCGGCGTCTGCGCCCCGTACGCGGTCTCCCAGCGTTCGGCGGCCTGGTGCAGGCCGGCCCGGGAGAGCACGCGGGGGCGGCCCAGGCCCAGCTCGTCGGCCACGGCACCGATCTCGGCGCGGGCCGGCGGCGACTGGATCCCGCTCTCGGCGATCACCAGGTCCTCCTCGGCGGCCTCGACCAGCACCGAGTTGGGCGCGGGCTCGTCCTCGCCGGTCCAGCCGGGCTCCAGGCGCAGGTCGTCCGCGCCGGTGGGGAGCAGGTCGCCGGGGCCGAGGTCGCCGGGCAGCAGGCGCTCGCTCCACGGCACCCACTGGGGGGCGAGGACGGCGTCGGGGCCGGGCAGCAGGGCCAGCTCGTCGAGCGTGACGTTCTTGGCGCGCGGAGCGCGGGCCACGGTCACCGCCCAGTGCCAGCCCCGGTAGGCGGGGTCGAGGCACTCGAAGGTGTGGGTGACCAGACGCTCGGCGTCCGCGTTCGCCTTCACGTGGGAGCCGACGACGGACTCTCCGACGCTCTCCACGACTGCCTGGCGGGCGAGATCGACGGCCTCGGCACAGAGCCGGTCAGGGGTACGGCTTCGCATCGCTGCACTCACGGCGTCGGTTCTCTCCCAGTCCTGTCATCCTGCGGTCTGTCCAGACGGCCCCTGCTGGGCGGGCTCGCACCGGTAGCCGCTGCCGCGTCACCAGAGCGACCCCCGCGGACGCGGGACCGATCCATTCTGCTCGACCGGGGACCGCTCCGTGGCCGGGCCGCGCCGCCCCGGTCCGCCACCCCCTGCGCAGGCCGGGCAGGCGCGTAGTGCAGGCTACCCGCCGGTCGGCGGTGGAGCACAGTCCGGGGCCGTGGGCGCGGGCGCGCCGTGCCGCGGGCAATCACTCGTACGGCGTGCGTTTGTCGGGCAGGATGGGCTTGTGGCGGAGGAGAACCCGCCGCAGCACGGACTGCGCCCCGGGCAGGACGAGAGTCGGCCGGAGCCGTCGGACGCGCCGCGGCAGCATCCCGTGGCCCCCGGCGTGCCGGAGGCGGACCAGCCGCGCCCGACGGCCGATCAGGAGGGTTCCGAGCCCCCGACGGTGAAGCCGCGCGGGGTGTGGGCGCGGGGCGCGTCGGCGGCGGGGGCGCGCACGGGGCGGGTGGTGCACGGCACGGGGCGGCGGATCCGGAGGGCGACGTCCGCGGAGGGCGCGGGCGAGTCGGGTCTGGCGAAGCTGATCGAGCTGCACGCGCTGAATTCGTTCGGCGACATGCTGATCACGGTGGCGCTGGCGTCGACCATCTTCTTCTCGGTGCCGACCGGCGAGGCCCGCGGCCGGGTGGCGCTCTACCTGGTGATCACGATGGCGCCGTTCGCGCTGCTGGCACCGGTGATCGGCCCGCTGCTGGACCGGCTGCCGAACGGCCGGCGTTCCGCGATGGCGATGGCGATGCTGGCCCGGGCGGTGCTGGCCTGGGTGATGGCGGGTCTGGTGCCCGGCGGCGGACTGGCGTTGTACCCGGCGGCGCTGGGCGTGCTGGTGGCGTCGAAGGCGTACGGGGTGGTGCGCAGCGTGGTGGTGCCGCGGCTGCTGCCGGACCGGTTGTCGCTGGTGAAGGCGAATTCGCGGGTCACCCTGGCGGGTCTGCTGGCGACGCTGGTGGCGGGCGGGGTGGGCGGGCTGCTGCACCTGATCGGGCCGGACTGGCCGCTGCGCGGGGCGTTCGCGGTGTTCGTGATCGGCACGCTGATGGCTTTTCACCTGCCGGCCCAGGTGGACTCGGCGAAGGGCGAGCAGCGGGCGGAGCTGCACGCGGAGCCGTCCGAGTCGCGTCCGAAGGGGGTGCTGCGGGCGGTCGGGCCGTCGGTGATCATGGCGCTGCGCGGGGTGGCGGGGCTGCGCTGGCTGGTCGGGTTCCTGGTGATGTTCCTGGCGTTCCTGATCCGCAAGAACCCGCCGAACGGGCTGCCGGAGACGGTGGCGCTGGGCATCGTCGCGGCGGCGGCGGGCCTGGGCAACGCGCTGGGCTCGGTGCTGGGTTCGTGGCTGCGCACCCGCGGCTCCGAGCTGACGGTGACGGTGATGCTGCTGCTGGCGACGCTGGCGGCGAGCGCGGCGGCGCTCTGGTACGGCGTGGTGACGGTGACGGTGGTGGCGGCGACGGCGGGCATGGCGGCGTCGTTGGCGAAGCTGGCGCTGGACGCGCTGATCCAGCGGGACGTGCCGGAGGCGGTGCGCACCTCGGCGTTCGCCCGGTCGGAGACGGCGCTGCAGCTGAGTTGGGTGGTGGGCGGCGTGGTCGGCATCTCGCTGCCGTTGAACGCGGTGCTGGGGTTGTGGCTGGCCGCGGGGGTGACGGCGGCGGTTCTGCTGTGGACGTTCCGGTCGCTGCTGCGGGTCGGTCCGCGCCGGTCGGCGGCGCGTCCGCGCGTGGCGTAACCTCGCACGACTCGGGCACCCCGTTGTCATGTGATCACCGAAGGCGAGTAGCCTCTTGCGCATGAGCCTCAGCACCAGCGTCACCGCCGGACTCGCCGCCGCCGCCGTCGTCGGCGCCGGCCTCGTCGGTTTCGGCGTCTACCAGGCCGTCGACAACGGCAAGCCCCCCACGAACGAGGCCACGCTGGTCGTCGGCACCTCGTCGGTCCGCGCCGAGCCGACCTGCTACAACGGCGGCAAGGCGATCGCCGAGGCCGACCTCGCCAAGTGCGCCCAGCAGGCGGCGAAGGACTCCGGGGACAACAAGCTCACCAGCCTGGACGTGCGCGCCAGCGACCGCGTCGGCGTGGGCGTGCCGAAGGACCTGGCCGACAAGGGCTGGTACGCGTTCACCGGCCAGGGCCAGAACCGGACGCCGATCATCGCCGGCGCCACCGGCGTGACCTACTCGGGTTCGGTGTCGGCCGCCGGTCTGATGACCAGTGACGAGAAGACCATGGTGACGGTCGCGGCCGTCGACAAGGACACCAACGAGTACTACGCGGTGTGGTTCTTCAACATGAACAACCAGAAGAGCTGACGCACCGGTCGATGACCGCTGAGCGACGCCCCGAGCAGTCCGGCCCCGCCGCCGGGCTGCTCGTCGTCGTTGCCGTGCCCGCGGAGGCCGAGGCGGTCCGGCGGGGGCTGGGCGAGGGTGCGCCGGTCGAGGTGCTGGCGGCGGGCGTCGGCCCGGCCGCCGCGGCGGCCGGCACCGCGGCCGCGCTGGCCCGCGGCCGGTTCCGGCTGGTGCTGTCGGCGGGCATCGCGGGCGGTTTCGCGCCCGCCGCGCCGATCGGGTCGCTGGTGGTGGCGGACGCCCTGGTGGCGGCCGACCTGGGCGCCGAGACCCCGGAGGGTTTCGCGGACGTCGCCGAGCTGGGCTTCGGCACGGCGCGGTACGCGGTGCCGGACGGCGTGCTGAAGCTGGCCGCGGCCGCCACCGGCGGGGCGGTCGGCGAGGTGCTGACGGTCTCCACGGCGACGGGTTCGGCGGAGCGCGCCGAGCGGCTGAGGGGGCGTCACCCGCGGGCGCTGGCCGAGGCCATGGAGGGGTTCGGCGTGGCCGAGGCGGCCGCCCGTTTCGGGCTCGCGGCGGGGGAGCTGCGGGCCGTGTCCAATGCCGTCGGGCCGCGCGACCGCGCGGCGTGGCGGATCGGCGAGGCGCTGGCGGCCCTGGAGCGGGCCTTCGCGGCGCTGCCGGTGTCCCGTCTTCTCCAGGAGGTCTGACCGATGGCCGAGCCGCTGAGCGTCGCCTACTCGCCCTGCCCGAACGACACCTTCGTCTTCCATGCCTGGGCGCACGGCCTGGTCGCGGGCGCGGACGCCCCCGAGGTGCGGTTCGCGGACATCGACATCACCAACGGGCTGGCCGAGCGCGGCGAACTGGACGTCCTGAAGATCTCCTACGGCCAGCTGCCGTGGGTGCTGGACGAGTACGCGCTGCTGCCGTGCGGCGGGGCGCTCGGCCGGGGCTGCGGGCCGCTGGTGCTGACCGCGGGGCCCGTCGGGGCGGCCGGGCTGGCCGGGCGGCGGGTGGCGGTGCCGAGCGAGCGGTCCACCGCGTACCTGCTGTTCCGGCTGTGGGCGGCCGAGGCGGTGCCTGGCGGGTTCGGCGAGATCGTGGTGCTGCCGTTCCACGAGATCATGCCGGCCGTACGGGACGGCCGGGTGGACGCCGGGCTGGTGATCCACGAGGCCCGGTTCACGTACCAGCAGTACGGGCTGCACTGCCTGGCCGACATGGGCGAGGCGTGGGAGGCGGCGACCGGGCTGCCGATCCCGCTGGGCGCGATCGTGGCCCGGCGCTCGCTGGGCGCCGAGCGGCTGCGGGAACTCGCCGACGCCGTGCGCTCCTCGGTGCGGCAGGCCTGGGCGGACCCGGCGGCCTCCCGGGAGTACGTGCTGGCGCACGCCCAGGAGATGGACCCGGCCGTCGCCGAGCAGCACATCGGACTGTACGTCAACGAGTTCACCGCCGACCTCGGCGAGGACGGCTACGCCGCGGTGCGCGGCCTGCTCACCCGGGCCGCCGAGCAGGGACTCGTCCCCGCCGTCGACCCGGGCGCGCTGGCGTTCCCCTGAGCAGGGGTCAGATGTCGAACTGGTCGGCGATCGCGCGCAGCACCATGGCGATCTTCTGGCCCTCCGGCTTGCTGGGGTAGCGGCCGCGCTGCAGGCCGGGCAGGACGCTGTCCAGCTTGGTGATCAGGTCCTGCACGATCGGGGCCATGTCGTCGGCGCTCTTGCGCTGGTTCGCGGCCACCGACGGCAGCGCGTCCAGCAGCGTCACACTCATCGCCTGGTCGCCGCGGTGGCCCGCGGCGATGCCGAACTCGACGCGCTGCCCCGGCCTCAGGGTGGTGACGCCCGCGGGCAGCGCCTTGGTGTGGACGAAGACCTCGCCGCCGTCGTCGCGCGACAGGAAGCCGTAGCCCTTCGTCTCGTTGAACCACTTGACCTGGCCGGTGGGCATCTCGAAAAGTCCTCGGTGTCGGGTGCGAGCGACCCCGTCGGGTCGCGGATGGATGTGCGGCTCGGCGGCCGGGAACGGGCGGCCGGTGTCGCTCAGTGGGGCAATGATCCCTCAGCGTGCGCCTCTGCGGCGACGGGATTCCGGACCGGGGCGTGGCCGGGCCTCGCGCCTGTTGCGCCCTCCATCGGTCCACACCCCCCATCGGCTCCGGGCGGGTGTTTCGTGGACCAGCCGCTGGTCCGCCCGCGCGATGGCTGCATACCCGGGGGCGACGCGGGTCGAAACTCTTCGCGCGCACCGAGTTGCGCGCTGTGACGCCGGGCCGGTCAGGAGGGGTCGGCCAGGTGCCCGCCGAGCCAGCCCAGGGACGCCGGGAGCATCCGCGACCAGGTGTTGAAGTTGTGCCCGCCGGTGTCCAGGGTGATCGCGGAGACGGTGGTCGCGGTGCCCTTGGCGGCGGCCCGGAACCGCTCGGTCTCGGCGAAGTAGTCGCCGTCGCCCTCCCGGCTGCCGCCGACCAGCAGCGCGGTGCCCGGGGCCGGCAGGTGCGCCAGCCGCCAGCTCAGGTCGGCCTCCTCGCGGCGCTGCTGGTCGCCGCCGAACAGGTCGCCGGTGGTCGGGTCCTCGGCCGCCTTGTAGTAGCCGGACAGCGACACCGCCGCGGAGAACACGTCCGGGTGACGCATCGCCAGCTTCAGCGCGCAGTACCCGCCGGTGGAGTTGCCGATCACGCCGAGGCTGCCCGGGCCCTGCGCGATCCGGTACGAGGAGCGCAGCGCGGACGGCACGTCCTCGCTGAAGTAGCGGTCGGACTGCGGGCCGCCCGGCACGTCCTCGCACTCGGTGTCGCGGGGCATCGCCGGGGACGGGCGCATCAGCACCAGCACGGTCGGCTTGGTCTTGCCCTCGACGCCGAGCTTCAGCTGCACCGCCGGGTAGTTCAGCTTGGTGATCAGGTTCTTGGCGTCGCCGGGGAAGCCGGTGATGGCGATCGCCGCCGGGAAGCGCTTGGCCTGGAAGGCCGGCTGGAAGTACTGCGGCGGCAGGTACACGTAGCCCTCGGTGGACAGGCCGGTGACCGCGCCAGGCAGCCGGACCTTCTCCAGCCGGCCGACCTGCGCCGGGTCGCGGCCCAGCGCGCCGGTGTCGCGGACGTTCTCCGCGCTGATCCGCTCCACGCCCCTGGTCCGGCCGAGCAGCTGGTTCTGGATGGTCACCGGACCGTCGTCGTTGGTGCCCAGCAGGTCGGCCCAGCTGCTGTAGAAGGCGAAGTAGTTGTTGGCCACCAGCCCCAGCGTGCACATCACGGCGAGCTGGGTTCCGACGATGGTGGCCAGCCGGCCGAGGACCGCCTGCCAGCTGCGCCGGGCCAGCCTGGGCCACACCCAGACCGTGCCCGCCACCATCAGGACGGAGAACAGCGCCGACAGCGCCAGCACCTTGTGACTGGTCAGACCCATAACCGCTGCGCGCCCTCGTTCCCCGCCGACGTCCCCCGAGGGATTCAGCATGCCTGAGAGTTTCCTGGGAACCCTGAGCGTTCAGGTGGACTGCGGGCCGCCGCGCCCCCGCCGATCGGCGGGGGCGAACGTGGGAAACTGGTTCAAAGCCCGCGCGAAGGAGTGCAGAAGTGACCCGTCAGTCCCGCGATGCCGGTGAGGTCCTGGTCCGCGTCGGCGGGGTGGTGTTCGTCCTCGGCACGCTCGCCACCATCGCGACGGTGACGCCGCTGCTGCTCGACCTGAAGCGGCTGCCGTCGATCGCGTACGGGCTGTCCATGCTGATGCCGCTGGGCCTGCTGGTGGCGCTGACCGGGCTGTTCGTCACCGCCCGCGCCGAGTCCCGCCGGCGGCGCGCCGCCCGGGAGGCCGCGGCGGGCAGCTGACCGGCCGTCAGGCCAGGTGGGCGGCCAGCCAGTCGGGGAACTCGGTGAGGTCGCGCAGCACCACGTCAGCGCCCGCCTCGGCCAGTTCGGCGGCGCTGTACGGCCCGGTGGCCACGCCCACCGCGACGGCGTCGGCGGCCCGGGCGCCCCGGATGTCGCCCAGGTGGTCGCCGACGTAGACGTTCGCGCCGTGCGCGCGCAGCGCCTCGCCCTTGCCCTCCGCCCACAGGTCGCCGAGCAGCGCGTCCACCTCCAGGCCGATGCCGTCCAGGTGCAGGCGCGCGTTCGGCGCCCACTTGCCGGTGATCACCAGCACCCGGCCGCCGACCGCCCGCACCGCCGCGACCGCCGCCAGCGCGCCCGGCAGCTCCAGCGCCCCCGGCACCGCGTGCACCGCGTACAGCTCCCGGTAGCGGGCGACGGCAACATCCACCTGTTCCGCCGGGAACCAGTGCGCGATTTCCTGCGCCAGCGGCGGCCCGAGCCGGCTCACCGCCAGCTCGGAGTCGATGAAGGTGCCGGTCTCGGCAGCCAGTACGTCGTAGGTGTCCTTGATGCCCGGGCGGGTGTCGAGAAGTGTCATGTCGAGGTCGAAGCCGACGGTCAGAGCCATGCCACCCAGCCTAACCAGCCCGGATTTCCGACCGGAAAAGCCGGACGGACAGCCGTATTACGGACATACTGCTGGAGTCCGACCGTGCCACCGGAGCTGCCGGAGGTCCCAGGTGCCGCCCCCGCTCTCCCGCCGCGCCGCCCTCACCGGGCTCGGCGCCGCCCTGCTCACCGGCTGCGGCCCGCGCCCGCTGCCCGCCGGGCCCCCGCTGCCGCAGGCCGCCTCCGGGTCGGCGCCGCCCTCGCCCACCCCCACGCCGACGCCGAGCGTCACCGTCAACGGCGCGGACGGGCCGGTGGCCGTCGCCGGCGGGGCGACCCGGGTGATCACGCTCGACACCGCCGAGCTGGACTCCGCGATCACCCTCGGCATCCCGCCCGTCGGCGCCGCCAAGGCCCCGCTCGACCCCGGCCTGCCCGACTACTGGCCGACCTCCTGGCGGTCCCGGATCGCCGTGGTCGGCGAGATCGCCGCCCCGCCGAACCCGCCCGCGATCGCCGCTCTGCGCCCGCAGCTGATCCTCTCCAACCGCACCCGCGACGCCGCCCACCTGGACGTCCTGCGCGGCCTCGCCCCGACCGTGCTCACCCAGACCACCGGCGCGCCCTGGAAGGAGAACTTCCAGCTGCACGCCGCCGCCCTGGAACGCCACGTCCAGGCCGCCGCCGTGGTCGCCGCCTACGCCCGCCACCTCGACCAGGCCCGCCGGGCGCTCGACTCGGCCGGCCTCACCGGGCAGCGGATCAGCCTGGTCCGGTTCGTCGAGGGCTCCCCCACCGTCCGCCTGTACGCCCGGGAGAACTTCCCCGGCAGCGTCCTCACCGACCTCGGCCTGCCCCGGCCCGACCCGCAGAACACCGACCAGTTCGCCGTCGAGACCGCCCCCGACCAGCTCGCCGCCCACGCCGACGGCGACCTGCTGCTGTACTCCGGCTACGGGCGCCCCGACGCCAACGGCCTG
This sequence comes from Kitasatospora sp. NPDC092948, assembly GCF_044754805.1. Taxonomy (NCBI): domain Bacteria; kingdom Bacillati; phylum Actinomycetota; class Actinomycetes; order Kitasatosporales; family Streptomycetaceae; genus Kitasatospora; species Kitasatospora sp. NPDC092948. The sequence goes on along the minus strand of NZ_JBIVPU010000003.1, from coordinate 94,658 downwards.
AACGCCGCCCTGGCCTCCCCCGCCTGGGGCGCCCTCGGCGCCGTCCGCGCCCACCGGGCGTTCCCCGTCAACGACCAGCTGTGGTTCCAGGGCATCGGCTACACCGGCGCGCACTTCCTGATCGCCGAGCTCCTCCACCTGCTCGGCGCGGACTGAGGCCGGCGCGGGCGGGCGGGGGCGCTACGCCTTGCGCCGGCGCAGCGTCACCGCCAGCAGGAACAGCGCGGTCAGCGCCGCCGCCACCCGCAGCACGCCCGGGGCGGCCGCCCAGGTGGCGTGGCCGGCGTCGGTGCCCGGGGCCAGGGCGGCGCCCCAACGGCCCTTTTCGCGGCCCCAGTTCCACACCGTCAGACCGGCCACCGTGATCAGCGGGATGCCCAGCACGGCGAACTTCTTCAGCAGGTCGGACAGTCCGCTGGACAGGTACGCCAGGCCCCAGCCCAGCAGCATCGCCAGCAGCGAACCGGTCGCCGCGCCGCCGATCAGCACCAGCGCGCCGAGCACCAGCAGCGGCGCGGGACGCCGGGCCCCGCCGGCCGCGGCAGGGGCGGCGTCCTGGACGGGTTCCGGGGCCGGCTTCGGCTTGCCGAACAGGCCGCGCAGCGCCCGCCCGGCGAGCCCGGGACGCGGTTGTTCGGGGGCCGCCGGCTCCTCGGGCTCGGGTTCCGGGTCGGGTTCGGGCGCGGTCTTCGGTTCCGGCTCCTCGGCGGGCAGGTCGAAGTACACCTCCGTCCAGCCGGGGAACACCGAGGTGACGTCGGCCCGGCCGCGCCCCTCGGCCCAGTGCGCGGCCCGGTCCACCTCGGCGGGGGACGGGCCGGGCGGCAGGTCGAAGTCGATCGGGGGCAGCGCCGGCTTGTCGAACGCCACGGGCGGCGGCGCCGGCGTGCGGTCGACCTCGACGATGCGCCGCGGCGGCGGCAGGAGCGGCTTCGGCGGGACGGCCGGCTGCTCCGGGACGGCCGGCCGCTCCGGCGGCGCCTCCGCCGCCGGTGGGGGCGCGTACACGCTGTCCCCGCCGTCCGAGCCGTCCGCCGACCCGTCCTCGCGCCACCACGAGCCGCCCGCCATCGCCCCGCCACCCGCCCTCACGTCGCATGTCCCGCCGCATCGAGACGGTACCCACCCGCACCCGTCCGAAGCGAGCCCCGTCCGGCGGCTGTTGACGTCCCGTCGGGCCGGGTCGCCCCCGGTTTCGCCGGGAGTTCCTCCCCCGTTCTGGGCCTCCGACGGGGGCGTTGACTAGGCTGGAGCGGATGAGCGCACCGCAGAGCGCACCGCGCGCCCCCCGCGCAGGCGCCCCCCGCACGCTGGCCGAGGAACTCCGCGGCCGGGAGGACGAGGCTGTCGCCGCGCTGCTCCGGGCCCGCCCCGACCTGCTCAACCCGGTGCCGACCGACCTCACCCAGCTGTCCGCCAGGCTGTCCGGCCGGGCGTCCGTGCTGCGTGCGCTGGAGCGGCTGGATCGTTTCACCTTGCAGGCCGCCGAGGCGCTGGCCGCCGCCCCCGAGGGCGCGTCCGACACCGCGGTGCGCAACCTGCTGGCCGGTCCCGCCCGGGTCAGGCCGCACCCCGGCGCCGACCCGGTGGAGCGCTCGGCCGTCACCGCCGCACTGCCGGGCGCGCTGGCCCGGCTGCGCGAGCAAGCCCTGGTCTGGGGGCCGGACTCGGCGCTGCGGCTGGTCCTCGCCGTCCGCGAGGCGCTCGCCCCGAGCGCCGCCAACCCGGGCCGCACCGGTCTCGGCCCGACCCTCGCCGAGGCCACCGTCGGCATGTCGCCCGCCCGGCTCCAGCACCTGCTGGCCGGCGCCGGGCTGCCGCCCACCCCCGACCCGGTCACCGCCGTCGCCGCGCTCACCGCGCTGCTCGGCGACCGCAGGCGGATGACCGCGCTGCTCGGCCAGGCCCCGCCCGCCGCCGTCGCCCTGCTGGAGCGCCTGGTCTGGGGGCCGCCCACCGGCACCGTCCCCGACGCGGCCCGGCAGGTCACCGCCGAGGACGCGCACAGCCCGGTCGAGTGGCTGCTGGCCCGCGGCCTGCTGCTGCCGTCCAGCCCCACCTCGGTGGTGCTGCCCCGCGAGCTCGCGCTGCACCTGCGCGGCGGCCGCACCCACCGCACCGTCGAACCCGCCCCGCCCGCCGTCGCGCCCGTCGTCGAACGCGACCCCGCGCAGGTCGACCGCACCGCCGCCGGGCAGGCCGCCACCGCCGTGCGGACCGTGGAGGAGCTGCTGGAGGCCTGGGGGCTCACCCCGCCGCCCACGCTGCGGGCCGGCGGCCTCGGCGTGCGCGACCTCAAGCGCGCCGCCCAGCTGCTGGAGTGCTCCGAGGCCAACGCCGCGTTCTGGCTCGAACTCGCCCGGACCGCCGGGCTGCTGGCCCCCGACGGCGAGATCGACGAGGTGTGGGCGCCGACTCCCGCGTACGACCAGTGGCGGCAGCAGGACACCGCCGACCGCTGGACGCTGCTCGCCCGCGCCTGGCTCGCCGCCACCCGGGTCGGCCGGCTCACCGGCACCCCCGACGGCAAGGGCCGGCCGCGTGCCGCGCTCGGCCCCGAACTCGACCGCACCCTGGCCCCGTCCGTCCGCCGGGCCGCGCTCACCCGGCTCGCCGAGCTGCCCCCGGGCGCCGCCGCCGGCGCCGCCGCCCTGCTGCCCGCCCTGCGCTGGCACCGCCCGCTGCGCGGCGGCCCCACCGGCCCGGACGGCCACGACCTGCGCGACCGGCTCACCGAGTGGACCCTGCACGAGGCCGAGCTGCTGGGCGTCACCGGCCGCGGCGCGCTCGCCGCCCACGCCCGCGCGCTGCTCGCCGACGCCGACCCCACCCCGGTGCTCGCCCCGCTGCTGCCCGAGCCGCTCGACCACGTCATCCTGCAGCCCGACCTGACCGCGGTCGCGCCGGGCCCGCTGCTCACCCCGCTCGCCCAGGCGCTCGCGCTCTGCGCCGACATCGAGTCCAAGGGGGGCGCGACCGTCTACCGGTTCACCCCCGATTCGATCCGACGCGCCCTCGACGCCGGGCGCACCGCCGCCGATCTGCAGGGCTTCCTCGGCCGGCACTCCCGCACGCCCGTGCCGCAGCCGCTCGCCTACCTGATCGACGACGTCGCCCGCCGGCACGGCGTCCTGCGGGTCGGCGCGGCCTCCTCCTACCTGCGCTGCGACGACCCGCAGCTGCTCGGCGAGGTCCTCGCCGACCGGCGCGCCGCGGAGCTGCGGCTGCGGCTGCTCGCCCCGACCGTGCTCGCCGCCCAGGCCCCGCCGGACACCCTGCTCGGCGTGCTGCGCGGCATGGGCTACGCGCCCGCCGCGGAGTCCGCCGAGGGCGACGTGGTGATCACCCGCCCCGATGCCCGCCGCACCCCGCCGCGCACCCCGCCGATCCCCGTCCCCGACGGCCCCGCCCGCCCCGACGACGCCCTGCTCACCGCGGCCGTCCGGGCCATCCGGGCCGGCGACCGGGCCGCCACCGCCCCCCGCAAGGACGCCGTCGCCGGCCCCGCGGGCGCGGCCGTTCCGCGCACCGCGGCGGCCGACACCCTCGCCTCCCTGCAGACCGCCGTGCTGCTCGGCGAACGCATGTGGATCGGCTACATCAACGCGGAGGGCCTGGCCTCCCAGCGCGTCATCGACCCGGTCAAGGTCGAGGGCGGTTTCGTCACTGCGTACGACCATCTCGCCGATGAGGTACGCACGTTCGCACTCCACCGCATCACCGGAGTCGCCGAGGTCGACGACTGACGGGGAGTCGCTCCGCACTGGCCTGTGCATGCCCAGTGCAGGATTGACAGGCAACTGATGAAGACACTAGGAATGTGCCGTCGGACCAGGCTTCCGACGAGGGCCCTGTGGGTGTACGGCCGGGCCCGCGCCCGGTTGTCCGACACGCCCCGCCCCTGCTCCTGCGTGCGCAGTCCGCGAGTGCGCCGGCCGAGGGGGCTACGTCCTCGGATACGAAACAGGTCTCCTGTCACATGCCCGGTCCAGTCGCCCCGCTGCTGTCCGTCGTCATGCCGATCTACAACGAGCAGGACGCGCTCCCACTCACTGTCCAGCGCCTGCGCCCGATCCTGGACGGCCTCGGCGAGAGCTACGAGGTCGTCGGCGTCAACGACGGCAGCTCCGACCACACGGCCGTGGTACTCGCCGGACTCCAACAGCAGTGGCCCGAACTCCGGGTGATCCAGCTGCGCCGCAACTCCGGCCACCAGGCCGCGCTGACCGCCGGGCTGCACCGCGCCTACGGCGAGTACGTGGTCAGCATCGACGCCGACCTCCAGGACCCCCCGGAGAAGATCGTCGACATGCTCGCGCTGGCCCGGGACGAGGGCTACGACATCGTCCAGGGCGTGCGCGACGACCGCAGCTCGGACACCGTCTTCAAGCGCGGCACCGCCGCCGGCTACTACTGGCTGATGCGCCGCATGGTCGGCCGCAGCATCCCGAAGCACGCCGGCGACTACCGCCTGCTCAGCCGCGCGGCCGTGGACGCGTTGAAGTCGCTGCCCGAGACCCAGCCGGTCTACCGGCTGCTGGTGCCCTGGCTCGGCTTCCGCAGCACCGAGGTGACCTTCCAGCGCGAGGAGCGGGTGGCCGGCACCACCAAGTACCCGCTGTCCAAGATGGTCCGGCTCGCGGTGGACAGCATCACCAACTTCTCCGCCGCGCCGCTGCGCCTGGCCACCTGGCTCGGCCTCGGCAGCTTCGTGCTCGCGTTCCTGCTCGCCGCCTACAGCACGGTCGAGCACCTCGTCGGCCGCACCACCCCGGGCTGGTCCTCGCTGTTCATCGGCATCGTCTTCTTCGGCGGCGTGCAGCTGGTCTGCGTCGGCCTGCTCGGCGAGTACGTCGGCCGGATCTACTCCGCGGTCCAGGGCCGGCCCTCCTACTTCATCGGCTCCGACTCCGCCGAGCAGAGCCGGGCGACGATCGGCGCCACCGGGATCGCCGTCGAGGAGATCACCCGGCCGCACCCCGCGCAGGTCGGCTGACCGCACCGGCCCTCGCCGGAACATGCCTCCGCCCCGCGGATCCTCGGATCCGCGGGGCGGAGGCGTTGGGGCGGCCGGCTACTTGCCGGCGGTCTGCTGCTTCCCGGCGTGCTGCTTGGCGTCCTCGTCGGCCTTCTGCTGCTTCGCCTCTTCCATGATCGCGTGCGGATCCGGCATCTTCGGCTCGACGCCGGTCAGCAGGCCGGTGCCGGTGAACGCGAGGGTGCCGAGCAGGCCGCCGGGCTGGCCGACGTCCGCGACCTGGTCGAGGGCCGGGGTCCCGCCCGCGGCATGGGCGGGCGCCGCCCCGAGAGTGGTGGCGAGGGCCGCGCCGGAGAGCGCGAGGCCGGCCAGGAATCGGTTGCGCATGGTCATGCCCTGCCCAACGAGCCGACCCTCCGGCGGTCACTGCCGCGCGCCGCCCGACAAGCCGTCCGGGGCTCTCACGGACGGCGGTTAGACTGCCAAGCGGCCGGGCTGGAAGGGTCCACCCGCGCGGAACCGGGCCTCGCCGGCCCCCGACAGGACCGGAACCTTGACCACTTCCCCCGCTCTGCCGACCGCGGTCGCCCGCCGGGTGACGGACCGCGTGTCCGGGTTCCGGCTGGCCCGCCGCCGCCGCACCGCCCTGTTCACCCTGCTGAGTTTCGCGGTCTGCCTGGCGCTCGGCCTCCAGCAGTGGACCTCGCTCCAGCTGGGCGGCTTCGACCTCGGCATCTTCGACCAGGGAGTGCGCGGCTACGCCCACTTCGGGCTGCCGGTGTCGACGCTGAAGAGCGTCCACCACGAGTTCCCGCCCGGCTTCTCGCTGCTCGGCGACCACTTCTCGCCGGTGCTGGCGCTGCTCGCCCCGCTCTACTGGGTGTGGGACGACCCGCGGATGCTGCTGGTCGGGCAGGCGGCGCTGTTCGCGGCGGGCGTCCCGCTGGTGCGCCGGATCGCGAGCCGGGCGTTCGAGGGCGCCGACGCGCGGGTCCGCAGCCGGGTGCTGGACGGCGCGGCACTGGTGTACGGACTGGGCTGGCCGCTGCTGATCTCCTCCCGCAGCGGGTTCCACGAGGTGGGGTTCGCCGTCCCGCTGTTCCTGCTGCTGTTCGAACGGGCCGGGGCGCGGCGCTGGGCGGGGGCGGCGGTGGCGGCGCTGCTGCTGTGCGCCACCAAGGAGGACCTGGGGCTCGCCGTCGGCATGTTCGGCGTGGTCCTGCTGTGGCGCGAACGCGGCACCGCCGACCGGTGGGCGAAGGTGCTCGGCTGGGCGCTGCTGGTGGGCGGCCCGCTGGCCACCGCGGTGGAGATCGGCTGGTTGATACCGGCGATGGGCGGGGCGCCCGGCTACTACTGGAACTACCACCAGCTCGGCGACAGCGGCGGCGAGGCGCTGCGGCACGTCCTCGGCAATCCGTGGCTGCTGGTGGAGTCGGCCTTCTCCAGTCCGCTGAAGCCGATGCTGCTGGGCTGGCTGCTGCTCACCACGGCGGCGCTGCCGTTCCGTTCGGCGACGATGCTGGTCGCCCTGCCGCTGCTGGCGGAACGCATCCTGTCCGACAATCCCAACCACTGGTCGATCGCCCGGCACTACGACGCGTTCCTGTGGCCGATCCTGGTGACCGCCGCGATCGAGACCCTGGGCGTCCTGTGGGCCCGCGGCCGGCGCCGGCAGGCCCGCCGGCTGGGCGCGGCCGCCGCCGTCCTCTCGCTCGCCGCGTCCGCCGCGCTCGGCGTCTACCACCTGGTGCTCCCGTACGAGTGGCAGCCGAAGGCCCCGACGGCGGCGCTGGCCCGTGCCGCGAAGCTGATCCCGGACGGCGCCACCGTGGAGGCCGACAACCAGATCGCGCCCCGCCTGACCAACCGCACCCACGTGATGCTGGCCGACGGCACCCCGCGCGGCCAGGAGTACGTGATCCTCCGCTACACCCAGCGCGCCTTCCCGTTCCAGCGCGACCCCGAGCAGGCCGAGTACCGCGCCCTCCTGCTCGCCAACGGCTACCAGGAGCTCTTCGACCAGGACGGCGTCACCCTCCTCCGCCGCACCGGCACCACCCCCGTCCCCGGCACCCACCTCCCCGGCCCGGGCTCCACCCCGTACCAGGAGATCATCCCGCCGGACGTCGGCCACAACTTCTTCCTCGGCTGACGGGACCGTCGCGCGATGCGGCACACTGGAGGTTTGGCCCCGCGCGGAAGGGATGCACTGGCGTGAACGGACCGCTGATCGTGCAGAGCGACAAGACGCTGCTGTTGGAGATCGACCATCCGCAGGCGGCGGAGTGCCGGCGGGTGATCGCGCCGTTCGCGGAGTTGGAGCGGGCTCCGGAGCACATTCACACGTACCGGGTGACGCCGCTGGGGCTGTGGAACGCGCGGGCGGCGGGGCACGACGCCGAGCAGGTGGTGGACGCGCTGGTGACGTACTCGCGGTACCCGGTGCCGCACGCGCTGCTGGTCGACGTGGCCGACACCATGGCGCGGTACGGGCGGCTCCAGTTGCAGAAGCACCCGGTGCACGGGCTGGTGCTGTCGACCACGGACCGGCCGGTGCTGGAGGAGGTGCTGCGGTCGAAGAAGATCGCGCCGCTGGTCGGGGCCCGGGTGGACCCGGACACGGTGGTGGTGCACCCGTCGGAGCGCGGGCAGATCAAGCAGGTGCTGCTGAAGCTGGGCTGGCCGGCCGAGGACCACGCCGGGTACGTGGACGGCGAGGCGCACCCGATCCACCTGGAGGAGGACGGCTGGCAGCTGCGCCCGTACCAGCGGCACGCGGTGGACGGGTTCTGGCACGGCGGCTCCGGCGTGGTGGTGCTGCCGTGCGGCGCCGGCAAGACGCTGGTCGGTGCGGCCGCGATGGCGGAGGCCAAGTCGACCACGCTGATCCTGGTGACCAACACCGTCTCGGCCCGGCAGTGGAAGCACGAGCTGATCAAGCGGACCTCGCTGACCGAGGACGAGATCGGCGAGTACAGCGGCACCCGCAAGGAGATCCGCCCGGTCACCATCGCCACGTACCAGGTGATGACCACCAAGCGGAAGGGCGTCTACGCGCACCTGGAGCTGTTCGACGCCCGCAACTGGGGCCTGGTGGTGTACGACGAGGTCCACCTGCTGCCCGCGCCGGTGTTCAAGTTCACCGCCGACCTGCAGGCCCGCCGCCGGCTCGGCCTGACGGCGACGCTGGTGCGCGAGGACGGCCGGGAGGGCGACGTGTTCTCGCTGATCGGCCCGAAGCGGTTCGACGCCCCGTGGAAGGAGATCGAGGCGCAGGGCTACATCGCGCCCGCCGACTGCTGCGAGGTGCGGGTGACGCTCTCCGACTCGGAGCGGCTGATGTACGCGACCGCCGAGCCGGAGGAGAAGTACCGGTTCTGCTCGACCACGGCGACCAAGCGCCGGGTGGTGGAGCGGCTGATCGAGAAGCACAAGGGCGACCAGACCCTGGTCATCGGTCAGTACATCGACCAGCTGGACGAGTTGGGCGAGGCGCTGAACGCCCCGGTGATCAAGGGCGAGACCTCGAACGCGCAGCGCGAGAAGCTGTTCGAGGCGTTCCGGTCGAAGGAGATCAGCGTGCTGGTGGTCTCCAAGGTCGCGAACTTCTCGATCGACCTGCCGGAGGCCACCGTGGCCATCCAGGTGTCGGGCACCTTCGGCTCCCGCCAGGAGGAGGCGCAGCGCCTCGGCCGGGTGCTGCGTCCGAAGGCGGACGGGCACGCGGCGCACTTCTACTCGGTGGTCGCCCGGGACACCGTCGACCAGGACTTCGCGGCGCACCGCCAGCGCTTCCTGGCCGAGCAGGGCTACGCGTACCGGATCGTCGACGCCGACGACCTGTAGGCGCGGCTACAGCTTGACGCCGTCGCGCCCCAGGAAGAGCACGCGCGCGGCGGTGTCGAGCACGATCCCGACGTTGCGGACGGCGGCGGCCACCGGGCCCCGGCGGCGGCCGGAGACGCCGTGGGCACCGTTGACCTGCGGGTTCATTCGTTCGTTCGTCATGTCTCCACGGTAGGTTCGCCGGCCGCCGACGGGCATCAACCGAAAGGCCGTACCTGTCGGGCGGCCGGTCGTCCTGAAGGCGTACCGACCCCTACGCCGCTCCGGGGGTGATCCCTCAGGGGTACCCCGGGAAATGGATTCGCCCCCGGACGGCGGCAGGTCTAGGATCGTCCGTCTGCCCCTCCCGAACCGTGGTGCCAGTGCCGTCGGCAGCCGTGGGAGTACCGGCCGCTCGGCAACCGGCCGGTGTCCTTCACCGTGAGCTCTCCGACGAGTCGGCCGCCGTCCCTCCACGACCGCGGCCGGGAAGGTCCGCCGTGCACTCCCTCACTCCCACCGACACCTCCGCCGCCGACACCGATCCGCTCGGCCGCGAACGCTCCCACCTGGCCGCCTCCCGAGCCGCCCTGAAGGCGATGCGGGAGGACGTCGAGGCGCTCGACCTGCGCGACGTCACCGGCACCTGGGTGTCCGCGCTGATCCTGCAGAAGCAGGTCGACGAACGGATCAAGGCGCTCGCCGACCTCGTGCACACCCCGCTGTTCTTCGGCCGCCTGGACTACCTGCACGCGGTCAGCGAGGCCGACTCCGAGGGCAGCGGCGGCGAGCAGTTCTACATCGGTCGCCGGCACGTCCACGACGCGGACGGCGACCCGATGGTGATCGACTGGCGCGCGCCGGTCTCCCAGCCGTTCTACCGGGCCAGCCGCAAGGACCCGATGGACGTCGCCAAGCGCCGCCGGTTCGGCTACACCGGCGGCGAGTTGACGGCCTACGAGGACGAGAACCTGTCCGACCCGGACGAGGGCGACAGCCTCTCCGCGCTGCTGGCCGCGGAGATCGAGAAGCCCCGCGTCGGCCCGATGCGCGACATCGTCGCCACCATCCAGCCCGAGCAGGACGAGATCGTCCGCGCCGACATCACCGGCACCGTCTGCGTCCAGGGCGCCCCCGGCACCGGGAAGACCGCCGTCGGCCTGCACCGCGTCGCCTACCTGCTGTACGCGCACCGCGAGCGGCTCGCCCGCACCGGCACCCTGGTGGTCGGCCCGAACCGGTCCTTCCTCCAGTACATCGAGCAGGTGCTGCCCGCCCTCGGCGAACTGGACGTCGCCCAGGCCACCGTGCAGGAACTCGTCGGCCACGTCGAGGTGCGCGGCGCCGACACCGCCGACACCGCCCGGATCAAGGGCGACGCCCGGATGGCCCGGGTGCTGCGCAACGCGGTGCGGGCCGGGATCACCCTGCCGACCGAGCCCTGCGTGGTGGTCCGCGGCTCCCGCCGCTGGCGCGTCCCGGCCTACGAACTCGAGGAGATCGTCCGCGAGTTGATGGACCGCAACATCCGCTACGGGGCTGCCGCCGAGGCCCTCCCGCAGCGGATCGCGCACGCCGTGCTGGTCAAGATGGAGCACGGCGGCGAGGCCCCCGACGACCGGGTCCAGGACGCGGTGGCCCGCAACGCCGCCGTGAAGGCCACCGTCAAGGCCTGCTGGCCGGCCGTCGACCCGGTCAAACTGGTGCACCGCCTGCTGAGCGACGCCGAGTTCCTGGCCGCCGCCGCGGACGGCATCCTCACCGCCGACGAGCAGGCCGCCCTCCGGTGGGCCAGGCCTCCGCGCTCCGCCCGCACCGCGCCGTGGTCCGCCGCCGACGCCGTCCTGATCGACGAGACCACCGACCTGGTGCACCGCACCGCCTCGCTCGGCCACGTGGTCGTCGACGAGGCCCAGGACCTCTCCCCCATGCAGTACCGGGCCGTCGGCCGCCGCTGCACCACCGGCTCCGCGACCGTCCTCGGCGACCTCGCCCAGGGCACCACCCCGTGGGCGACCGGCAGTTGGCAGGAGGCCCTGCACCACCTCGGCAAGGACGGCGCGCACATCGAGGAACTCACCCAGGGCTTCCGCGTCCCCGGCGAGGTCATCGCCTACGCCTCCCGCCTGCTCCCGGCGATCGCCCCCGGCCTGGCCCCGGCCACCTCCGTCCGCGACGCGCCCGGCTCGCTGACCGTCCGCGACGTGCCCTCCGGGCGGGACGAGGCCGTCCTCGCCGCCTGCCGCGACGCCCTCGGCCACGAAGGCTCGGTCGGCCTGATCGCGGCGGACGCGCGGATCGCCGTCCTCGCGGAGCTGCTCGACGCCGCGGGACTGCCCCACCTCGAACCCGGCACCGAGACCACCGCCGACGCCCGCCTGACCCTCGTCCCGGCCTCCCTCGCCAAGGGCCTCGAATACGACTACGTCGTGCTCGACGAACCCGCCGCGATCATCTCCGGCGAGCCGGACCGCAGGACCGGCCTGCGCCGGCTGTACGTGTCCCTGACGCGTGCGGTCTCGGGGCTGACGGTGCTTCACACGGAGCCGCTGCCCGAAGAGTTGGGGTGAGGGAATCAGGGGCGCGCGGGGGCGCCTCCCGCCCCCACGCGCCCCTGGTGGTTCACCCTCCGATCAGGGTGCGCCACTCGGCGACCTTCGCGGCGTCCACCGCCCCGGCCCAGCCGCCCTCGCGTACCGCTCCGCCGATGTGGAACGCGTCGAAGCCGGCGGCGCGGAGGTCGGGGACGTGTTCGGCGCGGAGGCCGCCGCCGACCAGGATCTGCTGGCGGTAGCCGGGTTCGCCGGACTTGGCGAGTTCGCCGAGGAGGACTTCCTGTCCGGCGTCCACGCCCGTGGGGGCGCCGGAGGTGAGGAAGGTGTCGAGTCCGGGCAGGTCGGCGACGGCGGCCCGGACCTCGGAGCGGTCGGCGCTGTGGTCGATGGCCCGGTGGAAGGTCCAGTGGCAGCCGGTGACGGCGTCGGCGACCGCGCGGGTCGCGTCGAGGTCGATCGCGCCGTCGGGGGTGAGGAAGCCGAGGACGAACTCCTCGGCGCCCTCGGCGCGCAGCGCGGCGGTCCGGGCCAGCAGCAGGTCGAGGTCGCCGGGGGTGAAGCCGTCGCGGATGCGGAGCATGACCCGCAGCGGAAGCGAAACCGCGGTGCGGATCGCGGCGAAGTCCCGGACGGTGGGGGTGAGCCCGTCGGCGGCCATGTCGGTGACCAGTTCGAGGCGGTCCGCGCCTCCCGACTCGGCAGCCCTGGCGTCCTGGGGGGTCAGCGCGATCACTTCGAACATTGGTCTAGACATATCCGATAGCCTGCCACATCGACCCGCCCCGAGCGACCCCCCTCGACCGTTCGGCCCCGCGTCGTCCCCCGTTCTCACCCCGGCGGCGTCCCGTTCGCCCGTTTCACTCCCCGTTCAGCCGATCCGGCGCGCCGCCTGACGGTGTGTCGGACGGGCCGGGGCGAGCGCCCGGTACGCCAGGACGAGCACCAGCGCGGTGCCGAGCGCCCAGGGGGCGGCCCGCCACACCCCGCCGAGCTGCTCCCAGAGCGAGAACAGGCTGAACCATGCGGTCAGCGGCAGCAGGGCGAGGCCGAGCGCGGCGGGCAACAACCGGTCGCGGGCGGCGAAGAGCACCAGCAGCAACGGGAGCAGCAGCAGCGCGACCGGCCACCAGCCGTCCATCAGGTTGCGGGTGTCGTAGCCGCCCTGCGCGCGGGTCACCGCGAAGCCGGCGGCCGCGCCGGCCAGGATCAGCAGGCGGTCGGTCCGGCCGGGCGAATCGGCCGGGCGGGTCGGAGCGACGGCCAGCATCAGACCGCCCAGCAGGTAGGGCACCAGGGCGGTGGTCGAGTAGGCGAAGAACCAGCCGCTCCACACCCCGCTGGCCGGCAGGCTCAGCCCGGCGTACCCGATCCGGACGGCGCCGAGCAGCGCCACCACGGCACCCAGGAGTCGGACGGCCCGCCAGGCGCCGAGCGCGGCGGCGGCGACCAGCAGCAGCGGGACGACGGCGAGGCCCAGGACGGCGATGTTCTCCACCAGTCGGGGCCACGGCAGGTCGGTCCCGGCGCGGGCGGCGGCGGGGATCCGGAACTCCCGCCAGTCGCCGGTGCCGGGCAGCGCGACGAGGCCGAGCAGGGTGCCGGCCAGCAGCGGGGCGGTGGCAACCAGCACCCGGCCGGGCAGCGCGGCCTCGGTCAGGCCGGTGCGCAGCCGCAGGCCGTACCCGGCGAGGTCGAGGGCTTCGCGGGCGGTGGCGAGGCGGCCGGAGCCGGCGGTGGTGTCGGCGAACACCTCGGCCAGTTCGGCGCCCCGGTCACGGCGGTAGCGGGCGGGGTAGAGCGCGAGGGCGGTGCGCAGCGCGACGTTCATGCGGTGGCCCCCCGGGGACGGACGGCGCCGCCGAGGCGGCGCTGCGCCTCGGCGGCGACGCTGCGCAGCCGTTCGGCCTCGGTGGCCAGGACGTCCCGGCCGGCGCCGGTGAGGGCGTAGGTGCGGCGGGCCCGGCCGTCGACGATCTCCTCGGCGGCGACCTCGATCAGGCCCTGCTGGAGCAGCCGGTCGAGTGCGCCGTACAGGGTTCCGGTGCGGAGCTTCACCCGCCCCCCGGAGATCGCGTCGACCTCCTGGATCAGCGCGTATCCGTGCCGGGGGGCGTCCGCGAGGGCGGTGAGCAGCAGCAGGGTGGGTTCCTGCATCGCGCGTTCAGTCATACGACTACATATATCGCCGACCTGACTATCCGCGCCATCCTGCGGGGTCGTCCCGGCGCAGCGAACCGAGCACACCGGCCAGCAGCGGCAGCACCAGGGCGAGCACCGCGATGGTCGGCCACGGGACGTCGGCGGGGTTCAGCACGGCGGGCGCGCCCATCTCCCCGGCCACCCGGGAGCGCAGCAGGGCGTAGGCGGGGACGAACCCGCTGACGGTGCCGAGCACTCCGCCGAGCAGGGCGATCAGTCCGGCCTGGAGGCCGGCGACGGTGCGCCGGGTGCGCGGGCGGGCGCCGATCGCGGACAGCAGGGCGCGTTCCCGGCGGGCGTCGGCGGCGGCCAGCGCGGTGGAGACCACGGCCGCGCCGAGCACCACCACGGCGGCGAAGCCGCTGAGCGCGACCTGCACCACGCTGTCCGTCGCCCGGTACCCGCGTTCCACCCCGAACTCGGCGTGCGGGGCGAGCCGGGCGACGGTGGCGGCGGCCCGCTGCTCGGCCCGGTCGGCGACCGGTGCGGTGGGCAGCCAGATCGCCCCGGTCGGCGTGATCGTCAGGCCGAGGCCGCGGACCGTGTCGGGCGGGATCACCACCGGCGTGTAGCGCTGCCCGACGGGCCGGTCGACCAGGACGGCCTCGACGGCGATCTTCCTGACCTCCATGCCGTTGCCCTGCATCCGCAGCACCGCCTTGCCCTCGTGCAGGTAGGCGGGGTCGGTGACGACGGCCTTCCCGCCGAGCAGCGCCTCCTCGGCGGCGCGGTCGCGCAGCGCCAGCAGGTTGTGCAGCACCGAGGTGTCGCCGACCACGACCTGCCTGGTGTCGGTCTGGCCGTAGCGCGGCCCGCCCTCCGCGGACACCACGCTGGAACAGCCCTCGCAGAAGATGTACTGCGCGTCGTACAGGTCGGCCCGCTCGCCGAGGTCCGGCAGGTCCTGGGGCAGGGCGGTGCGCAGCTGCGGCATGGCTTCGGTGTCGCCGTGCAGGGTGACGCGGACGGCGCCGACGGGCTGTTCCAGCCGGTAGGAGGCGCGATCCTGGGCCTCGGCGCCGGCGGTGTGCACGCCGACGGCGACGGCTCCGGCGACGGCGGCGAGCACGGCGGCGACCGCCGGGCCGGTGCGGGAGCGGTGCCGGGCGGCGTCGCGCAGCGCGAGCCGCGGGCCGATCGGCAGCAGGCGGGCGAGCCGGCCGAGCAGCGCGAGCAGCAGCGGGGTGAACAGCAGCAGGCCGAGTTCGGCGAGCGTCGCGCCGGTCAGCACCGACAGGGTGCGGGTCGACAGTCCGGCGAGCACCGGCATCCCGCCGGTCGGGGCGGCCACCGCGCCGTACAGCGCGAGCGCGGCGCCGGCCAGCACGGCGGCCAGGCCGAGCAGCGGCGTCCAGCGGGCGGAGCGGCGCACCGGGTCACGGTCCGTCAGGCCGTCGAGCGCCTCGCGGCGGCCGGCCTGCAGGGCGGGCAGCAGCGCCGCCAGCAGGGCGGTGACCATGCCGACGGCGGCGATCGCCGCCAGGTCGGACGGGCGCAGGGTCAGCCCGGCGAACCGGCTGCCGCCCCACTCCTCGATCCGGGTGCGCAGCACGGCGACCAGGCCGGCGCCGACCAGGGTGCCGAGGACCGCGCCGGCCGCGCCGAGCACCAGGCCGCCGCCGAGCACCACCGCCCGGACGTGTCCGGGGCGGCCGCCGGCCGCGCCGAGCAGGGCGAGTTGGCGGCGGGCCCGCCGGGCGCCGACCGCGAAGGCGGGGCCGGCCAGCAGCGCGACCTCCAGCAGGGCCATCGCGGCGGTGGTGGCGACCGTCATCAGCCGGCGTTCGCGGGCGTCCTGGGCGCCGACCGCCTCCTGCCGGGCGAGCGCGTCGGCGGGCGGGTGGGCGGCGACCTGGCGGCTCGCCAGGGTGTAGCCGTAGCTGTTGAGTTCGCGGACCTTGTCCCAGCCGAGGCTCGCCCCGGCGGGCAGCCGGACCAGCCAGGCGGCCTTCTTGGCGGCGGACTGTTCGGCGTCGGGGCTCTGCGGGGCGAGCCCGGCGGCGACCTGGGCGGTGTCCAGCTGCTGGTACAACTCGCCGGGGCGGGCGACCAGTTCGGACTTGTTCAGGTCGCCGGGGTACTCCACCGTCCCGGTCAGCGTGAACGGGGTGGACTCCAGGCCGCGGACGGTGACCCGGTCGCCGATCCGCAGGCCGGCGCCGGTCAGGAACGCCCGGGTGGCGGCGGCCTCGTGGGCGGCGGCCGGGGCCCGGCCGGAGACCAGGTTCAGCCGGCCCTGCCAGAGGTCGCCGGTCAGGTCGGCCTCGAAGGTGTCGACGGGGGCCAGGCCGTCACGGGTCTGCACGGCCGCGACCGGGCCGGTGCGGGCCGGTGTCAACGTACTGCCCGGCGGCAGCAACTCGCCGAGCAGCGCGGTCGGTTCGGTGGCGGCGGCGCGTTTCTGCTCGGGCGTCTCGCTGCCCTGGCGCTGCGGCAGGGTGCGCACGCCGTCGGCCGGGAACACCGACTGCTCGATGCTCCGGCCCGGGTCGTACGCGCCGATCAGCGCGTCGGAGCGGCCCATCAGCCGGTCCGCGCGTTCGACGCCGGCGAGTTGGCCGCTGCGGTGCACCACGTCCACGCCGGTCGCACCGAGCACCGGCAGCGCGATCATCGCGACCACCAGGGCGCTGCGGCCCTTGGCCCGCAGGGCGTCGCGGCGCGCCATCCGCAGCACCGCCCGCCAGGCGCTCATCGGTCGGCCCCGGCGCGCTGCGCCGCCTCGCGGACGATCCGGCCGTCCCGGAGGAACACCACCCGGTCCGCCCAGGCCGCGTGGGTGGCGTCGTGGGTGACCATCATGGCGGCGGCCCCCGCGTCGCAGCGCGAGCGCAGCACCTGCAGCACGGCCTCGCCGGTGGCGGAGTCGAGGGCGCCGGTCGGCTCGTCCGCGAGCACCAGGCGGCGTTCGCCGGCCAGTGCCCGGCCGATCGCGACCCGCTGCTGCTGACCGCCGGACATGTCCTCCGGGAAGCGGTCGGCGAGCTGGGCGATGCCCAGTTCCTCCAGTGCGACGAGCGCCTCCGCGCGGGCGGTGCGGGCGGACACGCCGTCCAGCTCCCGCGGCAGCGAGATGTTCTCCGCCGCCGTCAGGGACGGGATCAGGTTGTACGACTGGAACACGTAGCCGACCGAGCGGCGCCGCACGTCGGCCAGCCGGGCCCGGCTCAGCCCCTCCAGCGGGGTGCCCTCGACCAGCACCCGGCCGACCGACGGGCGGTCCAGGCCGCCGGCCAGCGCGAGCAGGGTGGACTTTCCGGAGCCGGACGGCCCCATCACGGCCAGGAACTCCCCGGCCCGCACTTCCAGGTCGATCGGGTGGAGGGCGTGCACCTCGGCTTCGCCCCGACCGTGCACCCGGCCGACTCCTTCCAGGCGCAGAACGGCCTGCGCGCTCGATCCGGTCATGGCTTCCCCTCGGAACAGCGGAACGTCTTGCATACCGAGTATGTATAGCCTCCGAGCGACGATCACTCAAGTCTGCGTCATAAGTCGGTGAACTACATATAGGCTGGGTCACATCCGGGTCCGGATCCTGTCACTGCGCCACCGGCGAGGAGCAGAATGGCCGTCATGACCGCATCGCTGCCCGAGCGCTGGCACGCCCTGCTCACCCGCTGCGGCGCCAACGTCGACCCGGAGCCCTACGCCCGCGACCTGCTCGACCGCTGGGCCGAACCGCAGCGCCGCTACCACACCACCGACCACCTGCGGGCCGTCCTGGACCGGATCGACGAACTCGCCGGCCATGCCGACGACCCCGACGCCGTCCGGCTGGCCGCCTGGTTCCACGACGCCGTCTACCGGCCCGACCGCTCCGAGAACGAGGAACGCAGCGCCGCCCTCGCCTGCCGCGCCCTGCGCGAGGCGGGCCTGCCCGAACCCCTGGTCCACGAGGTCGCCCGGCTGATCCGACTCACCGTCACCCACCACCCGGCGCCCGGCGACCACAACGGCGAAGTCCTCTGCGACGCGGACCTGGCCGTCCTCGGCTCATCCCCCGACCACTACGCGGCCTACACCGCCGCCATCCGCGACGAGTACGCCTTCGTCCCCCCGGACGCCTTCCGCGAGGGCCGCACCGCGATCCTCCGCCACCTCCTCGCCCTCCCCGCCCTCTACCGCACCACCGAGGCCCACCACCGCTACGACGCCCGGGCCCGCGCGAACATGCAGCGCGAGCTCACCGAGCTCCAGGTGTGACATCAGGGAGAGCGCACCCGGTGGTGCGCTCCCTGCGCTCGCGCCCGCTACTGGAGCTGCCCGACCGCCGCGACGACGATCCCCTTCTTGCCGCACACCCAGTGCGGGTCCGCCCCCAGCTCCGGCTCCACGCTCAGCGCGTGCGGGTCGTCGTCCTCCGCCGCGCACGCGGAACAGAGCGGCCACCGCCCGTACGACTCCAGCAGCGCGTCCTGCACGTCCTGCGCGATCAGCCCGAGCACGAACTCGCTGCCGTCCGGCCACTGTTCGAGCCACCACCGCCGGTGGGTGACGGCGTCCTCGACCAGCGAGACGATCGCGGCGTCGGCGACGTCCCGCGCGGTGAGGTCGGCGAGGATCAGCGCACGCGCGTTGTGCAGGGCGGTTTCGATCTGGGGGCTGGCCATCCGCCCATTGTCCCAAAGCGCCGCGGAAAGCCGGAACGCCGCGAGGGCGGCCTCCCGAAGGAGACCGCCCTCACGGCGTGAGACTGACCGAACCAACCGGTGAGGTCGGATCAGAAGTCCATGTCACCGCCCGGCATGCCGCCGCCGGCGGCCGCAGCGGCCTTCTCCGGCTTGTCGGCGATGACGGCCTCGGTGGTGAGGAACAGCGCCGCGATGGAGGCGGCGTTCTGCAGGGCGGAGCGGGTGACCTTGGCGGGGTCGATGATGCCGGAGGCGATCAGGTCGACGTACTCGTTGGTCGCGGCGTTCAGGCCGTGGCCGGCGGGCAGGTTGCGGACCTTCTCGACCACGACGCCGCCCTCGAGGCCGGCGTTGGTCGCGATCTGCTTGATCGGGGCCTCCAGGGCCACGCGGACGATGTTGGCGCCGGTGGCCTCGTCGCCGTCCAGCTCCAGCTTGTCGAACGCGACACCGGCCTGCAGCAGGGCGACGCCGCCACCGGCGACGATGCCCTCCTCGACGGCGGCCTTGGCGTTGCGCACCGCGTCCTCGATGCGGTGCTTGCGCTCCTTGAGCTCGACCTCGGTGGCCGCGCCGGCCTTGATGACGGCCACGCCGCCGGCCAGCTTGGCGAGGCGCTCCTGGAGCTTCTCGCGGTCGTAGTCCGAGTCGGAGTTCTCGATCTCGGCGCGGATCTGGTTGACGCGACCGGCAACCTGGTCGCTCTCGCCGCCGCCGTCGACGATGGTGGTCTCGTCCTTGGTGATGACGACCTTGCGGGCGGTGCCCAGCAGGTCCAGGCCGGCGTTCTCCAGCTTGAGACCGACCTCCTCGGAGATCACGGTGCCGCCGGTGAGGATGGCGATGTCGCCGAGCATGGCCTTGCGGCGGTCGCCGAAGCCCGGGGCCTTGACGGCGACGGACTTGAAGGTGCCGCGGATCTTGTTCACGACCAGGGTCGACAGGGCCTCGCCCTCGACGTCCTCGGCGATGATGACGAGCGGCTTGCCGCTCTGCATGACCTTCTCCAGCAGCGGGAGGAGGTCCTTGACCGAGGAGATCTTGGAGTTGGCGATGAGGATGTACGGGTCCTCGAAGCTCGCCTCCATGCGCTCCAGGTCGGTGGCGAAGTAGGCGGAGATGTAGCCCTTGTCGAAGCGCATGCCCTCGGTGAGCTCGAGCTCCAGGCCGAAGGTGTTGCTCTCCTCGACGGTGATGACGCCTTCCTTGCCGACCTTGTCCATGGCCTCGGCGATGAGCTCGCCGATCTGGGTGTCGGCGGCGGAGATGGAGGCGGTGGAGGCGATCTGCTCCTTGGTCTCCACGTCCTTGGCCTGCGCCAGCAGCTGGTCGGAGACGGCGGTGACGGCCTTCTCGATGCCGCGCTTCAGGGCCATCGGGTTGGCGCCGGCGGCGACGTTGCGCAGACCCTCGCGGACGAGCGCCTGGGCCAGCACGGTGGCGGTGGTGGTGCCGTCACCCGCGACGTCGTCGGTCTTCTTGGCGACCTCCTTGACGAGCTCGGCGCCGATCTTCTCGTACGGGTCCTCGAGCTCGATCTCCTTGGCGATGGAGACACCGTCGTTGGTGATGGTGGGGGCGCCCCACTTCTTCTCCAGAACGACGTTGCGACCCTTGGGGCCGAGCGTGACCTTCACGGCGTCGGCAAGCTGGTTCATGCCACGCTCAAGGCCGCGGCGGGCTTCCTCGTCAAAGGCGATGATCTTGGCCATTAGAAGTGGTCCTCCGGGACACGGTCGACTGCTCGGACCAAGGGGGTGCCCGCGACGGACGGCCCAGGAGAACGCGGGTCATGTCCCCGTCGCTTCCGGGGCCTCACCGGCCCGGTCCGTTGTCACTCTCACGCTGTGAGTGCTAACGCCAATGATTAGCACTCGGGGGTGCCGAGTGCAAGCCCATTCGGCGTGCCCGACAGCATGCCCGACGACCCTCCCGGGAAACCCGCAGCCCGGCCGCGGAACGCCGGCAGGCCCGGCCCCGGACGCGTCGCGCCGGGACCGGGCCTGCCGGTCGCACCTGTCGTATGTGCGGTCTGCCGGGCCGTCAGGCGCCGGCGGCGCGGACCATGTCGGCCTGCGGACCCTTCTGACCCTGCGAGATCTCGAACTCGACCCGCTGGCCCTCTTCCAGGGTGCGGTAGCCGTCCATCTGGATCGCGCTGTAGTGGACGAACACGTCCGCTCCACCGTCGACCGCGATGAAGCCGTAGCCCTTCTCGGCGTTGAACCACTTGACGGTGCCCTGAGCCATTCCGAACTCCCCTTGTGCTGTGCTGGCCCTTCAGAGATCCGCAGGACGCGGACCCGGAGGTCTGGAAGACCGGCCTGTGGGGACTCCCCCCCGCACGGCGCAGCCTCTGTCGCGGCTGAATGTATCCGGATATGCGCCCTCTGCAACAGGCCCCAATTTTGCGGAAAGTCCGTACCCCGTAGGGGATATGACAGGGCGAAAGGTATGAGGCGCGACAATTGCCACCGGACATAACGGACGTGTCACCGCAAATCGCCGGAAGAATTCTGACGGCGGCCTGACAGATCGGGCGGTGAGCGGTCCGGCGCATGTCTCAGAGCGCGGGACGGGACGGGGCCTGCGCGAGGTTGCGGTGCGGGAAAAACGAGGATTGGAGCGGGCTTTGGCGGGGAACGGCTCCACCGGCACTCTACTCCTCCACCGGTCCCGGAATTCCAGCGACCCGCCGGGCCGGAATCACGGCTGCCCGCGCTCGGGAACAGACCCCGGCACCGATGTGCGAAGCCGCCGCCGGACCGCTCGGAAATCGAATTCCGGGGTCCGACGGCGGCAGGGCGAATGCGCGGGGGCGGCGTCAGCAGCCGCCGGCCACCGCCGGAATGATCGACACCGAGGCGCCGTCCTTGATCTCGGTCTCCAGGCCGTCGGCGAAGCGCACGTCGTCGTCGTTGACGTACACGTTGACGAAGCGGCGCAGCTTGCCGGTGTCGTCCAGCAGGCGGGCGGCGATGCCGGGGTGGTTGGCCTCCAGGTCCGCGACGACGGCGGACAGGGTGGCGCCCTCGGCGGTGACCTCGGCGGAGCCGCCGGTGTAGGTGCGCAGGATGGTGGGGATGCGGACGGTGGCGCTCATGGATCTACTCCTCGAAAACGTGTGGGGGTTCAGGCGGAGACGAGGCCGGCGGCGCGGAAGGACTCCAGCGTCGGGCGGATCACGGCGGTCATGCCGGAGTCGGCGACCGCGTCGAGGGTCTTCAGGCCGTCACCGGTGTTGATCGCGACGGTCTCCTTGCTCGGGTCGAGCTGCCCGGTCTCGACCAGCTTCTTCAGCACGCCGACGGTGACGCCGCCGGCCGTCTCGGCGAAGATGCCCTCGGTGCGGGCCAGCAGCTTGATCGCCTCGACCACCTGGGCGTCGGTGACGTCCTCGACGGCGCCGCCGGTGCGGCGGGCGATGTCGAGGACGTACGGGCCGTCGGCCGGGTTGCCGATCGCCAGCGACTTCGCGATGGTGTCCGGCTTGACCGGCTTGATCACGTCGCGGCCGGCCTTGAAGGCGGCGGAGACCGGGGAGCAGCCCTCGGCCTGGGCGCCGAAGATCTTGTACGGGCGGTCCTCGACCAGGCCGAGCTTGATCAGCTCCTGCAGGCCCTTGTCGATCTTGGTGAGCTGGGAGCCGGAGGCGATCGGGATGACGATCTGCTCGGGCAGCCGCCAGCCGAGCTGCTCGCAGATCTCGAACGCCAGGGTCTTGGAGCCCTCGCCGTAGTACGGCCGCAGGTTGACGTTGACGAAACCCCAGCCCTCGCCGGCCGGGTCGCCGATCAGCTCCGAGCAGAACCGGTTCACGTCGTCGTAGTTGCCGTCGATGCCGACCAGCTCGCCGCCGTACACACCGGCCATCACGACCTTGCCCTGCTCCAGGTCGTGCGGGATGAACACGCAGGACTTGAAGCCGGCCCGGGCCGCGGCGGCGCCCACCGCGCCCGCCAGGTTGCCGGTGGACGAGCAGGACAGCGTGGTGAAGTCGAACGCGCGGGCCGCCTCGATCGCGCAGGCCACCACCCGGTCCTTGAAGGAATGGGTGGGGTTCCCGGAGTCGTCCTTGATGTGCAGCTGCGCGGTGAAGCCCAGCTCGCGGCCCAGGTTGTCGGCCTTCACCAGCGGGGTCCAGCCCGGGTTCAGGTTCGGCTTGCCCGCGACGTCGGCGGGCACCGGCAGCAGCGGGGCGTAGCGCCAGATCGACGCCGGGCCGGCCTCGATCCGCTTGCGCAGCTCCTCGGCGTCGTAGCCGGCGTAGTCGTAGGCGATCTCCAGCGGGCCGAAACACTCCAGGCAGGCGAAGCTCGGGCCGAGCGGGAAGCGGGTGCCGCACTCGCGACAGGACAGCGCGGTGGCCGGACCGAGGTCGACGGCGGCGGGTGCGGGTGCGGGGGTGTCAACAGCCATGGTGGCGAGGCCCTTTCTCCTCATCTTCCCCGGGTCGCGGTCGCGCCCGGGCCGGAATTGGCACCTGTCCCGCCGGGCCTGCAAGGCCGCGCGGGAGGGTTGCCGGGACTTCAACGGGCCGTTCCCTCAGTCCCTCTGGATGAGCTCTGTGAAGTTGTGGTCGTACGCTGCGAGCGACCCCGACGTGCGAAGGCCCGAGCGCAGTACGAAGACTGTAACCGAAGGCCTGTGCCGTCCAACCCCCCCGTCCGACACCCGAGACGGACCGAGACAGGGAGCGAGATCTTGTCCGAGCAGCCCGAGCCCGGGGTTCTGCCGGAAGTGGCCGACTGGCTGCGCCGTCGATCCTGGACGGCCGCCGACCGACCGCTCGACCGGCTGCTCGCCGCCAAGCGCGCCGCCGGGCCGGCCGGCACCGTCAGCGTCGTGCTGCCCGCCCTCGACGAGGAGCCCACCGTCGGCGAGATCGTCACCACGATCCGCACCGAGCTGATGGAGCGCGTCCCGCTGGTCGACGAGCTGCTGGTCGTCGACTCCGGCTCGGTGGACGGCACCGCCGCCGCCGCGACCGCCGCCGGCGCCCGGGTGGTGCACCGGGACACCATCCTGCCCCGGCTGCCCGCCGCCCCCGGCAAGGGCGAGGTGCTGTGGCGCTCGCTGCTCGCCAGCAGCGGCGCGATCGTCTGCTACATCGACGCCGACCTGCGCGAATTCGACCCGGCGTTCGTCTCCGGCATCGTCGGCCCGCTGCTCACCGACCCCGCCCTGCACCTGGTCAAAGCCATGTACGACCGCCCGTTCGAGGCCGACGGCGCCGTCGTCCCGGCCGGCGGCGGCCGGGTCACCGAACTGGTCGCCCGCCCGCTGCTCAACCTGCACTGGCCGCAACTGGCCGGCTTCGTCCAGCCGCTCGGCGGCGAGTACGCGGCCCGCCGCAGCCTGCTGGAGCAGCTGCCCTTCCCGACCGGCTACGGCGTCGAACTCGGCCTGCTGGTCGACTCGTTGGAACTGGTCGGACTGGACGCGCTGGCCCAGGTCGACGTCGGCGTCCGGCACCACCGCCACCAGGACGGCCAGGCGCTGGGCCGGATGGCCGCCACCATCTACCGCACCGCGCTGGAACGCCTCGACCGCACCCACCGGCTCAAGGCCGACCCCGACCTGGTCCGCCCGCTGCTCACCCAGTACACCCGCACCACCGACGGCTTCACCCCCCGCACCCACGCCGTCCCGGCCGCCGAACGCCCCCCGATGATCACCGTCCCCGAGTACCGCAACCGCTGACCGCCGCCCGCACTGTTCACCCGGCGCGGACCGTGCCGGGTGGTTTGGTCCACCGGTCACCCGGCAAGGTTGGCTGTATGGCCGATCACGCGTCCGAACGCCCCACGCAGTCCGGAGCCGCCCCGATCCTGGTGGCCTCCAACCGCGGTCCGGTGTCCTTCCGCACGGAGGACGACGGCACGCTGAGCCTCCGCAGAGGCGGCGGCGGCCTGGTCTCCGGGCTCTCCGCGATCGACGACCCGAACGCCGTCTGGGTCTGCGCCGCCCTCTCCGACGCCGACCGCACCGCCGCCCGGCAGGCCCCCGACGGCCGCCTCGACCGGGCCGGCCACGACGTCGGCGGACAGGCCGTCCGGATGCTCGACATCGACCCGGAGACCTTCGCCCGCGCCTACAACGGCGTCGCCAACTCCACCCTGTGGTTCGTCCACCACCTGCTGTACGACATCCCCACCAGGCCCGCCTTCGACGCCGACTTCCGCACCGAATGGGCCGCCTACCGCGACTACAACGCCGCCTTCGCCGAGGCCCTCGCCGCCGAAGCCGCCCCCGGCGCCGCCGTCCTGGTGCAGGACTACCACCTGTCGCTGGCCCCCGCGCTGCTCCGCGCGCTCCGCCCCGACCTGCGCATCGGCCACTTCTCGCACACCCCCTGGGCCCCGCCCGACTACTACCGGCTGCTGCCCGACGACATCGCCGCCGAGGTCCTCGAAGGCATCCTCGGCGCCGACCGCGCCGCCTTCCTCACCCGCCGCTGGGCCCTCGCCTTCGCCGACTGCTGCGAGAGCGTCCTCGGCGCGCGCGTCGACCGCGACGCCCTCACCGTCCTGCACGCCGGCCGCACCACCCGGCTCGGCGTCCACGGCCTCGGCGCCGACGCCGAGTTCCTGCGCGAACGCGCCCACCGGCCCGACGTCGACGAACGCCTCGCCGCGCTGCGCGCAGCCGTCGGCGACCGGCGCACCGTCGTCCGGGTCGACCGCACCGAACTCAGCAAGAACATCGTCCGCGGCCTGCTCGCCTACCGGCACCTGCTGCGCACCCGCCCCGAGTGGCTCGACCGGGTCGTCCACATCGCCTTCGCCTACCCCTCGCGCACCGACCTCGTCGAGTACCGCGAGTACACCGCGGCGGTGCGACGGATCGCCGAGGAGATCAACGCCGAATTCGCCACCGCCGACTGGCAGCCGCTCATCCTGCACGTCGACGACGACTTCCCGCGCTCCCTCGCCGCGTACCGGCTCGCCGACGTCGCCCTCGTCAACCCCGTCCGTGACGGCATGAACCTGGTCGCCAAGGAAGTCCCCGTCGTCTCCGACCACGGCTGCGCCCTGGTCCTCTCCCGCGAGGCCGGCGCCCACGCGGAGCTCGCCGACGACGCGATCACCGTCAACCCCTTCGACGTCGTCGCCACCGCCGAGGCTCTGGCCGAGGCCCTCGCCATGCCCCCGGCCGAACGCGCCGACCGCACCAAGCGCCTCGCGGCGGCGGCGACGGCGCTGCCGCCGCAGCAGTGGTTCCTGGACCAGTTGCAGGCGCTGTAGGGGAATCGGGGAGCGCACGCCCCTGTTGGCGCACCCTCGCAGCTCACCTCAGCATGTGCGCCAGCTCGTCGAGCAGGTCCACCACCCCCGCCGGCCCCGCGACCACCAGGTCGGCGCGGTCGGCGAGTTCGCGGACGGGGGGCTCGCCGGTGACGGGGCCGCTGCAGACGAGGAGGCCGGGGCGGCCCTGCTTCCGCCGCCGGGAGACCTCCTCGTAGGCGGCGAGGTCGCCGAGGTCGTCGCCGGCGAACAGCACCGGCCCGGCGTCGCGTTCCGCCAGGAACCTGTGAAGGGCGACGCCCTTGTCGACCCCGGGCGGCCGTAGTTCGAGGACCATCCGGCCGGGTTCGACCACCAGGCCGTGGCGGCGGGCCAGTTCGACGAGCGGCGCGCGCAGGCGGGCCAGTTCGCCGTCGGGGTCGGCCGTGCGCCGGGTGTGCACGGCGAGGGCGCGTTCCTTGTCCTCCACCCAGATGCCCTCGGCGGCCGCCGACTCGGCGAGAAGGAGCGGAAGTTCGCCCCGGACGGCGGCCACCCCCGGCGGCGGTGGCGCGGCGGTGACGGCCCCGGTGCTCGCGTCCCAGCGTTCGGCGCCGTAGTGGCCGAGCACGGTGAGGTGCTCCAGGCCGGGGGTGGCGGCGAAGCCGCCGTAGGCGGCGGCGGTCGCGGCGGGCCGGCCGGTGACGATGACGACCGAGCCGACCAGGGGGGCGAGGGCGGTGAGGGCGGTGACGACGCCGGGGTGGGCGCGGGCCTGCGCCGGGTCGGCGACGATCGGGGCGAGTGTGCCGTCGAAGTCGAGTCCCACGACCGCGGAGCGCGGGTCGGCGAGCAGGCCCGCCAGTCCGGCCCGTCCTGCCTGGGACGTGATCTGCTCAGCAATTCCCATGGCCCCGACGCTACCCGGCGCGGGCCGCCGGCGGGCGCGGTTCGGTCACTGCCGGGCGTCGCGCCGGTTCTGCCGCACCCGTCGCAGCCGGTTGACCAGGACGGGGGCGTGGGCGAGCGCCTCCGGCCGGTCGAGCAGGGCGCCCAGCAGTTGGTAGTAGCGGGTGGCGGAGATGCCGAGCTCCTGCCGGATCGCCTGCTCCTTGGCGCCGGCGGTCCGCCACCCGCGTGCTTCCAGTTCGAGTACCGCCCGGTCGCGGTCGGTCAGTTCGGCCATGCCTCCAGGCTACGGACTGCGGCCGTCAGCCCTTGCGGGCCCGGGACGACTCCGCCGCGGCGGCGGTCTGCAGGTCGCCGAGCACATCGTCGGAGCCGGGCTTGACGGCCTCGCCTATGCGCTGCTTGAGCAGGCTGGAGACCTTCTCCCAGGACGGGTCGCCGAGCGGGTAGAAGTTGGCGTTCGGCAGCGCGTTGAGGAACTCGGTGAGGTCCTTGTGGGCGGGGTTGGCGGACATGTCCTCAAGGGTGTCCTGGGTGACGGGCAGCATGTTGTACTGCTCGTCGAACTTGAGGGTGTTCTCCTTCGTGTAGACGAAGTTGAGGAACTTCTTGATCTCCGCCTTGTGCCCGTTCGCCTTGAACGCCATCACCCAGTCGGCGACGCCCAGGGTGGAGGGCTTGATGCCGGCGTCCTTGCGCGGGATCGCGGAGGTGCCGTACTGGATGTTCCCGGCGACGGACTTGCTGACCAGCCCGGGGTGGCCGTTGAGCATGGCGACCTTGCCGGTGGCGAAGTCGTTGAAGGCGGTCTTGCGGTCGACCTTGGCCGGGTCGTCGTAGGTGAGGCGCTTGTCGACCAGGTTGGTGCGCAGCCAGCTGAAGGTGGCCCGGTTCGGCTGGCTGTCGATGGTGTAGTTGCCGGCGTTGTCGGAGAGTCCGCCGCCGCCACTCATGGTCCAGATCATCGCCTCGCCCTGGGCCTCCTCGGGGCCGAGCGGCAGCCCGTACGGGGTGACGCCGGGCACCTTGGACTTGATCAGTTCGGCGTCGCGGCGCAGGTCGTCCCAGGTGACGGGCGGGGCGGTGATGCCGACTTTGGCGAAGATCTCCTTGTTGTAGAAGAAGACCCGGCTGGAGGAGATGAACGGGATGCCGTACTGGCTGCCGACCACCTGGCCGGCCTTGGCGAAGGAGTCGAGCAGGTTGACCTGGGTGCTGTTGGAGAGCACCTCGCCGGCGGGGTAGAGGCGGTCGGCGGCGACCTGGTCGGCGTAGCCGCCGGTCTGGGCGATGTCGGGGGTCTTCCCCTTGGCGATCAGGTCGGCGATGTGCTTGTCGATGTCGGTCCAACTGACCACGTCGACATTGATCTTGATGTCGGAGTTGGCGGCCTCGAAGCGGCGGGCCAGGTCGTTCCAGTAGATCGAGCTGGAGTTGGTCTCGTTGTCTCCGTAGTCGGCGGCGACCAGGTTGAGCGTGACACCCCCCGACCCGCTCAGGGCTCCACAGCCGGTGAGCAGCAGGGACCCGACGATGGGCAGGGGGAGCAGCGCTGATCGCTTCACGGAACGGACCGCCTTCAGGTGGGTGACAGCGTGACCCTGGCAGGCGTTTCGGCCGGTGGTCCAGACCGGTGGTGGCGGAAGTTATCGAAGTGACAGGTCGCGTCGCGCTCAGCATGACGTGACGTCAGAAACTGTCCGGTAATGGGATATTCACGCCGTGAGAACGGTGACTCCCGCATCCCGGAAGGCGGCCGCCACCGGATCTGCGACCTGGTCGTCGGTGACCAGGATGTCCACCCGGCCCAGGTCGCAGATCCGGGCGAAGGCCCGGTGGCCCAGCTTCGAGGAGTCGGCGGCCACCACCACCCGGCGGGCCCGTTCGGCGAGCAGCCGGTTGACCGCCGCCTCGCCCTCGTGGTGGGCGGTGGCGCCGTGCTCGGCGTCGATCGCGTCCACGCCCAGCACCGCGGTGTCCAGGGTGAGCTCGCCGAGCACCTGGGCGGCCAGCGGGCCGATCAGCTCGTAGGACTGCGGGCGGGCGACGCCGCCGGTGACCACGATCTTCACCTGCGGGCGGACCGTCAGTTCGTTGGCAATGTTGAGGGCGTTGGTGACCACGGTGAGGCTCTGGCCGTGCTCGGGGTGCTCGGCCAGGTCGGGACGGACCGCGAGGGCGCGGGCCACCTCGGTGGTGGTGGTGCCGCCGTTCAGGCCGACCACCTCGCCGGGGGCGACCAGGCCGGCCACCAGGGCGCCGATGCGCTGCTTGGCGTCGGCGTTGCGGGCGGTCTTGTAGCGCAGCGGCAGGTCGTACGAGACGCTGTGCGCCACCGCGCCGCCCCGGGTGCGGGTGACCATCTGCTGGCGGGCCAGCTGGTCGAGGTCGCGCCGGATGGTCGCGGCCGAGACGTCCAGCGCCGCGGCCGCCTCCTCGACGTCCAATTTGCCGTGCTCGGCCAGCAGTTCCAGCAGCGCGTTCCACCGCTCGTACCTGGACACCGTCCTGCTCCTTCCGCGCCCGCCGACGCGCGCCCCCGCGGCCGGTCGGGACAGCTTCGCACAACCCGGTCACCGCCGATGCATTGCGCAGTGATGCGCGAAACGGCTATAAAACAATCAGGTTTGCGCACGCGTCCGCGCCAGTCGAAGGAGTCCGCACCCATGCCGCACCCGTCCCTGACCGGCGAGGAGATCGCCACCCAGCCCGAGAACTGGCGCACCGCCGCGGCCCTGGCGGCGAGCGGCCCGGCCGGCCTGCCGCAGCGCGGCGAGCGGGTGGCCGTGGTCGGCTGCGGCACCTCGTGGTTCATGGCGCAGGCGTACGCCGCGCTGCGCGAGTCCGGCGGCCACGGCGAGACCGACGCCTTCGCCGCCTCCGAGTTCCCGCACGGCCGCCGCTACGACCGGGTGCTGGCGATCACCCGCTCCGGCACCACCACCGAGGTGCTGCGGCTGCTCGCCGACACCGACCTGCCGAGCACCGCGATCACCGCCTGCCCCGAGCAGCCGGTGGCGAAGGACGCCGACCACCTGATCGACCTGGGCTTCGCCGACGAGCGCTCGGTGGTGCAGACCCGCTTCGCCACCACCGTGCTGGCCCTGCTCCGCGCCCACCTGGAGCTGGAGGAGGCCCGACCGGCGGGCGTCGCCACCGTCGCCGAGGCCGCCGCGGACGCCGGGCGCGCCGTCGCCTGGGAGGTGCCGCAGGAGCTGGTCGAGCTGGAGCAGATCTCCTTCCTCGGCGCGGGCTGGACCAACGGCCTGGCGCAGGAGGCCGGGCTGAAGATGCGCGAGGCGGCGCTGGCCTGGACCGAGGCGTACCCGGCGATGGAGTACCGGCACGGCCCGATCTCTATCACCGCCCCGGGCCGCGCCGCCTGGGCCTTCGGCGCGCTGCCGGTCGGCCTGGCGGACGAGGTGGCGGCGGTCGGCGGCCGGCTGGTGGCCGACTCCGGCGCGGGCGGCCTGGACCCGCTGGCGGACCTGGTCCGGGTGCACAAGCTGGCCGTCGCGGTGGCCGCGCACCGCGGTCTGAACCCGGACGAGCCGCGCAACCTGACCCGCTCGATCATCCTTCCCTGACCCTCCGCCAAGGCCCCGAAAACCCCCAGGAGTCGGCAAAGAGCGACAAACCTCACCTCTCAGGACCAGACCAATCGAGCAACTGGACTAGACCTCTTCGACCTGGCCAAGGGAAACTGTCCCCCGTGAAGCACGTCATCGCACTCGATGTAGGCGGCACCGGCATGAAAGCCGCGCTGGTCGCCCAGGACGGCTCCGTGCTGTACGAAGCACGCCGACCGACCGGGCGGGAGCACGGCACCGACGCCGTCGTCGCCACCATCCTCGACTTCGCCGCCGACCTGGCGCAGGAGGGCCGCACCCGGTTCGGTGCCGCTCCCCTCGCGGCAGGCGTCGCCGTGCCGGGAACGATCGACGAGAAGAACGGGATCGCGGTCTTCTCCGCCAACCTCGGCTGGCGGGACCTGCCGATGCGCAAGCTGCTCGGCGAGCGCCTCGGCAACATCCCCGTCGCCCTCGGCCACGACGTCCGCTCCGGCGGGCTCGCCGAGGGCCGGATCGGGGCCGGTCGCGGGGTCGACCGTTTTCTGTTCATCGCTCTCGGCACCGGCATCGCCGGCGCGATCGGCATCCACGGCGGCATCGAGGCCGGCGCGCACGGCTACGGCGGTGAGATCGGGCACGTGGTGGTCCGCCCCGGCGGCCCGCAGTGCGGCTGCGGCGCCCGCGGCTGCCTGGAGACCCTGGCCTCCGCCTCCGCGGTGTCCCGGGCCTGGGCCGAAGCCACCGGCGACCCGGACGCCGACGCCGCCGCCTGCGCGGTGGCCGTCGACGCCGGGGACCCGGCCGCCCTCGCGGTCTGGCAGAACGCGGTGGACGCGCTCGCCGACGGCATCGTGCTGGCGCAGAGCCTGCTCGACCCGTCGACGGTGATCGTCGGCGGCGGGCTGGCGGAAGCCGGTGACACCCTCTTCACGCCGTTGCGCGCCGCGGTGACCGAGCGCCTGACCTTCCAGATGCCCCCGAAGGTCGTCCCGGCCATGCTCAAAGACACCGCCGCGTCCCTGGGCGCAGGTTTGCTCGCCTGGGATCTGCTCTCCATGGAGGTGACCGCGTGACCGCGGACCGAACTGCACTGGCCGGAGCCCGACTGGTCCTGCCCGACGGGGTGATCGAAGGCGGCCGGCTCACCGTCGAAGGGGCCCGCATCGCGGACCTCGGCGCCGGCGGGGCCGTCCCCGGCGACCTCGACCTGACCGGGTACACCGTCGTCCCCGGCTTCGTCGACCTGCACGTGCACGGCGGCGGCGGCGCGTCGTACGCCTCCGGTGTCGCCGAGGAGGCGCTCACCGCCGCCCGCACGCACCTGGAGCACGGCACCACCACGACGATGGCCTCCACCGTCACCGGCGAGATCGACGAGGTCTGCCGCCAGGCGGCCGTGCTCTCCGAACTCGTCGAGGACGGCGTGCTGGCCGGCATCCACTTCGAGGGCCCGTTCATCTCGCACAACCGGTGCGGCGCCCACCAGCCCGACCTGCTGCGCGACCCCGACCCGGCGCTGGTGCGCAAGCTCGCCGACGCCGCCCGCGGCCACGCGAAGATGTTCACCCTCGCCCCCGAGCTGCCCGGTGGCCTGGAGTCCGTCCGGATGCTCGCCGACCAGGGCATCATCGCCGCCGTCGGCCACACCGACTCCGACTACGCGATCACCCTGGAGGCGATCGACGCCGGAGCCACCGTCGCCACCCACCTGTTCAACGCGATGCCGGGCATCCAGCACCGCGCCCCCGGCCCGATCGTCGCCCTGCTGGAGGACGAGCGGGTCACCGTCGAGCTGATCAACGACGGCATCCACCTGCACCCCTCGGTGCTCGACCTCGCCTACGGCACGGCCGGCGCCGAGCGGGTCGCGCTGATCACCGACGCGATGGGCGCGGCCGGCATGGGCGACGGCCTGTACCCGCTCGGCCCGCTCCAGGTCCGGGTCGAGAACGGCGTCGCCCGCCTCGTCGAGGGCGGCTCCATCGCCGGCTCCACCCTCACCCTGGACGTCGCCTTCCGGCGCGCCGTCACCGTGCTCGGCCTGTCGCTGAACCAGGCCGTCACCTCGCTGTCCACCGTCCCGGCCCGGCTGATGGGCCTGACCGACACCCTCGGCACCCTGGAGGCAGGCAAGAACGCCGACCTGGTCGTCCTCGACTCCGACACCTACGAGCTCGCCGCGGTGATGCGCCGCGGCGAGTGGATCGTCGGCGCGGACCGCTTCACCAGGGCCGGCACCCCGGCCTGACCCGGCGCCGCCCGCAAGGGCGGGTCCGCACGGGGGTGAGCAGCGGAACCTGCGCCTCGTTGCTCACCCCACCCGGGAGACCCGTCTTGCCGCTCGCCCCTACCGCCGACCTGCTCGCCTCCGCCGCCGCCGAACGGCGCGGACTGCCCGCCTTCAACGTCATCACCCTGGAGCACGCCGAAGCGATCGCCGCCGGCGCCGAAGCCGCCGGCACGCCCGTCGTGCTCCAGCTCAGCCAGAACGCCGTCGCCTACCGCGGCGGCCGCCTGCTGCCGATCGCCCGGGCCTGCGCGGAGATCGCCGCCGCCGCCCGCGTCCCCGTCTCGCTCCACCTCGACCACTGCGAGGACTTCGACCTGCTGCGCGCGGCCCCCGCCGCCGGGTTCTCCTCCGCGATGTTCGACGCCTCCGCGCTGCCGCACGACGAGAACGTCAAGGCCACCGCCGAGGCCGCCGCCTGGGCGCACCGCCACGGCCTGCACCTGGAGGCCGAACTCGGCCGGGTCGGCGGCAAGGACGGCGAACCGCCGCTGTCCGCGCACGCCCCCGGGGCCCGCACCGACCCGGCGGAGGCCGCCCGCTACGTCGCCGACACCGCCGTCGACGCGCTGGCCGTCGCCGTCGGCTCCTCGCACGCGATGACCTCGCGCACCGCCGACCTCGACCTCGCCCTGATCGGCGAACTGGCCGCCGCCGTCCCCGTCCCGCTGGTCCTGCACGGCAGCTCCGGCGTCCCGGACGCGCAGCTCGCCGCGGCCGTCGCCGCCGGCATGGTGAAGATCAACATCGGCACGGCCCTCAACCTGGCCTACACCGCCGCCGTCCGCGCCCACCTGACGGCCCACCCCACCGCCACCGACCCGCGCAAGTACCTCACCGCCGCCCGCGACGCGATGACCCGCACCGTCGAACAGCTGGCCCGGGTGGTCACCACCCGCTGACACGCCGACGGGGGCGCCGGGGAACGCCCGGCGCCCCCCGTCGCGGCCGTCACTTGGTGGGGTAGGTGTCGACCCCTGCCCACGGCGTCACCGCGACCTGGTCCAGCAGCACGGTGCCCGCGCCGGCGGGCAGGGTGACGGTGATGGTGTTGGGCCCGGACTGCAGGTCCGGCCATATGTTGGTGCTGAACCAGGACGGGGTGCCGTCCTGCCCCTGGTTCTTCGAGTAGTTCCTGAGGGTCACCCCACCCTGGTGGTCCTTGCCGTTCACGGTGACCTGGGCGGGCTGGTCGGCGCCGGTGTTGCTGAAGTGCAGCCAGACCTTCACCCGCCCCGGGGTGTCCCAGTTGACCGTCCAGGTGAACGTCGAACCGCCCTGCAGCGTCAGGTACTTGCCGTCCGCGGAGACCGCGCCCTTGACCCCGGAGTCGAGGCTCGCGCCCTGCGCCTGCAACGCGGACGCGTCGGTGATCGGCTCGTTCAAGGCGCTCGGGCTGGGCGCGGCGCTGGACGGGGCCGCGCTCTCGGGGGCCGCCGGGGCGGACGGGCTGTGCGTGGGGGCGGACTGGTTCTTGCCGCCGTCCGGGTCGCCGGTGGACAGCGCCACGCCCGCGCCGATGGCGATCGCGGCGACCACCGCCACGGCGCCGATCACGGCGGCCTTGCCGCGGCCGGCCGGCCGGTCCTCGCCCGGACGGGGCCGGGAGCGCTCGGCGTACCGGGGCTGCTGCGGCAGCGCGGCCGTCTCCTGCCCGGGCGCGGCCTGCGGGTGGCCGGGACCGGCCGGCGGCGGGGCCGGCTGGTACGCGGGCCGCTCGCCGTAGGTGGCGCGGCCGACCTCCATCGGACGGCTGTAGCCGGTCCGGGGCCGCTCGGGCGCGGGCTGCTCGCCCTCGGCGGGACGGTAGAGGTACGCGAACGGGTCGTCCTCGTCCGCGCCGTCGGGCGCGCCGCCGTTGCTGCCGGCCGTCGTCACGGTCAACTCCCCAGGACTGGATGCTCTCGTACCCAGGGCACCCTACCTGCCGTCCTCGAACACGGTGTAGGCGGTTCAGCCCGCCCGGCGGTGCGAGCGCTCGCCGCGCGCGCCCCGGGCCGCGCCGCCGCGGGTGCGCTTCTCGTCGTACATCCGCTCGTCCGCGGAGTGCAGCACCTCGTCGATGCTCATCCCGCAGCCGGCCCAGCCGATGCCCAGGCTGACGCCGACCCGCACCGCCCGGTTGTCGATCCGCATCGGGGGCAGGATCGCGCTGCGCAGCCGTCCGGCCAGCTCCTTGGCCTCCTCGCGGCCGATGTTGTCGGCCAGCACCACGAACTCGTCGCCGCTCATCCGGGCCACCGTGTCGCCCTCCCGGACGACCTGCTGGAGCCGGCGGGCGATCTCGATCAGCACCGCGTCGCCCGCGTTGTGGCCGTAGCGGTCGTTGACCAGCTTGAAGCCGTCCAGGTCGCAGTAGAGGACGGCGAGGCCCTTGTCGGAGCCCGGGCGGCGGTGGCCGTGCCAGAGCTCGCCGCCGGCCGGGTCGGCGGGGACCACGGCGTGCACGTGGTGCCCGGGGCCGTCGTTCGCCGGGTAGGCCTCCCGGTCGCGTTCCAGGGCGCCGTCGGGGGGCGCGTAGCCGTGCGCCAGGGTGACGGAGCCCCCGGGCGACGGCGGGGCGCCCTGGACGGCGTGGGACGGCGGGGCGCCGCCCGGCGGCAGCGCCTGGCCGGGCAGGCCCGCGGCGGGCAGCGAGGGGCGGGAACAGAGCCGGCGGGCGAGGCGGGCCCGCAGCTCGGCGCCGTTGGGCAGGCCGGTGAGGGCGTCGTGGCTGGCCCGGTGGGCGAGCTGGAGCTCGTGCCGCTTGCGGTCCTCGATGTCCTCGACGTGGGTGAGCAGGAAGCTCGGGCCCTCGGTGGCGTCGGCGACCACCGAGTTGCGCAGGCACACCCACTGGTAGCCGCCGTCGCGGCGGGACAGCCGCAGTTCGGCCCGGCCGCCCTCGGCGCTGGTGCGCAGCAGCAGCTGGAGGTCGTCGGGGTGGACCAGGTCGACGAAGCGCTGCTGCCGCAGGGTGGCCCGGGGGCGGCCGAGCAGCCGGCACAGGGCGTCGTTGACGCGGGTCAGCTGGCCGGTGCCGTCGCCGTGCAGTTCGGTGATGGCCATGCCGCTGGGGGCGTACTCGAAGGCCTGCCGGAAGGATTCCTCGCTGGCCCGCAGGGCCTGCTGCTCCTTCTCCAGGCGGGCCAGGGCGCGCTGCATCTCGGACCGCAGCCGGGCGTTGCCGATGGCTATCGAGGCCTGGAGGGAGAACATCTCCAGGGCCTCCCGGGTCCACGCGCCGGGGCGTTTGCCGCTGCGCGGGCGGTCCACCGAGAGGATGCCGAGCAGGTCGCCGCCGGCGCTGTACATGGGGGCGAGCAGGACGTCGGCGGGGTGCCAGTCGTTGTCGTAGACGGGCAGCGGGCCGTCGCCGGTCCAGGCGGGGATGTCGGTGGCGATCGCCCAGCCGCGGTCGTACGGCAGGAAGCGCAGGGTGCCCCAGTGGTCGGCGACCTGGAGCATCCGGTCCCAGGACTCGCGGGAGCCGACCTGGCCGAGCAGCACGGCGGGGCCGCCGAAGGCGCTCTCCTCGATCTCCCAGACGGCGGCGATCACCAGGTCGCCGTCGGGCCGCACCAGGCTGACCGCCGCGGCGTCGAATCCGAGCCCGTGGACCGCTCCCTCGACGACCGCCTGCAGGGTTCCCGCCAGGCTCCGGGCAGCGTTGAGGTCCGCCACGACCCGGTGCAAGGTGCGGAGGGTCGCGAGGCGGACGTAGGGCTCCGACTCGGCTTCCATGCGGGGGCTCCCCGGCTGCTTCGGATAGTTCTTGAAAGGTTGTCGTCCGATTGCCAGAAGAACTGAATCACAGCGAGCACTCCGATAGGCACGCTCGGTCAGCAATAGGCGATGAGTGTGACTCAAATCACATAATGACGAAGTGATGATCGTATTCGGAAACGGCAGGGAACGCCAGGACGCCCGCCGGGCGACTTCCAGCGGCACGCCGCCCGCGCACTCGGCCCAGCGACCGACCCGGCCTACGACCAGGGCCCGATACCGACACACCCGCCCGGCGACTACCGTGCGGTACGTGTACAGCTCCCCGCAGTCCCCCACCACCCCCGCAGC
Organism: Kitasatospora sp. NPDC092948; assembly: GCF_044754805.1. NCBI lineage: Bacteria > Bacillati > Actinomycetota > Actinomycetes > Kitasatosporales > Streptomycetaceae > Kitasatospora > Kitasatospora sp. NPDC092948. Next base: position 58,417 of record NZ_JBIVPU010000003.1, on the reverse strand, counting down.
CCCGGCCCACCTGGCGGACACCGTCGCCACTCCGGAGGAGTTCCGCGCCGCCCTCGGCCAACTGGCCGCGGGCGTCTCGCTGGTGACCGTGCACGACGCCGAGGAGGACGAGGACGCCGGCATGACCGCCACCTCGTTCCTGTCGGTGTCGCTGGAGCCGCCACTGGTGCTGATCTCGGTGCGCGAGGACTCCCGGATGGACGAGCTGCTCGGCCGGGCCGAGACCTGGGCGGTCTCCCTGCTCGGCGAGGAGCACCGCACGCTGGCGTCCCGGTTCGCCATGAAGGGCCGGCTCAGCGACCGCCTGCTGTTCGCCGACGCCGCCTGGCAGCGCGGCCCGCACTCCGGCGCCCCGCTGATCGACGGCGCGCTCGCCACCGTCGAGTGCCGCACCGAACAGCGCATCCCGGCCGGCGACCACGTCCTGGTGCTCGGCCGCGTCCTGGCCGCCCGGGTCCCGGCCCCGGCCGGACGACCGCTGCTGTACTTCCGGGCCGGCTACCGCCAACTCGGCTGAGGGCGCGTCACTCCGGCCTGACCCGGCCCCGGCCCTGCTTCAGCGTGGCCCGGTGCCGCTTGTTCTCCAGCCGGCGCTCGACCATGCCGCGGCTGGGCTTGGTGGCCCGCCGGGTCTTCGGCGGCGGCGCGGTGGCCTCGCCGAGCAGCGACGCCAGCCGGGCGGCCGCAACCTCCCGGTTGCGCCACTGCGAGCGGTGCTCGGAGGCGCGCACGATCAGCACCCCGTCGACCAGCCGGGAGGCCAGCCGCTCCAGGGCGCGCTCCTTCCACACCGGCGGCAGCGCGTCGGAGGCCGCCATGTCCCAGCGCAGCTCGACCTTGCTGTCCGAGGTGTTGACGTGCTGGCCGCCGGGGCCGGAGGAACGGGAGAAGCGCCAGACGAGCTCGGCGTCGGGGACGACCACCGAACCCCGTACGCGCACGGGCTCAGTCATGCCGCCCATCATCCCGCCCGGCCGCGGCCCCCGTCACCTGGTTAACCCGGCACAATGGCGGGCGTGATCGAGCTCGGCTACTCGCTGTCCAACCGTTTCCCCGACCCCCCGCAGACCGACTACCGCAGTGCGCCCGTCCGCGCCCTGCGGCACGACCTGTTCGCCGGGGACGTCTACCTGGAGTCCGACGACGGCACCGGCATGGAGACCCGCTGGGGCTGGGTGCCGGTGCTGGACTTCGCCTGGGCGATGTGCGACATCGTCGAACGCCTGGACGAGGACCCGCGCGGCAGCCGGGAGGCCCGGGTCCGCACCGAGGACCTCGACTTCACCCAGAACACCGAACTGCTGCGCTTCGCCCGCCGGTTCGGCTGGGTGGAGATCACCGCCACCTGGCGGCCGGACGACGAGCCGCTGGTCGTCCGGCACGCCGAGCTGCGCCGCGAGGCACGGGACTTCCTCCAGGACGTGCTGGCCGACCTGACCGAGCTGCACGAGGACCTGGCCGACAACCCGAACATCTGGACCGTGCAGGGCCGGTACCCGAGGATCTGACCCGGCGTCGGACGCCCGGGCCGGCCGGGGGAGGAAATCCGTCCGTCCACCGAGCAGTGGAACCAACGGCCGTCCGTCCCGCGTTCTCTCGGCAAAACCGACCGAAGGGACACCACAGACCATGCCCGTGAGCCTCACCAAGGGTGGCAACGTCTCGCTGACCAAGGAGGCCCCCGGCCTGACCTCGGTCACCGTCGGCCTCGGCTGGGACGTGCGCACCACCACCGGCACCGAGTTCGACCTGGACGCCAGCGCGATCGTGCTGAACGGCGGGGGCAAGGTCTTCTCCGACCGCCACTTCGTCTTCTTCAACAACTCCAGCACCCCGGACAACACCGTCGTCCACACCGGCGACAACCGCACCGGCGAGGGCGACGGCGACGACGAGTCGATCAACGTCAACCTGGCCGCGCTGCCCGCCGAGGTCTCCAAGATCGTCTTCCCGGTGACCATCTACGACGGCACCAACCGCGGCCAGAGCTTCGGCCAGGTCCGCAACGCCTACATCCGGGTGGTCAACCAGGCCGGCGGCGCCGAGATCGCCCGCTACGACCTGTCCGAGGACGCCGCCACCGAGACCGCGATGATCTTCGGCGAGCTGTACCGCAACGGCGACGAGTGGAAGTTCCGCGCCATCGGCCAGGGCTACGCCTCCGGCCTGGTCGGCATCGCCCAGGACTTCGGCGTCAACGTCTGAGCCTGCGCCCGCATGCGGAAGGGCCCCCGCTCCACCGGGAGCGGGGGCCCTTTCGCGCCGTCAGGACCGGCCGGCCCGCAGCTCGGGCAGCTCCAGCAGCTCGGTCTCGTCGTGCGGGGTCAGGTCGACCACCTCGGGCTCGGTGTCGGACTCCGCGTGCTGGTGGCTCGGCGGCTGCTCCACCGCGCGGTGCGCGGGCTGCGCGGCGTCCACCGGAGCGGCGTCCACCACGGTGTAGCGCTCGTTCTCGGCCACCGCCTCGTCGCCCACCACGTCCGCCAGGTCGCCGACCGCCGGGGCCGGCGCGGCCGCCCGCAGCGCGGCCCGGGCGCTGCCCGGCCGGCCGAAGAAGCTGAACGCCGCCGCCCGCGGCCGCTGCGGGGCGGCCGGGGCCGCCTGCTCGCCGTCCTGCGGGCGCGGACCGGGCAGGGCCGGGCCGACCGGGCGCAGCGCCGCCGAACCGGTGGCCGGCACCGGCTCCGGCATCCGCGGCCGCAGCTCGACCTGGGCCCGCTCGTCGACGGTGCGACGCGCCTCGTCGACCGTACGGCGCGTCTCGGCGGCCGCCGCCTGCCGCTCCAGGTGCCGCATCGCGGCCTGTGCGCGGACGAACGCGGCCGGCGTGGCCGGGTTCTTGGGGCGGGTCTCCTCCAGCGCCAGGCGGGCCGCCTCGGCCTCCTTCAGCGCCTGCTCGGCGACCATCACGGCGCGCTCGCGCAGCAGCCGGGCGATCTCCGTCTCCGCCTTCGCCAGCCGGGACTTCTCCGCGGTCAGCCGCCGCCCGAAGCGGGTGGCCCGCTCCTCGGCGACCTCGGCCGCGTACTCGGCCTCGGCGATCTGCTCCTCGTAGCGTTCCTCGGCGCGCAGCCGGCGCTCCATGGCAACCTCGGACGCCGTCCGGGCCGCCCGGTCGCGCTGCCGCAGCACCAGCGCCAGGCCGACCACCGCGACCACCGCGGCGACGCCGACCGAACGGGCCACGATCTGATCCGGACTGGCCACCAGCGCGGCCACCGCCGCGACCACGAGCACACCGGAGGCGACCGGTGGCAGCGACCGGCCCAGGACGGAGGAATGACGGTGGCGTCCGCGAGGCATGGCTAGAAACTAGCGTGCGGATCACGGCCCTGTCAGCCTCGCACCCCATTCCGCCCTTGACACGCCGACAGAAACACGGGCCGCACCCGAACCATCACGCAGCGCGAGCGGATCCGGCGGGGTCGTTCAGCGCGACGAGGCGGCCGTTCCGCGCGGGTGGTCCGGGTCGTCGTGGTCCTCGGGAAGCTTGCAGATGTGCTGCAGCCACAGCGCCACCGCGATCACCGCCGCACCGGCCAGCACCGCGAACAGCGCCGTCCCGGCCTGCGCCCGGCGGGCCGCGACGTTCAACGAGCCGAGCAGGAACACCCCGACGCCCGCGTACACCCCGGTCACCACCGCCGACACCAGCGCACTGGCCTGCCCGAGTACCAGCGCCCGCGCCGCGTGCAGCGGATCGACCCGCTTCGCGTCCGGCCGCCGTTCCCGGATCGCCTTCAGCCGGGACCGCAGCGAGAGCGCCACGGCCAGCAGCACCACGGCGATCGCCGCCAGCACGAACGGCGCGTACGCGGGCACCCCGGGCAGCGTGCCCAGGGAGTCCCACAGCCGGGCGCCGCCCCAGGACAGCAGCCCCGTGACGGCGAAGATGCCGAGCAGCAGGCGGAGACGGAGCGGCTTCACGCGGACGGGCTTCCTTCCCAGTGGTTCGACCCCGGCCCTTCGCGGCCCGGGAGTTCGGCGGGCGACCAGCCCACCGTACCGGCCGGGCCGCACCCGCAGAGAGCTACGCCCGCCCGCTGCCGGAAGTTCCCGGAGCGCTCACTCCGGCAGGCGCAGCTGCAGATCGGCGCGCAGCCGCACGCCCTGGTTCTCGGCCCCGCCGAGGGCCGCCAGCAGCTCCGCGACCGGCCCGTGCCCGGGCACCTCGGCCTGCGGGTCGGCGTCCTGCCACGGTGCCAGCACGAACGCCCGCTCGTGCGCCCGCGGGTGCGGCAGCGTCAGCTGCGGGTCGTCGCTGCGGACGCCCTCGTAGGTGAGGATGTCGACGTCCAGCGTGCGGGAGCCCCAGCGGACGGTGCGCACCCGGCCGAACGCGTCCTCCACGGCGTTGGCCCGCTCCAGCAGGTCCTGCGGCGGCAGCGAGGTGCGCAGCACCGCGACGGCGTTGAAGTAGCTGGGCTGGCCGGCGGGCCCGCCGACGGCGTCCGTCTCGTACACCGCGGACAGCGCGGTCACCCGCACCCCGGGGGTGTCCTCCAGCGCGTCGACCGCGCCCTGCAGGGTCTCCAGGCGGTTGCCCAGGTTGCTGCCGAGGGCGACCGTCGCGGTCCGCGACTCGTGCAGGGTGGATTCCACGCGGTCCACCTTGCCCTGCAGGTCGAACGTGGTCCGCGTGGCGGTCGGGTCTGTGGTGGCCATGGGAGTTCCCTCCACTCGGGCTCCACCGGGCGCCATCAGGCGCGGCCCCGGCGGATCGTGATGGTGACGTCGTCGAACGGGACGGTGATCGGGGCATCGGGCTTGTGCACGACGACCTCGACCTCCTCGACCACCTCGTGCCGCAGGCACTGGTCGGCGATCCGCTGGGCCAGGGTCTCGATCAGGTCGACCGGGTCGCCCGCGATCACCGCGGTGACCTCCTCCGCGATCACGCCGTAGTGCGCGGTGCGGTTCAGATCGTCTCCCGCGGCGGCCGGACGGGTGTCCAGGAACAGCGTCAGGTCGACGACGAAGGTCTGGCCCTCGATCCGCTCCCGCTCGAAGACGCCGTGGTGGCCGCGGGCACGGAGCCCACGCAGGGTGACGCGGTCCAGCACAAGAATCACTGCTCCCAGCTGACGGCCCCGCCGCAGCGGGGACCGGCGGGCACCGTCGCCCGCCGCCCCTCGAATCTACCTTCGAGTTCCGACCGCCCCGGACCGCCTCCCCGGCCGCCCACCCGATCGGACCGGCCACCGCGGCCCTTGACGGACCGCGCTCAGTCCTCCTCGTCGTCCTCGTCGTCGCCGCTCGTGAGCACCGGCGAACCGTGGTGCGACCACAGCTTCCAGCCGTTCGCGGTGCGCCGGAACAGGTTCGTCGACACGACCTTCCCGCCGACCAGCGGCCCCAGTTCGCCCTCTTCCTCGGGCTCCCCGCCGGACAGAATGTTCTCCGTGCACGTGACCAGCGCCACATCGCCCTGGACGTCCACCTCGACATCCGTCAGGAAGAACTGGATGTACTCGGTGTTCGCCATGATCAGCATGTACGAGCGCGTCACCTGGGCCCGGCCCACCAGCGCCGGCCAGCCCGGGTGCACACAGAACACCCCGCCCTTGTCGTCGGCCTCGCCAGGGCCCAGCCAGATCGACTCGACGGCGTCCAGGTCCCCGCGTTCCAGGGCCTCGTACAGCGCCTGATTGGCCGCCAGAACGGCTTCCTCGTCCGGTTCCAGCGCCGCCGCCCGGTCGTTGCCGCTCACTGCCTCCGCCACGCCTACCCCCTCTGCTCCGCCTGCTGCCAGGCCGCGACGACTCGTACGGCATCAGCCGTGCCGGACACGTCATGCACCCGAACCGCCCAGGCGCCCGCCTTCGCCGACAGCACCGAGACCGCCGCCGTGGCGTCGTCCCGCTGCCGCGCCGGACGCAGCTCCCCGGTTTCCGGGTTGGCCAGCAGCGTACCCAGGAAGCGCTTGCGCGAAGCCGCGACCAGCACCGGCCTGCCGAGCGCCGTCAGCGCGTCCAGCCGGGCCAGCAGCGCCCAGTTGTGCTCGCCGGTCTTGGCGAACCCGAGGCCCGGGTCCAGGATCAGCTGATCCTCCTTCACCCCCGCCGCGAGCAGCTCCTCCACCCGGTCGGACAGCTCCCGCGCCACGTCCGTGACCACGTCGTCGTACACCGCCTGCGCGTACATGTCCGCCGACTGCCCGCGCCAGTGCATCACCACGAACGGCGCGCCGGTCTCGGCGACCACCTTCGCCATCTCCGCGTCCGCAAGTCCTCCGGACACGTCGTTGACGATCGCCGCACCCGCCTGCACCGCGGCCCGCGCCACCGCCGCGCGCATGGTGTCCACCGAGACCACCACGCCCGCCCGGGCCAGCTCGGTCACCACCGGCACCACCCGGCGCAGCTCCTCCTCCTCCGTCACCCGCACCGCCCCCGGCCGGGTCGACTCCCCGCCCACATCGACCAGGTCCGCCCCCTGCGCCACCAGCTCCAGCCCGTGCGCGACGGCCTTCGCCGGATCCAGCCACATCCCGCCGTCCGAGAACGAATCCGGCGTGACGTTCACCACCCCCATCACCGCGCAACGGTCGAGGACGGGCAGGCCAGGGAGGTTCTCGCTCATAAGACCCATTATCGGCTGTGCGGAGAAGGCAGGTGGGCGCGAAGCCAGGGGCGCGTGGGGGCACCTCCCACGCGCCTCTGGTTGTGCTCTCCCTGGTTGTCCTCGCCCCGTTACGCCGCCTTGCCGAGCTGAGCCGGAGCCTCCGGCATCAGCCCCTGGCGCTGCCGCTTGCGGCCGAACCGCGGCATGCCGAGGGTGATGAACGCCTCCGCCTGCATCGCGGCGAAGCCGATCCGCGGGAGGTCGCGGGTGTGCTGGTAGACCAGGAAGCGGGGCTCCCAGGTGGGCTGGAACTTGGCGTTGAACTTGTACAGCGACTCGATCTGGAACCACCGGGACAGGAAGACCAGCAGTCCGCGCCAGGCCCGCAGCACCGGCCCGGCGCCGATCCGCTCGCCGCGGGCGAGCGCCGAGCGGAACATCGCGAAGTTGAGAGAGACCCGCCGGATGCCCATCGCGCCGACCTCCTGGAGGGCGGCGACGATCAGCAGCTCGTTGAGGCCGGGGTCGGCCTCCCGGTCGCGGCGCATCAGTTCCAGCGAGATGCCGTCCTCGCCCCAGGGGACGAAGTGCAGCACCGCCTTCAGGTCGTCGCCGGAGCCGAAGCCGCTCTCCCCCTCCTCGGGGGCCTTGTGGGCCGTGACGACCACGCACTCGTCGTCGCCCGGGTCGCCGAAGCGGCCGAGGGCCATGGAGAAGCCGCGTTCGGTGTCGGTGCCGCGCCAGCGGGCCGCGGCGTCGGCGATCTGCCGCTTCTCCTCCGGGGTGAGGTCGCCGACCCGGCGGACCTTGCAGGAGTAGCCGTTGCGTTCGATCCGCTTGACCATCTGGCGGACGTTGCGCATGGCGCGGCCGGCCAGCGAGAAGGTGGAGGTGTCGACGATGGCCTCGTCGCCGAGTTCGAGCGCGTCCAGGTTCGCCTCGCGGGTCCAGACCTCGCCGCCGACCTCGGAGCAGCCCATGACGGCGGGCACCCAGGCGTGTTCGCGGGCGGTGGTCATGAAGACCTTGATCGCGCCGGGCCAGGCCTCGACGTCGCCGACCGGGTCGCCGGAGGCGAGCATCACGCCGGAGACCACCCGGTAGGAGATCGCGGCCTTGCCGGTGGGCGAGAACAGCACGCTCTTGTCGCGGCGCAGCGCGAAGTAGCCGAGCGAGTCGCGCTTGCCGTGCCGGGCGAGCAGTTCGCGGACCTTGAGCTCGTCCTCGGGGGTGAGCTCGGGCTCGGGCTTCTCGGGGCGCAGCGCCAGGTACGCGGTGGTGAGCGCGGTGACCAGGCCGAGCGCGCCGAGCGAGTAGCCGACCAGGTCGCCGATCCGCTCGCTGGTGTAGTGGATCGGGCCCTCGAAGCCGAACAGGCCGTAGCCGACGTGCTCCAGCCGCTGGAACAGCGAGGGGTCGCCGAGCTCGGCCTTCCAGCGGACCGAGACGATGACCAGGCCGAGCAGCACCGAGACGGTGCCGAGCACGACGAAGTTGAGCACCGCGCGCCAGCGGGTGCGCGGGTCGGCCTTGGCGTAGAACTCGCGCTGGTGGATCAGCATCAGCACGAACAGCGCCAGCGAGATCGCGGCCTGGGCGAACTGGTGCCACCGCAGTATGTGGAGCGCGGCGCCGACCGGCAGCAGCACGCAGACGGCACGCCAGGCGCGCCGCTTGCGGCGGCGCAGGGCGTGCGCAAGCAGCACCAGCAGCATGCCGACCATCAGGGTGCCGGCGGCGGCGAGCGTGGTGGTGCCGCCGGGAAGCTGGCCGGCCCAGCTGTGCATCCGGGTGAACCGCAGCCTCGGGAAGATCGCACAGGCGATGTCGATCAGTCCGATTGCCAGGCACGCGTACCCGACCGCACCCGGCAGCCATTGCCGCGGTACGGCGGACGCCTGGGACCGGAGCGCCTGCAGCCCCCGCCGGCGGGGCTGGTCGGACGTCGTCTCAGCGGACACGGGAGCGCTCATGGGAACCCAGCCTAGAGGCACCCGGGCGCTGCTCGCGCACCCCGGGAGCCGGGTTGTGATGAACCTTCATGACTGTTCCTTTTTCTGGCAATCCGCACGTCAAGAGGGGTCCACCGGACGGATGAAGGGGCCCGCCGGCGGCAGCGCTCGAACGCCTGCACTCATCGGACCGGGGGACGCGGCGGGTGCCGTCGATGTCGCACCCGTGGCCGCCGGCTCGGCGGTTCGGCGCGATTCCAACCCGTGGACGCCGCATTCTAGGGCTACGGGTCCCGTTCGCGCAGTCATCCGTTCGTACTGGTTTCCGACGCTCGGTCAGACTACCCCCACTTGCACCCGACGGTCCGTCAGACAACGTTGAACGAGCGGGAGTCGAGGAGGCCGGAAGGCATGGAGCTGACCAGCAGCGCACTGATTTACGTACTGATCATCGTGGGGGCGGCTGCCCTGGTCGCCACCCTCTGGCTGTGGCCCCGGCTGTCGCCGCAGCGGCCGCTGCCGGTCCTGGGCCGACTCGGACTACTGACGGTCACTCAGGCGACGGCCCTGTCCGTGCTGTTGCTGTCGGTCAACAACGCCTATGGCTTCTACACCTCCTGGAACGACCTGCTGCGCCCCGGCTCCGCCCCCCTGGCGCTGACCTCCGGACACGCCCCCGGCGCCGCCCCGGAGAGCGAGAAGCTGGTGCAGCCGACCACCGAGGGCGGGCTGGAGACGGTCAAGGACGTGCTGCCGCCCGGTCCGCCCGAGGAAGTCGGCCGGGTCGACTCGGTGAAGGTGACCGGGCCCGAGACCGGCCTGTCCGATCAGATGTTCATCTATCTGCCACCCGAGTACTTCAACCCCCGGTACAACCGCGAGCACTTCCCGGTGCTGCTCGCCCTGGCCGGCTATCCCGGCCCGACGCTGAGTCTGGTCGACGACCTGAAGCTCCCGCAGACCGCCGCCGAACTCCAGCGCACCGGCCAGATGGCCCCCACCGTGATCGTGATGGCCCGCCCCACCGTCGCCCCGCCGCGGGACACCGAGTGCGTGGACGTCCCCGGCGGGCCGAAGACCGAGACCTGGTTCCTCAAGGACGTTCCGACCGCACTGCGCTCCGCCTACCGGGTGGGCCGGGCCGCCGAGTCCTGGGGTGTGTTCGGCTACTCCACCGGCGGCTCCTGCGCGCTGCGCCTGGCGATGCGTCACCCCGAGGTGTACCGGAACGCGGCCGGCATGCACCCGGACTACACCGTGCCGAACGACCGGTGGACCGACGGCGACCTGTTCCGGGGCGACGCGGACGCCGCCCGGCAGGCCGACCTGAACTGGCGGCTGAAGAACCTGCCCGCGCCGTCCGCGGCCCTGCTGGTGGTCTCCACCCACACGGAGGACGACTACCCGGCGACCGAGAAGTTCCTCAGCAGCGCCAAACAGGCCTCCGACGACCACCCCGAGTTCCTGGTGGACTCCCTGCTGCTGCCGGACGGCGGCCACACCTTCGAGACCTGGCACCGCGAGCTGCCGGCCACCCTGGAGTGGCTCAGCGACCACCTGGCACCCCCGCAGGACCGGGAACCGCGGCCCTGACGGGGGCACCCCCGAGGTCGGCGCCCGGTGCCGCCGCTATCGCCCGATGATGAGGCTCATCGCCTCGGCCCGGGTGGCGGGATCGCGCAGCTGGCCGCGGACCGCCGAGGTGACGGTGGTGGCGCCGGGCTTGCGGATGCCGCGCATCGACATGCACATGTGCTCGCACTCGATCACCACGATGGCGCCGCGCGGCTCCAGGATCCGCATCAGCGCGTCGGCGACCTGGCTGGTGAGCCGCTCCTGCACCTGCGGGCGGCGGGCGAACACGTCGACCAGCCGGGCCAGCTTGGACAGGCCGGTGATCTTGCCGGTGGTCGCCGGGATGTAGCCGACGTGCGCGACGCCGCGGAACGGGACCAGGTGGTGCTCGCAGGTGGAGAACACCTCGATGTCCTTGACCAGCACCATCTCGTCGTGGCCGAGGTCGAAGGTGGTGGTGAGCACGTCCTCCGGCTGCTGCCACAGGCCCGCGAATATCTCCCGGTAGGCGCGCGCGACCCGGGCCGGGGTCTCCAACAGGCCCTCGCGGTCCGGGTCCTCGCCGACGGCGATGAGCAGTTCGCGGACGGCGTTCTCGGCCCGCTTCTGGTCGAAGTCGCGGACGGGGAACTCACCGTCGAGCGTCACCGGATCGATCATGCGCGTGCCTCGCTGCTCGTCAAGAGGGAAACAGTTTCCTTGCAGCACGAATGCCGCGCCTCCAGGGTACAAACCCCGGAAACGCGGCATCCATTCCGAACAGGTTTTCGGTCGCTCAGCTCTCGACCTGGCCACCGTCGGCCGGCGGCAGCTTCACCGTGTCGACCGGGGTGTCGTTGCCGGAGACGGCGCCGTTGGTCAGCGCCAGTTCCTTCGGCGACTGCACCGGCGGCCGGGTGGACGGGGTGCGGTGGGCCGATCCGGTCCACGCCGGGCGGTGCGGACGCTTGATGACCGGAGCGAAGACCTCGGCGATCTGCTCCTTGTTCAGCGTCTCCTTCTCCAGCAGTTCGAGGACCAGGTTGTCGAGCACGTCGCGGTTCTCGACCAGGATCTCCCAGGCCTCGTTGTGCGCGGTCTCGATCAGCTTCTTGACCTCCTCGTCCACCAGCCCGGCGACCTCCTCGGAGTAGTCGCGCTGGTGGGCCATCTCGCGGCCCAGGAAGGGCTCGGAGTCGGAGGAGCCGAACTTGATCGCGCCCAGGCGCTCGCTCATGCCGTACTGGGTGACCATGGCCCGCGCGGTGGCGGTGGCCTTCTCGATGTCGTTCGAGGCGCCGGTGGTCGGGTCGTGGAAGACCAGTTCCTCCGCCGCCCGGCCGCCCAGCATGTAGGCGAGCTGGTCGAGCATCTCGTTGCGCGTGGTCGAGTACTTGTCCTCGTCCGGCAGCACCATGGTGTAGCCGAGCGCGCGGCCCCGGGACAGGATGGTGATCTTGTGCACCGGGTCGGAGTAGTTGCAGGCCGCCGCGACCAGGGCGTGACCGCCCTCGTGGTACGCGGTGATCTTCTTCTCCTTGTCGGACATGATCCGCGAGCGCTTCTGCGGACCGGCCACGACGCGGTCGATCGCCTCGTCCAGCATCTGGTTGTCGATCAGCTTCTTGTCGGTGCGCGCGGTGAGCAGCGCGGCCTCGTTCAGCACGTTCGACAGGTCGGCGCCGGTGAAGCCGGGGGTGCGCTTGGCGACGGCCGACAGGTCGACGTCCGGCGCGATCGGCTTGCCCTTCTGGTGCACCTTGAGGATGTCCAGGCGGCCCTGGAGGTCCGGGCGGTCGACGGCGATCTGCCGGTCGAAGCGGCCGGGGCGCAGCAGCGCCGGGTCCAGGATGTCGGGGCGGTTGGTGGCGGCGATCAGGATGACGCCGCCCTTGACGTCGAAGCCGTCCATCTCGACCAGCAGCTGGTTGAGGGTCTGCTCGCGCTCGTCGTGGCCGCCGCCGAGACCCGCACCGCGGTGCCGGCCGACGGCGTCGATCTCGTCGACGAAGATGATCGCCGGGGCGTTGGCCTTGGCCTGCTCGAAGAGGTCGCGGACCCGGCTGGCGCCGACGCCGACGAACATCTCGACGAAGTCCGAACCGGAGATCGAGTAGAACGGGACGCCCGCCTCGCCCGCGACGGCGCGGGCCAGCAGGGTCTTGCCGGTTCCGGGCGGGCCGTACAGCAGCACGCCCTTGGGGATCTTCGCCCCGACCGCCTGGAACTTGGCCGGCTCCTGCAGGAACTCCTTGATCTCGTGGAGTTCCTCGACCGCCTCGTCGGCGCCCGCGACGTCCGCGAAGGTCGTCTTCGGGGTGTCCTTGGTGAGCAGCTTGGCCTTGGACTTGCCGAACTGCATGACCCGGGAGCCGCCGCCCTGCATCTGGTTCATCAGGAACAGGAAGACCACGACGATGATCACGATCGGCAGCATCGAGAAGAGCAGGCTGACGAAGGTCGACTGCTTCTCGGGGCTGACGGTGTAACCGTCCGGGATCTGCCCGCCGGCGTACTTGGTCTGCAGGTTCCTGGCCAGGTCGGCGGCCTGGGCGTCGCCGGTGTAGGAGGCCTGGAAGCGGGTGCCGGACGGCGCCTTGCCGTTGGCGCCCGGCTTCAGCTTCTGGCCGTCCTGCAGTTGGATCTTGATGAGGTTCGAGTCACCGGTGGTGAGCTGCGCCGACTTCACCTGGTTGTTGTCGATCGCGCTGATGATCTGACCGGTGTCCGCCGTCTTGTAGCCGCTCGAGTCCGAGACGAGCTCCATCAACGCGAACACGGCGAGGGCGGCCAGCACGACCCACATGATCGGCGCACGGAAGTATCGCTTGACGTCCATCCATGCGGGGCGTCACCGCCCCGTCCCTCCTGCCATTCAACGGGCGCTGGTCGGCCGTGGGCCGCGGCGCATCCGATATGTGCTCGTAAGACGAGCGTTTGATTGGACCGTACCGCAGCGGCCCCCGCTCACGACGGGATCACACCACGGTGCGGCCTATTTTCCTACCCCCGCACAACGGGCGGGAACAGGGCACCGTTCCCACCCGTCGCCCGAACGGTTCAGCCCCCGTAGACGTGCGGGGCCAGGGTGCCGATGAACGGCAGGTTGCGCAGCTTCTCCGCGTAGTCCAGGCCGTAGCCGACCACGAACTCGTTGGGGATGTCGAACCCGACGTACTCGACGTCGATCTCGACCTTGGCCGCGTCCGGCTTGCGCAGCAGGGCGCAGACCTTCAGCGAGGCCGGGCCGCGCGAACCGAGGTTGCCGAGCAGCCAGGACAGCGTCAGGCCGGAGTCGATGATGTCCTCGACGATCAGCACGTCGCGGCCGGCGATGTCGGTGTCCAGGTCCTTCAGGATGCGCACCACGCCCGAGGACTTGGTGCCCATGCCGTACGAGGAGACGGCCATCCAGTCCATGGTCACCTGGCTGTGCAGGGTCCGGGCCAGGTCGGCCATCACCATGACGGCGCCCTTGAGGACGCCGACCAGCAGCAGGTCCTTCCCCGCGTAGTCCTGGTCGATCCGCGCGGCCAGCTCCACCAGCTTGGCGTCGATCTCGTCCTTGCTGATGAGCACCTTCGCGAGGTCTGCGCCCATGTCGTTCTGGTCCACCGGGGATACGTCCTCAAACGTTCGGGGTCTGGGTTCGGCAGCGGCGGTACGACTGGTTCGTGCTCAGTCGTCCTGCCGCCGAAACACCAGCGTGCCACACCGACGCACGGCTTCGACGCCCCCGGGTAGGTGCAGGGGGCCCTGGCCGCGCCAGCCGGTGACCAGCAGGTCCACGGTTTCCAGGTGGCGGGCGAACAGGTCGCCGGCCGGGCAGCCCGCGCGCAGGGCGGCGCGACGCAGCACCCGGCGGCGCACCGCGGGCGGCAGTTCGGAGAGCTTGCCCACGTCGAGCGCCCCGTCCGGGCCGCGCAGGTCGCGCTCGGCGAGGGCGGCCCACTGGTCCAGCGCGTCGGCGTCGTCGCGGAACAGCCGGGCGGTGCGGGCCAGCGCCTCCACCACGCCGCCGCCGAGGTGCTTCTCCAGCACCGGCAACACCTCGTGCCGGACCCGGGAGCGGGTGTAGGCCGGATCGGCGTTGTGCGGGTCGTCCCAGACCGGGATGGACTGCGCGCTGCACGCCTGCCGGGTGGCGGCCCGGTCGAGCTCCAGCAGCGGGCGGCGGTAGCGGCCCTTCTGGGCCGGCATGCCCGCGAGCGAACGGGCGCCGGAGCCGCGGGCCAGGCCGAGCAGCACGGTCTCCGCCTGGTCGTCGCGGGTGTGGCCGAGCAGTACGGCGAGCGCGCCGTGGCGTTCGGCGGCGGAGTCCAGCGCGGCGTAGCGGGCCTCCCGGGCGGCGTTCTCCGGGCCGCCCTCGCGGCCGACGTGCACCGCGACCGCCTCCGCCGGGTCCAGGCCCAGCTCGCGCAGCCGGACGGCGACCTGCTCGGCGCGTTCCGCGGAGCCGTCCTGCAGGCCGTGGTCGACGGTGACGGCGCCGACCCGCAGGCCGAGCTTGGGGGCCTCGAAGGCGGTGGCGATGGCCAGGGCCATCGAGTCGGCGCCGCCGGAGACCGCGACCAGCACCAGCGGGGAGCCGGGGGCGGCCGGGGTGCGGGGCAGGCCGGAGGGGTGGCGGCGGGCGTTGCCGATCAGCGTGCCGGGCACCGTGGCGGTGGTGGCCAGCGCGGGCAGCGGGACGCCCTGCGCGGGCGGGGCGGTGCGGGCGCGCACCGGCTCGCCCGGGGTGACGCCCGCCTCGGCGGCGAGCTCGGCGAGGGTACGGCGGACAGCGAGGCGTATCGCCGCGACAGCGGGGTGTGGGCCCATGGTTGGCACTCCTTGGCGGAGGGGGTACGTCGGCCGCCTGTCAGCTCTCGGTCACCAGGCGCTCACAGATGGTCGCAGAATCCGGCCACCGCCCACGCCACCCGCGCCACCGGCGGATCCACGGTCCCACGTACGGGTGAATGGAGAAACGTTACGTCTGCCGCCAGGTGTACGACTCGCCCGGTTGACCGTCCACCGCCGTCCGCGGCCGACGCCCGGGCGGGCGCCGAAGCGGGCGGATCAGCCGACCACCCGGGCCACCCAGGCCGCCGGGTCGTGGATCTCGTCCTTGGTGGGCAGCGTGTTCGGCGAGGTCCACACCCGGTTGAAGCCGTCCATCCCGGCCCGCTCCACCACGCCGCGCACGAACACCGCGCCGTCCTGGTACTGGCGCAGTTTGGCGTCCATGCCGAGCAGCCGGCGCAGCACCAGGTCGAGCCGGCCGTTGCCGCGGTCGCGGCGGCGCTGGAACTTCTCCCGGATCTCCGCCACCGAGGGCACCACGGCCGGGCCGACGCCGTCCATCACCACGTCGGCGTGGCCCTCCAGCAGCGACATCACGGCGGTCAGCCGGGCCAGGATCTCCCGCTGCGCGGGCGTCTGCACCAGGTCGGTGAGGCTGCCCGCGGAGGAGCCGTTGCCCCGGCCCGCGATGCCGCCGAACGCCTCGCGCAGCCGGTCCAGCAGCGCCGAGGGGTCGACGTCGGTCTGCGCCAGGAACTCCTGCACCTCGGACTGGATGTGGTCGCGCAGCCAGGGCACGGCGGTGAACTGGGTGCGGTGGGTCTCCTCGTGCAGGCACACCCAGAGCCGGAAGTCGTGCGGGGAGACGTCGAGTTCGCGCTCCACCTGGACGATGTTCGGCGCCACCAGCAGCAGCCGTCCGGGCGGTGTCGTCAGGCCCCGGCGCGGCTGGTCGAACAGGCTCTCGGGGCTGTCCGGCGCGGTGGGCAGTTCGGCCGGGGCGAAGGTCTCGTACTGGCCGAGCACCTTCGCCGACAGGAACGCCAGCACCGCGCCGACCTCCACACCGGTGGCCTTGGCGCCCACCGAGCCGGCCGCCGCCGCGCCCGGTCCGTCCGCGCGGCGGGCCGCCAGCCGGTCCGTCAGCGGGCGGACCACGGTGCGGAAACCCGCCACATTGGCCCGCACCCACCCGAGTCGGTCGACCACCAGGACGGGGGTGCCCGGGGTGTCCTCGTCCGTTCCCATCCGGGTGAACTCGCGCACGTGCCGCTCGGCCTCGACGGCGTGCCGGCGCAGTTCGGTGACCACCGTGCGGGCCTCCTCCCGGCCGACCCGGGGCCCGGGCCGGGCCAGGCGCACCGCGGTCGCCACCGCGAGATCCCAGTCGACCATCTCCGCACCGCTGTTCGCGCTCGTCATGCCCTCACGGTACGTGCTCGTCCCCGCCCGGGGGAGACGACGACGGCGGCCGGCCCCGCCCGACCGGCCCGCTGACGGAGGGTCAGCGGGCCGATCGGCCGTCGGAGCCGGTTGTGCGGCGGGACCTGTTCAGCAGCCGCAGGCGGCGATCTTCGCGACGATCCGGTCGACGGCGGCACGGGCCGTGTTCGGGTCGGCGGTGGTGCGGGTCATCAGCGCGAACGCCAGCACCCGGCCGTCGGCGTCCACCACGGTGCCGGCCAGCGTGTTGACGCCCGCCAGGGTGCCGGTCTTGGCGCGCACGATGCCGGCCGCCTCGCCGGCGCCCGACTTGGCGCCGAACCGGCCGACCAGGGTGCCGGTGAAGCCCGCGATCGGCAGCCCGGTGATCACCGGGCGGAGCTCCGGGTGCTGCGGGGAGGCGGCCGCGGCGAGCAGCTTCACCAGGGTGATCGGCGGGATCAGGTTGGCCTTGGCCAACCCGCTGCCGTCGGTCAGCACCACGCCGTTCATCGGCACCCCGAGCCTGGTCAGCTCGGCGGTGACGGCGCTCGCGGCGCCCTCGAAGCTGGCCGGCTGCTTGGCGGCGATCGCCGTCTGCCGGGCGACGGCCTCGGCGAGCTGGTTGTCGGAGGTGGTGAGCAGCCGCTCCACCATCCGGCCGATCTCCGGCGACTCCACCCGGGCCAGCTCCTTCGCCCCGGCGGGGGCGGTGGCCTGGGCGGCCTTGTTCTGGACGGTGATGCCCTCGGCCTTCAGGAAGTTCGCGAAGGACTCGGCGGCCTGACCGGCGGGGTCGAACACCCGGGCCGGGGCCTCGTCGGGCGAGCGCGGGTCGATCCGGCCCTCGTCGACCATCAGCGGGGTGACCGCGGCGATGTTCATCGCGTCGTGGTCCTTGTGCAGCAGCGGGCCGCTGTACAGCGAGGCGTCGTAGGACAGCTTCACGGTGGTGGTGCCGGCGGCCTTCAGCGCGGCGGCGGTGCGGTGGGCCAGGTCGGCCATTGAGGCGGGCGCGCTGTCCGCGTCGACGGGGGCGCCGCCGATCCGGATCTGATCGACCGGCAGCGCCGTCAGCGTGGGGTCGCCGCCGCCGACCAGGGTGATCTCGCCGGGGGTTGCGCCCTGCACCACGGTGGTGGCGATCCGGTGGTCGGCCGGCAGCAGCGACAGCGCGGCGACCGAGGTGGCCAGCTTGGTGGTGGAGGCCGGCGTGGCCGGGGTGTTCTCCTGGTCGCCGAACAGGAACTCCCCGGTGGCGGCGTCCGCGACCGCGAAGTTCAGCGCCCCGAGCGACTTGTCCTGCACGGTGGCGCCGAGCGCGCTGCGCAGCCCGGTGCCGGTCGGGGCGCGGCTGTCGCCGGCGTCCCCGGCGGACAGCACCGGGCCCTTGACCGGCACCGCGCGGTGCCGGTTGCCGCGCCGGTCCTGCTGGCCGTTGCCGTTCCCATTGCCATTGCCGTTGCCGTTGCCGTTCCCGCCCTGGGCGTCGCCGCCCTGGCGGTGGCCGTCGTCGCCGTGCTTGCCGTTGTGCCCGTCCGAGCGGCTCGCGCTCGGCGAGGGCTGGGCCAGCGCTGGATCGGCGACGGTCAGCACCCCCGCTGCCAGCGCCACCCCGAGAACCCCGACGAGCGCCGTCCTGCGCCCGCGCCCCGCCCCTGTCCCTGATCTCACCGACCGGCCCCTTTCCCGAGCACTCCCTGCCGTAGGAGACACTTGGATTCTGTCAGTACCGATCCTTGGAGGAACCGTTGGAGTTCGACGTCCTGATCGAGATCCCGAAGGGCTCGCGCAACAAGTACGAGGTCGACCATGAGACCGGTCGCCTCCGTCTGGACCGCATGCTCTTCACCTCGACCCGCTACCCGGCCGACTACGGCTACGTCGAGGGCACCCTCGCGGACGACGGCGACCCGCTGGACGCCCTGGTCATCCTGGACGAGCCGACCTTCCCCGGCTGCCTGATCAAGTGCCGCGCCATCGGCATGTTCCAGATGACCGACGAGGCCGGCGGCGACGACAAGCTGCTGTGCGTCCCGGCGACCGACCCGCGCTGGTCGCACCTGCAGGACATCCAGGACGTGTCGGAGTTCGACCGCCTGGAGATCCAGCACTTCTTCGAGGTCTACAAGGACCTGGAGCCCGGCAAGTCCGTCCAGGGCGCCGACTGGGTCGGCCGGGCCGAGGCCGAGGCCGAGGTCGAGGCCTCGATCAAGCGCCTCCAGGAGCAGGGCGGCCACTGAGCCGCCGCGCCCCGAGGGGCGTCAGCACCCGTGCGAGGGGCGGGAGTCCGGTTCGGACTCCCGCCCCTCGCACGTTCTCCGACGGCCGGTCAGTCGCTGTCGTCGAGCCGGAACCCGACCTTCAGGCCGACCTGGAAGTGCTTCACCGCCCCGTCCTCGATGTGCCCGCGGACCTGGACCACCTCGAACCAGTCGAGGTGGCGCAGGGTGCGGTGGGCGCGGGCGATGCCGTTGCGGACGGCGGCGTCCACGCCTTCGTGCGAGGAGCCGACGATCTCGGTGACCCGGTAGGTGTGGTCGGACATGGCGAGTACTCCCTGGTGCGGCGGTGGCGGGCGCTCCCCCGCCGTCCACGGTGCATCAGGGCGCCGGGGCGGGCATCCCGGCTTCGCCCGACGGGGCGTCAGAACGCCGCGCGGACCTCGCCGACCACCTGGCCGCCGCCGTGCAGCGGGGCGGCGGCGATCCGCTCCAGCACCGGGTGCTCGACGCCCAGCCGGCGCAGCGCCGCGGCCAGCACCGGGCCGCGGGCGCGCTCCGCACCGTCCTCGATCTTGAACGCCAGGGCCCGGCCGTCGGCCAGCGCGACCACCTGGACGGCCTCCGCGCCCATCTTGGACAGCGCGCCGGGCACCGCCCGCATCAGCCAGGTGTCGGCCCGGCGGGTGCCGGCCACGTACTCGGGGTGGGCGCGCATCGCGTCGGCGACCCGGCGCTGCTCGGTGCCGGGCTCGGCCAGCACCAGGGCGCGGTAGCCGCGGGCCAGGCCGGTCAGCGAGACGGCCAGCAGCGGGGCGCCGCAGCCGTCGGTGCCGGTGTGCGCGGCCGGCTCGCCGGTGGCCTCCTCCAGCGCGGTGCGGGCCAGCAGCTGGATCGGGTGCCCGGGGTCGAGGTAGCCCTCCAGGTCCCAGCCGTTGGCGGCGCAGGCGGCCAGCCAGCCGGCGTGCTTGCCGGAGCAGTCCATCAGGATCGGCGCCCGCTCCCCGCCGGAGCGCAGCAGCTCCTCCGCCTCGACCTGGTCGAGCGGCAGGTCGGCGGGGGTGCGCAGGGCGGCCTCGGTGAGGCCCGCGTCGGCCAGCATCCGGCGGACCGCGGCCCGGTGGAAGGGCTCCGCGGAGTGGCTGGAGGCGGCCAGCGCAAGCTGTTCGCCGTGCAGCGCCAGGCCGGCCCGCAGGGTGGCCACCGCCTGGAACGGCTTGGCGGTGGAACGCGGATAGACCGGCTGTTCGGGGGTGCCCAGCGTGTACGCGACGGTGCCGTCGGCGTCGAGCAGGACCAGCGAACCGCGGTGGCGGCCCTCGGTGAAGCCGGAGCGTATGACCTCGGCGAGGGCGGGCAGGACGGAGTGCGACACGGTCGGGTCTCCAGGATGCGGTGAGGGTGGGTGCGGCCCCGGCCGCGTCCCGCCCGCTCAGCCTCCGCCGAGCAGGTCCTCGACCCGGGCCTCCCCCTCACGGTACCTGCGGGTGATCTCCGCGCCGCAGTCGTCCGCGGTGCGTTGCAGCGTCTGGCGGCGGCCGGACACCTCGCGTTCGTGCTCGGCCAGCCGCTCGACCGCGGCCAGCAGCTCGGCGGTGGTGTGCGCGCCGAGGTCGGCCAGTTGGACGTCGCCCATCAGGGCGTCCGCCTCCAGCCGGTAGCGCTCGCCGCGCGGCGGGCCGAGGGTCAGGTGCCGGGCCGGGCGGCGGGTGGCCGACGGGGCGTCCGCCAGGATCGCGGGCAGCCGGTCGAGCAGGGCGCACTGCGCCTCGCTGGCGCCCGCCAACGGGACTTCCCGGCGCTGCAGTTCGGCCCGCAGGATGTCCATCCGGCCGTGCAGCAGGCGGCGCAGGTACGACAGGTCGGCCTCCTGCTCCAGGGCGTCCCGGCGGAGCACCCGCAGTTCTTCCAGGGCCAGGCCGGCCAGTTCGTCGACCGCGCTCACGTCCATCAATCCGACCACCTGCCGTAGTACCTGTTGCCCGCCGATTGCACGGCCGCCCGCCACCCAGGGTTCCCCCCGGCGGGCGGTGCCACTCGTGCGGGTGACGCGGTTCGCCGGGACGGCGGACGCCTTCTCGGGGCCCGGATGGCCCCGGGCCGTCGGACAGCGTGCCATTCCGGGCCCCGGCCCCGCACGCCCGAGTACCCGAACGGCCCCCTGGCGAACACCCCTGGCTAGTACGAAGAATCCGCGCCATGGGCTCACCTGCACCGATCGGGGCGCATCACGTGCGACCCCGGCGCGCAACCCGAGGGCGCGCGCCCCCAGGGCGCGGGTGCGGGCACAATGGGCGGCATGCGAGCAGTGGTGCAGCGGGTCGCCGAGGCGGCCGTGACGGTGGACGGCGAGACGGTCGGCGCGATCGAGGGGCCCGGCCTGTGCGTGCTGGTCGGCGCCACCCACGAGGACACCCCGGCGCAGGCCGCCCAACTGGCCCGGAAACTCTGGACGCTGCGGCTGTTCCCCGGCAGCCCCGAGCAGTCCTGCTCGGAGCTCGGCGCCCCGCTGCTGGTGATCAGTCAGTTCACCCTGTACGGCGACGCCCGCAAGGGCCGCCGCCCCACCTGGAACGCCGCCGCCCCCGGCCCGGTCGCCGAACCGCTGGTGGACGCCGTGGTGGCCGAACTCCGCGCGCTGGGCGCGAAGGTGGAGACCGGGCGGTTCGGGGCGGACATGAAGGTGTCGCTGGTGAACGACGGGCCGTTCACCGTCCTGCTGGAGGTCTGACCGGCGCTCAGGCGGAGACGATGACGTCCTGGCTGCCGGGCACGCCGTCGGCCAGCAGCACCGCGTCGACCGGGGTGTTGCGCTTGACCAGGGCCAGCGCGACCGGGCCCAGCTCGTGGTGGCGGGCCGCGGAGGTGACGAAGCCGACCGGGCGCTCCTGGCCGTCCACCCGTACCTCGGCGCCGTGCGCGGGCAGCTTCTCCTCGGTGCCGTCCAGGTGCAGGAAGACCAGCCGGCGCGGCGGACGGCCCAGGTTGTGCACCCGGGCGACGGTCTCCTGGCCGCGGTAGCAGCCCTTGTTCAGGTGCACCGCGCTGCCCAGCCAGTCCACCTCGTGCGGGATGGTGCGGTGGTCGGTCTCGAAGCCCAGGCGCGGCCGGTGCCCCTCGATCCGCAGCGCCTCGTACGCCCACACGCCGGCCGCCGGCCCGAACTCGGCGACGGCCTCCGCGAGTTCGGCGCGCGGCAGGAACAGGTCGCGGCCCCACGGGAGTTCGCGCACCGCGGCGGCCCGGTCGGCGGGGGTGGTGGAGCCGGCCGGCAGGAACACCACCGCGTAGTCGGCGGTGGCGTCGGTGACCTCGGCCCGGTTCCAGAACTTCATCGACTCCAGGTACGCCACCAGCGCGGGCGCGGTGCCGGGCTCGACGTGGATCCAGGTGGTGGCGCCGTCGTCGACCAGGTAGAGCGCGTGCTCGACGTGCCCGTGCGGGGACAGCACCAGCGCCTCGGTGGCCTGCTGCGGCGGCAGGTCGCTGACGTGCTGGGTGAGCAGCAGGTGCAGCCAGCTCAGCCGGTCCGGGCCGGTCACGGTGATCACGCCGCGGTGCGACAGGTCGGTGAAGCCGCGCCCGGCGGCCAGTTCGCGCTGCTCGCGGAACAGGTCGCCGTAGTGGGCGGCGACCCCCTCGTCGGGACCTTCGGCGGCGACGGCACCGGGCAGCGCAAGCAGCGGACTCTTCATACCGGCCAGCTTACGGCTGCGGGTGCTCCAACTTGGCGGTGCAGTCCGCGCAGCGGCCGAAGATGGCGAAGTGCTTCAGATCGGTGTCGAAGCCGTGCTCGGTGCGCAGGCTGTCGATCAGCGGCGCGGCGATCGCGGTGTCCGTCTCGGTGACCTGGTCGCAGTCCCGGCAGACCAGGTGCAGGTGGGTGTGCCGGCCCGCCAGATGGTAGGTGGGCGCGCCGTGCCCGAGGTGGGCGTGCGAGACCAGGCCGAGCTCCTCCAGGAGCTCCAGCGTCCGGTACACGGTGGAGATGTTCACGCCGCTGGCGGTGCGGCGGACCTGCACCAGGATGTCGTCGGGGGTGGCGTGGTCCAGCACGTCGACGGCCTCCAGCACCAGCTGGCGCTGCGGGGTCAACCGGTAGCCGCGCTCGCGCAGGTCGGCCTTCCAGTCGGTGGTGTCGGTGTTCGCCACGGTGTCCCTGCCCGTTGAGAGGTCGTGCCGACCAGTGTAGGGACCGACCGCCCGGTCGGTCCCCCACTCGGCACTGCTCGTCCGCTCAGCGGAAGAACGCGATCCCGTCGTCCGGGAGGTCGTTGACGTCCTTGATCAGCTGCGCCGGGTTGAGCACCTTCTTCAGCTGCGCCGACATGTACGGCCGCAGCGGCACCTCGGGAGCGGCCTTCTCGCCGACCCACAGCAGCTCGTCCTTGACCAGGCCGAACAGGCGCTTGCCGCCGCTGTACGGGGCCGCGCCCTCGATCCGGGCGACCGCGTCGGTGGCCAGGTCGATCTGCGGCTTGCCGTCGTGCAGCTTGCCGTACCAGATCTCCACGGTGCCGTCGTCGCGGACCGAGGAGACCTCGATCTCGCGCTCGCCGCTGGTGCCGTGCTGGTTGCTGGTCACCCGCCAGAAGGCGTGCTCCATCTCCAGCGGGCGCACCTTCTCGCCCTGCTCGTCCAGCACCCAGGTGCGGGAGCGGAACTCCAGGAAGGGCCGTCCGTCGTGACGGAAGACGATCTCCTGGCCGAAGTTGCACTTCTCACTGCCGGGGAAGTCGTGTACGCCCGCGCCCTCCCAGGTACCGAGGAGGAAGGCGAGCGGGACGACGTCCCGGTGGAGGTCGGAAGGAATCTCGATCATGGTCCTGGCTGCTGTCGTCGGACGGTTACCGGCTCAACCGTACGGCAGTGCTCAGCGCTGGCCCTGGTAGAGCTTCATCACGGAGAAGATGGCGAACCAGGTGATCAGCACGGCCACCAGAACCAGCAGGCTTTCGAAGAAGATCTCAAGACCGGACACGGTGTGCTCCCAGGGGCGGGTTCGACGGAGGAACGGGGCTTTCCACTACGGCCGGGAGTCTATCGGGCGGCCTCTGCGGCCGTAGTCTCTGGGGCATGTCGAAGAAGCTGGTCATCAAGGTCACCGCCGGTGCGGACGCGCCGGAGCGCTGCTCGCAGGCCTTCACGGTCGCCTCGGTCGCGGTCGCCAGCGGCGTCCCGGTCTCGCTCTGGCTCACCGGCGAGTCCTCGTGGTTCGCGCTGCCGGGGAAGGCCGCCGAGTTCGAACTGCCGCACGCCGCACCGCTGCCGGACCTGCTGGAGGCGATCCTCGCCGCCGGCACCGTCACGCTGTGCACCCAGTGCGCGGCACGCCGGGACATCGCCCAGGCGGACGTCATCGAGGGCGTCCGGATCGCCGGCGCGCAGGTGTTCCTGTCCGAGGTGATGGCGGACGACGCCAAGGCGCTCGTCTACTGACCGCCGGGGGGCTCCCGGTCCGGCCGGTCGCGGTCGTGGCCGGGCTGCTCCCAGTGCGGGTCGTCCCAGCGCGGGTCGTCCTCGCCCGGCTCGCCCGACTCGTCCCACCGGTCGTCGAGGGCCTCGCGGTCCGGCCGGTCGCGGTCGTGGCCGCGCTGCTGCCAGCCCGGGTCGTCCCAGCGCGGGTCGTTCCACCAGTCGTCGTCCTTGTCGCGCCGGTTGGCGAGGACGGCGGCCAGCGGCGGGATCACCATGGCGACCAGGCACAGCCCGATGGCGGCGCCGACCGAGAAGAACCGCACCACTCCCCAGGCGAGGACGAACAGCCCCAGGCAGACGCCCATCATCACGAAGTAGCGCACATGCCGCCGGTGTGCCTGCACGCTTCCAGGGTAGGCCGGAGCCCCCGGCCGCCAGAAGACGGCCGGGGGCTCCTCGTCGCAGGTCGTCAGACCGCGATCGCGACCTCGGTGAACTCGCCCTGGGTGGCGACCACCTGGCGGTCCACGGTGGCGCCGGGCACCAGGGCCCGCAGGGTCCACTTGCCCGGGCGGGCGAAGAACCGGAACTGCCCGGTCGCCGAGGTCGGGACCTCGGCGGTGAACTCGCCGTTCTCGTCCAGCAGCCGCACGTAGCCGTTGACCGGCTCCTCGTTGCGGGTCACCGAACCCTGGATGATCGTCTCGTTCGCCACGTCAACTCCTGCCAGGTCCGGGCCGCCGGCCTTCGCACCGCACATGTCTGTTCTCCCTCTTCGTTGCTTCGTGCGAGCCGGGGCTCAGTTGCCGAGCTCGATCGGCACGCCGACCAGGCTGCCGTACTCGGTCCACGAGCCGTCGTAGTTCTTGACGTTCTGCTGGCCGAGCAGCTCGTGCAGGACGAACCAGGTGAGCGCGGAGCGCTCGCCGATCCGGCAGTAGGCGATGGTGTCGGTGGCCAGGTCCACGCCCGAGCCCTCGTAGAGCGCCTTCAGCTCGTCGTCGCTCTTGAAGGTGCCGTCGTCGTTGGCGTTCTTCGCCCACGGGATGTTCTTCGCGCTCGGCACGTGGCCGGGGCGCTGCGACTGCTCCTGCGGGAGGTGGGCCGGGGCGAGCAGCTTGCCGGAGAACTCGTCGGGCGAGCGGACGTCGACCAGGTTCAGGGTGCCGATCGCGTCGATCACGTCGTCGCGGAAGGCGCGGATCGAGGAGTCGGCCGGCTGCGCGGTGTACTGGGTGGCGGCCCGCTCGGGCTGCTCGACGACCAGCTCGCGGGAGTCGAGCTCCCACTTCTTGCGGCCGCCGTCCAGCAGGCGGACGTCGCCGTGGCCGTACAGCTTGAAGTACCAGTAGGCGTAGGAGGCGAACCAGTTGTTGTTGCCGCCGTACAGCACCACGGTGTCGTCGTTGGCGATGCCCTTGGCGGACAGCAGCGCCTCGAAGCCGGCCTGGTCGATGAAGTCGCGGCGGACCGGGTCCTGCAGGTCCTTCTTCCAGTCGATCCGGACCGCGTTGCGGATGTGGTTCTTGTCGTAGGCGGCGGTGTCTTCGTCGACCTCGACGATGACGACCTTCGGGTCGTCCAGGTGTGCCTGGACCCAGTCGGCGTCGACCAGGACGTCGCTGCGGCTCATTGCTGTTCTCCATCCGGGGGCGGTTGGCGGAAGGCTGCTGGGAGATCTCCCGGGCCGCGTTGTCCGTACATCTGTCCGCATGATGGGACGACGCAGGGTGCGGCAGAGCCGGGAAGTGGATCATGAGGTGTGCTCGTCGCTCCCGACGCACCGGTGCACAACTGCTGCCGGTTCGGGCGTCGGAACGGGGGGCGGGCGTGCCGTGACTGGGGTCAGGACCGCCCGGTCAGCGCATTCGACACAGGCAGCTCGACACGCGGCAGTGGTCTACCGCCCGCCGCTTTGTGAGGTCCGCCTGTCGCTTCATGAGGACGATGCTAGGGACTCCGAAGGGGCGCTGTCATCATCGTGTCGAATGCTGAGACCAGATCACTCGAATCCTGAGATTTACCGGTTTTCGACCGCACGCCGCCGGGCCCGGACCCCGTGCGGGAGCCCGGGCGAACCGGTGCTGCGAAGGATTTTCCCGATGCTGCTGGACAGGCCGTCTCGCCCACCGGACAGCGCTAATGCCCCAGCGTGGTGCCGGGGGCGACGGTGAAGCGCAGCTGCACGCCGTCCTGCTCCGGGGTGGCCTCGGCCAGCGACAGGCCCCTGGGCAGACCGGTCAGGTGGAACCGCTGGGGCTTCAGCAGGTCGCCCGCCAGGCCCTTCAACGCCGCGGCCGAGCCGGTCAGTTGGACGTCGTCGACGACCACGTCGTCGCCGTCGCTGTGCAGCTTCCCGGTGATCCCGCCGCCGGGCACCGAGGCCTTCACCGTGCCGGGGCCGGCGTACTCCAGGCCGAGCACGCTGCCGCCGCGCATGAACTTGGCGAGGTCCTTGTACTCGACCACGCCCCGGCCGTCGCCGCGCCCGACCGTCACGCCCCGGTAGGAGTCGGTGAACTTCACCTGGGACAGGCTGGCCCGGAACGCGTGCACCGTCACCTTCTCCCTGCCGTCGGTGACGGTCATCCCGTCCGAGGAGAGGTCGACCTGGTCGAGCTTCCCGGCGGCCGCGCTGGTCAGGAACGGGACGTCGCCGATCGTGACGTCCGGCTTGGTGGTCATCCAGCCGGAGGAGACGGCCGCGTCGGCGGCCTGGTCCTCCGCCACCCCGACGGCCACCCGGTCGGCGGCGACCAGCAGGCCTCCCACCACGCCGAGGCCGATCAGCAGTTTCACCGCGCCATGCATCGCTTCCCCCTGAAACGGTCCGTCCGGGCCGCTTTCGTCGACGGACCGGTCCCGAGGACAGGACGATCGCACGGATGCCCGGGTTCCGGCCCGGCGGTCGGGGAATCCCGCGCTCAGCCTCCGGCGAACGGCGGCAGCACCTCCACCGTGCCGCCCTCGGTCAGCGGCACCCGGTCGTGCTCGCGGCCGCCCACCGGGTCGCCGTCCACCAGGAACGAGCACACGGTCAGCACCCGCAGCAGCTCCGGCCGGCCGGCGTGCGCGGCACGCACCGCGGCCAGCGCCTCGGCCAGCGTGGCGGCCAGGTACGGCTCCTCGGCCCGGCCCGCCGCGGCCTTGGCGGCCGCCCAGTAGCGGACCGTTCCAGTCACCCGCACGGGTGAATCCGGTGCGGGACGGGAATCGGCGGCGGCGGTCACGGCAACCCCTCTCGGTGGTCCTCGACCGGAACGGCGCCCGGCCCGGTGCGGGCCCCATCATCGCCCGCGGCCCCCGCCGCCGGGCAAACCTCCCCGGCCGTCACGGGGGCGCAAGGTGTCGTACCTCACCCCTTCCGGGGCCGGTCACGGGCCCGTGCGCCGCCTGCGCCTCTCCCGGCCGCGGGAGCGGTCGGCTATCCTCGATTCCGTAAGGGATCCGGGCAGAGTCGCCCCCGGATCCTTTTGTGCTTTCAGGACGCCAGTAGGACGTTCTTGCGAACGGTGCCCCACCCGCACCCGCCGCCGGACCGGCCCCGCCACCGGCCGCACGACGACGTGCCGGCCGTCGGCGGCCAGAGCGGAAGGAACGCCGATGGACGAGGCACCAGCGGGACGCCAGGGGTTGCGGGACCCCCGGCCGGCCGCCGCCCCGTCCACCGCCGCCCCCTCCGGGCTGACTGCGCTCCCCCACCCTGTACCGCGCCCGCCGTCCCCCCGGCGGCCGCGACCGCGACGACCCGGAAAGGGGACCGGCCGGCTATGAGTTCACTGCTCCTGCTGACCAACGCCCTGCAACCCTCCGCCGAGGTGCTGCCCGCCCTCGGCCTGCTGCTGCACAGCGTCCGGGTGGCCCCCGCCGAGGGGTCCGCCCTGATCGGCACCCCGAACGCCGACGTGATCCTGGTCGACGGGCGCCGCGACCTGCCGCAGATCCGCAGCCTGTGCCAGCTGCTGCGGTCCACCGGCATCGGCAGCCCGCTGATCCTGGTGGTCACCGAGGGCGGCCTGGCCGCCGTCACCGCCGAGTGGGGCGTCGACGACGTGCTGCTGGACACCGCCGGGCCGGCCGAGGTCGAAGCCCGGCTGCGGCTGGCCCTCGGCCGGCTCCAGGTCGCCGTCGACGACTCCCCGATGGAGATCCGCAACGGCGACCTGTCGGTCGACGAGGCCACCTACTCCGCCAAGCTCAAGGGCCGGGCGCTCGACCTCACCTTCAAGGAGTTCGAGCTGCTGAAGTACCTGGCCCAGCACCCCGGCCGGGTGTTCACCCGGGCCCAGCTGCTGCAGGAGGTGTGGGGCTACGACTACTTCGGCGGCACCCGCACCGTGGACGTCCACGTGCGCCGGCTGCGGGCCAAACTCGGCGTCGAGAACGAGCAGTTGATCGGCACCGTGCGCAACGTCGGCTACCGCTTCGTGGTCCCGGACCGGACCGACCGGAGCGGCGAGCGGGCCGAGCCGAGCAGAGCCGCCGCACGCGGCGAGCGCTGACCGGCCGTCGGACCGGCCGGGCGGCGCCACCCCTCGCCCGGCTTGCCCGGATCGGTCCGCTTCGGTCCCGAAAACACCCCGTCCCACCGGCTGCGACCCCGGCTCGACGCCCTGCGCCACCCGCGTAGACTCCCCCCGTGGCCAAGGTGACGCGCGACGATGTAGCCCGACTGGCTGGGACCTCGACCGCGGTCGTCAGCTATGTGATCAACAACGGTCCCCGGCCGGTCGCCCCGGCCACCCGGGAAAAGGTGCTGGCCGCGATCGAGCAGCTCGGCTACCGCCCGAACTCCGTCGCCCAGGCGATGGCCTCCCGGCGCACCAACCTGATCGGCATGGTCGTCCCCGACGCCCGGCAGCCCTTCTTCGCGGAGATGGCGCACGCCGTGGAACGCGCCGCCTCCGAGCGCGGCAAGCTCGTCCTGATCGGCAACTCCGACTACGTCGACGACCGCGAGGTGCACTACGTCCGCGCCTTCCTCGGCATGCGGGTCTCCGGCCTGATCCTGGTCAGCCAGGGCCCCTCGCAGCGCGCCGCCGAGGAGTTCGCCGCCATGGAGGGCGCCAAGGTGGTGCTGCTGCACCGCCGCCCCGAGGCGATCGACGACGTCGCCGTGGTCACCGACGACGTCGGCGGCTCCGAACTGGTCGTCCGTCACCTGCTCGAAGTGCACGGTCACCCGTACGTGGCATGTTTCGGCGGACCGGTCGAATCCCCCGCCCCCGGCGACCCGGTGATCGACCACGTGGCCGGCTGGGAGCTCGCCATGACCGCGCACGGACTGCCCACCGAGCCGCACCTGATCGACGCCCCGTTCCACCGCTACGGCGCCTACCAGGTCGCGCTGGAGCTGCTCTCCTCCGACCGGCGCCCGCCGGCCGTCTTCTGCTCCACCGACGACCAGGCCATCGGCGTGCTGCGGGCCGCCCGCGAACTCGGCCTGAAGGTCGGCGAGGACCTCGCGGTGGCCGGCTTCGACGACATCCCGGAGGCCGGGTTCGCCGACCCGCCGCTCACCACCGTCGCCTCCGACCGGGACGCGATGGCCCGGGCCGCCGTCGACCTGGTCCTCGACGACTCGCTGATGGTGCCCGGCAGCGACACCGAACGGGTCCGCAAGTTCCCGTCCCGCCTGGTCGTACGGCGTTCCTGCGGCTGCTCCGGCGAACCTTCCTGATCTCCGGCCTGACCAGGCTTTATGAGAAGCTGACGCGCTTCTCGGGGAACTCGTACCGCCCTCTCATCGGACGTTCATGAAACGGGCGGAACGTCATCCCCATGAGCGAGCACCGCAGCACCCACGAGCCCCACCCCCAGGACGGCGGCGCGGGCTGGCTCCCGCCGACGCCGCCGACGACGCACCAGCAGCAGCAGCCGTACCCCGAGCACCCCGGGTACCCGGCGCTGCCGCCCCCCGCCTTCACCGCCGGCCCCGACCTGCCGCCGCCCGGCGGCCACCCCGGCCACCGCGCCCGCCGCGGCCTGCTGAAGAGCCGCCTCGCGCTGGCCACCGCCGTCGCCGCGATGGCGGCCCTGCTCGGCGGCGTCACCGGCGGCGTCCTGGCGAGCGACCGGGACGGCTCCGCCACCACCGCGAGCAGCACCCTGGTCCGCCCGGTCGCGGCGAACGCCAACGGCAGCGCCAACGTCTCGGCGATCGCCGCCGCGCTCTCCCCCGCCGTCGTCCAGATCACCGTGCAGACCGGCAACGGCACCGCGACCGGTACCGGCGTGATCCTCACCGCCGACGGACAGATCCTCACCAACTACCACGTCATCTCCGGCGCGGTGAACGGCGGCCGGGCCACCGTCACCTTCCACGACGGCCGGACCGCCCAGGCCACCGTCACCGGCACCGACAAGTCCCTGGACACCGCCGTCATCACCGCCTCCGGCGTCAGCGGCCTGACCACCGCCGTGCTCGGCGACTCCGACACCATGGCCGTCGGCGACCCGGTGGTCGCCATCGGCAACCCCGAGGGCCTCACCGGCACCGTCACCTCCGGCATCATCTCCGCCAAGAACCGCACCGTCTCCGTCCAGGTCGACGAGGGCACCACCAGCGGAAACGGCGGCTTCGGCTTCCCCAACCTGCCCGGCCTGCGCGGCTCCACCAGCGCCTCCGGCTCCGACACCGCCACCTACCAGGCACTGCAGACCGACGCCGCGCTCAACCCCGGCAACTCCGGCGGCCCGCTGATCAACGCCGCCGGCCAGGTCATCGGCCTCAACTCGGCCATGTACTCGGCGAGCGGCTCCGGCTCCACCGGCGGCACCGAAGCCGGCAGCGTCGGCCTCGGCTTCGCCATCCCGATCAACAGCGTCAAGCAGGTGCTCCCGCAGATGCAGGCCGGAAAGAACCTCTGACACCCGCCGGTTCCGTCCCCCAGCGACGGACAATGGCCACGACCGCACCGGACTCAGAAAGGGCCCCGCGCCGATGACTCCCCCCGCCGACGACCGCACCCCTGCCGAGGCCCCGGGCGGCGGCGCCCGCGTCCTCGTGGTCGACGACGAACCCGCCCTGCGCGACGCGCTGGAATCCAGCCTCGCCTTCGAGGGCTACCAGGTCACCACCGCCACCGACGGCTACGAGGCCCTCACCGCCGTCGAACGCGACCGGCCCGACCTGGTCCTGCTCGACATCATGATGCCGCGGATGGACGGCCTCACCGCCGTCCGCCGGATGCGCTCGCGCGGCGACACCGTGCCCGTGCTGATGCTCACCGCGAGGGACGCCGTCGGCGACCGCGTCACCGGACTCGACGTCGGCGCCGACGACTACCTCGCCAAGCCCTTCGAACTCGACGAACTCCTCGCCCGGGTCCGCGCCCTGCTCCGCCGCAACGCGCTCGCCGCGGAGGCCGCCGCCCGCACCGCCGCCGACGAGAACGGCGGCGAGGTGCTCGCCTTCGCCGACCTGCGGATGAACACCGCGACCCGGGAGGTCACCCGGGCCGGCACGCCCATCGAACTCACCCGCACCGAGTTCATGCTGCTGGAGATGTTCCTCTCCCACCCGCGCCAGGTGCTGACCCGCGAACAGATCCTCAAGGCCGTCTGGGGCTTCGACTTCGAGCCCTCCTCAAACTCCCTCGACGTCTACGTCATGTACCTGCGCCGCAAGACCGAACAGCACGGCATGGCCCGCATCATCCAGACCGTCCGCGGCGTCGGCTACGCCCTGCGCACCGTCACCAACGGCGCTGCGGCGTGAAGTTCGTCGGCCGGCTCACGGGGTGGTTCCGCGGCAGATCGCTGCGGAGCCGGCTGGCCATGCTCACGGCGGCCGCGGTGGCGGTGGCGATCGCGGTGGTCAGCATGGCCAGTTGGCTGCTGGTCCGCGAGCGCCTGTACCAGGACGTGCACGACAACCTCGCGGCCGCGCCCAGGGCCCCGATGACGCCGCTCGACCGAGGGCAGCTGTACTGCGGCACCACCCCGGCCGAGGCGTTGGCGAACGTCCCCGCCGGGGCCGGCGACCGGCTCGGCGCGCAGAAGTACGACTTCCAGTTCGTGCTGACCGACGGCACCGTCTGCCTGACCGGCGACGCCACCCGGGCCATCCAGGTGGTGCCGGGCGACGACACGCCGCTCGCCAGGAACAACCAGGCGCTCTACCGCAGCGGCCACTACGTCGACAGCGACGACCACGCGCAGGTCCGGCTCACCAACACCTCCGTCCTGCTGCCGGGCGGCATCCGGCAGCCCGCCGTGCTGCTGACCGCCCTGCCCACCAAGGGCGTGCAGAACTCGCTCAGCTCGCTCGCGCTGCTGATGACCGGCGTCGCCGGCCTCGGCGTGATCGGCGCGGGCGTCGCCGGCCGCATCGTCGCCCGCTCCGCGCTCAGGCCGGTGGACCAACTCTCCGACGCCGTCGAGCACATCGCCCGCACCGAGGAGGTCGGCACCACCATCCCCGTCAACGGCAACGACGAGATCGCCCGGCTCTCCACCTCCTTCAACTCGATGTCCACCGCGCTCGCCAACTCCCGCGAGCGGCAGACCCGGCTGATCGCCGACGCCGGGCACGAGCTGCGCACGCCGCTCACCTCGCTGCGCACCAACGTGGACCTGCTGATCAGGTCGGACGCACAGGGCCGGGCGCTGCCGCCGGAGACCCGGGCGCGGATGCTCGGCAACATGAAGGCGCAGATGCAGGAACTCACCCTGCTGATCGGCGACCTGCTGCAGCTCTCCCGGCCGGACACCCCGAACCCGGAGGCGGTGCGCACCGTGGTGCCGTTCCACGAGACGGTGGAGCGGGCGCTGGAGCGCGGGCGGCTGCGCGGCCCGGCGCTGGTCTTCGTCACCGAGGTGAACCCCTGGTACGTGCACGGCGATCCGGCGGCGCTGGAGCGGGCGGTGATCAACCTGCTGGACAACGCGGTGAAGTACTCGCCGCCGTCCGGCACCGTCGACGTGCGGCTGCGGGCCGGCCGTCTGACGGTCCGCGACCACGGGCCGGGCATTCCGGCCGACGAGCTGCCGTTCGTCTTCGACCGGTTCTGGCGTTCTCCGTCCTCCCGCCAGCTGCCGGGCTCGGGACTCGGGCTGTCGATCGTGGCGCAGACCGTGCAGGACACCGGCGGCCAGGTCTCGCTGGGCCCCGCGGCGGACGGCGGCCCGGGCACCCAGGCGGTCATGGTGCTGCCCGGTCAGCCGGACGATCCGCGCTGACCGGTGGAACGCCGAAGGGCGGGGCACCGAAGTGCCCCGCCCTCCACGGCTGTTGCCAGGTCAGTCGAGGTCCTGGCCCGCGCCGATGACCTTGATCCGGTTCTGGGCCGGCGGGGCGATCGGGGCGGTGGCGGTGCTGTGGTTGGTCAGGTACGCGTTGAAGACGTCCAGGTCGGAGGGGCCGACGAGCTTGTCGGTGCCGGCCGCGAAGGCCGGGAAGCCGTCGCCGCCGCCGGCCAGGAACTCGTTGGCGGCCACCCGGTAGGCGGCGTTCGGGTCGACGGGGGCGCCGTTCAGGCGGACCGAGTCGACGATCACGCGGGCCGCGCCGGTCTTGTTCATGTCCAGCGTGTAGGAGAGGTTGCCGGAGATCTGCAGGACCTTCGGAGCGGCCTCGTTGACGCCGGAGACCTGCTGCTGCAGGACCTGGACCAGCTGGGCGCCGGTCAGGGTCTTGACCTGCATCATGTTGGTGAACGGCTGGACGGTGAACGACTCGCCGTAGGTCACCACGCCGTCGCCCTCACTGCCGGACGCCTTGTAGACCAGGTCCGAGCGGATGCCGCCGGGGTTCATGAAGGCCACCTGCGCACCGCCCTTGTCGGCGGGCGCCAGGCCCTCCAGCTGGGCGTCGGCGATCAGGTCGCCGAGCGGCTTCTCCAGGTCCGCGGAGCCGCGGCCGTTGATGTCGGCGCTGATGTAGCCGACGGCCCGGTTGGCGATCGGGGCGGCCAGCTTGCTGTACCGGTCGATCAGGGTGGTCATGTCCGGCGCCTTGGGGACGTCACGGCGCACCACGTGGTTGGCGGCGGTCACCGACGGGCGGACGATGGAGCCGGTCTTCTTGTCCAGCTTCAGGTCGATCTCGGTGTACAGGCGGCCGAACGAGGCGGCGCTGGTGACCGAACGGGGCACGCCGTTCGGGTCCGGGATCATGCAGGCGTACGCGTTGTGGGTGTGGCCGGTGACGACCGCGCCGACCGCCGGGTCGAGGCGCTTGGCGATGTCAACGATCGGGCCGGAGATGCCGGAGCCGCCCGCGCCGCAGTCGTAGTTGTAGACGTTGCTGGCCGGGAAGCCGCCCTCGTGGATCAGCGCGACCACCGAGTTGACGCCCTTGCTCTTCAGCTCGGCGGTGTACTTGTTGATCGTCGCGACCTCGTTGTCGAACTTGAGGCCCTGCACGCCGGCGGCGGTGACGATGTTCGGGGTGCCCTCCAGGGTCACGCCGATGAAGCCGACCTTGACGCCGCGGACGTTGGTCACCCAGTACGGCTTGAGCAGCTGCTTGCCGGTCTTCTCGTTGGTGACGTTGGCCGCCAGGTACGGGAAGTCCGCGCCCGCGAACTTCCGGCCCTTCTCGTAGCAGCCGTCGGTCGGGTGGCAGCCGCCGTTCTGCATGCGCAGCAGCTCGGCCGAGCCCTCGTCGAACTCGTGGTTGCCCACCGAGGTGACGTCGAGGCCGATCTTGTTCATCGCCTCGATGGTCGGCTCGTCGTGGAACAGGCCGGACATCAGCGGGCTGGCGCCGATGATGTCGCCGGCCGCGACGGTCACGCTGTTCGGGTGGCCCTGACGGGCGTTGCGCAGCGCGGTGGCCAGGTACTCGACGCCGCCCGAGGGGGTGGCGACGACCTTGCCGGTGGCCGGGTCGATCTCGTTGACGGTGCCGGACGAACCCGCCGGGGGCTCCAGGTTGCCGTGCAGGTCGTTGATGGCGAGCAGCTGCAGGTCTTCGTACTTGAGCTTCTCCTGGCCCGCGCCGTCGGCCATGGCGGTGGCCGGCAGGGCCATCGTGCCGAAGAGGGCGGCGGCCGCGGCGACCGCGAGCGCGGTCCTGCGGCGGCCGGTGGAGCCGGAAATGGGCATGAGGGTCCCCTGCACCGTCGGGGCCGCGACGGACGGCGGCCTGGCGTCGTATCGGGAGCAGCCTAGAGTCCACGCGCGTAGCTGTCAGGAACGGCCGGGTAACGAGCTGGTATCCGAAGCCTGACGGATTCTCTGCCGACGCCCGGTCGGGCCGTGCCGAACCGTCAGATCCGCGGCTGGGCGGCCAACTGCTGGTCGGCGCGCTCGCGCTCGGCCACCGCGTCCTCGGTCATCGCGCGGTCGGTGTACACCAGCGGGCGCTCGGCCTCCGTGATGATGTGCTTGACCACCTGCACGTTGCCGTTGACGTCCCACACCGCGATGCCCGGCGACAGCGTCGGGATGATCTCCACCGCCCAGCGCGGCAGGCCCAGCACCCGGCCGGTGGCTCTGGCCTCGTCCGCCTTCTGCATGTAGATGGTGCGGGTGGAGGACATCTTCAGGATCGCCGACGCCTCCTTCGCCGCCGCCCCGTCCACCACGTCCGACAGGTGGTGCACCACGGCCACGAAGGACAGGCCCAGCCGGCGTCCGAACTTCAGCAGCCGCTGGAACAGCTGCGCCACGAACGGGCTGTTGATGATGTGCCAGGCCTCCTCGACCAGGAAGATCCGCTTCACCCGGTCCGGCCGCAGCCAGGTGTGCTCCAGCCACACCCCGACGATCGCCATCAGGATCGGCATCGCGATCGAGTTCCGGTCGATGTGCGACAGGTCGAAGACGATCAGCGGCGCGTCCAGGTCGATGCCCGCCGAGGTCGGGCCGTCGAACATGCCGCGCAGGTCACCGTCGACCAGCCG
Organism: Kitasatospora sp. NPDC092948; assembly: GCF_044754805.1. Taxonomy (NCBI): domain Bacteria; kingdom Bacillati; phylum Actinomycetota; class Actinomycetes; order Kitasatosporales; family Streptomycetaceae; genus Kitasatospora; species Kitasatospora sp. NPDC092948. The sequence goes on along the minus strand of NZ_JBIVPU010000003.1, from coordinate 22,648 downwards.
GTCCAGCACCAGCGCCACGTCCAGACCCCAGGACTGCACCTCGCCGACCTCCACGCCCAGCGACTCCACCGCCGACAGGTCGGGGTTGCGCAGCGTGTCGATGATGTCGTTCAGCACCGGCTGACGGTCCTTCACCGTCGCGTTCACGTGCGCGTGCGCGGCCTTCAGCGCGAAACCGGCCCGCTCCTCCAGCGGGCGCGCCATCGCCACCTCGATGATGGTGCGCAGCAGCGACAGCTGACCGGTGGTGGTGATCGCCGGGTCCAGCGGGTTCAGCTTCACCCCGCCGTCCCGGGCCGCCATCGGGTCCAGCCGGATGGACTTTATCCCCAGCGCGTTGGCGATCAGGTTCCACTCGCCGACGCCGTCCTCGCCCTGCGCGTCCAGCACCACCACCTGGCGGTCCCGGAACCTCAACTGCCGCAGCACATACGTCTTCTCCAGCGCCGACTTGCCGTTGCCGGACTCCCCCAGCACCAGCCAGTGCGGGGCCGGCAGCTGCTGGCCGTACAGCTGGAACGGGTCGTAGACGTAACCCTTTCCGCTGTACACCTCGCGGCCGATGATCACCCCGGAGTCGCCCAGGCCGGGCGCCGCCGTCGGCAGATACACCGCCTGCGCCTGGCCGCTGGAGGTGCGCACCGGCAGCCGGGTGGTCTCCACCCGGCCGAACAGGGCGCTGGCGAAGCCGTCGGTGAGGTTTCCGATCATCTGGGGGCCTCCGGTGGTTCAGCGGCGGATGCCGGTCGCGAACGGCAGGGTGTTGGCGAAGGCCCGGTGGTGCTCGCGGTCGCACCACTCCAGCTTCAGATAGCTCTTGCCCGCCGAGGCGCGGATGGTCCGCTTGTCCCGGGCCAGCGCCTCCGGGCTGCGCGAGGACACCGTCAGGTAGCCCACCAGGTTCACCCCGGCCGCGCCGGACGCCAGGTCGTCGCCGCGCTGGTCCACCCGGCCGGTGTGCGCCAGGTCGCGCGGGTCCACCGTGCGGTTCATCTTCGCCGCCCGGCTGGCCTCCGCCTCGTCGTTGGTCTTCTCGGTGAGCATCCGCTCGATCGCCACGTCGGTCGGCTCCAGGTCCATGGTGACCGCGACCGTCCGGATCACGTCCGGGGTGTGCACCAGCAGCGGCGCCAGGAAGTTCACCCCGACCGGGGTCAGCGGCCACTCCTTGATCCACGCGGTGGCGTGGCACCACGGCTCCCGGGTCGCCGACTCCCGGGTCTTCGCCGTCAGGTACTGCGGGTGCGTGGCGTCCAGCTCGGCCGGCCAGGCGTTGCGCCGGCTCATCGCCTGGATGTGGTCGATCGGGTGGTCCGGGTCGTACATCGAGTGGATCAGCGACGCCAGCCGGGCCTGCCCCAGCGGCTGCCGCACCCGGATGTCCGCCTCCGCCAACCGGGCGCAGATGTCCGTCAGTTCACGCGCCATCACGGTCGCCAGGCCGTCGTCCCCGCGATCCCGCCCGCCCTCGTCCCGGCCGTACGCCGTCCGCCCCATCGCGTGCGCCTCGGACGCCAGCTCCCGGGTGTACTGCATGCAGGCCACCAGGTACGCCCGGTGCTGCTCCGAGGAGGTCGACACCATCGACTGCAACTGGTCGTAGCTCTCCTGCAGCCAGCGCGGCGCCGCATGGTCGCCGCGCCGCTCCACGTCCTTGGCGTGCGCGTCCGGGTCGGCCGGCAGGGTCCGCGCCAGGATCTGGAGCCGCGTCACGAAGCCGTCGCCGTTGGCCACGTGCTTCAGCAGCGTGCCGAACCGGTCGACCAGCGCCTCCTGGTCCTCCGAGTCGCGCAGACCCACACCCGGGCCCTCGATCTCGATCGCCGCGGTCACCGTGCGCCGCTCCAGGTGCATCAGCACCGCGACCTCGTCCGGTCCGAACGGCGCGGTCAGCCAGCGCAGCCGCCCCACCCCCGGCGGCGGACCGACCTCCACCTCGCGCCCGTCCAGCCGCGTCCCGGCCTCGTGCACGTCCGGCTTCCACACCGCCCGGCCGCTGCGCACCGTGCGCCGGTACGTCCGGTTGATCTCCACCCACTTGTAGAACGTCCGCCGCCGGTACGGCACGTACACCGCCATGATCGCCAGCAGCGGGAACCCCACCAGGCCGGCCAGCCGCAGCGGCAGGATCGGCACCCCCAGACCCCACAGCATGCCCAGGCCCGCACCCGCGATGATCAGCACGATCTCGCCGGTCTCCCGGTTGCGCCCGATCGGCGCGTTCGGGCGCGCCTTGCCGATCAGGTAGCTGCGGCGCTGCTGGGCATACGGCTGGGCGTACTGGGTGCCGTACTGGCCGAACTGATCGCTGCTCATCTACCCGTCACCCTCCCTTCGGGTTGTTGGCCGGGGCCTGGGACTGCGCGGGCGGACCGGCCTGCCGGCCGGGACCGGCGGGACGGGACGCGTGCGCGGCGATGCCCGGGGCCACCCCGCCACCGCCGCCGGCACCCGGGGAACCGCCCCCGGCCTGCGGGCCGCCACGCGAACCGTGCGTCGAAATACCCTGCTTCACGAAGTTCGCCGGGCCGTTGATCATCGCACTGCCGGCCTGCACCGCACTCGCCCGGGCCCGCCGCATCGCCAACAGCTCGTCACCGAAGCCCGGCACGAACCGGTACACCGCCGCACTCGCGAAAATCGACAGGAACAGGATCGCCAGCCCGCTCAGCACCCGCGCGAAGTCGTCGTCCGCCCCCGAGCCGGTCGCCACCGCGCCCGCCAGCCCCAGAATGATCACGATGATCGGCTTCGCCAGATCGACCGCCAGCATCATCGCGGCCCACCGGCGCACGTGCTTCCACATCTGCTTGTCCACCAGCCCCGCGTACACCGCCGTCCCCAGCAGCGCACCCACGTACAGCATCGCCGCCCGGATCACCAGCTCGATCCACAGCACCGCCGCGGCCAGCACCGCCACCAGCGACACGATGATCAGGATCAGCGGGCCACCGCCCATGCTGCCCTTGTCCAGGGTGTCCGCGAACCCGCCCAGGTACGTCCCCGTGTCGGACTTCGTCCCCGCCGCGATCGCATCCGTCATCCCGTCGGTGACCGTCACCACCGTGTACAGGATCAACGGCGTGAACGCCGAAGCGATCACCGTCAGCCACAGGAACCCGACCGCCTCGCCGAACGCCTGCCCCAACGGCGCCCCCCGCACCGCCCGCTTCGTCACCGCCAGCAGCCACAGCACCAGCGTGACCACCGTCGACACCGCGAACACCACCGCGTACTGCTGCAGGAACGCCGCATTGGTGAAATCGACCTTCGTCGTCCCGTCGATCGCCCCCGCCAACTGCCGCACCACCCACGCCGCAGCCTGCGCACACCCCTTCGCCAACGACCCCAACGGGTCGGTCACCGAAGACACCGCCCCCCCACCGGGAACCTGGACGACGCCGGGAGGAACACACTGGCTCCCCGCACCGGGCAGCGGTACCTCCTGGGCGGCACAGGTGGACGACGGAGCAGGCGTCGGATCCGCAGCGACCCGCTGCGCGACCACCAGCGCGGTGAGTTGAAGACTGCTCAGGGCGACGCCGAGCACCCCGGCCCGGCCCAGGAAACGCAGTCTGGACGCGTCAGCGGGCATAGCGGAACCCTCCGAACTGCTGGACGGCATCGGCGATCTCTTTCGCGGTGGCCGCCTGGTTGTCGCCCGGCAGGGGGGCGGGGCCCGCGGCGCGGGAGTAGTCGGTGAGCTTCCAGTCGCTGCCGGTCCAGCGCATGGTGATGGTCAGGGTGTACCAGTCCTGGGTGACCGGGAGCGAGGAGTCGTCACCGGCCAGACCGTAGAGGCCGGTGCACCAGACGTCGACCTTGGTGGCGGTGTCGGCGCTGTTGGTGGTGCGGGTGCCCACCGGGACGATCCGGCTGACGAAGAGCTGCCCCTTGGGCGCCTTGCCCTGGGCGTCCAGGCCGTACCGGGCCACCGTCTCCGGGGAGAACGCCTGGTCCATCCGCGCCTGGAGCGCGGGAAGGACGGTGGGGTCGGCGAGGGTGGCGAGGACGGTGTGGCGGGTGTCGGGGCGGAACATGTCGGTGGAGCCCAGTGCCACGGCGTAGTTGGCGGCGGCGGACTGCGCCCCCTGTTCGGTGTGGGGGTAGCCGGTGGCGATGCCGTTGGCGGTGGTGGTGACGGGCTGTTGGCCGCTGGCGGCGGTGTGGTCGGCGGCGGGGGCGGTCCCGCCGTTGGCGCGGTCGCCGGAGCTCGCGGCGGGGGTGCGGCCGGGAACGGCCTTGTCCCGGTTGGCGATGGAGACGGCGATCACCAGCAGGGTGACGACGCCGAGGATGGCCAGGAGGGTGCGCAGCGGGCGGGCCTGACGGCCGGTCACGGGGGTGGTCTGTTCGGCGACCGGTAGCCGCGTACGGGTGTGCGGCTGGTCGTCGGACAACGGCACGGGGGCCCTCCTGGTGCGGCGCCTCCGCGTGGGGGGTGCGGCGGCGTGACGGGTGTTCTCGGTGTCGGCGCGCGGACCGTGGATCGGCGCGAGGTGGACGAAAGTTGTCCGATCGTCAGATGGCCATGCCGTACACAATGGTGAACAGGGTGCCGAGCGAACCGATGATGAACACGCCGGTCAGGCCGGCGATGATCAGTCCCTTGCCCTGTTCGGCGCTGAACGTGTCACGCATCGCGGTGGCGCCGATCCGCTGCTTGGCGGCGCCCCAGATGGCGATGCCCAGGCAGAGCAGGATGGCGACGGCCATCACGACCTGGACCATCACGCGGGCCGAGGAGCCGAGCGAGGCGAACGGGCCCCAGTCGGGGGCGATGCCGCCGATGATGGTGTCGATGTTGGCTTTCTTCGGCGGGTCCTCCGCCAGGTACCGGATCGCACTGCTGTCCACGTTCAGGTTCATCCCATCTCACCGCCCGATCAGGAAAATTCAAGGCCCCGGACCACGGTCGAGCGAAGGGGCAGGTCCTATTCTTGGCCAGATCTGACGTCGACTTGGCTGCTTCTCGCGGATTGCTCGTGGCGACCGGACGCCTCCGCCAGGATGTCCGGTAGTTCGAGGATACTGCCCGCCCCTGGTATCTGTGATGATTGCACCGGGCAATAACGCAACAGGACAGGGCAGCTGACGATCCGTCGGGACGGTGCGGGATGGCGCTCGGGAAGGCTCGGCTCGCTGGTGCCACCGCCGCGGTGGTGGCCATCGGGTTCGTCGGAGTGGTGACAGTGGGGACGTACGCGGCCAGCGGGGTTCCGGAGCGTTCCGGCCAACTGTCGCTGTCCAGCGGGACGGTGCCGGCCCAGTACCGGGCGCAGATCCAGAAGTGGGGCGCGCTCTGCCCGGAGATCTCCGCGCCGATGCTGGCCGCGCAGCTCTACCAGGAGAGCGGTTTCGACCCGTTGGCGAAGAGCCCGGCGAAGGCGTACGGGATGGCCCAGTTCCTGGAGTCGACCTGGGCGACGTACGGGACGGACGGCAACGGCGACGGCAAGCCGGACATCTGGAACCCGGACGACGCGATCGCCTCCGCCGCCACCTACGACTGCGCGCTGGCCCGGGACGTCGCCAAGGTGCCCGGCGACCGGCAGGCCAACATGCTGGCCGCCTACAACGCCGGCCCGTACGCGGTGATCCAGTTCCACGGGGTGCCGCCGTACAGCGAGACCCAGGGGTACGTGAAGAACATCAGGGCGCTGGCCCAGTCGTTCACCGCGCCGCCGGACCCGGGGGTGCAGCTGGCGCTGTCCAAGGAGGCCGCGGGGGCGATCTACTACGCGCAGAGCAAGCTCGGCATCGACTACATGTGGGGCGGCACCGGGCAGACCTGGGAGGACGGGCGGTTCGACTGCTCGGGCCTGATGCAGGCGGCGTTCAAGAGCGTGGGCATCGACCTGCCCCGGGTGGCCAACGACCAGTGGTACAGCGGGCCGCACCCGTCCCGGGACCAGCTCCGCCCCGGCGACCTGGTGTTCTTCGCCAACGACCTGGAGGACCCGCGCACCATCCACCACGTCGGCATCTACGTCGGCGGCGGCTACATGATCGACGCCCCGCACACCGGCGCCAAGGTGCGCTACGACACCATCAATCAGCGGGACTACATCGGGGCGACCCGGGTCACCTCGGACGGCGCGGCCGCGCTGCCCTTCCGGAACCCGGCCGACGGCACCATCACGGCGGTCAAGGGCCGGTAAAGAGCTGACGGGCCGTCCGATCGGCATGTGCATGCGGGGTGGACGGTGTGTCAAGTTTGCATAACAGCGCGTTTGGACGGAACCCCGGGCCGCCCCGATCGCGTTGACTCAAGAGGCTGCCGGACGTCCGCACCCGGCCGCACGGATCGGGAACCACTGCGGAGATGCGGACAGGGAGGTGCAGCGTGCCCACGCTGCTCGCCGATGCGGGAGCCGGTTCGGGCGACCCCGACCTCGGCCTGCTCAAGGCAGTCAACGGTCTCGCCGCCGACGCGCCCGGCTGGCTGGACTCACTGGTCGCCTGGACCGCCGAGTACGGCATTCTGCTCGGCCTGGCCGCGATCTGCCTGACCGCCTGGCTGAGCGCCCGCCGCCGCCCCGACGCGCCGATCGCCGTCGCCGGAGTGCTGTGGGCGCCGATCGCGGTGGCCGTCTCCGAGCTCGCCAACATCCCGATCTCCGCCATCGTGGACCGGCCCCGCCCGTTCGTCGACCACCCCGAGATCGACGTGCTGGTCCCCGGCAAGGAGGACACCCTCTCCTTCGTCAGCGACCACTCCGCGATGTCGATGGGCATCGCCGTCGCCCTGTTCCTGGTCAACCGCAAGCTCGGCGCCGCCGCCGGCGCGCTCGCCCTGCTGCAGGGCTTCTGCCGGATGTACGTGGGCGTGCACTACCCGACCGACGTGATCGGCGGCTACGCGCTCGCCACCGCCGTGGTGCTGCTGCTCGCCCCGATCGCGATGGCCGTGCTGGTGCCGCTGTGCCACGCGCTGTCCCGCACCGCACTGCGCCCGCTGGTGCTGGCCAAGGCCCCGGCGACGAGCGGCGGCCGGCGCCGGTCGGCCGGGTCGGCCGGCGGCCGGGCGACCCGCCAGGGCCGGCGGGCGGACCGCGACCGGGAGTCCGATCTGGCGGCCTGACGGCCGTCGGGGCCGGTCAGTCGGCCGGCTCCGGGTTCGCCCGGTGCTCGGCCGCGTCCCGCCGGGCCTTGTCGCGGGAGCGCCGCCCGGGCGCGAACCAGCCGCAGTCGCACTGCGCGAAGCAGAAGGAGCCGCGCTCCACCACCTCGGCCCGATGGTCCCGATGGTCGCCGCGCGCTGCCACGCCGGTCGTCTCCGGCTGCCGGTCTGCCACATCCTTCACGGTAGTCCCCTCCGGTCTCACGACGGTACGCATCTCCCGGAGTTCGCCCCGCGTAACCTTCCGCGCCCCAACTCGTTTGCCTGGCAGGCGCGCTGTCCATCCGGGGCGGCTGCCGGCCGGGTCGTCCGGGGCCCCAGGGGGTTGTCGAAGTCGTGAAGAAGCTCAACCGGGTCGCCGCCGCGGCCGTGCTCGCCGGCCTGCTGACCGCCTGCACCGGCGGCGGGCAGAACCAGGACAGCTCCGCCGACCAACTGGCCGCCGACCCGCTGACCGCCGTGCGCGCCGCCGCCGACATCACCGGCCGCACCGGCTCGGCGCACGCCGCGACCGAGCTGACCACCGAGTCCGCGGAGAAGAAGGCGGTGTTCCACGGCACCGGCGGCTACGACTACGTGAAGCGGCTGGGCCGGCTGGAGATCGACGTCCCGCCGGGGGCCGCCACCAACGGGAAGATCACCGAGGTGGTCCTGCCCGGCACGGTCTACCTGCAGAACAGCGGTGCCAAGATCCCCGAGGGCAAGTGGGTCAAGCTGGACGTCCGCCAGCTCCCGGACGGCAACCTGGTCAGCTCGGGCGCCACCGACCCGGCGACCGCCGCGGGCGCGCTGCGCGGCGCGCAGAGCGCCGAGCTGGTCGGCAGCGAGACGGTCGACGGCGTGGAGCTGAAGCACTACCGGGGCGCCCTGGACCTGGTGAAGGCCGCCGACGCGACCGGCGGTCGCGGGGCGGACGGCCTGCGGATGGCCGGGCAGACCTTCACGGTGAAGGAAGTCCCGTACGAGGTCTGGCTGGACGGCCAGGGTCGGCTGCACAAGGTGGTGGAGAACTTCACCTTCGCCGGGGTGGCCGGCTCCACCGCCGCGAAGGACCAGGTGAAGGTGGTCTCCACGCTGTCGCTGACCGACTTCGGCAAGCCGGTGGACGCCGCCGAGCCGTCCGCCGCCGACCTCTGGTCGATGAAGGCCTCGCCCTCCCCGAAGTGACCGTCCCACCCGTTTCGGACACCAGAGATGGCCCGTCCGTGCCATGTGGGCCGGCCTCCCGCTGCCTACGCTGGTACGGGGGCGGGTCGACACGGACGGGGCGTGGAAGGGGTGGAGGCCAATGGCAACCGGGGAGAGCGGCACCGGCGGCCACGACAGCACCGCGCTGGACGAGATCGACCTGGCGGGTGAGCTGATGATCGCCGCCTCGGCCAGCCGCGCCGAGCGGCTGGCCGCCGAGCAGATCGACCAGGTGCTGCTGCGCAGGGACGGCCAACAGCCGTCCGGCACGGACGGCTGAGCGGGCGTCGGACGGACGGGGCGTCAGGTGCGCAGCAGTCGCGCGATGGCCGCGCTGGCCTCGGCGACCTTGGCGTTCAGCTCCTCGCCGCCGTCCTCCGCCGCGGCGGCCGCGGCCACGCAGTGCGCCAGGTGCTCCTCCAGCAGGACCAGCGCGAAGGACTGCAGGGCCTTGGTGGAGGCGGAGACCTGGGTGAGGATGTCGATGCAGTAGACGTCCTCGTCGACCATCCGCTGAAGACCGCGGATCTGACCTTCGATCCGGCGCAGCCGCTTCAGGTGCGCTTCCTTGTCGCCGCTGTAGCCGTGCGGCCCGCTGCCCTGCGCCGGTCCGTGGCAGGCCGGTGCGGTGTCGGTGCTGGGGGTGTCGATGGTGGTCATCCCGGTCCGCCCTCTTGGTTTCGGTACTCGGCCCTCCCCCGGCCTTCGGCCGGGAGGTACCCCCAGTCTCCAACATCCGGCACCGGCCTGGTGTTCCGCCGTCCGGGCGTCAGCTCACAGATCCCCGTGCAGAGCGGGAGCAAACCGGCGTGTCCTGGGCCACACTTAGGGCGCGCGTCGGCAGCCCCGTGCCCGGACACGGTGTGCGTGCGCCTAGCATCGTCAAGTACCGACCCCGCACATCGGAGATTTCCGTGCGTTTTAGCCTGACCCCGAAGGAGACGAGCTTCTACGACATGTTCGCCGCCGCGGCGGAGAACCTTGTCGTCGGATCCAAGCTCCTGCTGGAACTACTGGGCTCGGACGTGTCCGCCCGCGCGGAGATCGTCGAGCGCATGCGCGCCGCCGAGCACGCCGGGGACGACACCACCCATGCGATCTTCCACCAGCTGAACTCCTCCTTCATCACCCCGTTCGACCGGGAGGACATCTACAACCTGGCGTCGTCGCTGGACGACATCATGGACTTCATGGAGGAGGCCGTCGACCTGGTCGTGCTGTACGACATCGAGACCCTCCCGAAGGGCATCGAGCAGCAGATCGAGGTGCTGGCCCGGGCCGCCGAGCTGACCGCCGAGGCGATGCCCAACCTGCGGTCGATGTCGAACCTCACCGAGTACTGGATCGAGGTCAACCGGCTGGAGAACCAGGCGGACCAGATCCACCGCAAGTTGCTGGCCCACCTGTTCTCCGGCCAGTACGAGGCGATCGAGGTACTGAAGCTCAAGCAGGTCGTGGACGTCCTCGAAGAGGCCGCCGACGCGTTCGAGCACGTGGCCAACACGGTGGAGACCATCGCCGTCAAGGAGTCCTGAGCTCCGTGGACATGGCAGCACTGATCGTCGTCGTCGGCGTCGCTTTCTTCTTCACGTACACCAACGGCTTCCACGACTCCGCGAACGCGATCGCCACCTCGGTCTCCACCCGGGCGCTGACCCCTCGGGCGGCCCTGGCGATGGCCGCGGTGATGAACCTGGCGGGCGCCTTCCTCGGCAGCGGGGTGGCGAAGACCGTCTCCGAGGGGATCATCGAGACCCCGACCGGCTCCAAGGGCATGGCGATCCTGTTCGCCGCGCTGGTCGGAGCGATCGCCTGGAACCTGGTGACCTGGTACTTCGGCCTTCCGTCGTCCTCCTCGCACGCGCTGTTCGGCGGCATGGTGGGCGCGGCGCTGGCCGGCGGCACCGAGGTGGTCTGGCACGGCGTGATCGACAAGATCATCCTTCCGATGATCATCTCGCCGGTGGTCGGCCTGATCGGCGGCTTCCTGGTGATGCTGGCGATCCTCTGGCTCTTCCGGAAGGCCAACCCGCACAAGGCCAAGCGCAACTTCCGGGTGGCGCAGACCGCCTCGGCCGCCGCGATGGCGCTGGCGCACGGTCTGCAGGACGCCCAGAAGACCATGGGCATCGTGGTGATGGCACTGACCATCTCCGGCCACCACTCCGGCAACGGCATCCCGATCTGGGTGAAGCTCTCCTGCGCCACCATGCTCTCGCTCGGCACCTACGCGGGCGGCTGGCGGATCATGCGCACCCTGGGCCGGAAGATCATCGAGCTGGACCCGCCGCAGGGCTTCGCCGCCGAGGCGACCGCCTCCGCGGTCATGTACGTCACCTCGTTCGTCTACGCGGCACCGATCTCCACCACCCACGTGATCACCTCGGCGATCATGGGCGTGGGCGCCACCAAGCGGGTCCGCGCGGTCCGCTGGGGCGTGGCGAAGAACATCGTGATGGGCTGGTTCATCACCATGCCGGCGGCGGCGATCGTGGCCGCCGCGATGTTCGGCCTCACCAACGTGCTGGTCCTCTGACCGGGCGCCGGCCACGGCAGTACGACGGAAGGGCCCGCCCCCACAGCACGGGGGCGGGCCCTTCGTCGGCTCCGCGGCGGCACCGCCATGCAGCGCCCCGGAGCAGCTCGTGCGCTCCGCGCCGGGAGGCCGGAGCCTCCCGGGGAGCGGGGCCGGTCAGCCGAAGCGGCCGGAGATGTAGTCCTCGGTGGCCTGCACCGACGGGTTGGAGAAGATCCGCTGGGTGTCGTCCAGCTCGATCAGCTTGCCGGGCTGGCCGACGCCCGCCAGGTTGAAGAACGCGGTGCGGTCCGAGACGCGCGCCGCCTGCTGCATGTTGTGGGTCACGATCACGATGGTGAACTGCGCCTTCAGCTCGCCGATCAGGTCCTCGATGGCGAGGGTGGAGATCGGGTCGAGGGCCGAGCAGGGCTCGTCCATCAGCAGCACCTCGGGCTCGACCGCGATCGCCCGGGCGATGCACAGGCGCTGCTGCTGGCCGCCGGACAGGCCCGCGCCGGGCTTGTTCAGGCGGTCCTTGACCTCCTTCCAGAGGTTGGCACCCTGCAGGGACTTCTCCACCACGCCGTCCAGGACGGACTTCTTCCGCACGCCGGCCAGCCGCAGGCCGGCCACCACGTTGTCGTAGATCGACATGGTCGGGAACGGGTTGGGCCGCTGGAACACCATGCCGACCGAGCGGCGGACGGCGACCGGGTCGACGTTCGAGCCGTACAGGTTCTCGTCGTCGAGCATCACCTTGCCCTCGACCCGGGCGCCGGGGATCACCTCGTGCATCCGGTTGAGGGTGCGCAGGAAGGTGGACTTGCCGCAGCCGGAGGGGCCGATGAACGCGGTCACCGAGCGGGGCTCGATGGTCATCGAGATGTCCTCGATGGCGCGGGTGGAACCGTAGTAGGCGGACAGTCCGCTGACGTCGATGCGCTTGGCCATGATCTTTCGTCTTCTCTCGTCTGTTCGTACGTCAGTCGGTGTCAGCGTCCGCCCTTGGGCGCGCGCCAGCGTGCGATGCCCCGGGCGATGAGGTTGAGCCCCATCACGAAGGCGATCAGCACCAGCGCCGCGCCCCAGGCGCGCGAGTAGCCGAACTCGTTGTTGACCTGCGAGTACTGCTGCCAGATGTAGAGCGGCAGCGACTGCTGAGGCCCGTTGAACGGGTCGCTGTTGATGAAGTCGGCGCCGAACACCAGCATCATCACGGGGGCGGTCTCGCCGGTGATGCGGGCGACCGCCAGCATCACACCGGTGGTGATTCCGCCGATGGCCGTGGGGAGGACGATCCGCAGGATGGTCTTCCAGCGCGGCACGCCGAGCGCGTACGAGGCTTCCCGCAGCTCGTTCGGGACGAGCTTGAGCATCTCCTCGGTCGAGCGGACCACGACCGGCATCATCAGGATCGCCAGCGCGAGGCTGCCGGAGAAACCGGAGTACTCGAAGCCGAGGAGGATGTTCCAGAGCGAGAGGATGAACAGACCGGCGACGACCGACGGGATGCCCGTCATCACGTCGACGAAGAAGGTGACCGCCTTGGCGAGCCGGCCGCGGCCGTACTCCACCAGGTAGACGGCGGTGAGCAGGCCGATCGGCGCGGCCATCAGGGTGGCCAGCAGGACCTGCTCGACGGTGCCGATGATGGCGTGGTAGATGCCGCCGTCCGGGCTGAGGGTGGCGACGACGCCCTTCATCGAGTGGGTGAGGAACTCGGGGCTGATCGCCCCGATGCCCTGCTGCACGGTGTAGAAGGTCAGCGAGACCAGCGGCACCACGGCGCAGATGAAGGCGACCCACACCAGCGAGGTGGCGAAGCGGTCCTTGGCCTGCCGGCGGCCCTCGACCGAGGCCGAGACGGCGTAGCTGGCGACCAGGAAGAGCAGGGCGGAGATCAGGCCCCACTGCAGGTGGCTGGCCAGTCCGGCGACGGCGCCGATGCCGCAGCCGAGCGCGATCGAGCCCACGGCGATGCCGGCGGGCGCCCAGCGGGGCAGTCGGGCCGCGGTCAGCCGGTGGCTGAGGAGCGGGGCGGTGGCGTCGGTGACGGTGGTGACGGTGCTCACGCGGCGGCCCCCGAGTACTCCTTGCGGCGGGCGATGATGACGCGGGCGGCACCGTTCACCAGCAGCGTGATCACGAACAGGACGAGGCCGGAGGCCATCAGGGCGTCCCGGCCGAGCGGCTGGGCCTCGTTGAACTTCAGCGCGATGTTCTCCGCGAAGGTGCCGCCGCCCGGGTCGAGCAGGTGCAGCGACAGCTTGCTGTTGGTGGAGAGCACGGTGGCGACCGCGATGGTCTCGCCGAGCGCGCGGCCCAGGCCGAGCATCGACGCGGAGATGATGCCGGGGCGGCCGAACGGCAGCACGGCGGTGCGGATCATCTCCCAGCGGGTCGCGCCGAGCGCGAGCGCCGCCTCCTCGTGCATCCGCGGGACCTGCCGGAACACCTCGCGGGTGACCGCGGTGATGATCGGCAGCACCATGATCGCCAGCAGGATGCCGACGGTGAACAGGTTGCGCGGCGGGACGCCGGAGCTGGACTGGCCGAAGATGTACGTCCAGCCGAGGTACTGGTTCATCCAGCTGGTCAGGCCGTCCATGTGCGGGACCAGGAACAGCACGCCCCACAGGCCGTAGACGATCGACGGCACGGCGGCCAGCAGGTCCACCAGGTAGGCGAACGGCTGGGCGATCCGGCGCGGCGCGTAGTGCGAGATGAACAGCGCGATGCCGACCGCGACCGGAACCGCGATGGCCATCGCGATCAGCGCGCTGACCAGGGTGCCGAAGGTGAGAACGGCGATGCCGAACACCGGCTTCGCGGCGTCCGGCGTCCACTCGAAGGTGGTGAGGAAGTTGCCCTCGTTCTTGCCCAGGGCCAGGGCCGAGCGGTAGGCGAGGAAGCCTGCGATGGCGGCCATGACGACCAGCAGCAGGATGCCCGCACCGCGGGAGAGGTTGAAGAACACGGCGTCACCGCGGCGGCTGTCGCCGCGGCGTCGTGGGGTCCGTCCCCGCGCGTCGGCGGGGGAGGAAGAAGTCATGATCGTTTACTCCGGTCTGGCGGCGCTGCCCCGCGGAGGGCGGCACCATGGCGGCGGTGCCCCGGACGTTCTGATGGGTGGTGCGGGTGGTGCGATCGGTGCGCGGCCCGGCCGGGCAGCCCCTCCCCCTCCTTCGGGGGCCGCCCGGCCGGCCGTCGCTCAGCCTCAGGCGAGGGCGTCGATCTGGGTCTTCACCTTGCCGGCGAGCTCCTTCGGCAGCGGCACGTAGCCGACCGCACCGATGGCCTGCTGGCCCTCGTCGCTGACGGTGTAGTTCAGGAAGGACTTCAGGGCCGGCAGGGTCTCGGCCTTGTTGCCCTTGTCGCAGACGATCTCGTAGGTGACCAGGGTCAGCGGGTAGGCGCCCTCGGCCTTGGTCGCGTAGTCGATGTCCAGCGCCAGGTCCGCACCGGTGCCGACGACCTTGGCGTTGGCCAGCGAGGTGGCGCCGTTGGCGGCGGTGGCCTCGACCGGCTTGGAGGCGCCGGTGGCGATGGCGGCGCTGTTCAGCTTGTTGGTCTGGGCGTAGGACAGCTCGACGTAGGAGATCGAGTTCTTGGTCTGCTTGACCAGGGCCGCGACACCGGCGGAGCCGTTCGCGGACTGGCCGCCCTGGCCCGCCCACGCCTTGGCGGCCGGGTACTTCCAGTTGCCGCCGCCGGCCTTGGCCAGGTACGCGGTCAGGTTCTGGGTGGTGCCGGAGTCCTCGGAGCGGTGGATCGCCTGGATGTCGGCAGCCGGCAGGTTGACGCCCGGGTTCAGGGCGGCGATCGCCGGGTCGTTCCACTTGGTGATCTGCGAGTCGAAGATCTTCGCCAGGGTCGGGCCGTCCACGATCAGCTTGTCGACGCCCTCGACGTTGAAGACGACCGAGATCAGGCCGCCGACCATCGGCAGGTCGATGCCCTGGCCGCCGGTGCAGACCGCCTTGGTGGCGTCGATCTCGGCCGGCTTCAGGGCGCCGTCGGAACCGGCGAAGGCGACCTTGCCCTGGGTGAACTGGGTGACGCCCGCGCCGGAGCCGCCGCCGCCGTAGGTCAGGGTGGTGGTGGAGCAGGCGGCGCCGTAGGCGGCCTTCCAGACGTCGATCGCCGGGGTCTGCGCGGTCGAGCCGGCCGCGAGCAGCGCACCGCCCTTGTCGGCACAGGCGATCTTGGCAGCCGCCGGGGCGCCGGAGGACGTGCCACCCGCGGCCGGCTTGGAGTTGTCGTCCGTGCCGCACGCGGAGAGCGACAGCGTGGAGACGAGCGCGACGGCACCGATGGCGAGGGCCTTGGAGCGGCCGTTCCGCAGGTTCACAGGGTGTCCCTTTCTGAGGCAATACCGGTCTCGGAACGACCGGATTTGCTGTGGTCCGGGGCCCTTTCGGCCCTCCGGTAACCCTGAAGTTAGGCAGCACAGGTGACGCGTCAGCCCGTCACAAATGAACGGGGAGTGAACCTCGGACGGATGTCAGGAAACCTTGGCCAGTAGTAACGGTTGCGTCACAGGGAGGGCGCGGGCAGATCACCCGTCGGACGGCCCGTTGCGCAGCAGCTCCAGCAGCGCGTCGATCAGTTCCCGGTCGCGGGGGTGCGTCAGCCGTTCCTTGGCCCGGCGCGGCGGCAGCCACTCCAGCCGGTCCACCTCCCGGTTGGGCCGGAACTCGCCACCGGTCGGCACCGCCGCCCAGTACCGGACCTCCTTCGGCCGGCCCTGCACCCGGTAGTGCTGGGTCGGCAACTCCCCACCCAGCGCGCAGCGCATCCCGGTCTCCTCCCACACCTCGCGCAGCGCCGCCGCCCGCCAGCTCTCGCCCGGGTCCAGCTTCCCCTTCGGCAGGCTCCAGTCGTCGTACTTGGGCCGGTGCACCAGCGCCACCCGCGGCTTCTTCCGGCTGCCGTCCTTGCGCAGCGGCCCCGGCACCCACAGCACCGCGCCCGCCGCCAGCACCGTCGACCGGGCGCCGGCCGCCGGGCGGCGGTCGGTACGGGCGCCGCCCGACCGGGCGCGGGCACGGTCGGACGGGGACGGGCGGTCGGGGAGCTGGGGCACGCGGTCCATCCGGAGAGGCGATCGAGGGTTCAGTCCGACGCCGCCGGGCCGGCCAGCCCTGGCGCCACCGCCGGCCACTGGCGCCCGAAAGCGTACCGGGCGGCCTCCACGTCCAGCCGCTGATCGGCGTGCACCACACCCAGCACGTACGCCGTCGCCGGGGTGATCCGCGGCGTGCGGGCGGCCGTGGCCACCGTGACCGCCGCGTCCGACGCCTCCTGATGCTCGCCCAGCACCCGGTCCAGCTCCAGCAGTTCACCGTCCGGCGCGCTGCACACCTCCAGCGCGTACCGGGCCCGCTTCACCAGGATCCGGGCCTGCAGCCACGGCGCGTCGTCCGCCGCCAGCGCCACGTCCGCCGGCTCCCCCGCACCGCGCGGCACCGGCACCGTGTCCGCCGGGGCCGCGCCCAGCCGGTGCAGCCCCGCCCCGGCGTACGCCTGTGCGGAGCGCTGCCACGGCAGCCGCTCGGCCGCCGCCACCAGCGCGCCCACCGCCGCCGCGGTCCGCGGCAGCAGCGCCACCGCGGGCTCGGCGGCGGCCTCGGGCAGCAGCGGCACCTCGCCGGCCAGCAGCGTCATCCGGTCGGCGAGCGCGTGCAGCCGCGCCGAGCGCAGGTCCTGCAGCAGCCCGGTGTGGGCGCGGGTACGGGCCAGCGTCAGCTGGCGCTCCAGCAGCGCCCGGGCCTTCGGCGCACCCGGGTGGCCGACTAGCATGCCGGCCCCGTCGGGGGCGGTCTCGGCCAGCGAGTCGAGGGCGCCGAGCAGCCGGGCGGAGCGGCGCCGGTAGCCGGGTTCCTGGGCGAGCAGGTCGATCAGCCAGCGCAGCTCGGTGCGCGACTCCTGCGCCCACACCGGGTCGAAGACCGGCCCGAAGGTGTGCAGGGCCCCGCCGATCCTGCGTACCGCGCGCAGCAGGTCGTCCGCGGCCTGCGCCGACGCCGGGAGCGCACCCGGTCTGGACCCCGCCTCGCCGACCGCCTGCGGCAGGGCGCGCAGGAACACGCCCGCCTGGGCGGTCAGGTAGCCGGCAAGGACCTCCCCGGCGGTCGCGGCGCGCGCCACCGGGGCCGTCGTCGGCGCATCGGTCATGGCTGTGGCTCTCCCCGATTCCTTCCCCGGGCCTGCCCCGGGGCTGCATGCCGCCCGCACCGGGCGACTCCCGGCGCGGGCGGGGTGCCGCTCAGCGTGCGGCGGCGGAGCCGCGGTTGCGGCGGCGCGAGTCGATCAGCAGGTCCTGGACGTGCCGCAGCGGGCGGCCCTCGGCGTCCTGCGCGTGGCGGATCCAGGTGCCGTCCGGGCCGAGGTGCCAGGAGTCGGTCTCGTCGGAGACGCCGAGGTCCAGCAGCCCGTTCAGTTCGGCCCGGTGCGCCGGGTCGGTGACCCGGACCAGTGCCTCGATCCGGCGGTCCAGGTTGCGGTGCATCATGTCGGCGCTGCCGATCCACACCTCCGGGTCGCCGCCGTTGCCGAACACGAACACCCGGGAGTGCTCCAGGAACCGGCCGAGTATCGACCGCACCCGGACGTTCTCGCTCAGCCCGGGCACGCCCGGCCGGATCGCGCAGATGCCGCGCACCCACACGTCCACCGGCACCCCGGCCTGCGAGGCCCGGTACAGGGCGTCGATGACCACCTCGTCGACGATCGAGTTGACCTTCATCTTGACGAAGGCGGGCCGGCCGGCCCGGTGGTGCGCGATCTCCCCGTTGATCCGGGCGACCAGGCCGTCGCGCAGCCCGCGCGGCGCGGTCAGCAGCCGCCGGTACGACTCGCGGCGCGAGTAGCCGGACAGCCGGTTGAACAGGTCGGAGAGGTCCGCGCCGACCTGCGGGTCGGAGGTCAGCAGGCCCAGGTCCTCGTACAGCCGGGCGGTCTTCGGGTGGTAGTTGCCGGTGCCGACGTGCGAGTACCGGCGCAGCGTCTCGCCCTCCTGGCGGACCACCAGCGACAGCTTGCAGTGGGTCTTCAGCCCGATCAGGCCGTACACCACGTGGCAGCCGGCCTCCTCCAGCTTGCGGGCCCACTTGATGTTGGCCTGCTCGTCGAAGCGCGCCTTGATCTCCACCAGGACCAGCACCTGCTTGCCGGACTCCGCGGCGTCGATCAGCGCGTCCACGATCGGCGAGTCGCCGGAGGTCCGGTACAGCGTCTGCTTGATCGCCAGCACGTGCGGGTCGGCGGCGGCCTGCTCCAGGAACGCCTGCACCGAGGTGGAGAACGAGTCGTACGGGTGGTGCAGCAGCACGTCCCGTTCGCGCATCGCGGCGAAGATGTCCGGCTGCGAGGCCGACTCGACCTCGATCAGGCCGCGCGCGGTGCCCGCCACGAACTTCGGGTACCGCAGCTCCGGCCGGTCCAGGTCGGCGATGCCGAACAGGCCGGTCAGGTCGAGCGGGCCGGGCAGCGGGAAGACCTCCGCCTCGGTGATGTTCAGCTCCCGCACCAGCAGGTCCAGGATGTACGGGTCGATCGACTCCTCGACCTCCAGGCGCACCGGCGGCCCGAACCGGCGCCGCATCAGCTCCTTCTCCAGCGCCTTCAGGATGTTCTCGGTGTCGTCCTCCTCCACCTCCAGGTCCTCGTTGCGGGTGACCCGGAACGCGTGGTGGGCGAGCACCTCCATCCCCGGGAACAGCTCCTCCAGGTGCGCGCCCATCACGTCCTCCAGCGGCACGTACCGCTGCGGCGAGGCCTCCAGGAAGCGCGACAGCAGCTGCGGCACCTTCACCCGGGCGAAGTGCTTGTGCCCGGACACCGGGTTGCGCACCACCACCGCCAGGTTCAGCGACAGCCCCGATATGTACGGGAACGGGTGCGCCGGGTCGACCGCCAGCGGCGTCAGGACGGGGAAGATCTGCTGCCGGAACAGCGTGTGCAGGCGGGCCTGCTCGGTCTCCGCCAGGTCCGGCCAGCGCACCAGCTCGATGCCCTCGGCGGCCAGGTCCGGCAGCACCTCCTGTTGGAAGGTGGCGGCATGACGGGCCATCAGCTCCCGCGAGCGGCGCCAGATCAGGTCCAGCACCTCGCGCGGCTGAAGTCCCGACGCCGACCGCTGGGCGACCCCGGTGGCGATCCGGCGCTTCAGCCCGGCCACCCGCACCATGAAGAACTCGTCCAGGTTGGACGCGAAGATCGCCAGGAACTTGGTCCGCTCCAGCAGCGGGATGTTCGGGTCCTCGGCGAGCTCCAGCACCCGCTCGTTGAACGCCAGCCAGCTGCGCTCACGGTCCAGGAACCGGCCCTGCGGCAACTCCGCCTCCTCCGCGCCGCGGCCGTCCGCGCCGCCCGCCGGGAAGGCCGCCGCCACCGGGCCGGGCAGTGCGCCGGTCACCCGCGCCTGCTCGGTCGGCGCCGCCGGGTCGGCCTTGGCGCGCGCCGCGGAGCGCGGCTTCGACTCCTTCGCCGGATCCTTGGCCGCGGCCCTGCCGCCGGCCCGTGACCCGGCCTTCCCACCGGTCCGGACGGCCGGCTTCTGCTCGGTGCTGGACTCGGCCGCGGCCGAGTCGGAGACGGGACGCGGGATGCTCATCTGTTCCAGCTCCTCCTGCAGGACGCGGTCCCGGCGGGACGAAGGGCACGCCTCCGCATGCTGTTCGTCCTCGTCGACCCACGGCCACCCACCCGGCGCAGCCGGAACCGGCCCGGCCGGGCGGCGGGTGGAGCGGTGACGCGGACGGGGCAATACGGACGACATTCTGTGATCTTCGCGGCGCCAATTGAATCCACGGTAAACACCGCATGGCCGGGAGGAAAGCTGAGTCAGTCACCCCTGTGGCAGTTACCGGACGGCTTCGTCCGCCCGGCACCCGCCCCGCGCCGGCCCAGGTCAGTGGCCCGCCGACGGCTCCCAGCGGTACATCAGGTCCACCTCGTGGACGGCGAAGCCCAGGCGCTCGTACACCCGGACGGCCGCCGCGTTGTCCGCGTCCACGTACAGCATCACGGTCGGCAGCCCCCGCTCCAGGATCAGGTGCCGCAGGCCCGCCGCGGTCAGCGCCTTGCCCAGGCCGCCGCCCTGCTCCGCCGGGTCCACGCCCACCACGTACACCTCGCCGAGGCCGTCCGGCTGGGTCTTGGTCCAGTGGTAGCCGACCAGCCGGCCGTCCCGCTCGACCAGGAAGAAGCCCTTCGGGTCGAACCACGGCTCGGCCATCCGCTCCGCCAGGTCCTGCTCGGTCCAGGAGCCCTGCTCCGGGTGGTGCGCGAACGCCAGCGCGTTGAGCGCCAGCCAGGCCTGCTCGTCCCGGCCCGGCTCGAAGGTCCGCAGCTCGACACCGGCCGGCAGCGGCACCGGCTCCGGTGCCTCGGCGGTGCGCCGCATCTGCCGCAACTCCCGTACCAGCGCCGCCCCGTGGACGTCCGCGAGGTGCCGGGCCGCAGGCAGTCCGCCGTGCGCCCAGAAGTTCAGTTCGCCGGCCGCCCCGTCCAGCACCGCGTGCACCAGCGCCCCGCCCAGGCCCCGGCCGCGGTCGGCCGGGGCCACCGTCAGCTCGACCGTCCCCGGGCGCTCGCCCTCGATCTGCGCGTACCCCGTGACCCGGCCGTCCGCCAGCTGCACCAGGTGCCGCACGCCCGGGCGGAGGCTGTCCGGGCGGATCCGCAGTCGGCCCGCCTCCGAGACCGCCTCCCGACCGTCCGTCCGGGCCGCCTCCGCCAGCAACTCCCGCACCGCCCCGGCCTGTTCCGCCGTCAGCACCTCGACGCGTTCGACCCGGCCGCCGCCTGACGTGTTCTCAGCAGTCTGCATACCGCCGAGCGTACGTCCTCCGACCCGCTTTCAGGAGGCCGCACCGTCGGTGGCCGCGACGGGCCACGCCGCCATCGCCAGTTCGGCCGTCCCCGTCAGCTCCGCCGCGTCCGCACCGTCCCGGGCCCGCTGCGACATGCCCTGCAGGACGGCGCCGAAGTAGCGCGCCAGCGCCGCCGGATCCGCGCCCGGCGGCAGCTCCCCGAGTCGCTTCGCGGTGGACAGCCGCTCCTCGAAGCCCGCCAGGTTCGCGGCCCTCAACTCCCGTAGGAACACCGCTACTTCGTCGTCCTGGGCCGCGACATTGGCGCCCGCGCTGATCACCAGACAGCCCGCCGGGTGCGCCGGGTCCGAATAGACCACCGCCGCCTCCCGCAGGATCCGGACGAACGCCGCCCTGGCGGTCGACTCCTCATCGAACGCCGGCCCCACGAACGCCCCCGCCGGGGACTGCTGGTAGGCCCGCACCACCTCACGGAACAGCGACTCCTTGTCACCGAACGCCGCGTACAGGCTGCCCGGCTTGATCCCCATCGCCCCGGTCAGCTCGCCCACCGAGGTCGCCTGGTAGCCCCGCTCCCAGAACAGCCTGGTCGCCGCCGCCAGCACCGCCGCCCGGTCGAACGCCGGCGGACGGCCTCGTCTCGTGCCTTCACTCGCCATGTCAGCCATTTTAGAGCGATCACTCAATAAGTACCCCGGGCCGTGCTACGTTCTTTCTTGAACGGCCACTCAAGAATCGAGAGATGGGTCAACCACCATGCCCGCACGTGCACTTGACGGCAAGATCGCCCTGGTCACCGGCGCCTCCCGCGGCATCGGCCGCGGCATCGCCGAACGCCTCGCCCAGGACGGGGCCACCGTCGCCATCGGCTACGCCCGCGACCACGACGCCGCCACCACCGTGCTGGAGAAGATCCGCGCCGGCGGCGGCCGAGCCTTCCTGGTCCATGCCCCGCTCGGCAGCCACGGCGACGCCGCCCGCCTGTGGGACGCCTTCGACCGGTCCGGCCACGAGTACGCGCCGGACGGGAAGCTCGACATCCTGGTCAACAACGCGGGCATAGGCCGCAGTTCAACCCTCGACGAGCTCACCGAGGCCGAGTTCGACGAGGTCTTCGCCGTCAACGTCCGGGCCCCGTTCTTCCTCACCCAGCTGGCGCTTCCCCGGCTCCACGACGGCGGGCGCATCATCAACATCTCCAGCGGCGTCGCCCGCATCGCGATGCCCGAGATCATCGCCTACAACGCCACCAAGGGCGCCCTCGACAACTTCACCCTCAACCTCGCCGCCCTGCTCGGCCCCCGAGGCATCACCGCCAACTCCGTCCGCCCCGGAATCGTCGACACCGACGTCACCGCCCCCTGGCTCCGCGACAACCCCGCCGCCCAGGCGCACGCCGCTTCCCTCTCCGCGCTCGGCCGCATCGGCCAGCCCGACGACATCGCCGACATCGTCGCCTTCCTCGCCACCCCCGACGCCCGCTGGATCACCGGCCAGACCATCGACGCGACCGGCGGCTCGCACCTCTGACCCCGCGTGTCCCCGGCAGTCACCGGCGGCTTTCGGCTGGAACGACTTCTCCCCGTCGAGGCCTTGGCCGGCCCGATTCTCCGAAAGTCCGGGAACGCGAAAAAGCCCCCCGCCGAAAGGCGGGGGGCTTTTTCTGAAGAATTGTTCGGCGGCGTCCTACTCTCCCACAGGGTCCCCCCTGCAGTACCATCGGCGCTGTGAGGCTTAGCTTCCGGGTTCGGAATGTAACCGGGCGTTTCCCTCACGCTATGACCACCGAAACACTATGAAACTGTCGAACCGGAACCCACACACCCTTCACGGGCGGGCGGGGTTCTGTTCGTGGTTTCAGAACCAACACAGTGGACGCGAGCAACTGAGGACAAGCCCTCGGCCTATTAGTACCGGTCAACTCCACCCCTCACAGGGCTTCCATATCCGGCCTATCAACCCAGTCGTCTACTGGGAGCC